>CAVXZB010000088.1:0-186235 GCA_963765895.1 uncultured Nitrososphaeraceae archaeon | reverse complement strand
TTCCAAGTCTAACGCAACTAAGGCTTAGATGCTAGCAACCTGACTAAAATTAACACATCCCAAATAAAATGACCTAAGATTCACCAGGCCAATTTAACCCCCAGTTTTATAATATTATTAAAATGAAAGATAAAAAAATTACAATATAACTTAAATCCATGTTTAATTAAAAACAATGCCACTAAAGTCGAGCAAATGTAGGTAGACCGATAACCCCGGCAATGGAAAGTACATCCGTGCATAGTATATTTACCAAGATCTTGAACTACTAATGAGCACTTTTGAGAATCGAGGCAATATGTTTTGTAGTAGTCATTATATTTCTTATGACCAATTCGCACTTAAGTTTGGACTTGCTTATTATGCGATGACCTAATTTATCATTAAGCAGTATTAGGATAAACGTTATATTGGACATGGGAATAAAAAATTGTTGTGCATCCAGGAATAAAGAATTTTGTCATTGGGGCTTACCTAACTGTGTAAAAGAGCCCAGTGTCGCAGCGAGTCTTGTATAACCCAACTTGCACATTATTCTGTTTATAAACTCAAGCTTAGACTCCAGGCACTGCTAGATAATGCCATATAATTTTGCTATGATTGTTCTGGACATTCAACCTTAAATTCATAAATAATTTATATAATCATTCTATATAGGAAGTGAGCACGTAAATTTTTACACAAATTATAGTTGGTATACTTGCACTAATAGTAATAATAGCAATCATCGTATTTCTTGTAAAGATAGTTGCGCCAATACTCTTAGGAATCGTAGTTATTGCACTAATCATCGGAGTAGGTTTTTGGTTTTATGGCAGAATGAAATCTCGTTAGATACCCCATTTTTTAAAATATTTATCCTTCTTGGACTTGTAATTTAACTTGCAATTTAAACACATAGTATCGGGATTATGGAATAATGAATCGTGAATATGTTTCGTAACTAACTTACCAAGGACTTCTTGATGTCCTACAATTGACAAATGGATTGATAGTAAAAAAAGTAATGAGGGGATTTCGACTTAATATCAAACTGAGCACGTATGATTTCGTTTCCAATCTATTTTTATTGAACTTATGTTAATTTAGGTAGTATCAATATTTGGCCGACCATGTTTGGAACATGTATGTGACAGGTATAGTTTATAATCCCTGGGCTTTTAGCTATGAAAGATATCGTGTGAATTTGTCCTCTCATGAGCGGAAAAGTTCCAATCGAATCCACGGTAATGACATGATGTACGCCTTGAACTCCTACAAAATGGAGGTAACTTTGTCTCCCTGATTCACAACTATTTGGTCTGGTACGAAAGTAAATGATCTAAAATCCCATGCTCCTACCTTATTTGGCTCTGTTATCCTGAATCCTCCTCCAGCGGGTACAGATGAATTTGCAGGCGGCTGTTCTGCAGGATGTAATGGAATGTTTTGAGGACACGTGTCACATTTCATCGCAGCATGTATATTTGTCATTCCGTCGAGGTGTACGGTGTTTATCCAGAACTCTTTATCTGTTGATCTGCTAGGGCTAACTACTTTTGTTGAGGTATCTTTAGATACAGGAGATGGTTGTGTATTCTTTGATGTGGGCTGGTTAGCAATTGCCATCGCATTATGTTGATTCTGGCTTATAAATCCGCACATCAGTGTTGATACTATTACGGCTACGATTACAACAGCAATTGAGTTTGTTCGTCTTAATTTATTTTGTTTCAGATTCATTTTAGGTACCTTCTTCTTTATTCTATTTTCATATAAAGTGGGAGACGAATTTCATCTCTGAATTTCAGATTAGGAAATCGTCCTTATGCATAAAGTGGCATCAGTCAAAAATCACTTATGTTGGTAAAGTACTATTTCTGCCAAATAACAATCGCCCCAACTAATAAACTCTTGTTTATTCTCTCTTCACAAAATATTTTATGTAGACCATCCAATTAATGAAAAATATATTGAGTTCACTTAATTAAATAAAGCAAGTATTATGAATCAATCCTTGGGGATATTTCGATAAGTAACTTGTCATGTACTGTGAATTCCATAACTAATCCTCTTCATGTGCACTTCAGATATCACTCAAAATGGACAGAATACTAAAACTGGACTTTTTCCAGGAGTATTCGAATCATACTAAATAATTTGATTATTCCACAACTCAATCTATATTATCAATATCAAATGTGAAGCTAGCGATATATTATCCAGAACAAGTCAAAATGGGTCAACTTTGTAAAAAGTTGCTGGTATTACTTGATTGACTATTATGGTATGATCTAAATATTGTCACTTTCTGGACTTTCAATCATTTTCTTTCCGCTTACCTCAACATAATAGAATCTAAACCATACCATTATTGCAAAAAATATCGCAGCAATGACATGTATTTGAGATCCAATATCCTCGGGCAAAACTGAAAACGCTGAGATTCTGTTAGTATTGTTCTCTATTATTTGTCCTATAATGTAAAGCACAATAAATATTGATATTTGGAATTGAAAGCCCTTAAAACTTTTAGATCTTATCGACAGCCATACAAAAATGATTAATGGGACCAAGGTCAGGATTGATGTTATATCTCCTACGGAATGTAAAAGAGCAGAATTATTGTTAAATTCACTTACAAATGCGTCAGTTATCATGTTCTGAGTTCAGTCATTTTCCTTTTTGTTGATGCATATAGAAGATATATTCCTGCAAATGAAAGCAATGCTATGATTGACAGCGGTTCCAAAATACCTTTTGCTAAGAGCCCAAAACCTACTACTCCAGCAACATGATATATTCCTTGAATTAGGATAAAACTTAGAAGCAATATTATTATGTGAGTGAGATGTTTTGTGCTACTGTGGTTGGCGTTTCTTAATTTTAATATAAAATATATTGGAATTGTGGCAGCGATAAAATAAACTAATGCATCGATAAGATTATAATATTGGGGCTGTAGCATAATTACGTCAATTCACCACTATTCAAAAGACTATTTTATAGCGGCTATCCATATTAAAAAATGATTCTACGAATTTCATTTATGAAATTCAATATCAATTTAATTTATGACAACTTGCTGATAATGCTGCCTCACATTCCCTCATCTCCAATTCAAGTGCAACTGCAATACTGTTTTTCCGGGTGTTGCGATGTATGTAAAAATCTAGCCATTTGGATTAGAAATTAGAACAAGATCTGATTCTGAAAAAGTAAGTGCTAAGCGTTATTGACGTAGATTCTTAATTATACAGACAAGTGGAAATCCTCATTAATTTCGATGGCGAAAAATTCAATCGACAAGTTAAAATGAACATACTTGAATAAATAGAATATTGATTCTTCTAACTACTACCATTTTGATAATAGTACCGATAACGCTAATTGGTCTCATAGGCTACACAAGTATATCGACACCAGCCCAGTCGATTTTCAAATCAACTACTAATGCTGCTGAGAACAGGGTCACCATCGGAGACAATTTGGTCCCTTTTTCTGCACTGTCTAACCTATCACCCAACAGTCCAAATCCAATAAAATCAGAGTGTTTTAATTATGGCTACATAGCAAATAACAGACCATTAGGCAACCTACTCATTATCAAATATAAAAATGATGGAAGCTGTAATCCTACGATAGAGCTATTTTCGAATATCGGAACAGTCCTTGGTATTATCCCATCACAAGGCGACCCATTGCGTCTGGGCTATAATGCTCTTATTTTTATAAAATTTATAGAACGTCCAAAATAAATACCTATACCGGCATTAATAGATACTAGATAGTGAATATTCAAGAACTATTGCCGTTGGGGTAATAAAATAAAAGAAGACGATCTTCACTCGTATAACGAATGATCGATCAGAGAGATCTGATCATCCGTTGTCGATTTGACAGTTAGGTTTTGTTCACATAAATTGTGGAATGTACGACGGGCGAGGATCTATATCTTATCTTGTATTTCAAGACTACTCTCTTTTTACAAGTACATAGTGTGGTATATTTGCAATAGTCGCTGGATACGAAGAGTAAAATTCCCAGCCTGACGCAAAGAGGGTTCTTGCTTCATCTACATTTGTTATAGTAGCAATATCTGTCACTCTCCTTCGTCTAAAAATTGGTTTGTTGTTGTTACTGATTTGGACCTGTGCCTGTTGCGGTAAGGAGGTCTGCACGAATTTGTGTGTATGTTCAATGCCATTTTCATCAATTAGCTTCCATCTTGTTTTTCCAGTCTCAGGATCGTCACCTACCTTATCGAAGCCAATTAGTTGGTTCGGATATCCAGCTGCCTTGCATCTGTTACATTCTTGCATCTTTTTTGGCGGTTTTGATGCTTCCGCAGGTATTGTTGTTGACATTGGCCTTAATCTGCAAGATTTGCTAATAATTCATGTGACACCAATAAGAGAGGGAGAGACCATACTTACAGATTATATATTGATTAGAATATTTTTGGCGGTTCTTCTCTAAGATTTAAAATTACTCAAGGGGCTTTTCTCATGCGAAAGAAAATTTTATCTACATCCACGTGAGATTATCCTACTTCGACGGTTGTTATCTATCTAACAGCAAGCGTAATGCATTAAGGCCACCAAGAGTGGGCTTGCATTAAGGTTGGGGGCCCTTTTTCTCGTGCGACGCCGAGAATGGGTATTATCAAATTTTGGATGTTTAGCTTCATTTAAAAAAATTTTTTAGTGTGAATGTTGCCTTTGGGGAGTATGTCTACACAGCTTTTCTACTCTTTCCTCCTGTAGTGGAACCTATCTAGATCACGGATATTATCGTTACAGGTGTAGTCGGGCTGCATACCGACGTCAATTATACAACTCTTAATTCTTCATTCATTTAAAGAGTTGAAACGCCATGTACGATCTTGCTCGTATAGACTATTATGGACTTGGCAGTCAGGCTATAACTATTAACGCGAAAATGGTCCAGAAAAGCCCGATATTTAGTAATTGAACCTTTATCTGATGTTACCACAACTTTTTCAATTCGAATGCATGATCCAGAAAAAATAATAATAAGCAAAGTTGCAAGTTTCAGAAGAGTCATGTTAGTTATGAAGATAATGTGACAATGTAAAATATGACTCAACATCGCGATTATCAGTCGGCCGCCTCCTATCTTCACTAATTTCAAAAGGTTTAGCGAGGAAATCATCTGGCGTCACTCACTAAATTATTGCTTGGGATAAGAAATATACGAGGACGACCGATAAGAAAACACTAGAGGATCTAGTTCGAATGGGATTTGAAAATGAATATACTCTCAAAAACTTCCTGAAATCAAATGATGAGAGGGTATTTCATGAGAACTATGAGAAAGCAGTAAAAGATATCAAATCTCGTTTCGGTAAAAAATACTCAATGATCATTAATGGCAAGCATTATAATTCTTCAAAGACATTTACTGACACTTCGCCAATAGACAAAAGAATAAGACTAGGTTATTTCCCTTTGGCTACTAAAAAACATGTGAGAACGGCAGTCAAAGCGAGCCAAGACCGCATTTGAGAAATGGGGGAAAGTCAATTATAAATCTCGTATTGTCATCTGCTATGCTGCAGCAGATATAATATCTGAGCGTAAATTTGAATTAGCCGCATGGATTTCTTATGAAAATGGTAAAAATAGGTACGAGGCCATTGCTGACGTAGATGAAGCAATTGATTTCATCAGATACTATTCTAAAGAGATGGAAAGAAATAAGGGCTTCGTAGTCCTAACTAAGAATGCAAATTCAAATGAAGTAAGCAAGAGTTTGATGAAGCCATACGGTGTTTGGGCTGTAATCAGCCCATTCAATTTTCCTTTTGCCATCTTAGCGGGAATGAGTATCGCGGTAATTGTTACTGGCAACGCAGTAGTTCTAAAACCTGCAAGTGATACTCCTATTATCGGAAGTCTATTTGCAGAAATTTTGAAAGAAGCAGGCTTACCTGATGGAGTACTAAACCTTGTGACAGGGTCTGGATCAAAGATCGGAAAGGTAATTGTTGCAAGTCGTGATGTTGCGGGTATTGTGTTTACAGGTTCCAAAATGGTAGGACACAGAATTATGGAAGATTCCGGCAAAGTTATACCCAGGCCAGTTATCGCAGAACTTGGGGGCAAGAATCCGGTAATAGTTACCGAAAATGCAGATATTAATAAGGCTGCAGAGGGGATCATAAAAGCTGCATTTGGTTATTCTGGTCAAAAATGTAGCGCATGTTCCAGAGTTTATGTTCAGAAAAACGTAAAGGAATTATTGATGCAAAAACTAGTGGAGAAGACAAGGAATCTCTATATTGGAAATCCTCTAGACCAAGATATATTTATGGGTCCATTAATTAATCTGAATGCATATACAAATTATCAAAAATTCGCAAAAATCGCCTCCAGAGATGGTAGGGTAATATTCGGTGGAGCTGTAAAACGACAAGGTAGTTTGAAGCATGGTTATTACGTAGAACCGACTATTGTTGAGGATCTGCCCAAAAGTCATATGTTATTTAAGGAAGAGTTATTTGTACCGATTCTGTGTGTAGCCGCATACAAAGATTTTGATGAAGCATTAAAACTATGCAATGAGTCAGAATACGGACTGACGTCGGGCATTTATAGCAAGAAAAATGAAGAAATCGACAGGTTTCTTGATAACTCAAAATCTGGAGTAGTATACGTTAATAGGACTGCTAGTGCTACAACCGGAGCCATGGTAGGTTCTCAACCATTTGGTGGTTGGAAAGATTCTGGTACGACGGGCAAAGGATCAGGAGGACCGTACTATTTGACTCAATTTCTAAGAGAGCAGAGCCAGACTGTTGTTACCTAATCCAAGGCTCTTTTTAGAAAGACTAGTGCGATACTACTTTTGAATATATACTACAGTAACATAGAGTAACACCATCTTAATCTCAATTTAGTAAGATTATTTTGCGTGCACCATTTTTCTAAGGCTTTAATAATGTAATTGTTAAAAAAGAAACTTTTGACAATACTTATAACAGTAATTGCATCTGCCGTATTATGGCTGAAGAATAGACCTTGCTAGTAATAGGATGTTTCTCTTTCTCTCTCTAATCCGACGTATGGAGTATGGAAGCCATTGATTACCATACGGTATATATTCAGACGTCTTAAGCTTTCGTTTTACAAGTATTTCTTTTAACTCATTATGAATACCCATAAGTAGCTGAAATTCGAATTTCTTTCTATCGGTACCAAACTTTTCTGATAACGAGATCGCGTTAACAATCAGTTTGGGATCATGCGTTGCGATGGCAAAAATATTATTTCTGTTCTTGTCCTCAAATAACATTTTTGTCAATTTGGAAAAATTCGAATTGATTTCGCTCATTGATTGAAAGGCGTTCTCTTCACATTGTCTGTATGCACCTTTTACTATTCTAACATTTGCTCCTTCTTCTAACAAATGCAGCAAGTCACTTGCGCTCCTCCTAAGATAGGATTGTAGAGCCACCCCTATCAACGAATTCTCCTTAAAAAGATCAAGGTAGATAGAAATTGTATTTTGGACATATTCAAAGGATTCAATGTCGATCCACATAAATTTGCCTAGGCTTTTAGCTTTTTTAGAAATTTGCCTAAGATTATTTAAACATTCTTCATACCCTCTCTTTAATCCGACTTGAGTTGGTTTCACAGAAATACTACCGTCTATTCCATCCTTACTCACAAAATCTAATAGTAAGCAATATTCTTTTACTGTCTGTTCAATACTCTTGTTATTGGTATTATCTTCGCCTAGAAAATTCAAAATTGCAGAGATTCCTCTCTTATTGGAATTTCTGGCTGCTGATAATGCCTCCTTAGAAGTCATACCCGAGACCCACTTTCTGGCTGCTCGATACAACAGTCTTTCAAGTAAGGTACTGTTGTGTAATGCTGGTGGTGAGGCTAGATTTTGTGTTCTAGATATTTCAGAATACCAATTTTCAGTTACAATAATATACTTACGTTGATTACTCTATTAAATTTTCATATCGAATGGTTTTTTCAATGGACTATCGCCTAAAGTAATTCCAAGTAACTATGAAAGCATTTAACCAGACAATAGGTGGGCTGAATGATTTAACGAATTTAAGTCAATGGATATGGATCGACACAATCCACATACAGGGGGTATATTGTTAATTATTGATCGGGTCGTAGTTCTTAACAGGAATAGTTGAAGGTATAAATGAGCGGAGAAATCATGCCTTGGTCAGGCATTAATATCCAGGATTCGATCTGTACGTTTGGGTCGTTTTTCAGCATCAATGAGACCTCTACTATTACAAGATCTCTGGTAATTTAGACTATGTTAAATCTACCTCTCTCTAAAAATCAAGAATCAATCCATTGAAGCAATATGTTTGTAGGTATTACTGGTTAAAATATTGTCAATTCCTGTCTCTACTTGATTATTGATTTTGTGGTAACTTCCGTAACAACGCCCAGTGCATTGCTAAGTTCAGGTATTAGCCATGTAGACTTAATTTTAATTTCAGTCGATATGGTAAATTATGGGGCCGAATTTACTATGCATTATTATCTAGAGATCATCTTTGGTAAACGTACTTAACCGAAGATGATTTAATACAACATTTACGATCTGCTTATACCAATAACTGTAGCATGTATAGAAAAAACTCGCCTCTTTTTGGGTATCAAAAATGAGTAGTATGCACTTCATATATATCGATTTTCAATCCATGTGATCTCGATATACTTTATGGTGATCTTTTCCTTATAACAGATATCGAAAATTGGACTCATATTTCTTTCTCCTTCTCCTTCTCCTATGAGTGAACGTTCAAGAGATCCTTGTCCCCATGGTTTTGGATGACCAGAACGTCCCACCTAATTTTTTCCATTTCATATAATCTTCTAGAATATTTTTATGATCAAATGCAAATTTTTCATCTGGTATATCCTCTAAATTTATCCAATATAGTTCCAAGGCATCATCAGGCAGCTGCAGCTGCTTTAACTTTCCCATTTCTACTAGTAGGAATTTTTCCTATAAATACCGTAGACATATTGTGTCCCCTAGGATCTCTTTTAGGATCCGAATACACGCCGAGAATATCAATTAGTTCAATATCCAACGATGTTTCTTCGTTTACTTCGCGTTTTGCCGCATCTTCTACTGTTTCTCCTTCATTTACAAAACCCCCTGGGATTGCCAAATATTCTCTAAATGGTTCATTCTTTCTTTTAACTAATAAAATACGAGAAGCCATTTGTATGATGACATCTACAGTAGGAATTGGGTTCTTATGTCCCTCTTTCTTCATAACTATCATAATAAATAGGACCGGTTAATAAGATAACTATATTCACTAATTGATAAATGATTTATTCAAAATTAATTTTTTGCATAGCCAATTACATCGATTTTGTCCCAATCTCTCAGATAGCAATTGGTATTTATGATTATAACATCTAGTAACGTCATGTGCGCCTCTAAGAATCGAAAATGTATAATAAAGTAACATTAAGATTCCAAAATATTGTCTGTTATAGATTGTGCAGATTAGCCATAATCCGGCGAGCCAATATATTATTATATTGATAAGCTACTAAATTCCTTATTCGCATTTTGTGGGATTTCTACGATCGATCGATCCGATTCTTTTAAGGATTAATTCTAATCTTAAAATCGACAAAGTGAAGACGCTGAAGCGGATTGATTAACAACTTGATAACAAATAGCAGATCTATGCACAGTAAGGAATTTCGAAATATGTCGACTCCCGTAAGATAGTATGATCTGTCTGGTAGTTTACTACTATCATAAACGCATGGGTGAACTATTCTATTTAAAGGAAGTTCGTTAATTATCCTACAATAGTATTAATGGTCACGAGTTTAGCTAACAGGGAATATCTCAATACCATCTAGCAACTATTTATGGGCAATATGAGCACACAGTTAGATTATTGAATTATTTGTAGCAGGTCAATCTGAAGCAGTTGTTTTATTTCTCTGCAGTGCCTACATATCTGTACCTAAAACTCCTGCGTTCCCCCAGTTTTCTTTTGAAACTTCGTAAATCAAAATTCTTATCTTTTCCTCTTGAGTTTTCATGATCCTTGCCGTTTCCTTTGTCAATACTTTAATAAGTTCTCTTTTTTGCTCTACCGATCTGCCTTGGCTAATCGTTATTTGTATAACAGGCATATTTCTTTACGGCTTTTCAGTATTATTTATTGGCTTGGAACAGATAACTTTTTTAGGTAAAATCGAGTTGATTATGTCCGCCTCCACATTGAGAGACACATTATGTTACGAATGTCAATCTTACTAAGCATCAAATGGGCGTCATTAAACACGTTGCGAAATGCGATTTCGTCTCAGATTAGTTTAATTTTAGCATTTATAGCATTAAAAATTGTAATTGAGTTCATCTCTGCTATTGACGGCACCGTTATAGAAGTATAGTTTGTTACTGGTGTATTGTTATGTTTTACGCATAGATAACAAGTACTCTAGATACTCTGGATACTAATATAGTAGTAATTATAGCAATTGCTATAACAACTACTGCTACCCTGCCCACATGACTTAAGTACAAAACTATTGAGCAATAGCAGGTAATACGCAGACAAATTTCGTAAGTAGTTTTTGGAGGCGATCGGTTACAGTCAAATGACCATAGGCGATATTACACTTCTTTAAATATTATCTTACAAACATATTTTGTGGGTTATCTAGTGGATTCCATTATATAGATTTCGTTATATCGGACAATTTAGTGAGTTTTGTCGCCTTTGGCTAGCGAGAATTGCCAAAAAGTGAAATAAATTGAGGTAGCATTTACCGCGGCTCGTTCATAGTTCTTGGAGATTTGGATTAAATTTGGAAAAACGTATTTAAAATCAACCCAATAACTTATTCTTATGAACCTTCGAGAAATGGCGTTGCAGTTATGTACGTGTACGTCGATAGAAATATTGACTGGAGTTGGGGTTTCCCTGTATCTTCTATATCTTCATAGCTACATGCTTGCAGTTATAACCTCGATTGTATTTACGCCGCTAATAGTATTCCATTTTATAGTAGCAAGAATGTCGAGGTCAGACGACTATTGTTGCTATGGTCAGAAATGCAGTAGAAATTCTTGGCCTTTGAAAAAAATGATATACTTAACGAGACTAACAAAAATCGGCATTGATTTTGATATTAGACACCTAGAAATATCTGCGACCTGTGATTAATTTGGTAGTATATTGACACTTATTCATATTCATCGCCAATTCGGTAACACGAAGTATTACAAGTCTTTTATTCTACACCAATCACATCAGAGTAACCCTTAGGAGTATGGATAATCCAGCCAATTCTGCTATATGTATACCTACAAAATATGGAAGTAATCCTATAGCATATAATGGGCTCATTGCAAAATACGCGTATACTGCAATTATATTTTGTACCATCAATAATGCGACAAAAAATATAAGACCTATGGTAAATCTTGCCTTGGTATTATTGTAGATTTTAGCGTAGATAGAAAGCAATGCTACTAGAATACCAATGTTTGCTAATCCTACGATTGCACTTATAGTCATTAATGTTTCCATAGGCTCTGATTTATATCGCTTAGAATTCTCTTATTTACTTTTTTCCATATTTAGGCCATGTAGAAATCATCGCATTAACGACAAGGTCCGTTCGCCTATGCATGTTATAAGCTATGCATTTGAATGATGGTTCCTTGTTCTGTGTTTTACTAGCCCTGAAGTAACATATCTTCCAAATACACCCTCTTTGACAGACATTGTAGTTCAGTCCTTGTTACGTTGATGTACACTAGTTGATTATATACTGGTTTGCTATGGCAACATTGGATTTGTTTTCTACACCTACACTTTGTTCTCAATATATGAACACGATACTATCTAGGGTAATGAATGATGGAGTATGTTTTGATGCCTTCTTTTACAAATACGTGTTTTTACTTCGCTGTCATATCCCTTCTCCTCTACTACTATCGATATTGGTTTAATGTCTAATGTTATTATTATTATTATTATTATCAATTCAAAATCAACATTGTCATGTTTTTGTAAAAGCCCTCCTTATCTTGATGGTACATATTATATGCTTATTACATCAGCTTTGATAGACGGCTTAGCATTTTCCTTTTTCTTAGTTTAGCACTTCTAGTGAGTATGGTGATGAACATGTTCACTTGAATCTAGACGAATCTATTCCTAGAATGTCTGCTTGGCATTAATTAGAAGATGACGAAAAGAAGAGATCATTCTTTCTAGAATGGTTGTTGCGATCCTATCTGTAGATTTCTGTAATGTGGTGAAATGGAGGTATTCTACTAGACATATTGATGAACGTCCAAAGACAATGGGCTTTTACCAAACATTAAGTAAATATACTATAACTTTATCCTCCTTCTGTTTGATAGTAAGCAGTGACAGATGCTGCCAGATTGTAAAAATGTGATTACTCTTACCAGGACAAAAAATGGTATCCCGGCATTCCTTACGGATAATACTGTACCTATGAATTTGGCCTATCTTGATTCTTTCACCAGATCTATGGTATATTACCGTTACACAGCTTTTTTTCAGCAAACAGATGGTTTCGAGGCCCATATTTATTCTAGCTATCCAAAGTGAATCATTTTTTTAGTTTTGAAATTACATCCCTGAATGCGTCTGCGTTAGCCTCAAGATAGTTGGAAATAAAATATAATACCCCATATTTTTCTCCCAATCTGGTAATCAGGTTATTCTTTTCAAGGACTGTAATATGATGTTGTATTGCTTTATAATCAAGACCTAATGCTTCAGCAAGTTGGTTAATGTTATACGGACGCTCCATTAATAAATGAACTATTTTAATCCTATTATTCCCACCCTTTGATCCAGCAAAGAGAAACCATAACAAACGTTTGGCGTTGGGATCAGGCATTATAACTATCTAATTCTGATACTCTGTATGCAATTTAAACTTGAAGAGCCCCTAGAATGGATAGTATATGAACATGATAATCTCAAATTACTTCATTATTATATTTTAATTATTAAGTACATAGATACTATTGGCCAGACAAAATTATTGTTATATTACTTTTTAATTTGATGTGGTGTTGTTAAAGCAATTGACGATCATGATGAAGCATATTTAGAATTCTTGTTAGGTAGTGAATTGTAGATCAGATTGTAAGATCATGAACTGATTTGATTCTATAGTGATGTCTATGAGTTAATTATGGCCAGAATGATGATGATTCGCAACAAAATCATTCTCTCCACATAAAAAGTATACATAAAAATTAAAGTCCAATTGGTTGGTTGGAATGTAGAACGGACTGCTTAATATACTAGAAATGAGCTTTACAGAAGCAATTGATTTTCGAAAACTAAACAAGAGATCCACATACGTCGTCTGATTTTAAGAATAGGAATATGAGGATAATAAAAACGTTGATCAGACTTTCATACTTACCATTGATCTAATTGCAATCACAAATACTGTTGCTGCAAGAGCACCCAATATCAGGACTTGAATATTAGTAAATGCACTTATCTGCGAAAATATCCCAGCTCTGCTAATATCCACAATGTATGTTAACGGATTTAGATAGAAGGCGATAGTTAATGGACCTGGTAATCCTTGTGCAGGATAAAACGCTGAACTAACGAAAGTAAAAAAAAGGAAAAGACCATTACTTATTACATTATGCGCTTCACTACTTTTAATTTTGGTTGACAATATTATAGTGAAGGAACCAAAAAATACTGAACCACTAGCCAAGGCATATATGATATACGGTACGCTCCATAATGTTATATTTGCATTCTTATACATTGTTGGCAGGCCAATAATCATTATTAGCGCAGCACTGACTAATCCAATTAGAATAATTGTTATAAGATTGCCAATAATGTATTGTACCTTACTGAATTGCATGACCAGCAATTGTTGAAGCATTCCATTTCTCTTATCATTCCAAACAATGCCACCAGCGACCGCAGAGCTGCCATTCATAGCATTAAACCCAATCACACCTGAAGTTAAAAACGAAGTATAGGTAACGGATACGGATCCAATGTTAATTTCTCGATTTCCTATTAATGTAGAGTATGCATAGCCCACTATGAATATATAAACGACAGGAAAAGCTACCATCCAAATTAAGAAAGACTTGTCAATAGCCGCGACGAGATTTCTATACACTAATAATAGTATACTATTTACCATCAAGATGAGTTAACGCCCCACTTCTCTACCATTTGAATAACCATTTTTATCGACGACTGACAAGAAAACCTCCTCTAGAGATGGTGGAATTATAGAAATGTTTTCTAATTGCAGACCATCTTTATAGATAAGTTGCAACACCTCAGAAATGATCTCCTCTACATTATCAGCTGTAATTGTAATTGTATGTACTCCGTTGAACCCAATAAATGAATTAGTACTATTTGGATCTTTTCTACTTTGTCTCTTATTAACAATATTCTTAAGATGATCAATAAGGAGTTTATTCGGTATGTCATTAAATGTTAGTTCTATGGTTTTGGTTCCTTTCCCATATTTCTGCTTTAGCCCAGATGGTGTATCAAAGGCGATTATTTTTCCCTTGTCCATAATAGCTATTTGGTCACATAGATATTCTGCCTCTTCCATAATGTGTGTAGTAAAGAATACAGTCAGACCAGACTTGACTTGAGACTTTATATAATCTAAGAGCAGTCTTCTTGCAGAAGGATCTAGACCTACCGTTGGCTCATCTAGGAAAAGCAGATCCATTTCATGGATAAACTCCCGTGCAACCTGAACTCTCCTCCTCTGACCTATGGAGAGTTCATCATTTTTGATACTTTTAATGGATTCTAGATCAAAAGTATTGAGGATTTTATTTATTTTTTCTTTTCGGAGTTGCTTGTCCTTTAGCCCCCATAATATGCCATATAAATCAAGTGCCCTTTCCACTGTTAGGTTTGTTTCAAAACTAGGATTTTGAGAAACTACTCCTACCCTTTTTTTAATTTCTGATTGATTTTTTAAAAGCTGTCTTCCAAAAATGTAAATACTCCCAGACGTTGCCCTAAGTAGAGTAGTAAGAATTTTTACTGTGGTAGTTTTTCCCGCACCGTTTGGACCAAGAAACCCAAAGACTGATCCATACTTTACGTCAAAAGTAATATCATTTATGGCATAAGTATTAGCCTTACCGTACCGCTTCCTAAGATTAGAAACTGAAATACAATATTCACTTTTTTGAATTTTACACATAGTCTATCATCACGAATTATTGTTATCATTTTTCAATTCAGCATGAAAAATAGAATATTTGTAGTCACCATCAACCATCACCGTGTACTTATTCAAACTACAACTGAATTCCATCATCTGTCTTCAGGATGTCGGCATTACGACCTTTATTTGTTTGTAAATGGTCGCTTTAGCAGATCGTAGAATCTAAAGTGTCAATACATTTTGGTACATCGTCTTTCTGCTTCATCGTTTAACCCCTAACTACATCGATATCTTCTAAATTCACTTTTGGAAGGAGAACTAAAAATTGCAGATATATCTTAAATGTGTTCAAATCTAAGTTGAATCCAACCAGCAATTCGATATCGTTTTTTTTATGGCGGAATAATTAAACGAACTTGCACTTATTAAACAAGCCCGGATTTCATTATCGACTTATCTTCACCTTTTTGCATTGATGTTCCATATATATAAAATGTTGGACACTATGTGTTAACATATATATGTATGTCGTCATTAGACAAGTAATAAAACAACACCGTTCTCCTGTTCGTTTCTCAGTTGGTCTTAAAACACTCTATAGTTCAGGCTATTAATATCTCAAAGTAAAAATGTCATATCTTTTATTAGAAAGATCTAATGAACTAAGAGAACCAACCATATTGACTCATTTGCACAAATCTCTTGATATTTGCGATGAGATATCCAAGAATGTAGAATCGGTCGTAATCGAATCAAAAGCAACAAGGAGCAGAGTTTCTTACGTTATGAATTCGAGTAGAATAGTAGATAAGGAGTATAGACTCAAACTATGTGAAGAAGAACTAGAAGTTATAGACTATTTTCATGCATTCTGTTAAGATAATGACTGGTTTCAATGCGAACGCCAACTTACATCACCTGGTGATGATTCATGGTGGTCTGCGTCGTTTTGTTTTAGTACTGATTTAACTAAAGCCCTTGTTTCTATACGGAATCCTAATAGCAAAGAGGTTTGCAATAATGAATTCATAGTCAAGCAAGTAAATAATGAATTACATATTCTTAAACGAGAATAATAAAGACGGTTGATTGGAATCCCTTGAAAAGAAAGGATATCATACATCAATGAACAACTAATACTTTATTTCGAAAATCGGATAGACTTGTTTGTGTTTCTTTAGCATGTAGGGTGTCTTCTATCCAGGACACTTTACCATTCCAAGTCACTTCTAATAAACCCAACATTTTCTTAAATGTGTTAGCAGTTCCAGGACCAAAGCTAGCATAATGATTGTTTGCTGCTACAATTGCTAGGTTTAGTCTATCTCTTTGTTCTTCTCTGGCTCTCTTGAGAAATCTGGCCCATCTTTTTAATTCCAGACCATGTCTTTTTATATCTTACCAAACCTTTTCTCGTATGGTCCTATCTCCAATAAATCTAATATACAGAAAAATCTGTTGTAACTACAGGTGGAGTTCTTATACCAGCAAGTTGACTCCAGACCATACCATAAACATATTGTTATTTGCAGAAAACTATATGCCAAGTCTTGAAACCACGATATGTCTCTAACTAACTTCTACTGCATAACTGAATCTCTCATCTAATTCAGGTATGATATCTTTTAGACGATCCATACATTCAAGAGAAGATCGACTTAGTTATGAGTACTATTTAACAACATGATCCACTTTCAACCTCTCATTTTGTCTTCTAGTACATACGTTGTTGGTCAGTTAGTCGTGCAAGAATTTATCAAAAATAACGTTTAATATTGCGAATTATTATGTTGTCTACATACTACTTATATATTTACAGAATCTGTTAGAATTGCGGGTAAATATGGATTCTTCTGATTCCTTTCCAGTTGCAGGAGATGCTAAAAGGACAGAGGCAGATTACGGTATTGAGAATGTAGTAGATACAGAATTACATTTTTTCTTTAATGCCAAAAGAAGAATAGATGCTTGTATGAATTATACTATCCCGCCATTAGCGGCTAGAACAGAACCAATAAAGAAATCATTTATCGATGCCAAAAGAAGAGGTGTCAAGATAAGATACCTCGCTGAAATTACTAAGGACAATATAGACTGCTGCAGAGAACTGATGGAAATTGTAGATGAGTTTAGACATTTGGAGGGTATCATGAGCAATTTTATGCTAAGTGAATCAGAATATATTGCACCTGCAGTCGTTGCTGATGAAGGAAAAATTGCTCCAGAAATTATTTATTGCAATATTAATTCATTCGTAGAACAACAACAATATTTCTTCGATATGCTCTGGAATAAAGCAGAAACTGCCGAACAAAAAATCAGAGAAATAGAAGATGGAGCAAAAACAGATTTTATTGAGATAATCAGAGACTCTCATAAAGTGCAGAAACTCGCATTTGATCTAATAGGAGAAGCAAAAGAAGAAATTCTTGTAATATTTTCAACTGCGAATGCATTTCATCGTCAGACAAGGTCAGGAGGTATAAAATCAGTAATTGAGACGGCATTTCGAGGTCTAAAAGTTAGAATTCTTACTCCGTTTGATGAAAATGTAAAGGGGTTTGTAGAAGAATTGAAATTGGAGTATGGTAATAATGGTGGCAACAGTAGTGAAAGTCTTGACAATAAAAGTTGTAGTGGCGACAACTATAGACATGCCGATAGTTCAAACACTGTTGCTAAATTAATAATTCGGCCAATCGAACCTCAATTGCAAACCAAGATCTCGATCCTAATTGTTGACAGTAAATATTCTTTAGCTGTAGAATTAAGGGATGACAATAAAGATACTTCTGATAAAGCTATGGGATTGGCTTCATATTCTAATAGCAAATCTACTGTATTGTCTTATGTATCGATATTTGAATCATTGTGGACTCGATCTCTACGGACAATTGAAGAAAGCAAATAAACAACAACAACAACTTCTAATTGAACGACTAGAAGCTCACGATTCCTTACAAAAAGAGTTTATGAATATGGCTGCACACGAGTTACGAACGCCTCTTCAACCAATATTAGGCTTGGCCGATGTCTTGGGTAGTAAGAAAGGCAACATTGAACAGTATCAAGAATTCATATCTATTATTAGTAGAAACGCACGTCGATTAAAATCTCTTACTGAAGATATTTTAGATGTATCAAAAATCGAATCTAAATCATTAGATCTAAGAAATAATGTGTTCGATTTGGTTGCCGCAATTAACGATTTGTTAGATGATTATAGAAATGATCGTAAAAGTCTTTCAAAGAGATGGGAAATATCATTTGACTGTAAATTCAAGAATGCTTTAGTCTTTGGAGACAGACAAAGAATTCTTCAGGTTGTGCAGAATTTATTAGATAATGCATTAAACTTTACAAAACATGGCTCAATTACATTATCTCTGTTAGAAAAGACAAAAAATGCAAATGCAAAGGAATGGAACATAGCTATAAAGGACGAAGGTGAAGGAATAGATTCAGAGATAATACCCAGATTATTTACCAAATTTGCGACGAAATCAGAACATGGGATAGGGTTGGGTTTGTATATTTCAAAGAACATAGTTGAAGCACATGGGGGTAGAATATGGGCAGAAAATAATGATGGGAAAGGCGCTACATTCAGTTTTAGTTTGCAGGTAAGTAATTAATAATCAATTATCCTCAGATATATAAAATCTAATTAACCAATTGCAGTATTCAGTCAATTATACTTATGTATCTTTGCAATGTATTTTTTCTGATTGAATAGGATTAAGGCGGTCATAACCTAAAACATTCAAATAAAAAATTAGGCTAGAGTGGAAGGAATCTTTTGCTGGTTTTTAATGACGATGATGGTATTTGTGATGCTTGTGATGATGATGGTGTTTGTGATGCTTGTGATGATGATGCTTATGCTTGTGATGTTTGTCCTTGTGATGCTTGTCTTTGTGGTCCTTATCTTTGTGATGGTCTCCGCCTGCAAATGCCTCATTGCTTACTACGGGTGCGGTTGCAAGTAGTGCAAGGGTAGTCAGTAAGACTCCAACTCCAATAGTTAGGGTAGTTTTTGTTAACATCTTAGTTCCTCTAAAGAAGACTTTTAATATAAATAAAATTGATATAACTTTAAGGACATTGTTACTCTCATACAGGACTCTACAAAAGGGAGTTGGAAATATATTTTACGCATATTTTACTTCAATGATAGCAGCATGACACTCTATCACATATTCAATTATTGATATGATCAGGATAGCCATCTTTTCTGTTGCCATAATGGCCATACTCTTAACGAGTGTAACCGCTCTAACTGCTCTAACAACTACAGCCAACAATAACAATAACAATCTTAATCTAGCATTTGCTCAGACACAAGTGGGGGAAGCAATACTACTATTATCAATGCCACAAATATTGATACTTTTAGGGCAAAAGGTCAACTATCGAGTTTGGCCTCAGATACATTCGCAGCAACAGCATCTAATAATGCTTCAGAGATGTGGGTTCTTGGTGGTTCCAAGTCCCTATTTTGCATATTCTGCGCACTTAGGATCTCTGTTTAATGGTATATTTATTAAGATATATGGCCATTCTATTTATTAAGATTATAAGTATACAATTTCTAATTCCAAATTTTTGCTATTGTAATTTCAGTCGGTTGGATAGTGATGGCTGGTCAATAAAACATTGATCCAGGGTGAAATTCTTCCCCCGCTGTTGTTATCAAACAGAATACCAATTGGCGTTTATCCGCATTTCAAGATTCACGAGCACAGTTTATCGGAAGACCAGAAATGAGAATAGTTCTTTATCATTCATACAATGTCCATAGCGATTATCCTCGTCAGCATCTGCATTATCTTTTCGAGCCTTCTCTTTCTCTTTCTACTTTTCCTTACAATCCTAATTACCTACAAAATCAGGAATCAGATTCTGTTGCTGCCTTAGAAATAGAAACAAAAGAACAATCGCCATCGCCAACACGACCATTACCATTTATCAAAAAGATTCTTGTTGTAGATGATGATCCTGACCTTACGTTAACTTTTAAAGTCATTCTAGACGGTTATTGTCACAGTGACAGGAAAAGATTTTAGGTATATACATATAACGATCCCTTGTTAGCATTAACACAATTCAAACGACATTCTTATGATCTTCTTCTATCTAATATTTATATCCAGACATGAATGGCTTTTAGCTATGTGAAAAGATATTAGAATCAGATGTTAACAATAGAGTATGTTTTAAGTCTGCATTAGAAATAAATGTTGAAGCTCTAAGAGAAGTATATTCTAAAGTAAGTTATGGATGTTTTATCAAAAAGCCAGTTACAAGAGAATATTTAATCAAAAGATTATCTACAGAGTTAGATTAGTAGTAGTAATACCAATAATACTGTCACACTTATGTTCTATAGTGGCGTTTGTCAAAGCTAGAGTAAAAAACGGTGAACATGGCGAAGATATTTTTAGTATCATCGTGAAGGCGGAGAAATAATCCCGGAGATTGGCATCTAGAAAATACCACTTAGCAACAGGAGCTATCCTTTGAAGCATCATGCCTTTCTCCACTACGTATTCTAAGACAACTCTGCAATTTTGCGACTAAATTAACCGACAGAAATAATAGAAGATAATCTCCACTTTCTCTGAATCCTTCTTGCCCCAGTATGTAGAACTGGAATGTCCTATAAAATATTCAGAATAATCTGCATATCAAGATCAGATATAGTAATCGTTACAAACCTTCTAAAAGAAGTGTGATTTGTCATCGTCGTACGTTACCATCTTCTCGTGCGCCTTTGCCATTGCAATCTAGATTCATTTGAAAAGATTTAAGCAAATTCGATACACCTAGAGATGGTATGGTTTTTCAATATCCCGTAGTCTGCAAATATTAAATCATTATTCTTTTAAGCAGATTTCTATATTTGTAATTGTTGTTTCCAAAGTAAATAGATATTGGACGGCAGGAACTTGTCTAACTATCGCGTATGTAAGTGAGTATTCTCAATGAAGTTACATATATATAAGTTAGTTCTAGAAGAGGCAATAATGAATCAAAGAATCTTATCGATCTGTATCATATCGACATTACTCATCTCAGTGCCATCGACACTTATATCCTTCCATGGTGTCCACGCACAAAATAATCTAAACAGTAGTAAGAGTAACCTTGGCATTAAATCAATTGTTCCCAAATTTTTACACTCATTAAGGAAAGATATTAGTGGACATTATAGTAACCCAACTTTTGGTATTGACGATGTGGCATTTCCTGGCGGATGGCATGGCCGTGCAATTGAGACAGAATTTGGGCTTCTTGTAAACATGCACCCTGGAAACGAAAGTCAATATTTACGTAATTTGTTAAATAGAGAAAATCCTGTCATTAATCCCGCTATCCTGGTACAATCACTGAATAATTCAATAATCAATAAGCTAAGCTTGCCTAACTTTTCTATTTCTAAAAACTGCAAAGAATTGGCAGCAAACTCCACATCAATCATAAATGGTAAGACATTCCATGTATATACAATAGAATGCCCCTTCTCCAAGCTGTTTTCAAGAGTATCCACAAATAATCAGAGTGGAGCAAGCGCTAACCTTGGTAATAACAATACTTCCACTATCCCACCAAAGAATTTCAATATTAATGGAGTAGGACAGACAAAGGTCTATGAATACAAAACGCCGGCTAGAACTTACCGGCTAATGTTAGTAGTTAGCAGTCCTTTATTCTCATCTACCCAACCAACTGCGATTCAGAGGCCTGATATAAGCAAGTACGTTCCAGTCATCGACGCTACTGTAAAGACTCTGAAGATCAAATAGGTGGAGAATGTTTACATCCCTCCACCTGTACCTGTACTACTATCCAATCGAAATTAATTTATCCTAGTAGTCAAAGCACACCGATATATGAATTGTTACTGATTAAATTAATACAAAAATGATCGACCACAGATTATCGTTAATGTGGATTTACATCAACTCCCTTGCTCGATTTTCGTTACAAATATAAATAAACCTAAGGATGACCTCATGACACATTTTGCATATGCGAACTTCATGGCAGGCTTTGATGACAGATCTGGTAATTCTGGCGTCTCGTTAGGATACATATCTAACATTTCGTCTCCGCTCTTTCTGTAAGTTAGTTCAGATATGTAATTAAAACCTTGGACTGCCCCAGTCAATGTGGCCAATTCTTAAAAACTATCGATTTTAGGCTATGCTGCACAATTTGCTGGTTCAGTATCCAGCTACATTATCAGTGATGTGACCACACTAAAGAACATATGAGTCAAGATCTACCATGTCTAAGTCATACTCAATTTCCCATCGTATCTTTTGGAATATGTATAGCCGTGGATATATCGTTGGTTCCTTCTTCCAAGACCCTTCTAGAGAGGACTGACAGGTTATGGGTCAATATATGTTTACTCTCTCATAGCGACGGACTCACCTTAACTGTTTCAGCCGAACTGCAGCAATCTATAATACTGAAGACAAGACGGAGTAGCCCACGAGCTTCCTACGGTACTGCATTTCGCGATAATGAGTGTACGCTCCTTAGGTCTGCTAGTGGCATTGCTGACAAATTCTACCATAGGATTTCGAAGATAAGACTTGATGTTCATACTTCTTCAAACCATACTAGACATCGCCGGAAATAACTCATTTCATGAAGACAACGCCGTAATGGTTGTATTACCTCATTATAGAAATGTGCTAGCATCCTCTAAAATGAGTCTCTTTCATAGATAGCTCAGGATGTCTTCAATCACCATTAAGGCAGATCTGAATCGGGCAAGTCTTGATGAATCCACTACGTATTTGAATTGTAACTAATATTTAGATGAGCAATGGCCAAACAAGTAATAGCTATCTCACATCGCTACTGTTGACCACGAAGGGTATTCCGGCGATTACGAAATATTCCACTCCATCTCTTTGATGAGGGTTTTGCCATTGAGGAGGAATGAGGCACAATTGAGATTCTATCCATAGTTGGAATTTGAGAACGCATCTCAGTCTCTATCTCAATCGATAATGACTCAACTTCAGTTAACGATTTGTTACCATCAATTTCGATATGTACTTCAGCTTGTGTTACTAGACCAGTAGGACGAAGCAGTACTGACCTAACTCTAATTTGTTCATAGCTGAATTTCTCTTCGATAGTCTTCTTCACGATCTCTGTAACCTTGGGATCTTGCCACGAATCCACAAGTATAAGAGATGAGCGCTTAAGTGAAATATAGGAGACTGAAAAGATGTAACCAGCAATGATCATACCTCCTATAGCATCAGCTTGTAAGAATCCAAGTTGAGAGGCTATGAGTACACTAAGGAAACCGATGACTGAAGCAGAGCCATCTTTTATCGAGTTTTTAGCATCTGTTTTTAATGAGAGTATGTCATATTTGTTTGCGATTGTTCTCATTTGAAATGCCCTGTATAGAGAAATGCCTCCTGCAACTGCTAGAACGATCATAGTTAATACCGGCTGTTGAATTTCTCTTGGTTGGATTAAGGCTTCATAAGAATGATAAAATATGATACCGCCTATTACGATCATTCCTATTGCCGCCATTAGTGCAGCAAAGCTTTCGACTTTATGATATCCAAAATGAAACCTTTTATCTGCTGGTCGGTGCGCGATTCTCAGACCCAACAATACTATGAAAGATATCATTGCATCAGATATGGAATCAGTTCCATCTGCTGTAGCAACCGCACTACCGCTAAAATATCCAGCTGCGAGTTCTACTATACCAATACTTATTAATGTGATAACAGAAATTTTGGCGATTCTCTGACCTGCTAGGATCCCTTCGTTTATCAAGCTAGAGGTTGAATTTGTAGATCCCGTATTCACGAGCGGTTTAGGATCACCCCTAATGTGTTCTCTCGTTATTTCGTTATCATCATCCAATACTACGATATACAATAATCATTTGTATTTGTCATATTTAAGATTTGAATCTACCATTAAATTTGTGAAATTTGACGAGTATATGGGTGGAGAATTCATAAGGAACTGATATATTTATAGTATTTGAAATTTCTGATCCCTTTCCTCAACCTTTCATAAGAAATAACTTAATATCTAATAGATATTATATAAGAATTATAATATTTTCGAAATATAATTAGAACTAAAATACCAAGGGTTCTTAATTTTAATAGAATACTATCAAATATCGCAATACTTTTAAAAAACTTAAATCAAATATATTTTTTTAGTAAAAAATGTATATCTATTGCGAATTTTGTGTAAGACGAAGCCACTGCAAAGGATCATACGTTGAAAATCTAAAATTGAAGATTGAATTCTAACTTATAGGAATGGTAAATACGTTAATATAGTTATTCTCATCAATATAGGTGAGTTCAAAAGGCAAACTTTATGGAACAACAACGTAACAACGATCAACCAAACGAACTCTCTGGTTTAGAGAGTCATGGCAAGTATAAACATGAAATTAAGGTGAACAAATGCGAAACACTAGACGAAGGCACAATTGCCTTTATGCACTGGTTAAACTCAGATGATAAAAAATCATTAGCCTCTACTAGTAATCCAATAGTTTTACTGAAATTTGTAAATGATGTGCATACCATCCTATATGACACATATTTATGCGCAGAGATAGACGTCGAGATAAACAAAGGTATTCCCTATTGTAAATATTGTAAGGAGGGCGATTGTGCTCATGTAGGATTCGCGATATGTATCGAGCAATTATATGGCCATCGTAGAAGCGGAACTGGGGAAACCGTAGAGGATATCATAGAGATATAGTCAATAAAGTTAGCCTGCGTATACCAATCTCCGTATAGCGGCATCATGATCTAAAATGAAATCTAAATTTTCTAGTCTTTTCTCTAGTTGCAGTATCTGTGAGAAGTCACAGATTGTGAAATTCTTAGAATGTTTCCAAATTTAATGACATATGGGGTCATAAAGGCAGTTACTATAGTCACTATACCTAATATCGGAAAAACTGTGGAAGTAATTGCTCCAATATCCTGACCAGCCTTAGCGATGATCAATGATAGCTCTCCCCTTGCTGAAGCCATTCCTAATCCTGTTCTTAGTGCTGTAGTATCATCATATCCCTTTGCCTTAGTTAATATTGCTGTAATTATTAAGAATTTTGACGCAAATGAAGTAAGAATCAATAACATTGCTGGAACAATGAGCAAGGGAACCTGGGATAGGTTAATCAGGGCTCCTATGGATATAAAAAATATAGCAGCAAACATATCTCTTAACGGTGTTGTTATCACCCTAGCAACATTGGCACTCTTTGATTCAGCAACTAACACACCGGCCAAAAAGGCACCGGTCGCAACTGACAAACCAAGTTCTTTAGCTGCAAATGACAAACCAAATGCCAATCCAAGAATCACAATTAAAATCAGTGCATAGTCCTGTGTCTTGCCGATTCTATCTATAATAGTAGGGATATATCTTGAACCTAAGAAAAGTGTACTCCCAATAAATGCGATAACTATTCCTAATGAAATAGAGACCTGCAAGATAGATACATTACCCTCATTCGCGGCTACAGATTGAAAGATGCCAAGAGCAGTGATAGCAATAATATCTTCTACGATCGAAATTCCAAGTATTAGAACAGTTGATTTATCCTTGATCATGCCTATTTCCTCTAGAACTCGGATTGTTATTACCGTACTTGTAACCGACATGGCTAATGCTAAGAACAATGAGTCAAAGAATGAAAAACCAAGCGTCTGAGCAGCGAAGAATACGATTAATAGAGTCACTATCGTTTCTGGTAATGCCACTATGATTGAGGTTCGTCCTACTGATTTGAGCTTAGCTATTGGGAATTCTGTTCCGATAACAAAGAGTAGCATTATAATTCCTAGCTCCGCAAATGTGTTCAATGAGTTAACATTCTGTATCAATCTAAATGGAGGTGTATAAGGACCAATTATCATCCCAGCAACTAGGTAGCCTATTACCATAGGTTGCTTTAACCTGTGGGTTATCACTAGCATTATGGCAGCAACTATCATAATTGCTGCAAAGTCCTGGATTAAGGTATCTGGCGAAGACGACGCAGATACATGAAAAAATGGCTGATCACCAAAGGACAATAACGGCTGGGATAATTGTTGTACTGTCTGTAAAAAGGAAAAACTCATATCAGTAGCTCTTATGTCTGACATTAATTAAGAATATATGAAGAAACAATTGATGATGTATTTTCGGGTCTCGACAAAAGAAAATGTACGTATCTAAAAATAGCCTACAACTTGTGTTCTCTTCACTCATATACTATAACAAATAGTAGATTGCATTTGTACATATTAAACCATTATTACGATGACTTCGATATACGTGTATCTTATATGATATGTTATGCACTCTGATTTGCTTTATGGTACTGCATTTCTTGGTGATTCATGGACTATTTTATACTCATTTGACCATCAATGTAGTCAAACTAATTCATTACATACAAAATCAATCTTCTTTTATATTTTATGGTATATTGGCCTAGTAGAAATAGCATTAATATTATCAGACTAGTCAGCCTAGGCATATTCCAAGTTGCATTCCAGTTAATCTAGACATAAGGTGCTCTCCAATAAACTTTTATGAGTTATATTTGGCCCATCCTTGTTTGTCAATTGTACAACAATTTGGAATATCCACTATTCAAATTTCCCTGGTCTATCCTACGCATTGTAACGACAAAGCCTAACATAGTTATGTCAAGCTCCTGCAAGATAAGATCAAGAGCGTAGACGCATTACATTATGGATGTAAATATCTTTTCATTAACTGGGCGTAGATGAGAAATACACATGCGACAACGCTAAAGAGTATGACACAACAAATCTACCGAACGATTGATATAGCAAGGCTGTATACTTAAATATGTTCTTGGTATACACGGATAAGCTCATTTGTTATCGATATCTATCAGTGGACGTATATTGTTTACATACTAACTTATGGGTAATGTTCCTGAAATAGATGACACTCTGCGAAAGATGTAAGAAGAATGAAGAGTATCATAAATGTTCTACATGTGACCGACATCTGTGCATAAGCTGTTTTAATACAGTTCATTTTGGTATAAATGCTGCAAGATCTGGTAAATCAATGGTATACAACAAATGTATCTTTTGTTGTGAAGTTTATGCAACCAATGCAAAAAGCAGCGTTTGCGATAAATGCACTATTATACTAACTTGGAAGTCAGGGATGGATTGTCTTGCTGCCAGTAAACCGGCTCTCTGATTTATTAAGAACAAACAAACTGGATTCTAATTTCAAAAATGAAAATTATTGCAAAGAACGATTCGGCATGCATGCCACCCAAGTTATAATGGATGCAATCGATTCCTCAAGGAGATGATAAAAATCAATCCCAGTCATTGCTACAGTAAAAGGGACTCTTATAAGATACTAAGTACGAGAATCTGTTATTACTTTTCTATACCTTACGTCTATCATCTTGTGTCTAGCCAAGGTCATTTTCCTAACTCGATAAGCCAGCTAAATTATGATCATTATTTCATTGGCAGGACTATATGGTAGTACACTGCCTTACATCAATGCTTATTTATTGCGCATATTATCCTCTATCTATATGTGGATAGGAGGCAAAAGGTAGAGGCAGGGGCATGGTAGACATTATTTATGGCCGTGGCATAACTGACATTATTCATGAATTACCATATCATGTTAGTTTATTTAAAAAATATGTTTCAATTAGATTGTTTAAGGCAAAACCGGCTATTTACGGCTCGGTAGACGTTAACAATGTCTGTAATTTACATTGTAGTCATTGCTACTGGTGGTTGAATAGAAAAAATGATTCAGAAGACCTAAGCGCACAGGATTGGAGAATAATAATTAAAAATACATTTAAAAAACAACAAATATTTGTCGTTACACTGGTGGGAGGAGAGCCAACTATGCGTCCAGATATTATAGAGGCTTTCTGCGAGGAAATGCCAAGAAGAATATGTGTTGTAACAAATGGAACATTCCCTCTAAGACGATTTGAAAAATTATATTTCTACTGGATTTCCCTAGATGGTACCGAAGAGATCCACGATAAAATTAGAGGAAAGGGATCTTATTCAACAACCAAACAAAATATCCTAAACTATATTTCATCAGGCCCAGAGCGTAATGGTAAGCCGCTATGGAAAGACATTTGGATCACTATGACTATTAATACCCTAAATTATTCTAGTGTTGAAGACCTAGTAAATGAGTGGAGTGGTAAGATAAACAAGATAGGCTTCCAGTTCCATACACCCTTCATAAAGGGAGATCCATTGTGGTTGCCATTTGGAGAGATTCGAAATCATGTGGTAGATAAGCTTATTGATTTGAGGAAAAAATATCCATCATTTGTTATCAATGGAGAGAAACAATTAAGGTTAATGAAAGGCAATTGGGGAGGGCGTGGTACAACACCAGTAGATTGTCCTTCCTGGGCTATACTTTCATTGGATCATATGGGAAGGATAAAGCAGCCATGTTGTATAGGAAGTGCTGACAACAAGGGATTGAAACCTATATGCGAGCAGTGTGGCCTTGGCTGTTATTCTATATTTGTTGCACAAGGGATCAAGGGGGCATGACAAGTTCTGGTAAATTCGGAAATACCTTTAATAATATAGGCTAAATACCAAATGTTCTTAAGACACGCCACCTATAACAATAGATGAACAATAACTCAAAATTCATAATTGTTGCAGCCGCTATAATTGCAGTTTCATTAATAGTATCATTGGTTGGAATATTTAATGGATGAATGATATCGATAGTATAACAATGAGGATGATGATACTAAACATAAAATCTTTGGATTTGCAAGTAGCGATAATGAAGGAGAAGAAATAAAATAGCGAAAAATAGAGCTATGATAGAATAGGTATGAAAACGAATTTGATCTTTTGTTTATCGTGAGCTGACAATACTAAATAAACCAATAGTCAAAAATTGTTATTTCCTGCAAAACCAGATTCTAGTACAAGGTATACTCAGAATTGCGAATCTGATTATATTGACGATTTTAAGAAGGGTTGGAACTGCATACTTGGTCATTTCGTTGAACTATACGAAAGCATTACAACAAAGGACCATAAGAAAAGAATCTAGAAAACTAGATCAATACAATATATACATATACGGTTTATCGATTAAATTCAAAAAATGTTAGGGAGGAGAGGTAAGAAGACATGAACATTCAAGGAACAAAAATAGAGTACCATAATCTCAGATTAATATCATGGACAAAATGCCACTATTGTGATTTAAATTTTGATGATGTCAAAGATAGAAAAGCCACGAATTCTAGTGGCATGTTTAGCATTTTAAACTTTTTTATTGCTATTTGTAAGTAGATTTATGAATTGTATGTTTCATATACTTGCTCGCATATTTGGGTTAGAACATCATTATAACAATCGCGTCTGACATAAGGATATTTTGTACCATACCGATAGGCTCAATCTTCTCCTATAAATATATAAAATCTTAGCATTAACTATATCAGATCAATATTTTATGAAACTTGGATGGATTCCAACAAGTAAGAAATAAAATGAGTATCTATCAAACTATTTAAAAATGTTAGAGCCCATCTGATAGGCTGAAATTTTTTTATACCATGAATTATTCTCCACTATAAACCTTATTATAGGAAAAAGTTTCTTGTCTATCTGGATATGAAGACAAAACATGCGGCCGGCTATTTAGTCGCTCTGTCTGGCATTGCCGTAGCCATAGCATTTGTAATGTTACCAAATAGTAGCATTGCCTTGGCTCAGCAACAAACCAACCCAGTTAATGGTACAACGGCGACGCAGATCCCAAGTAATAACCCGACTTATCATAGTCCAAATTCTATGACAATGAACTCTGCAAATTGGACCAGCTCTATATCGCTATTCAGTCCTATAATGGATGCATTTAAGTCCAGAATTCACACAACCCTAAATGATGCTACCACAGACGCATTGAAAGCAATTGGAGGAGGTTTAAATTCATCAGCTGTAGCAGCATTTATTCATCCGGAGAGGGGATTCCTAGTTTATGATGTCTTTGTACCTAGATCCTAGCAACAATGTCCACCGAGTATTAGTGGATCCTGGAAACGGTAAGGTGCTATCTGTCGAATCCATGAGTTTGATGGATATGATGGCAAAGATGCACCCCTCAATGGGAATGATGGGAAGTCCTGGCATGATAGGTCATGGTATGGGAATGATGGGAAGTCCTGGCATGATAGGTCATGGTATGGGAATGATGGGAAGTCCTGGCATGATGGGTTCCTAAAACAACTCACGGCGCTAAATGATCTAAAAGGCTAGATAAAATAACGAAAATAAATTAACTTTTATTTTCTTTCTTTTTACCGTCTTTGAGTAGGCATAGAAGATTAGATTCTTACCTGCTATAAAACATTGTTAAAGGGAACTAATTCTGATGCGCTGATCTTAAGCGATAGTTTATGGCATTCACAAGTAAGATTTTCAATATGTTGTTCGCAATAAGTGACAGGCCACAATGAATTTGTTGAAAACATACTCTAAAATCAAGTCGTCTGTATAGAATAGACAAGGCAAGAGAAATTATAATATGCTGAAAGGTTTGATGACACTACTGAATCCTTGAAATTGAACAAAGATAAATTAATTACTATAGCAATTCTAGCTGGCATATTTGGAGGATTAGTAGGGGGTCCCGTTACAAGCCTGGTATACTTTAATGCTTCTGGTGAAGAGAGATTTAAGCTATTCGTGGTTCCAGAGGTAATCGGGTTTATCTGTGTAGGTCTTATGATTTGTTATAACAAAACAAAAAACTAGATTGACTGACTGGTGGTAGACCATAATAGGATGTATAGATTATATTGCTTTAACATAAATAATCGACTAATAAAAATACTGACCATTGCAGTTATTGGGAATTGCAGGATTACTTTTTGAAAGCGTAGCTATAACTAGGACTCACTACCTTACCATCATCTACTATTAGGTAATCTCGCTCAATTGGCTGCCCATTTAGGAATTTTACTAGACAGTTTTTTATTCCATCGGCGTATCTTTTTTGTGCCTCCAAAGTTGTACCGGAGTAATGATGCACCATCCCATGATTCGGCATATTTCTCCAGGGATGGTTTGCAGGGGCAGGCTCGGGGAACCATACATCTCCTGCATATCCTGCTAGATGCCCTTTCTCTAAGGCTTCTACAAGAGCTTGTGTGTCGATAATTTTTCCTCGAGCCGTATTGACAAGGTACGCACCCTTTTTCATTCTGAACAGCAAATCTCGATTAAACATTCCATCTGTTTCTGGAGTTAAAGGGGTATTGATGGAAATAATATCTGATTTTTCGATTAATTTTTCTAAGGGTGTATATCGAATACCCAGGACAAACTCTTCAACGGTGCTGAGTCGAAAGTTGTTATAGTAAAGCAAACTAATATCGAAACCCTTGAGCCTAGTACATACCCTCTGTCCAATCCTTCCTGTTCCTATGACTCCAACAGTTTTGCCTTCCAAGTCGTGTGCGTTTGCAGCAATTTCTGCAATATCCCATTTACCATCTAGAACTTGTTTGTAAGCAGGAATATAATTTCGAACTAAAGCCAAGATATGCATTATCACCTGTTCGGCCACACTTACGACGTTGCTACCAGTGATCTCCGCTACTGTAACATTATGGGTAGCTGCTCCAGCCAAATCTATATGATCTGAACCAACGCCAGCAGTCAGAATCAGCCGAAGTTTTGGCGCCTTTGTGAGTCTCTCTTTCGTAATATAAGCCGGCCAAAACGGAGTAGTGATAACAACATCTGTAGTGGGAAGATGTTTGTCAAGCTCATACTCTTGGTCAGTAAGTACTACAAGCTCATGGCCATTCTTTCCAAGAAAGTCTTTAAGCCCAAGGGCGTTTTCAGCGCAGCCCAGTAAGTCTGGATTATTCGTTGCTTTTTCTCCTCCTGGATAGAGGACTGCTACAATCTTCAAACACCCCCACCTGCTAGACATTCTAATTTAAGGTTATCTCAAAAACCTTAGGTATCAGCCTACACAACAATCACTAGGTAGAGGAAATTTTTCAGCCACTGGAATCAATTTTACCGATTGATACCAAAATATGTTGTGAATAAGTGATAAGATTGCTGATCTAAATTCATGATGAGACTCTCTCTTATGGCCACGTTTCTGGAAACTTCTGCTATATTACATTGGTCAAGCTTTTAAAAGCTAACTCCTTTATCGGTATCTTTTTACTTTATCTTATTCCTCCTACTAATCTATTATTACGCTCTAATTTGGGGTTAGCAAATTTGTATACAAACATTTTGTTGTCGGATTAATCCAATAGCTCAATATCCTAAATAAAGACTAAAAATGAATGTGGTGCAACTAACGAAATTATCTAAGAGTTAGTACCATGGCCTCTAGTATTCTATTATTCGGTGGCTATCCTAACGGATATCCTACCATGTACCAATTTTCTTTTGGTCTTTCATCATACGTAATAATTATATGTTCAGGTTTACTTTTTAGTATTTGTACTGCTGCATCAGTTACAGCCAGAGCAAATGCATCTTTCTGATCTTTAGTTCTGCCAGGATATAATGAAATGGCGATAATAGGCACATCATAAGGGTAGCAATTGACCTATTTATATTAAGGCCTAAGGATATTCCAGACTTATTACAACAGCAATTGTGAAGTGTATGGCGAAACATTCAAACTTATACAATTTAAATTCTACCTAAATTCTATATCCTAATCGTTATAGAATAACTACCAAGCTAAATTGTCATATTCCTATCAATTATTTTGACAATAGTTTATCATGTTTTCTAATAAAATATAATTTACCTTACGAATGCAGCATGGTATTTTGATAGATCGATTATGGTATCTTATATTCTTCGCTTTCTGTTCCTGAATAAGGATTTAATGAATAGATCGGCTAAATCAATTTTTCTAAAAGACATACAATGTAAGGAGTAAAATCAAGCAATTTCTGCCTTCTTAGCTGAGTGTAAAAATATTTTCTTAGTAGCATGTTCCGTTCAGTTTTGTGGCAGTCATAATCGTACTCTTAATGTTTTAAGTTAAGGAATACTCGTAAATAATTATTGAGCAAAACAAATGTTGTAGCTAAACAAATAATACTTATTAATTCATGTTGATGACACAGTTTGATGAAGATAAATTCGCAATTTGGTTTAAACGGAAGCTATTTGTATACTTTAATAGTTATAACATCATATCTGGGCTCATTCTAAGTGAATAAAAGAACCTACATGCGTAGGGTGGAGATTGAGTTCAATTGCGTTTAATTGCTTGATTACTTTCGATTAAAATTTCGAAAAAGATTTTTATATCCAATGATGCGGTAATCTTGGAATGATTATTAGAAGATTATCATTATTCCCCCATTATAATAACGGATTACTTATCGTTGGGGTAGTAACTACAATATTTCTTCTACTTAGTAATTCCGTTCTTTCATATACTTTTCATGATCATGCTGCTGCTGCCATATGTTAAAGCTACACAGGCAACCGGCGGACCAACTTTTAATGATCCTAATTTAAAGGCCCAGACTATTTTCAGTGGACTTCATATTCCAACCAGCATGGCATTTTTGGGCCCTAATGATTTTTTGGTTGTGGAAAAGAAGACCGGAAACGTTATTAGAATCGTAAATGGCAAGATGCACGAAACACCATTACTCCACGTCAACGTAGATGCTCAAGTTGAACGTGGTCTGTTAGGATTAGCTGTACAAAAGAATACGAATATTCCTGCTCCTACCTACGTATTTTTATATTATACAGAGGCTGGCAACGGCGGCACTGTAGCAGGTAATAGAATTTATAGATATGAATTAACTAATGATAATCAACGGCTAGTCAATCCTAAGCTACTGCTAGATTTACCCGGAAATCCAGGGCCAGGTGGGGAAGGAAATCATAATGGCGGAAAACTTGTAATCGGTCCCGATCATAATGTATATGCGATAATTGGTGATGTTGGTGATCATAGAGGTCAAGCTCAAAATGTTATAGGTGGACCAGCCTTCGATGGCACCGGAGGCATATTGAGGATAACACGAGATGGACAAATAGCACCAAATCCACCGTTAGGAGCAACAATGCCTTTAAATATTTATTATGCTTATGGGATTCGCAACGGCTTCGGTATAGATTTTGATCCTCTTACAGGAACACTATGGGATACAGAGAATGGTCCATCTTTTGGTGATGAAATTAACCTGGTCAAGCCTGGGTTCAATAGTGGGTGGGTTAAGATTCAAGGTTTTGCAAAGGATCAGCGTGCTGGGAAGGCAGACCCAAATAAAGATTTAGTTAGTCTTGGTGGAAAAGGGACTTATAGTGATCCTAAATTTGTTTGGACTCCACCTGTAGCTCCAACTGCCTTAAAATTCCTAAATTCTGATAAAATAGGCAAGCAATATCAAAATACTATGTTTGTGGGAGACGTTCTTACAGGTAATTTGTATAACTTTAAACTAAATGCACAGAGGAATGGATTGATATTAAGTGGAGCCCCTGAGGGTGGAATTGCAAATAGTCAAGGGCAATCAGCGCAAGGTGGAATAGTATTGGGAAAGGGATTTGGTCTAATTACGGATATACAGGTCAGTCCTGATGGTTATTTGTACATTCTGGGATATGGCGGAACAGTTTACAAAGTAATACCTGCTTCTTTGAATAGCCCCTAAAGTAATCTAATATATGATTACTACAACTATCGCTCATTTTCTCTATCTAACATCAGCATGATACCCCCAGGGTTATTTGCAATACCTTTACTTGACAAATTAGAGGAGCTGTTCATGACCACAAAAGTCTCATTGTAATCTAAGATATTAAAGAAAAGTAATCAAGCTTTCATATGTGCGGTCTGTATGCAATTAGATTAAGGCAAATTATACGCTCAACTATAACAAATCCCTATTTGGGGATCGTCTGCCGCCTTAGTTTTAAAATAAGGATCTTATGCCTATATTCAATTTATGAGAGAGATGTGACACCAAGGTGAACGCACGACTTCACTAACGATCACTTCTATAAACATTCTTAGCAAACTTGTAAATTGATAGACTCAACTATATAGAGACAAGTGTTAGAATGACAGAATATATTATTTATCAATAGCCGAAATGTGACAGATCTATCAAATAAGAATCATGACATATTCCACTGGAGGACACAGGACTGGCTATCTAGCATATCGGTTGACATAACGGCTATAATGAAAGAATACACCTATTCTTTAAGTGAAACAAGTATGTTATCCCTGTGAAAATGATGAATAGCTGTAGCTGGACTAACGTCCATTACCATCATTGGTGCTACTAGTCTATCCATGTATTTCATATTGAAATAATTCGAAAATGTCTGAGTAAATTGCATCAGACACGGAAGGGACTTTCGTCTAAGATAAATGAAGTTGAGAATATTTATCGTGAATGAGTGCAAATTAAATTAGTGCTAAGAGGAAATGCGTTTCTACATCAGGTTAATTTTTCTAAATCGACACAGTCATTCGAAAGACGTATCACTGCTAATTAGAACGCCAAAGTAATACTGGTGAGGATTGAGAGCAATATCTGCAGTACTGTATCAGACATACTACACTTAATGACATTAATTATTATAATTATTCTTAACGTATCTTGATGTCTTAATTATTCAATACTAATCTAGATTTACGGGCGATTTTGCCTACAACTGTATTACGCACTGTCTCATCTTAATGGATGTAGTATTCCTTATATTCTATCTTTGCAATTTTTTGGGCTATTTCTAGTATGTTTTGTCTCAAAATGACATGAGCCTTTATCGTGTAATCTCGAAAATTTCAAATAGAGATATTCGAGCATCTGTTGTCCCGTAGGGACTGACATAATGAGCTTTGAAATCCCGTATCCAAAAGGCAGTATCGCTATCAAATTAATAAGAGCGTCTGGTCCACTTTTTATATCTCCGCTAGGATTTAACAGATGAAAAGACTTGAACCTTATGGACTGGGGGACCTGGTCAAGCAGTCCACTTTTGTCTGCCTCTTTCAGTGATATGAAATCTATAATTTGATATACATCAAGAAGATCGACTATGTGTTTGAATCTAGAACAAGGCACACAATCAGCATCGTAAGCTATTATGTAGTTAGATAACCACAGTCACCTACATATTATTTAAACTCTAGTTATAAAAATATAATTGTCCGCTATAATGAACCCTTCAGAAGCAAGACTGGATCTTTAGTTGACCTTAGATTGCCTTAAGCATTTAGGTACGTTCTTTTTGCCAACGTAATGTATATTATATCTGTTTTACAGACTCTATAAATCTTTTTTTTGTTCACACTATTATTCTGGGATATAGATGACTTTCCACGCTAGTGTAGGTCATAGATCTGAATGATAATTCCTTGTTTTGTGTTATAGTTAATCTAGACATTATATGCTCTCGAAACAGTCTTTTTAGGATCGTTTCTTTGTGAAAAGGCAGAAAGATTTAGTAACATATGTATTATATACATAGAGTAAAAATGAATTGCGTAAATTGTGGTGACCAAATAGGGAATGAAGGAAATTCAGACGACAAGTTTTGCTCAGATCAATGTAAAGTGGAATATGAATTGGAACACAATAGAAAATGAAAAATCTTTCTTTTGACATACACAAATCGCAAATAAATAGAGCCAAGGCTGGAATAATGCCGTATTAAGCATTACATTTACTTTTACATTTTAATCGCAATGAAAGATGCTAACTTAATTATGAGATCACTGAGATTATTTGATAGTTCGAGATATGATATTTAATAAATTTATATTTAATTTGGAACAAACACTTTGGACTCAACTTGGCCACAAATATAGGAGTTATGATAAATTTACTAGAGATTGTCAGCGGGTTGCGGCATTAACTAAGGAGAGCACCACTGTTAGTATTAAAATTCTTAATAAAATCTGAAATCTCCATAATTAGATTATTGTAACTACTACTGTTATGAGACTCAACTTTAACCTACCACCAGGACTTAAGAGAACATTTTTTTGTAAATAAACTAACGATCTAGAAGATGACATCAAATATCTGACGATAAGTGATAGATTTATGAAAAGCTTTTTAGCTATTCTAATTTTGTTGGGTATCTTGCATTACTCGATCACTGCGGCAAAATTGTGTCCCAGAAATGAGCTCTATCTATATATCATAATATAATAATTAAATAGTGACGGATTTACCGAAGATATAGCAAACCATCAGCACTAAAAGCCATAAATGTGTAAATATGTATTCCAGGTTAAATCGAAATTCAGAAAGTAGGGGTAGGCGCTCTATACTATTCGAATCCTTAAAACACAAGATTTTACAATTATAGTCAACCATCTTTTGTAGTCTAAATATGTACCTGCGACCAGGATTGTGTCCATTCAAATTTGCAGATCTGACACTTTACTTTCTGGATACAAATTCTATTATTAATCGGGATTCTTTGTAGTGATATATGATTTTGGGAAGCACAATATGAACACGAATAGCTAGTTATTCCTAGATATATTTTCCTTGCTTGTATCGAAGTAAAACTCATTTATTTTCGACCCTTCAATAATAAATTACGGATAGAGAAGACAAAAATGGTATCCTCAACGAGGATATCTAACATCATAAATCCCACATGTCGCCTACTACCACAGGATGACAATCTTTAACTCGTCCCCAAGATAATACAGTATATCTATTGTAATGATTGATGACGTACCTATAGTATTAGATCAGATATATTTAAGAATTCTAAAAAAATTTACGATATGTTCTATACCCTAGTTGTAATTGTTGTTTGAATCTCTAAAAGATAAATGTAAAATAGTTAGAGTATACAGTACCGATAGAATAAATTATGCATAAATATGAACCACGATAACCCATGTTTCTAGTAGCATACTAATCGGCACCGATTTTCGTTTTTTCAAACAGAATTCTACTCATAAAACTAATCAGCTATAGCACTAGAAAATACCAGTGCTCATTACGGTAACCATATGCCAATGCCTAAACATTTATCATTAACAGAAAGTATGTGGCCAGGATTTTCATATTTGCTTCAATCTTTCTTATAATATTTATATGTAGGTAGTATACTAGTGGGCGGTAGAAGGAATCAGGTTTGTAGCAAAGAATTCAAACAGGATTTTCTTCATCTATTATTTATTATCTGCGGGAATTAATCATTACCCTATTAATCCTTATTGCGAATGAATATTTAATTATCCATATTTCAATAATTGTTATCATCTCTCATTTTTTGCTAATTATATTCTCCACAAAGCTTGTAAACTATGTCAGATTTTTCATTAATCATTAAGGGTGACGGATCAGCTAAAATATTCAAATTTATTATAAAAGATTTGATTAATGCTGATTGCTCAGGTGTTGACGTAACACGGAAGATTGAACCAGTCGATAGGCACAACCATGCAAAGAACTATCACTAACATTCCAGTGCTATACAATAATTGTTTACACTATAGTTCATAAATCCAGCTTGTGTCTACAGTTCGCATATAGTTTTTACAGTTACCTAATCGAAAACATGTTAAGATATCCTTATCCAAAAATTTAGTAAATAAATAGTCCCAATTGAATTACTAACCGTAATTTAATTTATGTCTGGAAATATTTACGCACCATTACCATCGATGATCGGGGTCCACTATAACTCGACCATTATTTTAGCATAACCGAAAATATTACATCATAACTGTATCTTCCTAAATTTTTGAGCCGCAGTCCTCGCAATAAAGCGCACCCAAATTATTCTGGTATCCGCAGGAATTGCACTTTATAGAACTGGAACTGGAACCAGAACCATGGTTGGTCGGATTCGGTTGTGTTTCAGTATTCACTAGAATAATGTCACCTATTTTTGAAATATCATCCCAAGATACATCGATGGCATTGATATTGGTGTTACGTGGATTCTCATTACTAACTTCGCTGATTTTGACATTTATTTTTATATTTCCACTTCGCGATCTTCGAAGTCCGACTTCCTGAACATTTCCAATTAACATTGCACTACTATCATAGGCAGGCATCCCAATCAGTAACTGGATAGGAAAGAATTCACCTTGACTAATCAATGATCTAGTTGGAATGTCTGGAGAATTATTGCGGTTGTGTTTCGCTCCTATTGTAGTAGATTCATTCCTAGCAGTAGATAAGTTGTCACTTGAATCTTGATTTGACGATTCAGATCCTGTTTGAGATGATGATGAAGTCGAATCATTACCGAACTTTCGATATTGTGCAATTGTACTATCGCATTCTCCACATTTGTATTCTCCTTTCTCGATTAAGGTTACGCCTTCGCCAAGCTGCTCATTCGGATTTTCATAGCTAATCTTCGGTGGTCCATCATATTGTTTTTCACATTTATTGCAATAGTATTTAGAGAAACGCTCCTCTTGCAACCTTCCAACACCTGCAAGAAACAATTCTGGTCCTCCTAGATTTCCACTTCTCTGTTCTTCATCCGTGACATTCGCTATTGCATAGCCGCCAGAACCTCTTAGCTTCTTCTCTTGAAGTTTGTCTTCTCGAATCATAACCGATTTATTAATTAGTTGACTAATCGTTGCTATTAGTGTTTTGGACAGTAGCTTACCCACGTGCACATGACTGCATTGTCATAACAAATAGGAATCATATATTCCTAGAATGATTCATGACTTCAAAGCAAAGACTCTGCATCAAGTTTATTTTTATATTAGATTGATATGACCGAAAAAGAACGATAGGAAAATAAAGCTTATCCTTGCCACCTGATAGGGCGAAGGAGTTTCAGATTAAATCCTTGTCATTACCACAAAATTAAGCCAATTAAAATAATAAAACATTAATATAGATTAAAAAAACCACTAGAAATTTAGTATTTTAGATGTTATTGCGCTGTACATTTTAAAAATATCAGTCAAAATAATAAAAAGGATGAAGCTCGATCTTTTATCGCATACCTTATATCTGTGTGTATAATACAACATGTAAGCAAGAGGTTGACGGTAGATTTTAAAATAAGAGCTAATTTCTCCCGTAACTTTTGTAATATTAAAAGTGAATAAAAAGTTGACACCAACATTCAAAGAATTAGGAATGAGTGCTGAAATACTAAAGGCACTTGAAGAAAATGGATTTAAAATGCCCTTTCCGATCCAAGAAGAAGCTATACCGTATATTTTGAGAGGTGTAGATGTCATCGGACAGGCACATACAGGCACAGGTAAGACAGCGGCGTTTTCGTTGCCATTATTGACTAAGTTAAAACCCAATGGACCGATTCAAGTTTTGATATTGGTCCCAACTAGGGAATTGGCAATGCAGGTAACGAATGAGATTAATAAATTCGCAAAATATGTTCATGTTAGAACTGTATCGGTCTATGGTGGCCAGAGCATCGGCATACAGCATGATCAATTGAGAAAAGGGGTACAAATAGTAGTAGCAACCCCTGGAAGATTGATAGATCATGTCAAGAGGGGCTCAATTCACTTAGACCACGTAAAGTTTGTTGTTCTGGATGAAGCTGATAGAATGCTAGATATGGGATTTATCGATGACATCAAATTCATACTCTTTTATGTTAACGAAGATAGACAAACATGCTTGTTCTCTGCTACTATGCCGCCAGAAATTTTGCGCCTAGCACAAGAATATATGAAAGATGTTCGGGAAATAAGGCTAAACGAAGAGGAGCTGAGTTTGGAAACTATAGATCAATCATATCTTATTGTGGATGAGAAGGAAAAATTCAAACATTTGTGTGATTTCATTAGAAATAGAGATAAGAAGCAGACCATCGTTTTTGCTGCGACTAAACAAAGGACGCATAGACTTGCCGGCGAATTGAAGCACAATGGATTTAGCGCAGTAACGATTCATGGAGATCTTTCGCAAAAACAAAGAGATAACGCAATGTATCGATTCAAAAAAGGGACTGATGATATCCTTGTTGCCACTGACATAGCGTCAAGGGGAATAGATGTTCCAGCAGTAGGTCATGTAATCAACTATGACGTTCCCGGAGATCCCTTGATATATTTCCACAGAATAGGGAGAACTGCTAGGGCGGGAGGAACCGGTAGAGCTATATCCTTGGTCTCTCATGATAGAGTTGATGACTTTTCTAGGATTTTAAACCAAACTGAACATCCCATCCGAAGACTCAACGATGAAATGGGCGTCAAAATTCCAGTTTCCCAACAAAATTCTTATCGTAGACCTCAATACAGGCGCGGCTATGGTAACAATACAAACAGATCCTATGGCAGTCGAAGTTATGGTAGCGGCGGTAGTAGATACGGTAGAGATCAGTATAGGCGCGGCTATGGTAACAATACAAACAGATCCTATGGCAATCGAAGTTATGGTAGCGGCGGTAGTCGAAGTTATGGTAGCGGCGGTAGCAGATACGGCAGAGATCAGAATAGACACAGCAATAATGCCCACATTTCAGGTGAATATGGCTTTAAAATGACTGTCCTCTAACTAAATTTGTAGCTGACTGCCTATCATATAGCTCGAGTTACTGTTCTTACCTTCAATTTTTAAGAAATCTGATATTATTTACTAGGTTCTCTTGTCGATATGATCCGTTAGGAAATTCTAAAAGATTGGGTGGGGTGACATTGCTTCAGATAGCCTTGACAATATAACCAAGTTCTTTCAGCTTGTTTAAGATTGCTCAGCCGATACTGGAAGAACTAATTCCGGTATAGACATAGGGAATAACGTTGCTATCGGTAAATATATATCTGAAAAAAAGAATTATGTATTAGATGCGCTATATTGAACAGGATGATTCTTTTGTTAAAATTGCTAACTTAATCGGAGGGGAGGAATACTTAAAAGTTGCACGCTCTCTCTTAAGTACGGAAGACGCTACTGATGAGGAAATTGCAGGAGCTACAGGCCTTAGAATTAATGTAATAAGGAAAGTCTTGTACGACATGTTTGGAAAGGCGCTAATTACCGGTATACGGGTTAAGGATGAGAAGAAAGGTTGGTTTGTATATAGATGGCGTGCGAAAGGAGATCAGGTCGATAATTTTATAGACAACCAGAAGAAAAAAATTCTAGATAGATTACAAAAACGTCTCGAATATGAAGAATCTTCAGAGTTCTATCACTGTGGTAACAAAGATTGTCCTTATGTAAAGTTCGATTCTGCTATGGAAGTTTTCTTCAAATGTAGCAATTGTAAAGAACCATTGAACATGATAGACAATAGCAAAATTAAAGAAGCTCTAAGATACAAAATTCAACAAATATCGAATGATGTATCATTAAGGAGATAGACCATATGATTAAATTTTCTGGACATAGGTAGTCAAACCCCTCAATCGTATGAAGGCTAAACTCGTACTGATCAGCCAATTCATAAAGCACTACCACTGTAATTAATAATTTTCATAATAATGAGTTTTATAACATGTAGTACAAGACTATCTCACCACCGTCTTGTTTGACAATCTTTTTTAACTTCATCCTTATTCCCTCGGACATTTTTGAATATCCGTATCCTTCAACGATGGTAGTAGCTGATCTGCCACCTACGATCCTTGGTGCTATTGTTACAATCAATTCGTTGACGATACCCAATCTAAGAACAGACCAATTAATTTCGCCACCTCCTTCGACAAGAATTTTTTTGAATCCCATTTCTTTTAATCGTGCAAACACCATTTTCAGATTGACGTCTTCTGTTCCTGCAGTCATGACCATTGCGCCAGTATTTCGTATCTTCTTAATTCTATTACTTTTCGCTCTTCTCGTTACAGCGATTATGGTCCTGACTTTATAAGCAGATTGTAAAATCCTTGATTGCAGTGGTATTCTAGCTGTACTGTCTATTATTATCCTGGTAGGTTCTCCTCTATCTCCCTGTACCTTGTCAAGCCTAGCTGTGAGTCTTGGATTGTCCATAAGAACAGTTGATATACCTACCATAATGCCGTCTACTGATGATCTTATCGTATGAACCCTTCGTAGGTCCTCCATCGACGACACTGTAGAATTTCCTATTATCGTTGCAATTTTACCGTCAACCGTCATGGCCGAATTGATTATCACATACATGCTTTATAGATCCGATCCGTCAACGAATCTGCCAGAGATCATGACACCTTTGATCGAATTTTGGTTTGCTCTGTGGACTATTGAGGCATATGGATCATGTACTGGATACAATTCTATGCTAGTCTTATCAAGAAATATGAAATCAGCAGATCTGCCGACTTCGATGCACCCTGAATTGAGGTGGAGTATATCAGAAGCATTGATGGTAGCCATTTTCAGCACATTCTTTGCATCTAAATTTATTCCGCTTGACCTGGAGGTCTTCCAAATGTAGTCCATTTCTCGAAACATATCAGGACTATTTATCATTATGTTGTCAGTACCGATTGCGACTTTACATCCACTTTTTAACATATGTGTAATCCGTGGGATCCCGCAACCTAGGACTCCATTGGCACGGGGACAGACTACAATTCCTATTTCATTCTTGGCTATCAACGAGATATCTTTATCGGTTGCTTGAGTCATATGAACCACAAAATTAGGTTTCAGATGTTTAACTATCCTATAAACTTCAGTCTTACCAGTTCTACGTAAAGAGAATTCTACTGTGCTTTTAGATTCTGCAGCATGAATTCCTAATTGAATATTTTTGGTCCTATTTTTAGGGCCATCTGATTTCGAGAGTTTGTTTATTAATTCGTTGTATTGTCTTAATGATAAATCGGTATTTTCATTTGCGCCACTTATCCCGAATCCATGGCTAATATTCAAAAGATTAGTTGCTAGCTCTAACACTTTAACTGGGAGTTTGCTTTTTTTTATTGGCTGCACATTCTTGTCTTCATGCTGTCCATCCCGATCTATATCAAAATAATATTCTACTCTTCCAAGTATTAAACACTTTATCGGGAGATCGAAAATTGCATTTCTAAGAATTGCTACACCTTCTGTACCACCTTCCCTGAAATCTACGAATGTTGTTATCCCATTCTTCATCATGGATATCGCCGATGCCCTCATCAAAGTACTCAAATGTTGTGAATTGCTTTTTTCAAGTATTTTCTTTTTTATTCCTCTCATAGGATGAACCGCTTCTAGACCACGATCAGTTGCCATGTCCTTTCCGATAGAATCCCCTATGTGAGTATGGGCATTAATAAATCCAGGTACTATCAAATAACCCTCAGCATCTAGAATGTTTAAAAATTTATAATTATCATTACTCTCATATTTTGCAGCGCTAGCCTTCTTAATTATTCCATTCTTGCCTACTTCGATAAACCCAATGTCTATATGATCTAGGTTTTTTCCAAGTAATAAGCTCGCATTTTTTATGACTAGAGACATTGTATTTCATAGATTGGCTGAACCTTTCCACTTTTTCGCATGTGTCTAATGGTGTCCAATGCTCTCGTCGAAGCTTCAGCCGCTCCTTTGCCTGTCCTGCCTATCCCTATGCCGCAGTTTAGTTTAACTCCAAGATCCGTGCTGATATCATTAATAATTCGCTGTATTTCATTATCAGTTGCATCATTAGTTATTACCATGAAATTGTCTCCTCCAAGAAAAAATGTTAACGATTCAATTTTAAGAAATTCGTCAGATAACCTTGAATATATCTTTATGACAAGTGAGGTAACTTCATAAGGCGATAGCTGATTACTAATCGTAGATGATCCATCTATATCTATGTGCATTATCTTCACATGATTATCTTTTGAATTCGCGTCCAGTACATCATTTAAATTTCTGGCAAATATCTTATGTCCATCGACTTGTATTATCCCACTTCTTCTAACTTCATAGGCATCCAAGTTTGCTTTATAGGGTGTATCACCACTTCCAATCGCCATTGACATATTCAGGTTGGGATATGACTTTGCAAGTTCTAGATCGATGGGTATATGACCATGAACTGAAAGACAAGTAGTAACGGCAAAATATTCGTCGAACCGATTACTATATGCGATGCAATCCCTTTGTGAAAATAGTCGTTGAATATCATAATATATCCTTGCTTGAAGCATCTGTAGCTGAGACTCTCTATCTGTGCCCAGTGTGGATGTCCATAGACCGTATCCATCAATACGGATGATACTGAGTTGGACAGTCATTTTATTATACTCACTGAATTCATAGTATGTGACTTCAGTTTCTCATTCCTAATCTTTCTCATTCTAAATACCATTTTTATAGCAGCATCGACTGCACGCATTGGAATAATTTCTATTCTTTCCATAGCCTGTTCGATTGTCATACTCGGCCCTGTAACCCCCAGAGAAACTGGCTTACCAGATCGCAAGGATAAATCAGCAATTAGTCTAGCAACATTGCCTGCTATAATCTCATCATGACCTGTTTCTCCTTTGATTACTGCTCCCAGAGTTACCACGGCATCAACATCTTTTTTTTTCAGTAATTCTCCAATCATAAGTGGCATATCGAATGATCCCGGGACGTAACAAACGTATCGTATTGAGGCATCTGCTCTCTTGATGTATTGCTTTGCTCTAGCCAACATTTTGTATGTGATTTCGTTATTAAATTCAGAAACAACGAGGCCCAACTTAGCTTTCAACTTTTGAAACCTCATTGTATCTCTTTAATAGCTCTGCATCGAGAATACATAGATTGTTATCTTCAGCATACTTCTCTGCTTTAGTAACGGATAATGATCTATATGTTTCTGAATCTAGCATTTCACAGATTGTCACAGCATGAACCAGACCGGCCAATTGGGCAAGGTATATGCACAATTCTGTGTGTCCAATCCTTTCACGTAATAACCCGCTTGAGGCAATCAATATTGGCACATGACCAGGTGAACGAAAACATGTGGCAAATTCTTCTACTCCTGTGGTATCAATATTGTTACAAACCGCAGCCATTTTCGAAATGGTAAGTGCTCTATCGGTATCAGTAATGCCTGTAAATGTGTCCCGGTGGTTGACGGCAATCGAAAACGATGGCCTGTCTCCATAAGGAGATATGCCAGATGCCAATTTAGAATATAAAGGATTGATTTTTGCCATCAACTCCATAATACTATACATGTATGTAAGCCCTAATTTGATCGCGTATCTATTTGATACAGCTAGACATATTAATCCGCCCGCAGCCATTCTCATAGTTGAGATATGTTCTGGTTTAACATATTCAGCAGGAATTACCATATCAACTTCGTTCTCCCGTCCTTTATCGTCATGAACGAGAATGAATTGACCACATCTTAACGCTGCGATCGCTTCTTCTATTGAATGCAACACTTCAATGAAATGTTCACGATTTTATATAGTTTACTAAAAAAGGAGTTGTTACCACTACTTTGGTTGAAGAATATTGACATACCTGCTAACAACATCTATTTCGATGTTAACTGCGTCGCCTTTGGATTTCTTCCCAAGAGTGGTAACAATCGCAGTATGGGGAATTACAGCCACCGAGAAACGATTGTGCTTTACATCAACAACCGTCAAACTTATCCCATCTATAGCTACAGATCCTTTAGGGACTACGTAACGCAATAACTTTCTATTCATTAATCTTATCCATATTTTTTTCTCATCTGAAAGGTTAATAACCTTCTCAATTCTACCAGTTCCGTCAATATGACCCAAGACCAAATGACCTTCTATCCTATCCCCGAACCGTAGACACCGCTCTATGTTTACCTTTTCATCTACTCCTAACGACCCAAGGGCAGTTCGTCTTATAGTTTCACCTACGATTTCAAAATCAGCATAATGTTTATCGTTAATTTTTGTGACGGTCAAGCATGTGCCATTAATGCTTATACTATTGCCAACTTTTATCCCATTTCCTAATCTGCCTAAATCGACTGTCATTTTCATCCCAGCCGCTCTCTTTCCATTTTCGAGCTTTGTGATTGACTTGATACGAGCTGTGCCTTCTATTATGCCAGTAAACATATCTCATCTCCTCATCTCGTGCATTGTATGCAATGAATAGATATCACTTTATATTTAATGAGTTTCAACTATGGATAATAGAGAAAAATTAAAGTTCTGAGTACGGTCTGCGAGTCCTCATTAATGTTATTTAATATCGTCTTTGCGTGTTTGTAATGTACTGCATCTATCATTCTACCATCAATCCTGACTGCACCGGTTTTACTCCCCTTTTCCATGGATGGTCCTAGGGACTCTATTATTTTCTTGGCCCATTCCACTTCATTCTTACTGGGAATAAATATCTTGTGAACTGGTTCAATCTGAGTAGGATGAATGATGCACTTTCCTACATAGCCCAATCTCTTCGCAAGTATGGTATCATTTATTAGACCATTCATATCATCTACCTTCTGCCAAATAGCATCAATCGCAGCAACTCCAGCTGCCCTTGCATCCACCGGAATTTTGGCCCTTGCATATGAATATTCGATTCCACCATTTTCAACATACTCAAGATGCATATCATTAAGAAAATCGAAAACGCCAAAAACCAATAGATTCACTCGAATATCTGACTTTGCTATCGAATATGCATTTACAACTCCTTTGGCTGTTTCTATAGATGGCACCACTTTTATAACGTCATGCCCGATTTTTCTCTCTATTTCAAGTCTAGAAATAAACGATGATATTTCGCTGATTTCTGTATTATCGTTGACCTTTGGTATGACGACACCAGTAATTCCTTTCTGTATTACTGCCGTAAGGTCTGTGAATAGGAGTCCAGAATCATATGAGTTCGTCCTTACGTACAAACTGAATGTATTTTTGAAATCATCTGTATGGCTGATAGCCTCTCCTATCATTTCTCTTGCAGAAGATTTCTCATGACAAGGTAACTGAATCCTCTAAGTCAAAACATACAATATCTGCATTTGATTTTTTGGCGCTACTAATAAATCGTGCACTGTTACCAGGAACAAAAATAAGTGTTCGATTCATTGGAACACGTCTGGAATTATAGCTTTTGTGGGGTAGTAACTATCTTTCCTATTTGTTCGGCCTTGGCCATCATTTCATGCCCTTTAACCATATCCTCAAATGGCAAAACTGTGCCTATCACTGGCTTTATTCTTTCTTCACTAGTCCAATATATGACTTGCTCTAATTCAGCTTTTGTTCCCTGGGTCGATCCTAATAGATTCGTGCCTTTGAAGAAAAGGTATCGTAAATCAATTGTTGAATCATAACCTGTGGTTGCACCCGTTGCTACAAGTGTCCCTCCAATCTTAAGAAGTCCTACTTCATATGGGAACGTCGTTTTGCCAATATGTTCGAAGACTACGTCTACCCCTTGTTTTTTTGTAATCTCTCTAACCTTTTTATACCAATCCTGCTCCCTATGATTTACCACATGATCTGCACCAATTTCTAGGCATTTATCCATCTTTTCTTTATTACCTGCCGTGGCTATTACACGGCAATTAAATAGCTTTGCAATCTGGATTCCTGCCATGCCTACGCCACTAGTCCCTCCCATTATCAAAACCACCTGGCCTGGTCTTATTTTTGCTCTTCCAACCAACATGTGCCATGAAGTCATCCCTACCATTGAAATCGCCGCAGCAGATTCAAAGGAAACGTTATCAGGGATTTTTGCTACGTTTACTTCTGGCAAATGTGTATATTGAGCGAAGCCCCCCCAAAGCGGACCTGTTTGAAAACCCCAAATTGTTCTATCTGCACAATCATATTCTCTGCCAGATGTACACATCTCGCATACCCGGCAACTCATGTTCGAATGGGATACTATTCTATCTCCAACCCGTATGTGCAACACATCTTCACCAACTTCAACTGCCGTGCCTGCTACATCACTTCCAGAGATGTGCGGGAGTGGAGTCTTGATGGGATCGCCCCAAATTGCCCATAAATCGTTGTAATTATATGATGCTGCCTCTACCTTAATCATGATTTCGTTAGGCTTCAATTTCGGCATATCTATAGCTTCTATCTTAACAACGTTTGTCGGATCCTTATTATATTCCCTGAATACGGCTGCCTTCATGAACTTTGAAGCGCAACTTATACTTAATATAGTTAACTCGCCCAAACGACGATCGTTTAGTTTAATGTGCTTTCAGAGACAGAAAATAACGGCACTATTAGTCTTGCTATCGTCTATCTATTCTGAATTCTTTTTTAGGTTGTTGCAGACTGAGCAAAACTTGCTTCAGCTCGCTATCATTTAGTGGTCTATTTAGCCTTCCAGATGAAGCTGCATTAATTAAATAATTCTCAACTGCCATAGCGAGTTCCGGTTTAACTATTCTTATATTCGCTAACCGCTGTCTTGCATTGGGATCCAAAAGAACCGTCAAGACGCGCTGTCGCATAGCTGCCTGCTTCGGCCTCACGCTTCTTCGAGTCTTCATCACTTGGCTGAGATTGAGGTACAGACACAGGATGACACCTTCCTATCAGATTCTATCAGGCGTATCTTTGCAATCCCGGACGACTACCCGCGATATCCTTGTAGATCTCTGTTGCCAATCGGTCAACTTTTTTCATGCCTTCATTGGAGATGATTCTGCCATTATTTTTTTTAGCTATATAACCAGACATTTCCAGCTGTTGTAATGCCCTACGAATAATTGCACCACCCGCGTCCCTATGATGATCTAAATAATATCCTATGCGTTTCCGACCACCGTACATGCTCTTTAGGTCCGAAACTCCTACAGGTCCACGCATGTAGACCTTCCTGACTAGAGACGCACATCTGATATACCACCAATCTTTATTCTGAGGAATCTTCTCTACATGTGATCCTGTCTTTACAAACGCGGCCCAGCCGGGTTGCTCAATTTTCTTATCTTTTTTTAACTGGTCGGCCAGCCGTATAATTAGATGGTTTGCTGGTATATCGTAAGCCTTAGCCATAATGATACTGATTAATCACTCTACGTTTCCCTTATAAACTCTTTTTTTATCAAATAGAAATGTACTTAAAATCTACGTTTAATGATCTTTCTGTATACATGACCACACCTTAAACAAGTAATTCTTATCCCTTTCACCCTATATCTGCCAACCCTGATTCTACTGTTTCTGCCAGGAATGATAAAATATTTGCATTTTTTACAATACAACTGTCGAATTTCATAATCAAGTTTTAACCGAACTCGCATTGCAATTTTTTTTGCTAGTTGGGCTTGAGCGTTTGCGAGATCTTCATTGATTCTAGAATAGTCTAAAGCATTAGCTACCACAATATCTATCCTTTCTCTCCCAATTTCTCTTGCGAGTTTTTTCTTCACATGAATAGGCTGAGTAATAGAAATAGGAAATAAAACCTTTGCCGCTAGTTAACAGTCTTGAATGCAAGTCGAATGGTTAAGAGTCTGTACGGAGAATAGATTTGAAATCAGTAATTCGGTATACAGTCTTGCTAGAGCATTTGAGAAGGCCAAATGCCGGAAGTCATTCTGCGGATTGATTGATACATATTGTTGTGGCATCGGTATCTGCGAATTCTTTAATTTTGAACTATCTATGATATATGTGACTTCGCCTCGACTTACACTTGTTCACTTGGAATACACTTTGGGTATCCACCATTATCTATTTGTATTTCTATGAAATTTATCATTATAACTAGCTCATTATGAGCTAAAACATTATAGCTGTGAATAATGATTCATGAATTATCATGTAGACAGTAAATTTTAGTACACATTTCAAAGCTACTATTCAAAAAAATAACGACATACAGGCCAATTCTAACATAGAGATTGTTAAGAGATATTGTAAACAAGATCGATCGCACTAAAAAAAGAGTTTTAAGATGTTCGTCACTCATATCATCAACCTGAAGAGCTCACCTCATCTATGATGCAATTCTTTTCGCTCCTACAGAAATGTACGTAATACTGCCTCAACCTAACATGACAAGGGAAGATGGATGGATAGAATTAAATCAAACCTACAAGTCTCACTTGGATGCTGTGAACTGGATTCGTTTGAGCTGAGGAGCAGTAGATTTAGCAATCAATATTAAGCACGATATAACGCGATTCCCTAATTGATTGGATCAAACTACTTCAATATCGAAGTATCGAGGTAAATCTTGCAAGAATCACCTAGATAACAATCTGTCATGCATTAAACACTAAATTTCATCCTCTTGGCGGTATCTTAAGACACCGAAGAATTAATTAAAACTGTTTATATTAGTCAGGGTGAAGTGGTTACCAACAGATGGAAAAAATCGCTGAACTAGAAGATACTGCAAAAAGGTATTTTGACTTAAAGCATCACGATAGAATGAACTCTGCTTTGGTAAAAATGTCTAATTCAATTATTGAAGCTCTTAGTTCACCCTCTTTTACGTTTCCAATAGAGCAAGAAGGAATTGTTAGCGAAGGAACAACTTCTTATTTTTACATTAACAATATTGCTTGTCCCAACCTTTTTGAATTCTTATCTGAACTTTTACACCTAGAAGTACCAATCAATATAAATAAAACCAAATTTGGACCGGGAGAAATATTAATTAGTATTGAAAATGAGAAAGATGCACGTCAAGAGTTGACTTCGTCTATTGAGGAATTAAAGAAGCTAATACATGGAAAAAAGACACATTAAAATAGACTGACTACAGGCGTCTGATTCACGATTATGATATACACGAAGCCTTAGGTCTTACACGAAAGATTATGAAGCACATGTTGTTATAATTGAAATAAATGACCAAAGCTATATCGCTAGTGATTGCGGAAGCTGCGCTTGAAAAAATTCCAGTTAACATAATAGATCATCCGTCGGTTACAAATCACGCAAGGAAGTTGGGAAAGAGACCCTCGGAAATATTACTAGACAGAAGTTATCATCATGCGGCAATGCTGAGTTCCAAACTCGAATATGCCTGGAAACGTGGTAGACCTGATCTAGTACATTTTGCCTTAATTGAAGCATTGTCTACTCCGCTATTCTTTAATAACCTACTACAGGTATATGTATCAACAATAAATAATCAAGTAGTCTATATTGGTGAAAACCTGAGGATACCAAAATCTTACCCTCGTTTTCAGGGCTTAATGATCGATCTGTTCAAAAAATATCATATAAAAGAAGGAAAAAATGCTACTCTTCTGAAGTTGCAAAATAATGTTTCCCTAAACTCCTTGATAAATGACACTATAAAGCCATTAAAGGTGATAGGGTTTTCTAGAACTGGGGTTCAAAGTCCTCCAGAAAATATTATTTCCACACACATAAGCAAAGATAATTGTCGGTGTGTCTTCATAATAGGCGGTTTTCCAAGTGGCCATTTCACCGAAAATACGAAAAGGCTCTGTGATTATTTTTACTCAATAGGAAATTACAGTCTAGAAGCTCACGTGGTTATTGCAAGAATACTCTACGAATGTGAAAAAGTACTTTCATTACAGTAACCATGTTTGCAATAATTTATCTAGATTAGCGATGGATTTTTGCTCATATCAACTAGTGAAAGTACGCATCAACAATAAATGCTATGAACAGTGCCATCAAATATGGACTTGAAAATTTGAATACCAGCCAGGATGCTTCTTCACTGGGTTTTACCAAGAGCCGCACCGAAAGGAAAATCATAATTGCCCCAAATATAGAAGCAGTAACTAGATAAATCAGGCCAAATTGATCAAAGAAAAACGGAATAATACTAAACAAAACCATTAGGAGAGTTGTTCCAGCAATTATCCTGACTGAAGATCTTTCGGAGGAGACAACCGGTAGCATTGGAACTTGTGCTTTCAAGTAGTCTTTTTTAACATGCAAAGCCAGACTCCAAATGTGTGTAGGGATCCATAAAAAGACAAGACCAGCCATGACCAGACCAACTTCAAGGTTTTGTGTTGTTACTGCCAAGTAACCGATCATAGCTGGCGCACCCCCAGAAAATCCACCTAGTATGATATTAGATTGGCTAGTACGTTTCAGCCATTTGCTATAAACTATGATATTATCAAATAATCCAAATATCATCAAAGCAAATACCCAGACATTGATTAGCCACGAACATATCAAAGAAATTGCGGTCAAAATCAGTCCGAATACGAGTGCATTTCTGGGCGAAATTCTACCTGAGGGAATCGGTCTTTGTTTAGTCCTTTCCATAATTGCGTCTATGTCACGATCATTATAGCCTGTTATGGTATCAGCTGCAGCCGAACCTGCAGCTACACCTGCGATGAGCAGTATCCAAGTTAGCGGTTGAACAGGGATATCAAATAAGAAGGACGCCGTAAGCGCTGAACCGAACGCAGTAAAAACTAATAGATACCAAATCTTGGGTTTAGTTAGTTCATAATAATTTTTTAATAAATTGTGTACAGATGACTGAGGGATTAAAGTACCCATATAGGATCTTCTTTAGTCTGTTATAAAAGGCATTATCCTAATAAATTATATAGATCTTTCCAAGATAAACAACAATCTATTTGGATATGGGCGCAGCATAGAGAATTTCGCGAACTGTTTTTCTCATTTCTATAAAGGTTTCTGTTTTCTGAACTCCTTCTATCCGACCTACCCTTTCAGATATCAATTGATGCATCTCATCTAGGGACCGAGCGGTCATGGTTACCAGAATGTCAAATCTTCCGGTAACCTCTGCTACTTCTCTTACTTCAGATATCTTAAATAGCTCATTGAGGACATTGTCTCTCATTTTTGAATCCATGTTAACACCAGTAAGGGCCTTTACATTGAAACCTAATGCCTCGTCATTAATCATAATGGTAAATTTTTTGATTAGTCCTCTTCTGGCCAGCCGTTTTATCCTGCTATATACGACAGAAGCATTGACATTAATCTTTTTTGAAAGCTTTGGCACTGATATGCTAGCATCTCTAGCAAGCTCGCTTAAAATCTTCAGATCTAAATCATCTATCCTTCCCATATATTATACCATTATAACTTTAATTGAGTGATTAATAAACCTATTAATTTCAAATTTAATCTAATTTCTTACAATAAAAGAGGCTAGATAATATTCTTGCGTTTTAGGAGTTCCGCAAGTAGAACTGCTCCTTTTGCCGAGCCCATTTTTTCATTATGAGAAAGTAGAACATACTTAATTCCATTTTCAAAAACAGTGTCTTTTCTTATTCTTCCTACTACCGTAGTCATTCCATCATTAATTTCTCTATCAATACGGGGCTGTGGCCTGGTAGGATCATCGTGGACGAGGATGTAGTCTTTTGGCGCAGTAGGCAACTCCTTAATTGACACATTTTTGGAGAAATTTAACATTTCCTTTTTTATTAGGTCTGGATCTACAGATTCTTTGGTCTCTACAAATACAGACTCTGTATGGCCATCTGAAACTGGAACTCTCATGCAAGTACAGCTCACTCTTATATTATTTGGTAGAATTGACTTTTGATTCAACTTGCCGAGAATTTTTCTTGTTTCGATCTGGACCTTTTCTTCCTCTTTCGGAATATACGGGATAACGTTATCCATAATGTCTAGAGCAATTACACCAGGAGATCGACCAGCACCTGACAAGGCTTGCAAGGATGTCATGAACACGCTCTTTACTCCATACTTATCTATAATTGGCTTTAATGTAATTGCAAGGCCTGTGGTGGTGCAATTTGGCAAGGGGGCTATAAATCCATTCCATTTTCTGATTTTTTTCTGAACATTTAGCAATTCTAGGTGTTCATCGTTAATACCTGGTATTAAAATAGGGACGTCATTTTCATATCTAAAGGCCGCAGCAGTGCTGATCACCGGTACTGACCGTGCAAAATCAGGTTCTATCGTTTGTGCGTCATCAGAGTTAAGAGCGGTAAATATTAGATCAAATTTATCTGGATTTATGTCTTCTATTCTACTAATAATCATATCCTGTACATAGTCTGGCACTGATTCAGAGTTGTGCCACTTTAATATCCCAGAAGCAGGATCGCGTAATGCATCTACATATTTTTTACCTGCGGATCTAGAGGATGATGCAATTTGTGTTAATTCAAACCAAGGATGTTTATTCAGAGATATTACAAACTCTTGCCCTACTGCGCCGGTAGCTCCTAGTACAGCTGTTCTTAGCATAAATGCGCCTTAGCTACTTACATTTAATAATCGTTTTCAAAATCTCATTTTTAGTTCTATATTATCAAGATTTGAGATGCTGATGATAGGCACCCACTCTTTTGCCTAATTAGATTTAATGACAAACATAAAGATATCTGAACCCCTTATGCATAGTGAACATGCCTAATAGCTGTATCCATGGAGGGATTTATTCTGTAAATCCAGACTTAGTAAAATTCGATTTCAGCTCCAGTGTAAATCCATTGGGTATTTCGACGGTCGTTTTAAAAACTATCCATAAAAGTATTGATTCGCTGTCCTCAGTTTATCCAGATCCAGAATGTCGCGAACTAAAAAAGGGAATATTGGAATATTTACGATTGGATCTAGACCAGGATTGGATAAGCGTAGGAAATGGGGCAATGGAGATAATCCATAATTTTGCTCGTGCCTTCGTACGTAATAAGGTGGTTATCCCAGCACCCACGTTTTGCGAATACGAACTCGCATCTAAACTAATGAATGCGCAAATTACGTTCGTGCCACTTAAGAATTTGAATATAGATGCGGAATCCATAATAAGAAGGGCTAAAGACTCAGACGCTATATACCTGTGCAATCCAAATAACCCTACTGGACTGCTTTCATCGAATAGTATTAAAAAAATCTTGGAATCTGTTACATATCCCACTATCGTTCTACTGGATGAGTCGTTCATCGAACTAGTTTCCAAGGGAGGGATGTCCGATTCCTTAGTTGGAAAAATCCAGGAATTTGATAATTTAGTAATCATTCGATCGCTAACTAAATCCTTTGGTCTTGCCGGTCTCAGGGTAGGATATAGCATCTGTAATCCAAAGCTAGGCAAGAAACTATCTTCTTATCAAATACCTTGGAGTGTAAATGGGATCGCACAGAGTGCAGCAGTTTGTGCTTTAAAGGATTATCGTCATTTGACAAAGGCTAGAGCATTGATTGAAAAAGAGAGGAGATTTATGCAAAGCTACATCAAAAGAAAGACTAAATCTTTTGTCCCTATCGTCTCCAATGTGAACTATTTTTTAATACGGCTTAAAAACATTAAATCGACCAAATTAAGAAATTTTCTTCTAAATCGAGATGGAATCCTTGTTAGAGATTGCGTTACCTTCAATGGATTGGAATCCGGAGAATATGTTAGAGTTTCCGTGAAGAAGCATGATGACAATGCATTGCTTCTTCAAGCTTTGGAATCGATAAACTTATGAAGGCAAAATTGCTGATGATACAAGGAACTACCTCTGGTTCGGGAAAAAGCATTATTACAACTGCGATTTGCAGGATTCTCTCAGATGAAGGATATAATGTAGCTCCATTCAAAGCACAAAATATGTCTTCCAAGCTTCATATCATACCTGGAACTGCTAATGTTGTAGCACAGGCACAAGCAGTACAGGCACTGGCATCAAGAAAATTGCCAGATTCAAGAATGAATCCTATACTATTGAAACCACTAGGAGATTATAAGAGTGATCTCATTTTGGCAGGCCGGTTCAATTCAACGATAAGTTCGAAAGATTACTACGAAAATTTTGTAATGCAAAATGGTTTTCCGCTTGTTCTGAATTCCTTGGAAAGCTTAAGAAACGAAAATGATATTGTAGTCATAGAAGGTGCAGGATCTCCTGCCGAGATCAATATTTCAAAATATGACATAGCAAATATGCTACTTGCGGAAAAGGTTTCGGCTCCTGTAATGATTGTTGCAGATATAGAAAGGGGAGGTTGCTTTTCAAGCATCGTAGGTACAATGAGGTTGCTACCTCGCCATCACAAAAACCTCGTTAAGGGATTTATTATAAACAAGTTCAGGGGGGACGCTGCACTTCTGCTTCCAGCCATAGAAATAGTTAGAGAAATGCTAAACACGGAAATATTAGGAGTTATTCCTAAGATTGATTTGAAAATCCCTGATGAAGATTCACTAGATGGAAGTAAATGTAATCTTGATACCATTTCAGTAGAATCTTTGGACAAAAACATAGATTCTATAGCAGACGTAGTTCGGGGTACAATTAACATTCCACTGGTAATTAGAGACATTATAAGACCAAATATGCTATGATAGAAGAAAGACTAGTTGCCGCATTAATATTGGCGATTGTACTAGATTTGTTATTAGGTGATCCGAAAAACAAATACCATCCAGTAAGATGGTTAGGAAATTTCTTAGATTTATTCATTCCCAGACTGAAGGTCAAAACTGGCAGTGATCATCATGGTGTTAAGGTTACTCGGCATTTGATGAATGAGAAAGTAAAGGGAACAATTTTCGTGTTCTGTTTATTAGGAATATTTGGTTTTACTCTACAACTATGGTTGTATATATATTCAAATTTGTTTGGATCTATTCTTGTAATAGCTGTTTATGCAATAATCTTAAACATTACCATTGCAATAAAGGGAATGGAAGTGCATAGTATCAGAATAATCAAGGCATTAGAACGGAGAGACTTGGATAATGCGAGATTCTTTCTTTCCATGATTGTGCGAAGAGAAACCGAAAATTTGGATGAGGAGCAAATACTCTCAGGAACAATCGAGTGCATCAGCGAGAGTACAGTAGATGGTGTCGTTTCACCTATGTTCTTTTACTCCATTTTTGGACCTACAGGGTCTTTTATTTTTAGAATAATTAATACACTAGATTCGATGATTGGTTATAAAGACAAATATTATGAGAATATCGGATGGATGTCTGCAAAACTGGATACAATTGCTAACTTTATTCCGTCGAGAATAACTGGGGTGTTAATTGTAATCTCAGCCTTAATAATTTCAGCAGATTGGAAGAATTCGATAAGAACGATGATAAAGGATCATAATAAAACATCGAGTCTTAACGCAGGCTATCCAATTTCTACTATGGCTGGCTCCTTACGCGTAAAACTTGAAAAGATCGGCCACTACTCTGTGGGTGAACCTTATGATCCTCTATCGATCGAGAAGTGTAAATGTGCAATTACAATAATGAAATTAACGGCGATCCTATCTTGTTTTCTCATTTTTATTCCGTTAATAAGTGTACTCTTTACTCTTGGATGGTGGAATTTGTTATTTGGTCCTTAACTCCTTGCGAGCTGTAATTTCTTTCCTAACTGTTATTCCTTCTTACCATAAAGCTGAGGCTACAAAAATGTTGGATTTGAACTACATCGCAAGTAATATGTATCTATTCCCATTAGTGGGTGCAGTTATTGGTATAGTCATCGGATGTCTGGCATACGAAATTTCTTTTTATCTTCAATCTCAGCTCGTAGGCCTAATAATAAGCACTTGTATTATTATTATAACTGGCGCTAGCCATACCGATGCACTTGCCGATTTTGCTGATGGGTTGGCCAAAGGGCCCGATTGAAGTTAAACAAAGGGCAATGCGCGATCCTGCAATCGGCTCTGCAGGTGCTATTGCATTAATTTTGTATATTCTGGGAATGGTGATTACGCTATCTAGCCTGTATCATTCAATACGACTGTTCACTAGCATTGTTGTAGCAGAGGTACTTGCTAAATATACAATGGTCTTGCACGCATACTGTGGATCGTCTGCGTGGGACGGGTTTAGTTCGCCATTTACACGTGCAATGAAGAACAAGAGAAAATTTCTGCTTGCCACATTTATGACTCTTACAATAATATTTTTATTTGGGGGGTATTGGAGCCTTGCAGCTCTAGGCATATCTGTTGTTATTGCTGCCATTATTGGATACCAATCTAATAGAAGCTTCGGAGGAATATCCGGCGACGTTCTTGGTGCTTCAAACGAGCTTGTTAGACTTTCATCTCTAATTGTCCTGTCATGCATCGCAACAATCTAGTGGAGTAGGTCAGTATGATTGCGGTGGTAATGTGTGGAGGAAAAGGTTCTCGTATGGTAGATTCTACAGTGATTGAGAAACCTCTACAGATGATACGAGAGAAGACCTTGATAGAGTATGTCGTAAGCGCTTTGGCGTCCTGCACGATATTTGATAAAGTAGTGATAGTGCCCAGTCGCAACACCCCCATGACAAGCAAATTTGTACGTAATATTTATCGTAATTTTGATAAGATAGAGGTTATTGAATCGCTCGGTTTGGGTTATTCGCTTGATTTGATGCAACTTGTCGAGTATTTTAAGCCTTCCAAATTATTCCTCTTAGGGGCAGATCTTCCATTTATCAACGCAAAAATAATAAAGAAAATAATTGACAACTGCGCTTGGGATGCCCCGTGCATTTCCGTGATTTTACGAAAGAGGTTTGTAGAAAACATAGGTATCAAGCCAAGTGTAATAATATGTAAAGATAACATATACTATTGTCATTCTGGAATCACAATTATTGATTCTCTAGGAGTCAAAGATATGAACCAAAGATTGTCGGAATCCTATGTACTAATGGATAAAAAAGAAATTGCGGTTAATGTAAATACAATGAAAGATCTTGAACTTGCAGAGTCGTTATGTCATAAGGACTAATCAAGCACTGACAAAACTTTTCCCATAATCTTGGCTTTGCCGCCAGTTTTTTTTGCAACTAATTGACCACAGGCCTTGCATTCAATATCCGTTGTACTATAGTTAAAAATAACCACCTTTTCTTCGCAGTTTGAACACTGAACTGAGAGAAAATTGCTATGTGGTTTTGGAACCATGATATTATTCCTACGCATATTTCATTACACCTATGAAAGGATTTCCAACTTGCGTATTCTCATGCCATTCTTCATTGTTTTTCTTTGACAGCTCTTACAAGTATAACGCAATGTAATTTTCTTTGATGTCTTCGCAGTACAGTTTTAGTTCTGGAAATTTTTGTCCACCATAACCCTTTTTATCTTCTGCATGTCTTCGCGCACCTTCTGCCATTTTTCTATCTTTACCCTTTTTATAAATTGCAACAGCTTGAACTGTAAATTTCTTACATTTAGGACAAAATTTATTTAACTCCTTTTTCATTTTCATATATATACTGTCTGATTAGCCGTAATTTAAGGACAACGTCGCTGACACTTGAAGTAAAATTTATTGCCGACACAACTCATTGCAATTTCCAAGTGTTTTAGAAAAGAAATAAAGTATCTGCAGATTAATCACCGTAGTACTAATCTCAGGCCTTTGAGTAAATCTAATATACTAAATGCTCTATTTCATGAATAATGGTATTCGAAAGTATGTTACAGCAAATAGTGCCTTTCAGTGTTGATAGCTTTGGTGTATGGATTCCATTGACCTTCGGACTGGCTGTGGGTCTCGCCTATGTTATTGCATCTGCTGCACGGCGGGCCAAGTAAAGTGAATTCCCAAAATTTTTTCTTTTTCACTTTGGCATTATATTTTGGTACGGAGATCTTATAATAATGAGGGTTTATGATTAGATAATATTGCAGATTATCTAATTAATTTCTATATTCCTAAATGAATTACCTAATAAATGCAAATTAAATTATCTAGATTTAGTATTGAACTGGTGATATCTTAGTGTTTATACTCACAATTTTGGCGGATTAAATCCGTAGTCGCAAAGTCTAAGACTGAGTTTGTTCTAAATAAAAAGATGATTCAAGAAGTCAAGGTTGGGGCTTGGCTGGAAAGGAGAGTTAGAACAAATTCAAACCAAACTACATCGTTTCTTTGGGACGGAGAAAATGTCTTGTCTACACCTTCTATGATTGCAGAAATGGAAGAAACTTGTAGGCTCCTATTAAAGGAGCAATTCCTAAATAATGCGGAATGGGATTCAGTCGGGACTCTTGTAAACGTTGTACATTTAGCAGCTACACCAATAGGTTTCGAAGTTCTGATCAGGTCTAAGATATATTCAGTAGATGGTAGACGGATCACGTTTGATGTCGAGGCATCTGATGATCTGGAAAAGATAGGATCAGGAAAACATCAAAGGTTCATAATCAATATACCTAAGTTTAAATCCAAATTTGATTCAAAAAAATCCAAAATGATGCTACGATCATTTGGTAAAACTATAAAAGAGGCTTGATAACTCCTGTATTATTCTATTAGGTGAAAATGAGAGTGTCAGCAGTTCAAACTACAGCTGGTGGAATGCCAGTAATTATCCTAAAAGAGGGTACTAGGGAAAATAAGGGAAGGGACGCACAAAAGAATAATATCACCGCAGCTAAAATCATCGGAGATATTGTAAAGACTAGTTTAGGTCCAAGAGGTATGGATAAGATGCTTGTTGATTCATTGGGAGATGTAACTATTACGAATGATGGTGCAACCATTCTGAAAGAAATTGATGTCCAGCATCCAGCCGGCAAAATGATGGTAGAAGTCGCCAAGTCTGTAGATAATGAAGTCGGAGATGGAACAACATCTTCCGTAGTTTTTGCAGCCGCTCTGTTAGAAAAAGCCGAGGAATTGACAGCCCAAGATGTTCATCCATCCGTGATTGTAGATGGGTATAACTCGGCCGCTGATCAGGCATTGAAATTACTACAAAAGATTGGAGTTAAAGTTGATACAAACGACAAGGAGCTATTGATAAAGATTGCAAGAACTAGCATGGACTCTAAATTGGTATCAGAAGATAGCCCAGTTCTAAGTGAGATTGTTGTCAATGCTACAAAACAAATTGCTGAAAAGATTGACGACAAGGATGGATTTAAGGTAGATTTGGATAATATCAAAGTCGAAAAAAAGGCTGGAGGATCTATGCATGATACTCAGCTAATAAGGGGCATTGTACTTGACAAGGAAGTCGTTCATACAAGCATGCCAAAGAGAGTTGAAAGAGCCAAGATTGCCTTACTCAATTCTCCCCTTGAAATTGAGAAAACTGAAATGAGTGCTGAGATACGCATAAGTGAGCCGAGCAAATGCAAATGTTTCTAGAAGAAGAGAACAAAATGCTAAAAGCAATGGTCGATAAGATAGCAGGAGCAGGCGCAAATGTAGTCTTGTGTCAGAAAGGAATCGACGATATAGCGCAGCATTATCTAGCGAAGAACGGTATTCTTGCAGCCAGACGTATAAAGGAAAGTGATATGTTCAAGCTAGCGAAGGCTACCGGTGCCAGGATCGTTAACAATATTGACGATCTAGTAGACAGGGATCTTGGATCAGCCGATCTCGTAGAAGAACGCAAGGTCGAAACTGATAAATGGGTATTTATAGAAGGTTGCAAAAATCCCAAGGCAGTTACTATACTTGTACGGGGCGGCTCCCAGAGGGTAGTAGACGAAGCGGATCGGTCTGTACATGATGCTCTGTATGTAATGAAAGATGTTCTTGAGAAGCCTGTGATCGTCGCAGGGGGTGGAGCTCCTGAAGTATATGTTAGTAACGAATTGAGACAGTGGGCAAGTAATATGGAAGGGCGTGCTCAGCTAGCGGTACAAAAGTATGCTGATGCTCTTGATGCAATCCCACTTGCTCTAGCAGAGAACGCAGGCATGGATCCAATTGATACGATGGCTGAAGTAAAAGCTAAGCAAAACAAGGGTGCAAAATGGACCGGTGTAAATGTAAGAACTACTACTGTTACTGATATGTTTAAACAAAATGTTCTAGAGCCACTAGCTATAAAGGAACAGATCGTGAAGTCTGCTACGGAAGCGGCTTGTATGATCCTCAGAATTGATGACGTAATCGCTGCAAGCAAATCCAAGATGCCCGCTGGACCTCCAGGTGGCGGTATGGGCGGTATGGGCGGTATGGGCGGTATGGGCGGTATGGGCGGTATGGGCGGTATGGATATGGATTAATCAGGTAACAGCCAATACGTTTTACCCATTCCTTTTGTCTGTACTTTTTCTTGTATTCTATCAGCCAAATTGAGTTACTTGTCAGAACTCCGAATTCAGTAACGGCTTAAGTGGATTTAGATATATTATGGATGCCCTATCATTCAATTCGTGTAATGAAAAGATACTTTTTCTGCTGCCTGATAAGATGAATACAATCAAGCGAGCACTGTATATCCTAATTTAAGATTATGGAGAGTAGTCAAGCTAAAAGCACTATACCTAGCACATTCGAGTGCGATAGTGACATCGAAAATAAGATGCAATGAAAAGACATATTATATAAAATCATGGAGCAGCCGAATATGCTGTGATTAAAACAAGGATAATGAAATTGAAGTAACTTAATCTTTCGATACTACCCATTACTATTTTTTTTTAGGCTTATTCTGATATCTATAGCACGTACTCCTTTACCGTCTTCTAATACTAGTAATGGATTCACATCGAGTTCTTCAATTTCTTGAAAATCTGTAATTAGTTGAGATAGCCGTTGTAGGGATTCCCTTATGGCACCAAGATCATGTGGTTTTTCTCCCCTAACACCTTTGAGCAAATTAATAGTCTTTACTGATTCAATCATTCTTGTAGCTTCTCTTTCATCTAGAGGAGCAAGTCTAAAGACTACGTCCTTTAGAACCTCAACATAAATTCCGCCAAGCCCAAACATAATTAGCGGACCCAGGATTGGATCAAATTTAGCACCCAAGATTGTCTCCTTACCCGATTTTATCATTTCTTGTACAAGTATGCCATCAATCTTCGCGTCTTGCTTGTATTTTTTGGCATTACTAATGATTGTCCTGAATGCTTGTCTTACCTCATCTTCATTTTTTAGACCAATTTTAACTCCACCCGCATCGGATTTATGAATGATTTCTGGAGAAGCTATCTTCATTACTACCGGATAGCCAATCTCTTGAACCGCTCTTGTGCATTCTTCTTCATTTTGTGCCAGGTGTTTTTTCGGTATGGAAAATCCATAGGCTTCAAGGACTTTATATCCCTCTTCCTCTAACAAAGTAGTCCTAGACTGGGCCCTGACTTCGTCAAACACTTGTCTAACTTTGGATTTGTCGACGTTGAATTGTTTCGGTTCATCAGACGATCTTTCAATCCATTCTCTAAAAGCATACATAGCATTGAGAGTTCTAATAGCTGGCTCGGCGTACATAAAATGCGGAATATCACCATCAGATAATATTTGTTTATTTCCAAGCCCCTCAGCTAATCCCATAAGTGCAGCAACCATGGTCTTGCCTGTTCCATTTGTTCTAGATGTCTTTACTATTGTTCTAGCGAGATCGTCATAATTCAATGTTGCCGAAGGGGTGCACATAGTAACTACAGATCCAACATTATTATTGGACAATACTTCAAGAATGACCTTTTCAAATCGACCAGAATCTGCATCTCCGACTATATCTACTGGATTCCTTGATGAACCATGAGGTGGTATTATCTTGTTTATTGTATCCCTTGATCCAGATAAATCGGCCATTTTTAGGCCATATTTAGAGCAGGCATCAGTCGAAATAATGGCTGGGCCGCCTGCATTAGACACGATTGCAATTCCAGAATTAGACTTAGGCACGGGTTGTTTTGAAAATACAGTAGCAAGCTCGAATAATTCTTGCATTGTATCTACCCTGACGATTCCGCATTGCATGAATAGGGCGTCAAAAGTCTCATCGCTTCCCATTAGCGCACCTGTGTGTGACATCGCAGCTTTTGCTCCCTCGGGTGTTCTTCCTGATTTTAATATTATGATAGGCTTCTTCATTTCTCTTGTAACTTTCTTTGTAATTTGCATAAATCTTCGGCCATCATGGATGTCTTCGAGATACATTACTATCACTCTAGTTTCCTTATCGTATGCTAGGAGTTCAAGAATATCATTTTCGTCCATATCAACCTTATTACCCATACTAATTACTTTGGAAAAACCAATATTCTGTGCTATTGCATCTTCTACTGTGGCAGCGCAAATTGCACCACTTTGAGAGACAAGTGCAATATTACCATATTGTGGAGTTATTTTTAAGAAGGTTGCATTCATCATATTTCGGTGTGATAGACTCATTATTCCAAGGCAATTGGGTCCGATGATTCTTACTCCGTAATTCTTACCAATGATACCAATCTCTTCTTCTAATTGGGCCCCGTTCTTATCAACTTCTTTGAACCCCGCCGAAACTACTATTGCTCCTTTAATCTTTTTCTTGCCTACTTCTTCCATTACCTTGGGTACTATTTTATTAGGAGTAGCGACCACTGCTAGGTCGATTTGGTCGGGCACTTCCAAGACACTTTTGTATGCCTTGAGGCCAGAAATAAAATCACTGGAAGGCGTGATCGGATAGATTTTTCCTTTATATCCATTGACAATATTTGAAAATATAGCCTTCCCAACACCAGGTTTCTCTGAAGCACCTATAACCGCGATGGATCGAGGGGAGAGAAAAATATTTTGCGATTCAGTTAATGACATATAATCAAACAAAATCCGACTTAGATAGTTAAATGCATTTCGTTAGCCTAGTAAAAATGAAATTTTATCTCAGAGTAAATAGATTGTATATTAAAAGACAAGCTGTTTGATTGGCAGCGATCCCTAGGCCTTAAACCCACAGGTTTACAGAGAAGTCTATCACGTAATTTGAGTGATTATCATAGATTAGTTTATGGGAGATCAACCTTTGTTGATCGAACATTCTAGGCCATATGACTATAAGTTATGAGTCGGTTAAAAGCATAGGATATGCTGAGTTGTGGCGTTCTGTGACTAGATAGCGTTCATAGTGGTCAATATCTGTTAGTGTGGAAATAAGATAATATGACAAGGAAGGTAGAAAAGACATTGTTGATAGTTGATAACGATTTATATCCTGATTTATCATTATTAGTAATAGTCAATATTGGAGAGTGACTTATTCATAGATAACGAGAAGACTGGACCTGCAAATACCACTAATATGGATGGTGTTGTCATTGGTGATTCTCAACACTCCCACGAGAACACAATTTCTAATCAAAACCGGGCCTATCAACTATTAATTAACGATACCGAAACGATCTCCACTAGGGATCTACGGCAGAATGACAATAGAATTCTTTCTTTTTTTAGCAAGGAATCTGGTTCTAATTACTCATTTAGAGGCCTAATGAGAAGCCTTAATATCCACCAACAGAGCCTAGCCAGAGCTTTGGATAGACTGGAAGATTTGGGTTTAATTGAAAGGTCCACATCTGGATTTAGACTAACCAAGGACGGGAAATCGATGACGTCTAATCATCACTTCTTAAAGGAAAATATCAATACGAACATTCAAAGAAAGTACTCTCCCCTACTCCAGACATACATTCCTATAAGGATAAAGACTAGCGAGATAGCAGAAAATTTGGTTGGTAAGTGGTTTGATAAACTTAGATGGGCGGGTCTGTTAAATGACGGATCATTATACATACTTCAATGGGTTAGTGTCGAAAATGGAATTCAATCTGGTCCAGTCCGCAATACAACCAATATATCCGCACCATTCATGGTAAACTTGAGATTGATGTCTGATTATATCATAATTGAAACTAATGCTATCAGTATGAGAGAAAAAGTAGATGCTATGATAGCTTCGCATAGGATCTTGCATTTGCTTACAAACCTGTTTCAAAAACGACTTGATTCTGATTGCAGTTCTTATGTAACGCCATTGCGCGAAATTTATGGTTCAAACAACTAGATTGGTTTTCTTCTTTTTCTATGTATTCATTCTCAGCATTATTGCTATGCCCCAATTCTATCTATCATATCAAATACGTCATCCAATCTTGGTGGTAGTGCAGAAGAATTTCTAACATATAGCGAAACACTCGCATTAGAGAATACCAGTCTTTCCTTTGCATCCAAACCTGACATGTATCCAATTATGTCCGCAGCATCCCATACATCACCAGCACCAGTCAAGGTTTTCGCTTCAACTCGAATGGAGTGAACAAATTCAGCTTCTCTACCGTTAGACCATGCTGATCCCTTTCGTGTATGCAGATCTGTACTAATCTTGACATTATCTGCAATTGTCTTTGCTGCCACCCTTGACTATCTCCGGCTCGTAATGTTCTGGTATCAGAGTCCCTAGACCAATAGCTTTTCCGAGAGAATTGCACTCATTTTCATTTATACTTAAGACGTCGGTAATTTCTGAAATTAATTCTAAGCATTTTTGAAAATCTAACCTTCTAGACTCAACATCTGCTGGATCTATAAAATGAAGAGCTTTAGAGGAATTTTCAAATACATACTCTGCTAATTCTGTCCCTTTCAAATTGCTACCCCAATTCGTCACTACCGTTGCGTCTGCATTACCTAATATCTTAAGGTGTTCCTCAGAATTAACCTTCTCAGGTCCAAAATTTGCATTGTCACCAACGTCACTTACCATTAAATTAAATTTGATATCTTCATGGCTTAGAAATTCTAAGGATGTTGTCCGACCATGATTTCCAGGGTACGATAAAAAGATCAACATTGTTCCTAAACTCCAAAAAAGTTTGGTGAAGAATAGCTGACGCGATTTCGTCTCCTATTGTAAATAATGCAACATTAGCTCCCAACCTTGCAAGGCTATATGCAATATTTACAGCATTTCCACCCTTGACATCCTTCGTAGGAATATCGCGAATACTGCCACCGCCAAACCTTGCCTTTTCAGCCAAAACATTAGAAAATTCCTCTTTTGACGTTAATCTGATGATTCTATCTAAAAAGAAATCTGGCATAACAACTATGGAATTCATGGATGAATAATAATCTCTTATTTTTGTTGTAATTGTTGTATTCCGTGACACTTCTAATTAAGTGCCTATGATTTACTAAGTATTTGTTTGTTTTCAAATTTGCTGAATAGAGTTTAATGGCAGAATAAGAATTGTCTCACTTCCAGATCTCATAAATAATTTCTGGTATAGGGATAACATTTCTACCTTGTATTGATCTCCTAATCTAATTTCGAATTTCACTCACATTTGAAACTCAACTTTCTTAAGTATTGGGTTCGTGATTTTTAGAAGCATATTTATAGGTCAATCGGCGTTCCTTTGACAAGGTTTCTCAGTTTATGACAATTCTTCGTAGCCGCTGTTAATTGTCTGAATTATATATTAAACTATTCTCAGTAAGCATTTCTAAAATCATGAAGAATATTGCAAGATTCTTTTTGATGAATCGTAATATACTGATACACTCTATGATCTTACTTCAAATTAAGTGATTTGAAAGGAGTACAATCACAAATATATGATGTTCTCTTAGTGCAAATAATACATGAAAATCATTAATGCCAATCCAGGGATGGGCACTCCACTAACAGAGGATGAAACTATAAGTTTTTTGATCAATAGTAAGCTTAATATCCATATCGCTAGTCTTGATGAAAAAGGAGAACCAATTATCCATCCGACATGGTATTACTTTGATTCTGAAAACAAAAAATTCTATATCGAGACTTCAAGGACATCGAAAAAGATAGAAAATGTAAATTCTAGAGATCTGGTTTATTACTGCGTAGATGATCCGAATCAACCATATAAGGGAGTCAGAGGAAAGGGAAAGGTAAGAATACATGATAATGTTACTCATAATATACCATTAGCTGAAAAGATAATGGTCAGATATCTAGGAAGTTTGGCACATCCTATGGCTACATCACTAATGAGTAACGTGAAAAACAGAGAATCCGTTATTTTGGAAATAACACCTGATTACTATTCCACCTGGGATTATGGGCATAAGAAAAAATAACAGAATTATTCGATATGCAGCTTGCTTTACGTTATACCTTAGTTCGCGGCTGAAATTCTTACTAGATGCCGACTATAAACTTTCATTTTTGCCTACGGTTATATAACAAATAATCATTAAGTTTATTGAGTCTGACATTATAGCCATAGAAGAATATTAGAAATTGGACATTAGATTCTGAAAGCTTCAAAATATTTAACGCCAATCCATTTTCAATTAACACATTTCGTCACTATCGGTGACATGAAAATCAAATACTGACAATTTATTTCTAATCTGGTTACACCTATTAACCCATTGCAAAAATGCTCAATTTATCTTCGACCTTCACATGAATTTGTGGACATGTGCTATACAATTAATTTTTTTCAAATTACTGCGATAACAGCTTTGATAGGAATCATGTTGAGCTCCGAAATATCACTGTAATTAAACAGAGATCAGATCATGAAACACAGTTGAAAGCAATGAGTCTAGTTAAGATCATATCAGAGACATTAGGAAGTGTTCGATAGCGAGTTTTAGCTCATGGTAAATATTCTATGCTAGAATTAAATCTGTTAAGGCTAATACTAATAGATTACATGGTGCAAATAATCTTGATATAATATCTATAAACCTTGGAAAGCTATGCGAATAGAATATAGAGTGTAACCAAAAATGGGAAACTATCCCAAAATTGGGTAGGAGAAACAAGATGGCCCACAACGGATACGTTACCATAGTGTCTCAAAAACTATAGCTACTTCATTAAAATGATCTCGAAGGAAAACAGTATCTTTTTTAGGATCGTGCTGGGATTTGTTGAATTTTGGACTTTCTACTAAGCCTAAAGCAAATATTTATGTATTTGCCACTGTAGCCAGCCCATAGTCATGATGATCAATCTAAACCGCGCATTTAGTGAACAAGCGTACCAGGGTAGGGATCTATCCCAAGCCTAACAGCCATATGCCAACATTTCTAAGTTGGTTTCTGAGGCATCTCTATTGGTGTCTGTTCTCCTCCTTTACTAGTTCTCGTATAAAGTAAGATCGTCAATACTACTGCTCCAGCTACAATAAAATAGTTTGCAATTGGATTAATAACTTTGCTTATTACACCAAGTTTAGGGACAACATTGATAACTTTGCCGATATAATTGGTTTTCTACAGGATAATCAATGAAAGGAATCTATCGTAAGTTTGCATCTCCTTTAGTCCTGATAATTTCTGTCCCTTCGACCCAGAAGTAACTGTGCATGCTATCCTATGAACTATTTTATGAAGTTCGTATGGAATTAATGAGCCTACGGATCTGAATACAATAATATCTCCGACTTTGAGCTTGGAGAAAGATGTGACACTGCTAACAATGACAAAATCATTTATGTAGGAATCATACTCACGCCAGCAACTACATAAAAATGATAGTAATTACCCATTATCACTAGGACCTAAACCTGCCATTGCAATCCCAATAATGGTAATAGACACATAAATAATAGATTTAGAAATCATTGAGTAACTTCCAGTATTCTCCACTTTTTAACTGATTATGGTAAACCACGAGATAAATACTGAGCATATAAACTCATAAAATTGCTATTCTTTTAGTGCGAAATTGCAGTTTCTTATTTCAAGAGGCTCAATAGAGACTTTTATACATTTCTCGAGATTTATATTGTTCTGTTATACGTAGGAGGTAGTTTATTTTTGTAGCGGAGTCATTTAAGATTCTCATCCTTGCTGTTAACCATCGTTGATGTTGGGTCCTATTTAAAAGTTAATAGTAAGTTTATCTATGCGATTTGTTTTATAGCATATTGTAAATGAGTGATACAAAATGGCTAAAGAAAGATATAGATATCGAATCGTTCTACAATTCAATCCAAGAATTAATTGGTAGCAGACCAACATTAGACAAGGAATTTATGAATATAATCTTCTCAAAGATACAAGATAAGGTCGAGGAATATGTCGGACAACAAAAACAGGATAAATGTGATCCATACAACCCAACGATTTACGTAAAGTTTCATTTTGAGCCTTTCTTTTGGATCTTGGGACTAATGTGTCTTTCATGGCTCACTGTTGATCTTAAAAAGAAAATTGTGTACGGTGATTGTCATAATCCAAATCACAATCTGGTCGGCGGACATCCATATTGTAAACTAGGAAGTCAATTCCACAAGGGATTCTATGACTCAGTATTCAATACACTAAAGCGGCTAGAGGACTTTGCATACGAAGAAACACCAAATGTAATCGAAGGGAAAACAACTACTAATGTTAAGAATCTAGCATCCGATCCTACCAATAAGGGACAGTGGTCACATATGGCCATTGACAGAGATGGATCCCCATCTTAATTATTAATTTGTTCAGGTGTATTCGCTATTTTATGCATATCTAAATGCATGACAGTTATGAACTAACTCGCAGCGCCTCGCTTAGTAAATATTTCAGTCAAAATATTTATAGCAATAACTATCTAAAGGAATAACAACTTGATCCACTTGACTTTGATTTTCTACTTTAGTCTGATATGAGACACTAAATATTGTAATAAATTTTCGGATCATTCTACACTATATAATTAATTCGGATCTATTATTACCAAATATAAAGAGCAATGATGAGTTTGTGATTTAAGCCTAGCTGCTAAAACCGTCTAGACCTCCTTTATTTTTTTAATACGATGATCCACGTATAATCTAAATTTGGTAGTTATTTAAATAGAAAAGAAATTAGGTGTAATAATGCATTTCTTCCGTAACATATACCCGATGAATAAGAGTGTGCGAGTGGACCCATATTAGGCCAAATTAGTCAAAAAATTTACGTTATAGTTCTGCAAACTGTGCTTAATGTACAATTATTTACGCGATATTGATCTTGCAATGATGATCCTGATCCATTTTTTGCCAAAGAGGCAAATCTGTCTCCTTAAGTAATTTATAGTTAAAGGTTACAACGACGACGAAATTGGAGAGGTACTTTATGTACAATTTCAAAAGTTGGGTTGTCAACTTAAGTTGTGAAGGGATCATTTTTGCCATCGAAGTGAATATTTCACACATAAGAACCCATCCCAAAAATAGATAGAGTATGGCTTGTGAGGGTTTTGTTCTTAAGTGCGGCTTATGATAAAGTCAAATATCTTCCAATTGTCAAAAGAATCTCTGATGCGTTATGGAATGAGGCCAGGTTGTTGATACTTCCATCAGAAAAACCGAATAATTCCATAGGACGTCCAGCAGCAGTATCATTTAGGAAGGTATTCGATGGCATTGTATATGTTTTTGGAATGTCTTAAGAACTGGTGTCAATGTCAATGGAAGATAGATGTTGCCAAAGGAGTATGGTTCAGGTTCGACATGTCATAGAAGATTTCAGCAATGGTCAATATAAGATATTTGAGAGATTATGGACTAGACTTGCTAAAAAAAGTGTATGATGGCTAAAGTAGGAATTCAATAGAGAGGCAATCACTTGATAGTAGTAGTATATCGATAAAGGCATCTCTAGGCAGAAATGACTGATTGGACCTAATCCTACAGACAGATGTAAGTTATTAGTTAGGAACAAAACGTCATCCTGTATTAATAACCGATGGACAAGGTATTTCCATTATCTGTTATTATTATTATTATAACTGGGGCTAATACGCATGATGATATGAAAGGCAGCAATAAACACGCTGGATAATAATACCGTAGTTAAAAGATCGTCTAGGACATATAAAGAAAAACAGAATCTTTATCTATCTTGGTAAAGGATATGACTTTCAAGAGATCGACCATAAGGTCGCTATCGAACCAATAAAGGATATCTATCACATATTTGACATAGAGGAGAACAATCAGTTATAAAGATTAATGGTGGTAATAATCATCGTCATCATCATGCTAAAAGAAGATGGGTTGTAGAAACAACTAACTCTTGGCATAACAGGTTCAGAAAACTTTTAGTTGGGTATGAGAAGAAGTTAGGAAGATATTTTGCGTTAGTAGTAGTATGTTAGGCTGTTGTATAGTTATCTATAGGAGAAGAATTTTGGGATAGGCTCAGTCAATTACATGTTTTACAGGTGTCTTCGAATATGGAAACGTAGGAAACCACCGGTCGTACGAGTTAATGCAGTTTATGCATATATGCATTAATATTGATTCTAGACTAATACAGAAGACATATTTAGAACAACAACAAAAGATGCAGATGAGTATGATTTAGTATCACTATCTTTTTTCCAATTATACTCCTTTCTAGCTATATTCGTTGACGTTCCATTTCTTACATAAACTAATTCATCAGTTTAGACCAAATTAATGAGAATACTATGAGCACATCTGGGTTTCAACAGTTACTGATCTGTGTCCTTCGATTTCATTAGGGGGGATTTGTGGAAAGATCCATCCAAGTCATGTGAGTCGCCATCAAAAATAACTTCCCACAAAGGTTCCTTGGACATCGATGCCTGAAGTGTCTCCTTGAAATGGTATCCACACTCGTCCAGTATTGATTCAAAATCGAACCTTTCAGTCGCAGTCTCTTCGTTTCGTATCCAATTATATAGACCTTCTCGAACGCAATTCGTGAAATCCTTCTTAGAATATACATACCATAGATTGTGGGATGAGCGAAGCGATTTCAGGTGGGATCTTGTATCTTGCGACAACAGCGATGGAGTATAGTATTTATTCATTAATTCTGTATTTACATCTATCCAGGATGGTGTTCTCCAATAGGCTATCCGCTGGAGTCCAAACTCCTCATATTCACAGCCGCCATTTATTCCGCACTGACCGCCCTCATCAAATGTTGTAATGACACAGTTTGCTACGCTTGCAACAAATTTACGAAAGTCAACGCCTGGTTCCATCCATCCCACAAATGCAGTATCAATAGCCCTTTTGTCGAACCCTTCTATTGGACCTAAATATATATAGTCAGGTTTCGGTTTTTTAAGAAGATGGAACAGGGTAAAGTCATTTTCGATTCCAATCGCATTTGGGATATACTCTCTCACCTTTCTCAAGAAATCTCCATATCCACAGCCAATATCGATATAGCTTGGCTTTGTTGATATTGATTTGGCGATATGAGTTACACGAAGTACATCGATTTTTCTATATGCGAAGTAAGTTCCTTCAAATAGTGGAAATATGTATCGCAGATGGTGTGGATTTGGTTCAAGGGCAACAAAACGTTGGTAAGCAGAATAAGCCGCTAATAATTCATCAAGATTAAATGGCATTTGTAGTCATTCCTACACGCCTTCATTTAGCCCTATTGTGTTACTGAATGCCCATCACATGATAGAGTTTGAGCCGTGTGGATCATTTTCCCATTTCTACGATGGAACGATCTAGACCCCAAAAGGCTTATTAACTTCCGTCATAGATTTGAGGTATGGTTCGAAAATTCGACGATTGGTGGGCTACCGTTCCGCAAGATCTCAGGAATAAAAGCCGAAAGGCGATGAAGGAAACAAGCCACTGCTAAATCAAGTTAACTATGTTCTTTTACATCTACATTTAGCGGGGAAACATGATGCAAAACCTAGTCATGAAGAATTAAAGGATTGGCTGCATAGCGGACAGGTAGATGTCCTAAGAATGACTAAAAAATAGCTGCCTATTTTCTATTCTTTTTAGTTGCGAGTCTTTACTTTTTAGATAATTAATCTCGCAGATATTTAGTTAAGAAATATCTTGGAAGATTATTGTTATAACGCTGTTTTGTAATTGGCATAGGGTTTAAATAGTTTCGAACATATGCAAGATTTAGTGAGTTAAAAGTGCCAATTGCTATAATTCCAGACGTTGATGAACAAAGATGTATAGGTTGTGCTCTCTGTGTAGAGATATGCACTGCTCTTGGTCCAGACGTTCTTAGAGTGAAGCCCGTTGAAGGGTGGAAAAGAGGTAAGGCGTTCATCTTTTACCCAGAAAGATGTATATCTGATGGTGCATGCATCGGAGTTTGTCCAACACACGCAATATTTTGGATGAGACCAATGGAATATACCTCAGGACAGCCAGTGCCTCTACATAAGAATGGTGTCTTCGACAAGGGTTGGGAAGAAGGCTAAAAGACAATAACTATACCGCATAGAAGCATCACAACTTTCTTTTTTGTATAAGAATCTTGATTTTAGATTATGCGTTGAAAATATTTTTTTGCATGTCTATTGACTTGTATAATTGAATTACACTCTTTTAGTCCGGTTTGATTACTTAATAGTGTTCGCTGAATATGCTGCACACTAATTATGCTCTGCCCCGCACCGCACCGCGAATTGAACATTATTCTGATGAGTCCTGGTCTCACCTTAAGTTCCAAAATTATACATCGGATATTAAATACAGGACTTGCAATTTGTCCTCGAGGATGTCTTCATTGGAAGTAGATAATTAGATTTTTATTTTTACTCAGTAAGGCTCTACAAACAGCCAAGAAAAACTCAGCCCCAATGATGTATTTGTATTATTCTGGATTGGCTCTTTTGTTCAAACTTCAAATAATATATCCTAGACCAATTAGATGAAAATGACAATATATTTAATTGAAAAAGAAAATGACAATAAGAATGACACTCGTAGATATAATAAAATAGGGCTCCTACAGGAATTACCAAAAATGGTTGAGTCATACAATACGGGAAAAAAGAGTTTACAAATAACAAATAATTGTGACAATACAATATCTATAGCTTGGAAGGGGACTAAAAATCTGTCGACTTATTAAGGTGGTCATCACAGGAACACCTGGAGTCGGAAAGCATTCGGCTGCAACATTTCTCACTAAAAAGTTAAAGGGATCTAGAATTATTGATATTAACAAGATAGCAGTTGAACATAATGTTTTCTTAAAGGATATCAATGGCGATAGAACAGATGAGGTTAATCTTAAAAAATTAACAACATTGATTGAGGAAGAATCAGAATCACAGGACAGATGTATAATTATTGGTCATCTTGCTCCATATGTAGTAGATCCTAAAGGAGTAACTCTAGCGGCAGTATTGCGACGATCTCCATATTATTTATCAGGAACATTACAGGACAGAGGGTATACAATTAGGAAGGTTAATGATAATGTTATTAGTGAGATTCTTGATATATGTCTCTTCGATACTCTGAAAGTCTTCGGAACAGCAAAGACTGCAGAAATTGATACAAGTAATATAGCACCTTTCAAAGTAGCAGATATAATTATATCTACACTTTTAAAAAAATGCGATCGAAAAATCGGAATAACAGATTGGATATCTCTAATCTGTAAAAATGGAGACTCAGACAAGTTTTTACATTTATGAATAACGAAGTCGCAAAACACTAGTTCTGGCAACCTATTCTACAATATTCTTTGTATCAAATTCTGACGCCTAGAGGTACTAGCAAATTCTATGTACTAGATGTCACATAATGAAATTCAAATATATTACAGGTAGAACTTACCATGGCATCATGTCGGCAGTATTTTTACGTAAGTTTGGAGAGGAAACAATTCAATTTTTGGGTAAAAAAGTGTCTGTTGAAACTTCAGATAAGAAGATCTATAATGGAACATTAACTGGCATCGATGAAAGACTTGATCTAGTTCTTGATAATGTCGAGGGCCAAGGGATACTCAAAATGATAGTTAACGGGGCATATGTTAAAGAAATAAAATTGATGGAAAAGCCTTTTGATTATAAGGCTTTATCTGATAGATTGTCAAGGGTATTCCCAGGTCTAGTAAAAATCAGGGAAGATGTAGGTGCTATAATAGTAATGGAAAAAATCAAAGTTACAGAGTCTGGAATCCAAGAGGGCTCAGGTTTAGCTGCCGATAGAGTAAAAGCTATATACGATGAGTTTATAAGGGAGACTAAAAAGTAAATTTGTCATTTGAGGTCAGGTACTCTGACCTAGCGGGACGAATTGGAAGACTCGCTACACCTCACGGTATTTTAGAGACTCCTGCGTTTATTCCAGTAGTACATCCAATAAGACAAAGTATTAGTCCACGAACTCTAAGAAAGCTAGGTTTCGATGCGGTTATAACAAACGCCTATCTTGCGTTGAAGCATTATGGGGATGAGGCCAGAAAGAAAGGTATTCACAAGATTATAAACAGCGATTGTATTGTGATGACAGATTCAGGCGGGTACCAAGTACTTGAATATGGTCAGATCAATGTCGAACCCGAGACGATTGCATCTTTTGAAATAGAAATTAAAAGTGATATTCCTGTGCCCTTAGATAAGCCCACTGGTTTTGGGTTAGGACATACGAAGGCCATGCGTTACGTGGAGGACACGCTCAAGAATGCTAAAGAAACCCTTGAACTGGCAAGAACTAGAAGTTCAATCAAAAACGATATAATCAGTCAAGAAATTAATCGGAGTATAGACCCAGTTTGGGTAGGCCCTGTTCAAGGTGGAGAACATAGTGATTTAGTGAAATATTCTGCTGAAAGATTAGATAAAATGGGCTTTGAGCTTCTGGCGATTGGAAGTCCAGTAGAGGTAATGGAGAGGTACGAGTTTTCAATATTATCAGAAATGATAGTGTCTGCAAAGTGCTCAGTTCCTACTAAACCATTTCATCTCTTTGGTGCTGGGCACCCTATTACTATACCGCTAGTTGTTGCATTAGGATGTGATACTTTCGATTCCGCGTCGTATATTCTATACGCTAAGGAGGATCGCTATATGCATGCAAATGGAACACTCAAGTTACAAGATCTCTCTTATTTTCCTTGCTCGTGCTCGGTCTGTAGTAGGTTTAAAACAAAGGAACTATTGCAGGTCGATAAGGAGCAAAGGATAGTGGAACTTGGAAAGCATAATTTACATGTTATCGGGGCCGAGGTCTCAGCAGTAAAACAGGCAATTATTGATGGTAGATTGTGGGAATATGTCCTAGAAAAAGCGAGAGCTCATCCTAAACTAATGGAGGCACTATATATATTCAAAGATTTACAAATTATAAAAGATGGGACCCCAAAATTTAAGAAGAAGGCTATTTTTCTTTTTGAACCTTTTGATCAATATAGACCAGAAGCTGAGCGGTTTAGAGGAATGGTGTCTGATTTCAAACCATTCGATACTAAACAAAAATTAGTATTATATCCTGAATCAGATATTCATCCTTTTTACACCACATTGCAATATCTTCAAATAAGTAAAAAATTGCCAGATGCTCAGATCTGTACATACAATCGGTTCCTCGGAGTCATCCCAGCCGAAATTTCTGATATATTTCCAGCCGCTCACAACTTATCTCTCAAGAACCATGTCTTAACATCGCGAGTTGAGGACTACCCGACTTTTAAGATATCATTAGAAAAATTCTTATCCAATAACAGTTTTAAAGAAGTTATAGTAGTGGCGGATGAGTTTATTAAGCAGATACTTAAGGATCCAAATATTAAGGCATTGTGTACAAAGATTCTTGATTTTGATATGAACGCAATTTCAAAATTATGACCGCTCTAGCAATATGAGAAAATTATTATAGCATCATATATTGAGAGAAGACAACGATTAGCTAAATTGCCTTAATAGATGTTCCTATTGTTTACAATGTTTATTGATAGGGTCCCAAATTCAATACTAACATGATTTCTACAATATACTAAAGTTGATAGATAAAAGACATATCTGTTATGTGAATTGATTGGTTCAAAGAATCAGAGAATATAATCAAGACAAAATTATTTGAAAATGGAAGAAGACTGGTTAAAACTTAACCATATAATGAGCTAGTTGTGGTTGAAATCTATTAAGTTGAGCGCCTAATTAACTTGAATAATCTTAACTCGATTCATGACCGTCCTATGATGCAAGTTTATTAAATCATGCCATGCAGAATAATACTAAGTACACTTTGCTTTCGCATTAATATGTCGCCGTGTATTATTTATGATTTCAAATGTAGTATTAATACATGACGCAATTAGTTCTAAAAATAATGTCTTTTTATGTAGATAATTAATTAGACAGTTTGCTCGTTGCCTAATTGAGGTAAAAGAGTACTGTAGAATCTTTTTCTCACCATATATAAAAGAATAGAATAACTAAAACTTGTTGTTAGATCACAAGTTTTCTAAGCAATCTAAATCAGCCATTCGTCAAGGTAGGTTTAGACCGAATACAGTGCACTACAAGGATAATGGGAGTCGATTGAAGGTTCTTGTAATAGGGTTGGGCCAACTTGGTTTACCAGTAGCAAAATACATCAAGGACAGAGGTGGATTTGATACATATGGTTATGACATAAGTACAAAAGCAATGGATCGTGCACAGAAAATAGCTGGAATAAAAAGGATTGGAGATAGTAATAATAAACAATAATAGCTCCAGAAATAATGGTAATAGTGCTAGTGTTAGTGTAAGTAGTAGTAGTAGTAATAATAATAATAATAATAATAATTATGATGGTAATACTTCCGTTGCATATGATTTTAGTCCGTTTGATGTCTTTATCATCTGTGTTTCTACACACAAACCAGATGACATGTTTTCTCCACAAATAGATGGTCTATTATCTATAGTTGAAAAGATATCAAAAGAAGCAAAGAATGGAGCACTAGTTTCAATAGAAAGTACTATTCCAAAAGGTACATCAAAGAAGGTATTTGAAATGCTTAATCATAGACTGCATGTAGCTCATGCACCTCATCGCTGGTATGCATTAGAACAAGAAGAACACGGTGTCAATCAACTACGAGTACTTGGTGGAGTCTGTCAATGCTGTCTAGATGTAGCTATGGAGTTTTATGATGGTAGAATGCTAGTGGGGGAGACAGAAGGAGCAGGAACAGTCGGAATTGGACTGCCCACAGAATCCATAGACTCAGACAATGTAACAAATACTAATAATACTAATAATACTAATAATAATGATTATAATTATAACAACGTCACTGAACAACAACATGATACAATAAATCCACACAAAAAGAGCTTGGATATTCGTATGCATGCAGTACCTCAAATAGAAATTGCTGAAATTACAAAGATTGCTGAAAATGCTCACAGATATCTACAAATAGCATTTGCAGAAGATCTATATCTTTACTGTCAAGCAAATAACATAAACTTTGCAGAACTACGAGATGCACTAAATACAAAATGGAATGTGAATATACTTGAACCAAGAGATGGAATAGGTGGTCATTGTCTACCAAAAGATACTAAAATGTTCTTACAATCTTCCAAGTCAATAAGAAGTAAGATATTGGCGTCAGCAATAGAAGTAGATGAAGATTATAGAAGGTATAGACAAACTAGAGATGAGTTTAATAAGACATCATTAGCCTGACGTGACTAAAATTATGTCGCAGCGCCATTTGACAATAAATGACGTTCTGCGCATGATATTTATGTTGTTCTATTAGATTTCAGCTTAGTATGTGAGCTAATACTATACGGATTTAGGAAATTCAACTCATAAATAGGATATATTTTCAGCCTTCGTAAAGATAAGGTTCCAATCACAATATCTGCCGAAGATAGCCACGTGAAAAATTAAATTATGATTTTACGCGACATTCTAGCATCAAAGCATGGAGTAATCACGTGAAAATTATAAGTAGGTAAACTTGTCAATAAAGATATTGCCGATTCATGACCTGCGTAACATTATCGAAGACTGGCGCATTAGCGTAGCGAATGTAGTTTCGGCCTCTGACAATACTGATGACTTGTCATTATATGCGCTTCATTTATCAAGAATACTCGCCTATCCGAATTTACAAGTGCTTCATGCATTGGAGACTATTGATGCTATGGGAAAGGAACTTCAAATATCTATAAAGAAACGTATGCCTCTTCGACCAACGCAAATAATTGAAGAGATCAATAATTATCTTTTTAAGATTCTGGGGTTCAGGGGAAACGAGCATGACTACTTCAATCCCTCAAATAATTTTCTTAATGTCGTAGTCGAGCGTCGACTAGGCATCCCAATTACATTATCGATCTTATATATGCGCACTGCATACATGCTAAATTTCAAGTTATATCCGGTTAGTTTTCCTGCACATTTTCTCGTAAAACATACCCTGGAAGATGATGACGAAATAATTATAGATCCATATAATGAGGGAAGAATTATGGATGATTACACGTTAAAGCACCTTTTGGATCAATTTTATCCTAATCAGAATATCCCTCTTACAAAAGATTTTGTTCGAAAAGCGACTGCGACTCAAGTTCTGGTCCGGCTTCTAAATAATCTCAAAGCTAGTTATTATGAGTCGCAAGATCTGGATAGCACAGAAATTGCAAATGAAATGATTCTGACCCTTGATAAATATAATCCGAATGCAGTACCAGATAAGGGAATTTTACTCATAAAGAAACAAAGACCAGAACAAGCCTTAGAGATGTTGAACTTGTACCTAGAATTAGATCCTGAGGCAGAAGATGTGGATGTGATATTGGACACAATCCACAAGACTAGATCGAGTATGAACAAAAAATGATGCGGTTTCCCATTTTGATGTGAATTAAAATCCTATCGGAACATTTCTAATTTTAGAATCAAAGACGCCGAAAATCCTTATAAGGGGATAATTAAATGCATTTATAGTTGAATCTAATTTATAGTCTCTACTAATTTTATCTCTATCTCTCTCGATAATTTTTCTTTTTAAATCTAAACGCCAAGATGCTTTTGTAGTTTCAGAAATAGTTCCTTTGCACTTTTTCGAGCCTCCCCAGTCAACTCTTCATTAAATATTGTGTTACTCAAAGAGTTTAGTATGACTTGCCACTCAGATTCCGTTAGTGAAACATTAAACTTACTGCTATTCATTACTCCAATTAGAACCTGCCGAGGTCTAATAAAATTCTATTCTCGAATAGCTTCAATAGTTAGAGACCTTCTTCTTACAGATTCCAACTGTCCTATACTTGATTAGATGGAGTTTTGGAAAGCTCAGGATCTTGATTGATTTGTGTAATCCATTTTTTCAGACTACTATGATCTAATTGTGTCATTTGAATATTTGTTTCTTTTAGTAATCCTGTTACGTCTTCTGGATATCTACCAAGTACAACTATTCTTGTGATGCCCACGCCGATTGCCATTTTGCTGCATTCTATGCACGGAGTAAATGTAGTGTATAAGGTGGCACCCCTAGTACTTCCCGCATTTCCAAATAATGCACACTGCATTATCGCATTGGCTTCTGCGTGAGTACATAGGCATCTATCTAGTTGGTCACCGGACTTAATCTTCCCTTGAATTCTTTCTTTACATCTTAGGCATCCACCTTCAAAACAATTTTTAATGCCGGACGGAGTTCCGTTGTAGCCAGTCGCGATCTGTCTGTTCTCTTTTACGATCACTGCACCTACATGTCTAGCCATACAATTTGAACGAAGTTTAGCTATCTCTGCATAGAGTATGAAATATTCATCCCAATCCGGCCTGCTCATGGAAATCATCGTGTTTTATAACTATAAAAGTTGATATGCTGACCACTTTTCTGGTCGTTTTAAGAAATTATCGATCGCAAACGTAATTTATTATGGCACAAATATGAAAACATTCCGTACAAAAAATTTAAGCTATCTGGAGATATGAGAAAAGGATATGAAAATATCTGGAACCATAACATGGATATACACGCCTTATTTCCAGGCTAGCAGGGAACTTGATCAATCAGTGACAAATGCTAATCTTGCTAGTAAAATGTGATTAAACGATATCTTCTGTGGATTCATTGATATGAGAATGCATATGTTTTTAGTCATTTTTTAACGCGTTGGGCCAATAGATGCGAACAAGTGTATCGTTACCAATTAATAAAGTCTTTCATGTTGTATATTGAATTTTGAAACGCTTAGGCGGCCAAGTTCAGTCTAATAAATGTCGTCGATTGGCAGAGAAATTGATACTATTAGTAACTGGCACGAAAGTGCGATCTTTATCGTATGAGACTTGATGATATGGCCATAATGATGAACTATATCAAAATGCATTAGGAATTCGTGAGGCCAAGTGCTGCCAGATGTGCGATAGTTCCAGCAGAGTAAGATTCAAGTAAACCTATCAAATACGATACTAAATTTGGGAAAACTCAAGTCAGAATTACCTGGTATCTAACAATCATACCGTTGACTTATGATAAACAGAGTAATGATCTTCGGCCGTTTTTGCATATAATTATCTAACTCAATCTTTTTTGTGACAATGCCAACAAAAATTTAAATTATCTATGCCATTTTTAAAATTTCCATGCAAGCTACTGGTAGCGTTCTTGTTTGTGATGCAATTGATCAGGCAGGAATAAACAGTTTGGAAAGGGCTGGATTAACGGTAACCTATCAACCTGAAATTACAACTGAGAAATTGGTATCTTCCATTGCTAATTATGATATCATAATTGTGCGGAGCAGAACCAAATTAACCAAAGATATTGTTGATCTCGCGACATCCGCAAAAATAATAGCTCGAGTTGGAGTCGGATTGGATAACATAGACGTAGTAGCAGCGGAGAGGAAGAATATACGCGTAATTAACGCTCCAGAAGCTGCTATCAGCGCTGTCTCTGAATTAGTGATAGGCCTTATGATGTGTCTTTGCCGGAAAATTATGCTCGCAGACTCAGAACTGAGAAAGGGAAATTGGATTAAGAAAAGCTTGGTGGGAACAGAACTCAATGGCAAATATTTGGGAATCGTGGGTGTAGGGAGTATAGGTAGAAATACGGCACGTATTGCAAAAGCGTTAAGGATGAATCTAATTGGCTATGATACAATTCCCATAAATCAAGATTTTGTTAAAGAAGTAGGATTAATTAAGACGGATCTCGACACATTAATAGAAAGTTCTGATTATATAACGTGTCATGTACCTATTACTGCAGAAACTCGACACATGTTCGATGCAAACCGGCTTTCCAAGATGAAGTCATCTGCATATATTATAAATACTTCAAGGGGAGGAGTTATTGAAGAAAACGCATTATATGAAGCCCTAAAGGCAGGTAAGATTGCCGGGGCGGGCTCTTGATGTATTTGAAATTGAACCTCCTGTTAACAGGCTGCTCCTTGAGTTGCCGAATGTGGTGAGTACACCGCATATTGGTGCTCAGACGTTGGAAGCGCAGAGACTAGCGTCCACAGTTATAGCTGAAAAAATTATTCAAATAATGAATACCTAGCATAAGCGTTAGGACCATCAGTCTTTGGTGTACTGGTATATTGTCCTAATGTTTATCCACTCCTACTAATGTATCCCTGGCTAAGAAATAAAAGTGACTGTTTTTGAATATGCTGGATATTAGAGTTTGCAATATGGCCTTATAATATCCTGATTATGAACGCTAGTGCACCAGGTTAAAGGAAATATACAGATATAAAGGGCTCATCCAACCAAACCACTAGACATGTACTCCCATATAGGCAACACTTGGAAAATGATGTGGAAACAGAATTCTGAAGTGAAATCAAAAGCTATAGGGTGGAGACTCGAACCAGCCGTGAGTAGAATTGAAAAACCAAGTAGGATAGATAGGGCAAGGAAGTTAGGATATAAAGCTAAACAAGGAATGGTGATGGTGAGAGCGAGAGTAGGAAGGGGAGGCATGAGAAAAAAAAGACCTGTGTCAGGTAGAAGACCTAAACACATGGGCGTCGTCCGCATCAAACAGGGAATAAGCATGCGAAAAGTCGCAGAAAGGAGAGTTAATGAGAAATTTCCCAATATGGAAGTATTGGGTTCTTATTATTTGTATAAAGATGGGACGTATTTGTGGTATGAGATAATTCTCGCAGATCCAAATCATCCATCAATTTATGGAGATAAGGAGTTAATTAGAAAGTTGAAATCCTTGTCCTAATCATTCATCTATATTGACTTTCACACATAGCCTCTTATACACTCATTTTGATCAAGTTGAAGGATGGTCGATATTGTTTGAAAGAATAAATTTCCTTGTGGAATCGACAATAGGCTCAACTTCGGTTATTTTTGTATCCTTATCCAAGGTCAGATAGCAAAAATTAGTCTCTCCAGGAATGACCAATATCTTTACCTTTTCATTTTCGGTGAATGTGAAAGTAGTCTTACCAATAGATTTATCGAAATTTTTTCTTAAACAATTTCTTGTAGCTTCAATATAATTTTCATTCCTCGCCTCATCTGGCGTAAATAATGGAACCACATCTTTACGTAACTGACCTGCTATAGTCCTTCCAAATCCATTCATAACTGCAGCGTATCGAATTTTGGGAGATATACTGAGGATTTTGCTGCAATACTCCCTTTTTTTTAATGTAGCCTCATGGAGTTGATCTCGGTTGGGCATACTAAATGATATATCATGTGGCATAAGAATATATGTTATTATAGGCCTATTACTACTACAAATTATTCGAATCATAATTTATATATTCAAAAGGGAGGTGAAAGCTGTAAAATATGACGTATCTGAAGGCAATTTGCCGCATACGTGGCTATTTTCTATGTTACAAGTTAAATCCGAGTTTTACGCTTCTGCCACAATTATGGTGTCGATAGACTGTCCAGACAATGACTATGATGTCGACAGGTAGGTAACCTGCCGATAAATTCAAAAATACTATGATATAATTCATTTATTAGTATGAGCCTAGAAAAACTACGTTCAAAGGCTTTCTTCCAAAATACCATTGATGTATGGATAAGTTTCTGTGAAGAGAGGGATTGGGATTGGTATGACCTTGATGCCTATCGACATTTTATTTCGTACCTTCGTGCCAAGGATATTAGTCTGCAAAAGTTTCCCCTGTGTATTAAGGAATCTGGTGGCCTCTACGAACGAGGAAGAGATAAAACAAAATTCTTGGAAGAACTTTCTCACCTTTCTTCAGATGATACGGCAGCCTACACGATAAAGCTCACAGAGCCTCATCTATCGATTATTCGTTCATTTGAGCACAGTTCAAATATCTAGCTAGCATAGACAGGTAATATCTAGCGGAAAATTTCATTTCAAGATGACATACACGCAATAAGGTAATAGGCAGCACAATTCATATACCATACATTTCAATTTTTAGAACATTCAATATCCTATGCTCTGAAATATTGAAAAGTGATTGTAAAGTCTATCTTAATTATGGGTAAATCATACTTTGATAACCGATAAACTTTTCTGTTAACTGCTATGGAAATCACATTAGTTCGTGATAAGAAAGTCTGGAACTTTCGAAAAGGTTTTGCAAACTGATTTGTTCTCATTTCAGCCCGAGATTACAGTTCAAATGATCCAGTGTTAAATCAATCAATAAACCAGAATCATTTTATTGGTTTTACATATATTTAGAAATTTACGTCGAAACCTTTACGATTTGACGTTAGCTGAAAATAGAATAAAAATAAAAATATTTATCAGGTTATCTGAACAGTAATAGTTGATGAATGTTAAGCAAAACAGGAATAGCGGTACTAGTTTTGGCATATTCTTTGCCTTGACTGCGATGTTAGTCGCACCAATATTATTACTGTCAGAGTCCACTATTGGTATTCAAAAAGCCTATGCAGACAATAATTGGTATCTCGGTAAAGGTGCGAAAGCGAATACATATTATACTTATAAGATACAGGATCATGATACGAAAGAAAGCCAGCCATTCATAATGACTATCTATCTTAAGCAATTCGATAGCAGCAAAGGTTACTGGATTGCGCCGGTGTACGTGACAGAACCAAACGGCAACGTAATTAATGGTACCTTTCATCTGAGTGACCTCGATCTTACTGCTCTAGGCAGTTCCCAGATATCTACTGCATTAAGGCCGTATAAGAGCGCATACGTTAATACGTTAGGCTGGTTAGCATCATTCGTACCAAAACCCGGACAATCATTGAGTTCTCCTTCCTGGGGCAAGCTAGCGGCCATAGGTGGGTCACCTATTGCACCTAGCGGAGCAGCTAAGGTCACGGTCCCCGCAGGAACGTTTGATACTACAGCGATATCTTGGCATTATGGAGCTGATAATCACATATACGTGAATCCAAATATGCCATATCCAATCAAGGCGCAGGCTTTTGCAGCTGTAACAACCGGAGCTCCACCAATTCAATATGCCTTTGACCTTCAATCCACAGGCCAAGGTCAACCTAAGCAACCTAAGACTCTTATTTTACAGCCCAAATCGCCATTAACTTTGCAAACCGGTCGTGGCACCTACAATATCCAACTGTTTTGGCAACCTGCAATCATTGTACATGGTAAAGTTACACAATTCGGTATACTTTTTATGGATAGCTCAAATAATATCCAAAATCAAGTAAGCTATACCTTTTCAGTAACTACACCAGACGGTAAAATAATCAAACAGGCTGCAGATCAGAAAGCTCCTGATGGTACTGGAAAACAATCGGTAATTATTCCGCAAGCAGGTCCTTTCATGGTGAAGGTTAGTATAGACGCTGTTACTGGAAACCCTAGCGGAGAATTCATTGAAAGTGCTACATACAATTTAGGTGCCAGATAATCTTTTCCTTTTTTTGTTATTACATGTTGAGAAATTAGGACGCCTTTGTCCAGAATTTTTGATCCGACAAATACAAGAGTGAAGATAAGATACTAGAAGAGAGAAATTGCTCCAAAATGTAATTATTAATGAATTTTGTCGATGGTGCGGATAGAAATCAATGCATTATTTAAGTTGATTATAATCGTGGTTGGAAGTTCTGGTTCTAAAATGGACCAAAGATGATACATGCGTTCATATGGACCGACGGAAGGTATATTCCTGTGGAGAAAGAAGAAATCCTCTCAAAGATTGATAATATTATTAGAGAATTATCACATTTGAGTTCAGCGCGGGGAAAAAGCTCCGAAGAATCTCAAATACTCAAAAAAGAAATAGATAAAGAAGATGAGATGAAATTGGCAAATCTATTTGAAGATCTGGTTGTCTTGTTAAAGGATGATCCGGAAAATAAAAACATGATAAGAGAAATATGCAATAGAATAATGAATGGTTATGGGCACGTACCGGTCATTTCTGAAATCTTGAAGTCAGTCGAAAAATCTTTTTTATAATTTGTTTTTTGATCTTGGTATCTGTCTTTGCTTTGAGAGTACGCTCCTCAGGTTAAGTCAGTATTTTACTAGCGAGCAAGGAAATCCATACATCGACAACTCTTGCACTACACCACTATACCAACCAATTGCTTGAATAAAGTAACCGTTTGTATGAGATATTATACTGCTGATGATGGTAGGTTAGCATTTAGAATAATCATTACAATTGACTGCTCTCTATTGTAGTGTCATAAAATTGAGCATAATCTTATCATTCCAGTAAGGAACCAGGAGCGGCCACATCTTGCATATCTCATCAATTATGGGATCTTATATTTTTTAAATACGATTATACCGAACGCTTCAGTCAAGTTTGGGATACACTGGTGTGCTGATAAAAGATAGGTTTCTCCTCAGACGATGTAATTTTGTCAGATGATTACAGATAGGATGGGGAGTATGTTAACCCGCGGACTAGTGTTAAACTGTGTTCAATAGATGATACTTTTAGACGGCAGGTTAGGAAGGTATAATGAAGCGATTGAATTCTATAATAGTGCTAAAGATCCAAATTATGCAGACCTTCGAATCGCAAGGCACAGACATTAGTCAATACAGGTAAAGATACTGAAGCATTGACCACTCTGACAAATCATTAGAAATAGACTACCAGCAATGCAACAGACTTATATATTAAGGGTTTTGAGCTATACTACCTAGGATACACCCAAGCAATCACGTTTTACAGTAAGTCTTCTGGGAATCCATCGAGTAACACGAGATAAAGTACAATACGGTGTTGGTTCTGAAACAACGCGAAGGTCTAGAGGCAGAAGAGCCTCCCAAGAAAGCAGGCGAGTTAAGTGAACTCGACCAAGAGCAAAGATCTAGCGGCTTCTATATAGAAACCTAGGCGTACTGCATGGATATACCAGTCAAAATTATTCTCTGTCTCCTGTTCCAAATGTTTGGTATTATTTGAATAGAAAGTGATTAAGAGAAGACATAGTATGGAATAAATTCCTTCTAATCTGAACTGAAAATCAGTCAGAGTTTAGCCTAGATAAACACAGGAACAGACTCTTACCCAGGGCACACTCTCTCAGAGAGGTTAGTATTGTCGATGTATTTGAGGCGTTTGATCCTATCATCGCTAGCGATTTTAGCCTAACTGCTTATAGTATGAACACGCTCAGAACACCTCAGTCATGTTATATTTCGCCATCAAGTTAAAGTATGCTGAATTCTTTCAATACAGTTATTAATCGATGCTAAATTTTGCTATTCCGACTTCAGTAGCCTTGCTATTTACAAAATATGGCTTGCTGGGTCTCTTTGTAAATGGAATATTATCTTCGGTCATTCCAATTCCAACTGAACTAACAATTTCTGCCTTATTAGCTTCTGGACAGAATCAACTAAATGTCTTCATAGTCCTAACTATAGGATCAGTAATTGGAGGACTTCTTGCGTACTATTTGGGCTACACTGGAAAAAAATTGTCTCTTCAAATACGCAAAAGTCGAACTAGTAAAAGTAATTTTCATAATGGTAACAAGAGTATTACTTATCAGGATAAAGAGAAGGAAAAACGAAGTACTGTCCTGTTAGATAGATATGGATGGATAATAATCTTCATGTCCCCATGGATCCCCATATTCGGAGATGTTATACCAATCGTTGCTGGAGTTAAAAAATATGACTTCAAAAAGTTTGTTGTCATTATGAGCATAGGTAAAACGGTAAAGGCAGTTGCTATAGTATATTTTCTTGCAATTATTGTGTCCACCGTTTTTCATTGAGGTCAACATTGTAGAGACAACACGTAGCTTTCTGGCATATGTATATTAGTTGCTGTAAACGACTTGAAGCATGTCACTAATGTCTTACTGGGGATATAGAGGTCATAGAAATGATGGCAAAAATTCAATAAAGCATGCTGCATACATCCTTACTAGTCCTATAGATCACACTATCTTTATCAGCCATTTTAGGATGGAGAATAAAAATTCTTAAATGATCCTTGCGCTATCCTACACTTCTTCCTATCTAATCATTGAAATACTACAATTTATCTCCAAATTGAACCGCAAAGTTCGGGCCATCCCAATCAGCACTGGGCTGATTATACAATAAACCTAATAGGATTGATACAGAATAATACGGTTCCCAATTCACGGCATAAAGGTTCATAGTTAATATGTAATAATATTGTAATGAAGAAACTAAAGTACGGGCTGACATCCGCAAAACGGTAGAGATTTCTTAACCTTTGCTTGGACTTGATTCCTATTATGGCTTCAAATTCACAATATCTTAACAATGTTGTGCCCAATTAGAGGGAAACTACACAAAGATCAGATTGTAGAATCATTATGTCACCTCCTCACAATAGGGCGGCAAGCTTCCGATTTTCTAAAATTTCACTGTGACGACGGCAATTAATTGCTCTTGATCTATACTCTTATTCATCAGTCTTCACTTTACATTTGCCTCCACTCTTACTGTGATCACGCCAGTGCGTAAAGCATCCGAATAACTTGTGTTCAGTACAGCCACATATCAAACATCGTTTTATATTGTTATTCGACATCATACAACAGCTTCTATAAATGCGACCGGTGATTAAAATAGCAGACATAGCTAATTTTTGAGAAAAGAAAAAAATGTAATTTAATCAAAAGTTTCTCATTAGCTGTAAAGCGATTCCGTATTATACGGCAATATATCATCTGATATTTACTAAATTAATCTCATTGATAAGTATATAATAGTTTCATTCTATATTCTGTTTAATAGACCTCGGTGATATTATTGAATTTAATACAGGAAGATTCAGCACTCTTCCAGTCTGATTATATTGCTACTTGTACTGTTCTCTAAAGCCATGGGTTAGTTGTACCTAATACACCAATACAGATTGACCGAAGTGCATAATATTAAAAATTACCGATTGCTGGGTGACCGTCTTATAATAAAATACTCGTGCCGCATATCAATCTAACTATGCTCTATCCATAGCGTGTGCCATATAAGATCCAGAATGCTCTGGTTAGCATTAATATTTATATTAGACTAAACTTGGAATCAGCCAAACGTATTAACTCCTAATTGATTCATTAAGAGTCAAAGAGGTTAACATATAGCCGAAATAGTGTCTACGTGTCAGCAAAGTCTTTATTTTCTATTATCTTTCTTAAAAATTCTAAATTTTGATAATCTTTTTTGTATATCAAGATATTGAGATAGTAAGGTCGGCGATTTAGATGCTATTATTTCCGAAAACCTCCATCCAAACTTTATCATATACGGCGTAATAAATGTAGTAATTACTGTCATCGCTCCAACCATTGGAAGAATAAATGAGCTTGTAACACCAATATCTGTTCCTCCCTTGGCAACGACTAGCGCCAACTCACCTCCAGAGGATGACAACCCAAAGCCAGTCCTCAATGCAGTCAACGTACTGAATCCTTGTGCCCTTGCCGAAATAAAGACAGTGAGAAATTTTGCTACCAAGGATATCAACACCAATACAATAGCAGGAATTATGAATATAGGCAGAAGTCGAATATCCATTAGCGCACCAACCGAAACGAAAAATAAAGCAGCAAACATATCTCGAATCGGTGTAGCGAGAACTTTCGTAACTGAATGTACCTTGGATTCTGCTATCAACACGCCTGCAAAGAACGCTCCAGTTGCAACAGATATTCCAATCTCGAATGCTACAAAAGATAAACCAAATGCTACTCCTAGAACTGCTACTATAAGTAAGTCAGGTTGATTTGTGCTTCCTATGTAATTAACAAGCCTTGGTACTACTCTTGATCCAATGTATAATATACCTCCAATGAATGCCAATACCGATAGTATAGAAATTACTAATTCTCCTATAGATACCTGACCTGCCTCTGTAGAGGTTATAGATTGCAGAATTGCCAGAATAGATATTATTATAATGTCCTCAATAACTGCTACTCCTAATATCAGAGTGGATGCTTGCTCTTTTACCATATCCATTTCTTCTAAAATTCTCATAACTATGACAGTGCTCGTAACCGAAATTGCTAGGGCCAGGAAGAGGCTATTCGAAATTGAATAATGCAATACTTGTGTTCCAACGACAAGTCCAATAGCGAATGTCCCTAACGCTTCAGATAGCGCAATTACAAAAGCCTTCTTACCAATCTTTCTGAGTTTGTCTATGGGAAATTCCATTCCCACCACAAATAGTAGAAGAATAATACCAATTTCAGCGAACAAGTTCAAAACATCTATATTTATAATTAGGCTAAACGGCGGGGTATAGGGACCAATAATCATTCCGGCTAAAATATATCCTATTACCATAGGCTGTCTAAGTTTGTACGATAATAGAGCCATGACTGAGGATACGATCATAATGACAGCGAAGTCCTGAACTATTTGGCCAATTTCAATGGCGACCATACAGAAGTTCTTTGCATAATAACCATTTATTAGTTATAAATTCTGATTCAACTAACTTTTCATTTTTTACACTATTAAATGAGGAATAATTAGCAAATATTTATATCGATACAACCGCTAGTATATTGACCTCTAAGCGACAATAATTTCGTTAAGTCCTTGAAAAAGTGTCTACTTTAACCACTCTTTCATTATTACGCCTTCTCCTAACTAGTCTCCTATAAACTTGCTACTTCTATTAGGCGATGATATCTCGTCAGTGGAGTACATAAATGTCTAGCTAAGATAAACACATCCTAGGATTTTATTTGTTGACGAAACTATTAAGAGATTACTAGGTTGATCCATGTTGACTAAACATCTTGTTTTCAAGAAATTAATTAAACTAGAATCATGGATAGTCCACTTGAATCCACGTTACATTTCTAAAATAAATCTATTGATACGAAACATGAGAAAATTTTTTTTTAGTAGATAGGCATAATTATCCAGCTTTTCCCAAGCCAAGGAAACCAAGACTTGAGTTCTTCCTTTCTTGTGCATAGCATCTTTCATAATACTTGCACGAAAGGCAAAGCTCGCACGGCTCTACTATCGGAACTCTATCTTCTTTCAGTAACGTACTTAAAATCCTAGCTCTTCTGACTATTTCTTGAAGCATTCTATTATTTCTTGTAAGAGAAAATTCGACAGTATCACCGTTGATATCTGTATAGATTAGAATTCCATCTGTTTTATCAAAAGCAAACAGACATGCGTTCAGATATAGTAAATCCCTTGGATGTGGTGTAGCGGGTAGCTTGCTTACCAGCTCGAATTTCACTACGTATTCTCCATCCACTACCATATCGGCAGAGGCCAATATTGATAAGGCATCAACTTTGTATTCAGAGTTAATATTACTAAAAAGTCTTCTAATACTGTCCTTGATCAAAACAGATATTGTAGAGTTAGAATCTGGAGGCAGAGGATTTTTTCGTTCATAGTACGCCAAGCGTGTACAACGCGAAGCTTCGCTAGCATGTATTTTATCTGGATTCAATTTGTCAGGGTATTTGATCTGGTTATCGTAGGCACTTTCAAATTCCTTGTATATCATTTTTTTTACATCTCTACTGCCTAACATCTCATGCAAGGTAGGATTAGCCACTATATATACTTGGAAATTTAGATATTCTTAACAGTAGCATCAACTTAACGATAGCCAAAACAACTGAATATTATGAAGATGACCCCACGCGTCGTAAAAGATCGCGATCAACTTAACAAGTAATAGTGTGATATGATTCATATGACAATTTTACCAACTTTCGATGGAACTCAAATCTTATCCTCTATCCTAGATCGTAGCAATATTATATTATGCAATCAATTATATCGTACGAATTTTATCTGCTCTGGACTAATGAATACTGAAAGAACTAGATGATAAAATGTCATAATTTAGGATAAAGGATATTTACACTACGGAATTTATTACGCAAGAGGTTTGTTAACAATGGAGCAATCTATTATCTTATGACCGTCGATAAATACAGATCTGGATTTAACTTAGTAATCCAAGAAGAAGAGGTTAGAATTCCATCAGACGATTCTAAATAATAATTCTAAGATAATTATGTTCCTTAAGGTTGATAAACCAAAAAAAGATTTTCATATCAGAATCGGTTATAATAATATGGTTGAGTTTAAATCTGATCAAATTATAGAGAGTCCGGAAGAGAGGAAAGAGCGCTTTTTGCTCGAGTTTGAAAAGCCGTTTAAATGTGAGAAATGCAACGAGAGATTCAAGAAAAAGAAATATCTGCGAGAACACAAATCTGATATCCATTCTTACTAATTAATAACTTGTTCTTATTCAGACTATTAAATTAATAATTCGCAGCAATAAATTTAAAGGGGTTAAACAAATTTGATTATTTAGATACGCCGAAGTATGAAAATATATACCAAGTCCGGTGACAAGGGCGAAACCGGCTTAATCGGTGGAAAAAGAGTTTTAAAGAGTAACCCGAGAATAATTGCTTATGGCTTTATAGACGAATTAAATTCAGGCATAGGACTCACCATTTCTCTACTGAGGCACAATTCGAATAACATTTTTTCCGATATTATAAATATTTTAACTAAAATTCAAAATGATCTTTTTATTCTCGGAGCGGATCTAGCAGAGCCGTCTTATGATATTCGGGAAGCCAGTACAGAAGTAGTCAACAAGACGTCGCTTACAGAAGCGACTATGACATATTTCTTAGAGTCAACTATTGATCAGTATGAGGCAGATTTACCTCAAATTACTTTCTTTTTGCTACCTGGGGGAAGCCTAGCAAGTTCCTCACTTCATTTGAACAGGACAGTTGCACGTAGGTCTGAAACTGCCGTAGTCAGCCTCTCACAAAAGGAAAGTGTGAATCCTTCAATTCTTACTTATCTAAATAGACTGTCCGACCTCTTATTTGTTTTCGCCAGAGTAGTAAACCGACGCTCCGGACTGTCGGATATTAAATGGGAAGGGATTAAATAGTCGAGCACTCTGTACTAATGATTAATACAGCCACATATTGATATGCTTGCAATGCTGTGTTGGCATAACATTTCTGATTTTCACGATAGAGTCGCTTTATCATCCTGAACACTGATATATCTGAACTTAATATCCAATGCCTATTCCGCAATCAAACTCAGGCAACCACGTAATGAAACTAACATATTCCGACCTGCATCAGCTTTTCCTCTATGGTCTAAAACTCAAGTCTATCAAGAGGGCTGGGTGGGTTAGCAAGGTGGGAATTAGTGATCCCGAATCGGTAGCAGATCATTCATATTCTGTGTGCCTCGTAAGCATGATATTATCTGATCTGCTAGATTTAGAAACAGAAAAGATTCTCAAGATGGCAATTCTACACGATTTGGCTGAATCGATAATCGGAGACTACCTTCCAAATGAGATAGGCAGGAAACGAAAACGTGAATTAGAAAGGAACGCCATGGAATTGATTTTGCAATCAATTCCGAGATCGATTCGCTTAAAATACAAAAAGATTTGGCAGGAATATGTGCAAAATAGAAGCCAGGCTGCGAATTTTGTACATATGATAGATAAGTTAGAGTTGGCGCTGCAAGCCAAGCAATACGAGCGGAGCTATCCTAAAGCTTTACTTTCTCAATTCTTAAACACCTCTAGGAAGTCTTTCAAGTCAAATAATATTTTTCCTATTATGCTGAATATCCTAAATACTTTAAAATCACCATCCTAGGTAGAATATATATGCAATATTTCACTGCACTAAAAATGGGTGAAAAACGCGTCAGAGCAGCCCAAGAAATCTTGAACACATTCGCCGGACATGCCTTACCTGCGTTAGCCTTGAAGGATAATAGGGATAACATATGGGAGCCTGTAGGCGACGAGAACTTAATTGCTGTCAAAAAGGAAACAAATGGATACCTAATAGCAATTTGTGACAAAAACGGAATTGCAAAATCGATCTCTCAGTGGTTTACAGAGCCAGATATGAATAGAATTATTTCCAGGATCAAAAATGAGAAAAAATTAGAAGAATACTTTGGCAAACTCTCCCTACCGGTTTAGTGAAGAGTCAATTGACATCAGCAAAATAATAATTTAGTCATTATAATAACGGTGTATCCTAATTCTATTTGTTCTTCCTGGCAGAAATCGAAATTAGGGTTTATTGATTTTCGTAATAATAAAATCTGAGTGTGTGTGCTATTCAATTATCGATCGGGATCGTGAGGTCGAAATTTATATTTCGGCACTCTTTCAAGAACATTAACGAAATATTAATACATGCTATCTGTTACACTATTTTCTAGATGACGATGAACTGTCCTCTATGTGGCTCACTTATGGTGTGGTTAAATGGATCTATTTGTCATGATCGTCCAGTTAAGCAATACCAGTGCAGGGTCTGCAATATATTCGTATACAAACAACTTGATGATTCATATCAAATAGAGGAAATCAAATACCAGAAATAAATACCTCAAAAGAGGCAAGCGTTTGCACTACAGACGATACAATCAAGTTGATTCAAGTCGAATTAAGATATAACATATTCTTAAAGCAGTAAAACTAAAAGCCCTAGCTTAAGGTTAGACTAGACAGGATTATTCTAGAAAATTGTTGTGTAAATCTGCTATTGACAAGACTTGATCTGACATTTAGCCAATTTCCAGAGTAGAGTAAACATCATCATCTATGCCAATTAGCCGGATTATAAAAAATCAGGATTTATCTGCAGATGACAAAAGACCTATTATAATGGTTTGATCCAAAAGTTCTGTTCTCTATAATTCAGATCCAAAATATGGCTGAAATAAAAATAAGATATGATTAGGTTAATCGCTTATATCTAGATAATTAATAATCGGCTTTGTAGAAACATCATCAATATTACAAGATTAGTCAGTCTATGCATATTATAAGTTATGCATCTGAATGATAATGCCCTGTTTTGTGTTCTAGTTAATCTAGAGATAATATGCTCTACAAATAGTCGTTTTATGATTGACATTATAGTTTCGTCCTTGTTTCATTGATTATACAGCACCTTGGAATAACCACGTTTCATCTGCTTTCTATACATAGCATGTGTTCTCCATATTGGTACATATTTGTATCGAGCTGGGATTATGCTGAATATAGTAAACTCTTACTAAAAGGTGATTATCTTCACTATCGTAACCCTTATCAGCTGTAATTACAGATAATGGAAGGATATTTGATGTCCTTGTTATGATTGGCCTGAAATCTATATTATCATGTCTTGTAGGAGCTCGTCTTATCCTTATGTTACAGATAATCTGTTGTAGTACGTCAGCTCCAATAGATAATTTCGCATATTTTTTTTCTCTTCTTAATCCAGTTTGATCAGTATGGTACTGTAATGCATAAGTAATCTTAAATCCAGTCGAATCTATTCCTACAAAGATACGCTCGGTACCGCTAATCACAATGAATGATGAAATTATCCTTTCGAGCAATGAATTATTGATTCTGTCTGTACACTTTTGCAATGTTGTGAAATGAGGAATACGTGATAATCCTAAAAATAATCTAAGGTAATAGGCTTCAACAAGCCATTCTGTAAACATCCTATAACTCTTACCCTCTTATTGCTGGTAATATCAGATGCTGCCACATTGTGAAGACATGGTTGCTCTTTCTGTGAAGAAACAAAGGTATCCTTGAGTTTCTCAAAACACGATACATACTATTTGCTAACCTAACATACCTTGATTCTTTCAATATCCATACTGGATTATTCTCCTACATAGCTCTAACGCTATTCAAAACATGGTTTCTACAGAGTCTTATCTAGTACTTCATATACAATGAAAGTTCGATGTAAAGTGGGCCCAAGACAAATAGCCTAATTGACGTTGAGTATCACGATAATGAATGGGCCATTCTGGTTCATGATGACAATAATCTGTCTGAATTCTTGTTACTCCAGTCAGCTCAAGTAGGCCTAAGTCGGTCAACTATTCTAAAGAAAAGAAAAGCTTACAGGAAGAGTTTACAATTTTGACGTTCAAAAAATCGTGCAATATAATGAAGAAACTTTTCACCTATTCTTCTGTAATAAGAATTAAAGGTTCGGTGGGTTGTAAAAAATGCCAACACCTTCATAAAAGTACAAAATGAATTTGGTAGCTTTAACTCATTTCTTTGGAGATTCGTTGACGGCTTCTAATTAATGAGAGAAGGTAAATACATTTGTGAAGCCAGATGTACATGTGTTATATTCGTTCTAGTGTGTGGCATTTTGTACCGATAGGAATAGTCATTAGACAACTATTGCAAGATAGGATAGTCAAGCTTAGTTATTAGTAGTAAAATCATCGATCAGCCGAGCTTTTTTATTATAATCTATCATCTACGTTAAGTTGGCCTGTCATAGAAGTATTAATTAGTCATTCGATTAATTTTGACTCTATTCACATTACTCGATGATTCCTGTCTCATTTGTTACTGTTAAGACGTATCTTAGAGAGTATATTAATTCTTGCTAATATATTAAACTAATGTAATATATGCCTCTATGGTATCATAGTTATCTCTGACCTAGTAATTTACAGATATTTTTTCAAATTATCTGTCCCCCACTTCTTAGTAAGGCTGCAAGTAGCAGCACTACAACTGACATTATCACGGTAATTCGACCTAAGACAATTATTCTGGACCGTATAGATTGAACATATAAACTATAAACATTTTCAGTCTTGATTTTCTTTTCAACCTCATCACTTAGAAGCCTGATATGTATGAAGTAAGTAATGAGTACTCCGATTACTACTACGATCTTGATTAACAGAATGATACCATAATCGGTTCTAATTAGCGCACTAGGGTCAATTAAGTAGGCACGTGAATTATATAATCCAGTTAGGATCAAAACTAGAAATGAAGGTAGCGCAACCATGTTGAATCTCCTTCCGACTCTAATCATGATTGAAAGGCGCTCTTCCATACTCTTTGTAATTGAACCAAGCATTGGCGCAAGGATTAAACCAAGGAAAATGGAGCCACCGACCCATATTGAGGCGCAAATCAAATGCAACCAAATAATAAAGACATCTATGAGTGGCATTTAAAGAATATTTGGTATACAATGATAATATTATCTATACTGTCAGAAGAAAGCTTTTAATTCACTTTTATTCACTAGCTATATTGACATATGCTATTCAGTAAACGTAGGATTATACTTATTGGCGTAGTAGCTGCCGTAGTAGCGACGATAGTTTTTCTCCCATTAATTTTAACCATTACCTTGCCAACAAATGTAAATGATATTGCGGTAAGATTGGAAAAAGTCGAGGTTGTGAAAAATGCTACTGCAGTTAATCCACAAATAGTTCAGTTGAATCTAATTTTTGGTGTGCATAATCCTACTGATAAATCACTGACTACTTCAAAGATTGAATATCAATTGTTCGCAAACGGTCAACCGTTAGGTGATGGACTTTTATCGTACGAGGACGTTCCGGTTAATGGAAGGCCGCAGCTCCTTTCCAATACAGACGCTCAATTACAGTCTCAATTTACCATTACGCCTTCGAATTCCACTGCTGAAATAGTAAAGCAAATTGCAAATCAGTCTACAGTTAAAAGGATAACGTGGAAAGTAGTGGGAGAAGCTGATATAGATTCTGGATTCAGCTCAGCAACAAAATCATTTACTAATCAAATTTAACAAGATATTGACTCCGGCTTTGCTGTGGCGAGATTTACACTTCATTTTAATTCCTGAGATAATCCTGCCTATTATGTTTACTCTTCCAAGAATAGAATTAGGACTGGACAGAATAAGTAAGAATATTATGTATGCAAACAGTAGTTAATATGCCTATGATATTGCGTGTATGTCTCACAAAACCAGTGCACAAAAAGATCAAACTGCAGCAGCATTAAATGTACGACTACATGCAAGTTCTAAAAAAATATTATTGTGTCGAGAGATCTAGATTTCTGAATTTTGAGTATTAATGGCACGACCAAAACTTGCCAAAACCCACTCCTCTATCCAAGTACATCTTGCCGGACTGTACTGACTTGTATCATCGTCTGAAGAACACAAATGTTGATATGTACAACTAAAACAAGGAGCTCCCTCTACGCAGGTTACCTCTATGGGTTTTTTAACAGAATCTATAGAAGCTGTGGATTTCCTTAAAACCAGCTTGTATGTCCATCTACCTTTATAAAGAATTTTTTCACGAGAAATAAGCGATTGCTTTTCTAAATTACCAACTAGTCTAGAACCATCTCTGCTATCCAGTGAAAAAACCTTACATAGCTCTGTCTGAAAAATGCCACTTTCGCCACTTTTTGAAATGGCATCATATGCCTGGTCAAGCAGATCGCTTTTAGATTTAACTGAAACTTTTATAGGTTTAATTATGTTTGACGACAAAAGATATCTCTTATTACAATTTATTCATATAAAAGTCTTCACGTCATAACGGAAATTGCTACTTGATCTAGTTGAATATTTTAGTATTCAGTTTCAACATGATGATTAGCAGCTCTTGGGGGTTTTCTGCATTATATACTGGAATTTCATTCATTAATATGTGCACTTTATGCAGTTATCTACGTTATGTATCTTTCTAGCTTCTATTCAATTAACGCGTATATTTGTGTAGAAGGAGGATAATAATAATAATTTGTTTATCGCCAGACTATGGTCAAGTTTGTTAACGTCTGTAAAAAGATATGAATATAAGTCTACAATACAAAACATCATTCGTGATTCTGATTAAATCTAGTGTATCAAGACTGACGATATCACAATTGGGTGAGATAGCGGATAAAATGGAGAATAAATCTGCATATGATGTTTTGAAATGGGCAATTGATACATACGGCACGAGCATAGGACTTGCATCAAGTTTTGGTGCTGAGGACGTTGTCCTCATAGATCTAATGAGCAAGATCGATAGTAAGAAAGCCAAAATTTTCACACTTGATACTGGACGACTTAATCAAGAAACATACGATATAATTGATACAATTCGCAAGAGGTATGATATCACTGTTGAAATATATTTTCCGGAGCGAAACGACGTGGAGCAAATGGTAAGGACAAAGGGACTAAACTTAATGTATGATAGTATTGATAATAGGAAACTCTGCTGTAATGTCAGAAAGGTTAGGCCACTTGCTAGGGCACTAAGCAACCTTGATGCATGGATAACAGGTCTAAGAAGAGACCAGACAAGTACAAGGCAATCTATTAAAAAGATAGAAATAGATGACCTGCACAAAAATATTGTTAAAGTTAATCCCTTGGCCGATTGGAGTACAGATATGGTTTGGGATTACATAAAAAAGAATAATGTACCCTATAATAAGTTACATGACCTAGGATATCCTAGTATTGGTTGTGAACCGTGTACACGTGCGGTAAAACCTGAAGAAGACCAGAGATCTGGTAGATGGTGGTGGGAAAACTCAGTACATAAGGAATGCGGTTTACATTGGAAAACCCAAAAAAGGTAACAGTGAAGACATGGGTCATAGTAATACCATATTGCCTCATGGAGGCAGGCTCGTAAATAGGTTTTTCGAAACTAGCAAGAGCTTTGATGGAATGACATTTCTAGATGTCAGTAATGATTTAAGAAATGATATTGAAAATATAGCTGATGGTATTTTTAGCCCATTAGAGGGTTTCGTCGGAAATGAGGATTTTCAAAATATTGTTTTGCATGGAAGACTGAGCAATGATTTAGCGTGGACCATCCCAATTATTTTAGATATCGACAAACAGACTTCCATCAGGATTAAAGATGCTAGAGAAGTTTTATTGAAAAACAACAATGAGTACTTTGGCGTATTACACGTAGACGAGATATACCCGCTGGAAAAGCTTTTAGTTTCAAAAGCGCTTTACAAGACTGATGACTTAAGGCATCCAGGTGTCCAGAAAATTTCGGAAATGAATGAATATCTTATTGGAGGAAAAGTTGATGTGATTTCAAGAATATCTCAGTCCCCCTTAAGAAAGTTTAGAATGACTCCTTCGGAAACGAGATCCGATATTCAGAAGCGAGGATGGGAGACAGTCGTGGGATTTCAAACCAGAAACGTGCCTCATATTGCTCATGAAATGGTGCAAAAAGCGAGCGTTAAATATATACGACGGTCTATTTTTGAATCCTCTGATCGGTAGGAAGAAACAAGGTGATTTCAAGGACGAGTTGATTTTGAACGCCTATGATTCTTTAATTCAAAACTATTATCCGAGGTACAGCACTATTTTTGCAACCCTCCATACCGAGATGAGGTATGCCGGACCTAAAGAAGCAATCCATCATGCAATCATGAGAAAAAATTTTGGATGTTCTCACTTTATTGTTGGAAGAGATCATGCTGGTGTTGGTCAATTTTATCAACCATTTGCTGCTCACGAGATCTTCAGGGATTATCCTGATCTAGAAATCGAGCCAATATTTTTTCCGGAATTTTATTACTGTAAGAGATGCCTAGGATATTCAAATGCTAAGAATTGTCCACATGGAATAGAGTTTAGAGAAGTTTTAAGCGGTACTAAGATGAGAAAATTAATTAACTCTGGTGAAAAACCTGCAGAATATTTAATGAGACCTGAAATCTCAAACATAATTTTGTCACATGCCGACCCCTTCATCAATACGGCTTAGAAATTTAAAGCAAGAAATTTAGAGAATGTCCGAATTAGATTTCTAGTGTATCATTTAACCTTATCTAAACCCTATATCTACTTGAATTCTCCGTGATCTTTATGATTGAATTCCCATCAATTCTGGAATCAATCTGCTCAACTATTAACCTAAGGTAAGGATTATGATGGTGCATTAATGTTGATGTCGATAATGGAAATTCAGTCTGAATAATTGCGAAATTATACGGGGGCTCGATTACATAATTTGAAACTAACACAAGATCAGAACCTTTTTGTGGCAATGAATAGTCTACAGGTCTGCTTACGCTAGGGCCTTGCATATCGCTGATTTTATTAGAAAGGAAGTCTGCGCCACCAGGATGATTATATGCAGTTATTAGAGCCCACGTGGACACTGCAGCTATAAGCAGAACTGCTCCGATAATCGATCTTCGCACTGACGGTAAAATACTGGTGCATTTCTTTTCAGTAACTGCCTTTTCTATGTCGTCAATTGTGTTATTTGAATTATAATGCAAGCCCAAACGCATGTTTTGATATGAGGCATCTAAGTCTGGATTTACTATACGTAAAGTGTCCCTTTTCATTTTTAGATTTAATGAGATATATTTATTACCTGTAGGAGAATGATAAATCGAGACATATCCAAGCGAATGCAAATAGAAAATTGAGGAGGTTACCTCATTCTTGAAATGACTCGGAAACCCATCAACCAAACTGGATATTTCGATTGGATTCTTCTGACGCTTTATTAATATACGAAGGATAGCTGTTTTGTATGAATCCATCACTGCAAATAATAGTATTTAGATATTTATTTGTTGATAAATGGACATATGTGTCGGCTTATTACCTTAATAAAGTGCACTACACTTAAATCCATTTTCATAGAAAGAGACAAATATGGCAAAGTTGTAGCTAATCTGTGATAGTTGAGGGTTATAGTGATCAATCGGATTGTGGTATTTTGACAAGGCTATTCTCCTCGAGAGCTGTTGCTCAGATACTAGACTTCTTTCTTGACCACAAGGAATTTGATTATTCTGCAAATGAAATCTCGCAAAAAACTGGTTTGTCATTTAGGACTATCTTTAGGGAAATACCCGATCTTGAAAGAACCCAGTTAATTTACAGTAGTCGAAGGATTGGAAAAACCAGTATGTATAAGCTCAATACTGACCTTAACGCTGTTTTACTATTAGAAAAATTTGTTTTAGAATTATCACAATTGCGACCATTTATTGAAAAACCAGTAGATTCACACGATTTAATTAATCCGAAAAATACTCAGAATGCAAATACTCTGCTGTAGACTAGAATTACTATTGCGATATCCCTCATGGAATTATTGGCTGTGGTATTTTTCAATGAGATCAATCCATGGCATGTGAGTCTGAATCTTATACTAATAAATAAATCCTGATCTAATCAATCATAGACAAGGAACGCAATTTTTATGATTCAAGGTACTGAGAATTAATTCATATAGTGAGACTTAAGATTGCTTGAGCCATGTCGCCCTTTGAGTCAATTAACGCTTGAATTGCCTTTTCTTTTGTTACATTTGCCTGTTGCATCACAAGGACTACATCTTCATCTTTGAAAAATGGAATCTCTCTTTGCCGTTCTTGAATATCAGTCGCAACTACTTGAAAGATAGTATTATCTTTCCCTTTCATCTCTATAATCTGAGGTTTTATGAGATAGAGCTCCCTAGTTTCAGTCTTAATAACGACCTCTTCAACATTGCCCATATCCTTCATCTCCAATCCCATCTTATCCAGCATTCTTCTCATCTCACGATTGCCTCCGCGCATCATATCAATCATGAGTAGTTAATCCGCTCGGCTTTTTATTCCTTCTCTAACCTTGACCGCAACTCCTTTTCGATATGTCTTCATTACTCTAGCTCCAAGGAGGGCTCTTCCTACAGCTAGCACATTATCACTAGTGTCTATGATCGCTACGTCTGATCCTATTTCAACATTTGATCCGCACCATTTCACATGTTTAGAAAATAATGATCGGCCTTCACAGACAAACGGTAACGACTCTGAATTAGGTATCACACAGTTCTCTTTAAAACCCTTATTTTTCATCAAATTTCTAGCACCGAATATTGTTATGGCAAGTCCGCCGTCAGTTCTTAGAGTGGCAAATAAACTCCCTCCAATGCTGAAATTCTTAATACGGCCCGTTCTCCTAGAATATTCGAACTCCAATTCTCCCATTGGATGCATATCTATTTTAAATAATGCTCTTAAATGATGGTAGATTTTTTCATTCGAGTTCAATAGTACAAATCACACTATTTCAAAGAATTCAAATACAAGATAAATCTTATGAGCTTGGCCTGCGTTCTGACTATTAATAAATTGAGAAAATCTCGGATAGATTCCGACATCTTAAATTGTACATGTATAAACCCAGACAGTTTGTCCGGGTTATCAAGTGATTATAATGAATCAAGATCACAATTGACTATCTATGAGACTATTCGCAGGTTATGCTAAAGAAAAGGCTAAATTCGCAATGGTCTCAATTTGATCGTATGCCGTCATATTGTGAACTATGCGGACGCCAGCTGACAACCGGAAAAAGAGCTGTCCTAATTGATGGCAGCCCATTTAACGTCTGCATTCCATGCTCAAAACATGGGAAACCAAACGAGTCAGCTCCCACTGATAGCAGTATATCAAATCGTGGTGGAAAGGCCACAAATATCGTGAATCCTAATATGAATCGAAATCGATACCCCTCCAATAGCAAGCCTAGTACAAATAGAACTCGTTATACTGTTCATAAGATTCAGATGACCGACGATACCATACTTGCCTCTGATTTTTCAAGACTAATAAGGCAGGCTCGCATGAAAAAGGGCTTTACACATGAACAATTGGCAAACCTAATGAATGAAAGAGCAGCTCTATTAAGGAAGTTTGAAACAGGTGCATTGAAACCAGATGAAGTACTGGCAAGAAAACTTGAAAGGCATCTTGGAATCAAGTTATACGTTGATTCTAATTCCGAAGAATAAAATCAGCCAATTAAGTTTATTTTTATTTGTTTTAAATGCCCCATACTTATGCCTGGCAGAATACCAAATTTATCATAATGCAGGTTAACTAAGCCAACTCTGTATCCCACCCTAAAAGCATATACATGTACATAAATATTCGCAGCCGCCAGCAGAAAAACAATTTGACAAGGGACTGAAAAATTCAGAACTATCACCTCTGTAATCGATATATTCAAATTATTTCAAGAAACGTTAATTCAAAAACAGTTCATGTTATAATTAATTTTTCGGAACTGATCAATTTCCATCCATAAGAGTCATTTATCTGGTCTAAGAGGACTTTGCTGGGATATTCTTACATGCATCATATAGTCGTTTTATATTTTAGGCTAATTAAAGACTACGATTTTTTGGCAATTGTCGTGCTATGATCCAAATGTTTTGTTTATTAAGCAGTATTTTCCTATATATCATGTCGATAAGACTAGGTTTAAGTGAATATTGGGAGAGGTTCTAATTGTCTGAAAATTTTTGGGATCAAGTATATATCTATAGAGGGGAAGGACTTGATCCTTTAAGGTGGATTCCTACCTGCTCTAATGAACTTGACAGTGACTTGTTGCAAACTACTATGGAGAAAGTTAAACGATGCAGTATAAAGATAGATCCTAGATGGTTCGATGCATTACATTATTCAGATAAAAAGGCCCCAGAACTCACCCGAAGGGTATTTGCTCTCAATGAAAATGATGTCATGGAAAAAGAAGTCGCAATTCGTCATGCTCTTTCCCTATTTCAGATCCATAGTGAGATAGGAGAAAACCAATTATTATTTGAAAACATGTTAATCAAATTTTTTAAGAAATTCCAGTCAAAAGTTCTCATTAAGAAGAACACAGTATCATTGACATCGCATCAGGGATCTCAGTTTGCAGTACTTGACTATGTTCAGCTGCATAAAGGCGACAAGGTGGGGTTTACCGCGGCAAGCAATTCTGCAGCTCAAGTTATTGATCCAACATTGAACCTAGATTCTGAGATTAATAGCAATATTGCGATGGTCAAAACGATTGATCATCTAAATCTTCTCGGATGCACTTCAGGTTTCGTGCTTTTTCCGATATATGACGCCTCATCTGAAGTCATGTTAGATAGGATAAGAGAAAATCTTGATGCATTTACATCAAGGTATAATTTGGGGATGGAGGACTATAGCTCGCTCAAAGTTGGTAGGCTTTTCTTTGGTAATACCGCAATAGCAAATACATTGAAAGAATTACCTGTGAATTATGATCAGGTAGAGACAGGAATGCAGCTAATAATTTCAAATAAGTTTGGAACACTATCAGCATTTGGCCTTTTCATGCTAACAAAAATGGATCCAAGTCTCGTGTTCCAGCTGGAACGGAATGGGATCAATCTTAGAGACCTTACTAAAGCTAGAGATCATATACTGAAAAACCTTAGTGAGCCCAAGTTCTCGTTGGGTAGGGTAATTTCTAAATATTGTCCCGATTTTGGTACAAATTTCGACAAATCTGAGCACATAATGGCTGTCTATCCAGTTTCCAGCGAGGGGATCCTTGCAGTCAAGAAGCTTTCATTTTTGACTAATTCCGAGATTATCATAAATGAGATCCCAATCATGAATGATGAAATCGCAAAATTCGTGACAAAGGAATATTTGATTTCAAACTCCACTATTCCAGCAAACGGCTGTCATTTGATAATAGCATCTCCAAATGTCTCAAATTTGATCATTGAGGACTTGCGAAAACATAATTACGAACCATTCATCATCGGCTACATTGCTAATAAGGATAAACCATCCGTCAAATACAACACGAACGTAGGCACATATTTGATCTCTAATCTGAAATTACAAAATCAGATTATTTAGTCATAACAACTTAGATGCTACTTGTATATGAAGCAAATATTTACAGAGGCACGTGTAGCGCAGCAATCACAAATGTCTACCTTAGAACACGAACATATCCTACATATCCTATATATACTTCAATTGAATAACCGAGGAATAATCTAGATGTCGTTTAACAATTCGCTCAAAAAAAGAAGACCTAGTTTTTACCAGGTGTATGAACATAGCTTTTTGATTATTTATTATATCTCTGCTAAATTGAACCAAAGAATCTATCAAGCCTTCGGAAGACAACACTAATAGTATAAGTACCAAGTATGTCGAGCGATATTGCACAAAAATGGAATCATTCCTTACAATAATATATGGCAATAATATCGTATATAATCTGGCAAGATTTGTTAGACAGAAAAATGTATAATTATCAAGTACAGTCAGGGTTTGTACTGCTTTTCTCAATATTTGTATCGATCTGTATAGTTCATCAGCAAATTCCTTTGGCTTTCGGAGTTACTTCAGATCATTCTTCTTTACTTAACGAGCTTTTCCAAAAAGTAGAGGGTTCAGTCGTTCAAATTACGAGTAAGGTACCATCAGCTAATCCGACTGGTAGTCAGCAGCCTGGAGGTGAAAACCAAACAGCACTAGGCTCAGGGTTTGTTTATGATAGACAAGGACATATAGTTACCAACAGTCATGTTGTAGGAGAAGCAAAGTCAGTTGATATCACCTCAATAAATGGAAATAGATATACTGCTAATGTGACAGGACGAGATCCTTATAGTGATTTGGCTGTATTAAAGATCCTAAGTCCAAACAGTAATAACACTCAAAAATTGTTACAATTCCTATTTAATCCGCTAGCATTAGGTAATTCATCAGAACTTGAAGTGGGAGATCAGGTGGTAGCTATTGGTAATCCATATGGCTTGGACAATACAATGACAACTGGTATTGTAAGTCAAATCGGACGAGCAGTGCAAGCTCCGGTGGGGGGATATTCTATTCCTGATGTGCTTCAAACTGATGCAGCACTTAACCCTGGTAATTCAGGAGGACCTCTGTTTAATATCAGAGGCCAGGTAGTTGGCGTTACCTTTGGAGGGATACCTGGAGGAATAAACTTTGCAATTCCATCAGATATTGTCAGACATATTGTTCCAGTATTGATCGATAAGGGAAATTATACGCATCCATACCTCGGACTCAAAGTTGCCACTCTGACCTCTGATCTGGCAAGTCGGGTAGGAAAATTACCCCCAAATTTAAGGGGCATATTTGTAGATACGATCTTGCGAGGTGGCTCAGCTGACAAAGCTGGGATAGAGGCCTCAATCACAGATCAGTATGGTAAAAAACATGGTGGCGATATACTAACCGCAATTGATGGAAAAAACATTACCCGTTCCGAGGACATGATATCTTATTTAGAAAAGACAAAATCTCCTGGAAATCCAGTGAGTTTTACTATTTATAGAGCTGGGCAGGTCATAAACCTAGAGACAACAGTAGGCTCACGTCCAAGTATCAAATGACTTTTCACCAGTCGTCTGCATCAATTGATAGTAAGTAGATATGTTAAAGAGCTTCTATCGATAATACAATAGAATTCTAATTGGAAAAGGTATAGTAAAACTCCTTCGAACTGATTATTATATCGATATTGTATTTTCAGAATTAGATGGAGGAAAGAACATTCCTATCCAAAATTTGCCTGGCAGCGATATCAGCTAGTAAATTTGTGAACTTCGCCGCTGTAACGGATGCAGAAGGTAAGCTTATTGTCGCGAAATACAGGGATATTGCATATAAACAAAGTAATTTAATTGCACGTCATCCTAGAAGTTATTTATTTTACTTGAATTATTTGGCACCGGCCATAAAAAAGTGGAGCCTCTGTTCTAATTCGAACGACAACCCAAAACTTCAATTCCAATCTTTAGAAATAACTGATAATATAAAGATAGCCAAAATAAAATTACCTAAGAGTAATGATAAATATTTATGCGTATGTGTTGACTCACCAATTCCATATAACGAAGGCATCTAGATTCTGATATTCTCGCCTATCGGCCCAGTATTAAAGGCAAGCGACTAATGCTGGGTTAGTATTTCTGCTACTTTTAGTAAATTACATCATCCGAGCTGGAATTAACTCATGCATACATATCAAGAATTATCAATCATATAAACACTTGATTACATGTTCAAATTACGTAAAAGCCGAATTAAATTCACTTTTATCTGTCGACGAAAGCTGGGCAATATGATAGGCATATAATAAATAGTTGAATTATGGAAATTATTACTTTAAATTCATACTTGTAATTTGGCTATAGTCAAAAAAGTTTTTTCGCGGTGATTTTGCAAAATAGATCGCTACGAATATGAGACTTAGTATACATTTACTTAGGTAATTATTAGACAAGTTGATTTAACCACGATTTTTGTGCATTATGCGCAAGCAAAATAACTGAACCTCCGAGTGCAGCATACTAATGCCAATAAGACATGATTTAAATGCACTCGATGATTCGCGCTATGTCTTCTCGTTACTGTCGGCTCTGATCTACGATGCGCCTACCCCGAACGGGATCTGATTATGATCGACAGATAAGGTAATCCAGCTTCTCAATCGGTCTTATTAATTATCTTAAAGATAGCCTCCTCTGAAAAGATATTACTCGTAAAGAGGTGATTGAATAGATATCTAACTTCAAATAACGAAAGTTGGACAGTGAGAGATAAACGGCAACTGACGAGTATACTACCATTTAAATTTCAATTTCTTTGAAGCGATCTCATATTTTCTTTTGGTGGACAGGTAGACCAACTGAGATATTTGACCAATTTTAATCTAGATCAAGTATCGATTTATAAATGGATGACTAAAAGCAAAGTTCATTCCATTTTATTTCCCTGTTTGTCGGTCGGTTTGCTATTCTGGCAAGGACATTGGTTGCTAGCATGTAGTAGTAGGGTTCTATGTTATAAAAGAAAGAAAAGTATACATTTTTCACGTGATTCGTCTAGAGAATATATCTTTAAAGTTTAATTGCATTATACGTTTTGCTTTAGTTATACATATACATATGACATATTCTGTGACTGTGGTCGACGAGTCTGATAAACCAGTAAGTTCGGCGAGCTCTTCCCAAATATACAGCAAAGGCCTATTACATCGATTCGCATCGATCTTTGTTATAGATGTAGATTCGGGAGGCTATAGACTTTTGCTTCAGAAAAGGGGAATTGGAAAGTCCCATGGAGGCCTTTTTTCTGAATCAGTAAGTGCACACGTGAGGGCTGATGAAGGTTATCTTCAAGCAGCCAGTCGCAGACTTGGCGAAGAAATCGGAGTTTATTCTCAACCCTATTTGAAAGAGATTTGCAAAATTCATGTTAATGTGTGCGAGCCTGAAACGGAATGGCGAAAGAATGCTTTCGTAACAGTCTATGAATGTTTCCTTTCTGAGAAGGAGGTCATGACGCAGCTAAATATGAATTCCTCCGAAGTATTGAACATATATTTCCTGCCAATTGATAAAGTGATCAAATTCTTCAGTGCAAGTCCAGGATTCTTTGTGCCATGTTTTAGATATACATTAGATGCCTATCTCGAGTATGCAGGCTATAAGGCATGCGCAGTGTAATCGATTTCTTGCTAATAGTTAATGCTTACCGCCTGACCTAATTCTTTGGCATAATTAGTCATAAAATGCGAAAGCAAGTGATACCGCAAAATTGGGATGTCCCGAATAAAAATCCTAGTATTTCCAATTAGTTCTGATTAGGTAAGTTTTGATTAAGCCAGTCGAACATATATCTTCACTTTTTGATCGCCGAATCTATTAACATCAGTATGTATTCCTTAGGAGTTAGTTCCACACCCTGTTGTTCTTCATATTTTACACAAATATCTAAGAGAGCATGGTATCTATCTTTATCTAAAAGAAGATTAATTTCATATTCATTTTTATCTTCCATTTTATCCTTTTACGGATACTCCTTTATAAACGACACACAATATCTTGAAAGGATGTATAAATAGACAAGATGGATCATTATATCATCTCTAAGATCTCGTTATGATTCCTAATTTTAGATAGATCAAAACTATTTTCTGCTCTGCGACCAACAAATGTATTAGTGCTCCATTCTGATCTCCATTTTATAATGTCTGCCTTTTTTTATAGGCATTTTGTATCTCTATTTTTTGTTGTCAATGATTGCGAGATTACTTTGAGCGTGTATTGTGGAGGCGGTTGTAATACCTACTAAAATGAAACTTACCGTTACTGATTGGTTTAATTTCCAATATCCTATGAATAATTGGACGGATTATCGTGCATTATTTCTTGGAGAAAACGTTTCTTATAATGCAGATCCCATATAATCCAAAACTTCCTTTGGTATGCAAATAGTCTGAATATTCGCATTAAATTAATGTTTGGCACATTATAAAATTACTTGTGAACTGACATTTTACTGACTGCGTTATATGGGTTTTAGTCTCTATGATTTCAATGTTAAAGATACACGATACTATCGAATATGAAAAGTTATATATGGAATTGATTAAACTCATTCGCTGCCTTATTATTGAGCACAAACATTCCTAAGGAGGATTTAATGTTATCAAAATCTTACCTGCGTGTTGTCAAACATATGATTTAAGTATATGCATGTCCTCATTAGAGTATTATGAGAAGGCCGAATTTCGAAGCTGATTCTAGACCTTTTATCTTGGCGCTTGATGATGATTTTGATGTTATTAATATATTTAGAATGGGCTTGGAAAAATACGGTCTAAATATTTTTGGCTTTACGGATCCGCTATTGGCGTTGGAACATTTTAAGATAAATCGCGAACGATATGCAATAATTGTGTCAGATATTAGAATGCCAACTATGAATGGCTATGAATTTGTTAAGAAGGTAAAAGAAATGAAACCTGAAGTAAAGATTTTTCTAATGACTGCATTTGAAATAAACGATCTTGAGTTCTCAAGGGCCTTGCCATCTATAAAAATTGATGAATTCATCCAAAAGCCGGTTTCCGTAGGCAATCTTGCTGTGACAATCCAAAAATATATTAGTGAAGTGAGGGTATCCTAAGAAATACAAGTTATTGTCTGTTGGATCGTTTCTGTTTATACCATTCAAAGTTATTCCTGTTATCCTCCATGACATATCTGGGGAGACTGCTGAACTCGATCCTAAGATACTTTATCAGTAAGAAATTACTAAGTCAGCCGCATCAAAAGCGTATTGCAACTGATTACTATTTGAGGTGTAGTATGTATAGTCTGTGGTCTAGAAGTCAAGCTGTCATGGTTAGCTGAAGTCATCATGAATGCATTTTTAGGTTAAGGAGGGAATTTGTTGCGATAAAAAAAGCCGACCTCAAAGAAGAATGACCATTATTTGAATAACTCAAGAGTCATATAATCTAAATAACTCAACGATTGTTGTAAGCATATATAAATATCTTTGGCGAATCATTCAGCATGCGGGAAAAGGAGGAAGAAGAGCCTAGAAAAGAGCCGGCCAAAGATTATTATGCAGGATACGTTTTTGGAAGCCATCCTTATACCAATGGTGAGCTGCCAGGTCGCAAGAATGATGAACAGTTAAAAGAGGATATCATTTTCAACATTGAGAAAAATCTAGGTAGCCATCCAGAAGTTAATGTCAGTGTCTCAGTTTTTGATGCGACAGTGACACTTTCAGGTAAAGTCAAAACATATGAAGACAGAGCTTTAGCAGGACAAACTGTATGGAATACGCCAGGCGTGGTCAAAGTACTTAATGAGCTTGACGTGATTGAGCCAGATACTGCCGGTCCCAAAAGGAGGATTTAAGCCAGTTATCTGTATTCATAAATGGTACACCTTGCATGTAAAACGGGGCTAAGAAGTAAAGTGAGTACTGCGGTATAATTTACAGATGGAATAAATTCGGATATCATTTCTCTCTAATCTACTTAATATAGACTAGATTGAAATACATTTTTTACACTAGATTATTTTTATTTGGATAAGACCATCTATGACCAAGAACATTTAATCATATCTATTTTGAACTAATGAGTTAGATGGAGAATTCTCTCTGAAATATTGTATGCGAAGCCTTTGTATCTTATTTTATTTTATATGTATATTCCTTCGTTTTTGTGGCTGTGATTTCCGGTGCTCTCCAACTACGTGCCCACCTGCTTAAGTCTCGTAAAATTACTTCCAATTGCTTTGCTTGCAGTGTCAGACGATATTCTACCTTCAGGGGAATCTGCGGATAAATTTTTTTTGAAACTAATCCTTCACGCTCTAACTCTAACAGTCTCGCTGCCAAGACGGTCCTGCTAATTCCAGACAACATATTTTTTTGAGCTCATTAAAACGTATTACCTCTTTGCTGCCTAAGATTCTTTAGTATTGCTAATGCCCACCTTCTGCCCAATACCTCCCAAATATTCAAGATTTCGCATTTTTCCCCACTAGTTTGTTAGTTCTTAGGCTCTGAAAGCTTTGCACTTTCGCTTTTTCTCAATAGTCTACTACACTTTCTAAGTGCTATTTAACAACTATGTTTGTTTTATGCCCAAGCCACAAAAGAGTATTGTGGTCTGATCGAATATTGAATGATACAAATTGTGATCCATAGTTAATGCCTGATCTATACTCTAACTTATCTAATGCGGAATTGACCTTACTTTTCTTCCTAAAAGCAGAGTCAATCAGTCCGCATACCATACGCCGAAGAACTTCATTAGCGATAAACATATCATTCACTATCGCTTTCTTATGTATAGGTAACGAATCTGTTTCTGTCTGTCTTCTATCTTCGCAGATTCTAGAATAATATTGACAGATTAATTTTTGGCCTTTTATTAATTCTGTATCTTCTATCTACATAATTTCGTTGTCCGCTTTAGAACTTTGAATAAGCATTCAAACGGAAGTCCTCCTCTTTGGAAACCACACAATAAGCCTAATCTGTGGTAATCTTCGCTTTCTTAATGAATGCCTTCTGATATAGATTCAATGACGTTGAATCATTCTCAAGCATTTGACCCATACATACCTCGCATACGCATAATTGGGACACGATCTCCCTATCACAGGAATTTGTGAATCTGCATCTTTGACACCCAGCTAAATGCCCACATATAAAACACTTTAATTCAATTGTCTCTGTTTTTGGTATCCAGCCTCGGCTTGATGACCCTACAACGTCCGCAGTTGAGATTTTATGCTCTGAATACCGCTCATTCAACAAATACTGCTTTTTCTTACAGGTTAAATGCTTGGTCAATTTGGCAGATTTTGACCAAAGTGCCAAACCGGGCGTTATATCATAATCACATTCAGAGCATTTTGTTGTAAATGTTGTTGGAATTTCAATCCAGTCGGTTAAAGTATTTGAATCTTCAGCCAATTCTACATTGCTGCTATGTTGGCCTTGATTTTAAACTATTTCATTGCAGGGATCCATAGAAACAAGTACCAAAACAGCCAGAGCTTTATATGAGCGTAATGCAATATTAATTTTAAAAGAATCAAGATATGTTAGGTTGGCAAATACCGTGTGCCGTGTTTTGAGAAATTCAAGGATACGGTTATTCCCTCATCGAAAGAGCATTCATGTCTTCAACATGGCAGCATTTAATATTTCTCAGAATAGACAGTGCTAAGGTAGAGTTATAGGATGTTTATTGAGTAGTTAATTGAAGCCCATTACCTTAGATTGTTTTTAGCGATTATCACATATTCCTCATCTTACAACATTGCACAAATTTATAGATAGAATTAACTATTCACTGCTCGATAAAGATAATTTTGTGTTTCATTGTGATTAGCGACACCAAGCAAAATCTTTGCAGTTATAGATTCGACGGGAATTAAGATATCATGTTTTACAGTATATACCCGACGCACAGAATTGAGAATAAAATTTGCTAAATTATCAATTGGAGCAGAGACGTATTACAACAAATTATACGTACAAATGACAAGATGAGCTCCTACAAGACATGACAACATAGATTTCAAACCAATTATAATAAGTACATCAAAATATCCTTCCACCGTCCGAAGGTACAGCTGCTGAGGGATATGATAGTGAAGATAATCTCTTTTAGCAAGGGAGCACTTGCATGCATTCATTATAATCCCTGCTCGATACGAATATGTACCAATATGGAGAACACATGCTATGTATAGAAAGCAGATGAAACGTGGTTATTCCAAAGTGCTGTATAATCAATGAAACAACGATGTAATCATAATGTCTATCATAAAAAGACTATTTAGAGTGCATATTATGTCTAGATTAACTAAAATACAGAACAGGGAATTATCATTTGGAAGTAACGTGGAATATGTATAGGCTGACTAATCTGATAATATGATGATATTCTAAGCCTATAACAGAAGCGTAGTCTATGTGGGGCTAAAATGATATTTATTTGTACTTCTAGGAATATGATTGACTCATTTACTGCCTTATGTCTAATATCGTGTAGTGTACCTGGTTTAAGTACCGAATACGATCTATGGATTATCGATTTTCCACAGGGTTTATGTGTTGTATTCGAAAGTAAGAATACTTATTAGAATCCTAATTATAGTTACACAATAGAAATATGGATTTTGACACGCTATGTAAAAGTATACTCGAAATTGATCCGCAGATCCGTTTTGCTGGAATTTGCGATCATACCGGAGAGATAAAACACGGGGGTCACGCTGATGGCATACAGAATCTACTCTCAGCAGATGAAACGAAAAGATCAAATCTACAAGCATTGGCTAGATGGGGCTTGCGGAATACCCTATCTCCAAAAATAGGTTATGGTAAATATTCAATGACTGAGTACGAGAAGATCAAACGCATAACAATACCACTGAAGGAGGGTCATTTGCTTTTAGTTACTACAGAAATACAGGCGGATCATGTGAAAATTATACAATCTATCCTCAAAACCATTTAATATTCCGGTGTTGCATGACTATTATTTAACATACTAAAGTTAATAACGAGACTTCGAGTATATGTGGCCTAATCATGCGGTCAGATACAGAATACTGTTCAAATATACAAAAAACAAGGAGGAATGCGCAGCAATCTGTTGGATTAGATAGTCCACAGAATGGCTAAAATATTTTAAACGCCAATTTATCTCATACTATTTCTTGTGAAGAATTTGAAATGGCATTTTATGCCTTTTCAAGGTAAATAAGAAATTGTTAATGTCGTTTTCCCAAATTCTAGTAATTCGAATGAGAGCAAGTCTGATAGAACCATGGTACTAAAAACGTGAATCATAATTAGAGTAATTGGACTAGCTTGGTTTACTGGATACTTCCAATGTAGCAATTTACTTAATATTATTACCCCCTCCTCGGCTTAGCTCGCTTATTTAATTTGAGTAATATTAAACCAGCTACTCCCCATAACATTATAGCTACTATATTTTGTCGAAGAAACCATGCGACGCCCCCTAATACTGCAAAGACCATCCCTAGTATCCCAATGGCTTGTCTCTGTCCAACCAATTCAAGAGTATCAATCAGATTGCCCTTATTATAGTATGATTTCCTCATTAGGATTTTATCATGCATACTATATTTCTTGCCTCTTCGATATCTATACTAGGACATATTTTTATTTCCCTGCTACAAAAAATTTGATTATGACTGCGCTTTTTATTTCAATGTTACTATAAATGCAAATATTTTAGCGCTAATCCAACAGGAATATGGACTACCATTTTGTTATTTGACTTATCATATATACCCCATATTGATCCCAAGTCAACTTTATCATAATTTTGGTTGATGCCATCAGTCACGGTCACGTTTTTTGCCAACATTAACGGTATGTCAACTCTTGTCCTTGTTGAATCAATTGCTGAAGGATTAACTCGAATTTTTATATCATGTGCTGCAATTTGATAGCCGAGAAGATTGTATTTCAAGCTAGAAATATTATAAGTAGACTGTTGATGTCCATTTATTATTTTATCTTTAAGAGTACTATTAGGAAATATTTGATTGCCATCTAGAGTGATGGAATACCCTAACTCATTATTCAGACTGTTCAAGCCGTTGCCAAAAAGGTCAAGCAGGCCATTACTTGAAATTGTCTTGTTTGTTTTCTGTGAATAAACATTGCCGAAATTAGGTTGCTCCAGAGAGACAATTAGGATTGCTATTAACACTAGTAAAAGTAGAATTAACCACTTCATCTTTGACTAATTGTTCTTTTAATATAATATATAATATGCTATGAGACTAAAACTACAATGCGCAATTTTTGCACAGTTGACTCATCTTATGCATATGACCACTGAATATTTTCCCACAACAATTTAGAAGAGGGATGAATCAAGCCTAGTCTGTTAATACCATAGTGGCCAATAAGTTGGTTCTCAGTCTACAGGCAAAACCGCTTTTGGATCAATAACACAAAATTCAGCATGCGGAAAGGTAACATATTTTCAATCATAATTATTTCACAATTAACTGTAGATATGATTCATCACTAAAACGTAACAGCACTGAGTAATGTTTTTCGCATAGGTAACAATCTGCTCTATTGCTAAGTCGAAACCTAAAGATCGAGAAAGGCTGGACATACAACATTGACATTCATTAACAATAATAATAATTTACACATATTAGATCAATCAGTATTGCAATTCATATATGAGCCTAGCGGCATGAATAACGCTATGGTGACCATGAACGTCCATACAAAGATTATCGACAATAGTCATATATTAAAATCCCTATTTCACATCACTGAATATAAGGCTAAGTAATCTAGCGCTAATTACTCTCCTCGTGTCATTTTATAATTTAGAACAGGTCTTTACCACTCATAAATAGTACAAATCTGAAGTACAAATGAGATGATATGTAATTCTTTTTTTGGTTGTGCAAGAGTGAGATTGAATAGCTTTAAGAATAGCTACTAACTGCTAATACATAGCATATTAGTTTAGATGTCTTGGCGTCATTGCCAGTCCTTGCAAGTCCACTAATCAGATATGCATTTGGTCCTTAGCTCTTTTGATCTCGGATCCCTGATTTGTATGAAGATCCAGCATTAAAAATTTTGAGCAAAATTTGTGACCATACATTTTGTAATATAATACTTTTGAGTTTTAGAAACGACTTAGAATTGACTCTTTATTATATTGTTGATTGATTTTACATTTGCTGCAATTTTAATACCCTTTGCAGCAATCTTGTATTCTTTATGTTAATTCAGCGTCATTTTGAAAAATTCGTTTGCAGATAGCCAGAAATTCGTTGTTTTGCTATTCCGATATACTGTGAGTCTATTTCAGTACCAATATAGTTAACCTTAAGATGAATGCAAGCCAGAGCCGTACTACCTATTCCTATGAAGGGATCGTAAACAAGCATATTCTTCTTAATTCCGTGTAATTGTATGCAGCGTTCAGGTAGCTTAACTGGAAAGACTGCCGGATGTGGTCTAGCTTCCTGAACTGTTGGATAAGGTATGAACCATACGTTGCCTCTGTCTCGTCTATCTCTAGTCGCAGTCTTCCATCTACCTATATTTGTTTTATCTTGGTAGGTTACGCCAATCTTTAATTTTTCTAATTTTACATTCCCATTCTTAGTAAAGTGAAAGATGTATTCATGAAGATCACTTAGGTACCTGTCGCTAACAATTGGCTTAAAATGACCAATGGATATATTGTCGCTATTATGAAATCCATTATTCCTACCAATATCTTCCGGATCGACCGACACTGATTTTATCCAGTGAATCGTGTTTTGTAAATTAAAGTCTACATTTTTGGTGAGCCTTACGGCCAAGTCAAAAGGTAACGCTGGGTCAGAGGGTCGGCCAGATATATTCAAAAAAAAAGATCCATCGTTTTTAAGTACAGATTTAATTTTTTTCCCCACTTCTTCTAACCAAGCGAAGTAATCATCTTTTTTCTTATTATCGTCATATGTTCTATATTCTTTGTTTATATTATACGGAGGAGAAGTGACAATAACGTCTACAAACGTGTTCTGATTGCTCAGCTTCTCCATGAAAGTGAGACAATCTTCCTCATAGATCTGGTTTGCATTTATCATTATGGATTGCCCCTTCTCGTAGTTTGATTGTGATGATCCACTTATTATCCCATTCTAATCTAAACCCACATTTTTAGGTAGTCATCTATAATCTTGTTAACAATTGCCCCTATGTAATAGTATACATACTATAAGCTACTTGATAGGCAGGTAAGAATATCCTCGATCGTTGGAAACTCAGCAGTCACTAGTTTTTGTCAGGATGCTGATGATATATCTTGAACGTTGATATTCAAGTTGAAATAAATTGAGCTAGATTGCCCGTCATTTACTTTTGTTATCAATGCTTTGAATTACACCTTAAATTACCAGAATCAATATAGTAGATTCAAATCAAGAATTTATGTCTACATGGTTGATGATTGTATGGAATAACTGGTCTAAAACGTTCAAGGGGATAAAATATTACAAACATGAGAAGGGAACTGCGGTGGCGAATATAACGAGTAACTTTCTAGGTATTATCTCTTATCGATTGCTATTACTCCCGCTGTGAGGGAATTCTTTGTCATAACAAATATTAGCGTCAGCAATGGAAAATTTTCCATTTTTATTTACTTCTCTTATAACGCAATTAAAATATCTCGTCAATGCAAATGCCGGATAGCTAAAGCTGGAAGCCACTATAAGGGATGTGATTAGTAAAAGACCGATTGTAAGTAGTGTGATTTTGTTTTGCTCTAATAAAATAATATATACACCGAAAGAGCGTGCACATATTATCATATATGAAATACGGATCTAATTGCTGTATCATAATTAACTAATGTACATATGGACTAATACTGCATAAAAATAATCAGTATGAATATATTTAATATTGTAATAGATAATATTATATTGAATGTGTCTTGAATATCATTACCCCTCTATTTTACTAACGTTTTTCAACTTAACCTTAAATATTATTTAAAGAATTGCGTATTAGGCGATGACTAATATTACTTGTAATTATGGATATACACCGCACCGTTCAGTCACTTTTGTCTTTGTATCGATACTAATATCAATGGTGTTAATTATAGCTGGATGGACAAATGCATACGTGCTTACCCCATATGCCGCGTACTTTATAGCGAATGCGAAAAGTGAAGTAATAGGGAGCTCAGAAGGCCACGGGGGCGCAGTGCCTTTAATAGCATTAAATTCCGGAAACGGAGAATTAGACCATCATGTTAACCAATTTTTTAAATGCATTAAGAAGACCGGTCATACTGGTGGAACTAATGGAGAGCCGAGTAGAGAAGAGGTTGATAATTGCTATAATATTGTATTTGCTAGTGGTGTTGGTTCCTCTAATTCAAATTTTGGTACCGAGCATGATCACAATCATAGCAATAGTGGTCATGCCGGTAGTCAAAGTCATAGGCATATCTCGCCTACAGACATTTTCGTTTCATAAATTTGTTATTTATAACCTGTTAATAGCCTTCGATTTTGGGTAGTATTCATGGTTCATTGCCTGTATGATGGAGCCTTATCTGCATATGATTTAAATAAATATTTCAAGGGAGTGAATAAGAAAACATAGAGACTCGGTTATTTTCTTACTTGTTATATTTGATTAGAGGAAGCTATTAAAATATTAACCTGAATTGTTATAGAATTTATAGTTTAATCGTTCGAATATGCCAGGACTCCCTGCACTCCACTCCATATTTCCCTTACAAACCCATCATCCAGTTCGAAATAGTTTGATTTCATCCGGGATATAATGTATATCGAGTTATCTGAAGTTGGCATATTTTATATGCATCTTAGATGTCACGTGATTTTCAGTGTGATAGGAGGCTGCTAATTCATTTTTTAGAAAATATATAGTATCTCGAACTATTGATCGAAATTATTACGATCGGATCTCATTTTTAATCTAGCATGTCCTACAATACTTATGATTCTTAATTTATACTAGTACAATCAGTAAAACGGTTACATCCATATAATATATCTCTATATACTAGATTCCCTTGGCCGGACAATGCTAGGCTTGGTTTTAATATTTATTACATTATTTTTCCAGCTATTTATCTACCTGTATATAGTTAGCAATTGTGTTGTTTAGGTTTTGTTCCAATTATGGCATCAAGTTGCGTACGGTAGTCATCGTGTTAGACATTATGACCCATCAATTCTAGTACACACGGCTAAGATTAGATAATACCCTTCATAAAATATTTTCCAGAATTTAAAGAAATCAATCGGCTGAATGCGAACCCAGGAAACTCTCGCAATCTAACGTACTCAAATATTGATCACATCTGCGACGTAAAAAAATATCCTTATTGGGTCATTAAGGCTATCGAACAAATATCATATCATCTAATGCTAAATTGGATATGGAGATCTTATTTCTCTAACACTCAGATTTTTGAAATCCCAAATTATATTATCTGTTCTGAACGTTACCAAGTCTCCGGGATTTGTAATTACATAGTCTTTCGGTTTCCCACAACCTGCACTAAAGAAGGTAACGTCATCAGTGTTGGCATACCATCCGCCATTGTCCACGAAGCCAGTAACTTTCTTCCATTGATTGTTATTTTCATCATCAAGGTAAGATTCCATTTTTACCGTATCATTATCGATATTGTATATAACCACTTTCCAACCAATCCATCTACCTAGTAATGGCTTTGCAGCCTGATTTAGCGCTCTTTCATCTGTGTACCCGCCAGTGAACCAGATGCTTTTTTTCCATCCCACACTACCGTCGGTATGGATGCCCCCTATAAGTGCCGTACCCTCACATGGTGTTTCACTATTGTGTCTCCCACTTCTTGCATACCAAGCAATGTCGTCTAGAGTTTGACTGTAATCTTGATTTGATGAATTGCTTTTATTATTGTCACTATTGTTCTTCGACGACTTTACTGATATTACTTTGGCGTATCCCGTGATCTCCACATTCTTCCACGGCTGCATTCCTGTAGGTGTTTCAACGTTCATCCTGACCTTGGGATTAGTTATCTGCCAAGAACCGTCTTTCTCTTTATTGATCGGAGCGTCAAACGTGAAAGAAAGCATAGTATCATTCTTGGGATTAGTCATATTAACATACCATTCTCTACCATGCTGTTTAGTAGTATAAATTTCCTTTATACCAAATTTGTCCACCATTGTGGTTTTATTAGTACTATTATTAGATATGTGCGCAATAGGCGAAGACATTTTCTCCTCGGCTAAGACAAATTGTACATCTAACGGGGGAAGTGATATTAAATGCTGTAGCTGATCATCATAATATAGCATTGAGACTGCAAAAAATGAAGCAATTATGGAGGTAATGACAATCGTATGTATGAAAAGCATAAATCATCTTCCTCTTTGATTCTACCTAATATAAAAATTCTTGATGGTTTTCTTTTCAGTTCTAAATTGGTATTTTGCTAATCATATTTGGAATCTTTTTCTGAATGTACCATTCAATAGTCAATCTGGGATATACACCAGCGAACAATCCTTCAATTTAGGATGATCTAGTAATCACGAATTCTTGCTCCCATAACTGATCACATGTAATATTTAAGACAAGTCCCTGCAACAATACGCATGAGGAACAGATTACCTGGATATTACATATCTAGGATGCGGACTTCTATAGCATATTTGTCAGAAGAATTGTATCTCCTTCTATCTATTGAAAATCTATGAAAATAAATCCATGAAGAACCCAGAAATAGTGTTATATAGTAAATCTCGTAATAAGGAGTAATGATAAAAAGTGTCCCGATATCGTTCACGCTTTACTACGTCTTCTTAACAACTATTCTACTCTCTACAGCAATCGTCAGTTATAAAGCACTACCTTCTGCCTTCGCTCAGACCAATGCTGCCGCAATATCTGCATTATATTCTAACAGTACCAGTGCAACCAGTGACCAGGGTTTGGAAACGAAGAAATCGGTCAATTATTTCGATAGTTCATCTGGATATCTAGTGTACCCTAGTTCTGTTAACCTTGCTAACAAGAAAACCCCTGGAATTATTATGATACATGAAAATCGTGGATTAAATGCCTATATTAAAGATACGGCAAATACGCTAGCAAGACAAGGATATGTCGTGCTGGCTGTAGATTTATTCAAAGGTCAAATGGCTACAAACAATGATCAAGCTAGACTTTTATCTACTTCTGTCCGAAATAACCCAGCGGAAGCTATTACTAATTTACAATCAGCTGTAAAATATGTTAGCTCTCTTCCATTTGTGGACTCATCTAAAATTGCATCAATAGGATGGTGCTTTGGTGGAGGACAATCGTTGCAGTTGGCATTGAATAGTCAGAATCATCCTCTAGTCGCTACGATCCTGTACTATGGTACGCCGTTAATTACTGACGCTCAGCAACTTTCAAAAATTAAATGGCCGGTACTAGGAATATTTGGAGACAAAGATCAAGCAAATCCCCTGCCATTGATAAATAAATTTAAAGCGGCTTTAGATGCTAATAAAATAAACAACGATATTCTTATTTACAGGGGATTAGGTCATGCTTTTGCCAACCCTTCTAACCAGAATTATGCCCACAAGGAAACTGCGGACGCTTGGCAAAAAACATTGTCGTTCCTAAAGAAGTATGTTTAAATTATCCAGATGATCATGATTCAAATTTTGTTTAGCTTGAGAAGGAGTTACTTGTAAATCATAACAGAATCCATATTCAGTTACGATAATTCTATTTTCCAAATACTTTTAGTAGTCTACATCCCGCCACAGTCTATTTATCCCAATTCCAAAACCAAAAATATTTTAATAAACGGAGGTCTTTTTTTGCTTACCTGTGATAGGGCTTATTCATATCTTAGTCACTGAGATGTCATTTTCACAAAAGTATTGCTAACGTACAGAACAACCAGTCAATTCGAATTTTTCTGTCGCTAATTTTTTTTATAGCTGCATCCTTTGAATTGTCCTATCTAAATACCACTCTTAGCATTCTACAAATGATAATCTCATCATGTAAGCCCACGCAATGTTGGATTTGGTACCCCCTCTACCATTGTCTATCTTCTCGTCGACCTTTTTCCAAGTTATACTGTCGGCGTTTTGATTAATCCAGTTTTTCATCTTCACAAATATACTTCCATTTTTGAATGAGGAAGATTGTATACAACAAACTTGAATCCGATCCATGTGTCTTTCAGAGTTGGAAGTAACATTCACTTTCGTGTCTGAAAAATCATATTTTACAAAATACTGTTCTTTTGCGAATCTACTATCGGCATTAAATAACAGTTATCCTCTATGTGCAGACCTTCCATATCCCCTGTCTGAGGTCTCCTGATCTCCAAGTCTTGCATATATGGAAGTTCATCAGGATCGTCCTTCTTCTCACCTTCCCTTTCTTGTGTTTAAGAAAGCCTGTCATTTCTACGTTCCTCTAGTCCTTCGGAGAATGCATATAGTCTTTTAAAGACAATTCAGTTTGATTAAACGTACTGATCCTTTTTTTACTATAGCCTCCAGATGCTAATATGTCCAGTATAACCTGAGGTGATCGTTCTTTCTACGATCCATTTCCATTATTTGTCAAAGCTGATTTCTTATCAAATTATTCATCGTGAGCAATTTCAAATTGGGATCGTGATTTGATTCGGTCGTATTCATATACAGTTTTTCACCATTATATTAATGGGGGTATGTTTCTAATATTCTGAATCTATCGTAAAACTCTAAATTACTATCAATCATCTGTAGACTTTAGATAGGATGTAGCGGTCCCCAGTACAGCAGTTGGTTTACAGAAGGATCTTCTCCGGTAGCCATATCTGTCATGCGAACTGAACTAGTATTATTGCTAACATTGGAGGGATATCCGACATGAGGCTTGGTATCGATCGTCCCACTTAAATCTGAGGGCATACTAATTAAAAAGTAAGTTAAGATAGGAGTAGCTTTCATAGAAAAATACTGTAAAAATTTTTGTTTAACAAATTCTAGCTACATGTGTAGCTACATATATCTCATATATAAGAAATGTGAGACTTTTCTATTCTATTCGATAATATACGAAATTATGAACAACATTTTTTCAGTTTATAAAACTTCTATAAGATATGATGAATTATATAGAAAATACGCTATTATGTTACCGTCGACTAGACAATTCTAATGTCACTTAAAGTATCATGTTATATTCAATTAGTATTACATTTTTCAGCTAGTTACATTTTAAGTTGCGTTTCTTACCAATTCTGACCGAAAAGAATGCTTATCTAATTCATCAGTTTGTATAAAATATTCACTCATTCTTTTTAATCAGGAAATAAAATAGTTGAAACCTCATGACAATGACAAACAGGACATACCAATATTTGAAATACTGTTAGTTAAGCACCAGATAAAGGCACAATCATCTCTAGATCAACGGTTTAGGTTCATACCCGAGTGAGCCTTGATATCAGACAAGATAGATCAAAATCTGAGAGGACGGATGATGAATTATTTTTCGACAAAAACCTGTCTGGGCATCATTAGCTAATTTAATATATTTCTGGATCTTCTAACAATTAGAATGGATCCAAATGCTGGCGTAAGAAATAGGAAAATACTCATAATTGTCAAACTAATTGTAGCTCTGACGGTCATGTCTCTCGTTTCATCTGCACTGTTGTCATACCCATTGAAACTTGAAGGCAGTAGTTCAGTCGACCATGTGGTATTTGCCGTCGGCCAAGCTAAGCCAATATCTATAAAATTGAATTATGCACATTTCGTGCCGCTGACCAACAATAGCAAGTCACACCAGGTTAAGGTAATTGTACTTTATTCTGTGATGCCGTCAACTAGCACAATAAACATGGCGCAAAATGCAATGATGAAGGTCTTTGCACTTAATGGAACTATTTTGAAGACTACTTCATTTCCTGGGGGCCTGAAAATTAACGCCACGGGCGGCAAAGCACAGCTTGCAACTACTCTAACGGACAGTAGAATAAAGAATATTACTGCCTCGGTGATGTTTACAGATTCGTCAAAGAGTGCAAATTTCTCCAATCCCCTGAATGTAAAACTTAACCTTGGACAAACAATTCAGCCGTAGGCTGAATTGTTAATCGATGGGCCAGTGCTCCCATAACAATAGCTTTACATGGGTTTCTACCATGTTTGTTATCACACGAAAAAATCTTATCTTATTTTTGCACTATTCGTGATCCCATAGTAGACTTTCAGTATAAAAGAGATGAAGAACCTAAAGATACTTCCAAATATACTTTTATGTCTATCTATCAATATATAGGTAAATACGAATCACATGATAAATACACGTTATTGGAACAATATAAAGAAAAATGTGATAACTAATCACGACTCAACGACGATGAGCAAAAGGATAGCAAAATTTAAGTCCAATTACAAAAATGTTCAAATTTAGAAACTAAATAGAATCTAATCTAATCTAATCATAGAAATGAATAGTCCCTTGAAGCTAGATCAGCTAACAAGAATAGCAAGACTTAGAATCGTGCTTTTTCTTAATTCGGTGTATTTAATAGCTGCTTCTTTTACAATCCTGGTCACTGGAAGCTTAGCATTATTTTCTGAAGCTGGACACGTGCTAGTTGACGTCGGAGGAATTGCCCTCGCCATGTATGCTATTAGCTACACCCAAAAATCGGCAACACCACAAAGGACATTCGGTTTTTACAGAATGGAAATACTCGCATCGCTCTTAAACAGTCTTATCCTGGTTTTACTTTCGATATATATTCTCTATGAAGGTTTTAAACGCATTTTTGAACCGCCAGAAGTTCCGGGGTTTCCTCTCATAATAGTTGCCTCAGTTGGGATGGTGGTGAATTTCATTGGAATGCGATTAATATCACATTTTGATGGACGCCCACATACTCATAACTCTTATCCTTACAGTAGTGATCAAGAGACAGAAGAAATACAAGATTTGAATGTACGGGCTGTATATTTAGAGACTCTAAGTGACACCCTTGGTTCTGGGGGCGTTTTAGTTGCTGGCATAATAATGCTAACTACAAAGTTTTACTTGGCAGATCCGCTAATAAGTATTGGACTGGCATTATTTATGATTCCAAGGGCATGGTCCATCATTAAAAAGGCTGTAGATATACTTATGGAGGGTGTTCCGGCCAATATGTCCCATGAGGAAGTAAAAAAGGCTGTACTACAAATAAGGGGTGTAACTGGTGTGTTTGAGCTACATATATGGACTATCACTTCGGGCATGAATGCACTGTCTGCTCATGTTGTTGTAATAGACCCTGCCAAGTCGCAACTAATTTTGCAAGAGATAAATTCAGTCTTGGAAAAGAAATTCAAAATAACTCATGCAACAATTCAGATAGAGAGATATCATCAAAACGCGGGAGCATATTAACAAAATGCTGCGAGTTCTATGATAAAATTCAATAGGCAAATATTGGATAAACTTTTTATATCCATACTCTAAATTAGATATAGAGACTCTATAAGAATCTCTTTTCTGAAGGTTGGACGCTCCAACAAATGGAGTTTGGTAGCTACCAACGCTTAACCTTCGGAATTTAGATATTTACTGTCTCATTGTTTCTGAACTATGTTGTAAGATGTTTTACAGGTGATTTCAGGCCTCTTGTTTGTTACTGATGCGACTAATGTATCAGATAAATTTTTGTTATGGTTATGTATTCTTAATTTTGAATTAGACATCAAACCCCTTAATTTTGAATTAGACATCAAACCCCTATCAATTAAGTCATAGACGCATTGAAAGGATAATGCATTGAAAGGAAGAGCTAAAATATGCAAGGTGGAAGAAAACACTTTGATATTGTGACAACGTGAGAATGTCCCTCCAACTCGGTCAATAATTAATATTTTTTCGTCTACTACACCTAAAAGTAAATTGGATCTGGCGAGTCTCTTTACTACTTATGGCTCCATTCAATTATTCGGCTCATAAAACATGATAAAGTATGCAAATTTAATTTACTGATAAAAGAACTAAATCAAACCAACTTCTCTTGTCGAGGAAATTTTTTTCCACTTTAAAACCACTACTCTCGGCCAATTCTCTTATTTGACTAATTGAATACTTGTATGAATTTTCAGTATGGATTGATTCGTCTTTTCTAAGTGAGACTCTTTTTCCAAGGCTATTAATCTTAATATTTTGATCTGTTTTCGAAATCAAATGCATTTCTATCCTTCTCTTCTTAATATCGTAAAATGCTGAATGGCTAAATTTATTCAGGTCGAATTCTCCTCCTAGCTCTCTATTTATTCTAGATAAAATATTCAGATTAAATTTTGCAGTAATTCCGTTCTTGTCATTATATGCGGCCTCCAAAATTTTTGAGTCTTTATGGAGATCAAAGCCAATTAAGAGGCAATTGTTGTTCCCATTATCTATTGATGAGCGTATCTGTTTTAGGAATACCGATGCTTCTTTTGGTTCAAAGTTTCCGATGGTTGACCCAAGAAAAAGTATGAGCTTGTTAAGGGGTCCGATTCTGCTATCTTCTTTATTCGAAATGACCTCTTCAACCATCCTGATCCCTTGAATATAATCTGAATGAATTGCTGACATATCTATACTAGGGAACTCACTCGGAAGCTTGTTGATCGTTTCTTCTAAAATCGTGCTAGAGAGATCGACTGGGAAATAATACATTTTTTTGGTTTGTTGCATTTTCACAAATTGCTGCAGTAGGATCCTAGTTTTAGTAGAGCTTCCACTACCAAGCTCTATCATTGCCATTTTATCAAAATCTTTATACAAATTCGCAATTTCAGCAGAATAGTTATTCAATATTTCAAGTTCAACCCTCGTCAGGTAATATTCTGGTTGCATACAAATTTGTTCGAAGAGTTGTGACCCTAACTTGTCATAAAGATATCTCGGATTAGTTCTTTTCACTCTATCACCAATATGTCTTCCTAGAGTGTCCTCGATATGGGCTGCAAATTCATTTGTCAGTTGTACCTGTGGAGATGAGGTGAAAATCAAAACTCTAGTTAGTTATCATATCTAAACTATTATAATAAAATAACTATTATTTCATAGTATACAAAGCAAGCAGAACGTGCATCATGCAGGTGCATACGGTTCATCGGATTCTCTTAAATAGATATGTCCCTCTCAGCTAATGAATTATATTTACTTCAAATACATTTATTGGGGTAATGAAACAGATTGGATCAAATAATGAAGCTATCTATGAGTCCACCCATGCGATGGAGAATATTAGCTTAAATGATCTAGTTAGAGATTTCATCATAGTCAGAAACAGAACCTTAGACATCTTCAAACCATTAAAAATCGAGGATGCGGTTATACAGTCTCATACTTTTGGCAGTCCGCCAAATTGGCATTTAGCCCATGTTAGCTGGTTTTTTCACAAAATATTGGAAAGGTATGGTAGATCGCTGACCCAAACATCTGATCACCCAATTAACCTAGAATACTTGAACTCTTATTATCAGAGATTTGGAAATATTCTCCCGAAAGTCGAGCGCGGCAAGTTCCCCAGACCGACTGTTGAACAGACGCTGCATTATAGATCTTCAATAGATGAAAGCATTATCTCATTTCTTAGAGAAGAGGAACAAAAACAATTAAGCCAAGGCACTGAAAAAGAGATGCTAGAGGATTTAAAGTATAACATACAACTGGGAAATCAGCATGAAATGCAACATCAGGAACTAATGATCTATGATTTTCAACATTATTTCCAACGCTTTCGAGACGCTGAAGATAATTATAAGCCAATGAACGTAAAATCCAGGCCATCTAAGCAACAAAAATCACTTTCTCGATCTATACACGAAAATAAAAATGCCAAGACTAAAGATAGCGTCAGCGGAGCATCAGATATGGTAACTATAGGTGAAGGAATATTTGAATTGGGCTTCCACGGAAAGGGATTTTGTTATGATAACGAGCTTCCTGAAAATAAAACATATCTTCAGCAGTATAAAATTGACGTATTTCCTGTTACTAACATGGACTATATCAAATTTATAAACGATGACGGATATCATAATTATAAATATTGGCTTGCCGATGGATGGGATCAAGTACAGGAGTATGGCTGGGAGGCTCCTCTGTATTGGGAACACAATGAAAGTCATGATATAAACATAGATAACAGGTGGACTAAGAAGGATTTTCGTGGCGTGCATGAGATTGAGCCAAATGAACCTGTAGTGAATGTGAGTTACTATGAGGCAGATGCCTATGCCACATGGGCCGGCAAGAGGCTTCCAACTGAAGCCGAGTGGGAGAAAGCTGCATGTTGGAACGAGGATCTGCAGAAGAAGACAGTGTATCCCTGGGGTGATAATAGACCTGATCCAGGTGTTCACGCAAACCTCTTGGAATCCTATGTTTGGACTCTCTCAAATGTTGGCTCGTATCCTGAAGGCATCAGCTACTATGGCTGCCATCAGATGATAGGTGATGTATGGGAATGGACATCTTCGGAGTACACACTTTATCCGGGATTTCGATCAAAATTCAGTGAGTATACCGATAAATGGTCCATAAATCAGAAAGTACTTCGAGGTGGATCATTTGCCACCTCGGCTAGTCAAATTAGGAATAGCTATAGAAATTATTTTAAACCACATGAAAGATTACCATTCTCAGGATTTAGATGCGCCAAGTATATCTGAATTTGATCTGACTAAGAGCCTATCCAGAAATTATTCTCCTATAGATAATAATAGAGCCTAAACATACGCCTACCAACGCAAAATGGCTTTCTAACTTCTTCTCATACCTAACCAAAAGTTTTCTGAACCTGTTATGCCAAGAGTTGGTTCCTTTCTACAACCAATCTTCTTCTAGCAGGATGGCAATGATTATTACCACCATTAATCTTCGTAACTGATTGTTCTCCTCTATGTCAAATATGTGGTGGATATCCTTTATTGGTTCGTATACTACGATCGTTTGAAAGTCGTATCCTTTATCAAGATAGATAAAGATTCGGATATTGTTTTTATTTATATGTCCTAGACGAACTTTTAACTACGGTATTATTATCCAGCGTGTTTATAGCAGCCGTTCATATCATCATGCGTATTAATCGCAGTTATAACAACAACAAACAAAACAGATAATGGAAATACCTTGTCCATCGGTTATTAATACAGGATGATGTTTTGTTCCTAACTATCTTACCTCTGTCTGTAGGATTAGGTCCAATCAGTCATTTCTGCCTAGAGATGCCTTTACCGACATACTACTACTATCAAGTGATTGTCATTTCCATTGAACTCCTACTTTAGCATCATACACTTTTTTTAGCATATCTAGTCCATAATCTCTCAAATATCTTATATTGACCATTGCTGAAATCTTCTATGACATGTCGAACCTGAACCATACTCCTTTGGCAACATCTATTTTCCATTGGCATTAACATCCAGTTCTTAAGACATTCCAAAAAACATACACAATGCCATCGAATACCTTCCTAAATGATACTACTGCTGCTGGACGTCCTATGGAATTATTCGGTATTTCTGATGGAAGTAACAACAACCTACCCCCATTCCATAACACATCAGAGATTCTTTTGACAGTTGGAAGATACTTGACTTTATCATAAGCGTCACTTATGAGCAAAACCCTCACAAGCTATACTCTATCTATTTTTAGGATGGGTTCTTAATAATGATATATAAAAAAAAGTACATTTGAGGCTCAAAGCATGATCGTATGGAATCTATTCTGGAGCCTCATTAATTGGTAAAAGCATTAATATTGTCTCTGATTGGGATGCCAAGTATTGGGAAAAAAGGAACTTGCCACTTTGTTTGGTTCTGATTACGAAAGATATTACAAGGTTAATCTATTTGAGAAAAAGGGATTCAAGCGCCAGAAATGCAGCAAGTGTACTAAATTTTTCTGGTCATTAATAGAGCGTGAATTTTGCCCGGATCATGAATACTACAGTTTCATAGGTAAGCCTCCTACAACTAGGAGACTCGATTATGTTAATACTTGGAAAGAAATTGAATTCTTTTTCAAGTCTAATAATCATTCGATAATTAGGAGATATCCTGTAGTATGCAGATGGCGCGATGATTTGTATTTCACGATTGCGTCTATCGTCGACTTTCAAAGAATCATGGAGAATAAGGTTGTTTTCGAACTGCCAGCTAATCCACTCCTAGTACCTCAAATGAGTTTACGGTTCAACGACATCGAAAACGTGGGTCTCACCGGTAGGCACTATACCGGCTTTTGTATGATCGGACAGACATGTAATGCGGATGCCGATGGCGGATATTGGAAGGATCGATGTATCGAATTAGATTACGAAATGTTAACTAATAGACTCGGAATTCTTTCTCATGAGATCGTTTTTGTAGAAGATGTATGGCTAGGTGCTGGTGCGTTTGGGTATTCACTAGAATATTATGTAAATGGTCTCGAACTTGGCAATGCTGTTTTTACAGAATTCGAAGGCAATGAGAATAGCTATCATGTGATGGATAACAAAATAATCGATATGGGAGCAGGCCTCGAACGTCTTTCGTGGATAACTATGGGAACACCTACGAGTTATGATTGTGCATTTGGGCCGGTCGTACAAGGATTGGTCAATAGATTAGGTATTAGCAAAGATCCAGAAATGCTGTCAAGATATTTTACTGCTATGTCCGGTAGACTTGGTGAGCAAATTAATGATGTTAATACATTGAAGACATTTATCGCGAAATCTTTCAGTATTTCGAGAGATGAACTTTCTAGAATCATTTCTCCATTTGAGGCAATATACACGATTGCAGACCATACACGTACCTTGCTGTTTGCAATAGCGGATGGAGCTCTACCATCAAATGTTGGTGGCGGGTATAATTTACGAGTAATTCTAAGAAGAGCAATTTCAATATTGGAGAAAATGGGATGGAATATTAAGCTTGAAGATGTTATAGATTTACATATTGATTATTTAAAACAGATGTATCCTGAGCTTGAGGAACATAAAGATGACGTAAGAACAATTTTGCAAATCGAATCTGATAGATATGTGGGATCTAACGAGAGGATGCAGGCTATTGCTACTTCTATCAAGAATGTAAATAAGCAGTTGTCAGTAGACGATCTGATTAGGATGTACGAGTCAGATGGCATCACACCTGATTTTCTCGAAAGAGTTGGGGCTATTGACAAGATTCCATCCACATTTTACACTCGGCTTGCAGATCTGCATACGGAACAGAATATAGCCCAGACACATAAGAAAACTTACAGTTTATCAGGAATTGTTCCTACTAGGGCCCTTTATTATGAAGATATGTCAATGCGTGAGTTTCGCGCAAAAATTACTAAAATTATCGATGACAGGGACGTTATATTGGATCAAACCGCATTTTATCCTCGAGGTGGAGGACAGGAACCAGATACTGGCATGCTGGGCGGAATAAATGTGATTGAAACGATAAAACAAGGTGATGTCATCATTCACAAATTACAAAATAGATCCGATTTTGTCGAGGGACAAACCATTGATGGAATAGTTAATGACAGAAGACGGGAATCTATTACTAAACATCATACAGCGACTCATATTCTGAATTCCTCCGCCAGAAGTACCTCTTGGATCATGGGTTTGGCAAAATTCTGCATTTAAAGAGGAAGGCTATGGTAGGCTTGATATTACGCATCATTCTGCCTTGAACAAAGAAGAAATATGGGAAATAGAAAGAAAAGCGAACTATATGGTTCGACAAAACTTGCCAGTTGTCATTAATACATACAGTCGAGGTAACGCAGAACAGTACTATACGTTTAGAATTTATCAAGGCGGAGTTGTGCCTTCTAATTCTGTTAGGATTGTAAATATTAACAATTGGGATATTGAGGCTTGTGGGGGAACACACGTAAGGAATACAGGAGACATAGGTATCATTAAGATTATAAAATCTGAAAGGATACAAGATGGAATTATTAGATTGGAATTTGCTGCCTGGGGAGGCTGCCCTAAACTATATACAGAAACAAGAAAGTCAGCTTGCTTCTATATCTCAATCTTTAGGTTCCAGTAAGGAGAAGGTAGTTGAATCACTTCAAAAAATGATTTATGAAACAGAAACTACCAAGAAAAGGATCAAGACTATACTTCGAAAAATTTCGCCGCATGTTGCGGCATTTATTTCGAATACAGCAAGGCTTCTGCCTAAAGGAAATATCAAAGTTTATAGCATATATGACGAAGAACTTGATGAAGATTATCATATCGCGGTTGGGGAAAAGTCAATTGAATTAGATCCCTACCTGATCTATGTAGCTTTAATTTCAAGAGATCAAGGATTACGCGTAATAGTCTTTGCAGGAGAGTATGTGAGGAAGAAGATTCACGCAGGTATTATTGCCAAACAGCTTTCGATAGAACTTGGCGGCTCAGGAAGAGGTAACGAAAGATTTGGTCAGGGGGGCGGTAGATTTAAGGACAAGATAGGTGATTCTCTTAAATCAGTCGAAGAATTAGTGATCAAGGAGTTTAGTCGGTACTGAAAGCAAAGGGTAATTGGGATGAATAATCGTAGGGCCACCCATTTGGATTGGAATATTCTAGAAAAGAAGTGGACTGATAAGTGGAAAATTGAAAAAATATTTCAGGCCAACATTGACCCGACAAGAAAAAAATACTTTGTTACTGTTGCTTATCCATACCCAAATTCTCCACAACACATTGGACATGGAAGAACATATACTCTTGCAGATGCTCACGCCCGGTACATGAGAATGAAGGGGTACAACGTTTTATTTCCTATGGGCTTCCATTATACTGGGACACCGATACTTGCAATGTCTAGGAGAGTTGCTTCACAAGACAAAGAGTTGATAGATACTTTTCGCAAGGTCTACAATATTTCAGACGATGTAATACAAAGTTTCGTTAACCCAGTCGATATCGCAAGATATTTTCATGCTGAAATCAAACAGGGAATGGAGGAAATGGGCTACTCTATTGATTGGAGATGTGAGTTTACTACAGTTGATGAGCTTTATTCAAAGTTTATATCTTGGCAATTTAGATTATTGAAGAGCAAGGGACTAATTGTGCAAGGGTCACATCCAGTTGGATGGTGTCCTAACGATCAGAATCCAGTTAGTCAACATGATACTATAGGCGATGTAGAGCCTGAGTTTAATGAGTATATATTAATAAAATTCCCACTAGAATTTGATGGTAATTATTATTTTCTTCCGGCTGCAACTTTAAGACCTGAGACCATATATGGTGTCACAAATCTTTGGCTCAATCCGGAAATAAAATACTTCCTAATATCACTTGACGATATAGGCGAAAAATGGATTGTTAGCACTGAGGCCGTAAGGAAACTTGAATATCTAAATCGCAAGATCTCGATACATACTACATTAAGCGGCAAGGAATTAGTTGGCAAATATGTCAAGAACCCTATTACGAATAAGCTAATACCAATTTATCCTGCATCATTCGTAAAATCTGACAATGGAACAGGGACAGTAATGTCAGTTCCTGGCCATGCTCCCTATGATTATCAAGCGTTGGCTGATTTGAAAACCAATAATTCAATTCTGAATAACTTTAACCTTGGTAAGATAGTAAATCCGATATCTATTATTAGCTCCGGTGAGTCCCAAGATATTGAACTATTCCCCGCACTAGAACTTATAAGGAAATATCAAATAGTGAACCAGTCAGACAAAAAGCTAGAAGAGGCAACCAACGAATTGTATTTGCAAGAGTTTTACAAAGGGAAAATGAGATCAAATACTGGCAAGTACGTAGGAATGCCAGTAGCAGAAGCGAAAGATATGATAAAGAACGAATTAGTCACGAAAGGTATTGCAGATACAATGATTGAGCTGACAAGTCGACCTGTTAAGTGTAGATGTGGTGCTGAATGTATCGTGAAGATTTTGAGTGATCAATGGTTTATAAATTACGGAGATCAAAAATGGAAAACCCTAGCTCATGAATGCGTCAATAAGATGGATATAGTTCCTGAGGATATAAGGCAAGAATTCAACCATGTGATTGACTGGTTGAGGGAAAGGGCCTGCGCTAGAAAGTCAGGTCTCGGAACCAAATTGCCATGGGATACTAGTTGGATTATTGAAAGTCTTTCTGATTCGGTAATCTATATGGCATATTACATAATTGCAAAATATAATTCAAACCTTAGTAATACGCAAAAGCTTGATCCTAATCAGGTTAACGATTCTTTTTTTGATTATATATTACTTGGGAAAGGAAAGAGCGACATTGTAGCTGGGGACTGCAACATGTCTACAAATTTGGTGGAAGCTCTAAGAGCTGAATTTTGTTACTTCTATCCAGTAGATACAAGACATTCGGGAAGAGATCTAGTTGCTAATCATCTTTCATTTTTTATCTTTAATCATATTGCAATTTTTGAACGTGCAAAGTGGCCTGTTCAGATTGTAGTCAATGGGTCGGTGTTAATGCAGGGTAAGAAAATGTCAAAATCGCTAGGTAATATTGTGCCATTACGCGCAGCCATTAAGGAGCACGGTGCCGACGCCATACGTATTGCGATGCTTATCTCAGCAGAACTCCTGCAGGATGCTGATTTTAATTTCGATGCGCTTGAAGGGATCAAGTCCAAATTGATCGATGTGTACCATATGACAATTGAATCCTTGACCTCAAAAATGGTAATACAGATGAAGAATGAAAAATCAAACGAGTTAGAGGACAGATGGCTAGATAGTAGATTACAAAAAGCCATTGCGGAGATAACCGTTTGTTTAAATAAGTTAAGGATGAGGGAAGCCTTGCACATTTTACTTTATTCGCTGGATCAGGACCTACAATGGCATAAAAAGAGAGCCTATGCCAAAAGAAGACAGAACACTTCAACTTCACCCTGTGTACTCAGTTTCTTGAATGCTCGGATTAGGATGCTTTCCCCATTTGCTCCATTCATTTCGGAGGATGTTTGGGAAAAGATTGGTAATTCGACCTCAATTATTTTTGGAGGATGGCCAGTAGTAGACGCTAGCAAGTTAGATCAAGTTGCAGAAGAGGCAGAACATCTAGTCATAAATCTTATTTCTGATATTCAAACCATTATCAAAGTTACGAAAATAAAACCGTCGAACATTATTATTTATGTAGCTGCACAATGGAAAACTTCGATCTATCAAAAAATTATAAAAAACATAGTTCTTGAACACAAGACCAATTTCGGAGATATAATGAGACAGTTGGTCAACGATCCTTCTACCATGAAAGCTAAGACCGATCCTAACCTCATAAAGAAGATTATAGATGACATCTTATCCGATACTATGGAGGTCAGAGATAGGCGAGTCAGTCTCATGAGTTATGATGAAATCCCAATAATTAAGGATGCTGAAACTCTGATATGTTCTGAAATTGGAAATGCACAAACTGAGATCCAAATATATTCGGAAGACGATATCAATTTACACAAACATGATCCCAAGTCAAAAGCCAAATTTGCCAGGCCTTTTAAACCAGCTATTTATATCCAAGAATAGATATTGCGAGCTTAATTAATTCCTTTTTCTTTTAGACACTATTATCGACGAGATCATATATGTAGAGAATCCTATGATAACAAGGGTCAGACCATAAAGGGAGATTGCCCCTCTATTAACGTATGTTCCTACTCCAACTAAAATTGCTCCTATTAACAGCAGCGTCAAGCCCATACGGGCAGATCCCGGCATCCGTTTTACTTTCTTATTAGTGTTCGACGATGACAATTCCTGTCGATATAGTATAGGCAGGATGGTTATAAGTACAAACCGATCGTGTGCGACACTTTTAGGGGAATTAAAAATTGGTAATTATCATTATGTATGTATGTTATTTACTTGAAGGGCATAGCATGTTTCTACTTTTACTGTTGCGATCTGAGTGATTATCCCTTTTTTATTTGATCTTTTAAGTTTGCAATGTTTTTATTTGGAGTTTATCTTAATACGACTCGAATGAAGATTGCCGTTGTTGGCATAGGGGTTGCCGGCGCATACCTTATGAATAGGCTGAGCAATGTGTCTGGGAATTATGTTGCAGGTTTCGAGAGGCTGCCGGAAAACCAACATGACGCAGTATGTGCCTGGGCAACATGTCAAAACGTAATGTCTACTATGACCAAGGAATGTGGGTTGAATTTCGAAACATATGTAATGCATAAAGGAAAACATATGCATGTAGATTTCGATAATAGACGAGACCTTGGCTATAATAAATCAATTGATATTCAACTTAAAGGAATGGTAGTTTACGACAAACTAAAGTTAATTCAAGATATGATTAAAGGTACGAAAATCGAATTCGGTAAAGTACCTAAGAAAGAGAATTTGGAGTCTGACTTCGATCTAATTATTGATTCTACAGGATTTCATCGGAACTATCTACCGAAGCTAAAAGACGAAATGTGGATCCCATGTATTCAGTATAAAGTAAAATATGAATCAGGCAAGACACCATATGATGATTTTTATTTAAAAGCATTCCCTTCCATGAATGGTTATTTCTGGTTCTTTCCTTTAGGTAATGGATACGCCCATATAGGCGCAGGAGATTTTGAACGGAAACAGAGCAACCAGTTTGTTGAATTTTTTTTAAGCAAGTACAAATGCGAGGTTCTGAAAAAGGTTGGAAGGCCCGTAAGAATTAGTCCTCCTGCGTATTGTGAACCTTTTACGGACGGTAAGAAATCCGTTGGTGTAGGTGAATCTATAGGCACTGTCTATGCACTTTTAGGCGAGGGGATCATTCCTGCTACTTGGTGTGCAGAGCTACTTTTCAGACACATTAACGATTTACAGGGCTACAGAAATGCTGTTATAAAAAAATTTCGTATTTATACATCTGTCTATAGATTTATACAATTAAAAATTCTAGGAAAATTTAATATATTAAAGCACTGGCCTGAACTTATTAAAATATATAAACACATGAAAAACGAGGAGGAACGATACGGTATGGAAATTAGGTTGACGAACATGCTCAAGGTAGCAAAAACATAACGAGAATGTAGGCAAATTGACCGGCGTAATTAGATCTTATTATAAGATTGCTTGGAATTAAACATGAGAAGGCCAGAGGATGTAACCGAGGATTGATATAAAAAATTGTATAGAGTATTCAGAGCATTCCCTGCTTCAGTATTGGACAAATCAATAATATTGCCGTTTTTGGATAAAATCATGTGGTAAGAACTACTATATGAAACAGTATCCAAAAATTCGGAAAGATGGCATAAATTAAGAAAATTTCTGATAAGCATTCGATTAGAAATTTTCTAATATATTTACTAAAAGTATAAAATTAAGTATGGTGTAATAATGTTGTAAAATGACTTGTAAAGGCATATGTATACGTCACAAGGCACAAAAACCAGTTGGCTCTGGCCGCTACGCTTTAGGACAGAGGCGATGCCAAATTTGTGAAATATTCATCAACTGGGTTGGATTGTGGTGTCCTTGCTGTGGCTATAGACTGAGAACAAAGCCACGAAATTTGAAGTATAAGGATAAGCTTAGAACTAGGAAGCAATTAGAAGAGACTAATAAATCGCTATTATCCCTGCAGCCAGTAGATAACATCACTCCGATTCCGTTGGAAAACACCATTACTACGGTTTGGGGTACAACTAACAAGGAAACCAAGAATAAAAAATAATGAATTTATTAATATGGAATTATGATTTACCATAATTACAAAATGTCTTTAATTTAAGATAGAACCGCCATTCCTTACAAAATTCGTTCGAAGTATCGGACATGCAGGACTACAAAGTAAATTTCTTTATGATATTAAAGTAGGAATCCCTCAGAGCGGGCTCCTTCTTTACTTCTCTAATCAAATTAATTAGTTCCTCTATTGACGTTGCGAGCACCCTTTCCACTTGCTTTGAAAATTTCTTCAGAAAATGCTGTTCCAACTAGATCGTTACCACCATAAGATAACGCAACCTGGGCCAATTTTTTTCCTAATGCAACCCAATATATCGAGATGTTATTTAGTACATTAGAGAGGAGCAACCTTGATACCGCAATAATTCTCAAATCATATGTTGATGGACTTTCCATAGTTATGGTTCCATTTTGTTCCAATTCAGTGTTGTCAAGGCTAAACTTCAATGGAATAAAGGTATTAAAGCCATTTGTTTTCTTATGAAGTTCCCTTATTTTCAAGACGTGATCGACAATATCTTCTAATTTCTCAATATGGCCAAAGAGCATAGTAGAGTTGCTCGTCAATCCTAATTCATGTGCTTGTTGAGCTGTGTTAAGCCATTCTTCGCCTGAACATTTTCCTCTAACGATCCTGTCCCTAGATCCAGCGCCGAAAATCTCAGCTCCCCCACCAGGCAGAGTATCTAATCCTGCATCTTTTAGCCTCAACAGTACTTCCTTAACCGAATTTCTTGTTAATTTTGCAATGAAGAAGATTTCTGCGGGGGTTAGCGCCTTGATTGTTACATCAGGATAATTCATTTTAATTGCCTTCATCATGGCTTCGTAATACCCTAGTCCAAGCTTAGGATGAAAACCTCCAACAATATGAAGTTCTTTGGCCCCCATCTGTTTGACTGCTATTCCAGCTCTAGTCACAATCTGTTCGATAGTTAGGGTGTATGCATCATCTTCATCACCTTTTCGATAGAATGCGCATAGTGGACAGCTTGCCAGCACAAACATTCGTGTAATTCAAGTAATACGAAGAGGTAAACGTAACAGTGTTTCCGCAAGTTTTGTTGCGGGCCATATCAGCGGCGAGCAAGAGAGAACAGGTTCTCTTCTCTTATTAACTGCAACCCATCCTGGAAAGATAGCTCTTCCCCCGCTAGGGCTCTTTCCAGCGCATTGGTTGCGCCTTGAATATTACTGAGCAAACTATGATTTAACAATCTAAATACAACATATATGTTACTCGTTGGCGTGCTCACCGGTTTGTAAGAATTAAATAGTATGACCCAATTGAGCAATGTACTAGTATTGAGAAATATCGGCCTAGCGCAAGATTTAATCATGAAGTCCGACATCGGTGATATCGTAGAAAACACACTTCGAGGCCAGCGAATTGGAACAAAGGAATGCATTCGATTAATTAAATCCACTGATGCAGTCGGGTTAGGAGCAATAGCTAATTTGTTGAGACAAAGATTATTTGGAAATACGGCCTCTTTCATTAATAATATTATACTAAATTATACAAATGTATGTGTAACTTATTGTAAATTTTGTGCGTTTTATAGACCTCCTGGACACAAAGATACCTACACTCTATCTAAAGAAGAAATACTGAAAAGAGTTTTGACATCCGCACGAACACTTGGTACTACTCAGGTGCTAATTCAAGGGGGACATAATCCGAGTTTAAGGTTAGAGTACTACGAAAGTGTCTTTAGTGCAATAAAGAAATCTTCAAAAATATCTATCCACGGATTATCGCCGTCTGAGATAGATATGATTGCCAAGATCGAAAGAAGTAGTATAAAGGAAGTTCTTGCTAGACTCAAGGCATCTGGATTAGATTCGTTACCGGGGGCAGGAGCAGAAATTCTTGACGATGATGTTAAAGCAGATATTAGTCCTCTTAAAATCAAGAGTGATGAATGGCTGAGAATTATGAAGGAAGCACATATGCTCGGATTGAAATCTTCAGCAACGATGATGTACGGTACGGTTGAAAACGAAGAACAACAGGCTAGACATATTATGAAGATTGCAGAATTACAAGAAAAAACTAACGGGTTTATGGCCTTTATACCTTGGAGTTTCGAACCTAACGCGACCGAGATGCAATCCGAGGGTCATATTCGATATTCCTCAGGTGGGCTTAATTTATTAAAGATGATTGCTGTTTCAAGAATAGCATATTTCGGTTTAATTGATCATTTGCAATCTTCTTGGTTGACAAACGGAATAGGCATGGCTCAACTTGCATTATATTACGGCGCTGATGATTTTGGAGGTACGCTCATTGGAGAAGAAGTAGTGAGTGCAACTGGGGCAAGATCAACAGAACTAACATCTAACAAAATCATAAATTCTATAAAGCAAATTGGTTACGAACCTTTGGAAAGGGATAATTTTTATAATACCTTGAAGCGTTATTAAATAATTTTTTCACGTAATCTGATTCAGTCCAATCCTTATTAAAAATTAATACTTCAAGCTAGATTGTAAGGCACGAAATCCTTGGATAGAATAGAATTATGTATTTCAAGGTTGGTTCTTACTCCTATTGATTTCAGCATCGATAGCAATCCTTAGTTCCTCGTCGTTCTTGTTTGTATAGTCTATGCCCAGGGTTTCAGCTATTGATTCAAGTTTTTCTCTTCCTACATCTTCCACATCCTTAGTTTTTACCCTCCGTAGCTCATTCTTTGCTTCAATCTTTGCCTTTTGATATTCAGACGATGCTTTGCCAAAAGATCTGGCAAGTTCAGGAATTTTCTTTACGCCGAAAATAAGCACTACAACGATAACAATAATAATTACCCATTCGAAGCCTCCGACTCCGACTTGAAGTGATAAATCTGATAATCCCGACATTCTGAATTAACATTGATCTCATCAAGATTTAAGTGTTGATTTAGTATAATTTCCTCTCAATAGTATCAAAGTGTTGAAAGATGCATGATCTCTACAACTTCCCTCTTGTAACTTGTCTAATCATTTCTAAGTTTGACATGGTGATTGCATGCTTTAAGAATTTCATGCGATTGTTAGATGTCGGTTCTCACTAGGCTTTTATTCAGGCATGCTTCGGAATTTCTTATTGAAGGACGGGAGGATTATAGTAATTGAAGGAACAGATAAAGTTGGGAAAACAACACAATCCAAAATGCTCATGAAACACCTGAAACAATCCGGTAAGAATTGTTCAATACTAAATTTTCCTGATTATAACACGCCAATAGGCTTGGAAATCCATGCCTTCTTAGATCGCAAACGCGACTATCCTAATGAAGTAAAACATATGCTACTTTCTGCTAACCGCTGGGAAAAGAAGAAGGAAATAGAGATCGCCAGAGATAAGGGTACGATTTTGATTATGAACAGGTATTACCAATCTAACCTAGTTTACGGAATATCTAATGGCCTCGACCTCAGATGGTTACAAAACTTGGATCAAGGGATCCCAAGGGAAGATTTAGTTATAATTCTCAATGCGAAACCATTCATATTACAAGAAAGGCCGGTCACCAATCACGATTTATTTGAGAAGGATCAAGAGTTATTGTATAGAGTACATGAGAATTACCATAAGCTCGCAAAATTATTTAAATGGAAGGAAATTAACGGAGAAAGAAGTATAAAGCATGTCCACAAGGATGTGCTGAAACTCGTAAACGAAGTATTACAAAATTAATTACCATAATAATCATGAAATTCGTTGGAGAAATAACTGACCCCATACACAAGCATATTCGGTTTACAAAGGCTGAACACGATATCCTGGATAACCAGATGTTCCAGAGACTGAGGAGAATTAGACAACTTGCTGGTGCGCATCTGATATATCCAAGTGCACAACACTCTCGCTTCGAGCACTCTCTTGGAACGATGCATATAGCAGGATATGCAGGAGAAACTCTCTTATCAAAAGGTTATCTGGAAAGTGAAGAAGAAATACAAGAACTCAGACTGGCCGCGTTACTACACGACATAGGTCACGGGCCATTTTCTCATTTATTTGAAGAAGTCTTGAATGAAAAAAATAGGAAAAATCACGAAGATATCGGAAAAGAAATCATATTGAAAAGTGAAATCAGCGACATCATCTCTAGATATGGTCATGATCCGTCAACGATTTCAAATCTGTCATGCGGCCAGTCAAAAATAAAATTTCTTAACGAAATCATCGCAGGAAGCTTATCTGCCGATATAATGGACTATTTGCCTAGAGACGGCATGTTCACCGGGACCGAGTATGGGAATATTGACTATCATAGACTGGTTACCTCATTTCGGGTAGTGACTAAGAACCATTTGGCGTTAGATAGGTCAGCTCTGTATTCCTTTGAATCAATGTTAATTTCCAGATACGAAATGTTCAAGGCAGTTTATTTTCATAAGACGGTAAGATCTGCAGAAGTCATGCTTTTACATTCAATGTTACTCGCTGATGATCAGCTAAATTTAACAGATATTTCGTTGGAGAAATTTTTAGAACTGACAGACGAGAATGTACTTGAGAGAATTATTTCACTTAAACATCAGAATGAAATTGCCTCAAAGCTTGCAATCGACTATAGATCCAGAAGACTCTTAAAATGTGTATATGAGAGGTTCCTTCATAGACATGATCCAACGTTCAAAAAAATTAATAGAGACACGTTAAACGACCTAGGCTTAAGAATAGCTGAGGAGGCAGGTGTTAGCGGATCTTCAGTCTTTGTGGATTCATCAAGGGCATCATCAATGCCGCTGACCCCAAACAAAAAGGAGATTAGCTCTGTGATCCTCTCTGATAGAAAACGGACGTACGAAATTCCAGTTACTGAGATACCAATAATTGACTCCATAACAGGTTTTCTAAATATGTTAAGGGTGTATACAACGGCGGAAAGTAGAAATCCAGTTGAGAAGTGTATTAGTAGGGTAATTGAGAGAGAAAGATCGGAACATGGATGACCATTTTCTAAAATCCAAAATCAAGGACCGAATAGTTATTAAACTGAGTGGTAGCATTTTTGGTCAAAATACTAGTGAGAGCGTGATTAAAGAATACGCTGACATGCTTTGCTCTATTGATAATGAAATTCAACTAGTCGTAATTTCCGGAGGTGGAAAGATTGCTCGACATTATATTGATCTCGCAAGGGCCTTGGGTTCAGACGAGGCAAGTTTAGATATTATGGGGATCGATATTTCGAGGCTTAATGCAAGGCTGTTGTTAACCGCGCTGCGAGAAAAGGCATATCCAAAGATACCAAAGGATTTAGGAGAAGTTGTCTTGGCCGCGGAAAGTGGGAAAATAGTAATAACAGGGGGTCTGCACCCAGGACAAAGTACTAATGCCACATCAGCATTGATTGCTGAAATTGTAAGGGCCTCAAAATTTCTGAATGCTACCGATGTCGATGGGATCTATGACTCCGATCCCAACATAACGAGCAATGCGAAACTCCTTAAGAAGATTACGGTTCAGCAATGTATGCGGCTTCTCGAGAACGAGAGTTCTATGGCCGGTACATACGATCTTATGGACATTGTTGCACTCAAAGTAATAGAACGGTCGAAAATTCCGACCAGAATCTTAAAGGCAGATATCGCTAATATCCGACATGCTATCGAACCTGAAAATGAAGTCGGTACGGAAATCACAGTTATCAAGTGACAGTCTTGATATCACCAATAAATTCGGAAATTCCATCCTTTATTATTTTTTTATATATTTCTTCTCCTCTAATGATTGGCAAAGGCTTCGACTGAGCTTTTGCATAGCCATCTTCATCACATATAAATAGCATTGTCTCCTCTCCCCTGACCATTTTTCCGATAAACATTTCTTCGCCCACTGGTTCAAAATTATTGTTGGTGTGTTTGATTGTGTAGGTTAACATAGCGAATCCGGTATAATCAAACAATTTCATTTGGGCTTTTTTTGACCTTTCTGAACCAAGAAAAGCAGCTTTATGATATTGCATATGATATAATGACTTACGAAATACTAATAATATAACATTTTTTATGCCACACAAGGACTAATTCGCGTACAAATATGAATAACAAAGTAGAACAGAATCAATTCGATATTTTAATCCACGGTGGATATTTTTTCAGATAATAGACCAAGATCATCTATTTATTGTTTAAAATTTAAATAAATGTCAAAAATGATACATGTTGACGCCTAGCACTAATTACGGCTATTTGAGAAGATATCCAATTTTAGGGGCTTAATATCCTTTACAGTCGTCACAAGTAAACTATATTAGGCAACACCCGATAACCTTACACAGAAATATGCATAGAGATAGATAATAATAATGCATACTATATCTGTAGTATCAACGAAAGATTCGAAATTAGCACGATCTCACTCGAACATAGAAAGTACAAGAAGGCTTTTAAATATATGACCATCACCATTCGAAGAAATAAGGAGTTTACCGATCTACTTGACACAAACCTGAGGCTAAGGTATGAAGAAAGACGACGAGTTGATGAAAAAGTGCACGTTTCAGATATTATACCAACTACCTGTATTAGAAAACAGTTTTATTCACGAAGATATCCAGAAATGGATCCCATTTCTAGTGATTCCATCAATCATTTTGTACGGGGAGAGGCCAGCGAATTTGTCATTACCAATCTTGCGAATATTGGGATTGCGCAGCCTGAAATAGAGACTGATGGAATAATAGCACATCCAGATGTTATGCTTAGCGACGAAGTAATTATTGAGCTAAAAGATACACTTAGCGGAAAGCGTTTGGATATAACTGACGAGAGGTTTAGATCCTATTTGAGACAACTACTATATTATTTAGTAATAACAGGTACCGAGAAAGGCATACTTTCAATCAGATATAATAGCAAAGAATTCAGATGGGTAAGAAGTGATTCTGAGGGCGACTATTACTTCAAACCACGCAATGGCAAGGAACCGGGAATTGAAAGCTGGTCTGTATCTATCCCCAAAGGAGATATTTCAAGAGAAATTCTTAAAAACGAAATGGTAAGACGCAAAAACCTTTTTCTGAAAGCATTGCGACAAAATGACGTTTCTATCCTACCGAAACTTGCTGAATCCAAGAGGGCTAGCAAATGTCCATGGTGTAAATTCTATAACAAATGTATGGATAAGTATAACGAAGAAGCTGACGAAGCTAAGGAGATGGCTAATGAGATTGATTTATTGGACATAAGTGGTGTCATTGACTTTAAACCTATAGAACCGAGCACATATCAATGACGTCCCATGTTCTTCGTAGGTCAGTGCATCTAGGGGAAGAAGCATTATTTGACCCTGTCCGGACCAACGATTGGCTTTATGGTCTAACCAATCTATCCAATCAATGTTATCTACTTCTTCACACTTACAATTTACTGGCTAGATATATTGCGTGATTATGTTACCATTTGTCTGTGCATTCAAACTCACCTAGGTTATAGTTTTACAATTACAATTCACCGAATCTCGACTCTAAGCACTATCGCTGGCAAACCACATCTCCATAGAATGGATTCACAACATCGAATAATTCATCAGTCTTTAATCCCACATCAATAATGACATTGTATCCGCACACTCCCACCATAGATATTGGTGCGAAGAGGGCGGGGTTACAGAGCCTTATTTTTTCCTTGAGATTATGAGTTTCTCCGGTTATGTTATATTGTGATAAATTTGCATAGCCACTGTATATTGAACCCCCAGTTACAACTGAACCTGATAGAAAAGGGTCACTAAAATCGTTAAGTGTCCAATTGCCGGTAACATTGCCTTGGTTCTTTGATGATGAAATTATAAATGATATATCAGCTTGTACGGTTGAACCATCGACACAAACAATTGTACCTCTGCCGCCCCCATGAATTAATAATGGGTAATTACTTTGAGCATTGGCCAAACGATGCTCAGGTATATTCCACAGAATTAGCGATATACCAAGAAGGGTAGCAAGTAATATTGCCACAGATTTTCTTTTTTCCTTATATCCTCGTTCCATACTATTAGGAAGATGAGGAATATCTTATAAGGTTATTATATACAATGTTATCTACGTTTCCCAAACAAACTGAAATAGATATGTTGAATAAATTTTGAACAAGACGAAAAGTATAGTGCTCTTTACTTAGATTCAGTACCTCCGATACTCTCTTTGTGCCATACGTAACAAGCGGTACACAATATCTTCCCGCAATCACATCTACGATCAACTAAAAGATAATCTTGTTCACATTCATCGCAAACTTCAATTTCCCTTTCTACACCGTAAATTATTAAAGTCTTAAGCAAGCCCTTTGGAATAATACTAACATTTTTTTATTAGGTATCATCTCTATATTTTACCACTAGGTTGTGTGATAACTTTTACAAAATTCAACTACAGAGACAGTCTTATCATCCCGCGACAAGGCAAACCGATCCTTAGACCACTCTAATATACTTAGTTTCAAATAACGGCTGGGGACATTGTTACTGATTTCCTCTATCCGATATACTAAAAACCAGTTTTGAATTATGAAGCGTATTCTTTGTCTATATGTCCATAGATTTGGTTCAAATTGCTCGAGACTAATATCCGTATGACATTAATACATTGTGAGAAATAGTCAAATACAAATATTCGCCATCGTACCGTTCGATTATTGATTTTGGAACTAGATATTCTTGCAAATTCGAAGCAGCAAAATCTATCAATACTATATTATCATTATACTCAGCTACTACGTTGCCACACAATATGCCTTCATTGGTCTTTGCGAGAGCTTTTGAATTATATATTTCGGACCATCTATCCACTAGAATAGCGCTGTGTGGATCATCAATATGTGCGCTACCGCAGCTTCCAATATGGGTGTTTGTTTCCTCAAACGAAGATCGCTGTTCAATATCCTTATTATTTTTATCCATTTACGTTTTGTACTATAGCTCCCCCTGGTTGAGACTATATGCGCATAATGAAAAAATGTTCGAGTTCGTGGTCAATATTTATTATACTACTATGATTCTGTAATTAAGCATCATAAAAACTAATATCCAAAGCCATTCTATCGCAACACTCGATGCCTGTTGACGCAACTGTTCATCCATTAGATATACATGAAAAATTCATGTCGTTAGAAAATCCTGGACTAATCGAGATAGAGTCAATCATGTAGTTTCTCCAGAAGAATTAAGGCTTGTGGTATCGAGGTGCCGCGGTTGGTAACTAGGCCCAAGATGGTGACCATAAAGTACATATCCACACATCATAATGAAGTCACAGGTACTTCCGGCTCAATATTCAGTATAAGTCGCAATACAGTCGAATATAGGATCACCCTATCAGAATCTTGAAAGAATTACAGGCTTCTGGATTCCTACATTACATTGCAGCAAATTTAGTAGCATAACTTAATGAGTGTAGAATGAAAAGAATGTAAAAGCCAATATCTAATGGTTTAAGTTCTTTAGGATCAATCACAAATACATTTCGTAATCTCCTTCGCCGAATAAAGAAAATTTATGGAGGATATGAATTATCTCAAATTAATGTAGTCGGTATTCGTTGATATATCAGTAAAGTAGTGTAAAGCAAACACGACGACAACTTTTCGTGATAATCCTTATTTACCATCAATTTGAGATCTGGATATCTTTGATGGAACAAATCAAACGGATTTTGATTCTCGGAGCGGGTTTTGGAGGTTTGACCGCAGCAAATATTTTGCGTAAAAATCTATCCAATGTGCATGAGATCACAGTTATTGATAAAAATAAGTCTTTTATGATGGGTCTTGTGAATTTGTGGATTTTGTATGGTACTAGAAAATTGCAAGACTCGTTTATTCCTTTAGCGAACTTATTAAACAAAGGTATCGAATTCATAAATGATGAAATTGTTGGAATTAATTTTACTCAAAGTAGCATTTCAACTAAATTTAGGGGCAAATTTGATTATGACTATTTGATAATATCTCTTGGATCAGACCTTGCACCAGAAAAAATCGACGGATTCATAGAACATGGAGGATTTAATCTGTATGACGCTCAGCATATTCCGGAGCTACGACAAAAAATACTTTCATTAAATAAAGGGAACATAGCGATCTGTATCGCTGATATTCCCTATAAATGCCCTCCTGCGCCATATGAAGCTTCGATGCTAATCAATGATCTGTTAGTTAAAAATGGAACAAGAGATCAAATTGATATAGATTTCTACGCGCCGTCTGCACTTGCGTTACCGGTAGCAGGACCTGATGTTAGCCAACGACTTGTTAGGTTGCTTAATACGAATAATATCAATTTTCATCCATTACACAAAGTTAAAAAAGTAATGAGTAACGATATGGTTAAGTTCGAAAATGGAAATAATGAGAAGTTTGATTTGCTAATAGTGACTCCACCACATAAAGTACCTACAGTGATCAGAAAGTGTGATATTACAAAAGACGGGGATTGGATTAGAGTTGATAAATTTACTCTAAAAACCATATATGATAATGTCTTTGCTATTGGCGATGTAACAGAAATCGTCTTAGGAGGGATGGTTACAATCCCTAAAGCAGGCATATTTGCAGAAGCTCAGGCAAAGGTGGTGGCTCAAGAAATTATTGATCAAATTACAAATACTAAGACTAATTCTAAATTTGATGGAAAGGGCTTTTGTTTTATGGAGGTGGGTAGTAACGAAGCAGGATATATTGAAGTAGACCTTTATAGTGAAGATCCAAATACACAACTCCACCCTCCTTCAAGAGAATCATATAGAAAGAAACTCGAATTCGAAGAGACAAGAGTTAAGAATTGGCTATTTTAGATAAGTAACTAAATTAACTCTACACAATATATCTAGGATTAGTAACAAATGCCTAAACTGATCCTAGATTATACAGAGGACGATCATATATCTCTGACTCAACATACCATTACGACCCAATGTGAAAGGAATATAACCTTTTTAGACAAGGATATCTAAGTTGATATTGCAGCAAATCATGTATGAAACCCCATGTTTATTGCTCAAGTTAACTGTATGATACTATAGAGGATCTTAGGGTATTTTAACCAATTACATGCAGTTTATGCCAATATTATCAATAGTATTAGGTTAAGTATAGTGATAAAACTGAAAACTAGTGGAATGCCACATTCTATAGGTACTGGAGATTATTGATACTGATCATAATGATGACAAAAATGGTAAAGTGCGTTAATTCAGGACACGCATTTCTATATCATTAAAGTTAAGGGGTAATGGGATACACCCTCCTACCTTGCTAGACGAGTACCTAAATGAACGTGCAGATTTCATCGTGCTTACGTCGATAACGATTCGTATAAATCAGCAAGTGCTATATCAGATAATATGCCGATAGAAATAGAAGATTGTCTTCAGCATAGGATGGTCTGGCTAGATGAAGTTCGAGATATTCTCTTATGTTTTGATATTAAATGCTTACCTCATCGGTTACCATCATAGTAGTCGGGAGATCTTTTGTCAAGTTCATTAGCGTTTGAATATCAGTATATAACAAGATCGTATCAGTAGCCTCATCTATAATCTTACATTGCACTCTTACTTCTTTTTTTCTCAGTCTCAAACAAAACATAGCCCAGATTTGATTCTATTTGTAATTCACTTGGAAGAATTAGCTTATTCTCCAGTGCTTCTTGAATATTTACTTTGAATGGCTTTGAGCCGAAATATGCAGATTCATAAATGTAACCGTCTCCTAGATTTACAGTCAAATCGAGTTTCAAATGTAACATTACTAGCGTTGTCATCATTATTATTCTTCTCTCAGATTTTCCAAAGTGACTATCCATGATTAAAATCTTCATTCTAGTATAAAGAAATCAGGCCTAGAATCATAGAACAAAGTGGCCCTTGCTGAATGATTTGTACCGACCAGATATTGGGTTGAATTGCTGATTCAAATTAATCTTCCCTCTATAGTTATTTGTTATGTTCCCTGCTTTCATGTCGAACTTATTCTGATTTCGTTACGGGGGATTAAGACGTTACAATATCTCAGTTCATGAGTGGAATTTTAGTTTGTTTTAGGCTTTGCGGTCTGCCCTGGAGTAATTCATTAGAAGTCCAATCGCAAAGACAATTACGCCCATCACAATTATGATAGATCCATTTTCTGTCCATTCTGGGTTACGGTACATAAAGGATGAGCTGGGCCAACAACGGATTTACTCTGAAGGAGAAAAATCATACACGAAACCAACGTAAGTACTCCAATAATTGATAGAGATTTACCTGAGTCATACGATCTCATAGGTTGAATTTCATAAATCTAGATTATGTATCTTCCTCATTTGGTATGTTTTGTTCTGCTAAATTATCAATTTAGGATGTCTTCTCGAACTTTGATTCGTTTCAGCTCGGACCAGCAGCATCATATGAAGCCACTCCTTATGCACTTTACATTACGAAATTTTTTCTTCGACCACCTGATATATTCTCTTATATTGGGAGATGGATAGATAGATAGATTTAGTAAATTCATTACTAGGAATATAATTTGGTTAGAATCACAAAATTACGTCGAACCCTAGACCACGAGTCATTATATTTAATTCATCACAAGGAAATTCGATTGCCCCTAGACATAAACTAGACGAAGAGTAGGCGACGTATAAAACGAGATCTTGGTTAACTGTACAAGCGATAGTACTATAATTTTGGAATCTGCCAGCCAACTAATCTGTGTCTGCATCACTAGATTCTTCCTCGTCATCACTATGTTCCTCATCCTGTTCATCGTCCTCTAGCGCGTGAGTTTCGTCCTTTATCTCTTCTCTTTCGGCTTCGGCCATAAAAAGCTCTTCATCACTAGGTGATTTAAATCATTACTCAAACAGTAACCAAGCATAGATGTCAATGTACTACAAATGTGTTAAGATTTACGGAGAAGATAGACTTTATAAAATCGAAATAATAAGTTTAATTCGAAGAACAAGTTAAATTGTGGCTCTCAGTATTCAACTAGTCCAATAGAGTGCACTCTTGATAGAATCATAAAATGTTTTATATTTAATCAATGGTCTAGCTAATGATTGATTGGTTCAGTAAGAAGGTCTTTGCTGATGGACTTGCCTGACTCTTCCTTGTCTGCGGCATCAAATCTCTTTTTAAAGAGTCTAACAAATCATTCTACTTTTATTCCATAACTACTTTACTTTTATATAGATTGACCCCTTCAGTCATTATCCATTTGACTAGCTCATCAATAAACAATTGCTTGTGCTTAACACAAAGCTTCATATCATGAAATCCCCCACCTAGTCCTCTAACAGAAATTCTAAACCCTTCTGCAAGCGAGCTACAACCATTGACTTCACAAAAATCATCGTTGTTGCTTAACATATACTAGTTTGTTTACGTTTTGTATATATACTCTTACACCTCTCTCTAGAAATTCATCATGATGAGAATTGCGTTTGAGCATATTGCAGATAATCAGTCCTAATTAGCTGAGAGGTAATTGAAGTCATGATTCCAAAGCGGCATATTTACAAAGATTGGTATTGTCGGTTGTACACGATTTGGAATATTGGAGGAGGTTGTATAATCATTCATACATTTCATTTTTATCTAATGTCTGAATCCATCTGCTAACGATATAAAAGCTCATATCGATCCTGAATCCATGTGAGGATCAGTCTAGACTTTCGCAGGACGTGTTACTACAAATAGTACTAAGATGTTCTAACGATAGAGATAGATGTCACTCATGAATTAATAGATGAGTATTAATGAGCATCAACCTTCGATTTAAGGTTCACCGAAAATGTCTTCTAACCATTTATAATATAGTATGCCATTTGTCTTAGTGTGGCTAGATTAATCAGAAAAGAAGATAAGGGTCCAATGGAGGTCAAATTAGGCAATATGAGCAAGTGGATATGTATGTGCGGCCTTAGTGGCAATCAACCATTTTGTGATGGCTCTCATAAAAAGACTGCGGATGAACTTGAGGGCAAAGTATATCGATATAATCCTGATGGATCGAGAACTGAGATTATATAGGGCTAGGAAAACAGTAATTTTTTTCCTATCTAAATGGGTTGTGATATGCCATTGAAGTACTAATTATTAAAGCATTCTTTGTTCCAGTAAAGTGACGAACGACGTTGCATTCGTCGGGTGTCACAGGCAGAGCCAGTCTGATATTTTTTCTCGTCCATATGCTCCACATGGAGTACAACTGAATACATAAGTAGATACTGTCGGGGGGCTCTGACTCCTAGTATTAATTATTGTGTTACTAATTTCACAAGATTTTGCGTATTAATCATCGATCCGTGATGGCAGTAAAATTGTCTATTTCACAGTATTCGAATTTGACAATCAGTCCTGATCATTCGCGCTGAGCCTGTGCTTACTTGCGAGATCGAAAGGCATTAAATGATTCGTTTTCGTAACTAAATGCGACCACTAGTGACTTGGTAGATGCCTCGCTTTCGGTTGGATTGCCCGTTGACAAAAAGTTGCGAAAATGCAGATAGCTCTGAAGCTCCGCCTCTAAACTCTTAGTATATAAGGTCTAGGTATTATGGTATTGTTCTGTCGTCTGCGATATTTTGGACTCATTAACTAGATTTTGAAATATAGGCAGATAATTGTTTGTAATTGCTATCATTGTTTTATTGTTGTACTGTCCACTAGCAAATTTCCGAGCCTCATTTTGGTAACTCTGAGTTAAATTGCGTGACTTATTTATTAGTTCTTTGAAGGAATCTACAAACGAAGAGATAACTTGAGGCGTACTAACTGCATTAATCTGTACCAACGAAGCTTGTGAATTGATGGTAAAAATAAAGAACATCAATATTATTAAAATTGTTGACATCGATCCTATTATCTTGCTTTTTAGACATTGCATATTACGTAGCACCATCTATTTATTAATTTAGTTAGACAATTTTGGGACTAGCTTGCGTCGGCAAAAGTAACAAGAGATAAGCACTGCAATGACTGCTACAATGAATGTCGCTTGATCTGAAATCAAAATTTTATCATTATTCTCACGAGAGGATTTATATTCCTTCAGTTATCTTACGTTGCACTATAGATCTATCCAGATATTGAGTCTATTGATGTTGAAATGAATACTGCGTGCGGAGGGCCCGGCACAGACTTTCAAATATGTTGCAACTTTATGATGACCGAATACCGTTAATTTGATCATCATCATATAAAAAAATTGATCTGGTGATGAATCTTGTTAGTCACTCCTGGAAGCAAATTCTTATCATTACAGACGGTTAAATGATTGGACAAGAAGGTTACCATATATGATCTACTTCTTGGGCTCCTCTCGGAGAACTTGATAGAATTAGCCATTTGATAGTTGCAGTAAAGAACCATAGATGAGACACGAAAAAGCCGATCGAATAACAATAACTAAAGTAAGCTGATCTCAAAATTATATATTATTGTCTGTCCACACTGTATACGTAGCAAGTCTTGAAGAATAGGATCATATGAGATTATACAAACGAGCTCTTATCTATCAGTCATAATCTCCTTTCAATTACCTCACATTGGATTAAGTACAGATAGTCCAGTAAAAATAGATTGATGATTGCTGTTTGAGAAATCAAATTTCATGAATTAGGCCAACTAGACTTCTTTTGGGTTTAGGCTGCAAAATCTTTTGAGGATATCCTATACATAGGATCGACGACGGAGTATATTTGGTTTTGAGCGCAGCCATGACTTTGGTCTCGTCAATCATACCTATCCAGATAGTGCTTAATCCCAGGGCATGCGCAGCCAGCTGCGCATAAGCTGCAGCCAATGTGGCGTCTTGTAATGAAAATTTCCTGAGAATATCGTGTGGAAAATTCATTCTTACTCTATCTGGATTCATACAAAATACGAGAACGACTGGAGCATTGACGTATGGTTGTTTGTTAGCAGCTTCGACAAGATTGACTTTGACCTCGGGTTTCTTTACATTAAAGATTTCAAAACCTTGGAATCCTCCTGCTGTGGGGGCTGTATCTGCAGCTGCGAATATCATCTCGACTTTTGCTTCCTCAACTAGTCTAGCCTCATCAAATTTTCTCTGAGATCTTCTTCCCAACATTACATTAAATATATTAGTTCTTAATGCATCATCCACTTCCTCGATATCCACATTTTTTTCTTCATCATCTTTCGGATACAGCAAATCTTGAGCGACATTATTACTAGATGTTCCAGCAAACATCCTAGAAAACACGTCCTTAGGATACGACACCAATCATAATACCGTAGTATGCTCTACAAAAGAGTTTCTATATTCAGATATTGGATTTATCACAAATAATGGACTTGTTGATTTGATATGTTATTAATATTAGATAAAAATTAATAATTAATGGATATGTGCTATTTTGAAATAACAAAAATAATTAGTATTCGTTTCCAGAAAAGTGTACGTTACAATATAGCATACTAATCTAGCTTACTCAAAAATATCACTAAATAACCAGATTCAGTCTCCTTCAGGTATGACTGAGCAACATGTATACGCTAATTACTAGAATAATGATAAGTAATAAGGGTTAAATCTCAAACTACAGAATAAAATCTGTCTACCAAAGGTTTTTATACACCGTACATCCAGGTTAGCATAAAATTGTTACTTAATGCTCAAAGGGTTATAATGATAGTTGCTATTGTCTACCTAGTTCTCTTTTTCGCATTAGGTTCCGGATTGTTTAATTCTGTTATCGAGGGCACCGGGAGAAGTTCGAGGACATTTATCATTCCAACACGATCGATTCAGACGATCGGTGAAACAGTTGTAACGACAATGATTTTATTTATTGGTATGGCCGGCGCTTTCCTGTTATATAAAGCTGGAAATTCTATTAGTCCAAAAAATCAAGGGGGTCTTTTAATAGCTGGTTTTGCGACCATCGGAATTGCTATGCTTTTAGGATTCAGGTTAGTCGATATCAAAGTTTGAATTATCGATTTGCGTTTTTAATGATTTAGCTTTGGATTATTGTACACAAAGTCTTCAAACGACTCTTTTTCGATAAATCGAATTCTGCTTTGCTGTGTCCGACACATTAGGGTCTGATCCGATTTATTTCATGTTAGTAATTCTATAGTAGTAGCCTGCCCAACAACAAATGTTATAAGAAATCCAATTGAAGGAGTACGCACCGTGATATTATGTATCCTATCCCAAATAACTCCAATCATTATCACAAATGAAATGATGATCCAAGAATTATGCAGTCTCCTATTTTGAGTCTAGATAGTTATTAGTCTTTAACAATTCCATTGTCGCTGCCATTCAATTTCGGAAAGTATTCCAAGCAAAGTTCATAGATTGGAGGTACAAATGGACGTAATCAATGAAATGCACGAATTGCAATCTGATCGTTAGAAGATTGATTTTAGTTGATTATGTATCATGACTACCGCTAGAATAGTTCTAGACTAGGCCCTGGTTTTAGGATATTTCATGCATTGGTTTTTTTCCCTTTGTCTCCTTGACCTTCAATTACTATCATCGTTAAAGTTGATCTAACTTTATCTATTCTCCTAACGTGCCACGTAATCGTTTCCCTCAGTTTATCCATAGTGTCCGATCTGATTTTCAAAATTATATCATATACCCCATAAACTCCACTTACCTCGATAATCTCCGGTAGCTTTTTTAACTCTCTGAGTATTTCTTCTTCAGAACCAAGGTCGCAATTAATCAAAACATATGCAGTTGGCATTATAATATGTCTTTTAAATAATCTCGGAACTATTAAACTCTTTTGAAGAATCTAAAATATTCCTATTGTTTAGTATTGTACATTTGCAATATTTAACTAAACTTGTCTTATTATAAGAAATCTCTTTCAAAGTGGACAAAATCTCACAATTTAAGATCTTGTTAAAGAAGTATCTTATGATCATAATATCCCACAGTTTCCATTTAACAGACATTCCAATATGTTATGGATAAAATTAGGATGGTATAAGATCCATTAATCTGATACGATGATACACTTTCAAAAAAGAGATAATTAGATAATCTAAAGCATATGTGGGGATAAGAGAATTTTAATATTCACCCATTCCACCTGGAGGCATTCCGCCACCAGGAGGCCCACCCGCAGATTTACTTGATGCTATGACATCGTCAATTCGTAGAATCATAGAAGCCGCTTCGGTGGCCGACTTGATTATCTGTTCCTTGACACTAAGCGGTTCCAAAATTTCAAGCTTAGATATATCCGCAATCTTCGCGCTTCTAACATCGATTCCAGTCCATTTGGAGCCCCTGCTTTGTTTAGCACGTAAATCAGTCATAGCATCTATTGGATCCATGCCTGCATTTTGAGCTAATGTCAGCGGGATAATTTCCAGTGACTCAGCGTATTTCTCTGCTGCCAGTTGTTCTCTACCGGTTAATGTACTTACCCAATCTCGTATTTTTGATGCTGCGTACGCTTCGGGAGCTCCGCCTCCAGCAACTATTAATGGTTTTTCAATTACATCTTTTGTAACCATTAATGCATCATGAATGGATCTATCCGCCTCGTCCACTACTCTTTGCGATCCGCCTCTAATCAGTATAGTCACAGATTTTGGGTGCTTGCAACCCTCTATGAAAACCCATTTGTCAGTCTCAACCTTGCGCTCTTCAACAACATCAGCAAACCCAAGGTCTTTAGCCGTAAGATCTTCGAGATTGGTTACAATACTTGCTCCAGTAGCTCTAGATAGCTTGGTCATGTCACTTTCCTTCACTCTTCGCACGGTCAAGATATTTGCCTTAGCTAGATAGTGCTGAGCAATATCGTCAATTCCTTTCTGGCATACGACCACATTAGCCCCAACCCCGATTACTTTGTCTACCATACCTTTTAGCATCTTGTTCTCTTCTTCCAAGAACATTTTCATTTGATCGGGCGAACTTATATTGATCTTGGCATCAAATTCGGTCTTTTCGATTTCCAGCGCAGAGTTGATTAATGCAATTTTTCCTTTTTCTATTCTTTTTGGCATACCCCCATGAACGACCTCTTTATCGAGGACTATTCCCCTGATCATCCTAGTATCTCGAAGCGATCCTCCAGCCTTTTTTTCTACTTTGACATCATCAATATCAACTCTAAAACCAGACTCGGATTGATCAGAAACTTGTAAAATCGCGTTCACTACTAATTCGGAAAGGGCCTCGGAGTCCTTGGAGACTAATTTAGTCTGCATAGATGTCTTTGCAATTTTTATCAATTGTTCTTTATCATTATTGCTAACTTTCTGAGCCATATTGTTAAAGATTTCAATAACCTTGGTTGCACTTTTTCGATAACCATCTACGATGATAGTTGGGTGTACATCCTTAGATATCAGCTGCTCTGCTTTCTCTATGAGAGCTCCAGCTAGGACGACTGCTGAAGTTGTACCGTCGCCGACCTCATTGTCTACAGATTTGGCAACTTCGACCATCATCTTCGCTGCAGGATGTTGAACATCAATTTCCTTCAGGATAGTTGCGCCATCATTCGTAACAGTTACGTCTCCCAAAGAATCTACTAGCATCTTATCCATTCCCCTCGGACCTAGACTCGACCGTACTACTTCCGCGATTAATTTGGCCGCTGTTATGTTATTTTTCTGGGCATCCTTACCCTTAGTCTGAGTTGCACCCTCTTTGAGTATTAATACTGGTACTCCACCAGCCGCATTTTGATTTGACATTTCACATATTCACCTAAAATTAATAGACTAGATGGCATACTTTGGGATATTTTAAATTTACTAAATTAACTGGCAGAAGCGGGATCTAGGATATCAGGATCAATGCCGCATTACAGATGACAAGAACAAAATGAACGATTATGACCAGCCAGGAGTTTGGATTATTACCAAAGTAGCAGAGTAATTAATCACTTAAGAGCTCTTTATACTTATCCTGTTTAATTTCGGCATAGGTCTCCTTAGGTGTTTTGTCGTCTATTGAGATCCCAAGACTAAGACAAGAACCTATGACTTCCTTAACGGCATTTTTTAGGCTACTAGCATATGAATTGTCGATCTTCATTTTTGCAATTTTGATTATACTATCCATCGTGATGTTTCCTGCATTCACTGTACCTGCAGTGCCAGAACCTTTGGTTATACCGGACTCTTTTAATATCAAGGCTGCAGTGGGTGGAATTCCTACTTCAACATTAAATTGCTTAGTGTCTGAATCAACTTCCACCTTCACTGGAACCTTCATGCCAGGAAAATCCTTGGTCTTCTCGTTAATCGCATTCACAACTTGTAGTACATTCACCCCAATAGGGCCTAAAGCCGGGCCAAGCGGCGGTCCAGCGCTTGCCTCCCCTCCACTTACTAGCGCGCTTATAGATTTCTTATCAGTCATATTTTCCACGAATCCTATACCTAGATATAAATGTCTTCGATAATGATTATACTAACAAGGATTATCAGTTGAAAAAGGGGGACTTGTCTTTATGTATTGATAAATCCAAAGGTGCCCCCTAGTGGAAGTTTCGTCTATTTAATAATATAGCACACTACACTCAAATCTGACTGTTTTCCATATGCTCACAGGAGCTTTTGTGGGCATTTGTCTGATCAAAGATACTCAATCAATTAAGCTGATTTCCGTAGCTGACATCGTCACATATATGTAACTCGCACGCTCGTTGAAAAGCAGTGTGACCAAAACGCTCGCAATTGATCTCGATTCAGTCCTAGCGGACACTATGATAATATGGACGGCTGTATATAGCAATATGTATAACACTCAAATATCAAAGGATGAGATAACCTCTTGGGATATTACTAAAATTCTGCCAATATCTGCGGAGGAGATATCTGGGATTTTTGTATACGTATGGACCCATCTTTGGAAGGAGATACCTCCGACTGAGCCCAATTTGGCAAATATTGTTAAGCAGATTCACAAAAAGGGGTATAGGATTTCTATTCTTACAAAACGGGAGAGAGAAACCGTGCCATATGTCGCAAACTGGTTGGATTATTATGATATCTTCTCGGATGATCTTATATTCGTATACGACGCGACACCAAAAGCAATTTATCAATTTGACATCCTCATTGATGATGCACCGATTAACTTAATCGATATAATATCACCGAAAGTAGGAATTCTATTTAATCAACCATGGAACCTTGGCTTTAACTGGCCCATTCGGGTCGGCTCAATTAGCCATATGGAATCTAAGTTGTAGAAATGAGTGTAGACGAATAATTATTATAAGAACACCATAAGGTGAAGATTAACTAATATCATTTGGACAGGACTCGGTATACTCAGGAATCTGTTGTTGGCATATTAGTGATGGTTATCATTTCTGCAAATCATAGTGATCTTTATTTCGTCATAACAGGGTTTAGTGCTAGCCGAACTAGAATCACTGTTAACCGCCCTAACTATTTCCACATTACTTGTATTCGGTAGAGTATATGCTTCCTGCACCATTCTTGTCTTGGTATCCCAATGCATAATTTCAATGGAATGCCAATATACAAGACTGTATTGAAGGATCATTAAGATAATGCCGCTAGCGATAAGAGCAATTCCGGCATATATCAAAAGTCTCTTCTTATCGCTTCTATCTAACACTCAATAGTAGCACCAATTATCGTGCATTTGCATTTGTACCTATCATTCTCACTATAAAAAACCTGTGTTGTTGACGGTACGACTAGCGTGATGATTTCTTCAAATAATTTGCATCAACTGTAACAGGTATCTGGTATGGTGAATCGAGCAATACTACTGTTGCCTCTTGTTTTTCATAGTCTACCCTAGTTATCTTGGCCTTCATTGATTTGAAAGGCCCTCCGATAACCTCAACGGTATCATCCACGCTTAATTCAGCTACTACAGGTTTCTTGACAATATAACCTTCTATATCTTTAAAAGGCAATTCGCCACGAATTTGTCCCCTTACATGTCTAACACCTGCCAATGCTTCAAACGCTACCATTGAATCAGGAGCTTCGATTATTATATAACCCTTGAAACTATCGAGCACAAGTATAGAATAGATTCCAATCTTTTTAGCGGCGACTTTGTTTTGAAGAATATTAGCTACTACTCGTTCCTGTCCTCCAGTGGTTCTAATAGCAAAAAATTTTGACTCGATTGTCTTCAATTTTTCTTCTGGTAAGATGCTTTTCGAATCTTCGTTAGAATATACCTCTTCATGAGTCATAGGTGAATGTGACTGCCCACGTTGTTCAGGAGTTTGGATATCCTCAATAGTTTCCAGATTTTCTTTATTGCTATCTCCTACATCAGATAAATCACTTAAAACCTCATCATCAGAATGTTTACTTTTTTCAAGATAATTGTTCATAATTCCTATTTCCTTAATTAATAGTCCTAACGCAATTTATAAATTTACTTAACTTGTATCATACAAATTCGCTATTTGACTCAAATATGCAGCAATTCTCTTTGTACATAGATAAGTTCGGAAATACGATTTATCACTAAATATTCTATTAAGGAATAGAGCCAGTAACGTATGTATTTATACTATTAATAACTCTGTTGCAATGTTTCCAGGTAGTAATCAGCATATCATAATACGCAATTATAGAGACTATTTGGTAATTGCTAGACATATGAGTCTGAAATATCATATTAAAAGTACGATTATACAGCTAGATAACGTACTCGAACAAAGGCGGACGAGGCTGTTTGGAGCGGCTTCTGCAAATGGAATTACTGGGTGTAATATAGCTAGATTTACTATTGGATAGGTGCGTCGAAATAAACCAAAAGAATCAATGAATAAGAGGATCAATAACAAATGATACCTTCTTGGGAAATGAACATCTAATCCTTGGTGCTTTTATGACGTAAATAGACAACTATCCGTTGATATCTAACAAATCATGATTCCAAACTTATATAAGTTAACGTTTAGAGAAAATTTGCGATATGGGAATACACTTTACTGAATTTCAAGATATATCCGGAAACTAACTCTCCTAGACTTAAGTTACTTTTGAAGTTAGAATTAATTGGTGTTATCTGTACGTAAAGACATCTTGGTGCAAAGTTATTACACACTTATAGCTTCGGAAAGGGATTTGGCAAGTATGACAATGTTAAACTATTTGATTAATAATAAGGGGTTTGAAGCCACTGAGAAGAGTTCAGGTATCTTTGAATCAAAAATCCACAAAAATGTAAAACTTTATGTCTCTAAACTTGAACTTCTTTCTCTAGAAGATATTGATGCAGATATTCACGGATCAAAGGCAATAATTTTTTTATCCAAACACGAATCGACGAAGAAAATTCCGACTCTTACTTGTCATTCTACGGGCAATTTTTTGGATAATGCTTATGGAGGGAACCCGAAAGAACTTGGTTTATGCTATCCATCTCTGCAGAAAAATTTCATGAACAGAATTAATAATAAGAAATCCTTAGTGCCAGGTTACGAATTAAGCATTGAAGCCACGCATCACGGACCAACATCATTACTATGCCCAGTTTTGTTCGTGGAAATAGGATCTTCTTACAATCAGTGGACTGATATTAAAGCTGCCTCACTTGTTTGCGATACAGTGCTTGAGGTAATCACACTAGGATTCAGGAATTGCGTTAAAATAGGCGTCGGACTAGGTGGCTCCCATTACCCAGCGAAATTCAACAAATTGTTGCTGGAGTCAGAATACGGTCTTGCTACTATAGCTGCTAAGCATAACCTACATCTTATTGATCATAGCATGCTCAAACAAATGTCCGCAAAGAGCATTGAAAAGGTAACTCATATTGTAGTCGACAAAAAAGGGCTGGGTAAGGAAAGAAGGCGAATAATGAACCTAATAAGCCATTTTGGTCTTGAGATACTGTCCGTGTAATGGATGTTGATTGCTATTATTATTTCGGACATCAATTTGATCTGTTATGGATGTTTTACTTCCAGTTTGTTTAATGGCTCTATGTAAAATCTATTAGTAACTCTCAATTAGAATCATTCGTGACTGTAGGCGATTATAGAATCAAAGTTGTCACAATATTTCTGATACATGAAGGAAAGATATTACTTCTCAAACGCAGCCCGAATGTAAGAACAATGAAAGGTATGTGGGCCGGAATAAGTGGATATTTGGAGAATGAGGACCCGTTAATTCAGGCTCTGAAGGAAATACGAGAGGAAAGCGGGCTTTCAGAAAGTCAAGTAGATCTTCTTAGGCGTGTAGAACCATTGGAAGCTAGAGATATCCAGCTTCCTAATATTGTGTGGATTGTACATCCGTTCTTGTTCAGATCAAATACACTATCAATCAAGATGGACTGGGAACATGACGAATACAAGTGGATAATGCCACATGATCTGGACAAATACAAAACTGTTCCGAAGCTAAAGGACGCTTTGGAAAAATTACTCCACTAATATCCTCATTAAGATCAAGACTGATTCTGTTCCTCAAATAGGTTCTGAGCACACCAGATATTAGTTTATGCCCTATTCAAATGAAAATATTACATTGTAACTATTTCCGATAGTATCATTATTATCAATTAGTCAACACCGGTCGAATTAACTCTTTATTTCTTAGATTCGTCTACACTGAAAATTAAGGTCTGAACCTTGGTACCAGGTATGAAATACGATTCTCGTATGTTCTTAGAAAAGTATTCTTTCTGAGGTCTATCAGATTCTATATGAAAGCCAGACGTGGTACCAATAGACTCGAGTTCGGTAAAGCATTTATTAGATTTGTTAATATCAGTTAGAACCTGGAGGGAACCCCTTGTGCGTAATTTCGATGACATGTGGAAGAATAAGTGTGTCAGTTCTGACCTGTTATTGTTCAAGCCTTTGGAAAAATGCCGTTCAGGCAGAACCAATAAAAAATTGTCGACAGATCTATTTGTAATATTTGGAACTAGTTTGCGAGTATCTCCCCAAAATGACGAGGCATTAGGTGGATCCAGATCTGCAAACCTTAATTTAGCCTTAGAAACTTCCGCCTGATCTTTTCCAATTCCAATGAAATACTCTGCCCAATTATTTACTGCGATTTCTTCCAGAATGTCTCCTCTTCGCATTTCTATTTCTATATTAACTTTGAGATATAGTCTTCGTGCCTTGTTAATTGTTCTATTGAGCTGAGTTGACGGGTTGCCTTCATGAAAAAATTGGTATATAAGGTTCCATCTTTGTCTAAAAATATCCGGAAATTGTCGGGTCCGAATGAGCTCTTTAAAGAGATCGGTTTCAGCAAAGTCTGAAAAAAACTCGTCAGTTCTCGACACTGCTTCAAACTTAGGAAGATATAGTTCTTCATACAGGTTGGTAACTCTGTCCCAGGCCCTAATGGGATCCGAACCCATGTAGGTAACAGATAAGTCAGCTAGCCATAGTATCTCACCAATTAATTTTATCTTATTTGAATCTGATCCCATTTTTTCAAGATAGGTTAAGTGTTCCCCAGATTTTTTCTGAGCAAGCTCCTGTTTGAAATATGGGAAATCAGTTCTCCAAATCAACGCTTCAATAATTCTAGCTTCAATTATAGTATTATTTTCTGGTTTGATATATTCCGGATGGGTTGTAATAAATTCTATAGGAGGTAAGAGTGCAGATTTGTATTCTCTGAAGTAATTTTCAAATTCGTATTCAGTCATAGTAAAATATGCAACGTGGATCCCAGTCTTTTGTAATTCATTTATGGTTCTCACAACGCTGGGCCCTTTGGGATTAGCAGCTGGACTCCGAGTGGCCTCCAGTTGGGCTGGATCATAATCGTGCAAAAGGCCAGCTATTAAAAGTAATTCATAGTCAATCGGATTAAACTTATAATTATGAAATTCCCGGGGTAACATTTGTAAACTTAAATAGGAAACTTCAAGAGTGTGATGGAAATTATGATATTCGCTTGATCCCTCCCCAATCCCTTGTGATGTATAAGCGTTTTGAAGGAACCTTATGAGTATTCTAATTCTTGAGATCCTGTCATCTGATATTCCTCTTTGTTCAGCAACCTGAACTATGGCAGAAATTAACTCGTCATCTTTTATATTCGCTAGGTTCTCATTAGTATATGCGATAGTTCGTTTTTTAGCACCAGGTAAATGTCTGATGGTTTCGTTGTAGATAAGTCTAATAGGCAGGCTCTTATTTATGTAAATCCCTAGTGTTGTCAACTTCCATGGATATTTGATCCTTGGTCTTTCTCTCTCTATAATTTCCTCCGAGGCCTGAACTAGCTTTCTATTAAGTTCAGCTATATGTGTAGCAATGTTGGCATCCTGAACCTGCAAAGCTCTTCGATTCATAAGCCTGGCCCGTTCAGTATTCATGACTATCCACTGTGGTATCTTTACCCTGTATCTATAGCGTTTATGCGTTTTACGCTGAGAGCCATATTGTGATATCGTCTCTTTATAAGTAACAGCAACATTCCGTCTCTCTACACTAAACGGTAGGTCGTTATCCTGCACAACCTGAAGAATAATTTCTTTAGCTCCAGTCTGGAGCCCTAGTAAGACATGCCAATATTTGCCTTTATCTAGCCACGCGGGCACCTGAGTTTCTTTATCCCAAAAGTCGATAGGACCTAGCGGGAGATAACCATTTTCGTACTCTTTTGTTTCGGGATTATACGATCGATACTCGTAGGTTCCAATCTGTGGGTCCAGATTACGTGCAATTGTTCTTACGTCTGTGATTAGGTCCGCTGACCTCGTCAGCTCACGATATGCCATCACTCCCCAGATTGTGCCCAAGGCACTAAATAAGGTAAAAATTTCAGCTTGAATGTCGACCTGATGAAGTGCTAAGTACCTAGGTGCAAGTGGTATCCCAAACCAACCAGTCGCTAAGATGCCCATAAAAGCTAGGGTAATGAATAACCATCTGGCAAGATCGTTATATGTTAAGCTGAACGAATAACTACTAAACTGCAAAGGCAGATCTAGAGAATCACTATCATAAGGATCCTTGACTTGTCTAATAATTTCGGTCATAAGGTGGGAGAACGACGAATGGATAATTTTCAGAACAAAAGCTCTCCCATTTCCAATATTCATTAATATGCTTAACTTGTTACACTCGACAACATTATATATTTGCACCAAAAGTTAGGTAACATTGTGCAAATTGTATCTACATGACTTTCTTTGGTATGAAGCAATGGTATATACATGAATACCAAATGAAAATCAAAAAGTAGATCAATGTCTCTATGCATAAAGTACGAGATTGCCAATTGCCGAATGTTTACCTTCCTCTCATATTCATATTTCATGCCTGTGATCTCACTACTATTTTTCCTCTCATTGTTTCTGGATGCAAAGAGCAATAATACTCGTACACCCCGGCCTTTTTTGTGGCAATTGCAGTTATAAAAGACTGATCGGCTGATAGGTAAGATGTATTAATGCCTAAACCATCAACTATAAAGTCGTGTCTTACAAAATCTTTGTTTAGTATAATTAGTTTTTTTGGAAGATTTGTGTTTGCATAAATTGTGGGATTAGTTCCATTAAATCGATTATCTTGTGCAATTAGCAGTATTCCATTCGCAGTCTTTACTCTCGATTCAATAGTGGTATGGGTTAGATTGCCAACGGCCCATATTATGCCAACTGACATAAATGATACGGCAACAATAGCTATTATGTTAGTATTCATCTCACCATTGAACCTCCTATATTAAGAGCAACTTATCATGTATTCATTTTGGTGTATTAAACTAATCTATCAGCCTGGAATTCAAAGGTTTAAAAGATTCATTAAGAATATCTTTGAAACTTAATCGAATGATCTATCAAAATACAAAATCCTAGAAACTAAGATTAATAATTGACCAAATGTGACTCAATTTCGTGACTAAAGTAGAGAGTGTTAATAACAAAATGTTGGGTCTCTCATTTATCTCTCTAGGTTTAATTTATATTATTATGCTCTTTGGAGTTTACATTGCCGCCTCTCATCAGGGATTGTCTTGCGAGGGTTGGCCACTATGTCCAAATGGGTTCAGCTTTCCACCAGAAAAATATTTCTTTGAGCATTTCCATAGGATGCTTGCCATCACTACCTCAGCTATTGTGATTGTTACAGCCCTTTACGCCGTGAAAAGAGTTAAAGCTGCAAGGAATCTCTCAGTCGTATCCGTCATAATAATTATAATTCAGATCATCCTAGGTATGCTAGTAGTAGACTCCAAGCTAGAACCTTTGTTAGTTGCTCCTCATTTATCTACTGGGGTACTTTTGTTTGCAACAATGTTGACGATTTTTCTCATAACGTATAGACTTAAAAAGCTGAAAAAGTACTAGCCCATCCCACGCTAACGACAAACCGTGTAATTGATTCTATGAATACCATGTGGTAAGATGATAAGTGTCTTATGAATACTTGAATACTTTTGAGCTTCGTATCATCTCAGACTGTACAGCTGGAAAAAATTATGGTGATAATAATGTTGGCAAATTCACGATTGATTCATATGATAATTTCATATTATCACCGGCATAGTTGCCTGGCTTATGGTCAAGCTGAGTGTAAGACTTGAAAGCACCAAAACACACAATGTTCAGGTTTAACTCTTGTATCTTTATTAGTATACGTTGGTTTACCCTTTAAAATATCTCGCAATTATACAAGAAGCTGAAGGAATTTTCCGAATTTGTCCTACCAGATGGATATAGTAAAAAATGGGAAGCGATGGTTGGTATCGTCTAAATATTGAGCAAAGTATAACAGTGAAAGAATGATAGGAAGACCTGCGATATTGTAACGAAACCGGATCACTTACCCATTTTGATCATGAGACTTGATACCAAAATAGTAAGATCCTATATAGTCACGAAATAACTAGAAAAACCTCTCTAAATTCTGATATTACTCCAGACATTTTCTAGGTAATTTCTCCTCATCCGAGGTTCGTTCTAGTAGTAAGAATTGTTTGTAATGATTTTTTAACATATCAGAATATGACAATGAATATTAATAGCCAGAGCAAGGTCCAATTAGACTAGAGCATTTTTTTTCAGCCGGTCACCGTTCACAATTTATACGGCAGCCCTCAAGATTTCCATATACAGTGAGAGATAAATATAATAGATATAATCTTGTCCTACTTTGTCATTGGTAGCCAGAAGCTAAATGTAGCACCATTACCATTTTCGTTAGTATTAGCCCATATTCTGCCTCCGTGAGCTTCAACAATGTTCTTTGATATAAATAAACCCAATCCAGTCCCTCCATCTGAACTTGAAGCAAACTTTGTGAAAAGCTTAGGCAATATCGCGGGATCTATGCCAGTCCCGCTGTCTTTTACGGCAACAATTACACCTTTAAGACCATCATGTTCAGAACTGTGACCTTCTATGGTTTCCGTTGAAATAGTTATAGTTCCTTGCTTGGTGAATTTAATAGCATTAACTAATAGATTTGAAGTCACCTGATTAATTCTGTTCCTATCAGCATTTATGTATATATCTTCTTTACCGTTGAAGACTGGTTCTATTTTTATATTGCTATCTTTATTTTTAGTTGCAGTATAATTCCTGGAATCCGCTACGGCATTCAGTATCAGCTGGTTTAAATTGAATCTCTCCTTATTGAGTGTCAGCGAATTACTCTCTATTCTTGTGACGTCCAAGATATCCTCCGAAAGGTTTCGCAGTCTTTTTGCGTTTCTGATTATTACGTCCAAGATTTTATCCTGCTGGAACTGCGCTTCTGTTTTTCTGTAACGAAGAACCTCAGACAAGCCAATGATTGGTTGGATAGGAGTTCTTAGTTCGTGAGCAGCAATATTAATAAATTCCTCCTGCATCTTATCACGGACCTTTAGTTTTTCGTTGGCCAATGCAAGTTGGCTGTTTGATATATCCAACTCGTTAGTTCGTCTTTTCACCTCTGTGTTTAAGCTATCGGTCCATTTGAAAAGTAATATTATTAACACGGATATCGCCGAAAAGTACCTCCAAGAAGTGTAAACATCTTTTCATCTTCAATAGAAAGCAAGCCCTTTACATCAGAGTAGATTTGCGTGATTGGCGTTACTACTTGAACGAAGTACATAGGTTTGCCATTCACAAAAATAGGAGAGCCTGTTGTCAACCGTTCGCCTCTACCATAATCGTAGATCGCAACGCCTGGATTACCTTCTAACAATGCATGGGTTAGGTTATTTAGGATAAAATTATGATTGATAAAGTGTTGGGTATAATTCCCAAAGAAATTTTGTCCCACTAGTGTCTGACTAGCACCATTTGCCAACATGGTACCATTTGTATTATACGCAACCAAAAATGGCTTCTCGATATGCTCAACATTTCCATAATGGGCAAAAAAGGGGACTGTGGGTATTGACGTGGCAATTATCCCAAGAAACTGTCCGGTCTCCCTGCTAATTATCGGATAGGATATGAAAATTGTATACATGCCCTCTCTCTCAAAGCCGTCAGAAAATACTGGTTTTAGGGTAGTTCTTGTATTCACAACCCAATCCCTTAGGGAATAATCTGCACCCAAAATAGCCCCCTCAGAACCGGCAGGAGAGTAGCTTAACTTTACAATATTATTTTTATCCAGAAGAAATAGCCTATCTATAACCTTGCTAAACTGAGTGTACTTTTCGCCAACTAGTTTCGAAGACTTGTCTGCGGAAAGATTCCCCTGTTGTAAATACAGAGAATTTGCCAATCCGTCAAGCATACCGACAACCAAATTCAAATCTGAACCAGCATGAAGTGAAATATCAAGGGTAGATCCTATCTGACGCTGTTTTTGTTGTGAAAGTAAATTGGATTTAATATCGTGTTCGGTGATACTTTGAATATAGAATACGAAAACAAGAGAAAATGCGACAATCAAAATTATAGAAATGATACCTATTTCCTTTATTCTTTTGGAAAGCAAGTCCATGTCTACGAAATCCTCTTAATAATTAGAACTAGCTCAGTTTTCCTATAATAAGGCTTTTTATTAAGAATTTTAACTTGCAAAGTGATATCAATAGCTGAAGACATTTTGCTATTCTACGGCTACAAATTGTAGAATTTATATTAACTCTCTGCCCTATCGATCATTTTCGTAATCGTATTAAAAGGACTGGATACTACAATATACACCGTAGTTGTTGATCAACCCTTGTACCTTCGAGATTAAAGATCTTTTAATCATAAGAACGGAACATAACTTTTTATAGGAATGACAAGTTAAAGGATTATTTGTTTGCTGTATCCTGTAAAAGAAATAACTTTGCAATAGATTATCCTGGTACGAAAGTAAATCACAGGTAGTGTCCCAGATAGGAAGCAAGGGTTAATAGGGGTAAAGTTCTTTGATGCGTTTGACCGTGCCTAAATTTTCAGCTGTTTATGAACTTCTTGTGGTAGGACTTGTTCTGAGTATGGTAATTTCCACAGTTAGCCCAAGCACGACGGTGGTAGTAGCTCAACAGAAAAAGCAAGTCGTAATTACCGCCATGCTTGATAATTTAGGAAATGTCATAAAATGGGATGATCTCTTGCGACCAGCAGTAAAGGAGTTGAAGTCTAGACATCCAGACCTAAATATCCAAATAAACTATACTACGACTCCTTATAATCAGACTAGGACTCATCTATTAAATTCATTAGGAAATAAAAGTGCTATTGATTTGGTCTCAGTCGATCAAATCTGGCTTGGGGATTTTGCTCAAAGAGGATATCTAGCAAACCTTACGGAATTCGTAAAAATTTGGGGTAGATCTTCTGATTGGTATCAAACAAATTTTGATGGGGGGGTGTATAAAGGCAAAGTGTATGGTATATGGGCATGGACTGATGTTAGGGGGATGTGGTACTGGAAGGATTTATTAAAAAAGGCTGGTGTAGATCCTGATTCCCTGAAAACGTGGGATGGCTATATATCATCAGCAAGGAAAATTAATTCTGTTTTAGGACCAAAGGGGATCTTAGGAGCAGCCCTCGTTGGTCTAAACTATTCTCCAGATCTTTGGTATCCTTATCTGTGGATGCTCGGGGGTGATATTCTTGTGATGAAAAATGGACACCCAAAAATGGGAAGTTATTGGTTTCCAGCTTATAATAGCTCAGCAGGTATTAAAGCACTTGAATTTATCAAAGAACAGGTTAATTCCGGGATCAAACCACTGAACACTAATCCAGACAAATTGTTCATTAATAGGAAGCTCGCTGTGTTACAAAGCGGGTCCTGGGTACCCGGCGCTTTTCCACGTCAATTCTGGTCGACTTTTGATCAGAAAATTGGCTTTATACCTTTGTTTCCAGTTCCCAAGGGACTCATATCGAACTTCCACAATGATGGGTGGATGGGAACTCGCTATCCCTCAGACTTCAAAAAATAAAGAACTAGCCTGGGAGCTAATTACACTAATGGTAGACCCAAGACAAATGAGTCCGTGGCTAAAGCAAACAGGGTTCCTTCCAACACAGAAGAGTATTGGCTCGGGTCCTCAATTAACAGAATTAAATCAAACCATTCCTTATTATGGCGATATGGTCTCGATGATTCCCTTTGGCAAAAGCAGACCAGTAGCATCCGAATATCCGCAAATTGCGGAAAATGTAAGGCATGCCCTTGAGGATGTTTATTATGGTATTAAACAGCCAAAACAAGCACTAGATGATGCTGCCAAAGAATCTGCCAGGATTTTGGGATGGTGAGGTTGTTTTATTCGGATATTACAATGATAATATACGTCATTCTAGTGTCATTTATTTCAGACCTATTATTAGTATCGATTCCTTTAAGGAGCAGATTCAGAACGGTTTTCCTGACATCATAAAATGATCACAAAAGATATCTTCTCTCCACCTTGGTTAGTAGCTAACTTACAAAGTGTCCTAGACATTATAAAAAAGATATACACATGCTATGTTATAGCTCAGTTTGGTAAACCAAAAACATTGGTTCTGGGGATTTCCTAATATTATAATCTTGCATAAGCAAGCTTTCTAGTCTTCATTATCGATCTCATGATAAGACAGCTGAGAACTTCTTGTGTTTAAGGAGTAGGGTATGACATGCGTTTATTACTTTTGACATTTAGACAACCGAACCTAGAGACAAGTTCTATGAATTGACAGCGAGATAAGCTATAATAGGCTGCAATAACATACGATTTTTCACTCATGAGCCACAAGAATTATGATAATAAGAAGAGAAGAGATGACAGTTACATCTCTATTAATCGGCGCAAGAGAAATAAGTACTTGAAGATTGTTGGAATTCCTATTGGTGTTGCAGTAATTGTTTTGGGAGTAATTGTTGCTACTCAGGCTCAAGAACATGGTTTGGGTGGGAGGATCGTATATCATATCCATCCTCATCTTAATATGACAGTCGATGGTAAACCTGTCGCTGTCCCACAAGGCATTGGCATCAATTCATCACTTTATAAGGATCATTCACTCGATAAATATAGTACTCCGGAGATTGCACCTGTACATACACACGATCGTACCGGGACTATTCACGTTGAATCTACCGTAAATCGAAATTATACTTTTGGCCAGCTACTAAGCATATGGGGATTAGATCTGAACAATAAGCCTGTACATCTTATTGTGAACGGAAAGGCAATATCTCCACCAGATATTTTTAAAAATCATGTGTTCAGAGATAGAGAAAATATCACTTTGGCTATTGGAAAAACTTGAAAATTCGAGACCTTCAAAAATAAAATGATATTTATTGAAGAATCTGTGGATTCGTTGCCAGATCGGACCAATATTGGGGGATATGGGTTCTCACGAGAATGAAAGTCAGAAACACCTATAACATCGGCATATAATACTGATTCATGGTGAATGAAGATAACGTCGACGGATTGTGGTCTCAGATAAACAAACCCACTACACACAAATCCTCTGATACTGGAATTAACATTTCTGCTTCTAATGTTCCTAACGAGACTATAAATGAGTTATTTAATGTTATCATAGGCCACGATGACGTAAAGAAACTGTTCAAATTATCTTTATCCTCGGATATACCTGTTCATATATTATTGGTGGGCCCACCGGCCTCAGCGAAAACTCTCTTTATGCTAGAATGTATTAAGCTTGAACGTGCGCACTTTATCGTTGGGAGTCAAAGTACAAAGTCTGGAATGATGGACTATTTGTTTCAAGCACGTCCTAGATACCTAGTCGTCGATGAAATTGAGCATATGCCAATGAGAGATCAAACTGCTCTACTAAGTTTGATGGAAACTGGGATTATTTCTGAAACGAAATTTCAAAAGACTCGCAAGACTCAGCTCAAAACGTGGGTTTATGCCACGAGTAATGGAACTGAACGAATGTTAACTCCGTTGCTCTCCAGATTTGTAGTATTACATTTTAAACAATATAAATTTGATGACTTTCAGAAGGTCGCAACTCATTTACTTGTTAATTCTGGAATCTCAGATGAAATAGCATCTACTGTCGCAAATGCGGTATGGTATAAAATGAGATCAAAAGACATTAGGGATTGTATGAAGATTGGTCGCCTTGTCAAGACTACGGAAGAAGTTGATTGGGTAATCAACGCTTTAAGAAAATATGGTCGATAACCCTTAAATTTTGAGCTTTTGTCAGATTTTGAATGTTAAAGGACTTTTATTGATGCCATATGATAACAATGGGAATTCAAATGAACTAACGAAAAGAAATGTGGTGATAGCCTACGATTGTCTAACTTACACCAGCAGGCTCGTGGCTTTGTTCGCCGTGATCGATCTGTTTGTGAGCGTTCAAGTCTTCTGCATTGTTAAAAACCCTTCCACAAAGACTGCAACGTTCCTGTTTCGATGGCTTATTAGAAGAGGATGCTGCAATACCCATACTATTGTTATATTTGATAAACTCATAATTAAAGATAATACTATTATTTATCTATAATGTTTGGAGCATATTTTAAAAATACGATGATCTGCCATTCAAATAACACTGCTCATCATGTCGTTTTTTCTAATGTGCCTTAAAGACCTGAGATTGTAAACTCTTATGCAACGCACTTTGTATATCCTAACGATCTTGCGATATAAAATATATCGAGATGAAACTCATACTCCAACATCAAATTAGTATTCGTACAAGTTTATAACTGACCGGAACTTTATGGGTCCTGGGGTATAATCTTGGGGAGCCCTAACCCATTTTTGTCACTAAGGTGACGTAACTTAGAATTAATATTTTTATTCCCAAGAACCTACATAAATACATGTCAAAAATTATCCAAGATATAATGACTAAAAAAATAGTAACAATAAAACAAGAAGAAACTGGTTTAGACGCAGCTAAGTCAATGAATGATCATGGTATTAGTTCGTTGATCGTAGACAACAATCAGAAGCATGTAGGCATTATCACGGAAAGAGATGTCGTTAGCAAGATTTGCTGCAAGGATCTACAACCATCCAAGGTTAAAATTGTTGACATCATGTCGAATATTCGAGTATATGCAAATCCGAATACTCCCATTGAGGTTGCTGTACAAAGAATGGTTAATCATAAGATTCGGCGATTGCCAGTTATCGAAGGCGGAAAAATTGTAGGGATAGTTACAGTTACTGACCTGGCAAAGGAGCTAAGAAAAACGATATTAGAGGAAGGACTATTGTCAGAATTATCGGAATAAAATGCGCTTAATTTTAACAATACGACGTCATTAGTAGATGTGTCTTCTTCGTTTATCGGCAAATTACCATGAATCCTAACGAATAAGTTGACCTAAATTAAATATGTGATACAGCATACCTGATTATTTGAAGATTGAGTTAATTAGCGGGGGGTTGATTTGAACTTGCGGCCGCATGCGATAGGCAATTGCGGTAACCGCTCTGCGGGTTATGAGCCCGCCGGGATAACCTAGCCTCAGTTCGCTGAACTGGCTTCCCCACCCCGCTGAAACCAAATCACTTAGGCGATAATATATCTATTTCTTCCTGCGTTTGGAAGAAATAGCGTAACGAAGTAATAAATTATTTAAAAATATCTTGAGGATCAATGAAATTTCTATGCCATAATTGAGCATTTAAAGGGAATTTTAGAATCACGAGACGATAACATTAAATATCAATTTGTACCCATATAATATCCTATTTAGAGTGATCTTTTGTAAATATATCATTATATGCAAGAGTCCATCCCTTTGGACCGATGCCGGGAACTCTAATAATCCTATTAACTTTGATATTAGACCATGAACCATCATATTTTTGAACCAATAGAGGATGGTCCATAAGTTCTAACATCGACGCGTCGTTCTCACTATCACCTATCCCAAAAAAGGTTACGTTATGATCATACTTTTTCTTAAATAGATCAACTAAGACTTCAACAGCTTTTCCTTTATCATTTCCCATAGTTACATCAAAAAATCTACCACCATGTATTAGGCTTAGGTTCCTCTCTCTAGCTATTCTTGTCAATCTATCCAGATCTCTCTTCTCTATTTGTAGAATTGTTTCACCATATTCTCTATGAGCCATTTCTTTAGCATTCTCCGTGCTAAGCTTTGTTATACTGCTTAATTCTTGTATTGATATATCTGCAACACCTGTAAAACTTATATTAAAATTCTTCCTAATGCCATTAAGTATTTCTCTAATTTTCGTCGCTGGTTTTCCGAGTTCGACAATATAATTACCATCACGCTCTTTGACAGGATAATCTTTCATAATTTGTGAAAGGTCAAAATAATCCTTTTCGATAACTATGGCCCCGCCATTTTCGACTATGAAAGGATCGGTCAATCCGATCTGTTTTCTGACCCTATTTTGCTCCGCCAACGTTTTTGCCGAGCATAAGATCACTGGGATACTGTTGTTTATTAATGAACAGATTAATTTAGGAGTTTCTCCATATTCTCCTGTGTTGTCAAGTATAGTGCCATCTATATCTGTAAAAATAATCTTTTGGATCAAATATGCAGTTATCTTGTAGGCCTTTAAAGTTTGTTAAGTTATCGATGTGTGGATAGTTAAAATTATGTATTCCTATACTCTAATGTCTGTCGTTTCTGATCTTAATCTGAACTTCTGTAAAATATGTCCTAATTTTATAGTTAACCAATAAGCTATTCCACTGGTACATAGCAGGTTAACTTTGCTACATGCAATAATATTACAATGAGTCTGCCTCTAAATTCCTTCATACCACAAAGACTTGCGGGAGGTGGGATTCGAACCCACGAACCCCTAAGGGATGAGGTTTCCCAGTCAATTTAAAACTTCTGAGCTACGTGCATAAGTAAGAATTGTCTCACGCCGTTGACCGGGCTTGGCGACCCCCGCGCTAAGCTCATACTATTATACACATTATTTATATGATGACAAATTCGATACTTTACATCCGGGCCTCGACTTATGAAGGCGTGATGATCCTTTATTGACAGCCTTGATTTGACTACCTACATCGCGACGAAATGAATTAGTTCAGGCTATGTAAGAAATTTCGGCTCCAGGCGAGACTACTGAGGCTAAAGTGGGTTAAAAAGAGCATTGCCGACATTGGTACTAGCTATTAAATTGTGTCAAACGAATCTAGATCATAATTCGAAAAACCTTTAAAATTTTATTAGTAGGACATTCCACTTATCATTATAAAAATTCTGCATACACTAGTCAGTACACGCTAGGTCATATAATCTAACATTATTTAATTCATTAGATAATGCTTATAGCTAACGATTAGGCAGACTCATTAAATATCAGGGAGAGTATTTAGATGCTATTTATATTAGATCTTATCTCTGTTATAGGCATCTTATCATGGTGCTTGTATTTGATAGCTTGCGATGCTCCTCCCTTAGGGTATACTCCATAAACCATGTTGGCTTCGGCAACAATTGAATCCTTCAAAGTGACCATGATTATCTGGCTATCTTGTGATCTCTGTAGTAATACTCTGGCTAGTCTATCTGTATTCTCAGCATCGAGGTGAGCATCCACTTCATCCATTATGTAGAATGGGGACGGCCTGAGCGATTGGAGTGCTAATAAGAATATAGTTGCGGCCATCGTCTTTTCTCCTCCAGATAACGAGGTGGATTCACGTGCGTTCTTACCAGGGAACTGAACCATCAGTAAAATGCCGCTTGATATGTCATCCGCATCTTCCAATTCAAGTCTGGCTGAGCCTCCAGTTATTTCTGAAAAGGTTTTTCTTATATTATTGTCTACCTTTGTAAATGCATCCATGAAAACCTCTTTTTTTTCCTTGACTGTTTCTTCTATAAAACGGATGATGGAATTACGTTCAGTCTCTAACTCATTTCTTCTGGTTGACATTCCCCTATAGCCATTCACTACCTCGCCATAACTTTCGACAGCTCGCAAATTTATCGTACTTCGTATTTTTTCGTACTCCATAGTTAGTTCTTTAATTGTAGTATCAACATCAAATGAGTCTAGTAGACCTGTATATCCTAGATCATTAAGTTCATAAAAGCGCTCCGTTTCTTCATCTTTAAGACTCGAGATATCTTTTTGATTAACTGCAAAATCTTTCTCTAGCGCACTGATTTCTTTAGAGAGTTTTTTCTCATCATCCATCATCGTTCTTATCTGTGTTTCATATTTTTGGAGAATAGTATAGGATGTTCCAGATGCATCTATGGACTGCTGTTCTTGATCCCTGAATGTTTGAATTTCGTTCTCAATGGCTTGCACACTTTTCCGGAGCTCAGTTACATCTACATTTTTTTTAGATATTTCGCATTCTGATTGATGGAGTTCTGCCTCAATTGAATTTGCTCGTTCAGTATAATTATCGACTTCAATTTTTAAAGATGTAGAGCTGGTAATTTGATAACGCAACTCAATATCTGCATCTTCAATTAGTTTTATAATCTCAGTCTTTCCGCTATTTGCCTCATACATTTCTTTCTCATAGGCATTATTTTCATTGTCTTTTAACTCCTGTGTTATCTTATTTAGCGTTGATGTAAGTATAGATAATCTTGTTCGATACTTCTCAAGTTCGCCATCTAGCTGACTATTCTCAGATAGAGTCATCTTATAATTTGAATCAATCTGGCTCAGATATGTTTCGTTATCAGTAGCTGAATTTCGTAGCAAGTCTAGTTCAATATTGATATTTTCTATTTTTGCTTCACTTCTTATTATCGATGATTCCAATTCATTTAGCTTCGATTTTACATTAACATGGCCTGCTGTTTTCTTCCTTATTGAACCGTCCAGAGAGTTAAGGTGCTGCCTCATCATACCTATTGAGTCACGAAGCAATATCGATTCGGTCAGATCCGATATCTTCGACCCAAAATCGACAGACATGGATGCTATATCAGGCTCGAAAAGCTCTCCAGATACGGAGACAACTCTATAACCCCTTTTTGCGAGCAAGTATGCAAGGGAAGGAGTTCTGACAATGAAAGTAGTCCCAAATATGAACTGGACTAGGTTCAAATAATCAGACTTCACAAAATCGGCTAGATTTCCGATTATTCCAGTAATGTCCCGGCTATCTTTCTTATTTATTGCCTCCTTTTTGGTGGAGTTGAGTATCTCTAAGGGAATAATTCTAAGCCTAGGTAGTTTTTTTGATTTAGCATACTGTACTACCGAAAGCATAGACTTTACGTCATCTACTACGAAGGCTTTCATCCAATCCGAGCCAGCGGCTAATATAGCTCTCTCATAAGGCTCGTCCCATTTCAAGACCTCGTGAACTAATCCCTTTATTCCAAATTCATAGTATCTGGCCCTAAAGCTTGCGATAGCAATGTCCTCGTTCATGATATCTTTTACTATATTTGCCTCTGTCTCATACCTAGAAGTTAAATTCTGGGCTTTCGACAAAACTTCCAAAGATTTAGTTATCCCTTTCTCATGAGAATGTCCTTTTTTTGCTAGATCCCTTTGCAATGTCTTCATAGAATCTAGACCAGCCAGTTCTGAATCCCTTGCCTCCATGCGGATGTTTAATGATATTTTGTCATCCTGAATTTTCTCGGTGAGTAGGCTAATTTTTTCGAAATATTCCTTTGCTCTTTCTTGGTTTATTCTTATTTTTTCTTCTACTCTCAACCTTAAAATATCAATATTATTTTTGATGGCTTCCAATTTTTTATATTTGAAATTCAACTTTGAAATAATTTCTCTAACTGCATTTAATTTGGTTGTAACCTCGTTGATTTTAGAATTAGCTTTCTCCAGTCCAAACTTTAATTCACATAGTGATTCTGTTTTTTCAGTAATTAGAAGATCAATTTGGCGTAAATTCGATTTACTCGTTACGATTTTTTCAGATAAGCTATCTCTTTCTAATTTGAGTAAAGGTATACGTTTCTCCAGATAATCTGTTCGCTGTTCAGATTCCTTTAGTAATGCCCTTTTTCGCTCAGCATCGTATACTATACTAGATAGTTTGCTTTCTATCTTTGCCTTTGCTCTATTGGCGGCATCTACATCTTGAATAAATTGTATTTTCTCCGAGTTTAGCTTTCCTATTTTAGACTGAATCTCTTCTAACCTCGTAGATAATTCCGTTATACGCAACCTAGTAGAATCTAACACTTTTTTCCGAGTTTCTATTCCCTTAGCAATTGACCTTAAACTATTGGAAAGTTTGACTGCCTTAAATTTCGTAATTTCTTTGTCGAGTTGGCCATACCTCAGCTGATTATTCCTTTCCACTTCCAGTTCGTCGATTCGCTTTCTAATTTCCCCAATTCTCGCGAATGCTACCTCCAAGCGACGGTCGGCTTCTTCAAGATGTTTGATAGCTTCAGTCTTTTTTTCATCAAAATACGAAAGCCCAACAATATCTTCTATTATTCTTCTACGCTCATCCAAGTTTAATTCAGAAATGCGAGTTATCATGCCCTGTTGAACTATGTTGAGTTTATTTGAAGCTCCCATCACAATTTCGAGCAATTCAATGATCGTGAATCTAGTCACTTTTTTGCCATTGAGGTAGTACCTGGCTGTCGCCTGTTCTTCCCTCCATTTCTCTCGTTAAGGTTACGGAATCAAAATCTACGGGGATTCCGCGGTCGGTATTGTCAAAACTTAGGCCAACTCGGATCAATCCCGAAGAGGTACTCTGACTGTCGTGAAATAATGACGGGAATCTGTCTACCCTTAGGGCCTTTGGACTGTTTTCGCCCATAGCAAATAATATCGCGTCCATGATATTGCTTTTTCCGGATCCATTAGGACCGGTGACCGCAACAAGCCCCCTGCCAAAGTTTAACGTTGTGTTCTTTAGACCGAACGACTTGAAGCCATATATTTCCAGCTTCTTGATATGCACCAATGATAGATTAATAATGACATTTCATCGTATCTAATATATGTTCTAGATTAATCTTGGGGCTCTCATAGTAAAACTAATTTTATAACGCTCCTGTTCGACAGGATTTTGGTATCACTGGCCACATCATAATACATCTTTTTAACTCCTTGTCAAGTGATATTTCTTTGTGGTCTGACCATGGGTTATAATCTAGGTCATATAATAAAGGCTAGCATGAATTTTGGATATCTTCTATCAACAGGATGACTAAAACTCCTTTATTACACTTCATTCAGTCTAAAATGATATATAATAATAATGACAAGCTCTCTACACTAGCGCATGGTAATCAAACAAAGAAAGTACTAAAAATCAAGATGTACTTGCCTATGAGATTCACTAAATTAATCATTTTTAGAAATAAGGATGTCTATCTATTTTTAATCTCAGAGAGTTTTTAAGCCCTTTCCATGGATCCTTTGCAAGATACAAATGCATAAAATTCTGATATCAGGAACTCGACAAATTGTTGATAAACTCGAAGCGAGGTTGAGACACACATATGATATCACCACAGAAATAATTCCTGATAATACGAGCGGGGTTTGTCAAATAAGTGCAAAGATTCGAAGAGACTGGGTCACAATTTGTAGCTTTTCCTCTAAAGAGGAATTAAAGAACATAATTACAATGTTTGAGGTGAATTATGCTATACGATCTCGATAGACCAATGAACCTTTGTAACCGCCAAATTCTTTTTGTAAGACTCGTAAGAGGTACTAGAGAGATCTTGCAAAGGGCTATTACTTGAGCAGTTGAGTTTCTTGACTTCATCCATGCAACGTTGAGAATAGTTTAGCATTAACAATGTCTAGCATAAAACGTTGACGTTTTACGTGACAACATTAAAAAAATTTCTTATGACGCGTTGCTCTTCTGGTTGGGAGTTAGCAAAGGCCTCAAGCAATTCTCTTTCAATAGAAATTTTATTAGATATTGCATTTTGAAATTTTTTCATATCAATGGGTATTATGCTTTGAATCAGACCTGCTGTATAGGCATAAATATATTCATTAATGATTTTTGAAATAAAGGAAGGGGCAATATCTACTAGCAGAAGCAGACCCTGGATCATCATACTCTCGTCCTTATTAGTGTAGGACATTGATGCAATGTAACTCTTCAGTATCTCTAGTCTATTACCTACTTCTTCAATGGATGAAGCAACAACCAATCCCGCCTCTGTGAGCTCATAGAATGGGACCCCTTCCAGCTGAAGTGCTCTTGGACCACGTCGTAGAGGCAGTCTTCCTCCTTCTTTTACCACTCCTGAGGGAATAAGTACTTCGTCCAAGTCCCTAAATATTCCAGAATAAATATTCTGCCATAATATTCCATGTTTCTTTGCTATGAAATGGGCTATTGAAGTTCTTGTACCAAGTTCCGGGCTTTGTTCAGTTGCAAGGTGAGCTAGTATCCCTCGCTGTCTTTTGGCTTCTCCTGTAAATTTGTTTCTTCTAGTCTTGAAGGTGTTGAATATCGCAATATTGTTTTTTTCGCCTTTCATCAGGAATCAGCCAACCCCTCTATACTTTTACGTGTAATTGAAGATATTATTTAATTTGTTGGTAATTTTCGGTATAAGCCAAAAACAACACTTTAAGAAAAAAAGGCCGACGAAAAAAGATATAGAAATATCAAAGAATAATAACTTTATGTTATTATTGTTCCTCATAAATAATCCATGTTTTCCAGCAGATGCAATATTTGAGATGACCGATTTAGGAAAACGCTTATAACGCCACAGAATGACTAATTAATAAGGTAATTTTGACTCTTAAAGAGGGTTTGACGTTTGACGATGTGCTTCTAATTCCTAAACGATCACATATAATCTCTAGGACTCAGACAAATTTAAGAACTAAACTCTCACGAAATATAACACTTAACATCCCTTTTGTTAGCGCCAATATGGATACAGTCACGGAATCTTGTATGGCTATTGCGTTAGCAAGAGAGGGAGGTATAGGAATAATTCACAGATTCATGAGCATACAAGATCAAGTTGATGAAGTCCTTAGGGTAAAGCGATCAGAGTCAGTAATCATCGAACAACCTTATACCATAAAACCTGATTCCACTGCCAAAGAAGCCAGAATAGCCATGGATCGCTTCGGAGTTTCTGGTTTATTGGTCGAAGAAAGCAGCATGTTGACCGGGATCATAACCAGACGTGATATAACTTTCTTAGATAGTTTAGATACTAAAGTATCAGATCTTATGAGCAGGGATGTGATAACTGCGAAGGAGGGAATTACTATCGAAAAGGCAAAACAGGTGCTCCATCAACATAGGATTGAAAAGCTCCCTGTAGTTAATAGCAATAAACACATTATCGGATTGGTTACAAGCAAAGACATTTTGAAAATGGAAGAATATCCCTTCGCTTCAAAAGACAAGAAAGGAAGATTGTTGGTAGGAGCTGCCGTCGGAGTAAAGGGAGATTATTTGGAACGTACTGAAGCACTTTTGGAAAGTGGTGCAGATTCCATAGTGGTAGATATTGCGCACGGTCATAGTGACAACGCAATCAATACTGTTCGAAATATCAAAAAGGCATTCCCAAGCTGTGAACTAATAGCTGGAAATGTTGCGACGGGAGAGGGCACGAAAGATTTGATCTCCGCTGGGGTAGATGCAGTCAAAATCGGAGTAGGATCAGGTTCAATATGTATAACTAGGGTTGTTACCGGTTCCGGCGTTCCCCAATTAACTGCAGTTATGGATAGTGTTAAGATTGCAAAGGATCATGATATCCCATTAATTTCGGATGGAGGAATTAGGACATCTGGTGATGCAACGAAAGCTATCGCTGCAGGCTCTTCGTCGGTTATGGTTGGAAGTTTGTTTGGGGGTACTGACGAGAGCCCGGGTAAGACCATGGTCAAAAATGGTAAGAAATTCAAGATGTACAGAGGAATGGCTTCCTTCTATGCTTCACTTGGAAGGAAATTTAGAGAAGAAGGTCCTGAAATTGTTGATTCGGATGATCTTAACGATTATGTCCCCGAAGGGGTGGAGGCTATGGTTCCATACAAGGGAAGCGTGGTTGAAATAATTAGACAACTTGTAGGCGGATTGAGATCGGGATTAAGTTATTGTGGAGCTGAAACGATATTGGATATGCAGAATAACGCCAATTTTGTAAAGATATCTTCTGCTGGTTTTCTGGAAAGTCAGCCTCATGATGTTGATGTCATGTAAATAGGAATACTACATTATATATCAGATCTACGAAATTATATTATATTTGGTAGGACATTCAGAAAATAATCTCGACCACGAAAAACTATTATGCGCATCTTTGGTAGATGAAAGAGCAGATAATAATAACAGCTCCACCCAGAGTTATGGTGGACATGATCATTTTGATGACGCTCTTTTTGATCAAAAGCTCGAGTTAGCCACTGAAGGCATAGAGCCATATTTTCTAGATCATCTAAAAACGCGGTTATCAAAAGAAAATGCACTTACTATCTCAAAATACATCTTGTCAATGAAAGTCGAGATCAATCTTTCTAGTGACCATAGAAGGACTATAATCACATCATTAAAACTGCTGTCAGAATTTTTCAAGAATAAAAAATCGTTTAGAGACATGAAACAGGAGGACATACTCCACTACCTTGACAGTTGCTGTAGAAAGCCCGAATCTGCAGATGCCCATCATAAGTGGATAACCACATATAATCATAGACTTGTCTGCTTTATCAGATTCTTCAAATGGCTTTATTTTCCTGATATTGAACCATCAAAACGTCATAAACCAAGTGTTGTACAGAATATCCCAGCCTTAAAAAGGAAGGAAAAATCAGCATACAAACCGTCAGATCTATGGACAACTGAGGATAACGTCATCTATTTGAAATACTGCAAGAATAAGCGAGACAAATGTTTCCATGCACTTGCAATCGAGACTAGTTGTAGACCGCATGAACTCCTGAGTCTGAAAATCAAAGACATTGTTTTCAAGCGCACTGATCAAAAGCAGTATGCAGAGATACTAGTCAATGGCAAAACTGGTACTCGAGTAATTCCTCTCTTTTCTTCACTTCCATACGTGAAAGACTGGGTGTTAGATCACCCTCAGAGCGCAAATCATAACGCTATACTCATTTGCGGCTTGGCGAAAAACATGGGGCGCAAGATTACTAGATATGCTATTTATGACATCTATCAACATTACAAGGAAAAAGTTTTTCCAACCCTCTTGACAGATCCAAATATTTCCTTTGATGAAAAAAGTAAGATACAAACACTACTGAATAAACCATGGAACCCCTACATCCATAGACACTCCGCATTGACAATGAAGGCCCAAATATTAAAGGAGCATACCCTTCGTCAGCATGCCGGGTGGACAACAAATAGTATGATGCCTCAGATATATCTTCATTTCTACGGCAATGAATCCTCAAAATCACTACTAGAAGCATATGGGCTAGTGGCTCAAGACAGCGATAGATTTGATCTAATAAGACCAAAGCAATGTCCACACTGTAACGAACCTAATAAACCAGATAGCAAATTTTGCGCCAAGTGTCGAATGGTTTTAACTTATGATGCCTATGCCGAAACCATAGAAGAGAAACAGATTAAGGACAAGGAAGTGGAGAATCTAAAAAATCAAATGGCTTCTATGCAGGAAGCACAACGAGAAATTTTGGATTTGCTAAAGGATCC
>CAVXZB010000087.1:0-130879 GCA_963765895.1 uncultured Nitrososphaeraceae archaeon | reverse complement strand
CGATACATCGAACCGTTACATTTATCTAATATGTTATCATTAATATTATTGATTCGTATGATGGAGCAATCAGATCTTGATTATATAGTTATCAGGGTCTTGCCAGCATAAGTACAATAGGAGACGAGCAGGAATCAGAACGCGGAGCAGAAGTAAAGAAGAATGGTATTAGTGCAAACACTTCGTGTTCATTGTTCTTAATGAAAAAGAAAGCATCAAAAAGTCCTTTGCCAATTGGATTTATGGAAAATTATGGAAGTCAAGCAGAATCTGAAAATCAGTTGACTTTTCATCTACTTGTTGATATTGGTAATGGAGTTTTGGACAGTTTGCAGTCTATCAGGAATATATCGGATTTCACTTCTGCCAATGCTTACATTAGGACACCAGTTGCTAATTCTAGAACCTCAGGAATGATGGGAATTACAAAAGACGCGTCAGATACATCTCAGGATGCATTCTATCTACCAAATGCTCTTCTCATAACCCATGCACATGATGATCATATACAGGATTTACCATTACTATTGGAAAATATAAGGCGATTGTCCAACGATGCTACCTTTGAAATATTTTGTACAGCACAATGTCGGGATCAGATTCTTGCCCAATTCCCGGTCATTACTGAAATGGTTGATGCTAGCAATGTAAATTCTAAAATATCTTTTAAGGTTATAGAACCAAACAAGGCCTTTGAGGTAGGTTCACTGTCAATTATACCGATAGAAGCTTATCATGGCGAAAACTCGGCAGGTTCAGTAATTTATGTCGTCAGACTGCCTGACAACAAGAAGATAGTCATTGGTTGGGACTTTCTATCCTTAAAATCTGCAGATGAGAGTTTATTGTGGAATCCTGATTTATTGATTTTAGGGACACAGAGCTTTAATCAGCATCCTGAAACTGGCTTAATATCTGTTACAGAATCGTTTAATATAGTTAGAGAGTGGAATGCTAAACAATGTTACCTAGTTCATTATAGAGGTTTATCAGATTTTGAAAATGCAAAAAATCAATGGTTTAGAGGGCCTGCCAAACCTATGACGTCAGACGAATTGCAAAAGACAATAGATTCATACCTTAAGATTACGGGAAATGATGGTAAATTCAAAATTACTGTAGCAAGAGAGGGAATGCTCTGGACTGACAAGGATAATATCCGAATGTCAATGTCAATACCAAATACAACTGGACAAGAAAAATCAAATCTGGAAGAGCCAAACTGAACAGTCATCATCTAATAGTTCAGAAGAATCTAATAATATGCTGGAACTAGAAGCATTACAAAAGTATGTCATGAGAATTGAAAAAGATTACAAAGAGGATAAAATGAAACTCACCATTGAGGATAAGATCAATAGATACGATCTAAGATTTGTTCGACCACATAAAGAAATTACAAAGGGTAACGCAAGTGCTAGTAGCCAAGAGAATTATATACTTACAGCTGAAGGTGAAAAAGGGATGCTTGCAAAAGGTCCAGAGTTATACATGAAGACTTCAGCTAAATTAAATGACTCAGAAGACCAAGAAGCCTTTGTTGCAAGGGTTAGAGCGTACAAGGGAAAGAAAAATATATTCAATGATGAAATAATACTTAACAAGATAGATGGGATGAAACTAAATAGGTTCGTTAAAGAAAACTTTTAAAGTAGGATATTAGCGTGAGGGCCAACCATCATTTATTTGAAATCTTGGTTATCAGCACAATGTCTATACTTACGACTTTGATGATGATAGCGGCATCTCCTTATATACGGACACACTTTTTCCCAGAATGAAAATTCATTGTTTCTTACTCAGTAGCCCAAGTGCATTCTCAGTTAAATCTAATTGAGAATCTGGTTTTAAATGGCACTACTACTACTAATACATACTAATACTAATAATAATAATAATAATAATAATATTATAGTGATGCCAAATCAGTTCAAGCCCATGTGATGCAGGCAATAGCACTATTAAACGAAAAAGATCCCATAAACAATTTTACATGGAGTCAAGAAATTGCAGAAAAAAATCAACGAGTTGCAAAGGATCTTACTAGGGAATTAAATGATTTGAAGATTTCCTTAAGCCAAGATACACCTACAACGGCCATTAATAATAAACCTTCGCTATCCAATAACAGCTCTGTCATTAAGGACAAAATAGATACACTTGGTGGACTACTAGATGAGGCTATATCTGCAAGAGTAAACAAAGACGCTGTAAATAATTCTACAAATCAGGCGCTTGTGCTGGCTAATATTGGAAATGAAATATTTTATAGCTACGGTCAGGCACTTGGATTTCCATATCCAAAGTTGGCTAACATGGTCGCAACTATGAAATTGAATGTCAATAGCAACAACAAGATACCCGCCATGGCTAATAAAATGAATATAGCTAATGAATCACAATATCAGAATGCAAAGGCATATGTCAAGCAAGCTCAAGAAATTGTTTCAAAGTATCTTAAGTCGCCAGCCTCTAATAATAAAAATGCAGCTCCAGATATACAATCGCAGCTTAACAAGATCCTTTCGCAATTAAAAATGACTATAGATAATAAAGGTTCGTTCAGGACGGTGATGCATCTTATTCATATACAGTACATCCGAGATCGATAGCTAACTATAAGATAAATTAGCTATGAATATTCATTTAGAGTAGGCATTTCGGTAAGAGCGCAAAAAATCTGTAACCCTTATCATATTATATTAGTTTAAGGTTTGCCGTGGACTCATATGTCATTTATATTGTCGATAGATTTTTTCTGAGAAAGTCAACAATAAGTGTTGATAATCCTTCCACTCAATCTATCTCTCTTTCCAGTTTGAACCGCCAGCGATGGAAGTTGGAGGCACCAGACGATGGTCCAAGTAAAACAGATTCTTGATTTATAAGAACTGTTGATGACGATGATGCTATTACTACTAATCTAAATCCGCATTTAGTCTTTTAGCTAGATAATTTATCGTAACTGGTTTTTGATAAAACATCCAGTACTTCTTACTTTTGGATATACTTCCCTTAGAGCTCGATATCCACATCTGCTGAAGATATAAAACATACTCTAACGTTGACATCTAATTCCAGTATCTTCTTACATATTTCAAATCCATTCATATATGGCATGTTAATATCAGTTAGCATTACATCGTAAAAGTTTGGTTTGAATTCTGATAATGCTGTTATCGGATTATTGTAAGTATATACATCAAACCTTCTTTTCTTATAATGGTACCCATCTAACCACACTGTGAAGGTTAAAGTAATATCAGGGTCATCATCTATGATAAGGATCTTTTTGAGAAAGTGGTCTTTTTCCTTTTCCTTACTTGTTTCTACAGTGATATTATTAGAACTAGTAGTATTGTTGCCTGCTATCGTAAGATCCCGTCATCTTGCCCACCATTATAATAGTATACAGTCATCCCATATCAATAATTATTTGTGAGCGTTTCTATTAAACCCAATAATGAAAATTATTTTTACTATTTCATGAATGTCTGTTATCTTTTTATAAAACTTACTAATTGTAATATCTTCATAATTGTAGGATTAAATGAACTAATTATAATCAAGGCTCTGCTGCCTAACCTATGGACACTCGTCTATCAGAGTCTGTATGAAAAACTGCACAACGAGGATATTATTGGATGCTTTTGATATTCTGACGGATCAAATCTGTACATAATTTTCATGTAATATCGTGTTCACCATCAGCGATATTTATCCGTCAGGGTTGACTTTCTAAACATTAGATACAATTACACGTTCTATATATAGAACTGGATCCGCGCGACTTCACCTAAGAATTCTATTACTCTATAGAAGAGTCTAAGGACGATTATTGAATATAATAATATTGACTCTGATTTTTGATGATATTAAGACATAATGATGGCTTGGGCCTACCTCGCACTACGTTTTCTTTATCAGATTACCTTTCATCAGTACAAATTCTGCCTCCGTAATTACCCCTTGGTCCTTTAGCCTTGCAAGTTTAGCTAATTCATCAGCTATCGATGTTACTGGATGGTTATCTGATTGAATTCGAGTATTTATCCTCGTTCCTTCATTTTCTAGAGGTTCTGATTGTACTTGAACTGATGCTCCATCTTGTTTGTTTGATAGAGTGTAAGGTGCTTTTTTACTACCTTGCATTCCGGATCTTATTATTTCAACTAAATCCTCTGCTTTTTTCTTTGATATTGATTCAATTTTCCCACCTTCTTCATCCTCCTGTCCATCAATGATCTCTTCCATCATACCTAATCTAGTAGAACTGACTAACCCCGGAGCTTTGAACTTAATTGTAGATGACAAGATATTCTTCTCAAGCTTGACACTTGTAATAATATCGTATGGGATATCGACAATATTTTCCTTAAGCCCTAGCATGTATGGATCTCTTATGATTATCCTTCTGTCTGTAGCATATACTATATTTGGTGTCATGTAGGATCCTCCTGGTTTTATTCTGGATTGCTTTGCAACAAGTAAGACCTGCTCATCAGGATTTAACATTTCAGCAATCTTGGTTATCTCAGCTAACTCATCTCTATCCTTTATCTTTGTAGTAAATAGGCTGGCATTCTTTTTCTTGCTGCCTACCAAATCCAAAGGGCATGTATGCTGTGGTAAATTAATGATTATGATGTATTTAAGATCATGTCTATTTTCTGGACAGTGATGATAGAATGTTGATCATAGTAGTGCAATGTAGTATTGTGTACACCACCTTGAAGTCTCCGTCCTAGATTCTCTGTTCAAAAAGAGGTTAGGAGAGCAACGATCAATTGATTAAAGGTAATGTATTCAATTTGCGTGATAAAAAGATATGTCTAATTACTGAAGAGTGTATCGCGTTATGAGACATTATCAGGCATCGTTCCACATTGTGGTTACGCGGCCTAAATTCACTATTAATTTCTGATCTATTTCAGAGTATAGAAAATGTGCACAGATAGATATATATCCATTTCGACAACTTGTACTCCTGTATACATATGGCTGCACTTATGTAAGTAGAAATCTATAATATATCAAACATGAGGCAAAAAAGAGATACTGATGTCAGAAAAAGACTACTTTCTAATTGCTGTATTACTATGATTCTCTGTATTATGTTCAGCACTTACACCAAAACCAGGGTATAATGTCATGCCCCCATCAACAAAAAATGATGCTCCGGTGATATAGCTTGCCTTATTTGAGGCCAAGAATTCAACTACGTTTGCTACGTCATTTGCAGAGCCAATTTTCCCCATTGGTATTAGTTTAAGGACACTATCTAATTCTGTTTTATTGTTTCTTAGGATAGTATTCATATCTGTATCTATAGCCCCAGGAGCTACCAAATTTACTCTGATGTTATCTTTAGCTAATTCTAGAGCCATAGTCTTAGTCATCATCTCAATTCCAGCCTTAGACGTAGCATAAGGCACATAATGTGGCTTTGGTATAGTTTGATGTACTGATGATATATTTATAATACATCCACCTCTTGGGTGTTGCTGCTTTTTCATATGTTTGACCGCTTCTCTACTACATACAAATGGCCCAGTGAGATCAACTCCGATTATCTTGTACCATTCCTCAATGCTTGTTTCTTCAAAAGGTACGTCCTGCTGAATTCCTGCATTGTTTACTAAAACATCTATTCGATCATATTTTTTAATAGTTTCTTCGATAAGCTTTATACAATCGCTTTCTTTTGAAACATCTGCCTGAATCGCAATTGAATTACAATCCAAAAGATTTATCTCATCAGATATACGCTGTGCTCGTTCTATTTTTCTAGAATTTGTAACTATGCCCGAATATTCTTTTGATTTTGCAAATTCAATTGCTATAGCTCTTCCAATTCCTTCACTGGAACCAGTTATAATTGCAACCTTTTTTTTATTATTTTGATCAGCCATAATAATTCTACTACGATGCGTAAGCGTCATCTATAAAAATGCATGTTAGATTCATGGTATTCGATATCCTCACTTGTATCTATCCACCAGTAGATGGAATTCCAATTCCCGTATTTTTTATCATATCCATTACTAGGGAGGCTGTCCAGGAGAATGATTTTCCACCTAATCCCTCACCTGTATATGCGTCGTAATATTCCCTAAATCCATGATTACTCACCAATTCAAGAATTCCCTGTTTTATCCGCTCTGCCGCATCTAATTGGCCATATTTTAAAAGACCCAAATATATCATCCAATTAGTGTTCACCCAGACAGGACCCCTCCAATATGTAAATTCCTTAAAATACGGTTCTTGTACATCCACGCTAGACAGCGCAGCAGTATGACTTTTACTATCTGTACCGCTCCAACGTAATATCCACTTTAGGAATGAGGGAATTTGTTCATCAGGTATTAGTCCGGTATAGATCGGAACCAGTGATGATATCGTTTTCTTTTGAATCCAGTCTTTACTTATAATATCGTAGTTGTAAAATAATCCATCTTCCTTTTGTTCTAACTTTTGTCCTGTGGGGAAAAAATATTTATAAAAATTCTTTTCACATCTAGATATCCATTCTCTTATCTCCTCTGTATCTTTTTCTTCTATTATTTCAGCAATTTTTATTAGGTATTTATTTGCAATATACAGTATACTACTAAAAATTACGGCCTTTATTTTGAAAGGAAAATTTTCATACATTCTTTTTTCGTCATAGTTAAACTGTTTCATTAGTTCTATCATATAAATAAATTTGTTGTACATATCATCACTTGGAATTGTGTTCTTTGCACCATCTACAGCAACGACATCTAATCTTTGAAATTTCAGAACGTGTTCTATCTTTATTTTGGATAGTGCATGATCCCATACTGGGGCATCATCAAGACCTGATTCCCAAGGGTGTAATATAGTGACTAGGCCAGACTTCTCTGGATCTCTATCTGTCATTAGATATTTATGGAAAAGTTTTAACTTGGAATATATATTTCTTAAGAATTGTTTTGATTTTGTTTTCTGACTATCAGTATCGTTATGATAAATATAGTAACAAGCTATAGCATGCATTGGAGGCTGTGTCATACCAGAGGTTCCTATATGTTTGGGAGCATATGGCGACCTGGTTATCTCATAAAAGTCAGCAGCAGGAAAATATGTTTTTTCTTTATCATTAAAGACAATATGGGGTACCATTCCATTATTCCACTGTGCATCAAACAGGAATTCTATTTCTTTGATGGCCCTCTCGGTATTGGAATACGAATTGCCTATGGCTATAAATGCAGAATCCCAACTCCATTGATGTGGATAAAGTGTTGGTGAAGGAATCGTAAAATTTCCATTCCAATTACCTTGTAAAACATTTTTCGCACTTTCAAATAATTGATCTAATTTCATGTCGAGTTCTAATAAATCAAACAGATGTTAGTTATAACTTTAGATATTAAGGGAATTCAGATATTATGATGCAGTCCATGAACATTTTTTACATGGATCTGCAGAGCTTCAGGGTTGTCAAATTCTTTTTTGCATGCAGCACAAAATGATCTTCTATGGTACTGGTTTAAATGTGCTGCGAGATCCGAATCATCCTTTAATTGCTGACTGCATTCATCACATACTTTTTCCATAAGACTGTAGCCACAATATTGCATAAAAGGTTTTCACTAATTTTTGATACTTAGAAGAGGCTAACTAATTGTACGCCTAACTATCAGAAAACTTCAGATCTCCTGCAAGTGATCCAAATCCGTAAGTTTTGACCTGCTAATGCATCTCTTCATTTTCACATGAAAAGAGCTGGTAATTAGTATGATGTTTTCCAACCAATCTCACAACGAATTCAGCTATATCATCATCTGACCATTTGATGAAAGCACATATCTATTCATTTATAATGATTAATGATTATGTATACATACATTTTAGTAACAAAAAACTTTAGTAACAACAAAAATGTCTAGGACTTGCTTTTAACTAATATTTACTGTGTACAATCAATTTTCCTTCATGGCTATGTATAAACACTTTTCAAATACGTATTCTAATCATATATCTAAGCGCGTAGTCATAAACACTATTTGGAGGGCATCTGATGTCGGGATTAACTAGAATACAGAACAGGGAATTACCATTCATATGCCTAGCCTATAATCTGCACAGGCTAACGAATCTTTAATTATTGTGATAGTTTTTACGAATTATCTATGGACTAACAAAATAAATATAAAGAAAGACCTGTTAGGACTCATGCACCATTCAAAGCCAATGGTGTTAGCGTCTATAGTGATGCTATCAATTTTGTGGGGGTCGAGCTTCATCGCGATTAAGATTGTAGTAGAGGGAGTCACACCGCTTGTTGCATTTGGGATGCGCTTTTTCATGGCTGGAATATTGCTAATAGCAACCCATTATATCCTGCATTATATCAACCTTAAGCGATCCAATACAATAGATTATCATCACATTACGATAAAAAATAAACAGATGTGGAGAAGCTGGATATTGTCAGCTTTGTTCTTCATTGTGGGAGGACAGGGATTATTAGCATTGGGAGCTCAATATTTGTCCTCTGGAGCTGCAGCCCTTGTTAACTCCACTATACCAATTTGGGTGGCAATATTTGTATTAATGTTCTTCAGGAAAATACCGACTAGGTTGGGCTCGGCAGGAATTGTTACTGGCTTCGTAGGACTCATCATTCTTGTACTTCCTACTATAGAAGGAGGAGGATCTAGTTGGATTGGTATTATTTTTTTGACAATCAGCTCCATCTCGTGGGCAATGGGCTCAATTTATTCAAATCCAGTACGTGATTTAAGTACTGGACGGGCTATTCTTTTGCCTACCGGAATGTTTATGCTAATAGGCGGTATAATTTTACTGGCTATATCAATATTTACAGATACTGATGAAATTTATGGTCTAAAAGCACTTTTTTCGCCAACAAATAACATTTTGATATCTTTTCTATTTCTTACCATAGTATGTACTGCAATTGGGTATTCGATATTCTATTGGCTTCTTGAATCTACTACACCATCGTTAGCGAATACATTTGCGTATATTGTACCTGTGATAGCGGTATTCTTAGGATGGGTTATACTGAATGAACCGATAACCACTCAAACTGTAATTGCTACAGGGATAATATCAGCAGGGGTTGCAATGATGATGATTAATCCATCATTCAAAAAGATCGATAAACAAGGAGCCAAGGCCAAAAAAGGTTAGAATAATTACCCACCACGTAATGATTGTGCACCGAATACACATGTACTTGACGCAAACCATTCACTGTTATAATCTCCGAAAGTACAAAAAGATGCTAGTACACTCCTAAAGAAATCAACCAATTCGCTATCATTTATTGTGTACTTTTCTGTCTCCTACTCTTTCTTGTTTAGTTACTCGCATATTTTAATCCTTAATAGCTAGATTAAATCCACGAGGAAAATTGTAGTTGTATTGCAATCAGTTGCAATCATATACAGTTTAATATTATTATTTCTATACTAATATAATGTATGCAAAAGCCCCTTATGATAATATAGCCAGTTGTAGATCGCCAAACGAATTACTATTTTCTGAAATATCCCCGATATGGTCAGAACGTCTGAATCAAGTAAGATATAATGTCCCTCCATTTTCAACAATTCGGTTACAATGGTACCGAGAACTTAAGAATTCGTCAACATGCGTGGTAGGCGAGGCATATGGCTTTTCTTCAAATTATGTATCCAAATGCAAAGAATGTAATAAGTTGGGCTGGAGGTTTATGTTTTATTTTCTAATACAATCGGACTCAAGGATTGAAAAGACGAAAATTAAATTCGCAGATCATTGGAATAAAGAACATTCTAACATTAAAAATAGAAATAAAATTAAGGTAAATACAAATTCACAAATTGAGCTAGTTCTCTAATCGCCAGCTGTGAGCATCAATTGCGAAGATAAAACGACTTTGCCTGCTACAAGATTATCCATTACAGCGTTACCGTTCATCATAAGTATTGCAATTTGCTTCCTATTATTTTCTCTTGTTCATTCCTTTTCTCTTTTACATAATATACATTATAACAATTTAGCCTATGCTATAACTGGCAAGCATTATACTATAACCATCCCTAAGGGATCAGCGAATCCTGAAGTTGATATAACAAAGCTAGGTCCTAAACAATGGTATTTGCCAAGAGAATTACTGATAGGTGCAAACGACACCGTAACCTGGATAAACCAGGATACTGAAGCCCATACTGTTACAAGCGGTGCTGGAGCTGGTATGGAAAGCTTAGTTAACGTTAACAAGAAGGGTACTCCAACAGGCGATTTTAATAGTGGTCTATTTAAGCCAGGACAATCTTGGACACATACTTTTACTAGTCCTGGGGTATACAATTATTTCTGTACTATTCATCCATGGATGGAAGGAGTAATTAATGTAAAAGCTCAGGCACAGAATATTATTATACCTAGTTACCCGGTGACTAACACTGGCAAACGAATAGATAAACTTCCTGTATATGCATTTACTCCTGATGGGAAGATGGAAGTAGGATTGAGTTGGGAGCCTAAAGTATTGCTAACAGGTAAGGAAACAACATTTTTTGTAAGCTTCTTTGATCGCGCAAACAATAAGCCTAATCTTTTAGCCTTTGATTTTGTGCTACTACAAAATGGAAAGCAACTGAAACGAGTTCCAACTAGTGCACAGATTGGAATGAATGTACAAAACTACGTATTTGCAAATTCTGGTCCTATAAATATTCGAATAGAGAACGTCGGTGGTATAAAAACTGCCTTTGCTGCCTTTTAATACTACAGTGTATAATAATCCCAGTATTTCTTCATCTTCTGCTAGCCAACTTGCATCACAATACGAGAAATCTAATCGCCAGTCTAGTTCATTTCAGATAAGTCTTGTAACACTTGTCTATGTTGTATATGCTATTATAATAGGTATCCCAGCTGCCTGTTGCAGCAACATATATTCTCTACCGAAAGGGAATAATTTGATTCTACATATTTAGGATCGAATCCTCTATGGAGTATATTTGACGGTCTATTGATTTGATGAAATTGCTAAATAATTTATCTATTTTCTATTTTTAATAGTCTTGTTGGAAGGATTCAAAATATATGTTAACTATTTTTAGTCATTTATATCCACTGGATATAACTTATCACTCTCCTAAATATTCATATACGCGATACAAACTTTGGGAATCAGAATGAGATAGATATTTCCATTTTGCAGTATCAAGATTTACCTCCATAAATTTGCTATTATTATCTACTTCTTCATAGTTAATGGACGATAAGAGAATATTGTAAATACGTTCTCCTAATAATATCTGATTAGCCTTTGCGATAGATGTAATCTTTGCAGCCAAGCTTATACTAGAACCAATTATGTCTATGTGTGCACTCTCCACACTCTTACCATAAAGTACTACTAAGATATAGCCATAAGCCAGTCCGATTCTTACCGAAATTTCTGGTAAGTCATTTGTTCTAAATATGGGGTTAATAACCTCTCTCATGATTCCCAATATTGCTGTTGAAAATCGTAACGCATTCTCGCATGCTTTGACCTCGTCAAAACCCGCTGAAAATAATATGATTATGGCATCACCTTCATACTTGAACACATAGCCACCATAACCTAATACAGCAATACTTACTTCTTGAACAAAAGTTTGTAATACTAAAGCGAATTTGTCCTCAGGCAATGAGAGACTCAATTGTGTTGAGTCATTAATATCTACGATCATAGTTACCAGATTGATTTTGGTATTTACATGTCTTTTCAGCAATTTTTTCGCCTCTTCAGTTGACATGTTAAGTTGTATACCATCAATTAATGTTCTAGTTACCCTGGCGCGAGCCTGTTCCAGTAATGGCAGGTTAGTAAACCCAAGCCACCGTTCTACCATGAATATCTATATAGCATGTCAATTAATTAATACATGTTGTTATTATTTGTCTACTAAATACCACTTTATATCGCAAGGTTTATCAAATAATAGCCTTCCTCATAGTATCAATTCCACTAGTCATCTTATATTGATTATTCATAGTCTTTGTACTGCATTATTTCTTGGCTTACCTGGTAATTAGACTGGGTGAAAATTGTAAACTGTTTGCGAGGAGATTTTTTAAGAATATCGATAGCTTACTAATGTGAAGATAATATCTACAATCTAATTTTGGTTTCAATCTAGTATCAGAGTATATGCCAATTGAAACTGTGGCCTTTCGAAACCCAGGATTATCATTCTCTGAATCGCCTAGATAGATTACATTACATTGTCTTTTCTCGACAATTGGCATCATTGAAATAATTTGGTCATATGCCCTGCCCTTGTCACATGTGGTAGAATATAGATCAAGAAATGGATGAGTGCTATAATTTTGAATATATATATTAGGTCGTTTCGAATCAAGTCCATTCTGCTTTTTTTGAATAATCATTTTTTTCAATTGTGGCTCGGAATGTGTTTTAAATAGTTTCCAATCCTTTACGTTTCTCCAATCTAATGTTATGCCTGCCAATACTTTTTTACCGGTCACAGTAAACTTCTCTTCAATCCGTATTTCATCAAAATTGATTCTGACGAGTTCTGCTAATTGATATAATAGATGAGAGTTGTACTGGAGTATCTCATCTTGGTTCCTTAAATAACTCTCTTTTATACAGCCAAGATTTCGACATTCCAAATGTCTTTCCGCTTTCCCAATTTCTGAATATGTCGATAAATCTGCCATCACTTTATGTCTTTGTAAAACCAGAGTCTCAATTCCCATAATACAAGAAGTCACGTTAGCATATCTAGTCCTTCTATGAAGAAATTCAAAATCTTTGCTAGATACAATGCAGACCGGTATCATTTCAGAAATATGCCATAAAATATTTTCTATCTCTTTTGCGACAGCATTGTCTTCGTTATTTATAGAAGTTGTTGGACACAATGTTCCATCGTAGTCAGATAATATGGCATTTATTTGCATATATATTTCACCACTCATTTCCTTTTATTAACTTTGAACTAGTCTGCTTCCATCTAATTTGCGACTAATTTTAACCCTATAAAATACAATATAGGCTTTACTTTCATTACTAATCACTACTTACTAGGCATTTTGAAAGTATATCTTGATTTCTAATTGATAATGGCTACTGCCAATGCTGTACAAGGCTACTACAAAACAGTTGTAACATGGACCATAGCAGGAGATGAGATACGCAAAATTTCAAGTACTATAGATATTCACGATATCTAATGTATGCAAACATTTTACTGATATTATGAATTCGCTTGAGCTATTGTAATAAGTATTGTATGTATGCTCCTTTCTCAAAGCTCTTGAAATTATGACAAAGGGATAAATAAAAATGAAGATTTACATTTCGTTATAGTACATTCGTCGAATGTATAACACTATTTTTATAACAATAGCTCCGATTATTATGTGTATATTGATGCTTAATGAATTATATCTTCTTCTTAATTGTATACGACTTGTAGATATTAACTATAAAAGTATGTGCAAGGAAACTAGCAATCTAGAAAATGAATGGATGAATATCAAAGCTACTGAAGAGTTTTTCGACTAGAATTGGGTCATCAAGGTAAATTGCTCTATTGGAAAATCAGAATACAAAAATGGAAGCTTGAAATGGGTGTCAAAGAGATTAACAATGGTATACGCGATGATTCGAGTTCTAAAGAGTCTGCAACAGGCAGAGCAATTCATAGTTCAAAGTCCACACTAGTAATACGCAAGGCCGGAAATTCCCATAAAAACATCAAACAAATTTTCGTACTGTCGTTTGATGCACTTAAGGATAGGAAGGCAAGATCTGCCCTAACAATATTAATGGTTGTAGTAGGTAGTGGCCTAATGGTCGCACTCAACGGAATGAGTGCTGGACAAAGCAAGTTTCTAAATAAGCAATTAAATACTCTAGCTCCAAATGTTTTGTTTGTAAGCTCTGGTCAGCATGGATTTCGTGGCGGAGGATTTAGCACACCAACGATCATCCTAAATTCCCAGGTAGTTAATAGAATAAAATCATTGCCGTTTGTTGAGCAAGTAGTTCCATCTTATCAGGGTCAACTGCAGATTAATGCGCAAGGAAACATTTTGAACTCGCAGGTGCTGTCTATGGATCCACAGAAGATATACTTGATTAATCCTTCACTCCAACTTGTTCCTGGCTCAGTAATTCAATCAAATAATCCTTCGTCTATGCTCGTAGGAGACAGTATAGCTAATCCTCCAGGCAAGTCTACCCCATTTGTAACAGTTGGTCAAACGGTTAGAGTGACATTTACATACGTGGATGCTACTACCGGGAAATCAAAAGATGAATCAAAGAGCTTTGTAATAAGTGGTATAATTCAACCATCTGGCAATAATCAGATCGATAGGGCCGTAATTATTAACGAAGCTACTGGCAATTCCTTGTTCCATAAAGGAGGAAAATACAATCAGATGGTAGTGGCTGCATTATCTGGTGACTATGTTAATACAGTTCAACAAGAAATTACTGGATTATATGGTAATAATATTGGAGTAATTACTCCTAAAGCGATACTGCAAACAAGACAACAATTTCAAAGTGGAAATAGTGCATTTACATTGGCTATAGCGTTTATTGCATTATTAGTAGGTGCTGTAGGAATTATAACTACACTTTATACTTCAGTTAACGAAAGAACGAAAGAAATTGGAACTATGAAAGCTATTGGTGCAAAAAGCAGGTTCATCCTGGTACTATTTTTAGTAGAGGCATTATTTATTGGTCTTTTGGGGGCTACATTAGGAATAGTGACCGGCATTGGTGGTGCTTATGTTCTGACGTCTGGCTCTAGTCCAACGACGCCAGGTCCCGGAGGAGCTGGGCCTGGGGCAGGAGCATCCCATATAACTCCAGATTTCGTTGCGGTTAGCCTCTTCGATGTGTGGATTCTTTCTGTAATACTGAGTCTAGCTGCTGGTTTGTTTCCAGCTTGGAGAGCTTCAAGGCTGTCTCCTCTAGAGGCGCTTAGACGATAGGAAAATATCTAAAAGAAAATTACCCATTGTTCATATAACAAGACAGTAGATATGACACAGATATTGGAATTGTCAACATCAAAACTATTAATAATAGTCCATCTCTACTTGTCAAAAACATATCTCGTAATATGTATCGTCGCGTAATTGTTACTTTTATCATAAATGATTAAATGATTGAAAAGATAAAATAGTATTAGTTGATTTTATACGCTCAAAAAAAGAAAGTATTATGGCTCCAGATGAATTACTGGTCCACTATATGCTTAAGACTATATATCCCAATACTCCAACTACGATCACCAATACAGCTATCAATCCAAAGGTTACTTTGTCGTGTTTTAGCTTATTAATAATATTAATCTGCATTTTTAACAATTTCACCTCACAAGTTAATAATGTAGACTTGAGATATAAGAATAGATTAACTATGTTACTCTAGTATTGGTAACACTATAGCTTAATCGATACGTTTATGGAATGACAGATACTCCTATAAGCAACGATTATCAAGATGGGTAATTTACTAAAGTATCAGGCAGTAATGTAGCAATCCAATTATTTCCCCACAATATCTCAACTCATGTCAACGAATAAAATTTATACGAGCAGACAGAGATTGACAAATATATTCAGATTGCCATTAATAGTAATCTATCTTTATATACGGTGGATGGTTTTGAACATGAACCCAATGTTATAAATAAATTATATAGAGGCGGGCAATCCGAACTGTTCTCACATGATTGCAGATAACAGAACAAGGAATTATTTGAAAATACCAAAAAGCATGCTATGGAAACATATGAAATGACCGCTCAAGAATTTAAAGAAGATGTCAAGAGAAATGAAGAAAAATATTGAAAATTAATTAAGCAGACTTAAGGTTAGAACAGAATATTACAGTAGCACAATTTTATTTTTTGTTTTGTTTTATAACTAGCCAAGCCTTTTACATAATCAGTGACATGTCCGATTCGTGCTAGCGAATTAATTACACACAAACCAATAATTTCATCTGTACTAAAATGATGAATTTATTAGAAAATAAATAAATTTTTTCCTAGAAAAGATCCAACCATTATGCTAGACGGTATTCCTTATTGATGTTATTAAACTGATCCAAAACATCATATAATTGCCCATATCTAAGAGAAGTACAGTTATCTAATTATATAGAACATAGAATATAATTCTATTTGGAGCTATGTACAATCTTATATAAGTTTAGATAATTATACCTAATACTATATTACGATGATACTTTCATCCTCCATTCGCCTGTTTGCAAGCATCCAGAAACAGTTGGTAATGGCATTGTTAGTTTTAACAATACTGGTAGTCCTTGATTCAAATGTCCCCCTGGATAACATCGTGGTGTTCGGAAGTGAAGATCATAACAAGATCGGATCAGTTGATCAAAATCGTACTAAAACTAGTATTAATAATTTAAACAAATTGATAATTTTAACTTTTGGGGATATATCGCAAACTCAATATACTAATGCAAAACCAATACTTGACAAGTATGGCTTTAAAGGCAGTTTCTTTGTAACATGCGACTGGGTAGGTACAGTAGATGATGACAAAAGTCCACGAATGAGCTGGCAAATGATACAGGCATTGCACAGTCAAGGTCAAGATATGGAATCTAAAGCTGTGACACACAGAGATCTGAATGGTTTGTCTTACAAAGATTTGGAATTTGAAATTAGTCAGTCAAAGAAATGTCTAGCAGATCACGGGATCACGGCTACAATTTTTGCAGTGCCCTACGGGGATGCATGGAATAACTCAACTATAATTAATGAAATTTCTAAATATTATGATCTTGCCGATAACGGATTTGCTCATTTAATGTTTTTGCATTGTACCAGGTATGAAAAATCTCCCAACCAAACCAATTGCAAAACTTATAATGAGCATGGGGAGCTAAATCCCGTAAATAGATATTCGATTAGAGAACAAAGCCATAATTCTTGGGATCAGAAATACATTAACAATGATAGGATTATATTTTCAAAATTTGTTGACGATGTAAATAGTCTGACACAGTATAATATGAATGGTACAATTAACGCAATACCTATAATGGCATACCACACCATAGACAATAGCCGAAAACCATTCAGTACCTGATATAGGCTTGTTTGATGCAGAAATGAAATATCTACACGATAATGCGTTTAGAGTAATAACTATGGATAAAATTAGATTTGACCCAAACACAAATTATCTATATGTAAATCAAACAGCAGTCGATCACCCTGTTCAGTAAATTAAACAGGTATATTAAATACTATTTACGAAACTGGTAAACCAATAAGTATTTTATTCATATCTCGAACTCATCTTTGCAGATTCATGTTTTGCTTCCAGACACCATACATAAAGTTTTCTATGATACCTGTTTCTCCCTTCCCTTCTTAAATTTGAGTACAAGCCAGGCACTAAAACCTACAATTATACAAATTGTGACTATATCTAAATAGATAGAATACCTGTCAATATTTTTCCAATTATTTCCAAGTTGCATTCCAGCAAACGTAAGTATGGAATTCCAGATAAGAGAACCAATTAGCGTATAAAACACAAATTTAATAAAATTTGTCCTTCCTATCCCTGCTGGGAGTGAAACATATGTTCTTATTACAGGCAATAATCTGCCTACAAATGAAATCTTGTCTCCATAGTTTTTAAAGAGTCTTTCTGTGAATTCCAAATGTTCTCTCTTAAAGAATACATATTTCCCATATTTGATGATAAACGCTCTGCCCACCCTCAAACCAAAATAATATGTTAAAATCGAGCCAACTAGATTTCCTAATGAACCAGCTAGTACTACAAGTATAGGCCCGAATTTCCCAGCTGAGACCAGGAAGCCTGAGAAAGGCATTATGATTTCACTAGGAATTGGAATCATTGCACTTTCAAGGACCATTAAAAAAAATATCCCAAGATAGCCGACTCTAGAAATAAATGAAATAATGAATTCTATTAACGGTCTTATTATATCAAAAACTATTGACAATTGAATATTATTACCTTAGACTGATAATTGTGTTCTTTATTCACTTTGTGGTACAGTTCTTTATTGGTAATAAATATTTATTTCTTAATCTATTGATATCGACTTGCTAGACTGAATAAATCCAACAATAAATATATCGATCTCGTATGAATTCAATAATATCTAAACTAGTAGCCTTTCTAACCCATAGGTGCTTGCGCTTATCATGCTGTAATGAATTATTTGTATTTGGAACAAGTGGCTTATCATACAACGCCTTTTGATAACCAAATATTCGTTTTTCAATTGTCACTTAATGTGGTAACTAATGAAATAATTGAAGCAGCAATCTACCTTCGTTATCAAATCTTCTTGTTTATCTTGTTTGATGTCCCAAATCCAAAATGACGTTTTACAATATTTCAAATAGACTGGATTATCGTTGTACAGTGAAGGTAACTCTTTTCCTGAGATCTTTGAGTGTCAATTACTTGTAGTACGATGGTAACTAACCTTTAGCTATTTATCAAATACGTTATTTCTTAATTGAATTATCATGTAAGTTTTGTTCCTACTATTTCTTTATTTACGAAGTTCTGAAAATCTGGATTAAACCATTTGTCTGACTCTATTTGTTTCCATATTTCTTTGATAGTTCCCCTTCGAAATATATGTCTCATCCATTGTGACCAACCTGCCAATTCATTATCATCAAGTACTTTTCTTTTACGCATTGCATATGCATGAGAAACATATCCACAGTACATAAAATGAGTATGCTTCCACTCGTGATAGCTTTACTTCGTTATCTATCACCCTTTGTATCGACTGGTCTTCCATGGCACGCTCTACCATCTTGAGATACTTTTCACTTAAGTCATTGAGACCTCTAGTTTGTGTATCAATTGACAGACTCTGTATTTGCTTCTTTGAGAAAAAAGTGTCAATACCATAGTTCCTACTATTTCAACTGTTTGTGCTATACTCAGCATGTCAGAAAATCCTATTATAATACCTTCAACCATTAAGTAGGATCGTAGAATATTGATAATAAGCATTAGCGACGTAGCGAATACATATTTTCTTCGAGTGGATCCCATGGTTTCATGATATAGAAATCAATTTTTTGCTTTATTGATATATTTGATAGCCGCATCCGTGTCGGCATAGACTGTAAGCAATACTCGTTTACTATCTGGATAATTTTTCATGGCTAGTTCAAGGAATTCTACACCTGTCATTTGCGGCATTACTCTAATCTACTAGAAATAGTGCAGTCTGCTCATTTCGAGGTTTCAATAACTTGAGTAGATCAAGTGAACTTGTTCCTGAGTTTGCCTTTAATACCCTGAAGTGGTTGCCATATTTCTGGTGCAAATCAAACTCGATAGCTCGTAGTACCTTAGGATCGTCATCGACCATTAGCAGGATCGGTTTCATAATAGATTCTGTTAATTAAGATCGTACCGAATTTCAACCTTAATCCTCGATTCGGATTACTACTAACTACCTCGAGCAGGTTTATTCGTTTACCAATAGTCCCATCAATATTATAGCTCTTGATCTTATCATCAAGACATAAAATATAAGACTTTTGAGATCGCCAAAATTGTTCTAATAGTCCAGTCTAAATACTCTGGGACAAATTACCTATACTTTGCTTCTCAGTCGGTGCTAATTCAACTACTATATTATCTGTTATCTACATTAGCCTAAATTACAAAATTGCTATATTCCAAGTAAGGTCTCTTCATGGCCTTTTAAATATTGTCATCATGCTCCGATTCGACCTCAGTCTCTGTCAATTAGATCCTGATCCTCCTCACGTACAAATTTAATCCCTTCAAATAATCACCATCTTGTTAGTACAACGATCCCTAACATAATACATTCGTAGAATGTATCATATGATTTTTATAATCAATCCGATAGAGTAGAATTGGCGGGGATGTAGCATACGATAATCTATAAATGTCGTGCCAATGGTAGCGATCCTGCTATCTACTTCTCAGGATAAAACTATCAATTTGACAACAACAAAACGTAGAAAGCTAGCGACAAGAACCCTTTTTGTCCCATTTGTCCTCACCATTATGGCTGTAGTTGCGCTTGTCATTATAGCAGGTTTCTTGTTTCAAGATTATGTGATTCATAACCAAGATCCGCATTATCCAGTATTGACAAAGAATGACGATCTTAGGATAGAATTGGTTACCAGTAACCTATCTTTTCCAACCAATATGGCATTTTTAGATCATAGTAATATTCTGGTATCGGAAAAGAATACTGGCAATGTCCGTCATATATCAGACGGTGTGCTAAAAACAGAACCCTTACTAAGATTGAAAGTAGAAAATCAGGGAGAACGAGGGTTATTAGGTTTGGCCATTTTAGATAACACTTCAACAACGGGTGAATCAGGAAAAGACATGAAAAGCAAGTTACAGTCATCCTCCTCATTATCGCCAACACATCTGTTTCCTACCATTCCAAAAGCATATGTATACATCTACTTTACTGAATTGAAAAAAAATAGTGAAATAAAGAACGTAGTTTACAGATATGACTGGAATGGGAATTCTCTAATAAACCCTAAATTAATCTTGGAATTGCCATCTTCGGCAGGCATATACCACAACGGTGGGAAGATGATAATTGGCCCCAGGGATCATCAGCTCTACGTGGCAGTTGGGGATTTGAACTCACCCAATACTATGATGCAGAACTACAAATATGGTAAAAAAAGTAGCTACTCATCTGTCATATTGAGGATAAATCCTATAAGTGGTTTGCCATCTGCAGGTAATCCATTTCTCAATGATAATATATCTGACAGCACCACGGATGTTGCTGGTCTAGATTATAGTTACGCATATGGTATTCGAAATAGTTTTGGAATGGCATTTGATCCTGTAACGGGCCTTTTATGGGATACTGAGAACGGAGAAAACGGTTATGATGAAATTAATTTGGTGAAACCAGGATTTAATAGTGGCTGGGATAAAGTTATGGGACCGATCTCTCGCAATAATGATACGCCGACAAAGAGTAGACTCTTCGCTCTACCAGGTTCATATTATTCTGATCCTGAATTTAGTTGGCGCATACCGATTGGTGTTACTGCCATAGAATTCTTTAATTCTTCAAGCTTTGGAATAAAATATAAAAATAACATTTTCATTGGTGACATAAACCTCGGTAACATATATTATTTTAAAGTGAGTAACTCAAATAGAACCCATCTAAACCTAAATAGTAGTCCACATTCCGAACTAGCGGATCGTGTAGCTGATAATAAGAACGAAATCTTAAAGACTTTATTCGCGAGTAATTTCCAGGGCAGAATAACCGATATCAAAACAGACCCCGGAGGCAACTTGTATGTTCTGACATATTTCGATGGAAAAATCTACAAAATAATGCCTAAAAATGCCTAAACTAGTATTGCCTATTGATATAGTCTATAAGTTAAGACTCTAACAAGTTGCTATGACGATTTTGGATTTGCACCTAATATTATACTTTTAGCATTATTAACAACCAAAAATAGGGTTCAATTTTAGCCATATTTCACGATCATTTTCATCCTTGTCTTTTAATGCTATTTCAGTAGTAGAAATAATAGTAGTGATGGTTACGTTCATTCCCTAAATGTTTCATCTACAAAGCACCATTTCCAGTTCTCCCCAGGCTCATATGACTTAATAACTGGGTGCCCTGTAGAATGAAAATGCTTTGTACCGTGCTTATTCATAGAATTATCACAACATCCAACGTGACCACAGGCCAAGCATAGACGCAGATGTACCCATGACGATCCTGTTTGCAAGCATTCTTCACAGCCTTCGGGTGTATTTGGAGCAATTTTTTGATTTGCTTGATCCAAATGAACACATGATTGGTTATCTTCTTCCTGTTTCATACTCTAAAGTATAGTGGGGATTCTATTTTATGTTTAGTGGAACAAAGCATAACAAAACTAATCAATAATACACAAGAATGTTAACTCTTTGGGGTGGTATGGGTATTCGTCAGTCTTATCGCAGTAAAGATAGAGACAATCGCAATATTTGATCGAGTCAAGAATATTGATACGAGTTAGGAAGTTCACCAAGAACGGAAGAGATATTAGAATTTAAGTGCCTGACAGTCCCCATATTAGCCATGATATTCGATCTGTTGTTCGAGCACAAAGAAAAGACCATTGTCAATAGGATATTGGATGTAGATAGAGTCGAGAAATAACAGTAATTTGGCAAAGGCAAATTGAAAGAATTAGATGTTTCTAAATTAATTACTTACTGGAATAAGCCAAGGCTAGGGAATTCTGAGGAAGCACCGTCATTAAGTATCACTATGATGAAAGAAATGGAATAATGAAAGACAGTACCGAGACTGCCATAGTTACTGAATATGGACTTGTAAGACAGAGTGGACAGAAAACAGCTTGAAGAGGTCTGGCATTTACAAGCCGTCATCAGGCACTAGATTTGCATTTCTGAACTATTCGGTAGGAGTTTTGAAACTGACGTAGATAACATGTCATTAGAGGCTAATGAAGAAGTTGGAATGGAGATAACAATGATTGTAAATATTCTAAAATTGGCAGTTGAGAGCCTACAATTAAGTATATGATAAATCGTAATTTTACGTTATACACAGTATATTGAACATATTTTGAAGCTCTATAGGGTTAAAATTACTTTTCTAATAGTTTAGTTAGATATCGTAGATTCTAATAAAGAAACTAATGACTTTGTGGCGTGTATCAAATTTCTTCTATACAAAGTAGAATGGATTCTAGTCAATCGTTTGCTAAGGTCTTTGTTCTCTATCAAACTGGATGAATAATAGGACCCCAAGGTGTTACTAACAGGTAATGAAACAACCTTCATTGTAAGCTTCTTTAATCGTGCGAACAATAAGCCAAATCTTTTATCATTTGATTTTGTGCTAATACAAAATGGAAAACAACTAGTACGTATCCCTACCAGCGCACAAATTGGAATGAATGTTCAGCATTACGTATTTGCAAATTCTGGTTCTACGAGTATTAGAATTGAGAATGTTGGAGGTATAAAAGGATCCTCTGCCGCATTTAATACTACAGTATATAATAATCCTAGTATTTCTTCAGCTTCGGCTAGCCAACTCGCGTCACAATACGCAAAAGCTTTGCGTGAGTCTAGTTCGTTCCAGATAAGTGTAACGACACTTGTTTATATTACGTATGTTATTGTATTTGGTATTCCAGCCACTGCCACAGTGACATATCTTCTTTATCGAAAGGGTATAATTTGATTTGATTTAATTTGTTTAGTTTGATTCACCTTAATTTAACAAGGTAGATCTTTATATTTCACTCATCAATTCGCTAAAATTATCGACATAGTTATTCTCTTCCATAAAGAATAAGAAACTTTCCTTGTATTTAGTGATAGCATCATTAATTGATTCTCTATTGATAATTTTGTATAATATGTTTTGAATATTGTATCTGAATAAGACTATTACTAGTTGATATTAATTATATACCATCATTATCCTTACAGGTATAGACTTTCAATAAGGGTCATCAATTCAGTATATTGTTTTACATATCTATGACCTTTACTAGTTATTGAAATAAGGCCATTATCATCACGATGGATCATTCCTTTAGTTTCTAATTCAATCAAGTGATTCATCATTTTATCATATGATAACCTAGAAAACTGCTGTACATGAGTAGGTTTTGCTATTCCATTGCTAATCCTATCATTTTCGATAGCAGAAAGTATTTCAAAAAATAATTGAAGCTTGTGTCTTTTATCTTGTCTCAATTTCGGTAGTTATCCTTTGTGATGAAGACCTAGCATAATATATTAAATACATAAATAAGGATAGTCCTCCTATGCGAGCTCAGTATTGAGATGATAAATGAAATTGAGCCATTATCCCAATATGCTAACAATAAGGAATACTGTTCAAGCCCAAGCAGTGCAAATGCTCCTAGAGAGTAGATGAATTTAGCATTAAACTTGTTGATCGATGAGATAACGACATTATACAGTATGTACGCCAAAAATATCATATTAAAGATAGTCATAATAAATGCCAAATCTGCAAGCCCTGCATAATCAAAATAAGGTTTAAGCATCAGATCAAACGCTGGGACTACAAAAGGTATTAAAATTAATAATATAAATAAGCAGTTTGTTAACGCATCTCTTGCTGTAATACTGAAACGGGCAGGATATGGAGGTAAGCCATATCTACTATCATTAATCTCTAAATTTGGCTCGAATGAGGAAGAATTATTATAATTGCGAACTTTAAATCTATAAGAGATAGCAATTAATGCTAATCCATTAGATTGAAGTATTAACTGAATCCAAAATAATTCGGGGTACAAGAAATCATTGAATCTATAATTTAGACTTAAATAATGAAATAGAAAAGATGTGCCTAATAGTATGAATCCTGTTGGCAAACCCAAAAGATGTCCGAAGCCAGAAAATCTATAAGATCTATAGAACGACCATGATATTACAAACGCAAGAAACGCTGAAATAATAGAAATGATAAGACAGGCTGTTGCAGAAAAATGTGGATCTAATAACACATACGGATTTAACATGTTTGGGTCATGAAGAGTCATAGAGTTAAATATGAAAAATATGCGTATATATTATTTAAGTATAGGTAGTAAAATGTTACTCTCTTAAAGAGAGCTTTGTAATAAGTACTTAAATTACACCCTAAAAGTGAGGAATAGATAAAAGCTAAGCCTACTAAGACCATTCTAATTCACTCGAATAAACCAGGGGGTATGTGAGAGGTCTGGATTTTTACTTGGTGGTGATGGTCCAGACTTCTGCACAGGCGGCAGTTGATCAGATGCCGCCTATCAGTCCCTTTGGTATCGGTCTTTAGTGTGTTTAGTCCTAGCGTTGGTTGATGATGATACATTTCATTGCCAACTCAAGTTTTACTATGAAATATATATGCCTCGGCAAGTCATAAAATCCATTTTAGCTGTGAATTGTCTCATATATTAAGTAGCATAACCACATTTAGTCAAAAGATGATATGATATAGACGGATCATTATGCAGCAGCTATGATAAGGCATTCGAAGCTTTAGCATACAAGATGATCAGATATACAAATTTCATCATCTGTATCTAATCACTATAAATCAAATTCCCAAGACTTTCAAATATGTAGATAAGACTGACGTCTTTTATAAAACTGATAATAGCAATAATATATGGTAGACTAAATTAAGTTATTGTAGTGAATTTCATCTTTTAAAATGTGGAGATCCACACTATATGTTTTACTAATTGAGTTACGATGAGGTAGTCTTTCGCTTAACAAATAAAGGCTTGAATATGACAATACTGCTTATAACTTAACAATAAAAAATTGAGTTTTGGGATATTATGATTGATTTTTTACTATTGTAGTTTATTTAGTGTCGATTGTGGTGGTGCTTATGATGATGGTGCTTATGATGATGGTGCTTATGATGATGGTGCTTATGATGATGGTGTTTGTGCTTGTGGTGTTTATCCTTGTGATGCTTGTCTTTATAGTCCTTATCTTTGTGATGGTCTCCACTCGCAAATGCCTCATTGCTTACTATGGGTGCGGTTGCAAGTAATGCAAGGGTAATCAGTAAGACTCCAACTCCAATTATTAACGTAGGTTTTGTTAACATCTTTTTACTAGTAGAAATTTAAGAGATATAAGACTAATGATGGAAATTTCAAAAAAAAATAACTCCCTCTGAGAGAGTTACTTAATATAGTAATGAGTGAACACCCCTGAGGTGAGTAAAACTCATAATATATGGTTTATATTATAAATATGACAGCAGATTTGGAATGCAAGACAAAATAAACGTAATACTTAAGAGTATTATTGAACGTCAAATTATATATCATCCTATTTTTTCATCATCAACGTTAACATTCTCGAATATGAGTCTGGACTGGATTTGTTCTGCTTGGATACAGATCAGCGACTAAGATTAGCTTGCCGCGGTACTAATAGGTAGAATGATAAAATGGATAAAATGTTCTGTCTAATGGTATTAGCAGTACTTCTTCTAACTTTGGTTACAGGCAGCGCCGGCATACGCTCAAAATACAGATAATGTCAGATATTTCAGCATTACAGATGGTTTTACAAACTATCATGAATTTACAAACGTTATATCGCATGAGATAGTAGAAACACTGGCCGATCCTCCTCAACTTGATGGCGCCAAAGGCTTTGCTGTAATAGGTGGACATGGTGACCAAATATCCGATGTTTGTGAACAAGAAATGTTTTGCTTGGAGATGACTTGTATGTCCATTCCTATTGGTCAAACATAAGAGCAGGATGTGTTGCACCCCTGCTTTGATGGGAAGCAGAACACTGACAAATAATATCATGGTAGAAGATCATGGAGGACTGATAATGCAAAATGCAGTTGTGTATATTGTGTTTTGGAGTTCGAGCTGGAATAAAATGACAACATCAGAACCAACAAAGAAAGGAATAGAAGATAGGATAAAATTGCTGCTAACAAAATATTCTGCATACTTCTCAGTGCTACAGCAATATCGAAATATCAAACCGCCAAAGTATGGGGGCTCTTACGTTAACACTATAACACCTATAACAAAAACTTATGATGAGAACATGGTAGGAAAAGTGGTACAAGATGCAATAGCTGCAAAGAGAGTGCCGGATTTATCAAATGCATTGTACCTCATAGTTCCAGAAGTAGGCGTGAAAAACAAAGATGGCTTCAATGGTTTCTCTGGGTACTTTCAATAACGTGGTACATTTACTAATGTACATATGTCTATGTAGTTCTGCTTGTTTTTTCGATATTATGACCCAAGATAGGTTTTTACTCTAATTTGTATTTCCATACTTAAGATTGTTGAATATTCTTATTCAACCGAGGTCGGTGAATCCATTAATATGAGCATGGAACATGAACCTGCTTGGTTTATCATATATGAATCTAACTGATTCTATATTTTCAACGCTATTGCCATACCTAATAGTTTAATTCTGTTTAGGCCCGCGATTAAAAAATCATAAGTAATTGGGATATTCAGTTTAATTATTTCTAGTCATAAATTGTTATTATAATATATACACTATTACTGAAGATCGGAAGGTAGTAGCCGCAATTGCCATTTTAGTATGTTAGTAATGAAGATGGTATAGATGTTTTACGAAAAAACAGTTTCCATATGGGTACGGGCTCACAGAATACTATATTAAGAGCAAATACTGCAATTCTAAAAGAAAGAATATGGTACGGAAACAGTAATGTGTTTACTCTACCATTACTTTGCACTCTCTTAGCTATTTCATTAGTATCTGCACCATATCTCATTAAAATTGTTAATGCGTCACCTGTTAACACTATGGGCTCAAAGGTAAGTATAATCGAACTAATTAAAGAAGCCAAGTCTAAACAACAAGATATTGTGATACAAGCATCAGGTCACTTTGCAAATAATCAAATAGAAAATGGTTCAGTCACTTGGATACAAGGTGGTTTATGGGATCTTGTAGTACGTAATAATACGAATATGAACAATCAAATATCTAATAATACGGCCTCTCCTGTTTCATCTCCTAAAGCCGCTTTTTCAGCTAATTTTACTATGGTAAAACCCGATGGCAGTGAATCTCATATCCATTCAATTAATGATTTTGTATCAAATGATGTAATAATAGGTGGTGGCGATATGGTAATTACTGGAATCGGAAATATTTATTCTGACGGTGCTTTAAAGTTCAAGCAAGTTCCTATTACGGTACATCTTATGGGAAGACAACATGTACTTGGGCTTATCATAGACACAGTTAAAACGGAAAATCATTTTGCAAGTACTCATGAAATGTTTGGGACATTAATAAACAGTACAGGATTGGAGAAGATAGAAAAGACCCTGGTAATACCGACAACATCACAATCGCAGGAGGGAGCAAAACAGAAAAAATATGAATATGCCTATGAATATGGGATAAATACCACATAGACTTCAAATAAAAAACCTATTTTCCAGATTTAATGTTTAAAACCATTACTTCCTAATACATATATTAACAACATGATCAGTCAAAAAAGGTTTTCAGTTGGATTAATAGCAACTGCTATTTTTCTTACAGAAGCCACAATGACTCTTTTCATCAGTGGTATGAGATACTGCCTTGATAGCAAATGCACAACAAACAACCGCAGCATCAAAGAACGTTGTAAGAGATTCTGCAATAATCTTATTAGAAGGCAAATCCATTCCTGCTAAAGGTTTCATACACCTTTACGATGCTACCCCCTACATGATAACAAACGGACATATAGCTGCAAATATTCCTATGTGACACTAGTTCTGTTAGCCCATTGAAGATATTGATAGGACAAACTCCGGATGTAAAACCAGCTGAACTTGAATTAGTAAAGCCATTATCAAGTCCTGGTAAATTATGTATTTACCACGTGGACGTGAATTCTAAACCTGGAAATCCAATTATGGATATTGCAATACAAAATCCTACAGGAAATACGATGACACTACCACCTGCTAGTACAGTTGTAATAGGTGTAAATGAAATCAGTCCGTTACCATCATCGGCTAGCATGCAAGGAAATATGACCAGGTAGAGATGGTCTAAAAGGATTTCTGATCCTCCCCTATATTTTTCATTTCTAAATGCTAAGTAACCGTCAAGGATCATTTTTAATATTCAAATTCTATCAGGTTGGAATGACACTTTGCGAAAATAGTTAGGTAGGTAACAAGATAAGAAGGGTAAAGTTCAAGGCTTACTATATTTTACTTTTGATCTTGCCTATTTTTAGTATTATAATAAAAATGAAAAAAACTTATCCTGAAACAAGTCTCTACTTATATTCATTCACAAAAATAAAATAGCTCATTTAAGCTCAAATGAATTGAGCATCTTAATTACATCTGGTAAATAAACCGGATATTTATTAGCATTTGCACTATATACAAAGAAATATGCTACCCCGTTATTTACTGTGATTATTTCCATAGTCTTCCTGTGGCCTATTACTTGAGCTCCACTATTCGGAGAAGTATCTATAATGTTGGTAGTAAATACTATCTTGTGTGCAATATTACGGTTATGTCCAAGTCTCTCAGAATGTGATTCGTAAAGTTGAAAGCTTCCATCACTTTCCAATTCATTAATTTCTTCTTTTACGTAATCAGATAATGATGCAGCGGCAGTTCGGTTGCCGCCAATTATGTATTTGGCTATTCCAACAAAATTACTTTTGCTAGTGGTTGCTTCAAAATCAGGAATCAAAAAACTAATAATTGGAGTAGAATGAACTCCAGTAAATTGCATAGGAAGTCCTTTGTTCTTTATCCAGCTAGACGAATAGGAAATGTTGAATGGCTTTTCATCGGCCACCAAGAAACCTTTTTCTTTTGCTGGTGCATCAGGTTTTGATTCAGATGCATTATAAATCGGAGGGTGATAACCGCCTACCATAGCGTCAGGATTATCAGCAAAAAGATTTGAGGCAATAGCGCCAAGGACCATATTGGATTGGTTGTTAGATGACGATATGGCACTATGTTGTTGCAGGGCAAGAGCCGATCTGTTATCATTATTGGATGAATAATATAATAATAATGATAATAGTGATGTAGTCGAAAATAAGAGTAGCTTTAAAATAATACTCGTATTTATTATATTATTAACCATTTCTTTAAGAAACACATTCGTACATAATCGCAGCGTTATTTTAGCTATATGGTAAACTAGGAGTTATCTCCTTTAAGCCAGATATCACTTTATTTAGGTCCAAGCCTGGAGCTTCTCAAACAAGTAATACTTGACTTGAACCAATGCATAACCCTTAAAACTTTTACATACCATCAATTGAAAATCCCTGACTGATCCTTCTACCCAAATATCAAGGCGACTTATGTAACCTAGGCATTCTTATCCTTTTTTCCTTTATTAACTAAAACAATAAACGATAAAATAGCAACGGGGCCAACTATGGCTATTAATCCAGCAGGAATTAGTATCGGAAAAATATGACTTATATTAATAACACCAACAGGTCAAAAAGGAACAAAGATCTTAAATGATGCTAATGTGAGTGCAGAATACTTCGAGTCCACTTTAACGAAAATTTGGTATGCTTCCTCAAGAGGAAACTGGTATTTTATAGAAAAGTGGGCATTGGGAGCTTTCACGCTATAAAATTTGAGAGGAACGTGTTGTTGCTGTCCGTCACTTATTGTAACTCTTGCAAAAACATCTTTTAAATGTGTACCAGTCTTTGAATCCCATACATTAAAGTTTAGCTCAGTGAATCCACCCACGAGAGGTATGTCTGGTGAATAGGTAAACAGAACTTTAGTATTCAATTTTCTATCAATCCACTCCTGGTTATTGATAGTTGAAAGCATTGGTTGTTGATGCTGTTGCTGCTGAGCATAAACGATAACAGATATGCCATAGATTAATGATGATGATATATTATCCGGTTTTGTTATCTCATTTGGAAATAATATGATGTTGATGATAATAACGAAAAGTAATGATAAAATGCATAAATCACACAACATAAAAAAGGGCATAATGCTATATATGATATGCTTTTATCTGAAATATGTATCCTATTCTTATATAACATGCTTGTAACATCGTTTAGATAATTTTAATTACTACAATGATACATTAACATATCATTGATTAATAATGTGTCAATACAACTACAAAAACTTGGATTAAAGGCAAAGCTATTTAGAGGACTTGGAGACTCTACAAGACTTTCCATACTGGAATCACTGCGTGAAGGTGAAAAAACTACATCTCAAATAGTCACAGAAACAAGTCAAAATCAATCTAATATATCAAATCATCTATCATGTTTGTTGGATTGTGGCCTTGTCAAGAATAGGAGACAAGGAAAGAACATATTTTACAGCCTGAGGGACAAAAAGGTTTCAAAGCTTTTAGAAGAAAGTGATGCAATTTTATCCGATATAGCACATGGCATTTATGCATGTGTAAACTATAACCGGTAATGCCTGCCTAAGAAAAAAGTAGAGAAGAGTAATCGAAATGAAGAAAATTGATGAAAAAATGCTAAACAAAAGAAGAGAGGAAGAAGGAGTAACGGATGATGGCGGGACAGATGCTATGACTTGTAATTGTTGTAAATTACCATCATCATCATCATCAACACTACCATCTATGACAGAAGCAGGAGAAGAGAAAGAAGATTTTGAGCAAGGGCACGGACATCATCATAAAGATCATAAATGTAAAGGGAAAATTGACAGTCCTAAATTACTCATTTTCATTGGACTTGCTTTGACTATACCAATAGTCTTGCTTGAAATCACTCATCATAGTATTATGACAGATTATGTGATATTAGCTTTGGCAACACCTGTTCAATTTATACTAGGTAAACCATTTTACATCAGATTTTATAGAGCGGTAATAAGGCAAAGAAAAGGCTTTACTACAGATACCCTAGTTGTATTAAGTACAAGTGTAGCATATGGTTACAGTTTAATATCTCTATTAGCAGGAGCAGATTTACAATTCTTTGAAGCATCAGCTTCAGTATTAACTATATTTACTATAGGGGAATATCTAGAAAGCAGAGTCATTAAAACTACTACTGAATCAATAAGGAGTTTGCTTGCTCTAAAGCCAAGGGTAGCAGTTCTGATTAAAAATGGTAAGGAAGAGATAATTGATGCTGATGCGATAGCTATGGGAGATATAGTTGTAGCAAAACCAGGAGAAAAAATTGTGCCTGATGGTCAAATAGTATACGGACAATCATCTGTAGATGAATCCATGATAACTGGAGAATCTATACCTGTCAACAAGACTGTTAATGATACAGTTATTGGTGGCACTATCAACAAAAATGGCTATCTTCAATTCAAAGCATCGGCAGTAGGAAGCCATACGGTACTTGCAAGCATAATAGAGATGGTCAAAAGAGCAAGAATGTCAAAGGCACCAGTTCAAAGGATTGCAGATAGAGCAGTTAGGTATTTCATACCTATTGTTCTTTCTATTGCAGTTGCTTCTTCACTTTACTGGTTGTTTGTTGCTCATCAATCTATTCCATTTGCCATAACAGTTTTTGCTACAGTTCTTGTCGTGTCCTGTCCTTGTGCTTTGGGAATAGCTACACCTATGGTAATATCTTTAGGCATCGACAAGGCAGCAAGAGAAGGTATACTGATAAAGGGTGGACAATACCTTGAAAAGTTATCTTCAATTGATACAATTGTATTTGATAAGACTGGCACTCTCACAACTGGCAAGCCAGAAGTTACAGATCTAATTCCAAATGATGGCTATAACGAATACGAGCTATTGCAGCTGGCATCCTCTGCTGAAATTAAGTCTGAACACCCAATCGCACAATCTATAGTTAAAAAGGCAGCTGAACAATCTATTCCTGTACTTAAGGTTTCAGATTTCAATTCAATATCTGGCCATGGCGTTGTAGCAACTCACTTGGAGAAGAGAATTTTTGTTGGCAGTCCTAGGCTTAACAACGGCAACGGCATCAAGGAAATGTTCCCCGTGAGATTACAATCAAAAATCTTTGATCTGGAGGCAGAAGGTAAAACCGTAGTTACTGTTTATTTTGAAAACAAGTTAGTTGGTTTGATAGCAGTCGCAGATACATTAAGAGAGAATACAAAATATCTAATTGATGAAATTAAAAATACGCACAGAGATATAATACTTATGACTGGTGATAATCAAAGAACTGCTAATGCAATTGCCAAGAAATTAGGTATAAGTAATGTTTTAGCCCACGTCTTACCAGAAACAAAGGCAGAAGAAATCAAAAAGCTCCAAAGTCAAGGCAAGGTAGTTGCGATGATAGGTGATGGAATAAACGATGCACCTGCGTTGACACAATCTGATATAGGAATTGCTATGGGTTCTGGTACCGATGTTGCACTGTCATCAGGGCACATAATACTTATGAAAAGTGATCTGCGTTATGTTCTTTATGCATTGAAAATAGGCGAGCATTCATTAAAGAAAATAAAACAGAATCTAGCTATGTCATTTATTTATAATGTCATAACAATATCAATAGCTGCAGGTATATTGTATGGCATCACAAATTCTCTAATACTTACGCCAACCTTAGCAGCACTTGGATGGGTAATAAGTGATTCTGCTGTGTTTGGAAACTCGCTGTTAATAAGGAAATTTAATCCATTTCAAAGTTAACATCCACAAATTTATTCTTCTATCTTTTAACATTTAAATTAATTTATTCTCCATTTCTCAAATTATATCCTTGTGATCAGACACTTTTGCTTCTTTTGAAATTTTATCTGCTGTAGATAATAGTCCATCTATGTGACGAGAATACATATCATCAGATTTGTGTGTTGGTACATATAGGATAAAGACATCAAAATCACTAAATTTACAGATTTAAGCGCTGCTATCTCTACAGCTTTTGGACCTGTACCATATCCACGCTTAGACAAACGACAATTCAGTGCATCTTTTGGAGATCGCATAGGATCTAAAGGTAGATTAAAAGTAATAAAACTAATCTGATCTTCGAAAAAAATGAATTTTGTGCGTCCTTTTCTTGCCGTCGACTTAATTTGCTAGCAAGTCTCATCTCCCGGCTCCTCCGGCTGCTCCTGCGGCACCCCCAGCTCCTCCAGCTGCTCCTGCGCTATCTGCCAGCTGCTCCAGCTGCTGCCTCCGGCACCCCCAGCTGCTCCGGCTGCTGCTGAGCTATCATCGCCAGCTGCTGCGCTGCTGCAGCTCGCACTGCCACCATGATGATGATTATGATGACCATAATGATAGTGGTTTTTATGTGCGAATGCGGACTGCTGATCTGACATTGTTGTAGTAACGAGCAATAGAGCTATTGTAGCTATTGCTGTTCCGGAAATAATATGAATTGGATTCATACCCACACATTGTATAATAGATATGAGTATACCAAGATTATGGACATAAATTACAAACTCTTGATCTGTAATTATTGTCTATAAGATATTAATGCAAATATTATGCGCAGCTGTACCTATAAGCGTAAAATATTCAAGTGAAGATCTGATTAATAATTCCTTCTTTAAAAATAGATATAACCTGGATGTAGAAATTCTTAGTTCTTTGGCAGTTAGGAGACGAATAGACTACAAAAAGGACAACTATATACGGATACTATATCGTATTAGTCAAACAAATCGTTGTCGTTAACTATACAGTGACAGATAGAGTTATGTAAGGTTTGCCGATTGGATCTGATATACACAATATGATGCTAACCTTAGATTCCAAAGCGAGATTAAATAATGGACTAGAGATTCCTAGGCTTGGTCTGGGCGTATATCAATCACCACCTGGAAGACCTACGAGGCAGGCTGTACAGTATGCATTAGAGATTGGTTACAGACATATTGATACTGCCAAGATATATGATAATGAAGCAGATGTCGGTACAGCCGTAAAGGAAAGCGGATTACATAGAGATGATATATTCATAACTACAAAGGTCTGGAACAGTGACCAAGGATATGATTCTACTATCAATGCATGCAGTACAAGTTTGGCACGCCTATGCCTAGGGTATATTGATCTCTATCTTATACACTGGCCAGTAATGGGATTGAGCACTAAGACATGGAAGGCAATGGAGCAATTATTAAAGGAAGGCAAAGTAAAAGCAATTGGAGTCAGCAATTACATGATCGATCATCTAGAGGAGATTCTTTATGACTCAGATGTTGTGCCTTCCGTAAATCAGGTGGAATTTCATCCTTTCCTATATCAACAGGATCTGTTACATTTCTGTGAGAATAAGGGAATTCAACTTGAGGCATACAGTCCGCTAACAAGAGCAAAGAGACTAGAAGATCCAAATATAGTGAAATTAGCAAAGAAATACGAAAAAACACCTGCACAAATACTCATACGCTGGAGCCTACAACATGGATTGGTTGTAATTCCAAAATCTATCCATAAGGATCGTATTAAACAAAATACTGAAGTATTTGATTTTGATCTTAAAATAGAGGATATGACCATTTTGGATTCATTAAATGAAGATCTGCAAACTGTTTTCCTAGATTAATGAATCTCAGCGCTAGATAATGGTATAAGTGGTTCATGAATTAGTGAAAGTAGATGTAAATGATACTAGCGAAACTTCTAACTATGATGACAGAGCAATATAAAATGACTTAACATACAATCTAATTACCAAGATTTCCTCTATATATGATACCTCTTTAGATCATTAGATCATATACAGACTAATTGACAAGATCTGCTGAACTAGATGTTGTAGTAAAACCGAGTTACAACTCCTTTTTAACCATGAAAAGAAGATCGGTTTTTGCTTACAGGCACAGTGGCGATATTGAGTTACTAAAGTGAATATCGGACAACATTTGCTGGCTGAACTGCGATAGACAAGACTATTTTGCAAAACGACTGCATCATTACGCTATATGCCTAAGAACTATATGCGAGTATGCCACTGGCAAGTGTTTTCTAATTGTCTACTTATTGTCGAATAGGCTAGGTATTGAACAAATATATCAGATTTCTGGAGATATTATGAATAAATACATAACACATACCGAAAGATCCAATCTCTGGAGGAAAGACATACCAATCGTTGTATGTATTTACCATTTTACAAACTCACACTGCTTGTTCCATCATATATCGAGATTCAGCTGCGGATAATTCTTTAATAGAAATTATCGATATATCCTTAATAATTCCTTAACCCGCAAACGTCACTCAGATCAGCATTGCAGCATGACAGATTGGAATGCATACACACCATATCTCAAATACTTTTGATAAAACATATCTTCATCACGATCCCATCAATTCTGGCCCACGCGACATGGACAGAAGGCATCTGAGGATTCTTTCAGCATGCATGGGTGAAACGCCAAGATATAAAGCTGCCTGCTTTATCATCCTGCCGCTTCTCACGCCCCTTCGAATGCCGCTTATTGTTTCATTAAAGTTTTTGACAGGATCTGGTGAAGCTAATGCCTTTATTATAATGCTACCCTCAATTTTCTGTATTAAATCCGCAGAATAGTCTCTCGATAGTAGCTGATCTAATTCTTCAACCTTAGGTGCTAATTTGGATAGGGTATTGTTCAGCAAGTTTTCCCCCGGATCTCCATCCTCAGTTATAGTATTATTTCCAGAATTTGTGAGCTGTTCATCCCTGCTGCGAGACAGTCTAGGAGATAGAAAATTGAGATGCTCCCTTTGTCTAAGCAAAGATTCACCCAGAGGGACTATTTCTGTCAGGCCTTGGTGTTGATTGATTTTATGACGAGTAGCGTTCCACATCCTGGTGAAATCTTTCCTGCAGCCACTACAGACATAGCGTGCTCTACCCATCTTCTGTATATAACTTGACATTATTGCCTTAAAAGGATTCCGACTAAGGAGTGACTCAGAGTCACTCCCTCACGGTAGTAATCTAAAACAGTTGTGTGAGTATCAATATTGTGGCTAGTCTTATAGATCATTCCAGAATTATGTTAGATGTGCATCATATAGCTTGCATAATTGCAAGCTTCTTATCGCTAGAGATATTTTGCGTAGCCTTATTTCATAAATTTAGGACCAGCCAATACTATTATGTAAATAATTAAGCACAGTAGTAGCTGCTAACTTAATTAGTATGAAATACCGTATTAAGTGGGCAGAAATTTACCTAGATATTCTAATGTTCAAAACTCGGCCACCTGTTTCAACATAATGCAATTCATTCAGAACCCTTCATACTGTAAGTTATTGTTCCTACGAAATTCATTACAGGAAGATTAGGGATGGGCTTGAAGCTCAATCGAACTTTCAAATCTTCTGCCATATCGGTTAACGATTACCAATAATTCTTCGTGTATATGCTTTTTTCGAACAAGCGATGAGATCTGCGAAGGATCATTTATCTTCTTACCGCATACTTCTTCAATAATATCACCTTTTCTTAGTCCGGCGTAGTATGCCGGACTACGTGGCTCTACCTGTGCTATCAAAACTCCCTCATCTACCGGCAGCATATAGTATTGGACTAGCTGCTTTGTTATTTTAATAGATACTATTCCTATCCATGGTCTGTTAGTAACTCGTCCATGCTCTATGAGATCGCTTACAATTGATTTAGCATTATTGATCGGTACTGCGAATCCAATGCCTTGTGCATAAGGCATTTTAGCAGTATTAATTCCTATGACGTGACCCTTAGTGTTTACAAGAGGTCCACCCGAGTTACCGGGGTTTATAGCCGCATCTGTTTGGATTAATTCAAGAACGCCATTTTCAATCTGAATACTTCTGTTTAAGGAGCTAACTATTCCGGCTGTCACGGTTGGTCCCCCTGTCAAACCAAATGGGTTACCTATTGCAATAGCTACTTGTCCAATTTTCAAATCATCGGAATCTCCTAGTTCAGCAAATGGCAGGGTTTCTGTAGAGTCAAGTCTTACCACAGCCAAATCTGTCATCTCATCTGTACCTATTATATTTCCCCCAAATATTCTCCCATCAGGTAAAGTGATTTTTAGTCTCTGAGCGTCATCAACGACATGGTTATTAGTTAATACATGACATCGATTATCGATTATTACACCGGAGCCAACACCTTCAACAGGAAAAACCCTGAATAGATGATCTTGTAATAATCTTGTACTGGCGATGTTTACGATGCTCTTGCTGACTGCTTCTACCGCGTTAACAATTATATCTTCTCCTATTGGTATCAGATAGTTAGACCCACTCCTTTTTCGTTTTTGCTTAGGATTGCAAATCCATTATTCTTTACAAAGCGTTCCTGTTCTTGCGTTATGATATACATATAACATCATATCACAGATTTTAGATATATTGACTAGGTCTTTAAAAACCCAGTCACACTACACTATAATTTATAAGGTAAGATGACTAGGTCAAACTCAGCAAACAATATTTTATGGCCTCATTTGATAACTACACTGTGTAATACAGGTTGGTGCGTAAAAGAGAATTGTATAGCGACTTCCAACCAACGCCTGATAGCAGTAACAATTACATTCAATTTAAGCCTAAATTGGAGCTCCTTCCCTACTTTTTTCTTCACGTTCCCCAATTGGTCTGCCCGAGAGCCTTTTTGCCCTAGCCCCAAATAAAATTGCCGTAAATACTACAAAGACTCCTGTGACTATGGCATACATATAAGGTAGATCTGCCATAAATGTATGTACATATAGTTATAGATGAAGATATAGTTATTGTCTAAACCAATTATTGAACCTCAGAGTATATTAAGTTCAGTCTCTAGGTAATCTTCGAAGGATCCCCTATATACTTCCGAAGTATGATCTATTGATGAATTAGATATGTTAACATTACGATGTCGTGAGACAGGACTAGACTGTGATTATATTATCAATGGCGAGACAGAAGAGGAGATTTTGAAAAATGGTGCGGAGCATGCTATGAAAGTTCATAGTGTAAAGTCAGAGGACATCTACCTTAATGGAATTCCTGCCAATTTCTTATGCCAAACTATAAGTAAACTGTAGACCAAAATTACTCAAAATAGACAAGTTAATCCCAATTTCATGTTAAAACTGGATAGCAGAATCCTTAGAGAAATTACTAGTGGTAGAATTTTCATCTATCATGCTAGCAACAACAGATGGATGCAATGATGGATCCATCATAGATATTATTACCAAGTTATCTTTGTAATACTACTCTCTCAGCATCTTTCCTGCTAGTTATCTCCTTTTTTGATATTCTCTCTGACACTAGCCATTATACTCTTGACGAGATGCTTTTTGGCACTCCTCCTTTCACCATCTTGCTGCGGGTTACGGGCATTGTATAAATTTTATATTACAGATTTCTCAGGGTAACATGATATCGAATCACAGTATCTGAATTCAAGATGATTGTAATTTTAACATATTAAGTCAGTCACATAACGCGGCATAAGCTTAACTACTATTCTAGCATGAACTAGGTATTGGTATTGGTATACGAGATCCAACTAATCACTACAATTCTAGACCATTCAGTATTCAAACTGAGGAATTCCTTGATATGACTATTCAGTCATCTGCCAAAGAATCGATTGAAGTTGTTAGCAGACGGGCTGCTCGTGTTCTTGCTGATCTAGAGGATCGTCTACCAGACTTGAATGAATTATACATTGACTTGCACAAGCACCCTGAACTTTCGATGCAAGAGCATCGAACCGCTGAGATCTTTGCTAGGCGGCTTCGTAACGCAGGCTATGAGGTGACCGAAGGTGTCGGACATACAGGAGTGGTAGGACTGCTCGATAATGGTGTTGGTCCAGTTGTGATGCTTCGAGGAGACATGGATGCACTTCCCATAAAAGAGCGGACCGGATTAGATTACGCGAGTACAGCAATCGGAACCTTGTCGGACGGAAGCTCAGTGCCAATTATGCACGCTTGCGGTCATGATATGCATATGGCATGTTTAATTGCTACAGCAGAGATTCTGTCCAAGGAACGCGAAGCATGGCGGGGTACAGCATTTATTTGCGCTCAGCCAGCCGAGGAGACAGGGCAAGGAGCAGAGGCAATGCTGCGTGATGGATTATTTACTAAATTCCCACGACCTGACATATGTCTAGGCCAACATGTTTTACCACTTGCCTCTGACATGTTAGGACATAATTCTGGAATAATCATGGGTGCGTCAATTAATATTGATGTGAGGACTATTCGGTAGAGGCGGACATGGTTCCTCACCACAAGTAACCATAGATCCTGTAGTCATGGCTTCTTCCCTAATTATGAAATTACAAACAATCCGTTCTCGTGAGCTTGCAGGAGACGTACCAGCAGTCATAACGGTAGGATTTGTCAATGCTGGTGTGAAACACAACGTTATTCCTGAAGAAGCGCATATAGGTATAAACTTACGTACACAAAGTACAGTTGTCCAGCAACAGATCATCGATTCTATACGCAGGATAGCAGACGCAGAAGCACAGGCCTTTCGTGCTCCCAAACCACCTGAGATTACCACATCAGATTCGGTTCCCTTAACTAGTAACAACGAGCTGATTGACCAGCGTATTAGTGCTGTTCATACAGCATTGCTTGGCCCTGAGCACATAGTCGAACTGCCCACTTTGATGTTCAGCGAGGATTTTTCACAATTCGGCCTTCCAGGTCGCCACCACTACGAAGGAGAACCAATTCCGTACTGCTACTGGATATTTGGCGGCCATTCCCAGGAGCTCTATAATGCCGCCCCTGGTCAAACCCTCATAGCTAAAATGTCATATCTACCTTCTAACCATCAGCCCACATTCGCACCGGTGCCAGAATCTACGCTTCTGACTGGAGTGCGAGCTCTTACTTCAGCAGCCCTAGCCTATCTGCCGGCCGTGAATGTCTTCTAGAAACAGTTTGCTAAAAGTCGTGTTATGCTCCCGATTGCGTATTTGAGAAACCATCTATAATAGAAGTGATAGGAAAGCAATACCAATGAATACGATTGCTGATATAGCGGCTGCAACAGAATATACTCTGCCTTTACTTTGATTTATCAACAAATGAACTAACAGTTAACAGGGCCAACGATTAAACTCTTTATATCAATTAATGTTGCTTATTTACTAGAACATGAGCATCCAAGAGATAAATAAAGAGTTAATGAAAACTTTAGATAATGCTTGGAATTCCCAAGACTGGGATACTTTCAACGAACGGCATGCTGATAATGTTGCAGTATTCTGGCCCGGTCAAGCGGATCCTACAAGAGGAGTACAAAACCATCGCGAAGAATCCATAGAGTTTTTCAAAATGTTTCCAGACAATCATCTTGCCAACGATCCTTATAAAATATTATTTGCAGAAGGCGACTATACTTGCTCAGTAGCAGATTTCGCAGGGACATTTAAAGGTGCAATGAAGGGCCTTGACGGGAAAATGATTCAACCTACTAACAAGAAATTTCATTTGGAGTTTTGTACTGTTGCCTACTGGCAGAATAGAAAAATTTTAGAAGAGAGGTTGTATTATGACCAGGTAGAAATGTTAAAGCAAATTGGTGTGAATTCTCCAAATACTTAAAAGTAGTCGTGAAATCATAAATTGTCAAATTAGGAGAATACTCTTTAATATTATCATTATATTGTCTTATCAAGGCGGTATCATAAGATACGCTAGCTCTGCTATTTACAGCTGCCACTATCTAGTTTCATCATATTGTTACTAATATATTACATCTATTGCTGAATTTTTCATCAGGGCAAATCATTGTTGCCTGTGACTAGCTAACTAGATATAGTACTTTGCTTAAATATTCTAAATTCTAATATCATAGCATGAACCAAGGTAGCACACTTTTCACTATTCATCCCGCTGCCAAGATAGGATATGTCCATCTAAGAGTTTCAGATATACAACAGTCCCTTCAATTTTATCATTCAATTCTTGGCTTTAAGGTGGTTAGAAGAACTTCCTCTTCAGAATGCGCATTCCTATCGGCATCAGCAGGAGACTCCTTATATCTTATTGCTTTGTCAAAGGTGGAAAGAGATCAAAATAGTAAAAACGATCCTATAGTTGCCTCATTACATAAAGAAAGGCGAAAAAACGTAGCCGGACTTTATCATCTTGCAATATTGCTACCACAGCGAAAGTTTTTGTCTAACATCCTTAGACATCTACAAGAGCATCGTGATCGCGTATATTTTGATGGATTTGCAGATCACGCTGTGTCTGAATCAATCTACTTACGCGATCCTGACTACAATGGAGTTGAGATATATTCGGGATAGACCTCGCTCAGAATGGAGATGGAAAGGTCATGAGGTTCGTATGGTAACTGAGCCACTAAACATACAAGATTTACTAAGTGATTCGACTAATGACGAACGGTGGAAGGAATTTCCTTCTAAGACCTCCATCGGACACGTCCATTTACACGTTTCTAACCTTGCAAATGCAAAAAGATTCTATTCTAATACACTTGGTCTAAATCATACCTCCACTTATCCAGGCGCATACTTTTTTGCCGCTGATGAATATCATCATCATGTTGCCACTAATATCTGGCTTGGGGAAGACATCCTTCCCCGTACTTCTTTTTCAGATTTAATTGGACTAGATCATTTTGCCATACATCTTCCTAACAAACGAGAATTTGAAAGGATGTCAAAATATTTTGACGACTGCAATCTGATAGCAGAAGACGAACCAGCAGATCTCGATTCTTCTGGATCGTTTTATGTGCATGACTCTGATCATATAAGAATTAAATTCTACCACTAAATACCTGGGAATCTACATTTTGCATAATAGATGCGTTGATATTATTAGGACAAAAGGATATTATTGATTGGAAGATTTCTTGAGCTAGGATAAGTTACCATAATTATGATATTATTTGATCAGTGAACTATTTTAGTTAAGTAAACTCTAACTTATTCTATAAATCTATGTCGAAACATATATTTTTTAATAAGATAAAAAGCTATGTAATATGGCCATACCATTCGTGTGGTGAAAAGATTCAAAGTAAGTCAAACTTTGACTTACTTTGTTATATATCCTGAAGAATGACAGGATGCTAATATCCCACCTAATAAGTGCGATCCCCTTTCATAGTCTGGCAGCATTTGTTCTAGTTATTATCTCATAAAAGGGTGAGTTACCGTAAATTGTAGAATGGCTGGCAGAAGATTATTATCTTGGGACTTTCCTCAATTCCATACCTTATTTACGACATTATAGAAATTTACAGATACTATCACAGGTACCATTCTAGAAAGAACTTGATTATAAAATCCATTTTTATTTTTAGTTATATTAAATCTATAATTAAATCAGATTCTTTTTAATATATAATATATATGTAGAACTTGTTAAAATAAGAAGGTTTGCTATGCAGGCTATTATTCAGATTCATCGACTCATTGGATTGTCTTCTTATTGGGATCGTTGTTTCTGCTGGCATCTTAATTCTATTCTTGTCATAACAATAGTAATAATAATATTCTGTTGTTGTTTTTATTCATCAGCAGTATCAGGGCGTTTTTTTGCAGTTGCAATATGATCTGATAGCAAATAATGGAGGAAGCAGCATGAAAAATAATCTGCCTTTCATATTGGGGGATTGGCTATTTTAAATTATTGTAACCAAGAGAGCCTTTCAGATGTATTTCGCGATCCTGCTCTTGTCTAATAATATCACTTAACACTTTATTGAAGGAGTAATATCTACTCCACTTACTTATTTAGATATTTTTGCGAACTCAATTGAGATCAGGCCAGGGCCATAAGCTACATCGAGCATGACATCATTTCCGTTAACTTAGATGATTGAGAGGAGTTTTCAAATGTATCCTTAATATAATTGGCAGCTTTGTGAATGGAATTGCTTGCCTCGTAAATTGATCTATATTTAATTCATTATGATTATGATTATGATTATGATTATGATGATGATGATGATAGGATATACTTTTCCATATTTTATGAAGTTATATAAGGTGGCAAATTGTGAAGATGCTGCCAATTGATCCAAGAAGTTGCGGGATTTAATAAGATATTTTATCATATACCTTGAGCAATTAAGAAATTGGCTCCTACCAATGTATCAAGTTATATTATAGATGGTTTACTCAATTTTATGCATATTCGTAAATGGTCTAGCCTATTTATATCCATACACAATAGCGTTATCAAATCTAGTACCCAAATTTGCTGAATTAACGAAGTGTAAGTGTCTAAGATGAGAGGGTTAGATGCATTCTCAATTCTAATATTCTAAATGTTCTATAACTTCTTTCTCCTTATGAAGTAACATGCTTAGACTCTCGTGATGAATTAATCACGCCCAGGCGTCAGTGGTATAAAAGGATGTTTTTTCTAGATTCTAAGTACTGATTATTTTTATACTTGTAAGCATTCGATAGTTATAGAGGAATATTGTATGTACTCAAACTATAGTACCAAATTGAAGCTCGTCATAATTGCATTATCACTAGTCTCTTCGATATCTCTTAGCTTGTCTTTAAACATGAATCCCACATCTCTCAATTTCAATAAATTTGCCTTTGCCCAGCAGGACCCTGTGCTACCGAATTATAGAGGAGATCACCGAGCTTTCGAACCATCCAAGGTGCTCGATAATCAGACCAATTTGGCTTCTGGCGAGATCCAACCAAGTTCACTGGTACATTATCAACCTATAACTCCTGCCAATCATTATTATACAGGCAGTTCCAACGAAGCAAGTATAAACAGTTTCCCGACATCGATAACAAATATGGTTAACTCAACTAATCCTTCTAGTGTAGTTCAACCTATATCACTTACACACTATCAGCCCATTGCCCCTGCAAGTTCAGAAGGTCCCCCCAGTAGTACCTGATAATATCTTTTCTGGTGACCATGAATCATCTTTGACTGGCGGCAATGAGCATACAAGTACAAATGATGGAGGTCATAGCAGCAACGACAACAGCCACAATGGAGGAAGTCATAGCAGCAACGACAACAGCCACAATGGAGGAAGTCATAGGCAGCAACGACAACAGCCACAATGGAGGAAGTCATAGGCAGCAACGACAACAGCCACAATGGAGGAAGTCATTCTGACAGTGGACATAAGTCTTCATCAAACCACAGTAATAACCATCATAGTAGCGACCATTCCAGTAGTGGTCACCATGGGGCATCTGCATCAGCATCAGCAGGTGGCGGTGGAGCATCTGCATCAGCATCAGCAGGTGGCGGTGGAGCATCTGCATCAGCTGGATAACTATATCTGGCATATCTACGACAATAGTTTACAATATACTAGTACCTCGACGGTGGCCGGAATGAGTTGACTGCAAACAATTTTCAAGGTAGTGAATATAACGTGATGTCCGCACTACCATACCAGTTTCGAAATTGCTTGGTTACCCTATAAAACTACGAATAAGTTCTGTTATCCCCTCCGCTATCATTGAGATCTTGGTAGATATCATATCACGAGGACTAATGATTCCACGGGTAGAATGAGCAAGAAAAGCCGCCGATTCTGTCTTCTTAGTAGATACATTTAATGAATATCCCCACCTTTTGTTTAAGATCGCCCAATTCGAACATTGCAGATTTCCGACCCTCCAGATTAAGAAAATCTAAAAACGATAATTGACGATTGCAGGTATTTATTGCATTCCGTATTTTATGAGGACCGACTATCCTCCGCATTATCTATGCACAGGATCAGATTTATCATTTGATGATAAATACTATCAAATCTGCCTAGGATCTGTTTCTCTGGTTAACCTACACGTTTAGATATTTTTTCGGTTAACCATTCAATGATCTTATGTTGCGATAACAGCAATGCCATAATCAGGGGCTCGCTAGGGAAAGGCTCACCCTTAGCGTTGACAGCACTGGCATATTCGTAACAATCATTTAACATTTTCATGAATAATTCTTTATCATTAGAGGAGGACAGGATGTTTGCAAAACACTTCCATGAGTCTATCTCTTTAGTAAGAATGTCTTCATATGGGAAGAGGCTCATAATTACTCAATAGGAGGAATGCTTTAGATCATTTAAGGAATAACTCACCTATTAGGGGGAGAGGGATCATCAATACGCAGCTATCTTTTTCCATGCAGCTTTCAAATTACTACTCATATTAAAATGCACTTGAGGGGAAGTTGGAAATAAAGTATGAATTGTTATCTTTCTTTTCTTTTCGATATCGATTATAAATATTATTGCTATATAGTCTCTAGATCATAGTGACAAAAATAAAAGGTGAGGTCACTTGAGATGATATCTTTTTTCCTACTGTGCGCTAATTTTATGAAGTCACGTTGCCGCGAATTTGGTTAATAACCATTACCGCTGCTAGTACCAGTTGTGCTACCGCCTGGTGCTGCGCTGCCGCTAGTGGAATTGCTGCTAGTTTGGTTACCATTACCACTGCCTCCGGTAGTCTGGTTACCCTGTGCTGATGCTTGTTGTGGTATAAAGCCCATGGCGAATACCGATGCGATGACTATGGACGAAATAATTATTGCGTATAGTGCTGTAGTATGTTTGTCGAACATCGTGAACAGACTGTATATCCATCTCATTTATAATTTTTTAGATTCACATATTCTTGGGCTCAAGTCAATTGTTTGATTTTTTGACACGTTTATACAATAATTAAAAAATAGAAAGACCATTAAACAAAAACTAGCGCAAAACCACCGATGATTACGTATACATAGTATCATTCAAACAACTTCTAAATTCCGTGATAGAAATACAATTCGTTAATAAAACTCTAGGCTGAGAAAGGATTTAATTCAGAGATTCAATATTGCAAATATCTTTCTTAAGGTTATTAAATCCTATAGCATTCGAACGGAAACGATTACTGTCTTATCATCCTTTTCATTATAAGGCAGAAACCTAAAGGGGTAATGCTGCAGTTGTTTGAAGATTATTAGGCTTAACTTCAGATTATGATGATCATATCAGTGCACATATGCTTTCATAGTATTGAATTTAGACTCTATATAATTAATAAATTTAAAATCCAGTGCTATAAGATCATTAATAATATATCTGAAAATCTAAAAGTTAACAAATTTTAAGGGTTAGGTTTAATTGCCTCTACCGTAAATCTTCATTAAGCTTATGAAATCTCTTGACCTATAACTTGAAGAATAAGCTCTATTGAGGCAGTTCTATAAATTCTTATAAATCATGTCATGCTCCTTCATAATATGAGCGAAACTCTTTGTATTAAATGTGGCTCAGATCTTAAACCAAGCTCATATTGTGAACTCTGTCGGCAACCCTTGGTCTTTAAATGCAGTGCTTGTGATTACACAACCGAGGAAAAAATTCATTCAGATTGTAGGAACGCCGAACTATTTGGTACAAAAAAATAAAGTTTTTGACCAGACTTCAATGACTTGTGAAGATGGTATATTCAAACCCAGTAACAATCCAAACAGGTAAAAATTGGAATTTTGCATCGTTCTTGTCCTCTCTTTGTGTACATATTATTATATTACTCTATTATAATAAAATAAAACTAATAACTACAATAATTCTAAAATAACCGCTAAACAATGATTTACATCTAATGTGCACAAGGAATATATGAAGAAATGTCAGTTTTAGAGACTACTATAATTATTAACGTATCATAGTGCCTAACTATCTTTATATGGAGATAACTATTAAAGGGGAAATGTGCAGCTTAACTTTAGTGCATAGTTTAGTGCATCTAACTGGTTCCAGATATCTGCTAGGAACTATAGAGTATACTACAAAGCAAAAGGGTTACTAAAATGCCATGTCTTTTTATCATTGGTTTGGTGGCGGGAATTTTATCTACGGCTGTCATGACTATAACTGAAATGCCATCATGGAAAAGATGGGGTATTCACGGTGTCTTTGAATGGCATGAAAACTATATCATAATAAAACGTTTGCGACAGTTTCTTCATTTCTCAAATACAATAGATATTGGGGTTGAAAGCCATTTTAAGGGAATCTTTTTCCTCCATTTTTTAAACGGAGCTCTTGCCGGAATTGCATTCCCATACATTACATCATTCATATCATCATCATCTTTCTCTCTTGCTAATCTATCATATTGTTTATTTGGCATATTTTACGGGATTCTCTTATGGATCGTTACTCTTGTGCCTATACACAAGCCCATCACAGGATTTCCTCCCTGGAATCATCCTCTTGGTCATCTCCCGGCGTTAGCAAGTTTGAGCGGACATTTAGTATATGGCCTGGTGCTAGGCCTAGTGGAAATTGTGTTCATTAACATTTTATAAAAGAACTATGGTGCCAGATTCGTGAAAAAATTACCGCCAGCCGGCGGCTTGCGAATTGACATCTTAATATATTTACAATAGTAGAGAATTGAAAGATTCAATCTATGAACCGTTACCTCTGATGATAATCAGTCTATATTACATAGCAAGTAGTTCAGAGTTGGTAAAAGGCAGATAGTAGTGGCAATAATAGAATGAACAAGACATGAAAAACAGGATAATATTTGTTATTGGACGATGAGTCTGAAAACCCTAGTTAGTCCAGCTTTAGAAGCTTAATGATATAATATTAATATTAATGACTCCGATGCTTCTGTATCTATCTATCTATCTATCTATCTTCGGTCAAATGATGTATTATTATTATGGATGGATGTAATAATAACAGATTATTTGCTATACTCATATAGTTATGAAATACTCATTCCAAGGGTATATCGTAATACTTCTTCTAAAAATGGAAAACGAAATTTATATTCCATTTTGAGAAAAACCATTGGCTTGATACGTGAGCATGATAGGTAGGTAAAAGTTTACAAATTCCTGTCCAAACATTGATTTTGATTAAAGTTATGAAGCGAAAATATTGTGGGCCTTGATAAACTTTCCTAATAACTTTAAAATCCGCATTTGTGACTGGAGTAGGGTGATACTGCATTTACCGGACTACTTATAATAGATTTGCTCTTTAATAATGATATTGATGATATGGTAAAGTTAGCACTATGCAGCAGTTTTGGCATTATTTAAATACTTGGAATCCAATACTATAGCATGGAATTAAAACAGGAAATTAATTTGTTTTTGGATTTAAGCCTGGCCGAATCTTATAGGAACAGCTATTATGTACGATAAGACTTATTCTATTAATATTCGGCAGGCAACAAAACAATTGCTAGCTCCTCCAAAAGACTCTTTTAATATTGAACCATCGAGTAGAGCGTCGGTTTTATTTGGCTGCTCGATAGACAATCATAGTAACGAAATCATAGTAACTTCTGAAATAAAAGTCGGACAAGGAAACCTTACAGAGGTTTATCTCAGCCAAGATAATGTCATCCTAGCCCTTACGCATGAGCTTCTTGTAGAGATGACCTTGCAAGTTAACCCTAGAGATATCTAAGCGACATAGGTAATTAATAATTATGCAAAAATATGAAAAATCGTATAACCATAATTTTGATGAAAAGAAAAAGGAAACTAAGATTAAAGTACTCGTAACTGGTGCAAGCGGCTTTATCGGTAGTAGGGTAGTCTCCAAATTACTGTCGTCTTCTACTTTCCCTTCTCATTTATCTAGCAATAGTTACGAAATATTATGTTTGACTCGCAATATCGATTCTTTGAGAGGGAGATATGAACAGTATAAGGATGCTTTTAAAACAATCGCAGCAGATGTAAATGATTATCCTCAGCTTCTGAAGGCAATGACCGGGGTGACTATCGCATTTTATCTTATCCATTCAATGGAAGGCTCTTCTAGAGAATGGAAAAAATTTTCAGAAAGAGATCGAAAGGGCAGCAGAGAATTTCGCAAAGGCTGCTACTGAGTGTGGAGTTGATAGGATCATATATTTAGGAGGACTCATTCCTGAAGAGAACGGGGAAGAGTGTAATAAGATATCTGATCATATGCGTAGTAGGAAAGAAGTCGGTGACATATTAAGAACATCTTCTGCAAGAGTTACGATCTTCCGTGCTGCAGTCATTTTAGGTCAGGGTGGCGGCTCTTTCCAAATGTTAGAATATCTGGTTAAAAGATTGCCTCTGATGGTATGCCCAAAGTGGGTTTTGACTAAATCACAACCAATATCAGTGGACGATGTAGTTGAATATTTGGTTAAAGCTATCGACGTAAGTGATACTGAAGGTAGGGATTTTGATATCGGCGGTACAGAGGTTCTCACCTACATTCAGATGATGAAACGTTATGCAAAAATGATAAACAAATCTATAAAAATAATAATAATACCATTTCTTACTCCAAGATTGTCTTCTTACTGGGTTGACCTTATTACTCCAGTAAAGGCCTCATTAGCAAGACCACTAATAGATAGCCTAAAACATGAGGCAACCGTAAAAGATGATGCAATAAAAAAATTAATTCCTCTTAGATTAAAAACCTTTGAAGAAGCAATAAAGGCTGTTGAAGAAGAAGAACATGTAAAAAAAAAGAATACTGAACGGCAGCGAACTACACATTCTCTAAATAACAAAGTTCTCATTGTCTCATTGTTAGCAATGGCAGCTGTAGGTTCTACTTACTATATGTTGGATGCAAGACCAGAAGTATTTGAGATTGGCTGGCTACTTGTAAGTGGATTGTGGTATTTCTCTATAGCCTTTTCCCTATTTTTCGTTTCTTCTGGAACAAGACTTGGAGCTATTACTGCAGGTGTGATCGGATGGATAACTCTCACATTCTGGCTTGTTGATAATGTATATACTGTTTCTGGTAAATCTTTGATCGCCACATCTCCTAATCTACTAATGACTTTGCGAAATTTTGTTGGTGCAGGTATAGCCTTATCGGTTGTAGCAGCATCGCATAATGTCTATCATAAAATAAGAATGAACGGCATTTGACATTTAGTTAGGCACTATAACAGTATTTAGGCACTTGTTTATATATCAGATATCCTAACAAAGAAACATGGAAATTTCAGAAATAAACGATCGAAGAAAATTTATCCTGTATTGCTCCATTGCAGGCTTTATCAGTGCATGGGCCATTTCAGGTCTACTGGTTATAGTCGATATCATGTCCGGCACCGTTCCAGGAACTTTTTTTGCTGTCATTGGGATATCACTTGGAATTAGTGATCCAGTAACAGCACAGTATACTGGCTTTATTCTACATGTTATAACTGGAATGGCTGCAGGAAACGTATTTGGGCAAATTTCAGTTTTCTGGTCAAAGATGACACCATACAGCTCAAAGGAAGGTATTGTTAAAGGAATGATAGTTGGTGTGGCATTATGGATAGTATTGTTTGTTCCATTTGCAACATTTGGCATACAACCACGGCTTGACACCTTTACATCATCAGCACCTAATCAATTTATATACAATATAGCTGGTCATTTCAATGGATTATATCCTGTCATTATAGGCGGGTCACTTGTATTCCATCTAATATACGGTATATTGACTGGCTATGTCTCTGGAAGAATGGCCGAGTTAGGGACATTCATAAAAGTTAAAAGCAATATTATAATAAAACCATAAGCTGATTGTTGTAATATTATGTATCGTAACTTTTGGCACCAGAAGTCTTGGTTTACCACTAATCTCATTTATATAATGAGGGTAACAAAATCCTGCTATAGTATACCTGATTTAAAATGGTTTATATCAGAAGTAAGAAAGTAAAAGGGATTAATTATGCATATCTAGTACACAGCGTTTGGGATCCACAAAGAAACATGTCCATACAACAGACTATAAAATATTTAGGTAAGACATCGCAGATAACAATTGAGGACATACCAATAGAATATAGAGGTGATGCAAAGGTTCTGGCCTTCCTGTCGGCTTTTAGCTCCGATCAAGAAGAAAGGAAAATACTAATTTCGACGATTCAAGAGGAAATATTTGTACTGCTAACCGATTGCAACGTTAACGGTCTTGTGGATCTTTACGAAAAATATTCCAAATTGTTTGGCTTGACTAAATTTTATGATAAGCTGCTAAAACCTGTAATGTATCGAATTGGGAACTTGTGGCAGCAAGGTCAATTAGATGTCGCAACTGAACATGCTAGGTACTAATACTGTAATTAGTCTGGTTAAGATAATAAATGAACAAATTGTTACAAGAACTAGAGTGGCTCAAACATCATTCAAATACAAAGCTGTAACTTGTACCCCAAATGGTGAGCTACACGGTTTAGCATGTAACATGATAGAGTCGATTCTCTTAAATAATGGATTTAAGGTATACAATATTTCGACTTCTATACCTACAGATTATATTGTAAACTATATCCATAATCTACAGCCAGACATCGTATTTATCTCTATAACACTTGCAGAAAATATCAAAGCCGCTGAAAGGCTGGTTGAACAAATTCATGTCACGTATAACAATAAACTACCAATTATGATTGGAGGTTCAGCATTCGATACAACGCAGCAATATCGGGATAGGATAATTAATGCCTTTATTATGAAAGATGCTTCATTTGGTGATATAATGAAATTGATTAAGATCTCCATAGTGCAGAGATAGAAGGCCTGTAGTCGATTTAAGTAGAGGTTACCACAGTTTAGTCTGGAAAAGTTCGTAGAAGTGTTATCTAACCTACAGCCTGTCGAAATTAATTCTATTCTAAATAATATTTTTAGAAGTCAACTATGATGATGATAAATGGTTCGTGCCAACCTGAATTCAAGTCGACTTTTATCTCAAATGGCTAGCACATTAGTACAATTAACTAACTATTGTAAAGCCGGACTAGCGAGTAATGGAAAATTACCCCTCAGCATAATTATCAGGACTAGTAACCACCTCCGTCACTAGTTAGAAAAGTTTAGCTAGATAGTCTTATTACTATGAATTTCTCAATCTTAACACTAAGGTTAACGAACTGCAATAACCCGTTAAAAATGGACTGTTTTCATTAGGAGTTATATTGATTATGGATGGATACGATTGCTCGTATTTGAATGGTGTTCTTCCGGTTTCTGCCCAGCTAAATCCAAAAGGACTTAGGTAATGACAACACGACCATAATTCTCTGTCGGATACAACGACTACGCATACCTCTTATACCATAGTGGGTAGCAATGCGTTATTAGAGTAAAATTGCCCGTCATAAAGAAAGCAATAGTAAGTTAAGTCTATAGTGCAATAGGTTTAATGCAAAAAGCTGGTGTAAACAATACCGCAACAAACCTAAACGCTTTGATTACAAATGAAATTGATAATTCAACATCTAGCACAAGCAGTCTTGGAATGACTAAATCCTTCTTCCGTAGACTATCCTATGCCTATCAAATGGCTTCCTTTGGGATTTAAGATGGATTAAAGACTGATGATGATAATTAGTGTCCTCAGAAAGGGCAGAGGCGTTTTAATCGCTGAAGCTTTAAAATGAACATCTAACGATGAGTAGAAACGTGATAGGACATGATAAGCAAGCCCATCATTAATAACTATACCAATTTATTTTTAATTCAACGGTCATTATTTATCTTTGGTTAAACTGAAACTAAACTATCTTTGTCATAATCATTTAAAAAATTAGATAAGTTAAAAGATAGAAACCATCTTTATTTCTATCTGCCTAATTAAGAACTACAATACTAGGAATATTTATTTTAAAATATATATTCCCCTAAATCACATATTGCTATTATATATGGCTAGAAATGAGTTTGTTGAAGTCGCCAAAGTACATGAAATTTCTACTGGAAAGATGAAACATGTAGAAGTTGAGGGAAAGGAAGTATTACTTGCCAACATAGATGGCAAATTTTATGCCATGAGTGACCGCTGTGGTCATATGAATGCCCTGCTTTCAATGGGCAATTTAAAAGGAAATACTGTAACATGTCCTTTCCACGGTGCAAGGTTTGACGTTACTACTGGAAAGAAGCTCTCTGAGCCTATACTAACTCCGTCCCAGAATATGGAACCATTACCACAAACTTGGCAAAAGTTTTTCGAAAACGTAGGTCAACTTATGTCACATATCAAAACGCTTGATCAGATAGTTTATGAAACCAGAGTAGAAGAAGACAGTATCAAAATCAAGATTTAGTGGTAGCGTGTAGTATCAAAGTATTAATCTCACGCTTAATAATCACAGATAGCATACAATGCATAGACTTTCCAAGTAAGCGTCAACCCCTGTCTCCATAATCCCGGAACTATCATTAGCTACTCCTATCCAAAGGATAAATCCAAGACTCATTGTTTATCCACACTTACAACACAGGAACCTTCTTTAAAGTCACTTACTTATTAACATAAACTCATAAAATCAATCATCTACCTGTTTAAACACTTTAGTTAAACGAAATTATGTTAGGCAGTATGTTCATTTCTTCTTAATGTATTTAAGATACTGCTTCATAGATTCTACGATAAGAGCGGTTACAGTAGTTTTTTCATCTATAGCCAGATGTTTGAATTCATCAAGCAGAACGGTAGGGATTTTCATCGTAGTTTTAGTATCATCTTCTTCTACCGCCTCATCCTTATCCATGTTCAGCATTTTATTATATACACACATATATTTATGTATGTATTGACGGATAGATGCTTCCATTTCTGTATTTATTGACAGATAAATATCATAGGATATAGACCTAGACACGTATATACGGAGATATTTATACGTATTCTAGCATATGGATGTTATTCCGTAAATATGTATACGTTTATATATTCTCGATCACCCATTACTTTTTTGATAACAATGAAAATATCTTCGACAAATGACAGCAGTCAAGAGCAATTGTGTTTAAACACTTCACCATCAATGACATGTTCTGATAATACTACCAAATCAACTGAAGATCATCTAAGCATCAAATCTATGGGTCAGACTCAGTTCAGTAAAGTTTTGATTATCGGTTTAGGACAGTTAGGCCTACCAGTAGCAAAATATATCAGTGAAAAAGGATTTGATACTTTTGGTTATGATATAAGCCATCATGCTATAGAGCGTGCACAGAAGATAGCTTCAGTGAAGAAAGCTATTAACTTTAGTGAATTTGATGTTTATATTGTGTGTATATCTACTCATAGGCCTAACGATATGTTTTCTCCACAAATAGATGGTCTATTATCTATAGTTGAAAAGATATCAAAAGAAGCAAAGAATGGAGCACTAGTTTCAATAGAAAGTACTATTCCAAAAGGTACATCAAAAAAGGTATTTGAAATGCTTAATCATAGACTGCATGTTGTTCATGCTCCTCACAGATGGTATTCTTTAGAGGAAAAAGAGCATGGTGTAAACCAGTTACGTGTCATAGGAGGAGTATGCAATTGTTGCCTCAGAGTGGGTATGCAATTTTATGATGGCAGAAGAGATAATGCTACTAATGTTATTACCAATACCAATACTGATATGACGAAACCTATTCAAAATAATAGTATTCATAGTAACAGCAACAACCCTACGCAAAACAATAACGAAACGAAAAACTTGGGTATACCTATGCATCCAGTATCACAAGTAGAAATGGCTGAAACAACAAAAGTAGTAGAAAATGCATATAGGTATCTACAAATAGCGTTTGCCGAAGATCTTTATCTTTACTGTCAAGCTAATAACATAAACTTTGCAGAATTACGAGATGCATTAAATACAAAATGGAATGTCGAGATATTGGAACCAAGAGAAGGAATAGGAGGACACTGCTTGCCAAAAGATACGAAGATGTTTTTACAATCATCTAAGGCTTTCAAGAGTAAAATACTAACTGCAGCAATAAAGGTTGATGAAGATTATAGGTTGTACCGGCAATACAAAGACAATCGGATAACACAGTCACCAAACCCAATAAGAGAATAATTTACGTCTTAAGGTTTGAATGATTACTCATATATACAAATATAAATCTGCCTGTTTGATAGAGAAGAATCGTAATGTTGTTCGTACTACGTTATCGCCACAATGAAAAACGCTAGCATTTTCAAGGCTAGTATTTTTTTCTGTTAGGATCGTCAGAGCCCAAAATATATATCCAGCTTTAACTCTTTAAAAGAGCAATTGGCTATTCTGCTGACACGAATGAATCGTATTTGAAAGATTTGAAGATATCTTAACGCCTAGACTGGTACATGTCTTCTTTCAGTTCCTGCAACCTATCTGATAATAACCCCAAATTGATTTGATAGTTGCGCTATATCATTATTATTCTTTGCTTTATCACACTGTTTTTATTCTACTAAATTGTTTCTATACTTCTTTAGTTGGTTGCTAGCACACAGCTTCAAAAAAAGTATCTTAATGATAATCATGCTCAAACTAATGTACCATAGGAGATAGTGATTAAGATAAGATTACTCTAATTTTGATTCTGTTCTCTAAACAGAACAGCAGACTAGTTTCCAAATTATAATAATCATTTACAGGTGTGTCTAATTACAATTAGGTTGCACTAGTACAGCTATCTTAATCATCTAGTAACTATGCATTTATTTTTTAGAGATAGTGCTACCATAATAAAATTTACATCCAGAGGTACAAAAATAATGAAAGGTAAAGGACCATTTATCAGTTATTACCGTACAACAATCTCGCCTGTCATCCAAGGATGGATGACACATATGTACTTGTATATTCCAGAATTTTGGAACATAACAGTAAATGTGCTTGAAGATCCAGGATAATTCTTGTCTTGTCCTTTTGGAAGAATAAAGCCTGAGTTGATGTACTTTTCATTTCCATTAAGGACATAAGTTGCGTTTGGTTTTAATGTTTTCACATTATTTGCTGAATCGATCACCACTGGATTATATACCCTAGAATTAATAGCCACTATGGTTTTCATACCGTCTTTTCCAGGGATGCTGACAGGTTCACTATTCGAGTTAGGTGGTATGGACATGAATTGAGTTGAGCTTGCCACGCCAAAAGGCATAGCAAATCCTGTCATAGTTTTATTGTTCAAGACAAACGTAACTGTATGTGGCTCTCCTACTTGGGTCGGATTATACCATCTCACTGTGTCTCCTCTTTTAATCTCTACTTTCTGGGGAGAAAATGTAGTCAAAGGAGCAGTAGCGTTTCCAGATCCTGCTTGGATATTTATCATTCCTTTTACTGGATTCGGAGTGGCAGCATATACGATATTCGTCGCTCTCCAAGTATATCCTGCTGCTGTTACGAGTGCGATAGTCACTACAATAGTGATAAGACAAAATACTATCTTACTATTCATTGCTTAACAACACGATAATCTAATTTATAAGGAGTATAGATAACCAATATTCGACAAGATACTTCTAGTCAGCAGATGTTTTACCTGGTTTTTGGATGATAATCCAAAGCCAAATTTTAGATAACCAGCATATCAGTAAAGACGTACCTAGGGGTTATCCTAATTGAGGAGAAATACAGCATTGTAAGGGAACCATCAGTGTATTCTTTGTCAAGTTTTCCCTTTTCGACTTCGTTATTGGTATATCAACCAACGTGTAATTGTAAACCTACTAATATCCACCCTAGCTGTACATAGCCATATGCATTTTCTTTCCTATTGAACATTTGACAATTTATCTAAATTCAATAGTGTCTTGCACGTTGTAAACGATGAGATCTGGATATTTAATAGACAATATGATGAGATAAATTATTTCATATTATGATATGAACCTGAAACGCGGTAAATGCACAATCCTAACTCATTGCCCGGCCAAGATATATCTTCTGTATTGCCAATTAAAGGATTCTTGATTTTGAAATAGATAGCTTATTTGTTACACGATAAAAATTCATCTTGAGCAATCATAGAATGATATTACTAAAGATAATTAACAACATTGGAATATCTTATGCTATGGTGATTGAAAGTCTGTTGTATGTAGTTATCGGATTTGTAGTTACATATCTGTCGCTGGAATTGGCGTGGCATTTTAGTGCCTGCAGAATCAAGGACAAAAAAATGAGGCCCTGCATGTTCAAAGAAATTAAAACAGTCTTGACTGTGTCTCAAAAAAGTCCACGTCGTTATCTTGGGAAAGATGGTGTCTTGTCATAAATGATTCTGACTTCAGACTTGCAAGAAATAAGAAACGTCTTTAAAGGACTAGAGACACTATATCAAACATATTTACCAAAAGTAGACCCCACACTAATTCATGGACTATTAGTCCGCGAACAAGAGAAGGCCGAGCGTGCACCTTTTTACATGGTTGAAGTATTTACTAAAAAGAGTACTGATTCACAATGGTGTAAGGATCATATCTGGAACACTTGTGGATCTGTTCCAGCAGTATATGATAGCGGTACTCATTATGCGACAAACATGAGATTGACAAGCGATATACTCAAAAAGCTAAACGACTTTGACTTTGTGATCGATGTGTCAGGCGATTATACAGGCTCACCAACAGGCACTGGAGCATCACACGAGCGAAGGGACCAGGCCCATGAGTGAGATAACAACTCAAAAGAATCTAGACATTTTTTGACATATTTTGTACTTTTAAAACCGTGATATTGGATACCAACAATATTGATATCCTCCTATCCTTGGACAATTCAGGTTGTATACTATAGGCAAAATAAGCTTGGCCTTTAGCCACTTAGAGTTCCTGTCTTGTATGTACTACTATCTCTTCGGGATCTTCTAAGCATAGATCAATATATGGAAGTTATTAATAATTAGCCGTTATTGTTAGTTTGGGTTATTATGTGCCTGTACTTGCAATGATTACTTACTAGTCACAGTCAGCGAGACCTGTACCTGTCGGTTTTGCCGTTAGATTGATATCCTCTCTCAAGCTTCACGGTCTCTCCTGTTCATTTGTACTCAAACTGGCTGTTGTAGCATAAATATAGTGTAGCAGGTATAAGTATTGAGAAAAGAAACAGATCAGGACTAAAAGTAAGCTTTACAATAAATTCATTAGTCTATATGCTCAAATAACACTTTGTATCGGGTACTATTTGACAAATCCATTGGAATTGAGTTACAAGGTACAATTTGATATATGCGTCCAAAATACTGATATACTTCAACATTTTTTACTTGTTCAACTGCTTATTTTCATCACCGTCTTTTGTTTCTTGTCTCTAGTCGTGACATTTATGGGATTTTTAATTGAAGATTGACAGCTAATTATTATACTCCAATTATTATTAATAAGTCCGACTGCTTAATTCTAAGCTATACTCGCAAGCAGACTAGTAATACCACATATAGGAATTATAAAACTGATGAGAAACGTATTAAAGTCGATGAAAGCAAATATCTGTGCCATAGGAATGGTCGTAGGATTGCTATTTGTTCTCAGTCTATTCTTGTTACCGCTGCACGAACAGTGGTAAATATAATAGCCGAAACATATCCTGCCTCTATCCATTATTTGGCTGTGTAGAAACCATCTCATACAGTCAAAGCTTTGTAAGAGTATAATACCAATAGTCTATTGAAAGAATCAATGTACGTCAGACTTGCAGGTACTATGTTCCGTGTTTTGAAGCATGCAAGGATTCCTCTATTTTCTAACAGGAAAAGTAATCACATATTTACAATATGGCAGCACATAGTTCTAATTGCTATACGACAGTATGAAGGTAAGAGTTATAGAATGTTTGTCGAGTGGTTAATTGAAGCCTATTACCTAAGGTCATTTCTACGGTTGTCACGTATTCCTCATTTTACAACATTGCAAAAGTTTACAGATAGAATCAATAATTCATTGCTTGAAAAGATAATTTCGTCATTCATTGTAATTAGTGGTACCAAGCATATCTTTGCAGGAATAGATTCAACAGGATTTAAGATAACTCATGCATCACAATATTATACTGATCGAACAGAATTGAGAAGAAAATATGCGAAATTATCTATTGGAGTAGATGTATTACAACAAATCATATGTACAATTAAGATAAGACGAGCTCCAACAAGGCATGATAATGTAGATTTCAGGCCAATTATAACAAGGACATCAAATATTCTTCCATTATCCGTAGTTACAGCTGATAAGGGTTACGATAGTGAAGATAATCACCTTCTCGTAAGAGAGGACTTACATGCATTCAGTATTATTCCTGCTCGATATGAACATGTACCGATGTGGAGAACACATGGTAAGTACAGAAAGCAGATGAAGCGTGGTTACTCCAAATTGCTGTACAATCAACGAAACAAAGATGAAACCATAATATCAGTTATAAAACGACTATTTGGAGAGAATCTTATGTCTAGATTGACTAGAATGCAGAACAGAGAGTTATCATTTAGATGTATCACCTACAATATGCATAGACTGACTAATCTTGTAATATTGATGATGTTTTCTACATAGCCCATTATTTATATCTTTTAAATATTGATAAATTGAGTTACTGGTGAAATTGAAACCTGGAAAGATTTTATCTCATCATCATGTATGCACCTGACCTAACACTTTATTTGTGAGTCCCATATCTGCGCCATAGTTCATTCATTCTTCTAGGGATATCTTTAGCATTGTCTTTCTAGCATCTTTTGAAGACATCGATAGACGTCTTCAAAATAGTATGACATTTAATAAAATTTATTTTTAATGAACCCCACAAAACAAGAAGATGATAGAAATCTAAAATATCTAGAAACTCTACTTAACGAACGCTTTGAGCATTCTAGGTAGGTAGGATAAAATAGGGCTCTTTTAATAAATTGATGGGAAGCCGAGGAAAACACTTGAATATTTAATCCATTTAGTTAGTATTAATAATTTGATCTGCTGGATATAGCAACTCATTCTCCTTAGATTTGGTCTCGACTTGGGGCCTATCAAATGATAAATCAATTACATCCTGACGAACAACTATTTTGAAAAGATCATCAACGTATTTTGTAATAGACTAATAAACCTGTGGTTGAGATTGTATGGCTTATAGTATTGTTTATGTTCATTGTTACATCAATCAGATCTATTCTTATCGTAGAATAATTAGAATAGATTCACACTTAGTAGAGTAATAAAAATTTAGAGCACTATATACTTAGATCCATTAAGAACATATAATATAGCTAGGAATCTTTCGAATGGGCCGAAAACCATCAAAACGAAATGAAATGTTGATTAGAAAAGAGGAATTTGACAATTCATTTAATAATTATAACCGTTTACATATAGAAGAAAATACATTTATTCAATAGTTGAGCTGAATATTATATATGTTAGAGGTTCATTTCGGCGGAGATAGAAAAACATAAATGGTTGCCTGTTTTTCATCGTTAGCTGGCATACGATCTAAAAATGACAAATTAATAATAGTACGAGGACTTGAAAATACTTCTCACAGTATATAAGAAGTGCTGACAATTCTTGAGCTTATCGAATTACAAAGTTGCATTTATTATCAAAAATTCAAGTTCGAACGAGTCAATACTTTGCACCTAGTAATTCTGATGAGTATATTAAGGAATGCTAGAAACACAGCTTCATTTTGTAAGTGCCATTGTCATACTTCTTGCGGCTATAGTTTCAATCTACCTTACTGTAAGATTAAAAGGTGACCTACGAAAACTATCTGCAATACTTTCTATCTTTATATTAACTCATTCCTTTTATCATATATTCGAATTTTTTGGCTCAACTCAATTGGGAGAAGGATTTTTTGAGCCGCTCTCAGTTGCAGTGTTAATATTTTTTGGAGTTGTCTATTCTAATATAGCAAGACCTAAAAAGCAAAATGCAAAGACTATGGCTATTGCCGCATTGAACCCAGGTACTCTGTCTGTCCTTATGGATAACATTACACCAATACTTCTTTTCGTAGCATTGGGAATATTCATAAGGCTTGCAATCATATCAAAAAATGTTAGAACTTTTCAGTTTCAAATTTCAATATTTATAATAATCTGGATTTTAGGAGAAATGGCTGGTATACTTCAGGATAACGGAATCCTCAACCTTTCCTCTTTTCAAAGCTATATTGGATTAGAAATACACGTTGTCTCAATGGTATTTTTTAGTGTGATGTTGTGGCTTAGATACTACTATTCAAGAAGTGCTGAAAAGATGATTTAATATATTCTAGATTAGTATTAACGATTAATTATATAAATGGATTGATACTTCTATTTCTCTTGCTACTAGTACGTTACTACCAATATCACACCTAGTCATCTAATAAATTGTGCAGGATGTCAAGATAACCTAAGTTCAAGCAAGTTAAATCTAGAGCTTTTGCGATAGCGCGAGCCATCTCGGTGATAGATCTTAATGTCTGAGTTAAGATGTTCATGATTCAGAAGTTCTGTAATGCATGATGCATAGCATTCGCATCACTTATGGGCGTTCAGTTCTGAAGCTTCAGGCTTAGGATGACCTATAGAAAAAGATCATTTCTATATATATATTACTATGACCTCGAAAGAGGAAGAAACATGCTATCATTATACCGATGTCAATATCATAAAAACAGGTACATGGTAAGAAATGATTATGTCGACTGATTAAGATATTAACTTAGCAATATATACATCCAATTGGTCTGCCTATTCCTGATTCATTTTACTCTGGTGAATAATTTTTATTATTTCATAAGTATGCGGTATATCCTGCAGAATTCTCTTGAGTATGACAAAGTTTGATAATAATACCTAACCGTAATAGCTGTAATTACTACTATTATACCATATCAAGTCTGAAGAAAGTAAAAAAGAAACATTAACGAACACCTATGCAGCTTGGAGACACCTCCATACTAGGACCAGGAACATATTGACACACAGGCCCTGATGCCTTATTGCCCTCAGTACGTGTTACCTCCTGTTTTACAGTGATAACTACGTTATCAGGAGTGCTAGAGGCACCTTTATCATCTCCAGTAGTCAAAGAGAAGACTAAAGTAGTAATGGATGAAACATGTGGCGCAATAAACGATGGTGAGAACGTATGAGAACCATTTATCGAGACAGATGGACCAGCAATCTGGTTCCATGAATAAGAACTTACAATACCATCAGAATCTGAGCTTGCACTTCCGTCTAAAGTAACTGTTGCACCAGCATTAACTATCTGATCAGTACCAGCATTAGCTACCGGTAGTTGGTTGGGAGGCGGAATGTACTTGTCGATAACCTTAACTATAGCTGTATTACTTGCATTCTTGCTATCTTTAACCGTTAATTTGAATACTAAGATTGTGTCAGCTGATATATTAGTGGGGGCGGTAAATGTAGCCATGGATGTATTGGCATCGTCTAATTTAACACCTGGTCCTTCAACCTGTATCCATGAATATTTTATTTGATCTTTATCTAGGTCTTCACTGTTTTCTGCATTCAAATTAACAATATCGCCAGGACTAACAGTCTGATCAGTACCAGCATTAGCTATAGGTGCATGGTTTATGTGCTTGATTGTGATAGTAACAATAGCAGGGCTAATACTTGTAGCTCCTTTATTGTCTGTAACTGTTAATGCAAACCTCATTTGAGTATCAGCCGATACATTTGGTGCAATAAATGATGGATTCATGGTATTGCTGTGACTTAATTTAGCCACTGGCCCAGCTATTTGTCTCCATGAATATGAAGTTATATTACCATCTGGATCTATGCTTTTATTGCCATCAAATTTTACCCTATCACCTGAGTTAACTATCTGATCAGTACCAGCATTAGCTACCGGTAGTTGGTTGGGAGGCGGAATGTACTTGTCGATAACCTTAACTATAGCTGTATTACTTGCATTCTTGCTATCTTTAACCGTTAATTTGAATACTAAGATTGTGTCAGCTGATATATTAGTGGGGGCGGTAAATGTAGCCATGGATGTATTGGCATCGTCTAATTTAACACCTGGTCCTTCAACCTGTATCCATGAATATTTTATTTGATCTTTATCTAGGTCTTCACTGTTTTCTGCATTCAAATTAACAATATCGCCAGGACTAACAGTCTGATCAGTACCAGCATTAGCTATAGGTGCATGGTTTATGTGCTTGATTGTGATAGTAACAATAGCAGGGCTAATACTTGTAGCTCCTTTATTGTCTGTAACTGTTAATGCAAACCTCATTTGAGTATCAGCCGATACATTTGGTGCAATAAATGATGGATTCATGGTATTGCTGTGACTTAATTTAGCCACTGGCCCAGCTATTTGTCTCCATGAATATGAAGTTATATTACCATCTGGATCTATGCTTTTATTGCCATCAAATTTTACCCTATCACCTGAGTTAACTATCTGATCAGTACCAGCATTAGCTACCGGTAGTTGGTTGGGAGGCGGAATGTACTTGTCGATAACCTTAACATCATCTGCTCCAGTAGCATTTTTGTCATCTTTAACTATTAATCTAAATGCTAGTGTTGTGTCAGCAGATAGGTTAGAAGGAGCTGTAAATGTAGCAATGGATGTATTGGCACGATTTAATAGGTACATATGGTCCTCCAGTTTGTACCCAGATATAAGTCAATGGGTCATTGTCAGGGTCATTGCTACTAGTTCCGTCCAAAGTAGTAACGTAACCAGGACTAACAGTCTGATCAGTACCAGCATTAGCTATAGGTGCATGGTTTATGTGCTTGATTGTGATAGTAACAATAGCAGGGCTAATACTTGTAGCTCCTTTATTGTCTGTAACTGTTAATGCAAACCTCATTTGAGTATCAGCCGATACATTTGGTGCAATAAATGATGGATTCATGGTATTGCTGTGACTTAATTTAGCCACTGGCCCAGCTATTTGTCTCCATGAATAGCTAATTTTATCACCAGGATCTAAATCATTTGCGATGCCACGAAGTATCACCATTTCATTTTCCTTTACCATTTGATCTGGTCCCACTCTGACCAGAGGCCGATGATTAACGATGGGCTGAGGATAATTGACGTTAGGAATACCAAGGGTAATTTCTGTAGTGAATAAGGACAAGATTAGTAGAACTAACAAGATGAGAGTAAACAGAGAGTACAATACAAACTTAAAGGATGCCGTATTCATACAACCTTTTCTATGCTTTTCTATTACCAAGTGTTACTCACTTTATTACCAAAATCAAAAATCAAAGCGGGATTATTGTCATTCATGTTACTAATCTACACTTACCGGACACCTACTCTTATCTTCACTAAAGCTATGTTGTTACTATCTATTCGACCGTCATTTACATTGTATGTAAAGCTGTCATTTCCAGCAAAGTTCAGATTCGGTGTATAAGTTACAACACCACTAACTTGGTTGATATCACCTAAAGTTCCATGAGATGGAGGTGTGATGATAGCTGCAGTTATTGTATTATTCTTATCTGGATCTCCGCCTTCCAATGTCGCTTTCACAGGTGTGTTCATCTCTGTTGTAACAGACTCATTAGTAGCTGATGGGGGGTGGTTTCCTAGTGGTAACTGGTTTACGGATATCGAAACTGTACCTACATTATTACTGTCAGCTATGCCGTCATTGACTTTGAAAGTGAATTTATCCTTCCCAGAAAACCCTGGATGTGGCGTATAAGTTACAACACCACTAACTTGGTTGATATCACCTAAAGTTCCATGAGATGGAGGTGTGATGATAGCTGCAGTTATTGTATTATTCTTATCTGGATCTCCGCCTTCCAATGTCGCTTTCACACGTGTGTTCATCTCTGTTGTAACAGACTCATTAGTAGCTGATGGAAGATGATTGTTTGGTTGTATTTGTATTGCGCCGACCACAACAACAGCCACAATTGAACTTATAACCGCAACTATTAGCATCATCACTTTAGAATTACTGAGCAGTTGTTTCTTCTCCTCTACTTTGGGTCTAACTGGTGCCGCAATATTCTGTTCTCTTTTTGCTTTTCGCCCTACATCATCTAAGGAGTAAAGCGATGAGACAGGTGAATGTGATGATAGGTGTTCTTGTTGTACAGGTGGTGACATCTGCTGTGGAGGTAAGGAATAGAAAAGAAGGCCAGAAGAAGAAATCGGGGTGAGAATGGCAGAGGAATCTCTTTTTGCAAGTTCAGGATATTCGGCAAGTATGATATCACCTGATGCCTCTACTTTTGTTACTGGTTTTTGTTTTGGCCTTTTTTTTGGAGGAAGATTCAGTATTGCTTTGTAAACATAACTTCCCAAAGAATATGGAGTAACGTTACCATTAGTATCAACAGACCTTTCATTTCCCCTTAATCCTTCAAGCAAATAGTATGTAAAGATACTATGCTCTTGTTTTTTTAGTCCGTAAGCTTCCTGGGCAGCTTGGCTAGCAGCTAAAAGACATTTTCCTTCACCTTGCTGCTCACCTTGAAGTATTCTTGCTTTGCTTCGTAATGCATCGGTCGCTATTTTTGCAGCATCATCTTCATGTCCTTTGCTTAGCTTGGCTGCCCCGCTATAGCAACAATCCAAAATTGTCACCACTCTTAATGATACGCTACCCTGCATCAGCCTTGTAAGTTCGTACGAGGAAAAGCCTTTTCTGTAAGGTTCGTCTGGATTTATTTCAGAGGATGCAAGGCACATATCTCCTTCAGAAGGTACACCGTGACCAGAAAAGTAGAAAAGAAGAGTTTGATTGCCTAGTGCAGATGAATTATCAAAGAAATCATAAATTGCCTCTCTCATTTGATTAAATCCAACATGTCCTATTAGTCTATGACTGTCTGAAATCTCATATCCTAAGGATGTCAGAAGCTCGCATATCTCTATCCCATCTTTTTTGCAAAAATTAAGAGGTTGCATAGTGTTATAATCACTAACACCGATTACTATTGCCTTCTTTTTAGGGGTAGTATTTTCTTCTTCCCTCTTATCTACTGCCATAGTACCATTTTTCACTATTCCTAGGATAGTTTAAACTCAGCTTGGCAATTATAATAACATTATTCCAAAGCTACGTAAAAATGTCATTAATAAAGCTAATAAATTATAATAGTTGGCTATTTATCATATACTAGTTAGTACTTGATTTCTTGGCTTTAATGCCTCAACCCATCTTCCCGTAACCCCAATAATTAATCTTGTTATTTCTCGAGTTTCTATTACACCTGTAATCGATAATTCTATTCAGTCTACTAGATGTTGTTTGGATCCACCTGGAAACTTTCGCCGAAAGCTGAAAGTCGCTCTCTTATACCATTTGTCGACCTTTCTAATTTGAGGCAATATTTACTACCTTCTTAGGATTGTAACTGGGTGTTTGAATATATTTTTTTGTTTTTTATTTCTCTCTTCTTTTACGACGCCAGAGTAACATACGGCTATTTACTGTTGGATAGTTTGATATGTGATATATTGGCCAGATCTAGAATAGTCTCTGGTCTAACCCTGAGGTTGCGACTAATGTGTCATTCCTATTAAGTTAAGCCTCCTCATCTCTCATCAATTATACAAGAGTCATAAATTTTATATGCTGAATGTTTGAATTATACATAACACAAGTACACTCGTCCAATTGTATACATGAACAGATTATGACATCCCTTGGGCCTGCAAGGATAATGATATCAAAATTCTCTGTTCTATCTTTTAAGTATTGTATCGTCATTCTATGACACCTTTTTTAAATGAATGTAAGTATCAAAGGCCAAGAGAAGAATATGCCTCTGGATATCAGGCGACCAGGTCTGAATATAATACAGTATGTTTACCACAGATCGTAATTAATGTTCTTAGAAATGATTCACCAAATAGCGAATTGTTATGTCTTGAGATGTAAACAAAATCTAAGAATTTGTTTATGTACTGATTCCACAGCAACCCATAACCATGCATAATCTGAACCAATCTGTAGCAGTTTCGTCCGTTATAAACGCAGTAACCCTTATTCATTTCAAATAGAGTTTATTTGAATGAATAATTGTACCAATATTACATAGCAACATGACTTCTTTTTTACACAAATGGATCTAATGCTTTTGCTGTACTTAAGACTAACTTAGTCCTAGATTGTATAGGTACAATGCATACATGATCAATCTAGCGGAGTTCTTTTCCTTTGAAAAATTAACATATATCTTGTAGGTGGTGTTTTACAGCTTTAGCTTTATCGTATTAACTTATCAGGGAAGAGTGCCAATAATATCAATAATATCAATAATATGGGATAATGATCTCACCTCATCTTCCCATGTTTTGGATTCCTATGTGTATTGTACTTCCTGACATCTATGATGTTATATCTTAGGGACATAGGTTAGATTTCTGTTATCAGGAAGTGTATCAATATAAAAATCGTCAAGATTCAATCTAATACAAAGAGGAGAATTGATGATACGAGTGGTATTTCTAAAAGGTATGGTGTATCCAGAAAAAAACATACTACAAATTAAATGACAGATACCAATAGAAAGGATACAAGGTTCATCAGATTGCTCATGAAGACCTCACAAATATCACGTACAACAACGTAACATTATAAGTAGATGATTCAATACTTGATCTACGATTAAGCATCAGATTTAGATGTAATAATAGGATCAAATCTAGATTAAGAAAGTATGTCGAGCTCTTGTGCAGCGGAATAATATGCAAACAAGATACTAAATAGAAATAGCCCGTGCATTCTTAAAAGAAACGTCAGAACAAGGTACAACAAACAGCTTGTCATGAAGTATGCAAATGATATGGTACGAATGGGTATTCTTGCGCATTCCTATTTGAGGAATTCCACAAAAGGTATCGTTACATCATTAGCTGTATGGATGATAGTTCAAAGAAAATAACAAGCTGATGGTATTAAATAAAGTGGTTAGCATTTGACGTCGGCAATTTCCATTCCAGTAACCGGCACTTGGCAATTTTTAATTTTGGGAGGAGCACATGAAATATGAATCATCGGCATGATTGGGATAGGATGCAGCTGACATCCGCTGTCGGCCTTAGTTATCTTTGTCCCAGTGGGGATGAAAAACAAAACAAATATCAAAAATATGACGGCTGTAGGTATGATTATTTTTTGTTTCATATCGGATCACTCAGTTAATAATATCTAATTTGTTTTTGTCGTCATGCGCGAGATAGTTTTAATTAATCCTTTTATAGGTGTGGATCCATGAGGGTCAGGTGTCTCACTTGGGTTCTTAAAATGTTCGGCAGCAGTAGCAGGAGTAGAAGTAGAAGAGCTTACTAGTGATGGTCTGGGGGTATCTTTAAAAACAATGAACAGTACCGTCCCATTCCTTATTGAAATAGTTGTTGGTACTTTTGGCCAGAAATCTAATTTTTTATTAAATCCTACATCCATAACTCCGTGTATCGTTGCCGAATCGTTCCCATTGAGTTCAATCCTGGTACCAGGTGCTTGCTGGAAATTACTCAATCTATGATCATGCGCTCTTCCACTGATATCATTTCCAAATGTATGGACGGCGAGAATGTCTGCTGTAAAGTTCGTAACCCTTCCGTCCCTTGCATCCATTTCGAATGGACCACCTCCTGTGAATGTGCCAAAGATAGAAGCAATATTTCCTTTAAGGGAGAAGTCCGAACTATTGCCTTGCTGGGCGGGAGTTTGGGCATATATCGGATAAGAATTATGTCCGATTGTTGCGCCTATCAGTACAAATGCCAATGCAGAGACAATTAGTAAAGGTATCTTCATCATTAAGTAAAAGATTAAATCTGTTAGCCATAAAGTTTATGGTAATTTCTCTATTAGAAGTTCCTACTGTTTCTGATTCTTCAGCTTATAGTATTAATAGTAGATTCTTATTTTTCTGTTTGTATAATGAACTTGATTTTCTCTTCTCCGTATGTAGTTCAAAGTAATGGTTGCATTATGAACCTGCTCTACAAAAAGACCTCAATAACGACTCATGTGATTGGATCTGATCGATCTCCCATAATCACTAGCAAATTTAATAGGAGTCAACTTATTAAGAGTTTTTGAAAGCTTTGTTGCTGCTGCATATACACTATATGAAAGCATCAGGACGATTCCAATCTCCAGATTTTGGCATCCGATGAAAAAGCATATTTTCTAATATAAAATACCAGATCTTGGACAAGACTAAGGAACAGGCTATCCCACGTTTCAAAATTTTAGGATTTATTATCAAATAATCCAGCAAATATAAAAACACATTTCGAAATTTTGTTAATAAGCAATTATTCTTACAGTCGACAGAACTGACCTGGCCGTTTGATCATCGCAATACGTAGACTAATAGATATTGACAAAATATCTAGGGTGCTTGGATACTTAATCAGGCTTTGGAGCACAAAATGTACATGGATTGGTTGAATAGATTTTTGGATTAGTTGAGGAAATTTTAAAGTAATCGATAGAGACTGGTATGGATGTTTAAGCTCAACCAATTCCTCTGAAGAGTGGTGACCTTCATGTTCCAATTACAAGTTCCAAGAACTACGCTAGGGTCCAGAAAAGGTATTCAGACATAACAAAATTTATATAATTACAGGATTATGCAAACAATGCTTTCGGACCTATAAAATTACAACCAACCATGAGTCAAATAAAATTATATTGTAAGCAATATTATAAACCATGAGTATCTTGACATCCCTAATATACACTAGGGCTATCCTTTAAGCATTTGTGCAAATAACACTTGATAGCATTTATTGCGGTTGTACTTAATTTTTCGGCTTAGGTTTTAAAGTCACCCTTAATCCTCCTTCTCCTTTTGCACTAACTATCAACTTTAGTATGCCACCAGTTTCCATTGCCCCACTGATGGATAATTCGATGGACTCTACGTGGTATTTGTCAAACCAGTTTGTAACTTCATCCATGCTAGTGGACAAATACTTAATTAAATCCTGACCCCTCCCCTTCGATATATATTCCTCGTCTTCTTCTTCATACTTCGGAAAAGCTAGTTCTATTTTTTTATCACTCAAATATATATTTTCAAATAATACAAGAAAATAAATCTTCTTGTATTATGGATGGTTATCTGGGCCAGTTATCACACGATTTATTATTAGAAAGGTGAACTTTGAAGCTGGGATCTTCCGTTAGTATATTTTTAATTTATATTATTTTTAATTAGATACTTAAATAATATAATCACTTGACAATGAATCGAGATTAGATGCCATATACAACGGCTGCAGTAAATGAGCGTGTATATATACCGTAGAGTCCAACTCTATATCCAATTCTATAATAAAAGCGATAATTTCCTTTTGTGTTCCTTTGAGCCACAAATATATTATAAAAGAGAATAACCGAAAGATGGGAAAAATCTATTAATCGAATAGGAAGGAAATTATCTAAAGCAATTGCCAAGCGTTGTTTGTTACTGAGGACTCCAAACTCGTATAAGTTAATGTTCTAAACTGAAAGAAAAGGATTTTGGTCAGTACTATCCGAGAGTCGGTTGACTCCTATTTGAGGATATTTTTGATCGGTGACACGCACTCGATCGACTCCAACGTTCCTACTATAGTCAGAAGTGACGGATTGGAAAAATTGTTGGATCTAAAAGAGACAGATTTGAGATAGGAGCTTATGTCTTGACCAACTTTAGGTGAAGAGAGTATTGCATTTCAAATAAAGTAATAATAATAATAACCAAGCTTTTCGAAAATTGATTCCAGATTGGTCGGATACAACGGTACATATAATTACTTGGTAGATTGATTTTACCGCTTACATACGACTTTTGAAAAATAGGTAAATAAGCCTAAATCTTTTAGCAAAGTCCATCGAGCCTTTAGCAGTGCCGAATAGACGTACTTCAGGGATTCTTTTATTGTTACCGAAATAGTATGTCAACTAAGTTGACTAACTCTTGAATAAGTCAATGCAATATGGAATGGAAATAACCGCTTATCCGTATCGGAAACTGCCTAAGTCTTCATCAATTTAAAGGACAAATACTCAGGAGGACTTTGGCGGGAGATCGAATTACAAACTTAAAAGATTTTATAGTACATAAACTTGCAAAAAATACAATTCCTTATTCTCTTGAATCCATATTGTATTGTCTTTGTTAAACGCACAAAAGAATTCAAACATTAATAAGTATTGCCTGATTAATTGTTATAGCAGCTATGTGTATTTCTGAGAGGTAACGGCATGCCAATAATCTCTATTTGTTTATTTATTTTTGAAATACATCCTATTCCAGCGAGAAAAATCTTTCTACTGTTCTTATTCTGGGATTGAAATTTTGTTCAGCCTCTATAATTATTTCATTACCAGCGTATCTTACATTAATTGAAGAAAACACACTTCTATATAAACTAAATTTCTTTCCATCTGGTGTAATTATGATTTCATCAATTATAAGCAATTTTTCTGCAAGTAGCCATTTAGTCTTTCTGTATGCATTCGTATAGGGAATTTCTTTTTCACTTATGATATCTCTAACAGACTTTGCCTGGTTTCCGACAGAATCTAGGATTTTGATCATATCATCATCAGCCAAAGCAGTTAAAATTGCTTTTTTAATTCTTTGGCTTTTGATTATCATTTTGCATTTCTATATCCTAGTTATTTATCCTTTCATCATGTTCAGGACACTAATAAATAACTTGTATTACCTGGTAGTAATTATCAAGTTATGAAAAGTCTTTTTTTTAGCTGGCGATATTCAGAACATTAACATTCTAGGTATTTGAACCCCTACGGTATTCATATCATCGTTTGCATGTAATCTACACAGATCAGGAAACCGAGTACAAAGAGTGTCCTAAAAAGCTTGAACTTCAGAAACTAGCAGGATCAAATAATGTTCTTTGTTATGTTAGAATAGTATACAACACTCCAGAGAATGCAAAATTGTTTTATACAGGTTGCTACGTCAAGTGGCCAACTCGCGGATAGTAAGTCTATTACATATGCATCATCATGTGATTGAATCTTGTGAACCAAAATAGATATGTACTTCTGGATATCTTAATAATACGAATAACCTACATAGATCTATGTGTTTTTGGAGTGGAGTGTATAACAATGACCTCAAGTAGTCCCATGTTGAAACATTTATAGAACTTACTTTAATTTTGAGGTTAGATTTGAAATTTGATGAGTTTAAGGCAGGTCAATTATTTAAATCAAAGATCCTAATTAATGATGAGGAATTTAATCAGTACCTTGCATTTTCAAAGGTAAAAAACATTTTACATACCAATCCAAAAATAGCAGAAAAAGAAGGAATCAAAGGAACTCTTTTGCCTGGTAGAGCCATACTTGCCCGTGCTGAAGGCGAGATGACGCAACTGGGCATATTTTCTAATAACGTTATGTTACTTTATGGAATGGACGGAGACACCAAATGGAACAATCGGAATACGCGATTTCTAGGGAAGTTTATGTCGGAGATGAGCTTGAGGTTGAATATCGTGTCTCAGACAAAAGAGAAGGAAATCCCACCGATACTTATGGCATATTATCGATTGATGTTCAGATCAAGCGGTTACAGGATGACAAGCTTGTGATAGTGTCACATAGTAATCTATACAGAATAAGAAAATAGATTAACTAGGTCGGTTACATTGGGTGTTACAAATCCGGAATTATGACCTGACCATACTAGACCATGATCAGGCTTTATCATTTCTATGAAGGTATAATATACATCTTCAAGAACTTTATTGGAATGGATAAATCTTTTACTTATTACTATCGGTAGATCTAATCTTTAAGAACATTTCTATAGTACATCTTTACAGATGTGGATTTCTTCACCTTTAAGGGCATGTCTTAGATTATGTAGTTATGGGTCTATTCAGTATTATATTATTGGTTGTAGTCGTTTTAGCAATTATAGGGTTGGGGTGGAAGATATTTTCCTCCGGCATACTTAGTGGATTTGAAAAAGTAATTAATGTAGGCCAACCGTTAGTAAAGAATTTGACAGACCAAGCTAAAAAATATGTTAATAGTCCAACGACTGGCATAACTAATTGACCACACACGAGGCAGTGCAGTTAGTACATACTGATTTTAGTTTGGGAGCACAAAGTAGTATAGTCTTTTTGGAAAGTAATAGTCGACAAATTCCTTGAATACGGCTTCAAACCACATAATTTACGATGGCAATTACGCTACGTCTTCTAAATTGTATAGGCATGTTCTTAATTGCTTATGTTAAAATAGATAGTAACAGTATGCTGTGGAAATCTTTTGACAGACCGAGCCTAATTTTCCAGAAATTCCGAAAGTCTTACACCTTGGAGAGTATATATGAAAAGTATGATTTTCGGAATTAATTACTATCATTATTGGTATTTTTAAAAGCCCTCTTCCTTCTATTACTTGTTCTTATTTCATGCGTATCAGCTGAAATAATTTCTATTAACGTCGCCTTATTGTTTGAATTAGCTTTTGGCCGGAGCAATCTTCCAAGTCTTTGGATAAATTCTCTACTACTACCAGTTCCGCTAACAATAATCCCTACTTCGGCGTCTGGAACATCAACTCCCTCGTCCAAGACCTTGGATGTGACTATGGCTTTATACCTCCCATCCTTAAATCCAGATAAAGCATCTTGCCTCTCATCTTTGCCTGACTTGTGAGTAATAAATGGTATCAAGAATCTATCTGATATATCATACACCAATTTGTTGTGTTGAGTAAATATAATTGTCTTACGACCTTGATTTTCACCTAATATTTTTCTTAATTCTTCGATTTTCGATTTGCTATTTAATGCAATATCAATGGCCCTGCCTCTAGCAAGGACTGTCTCTCTTGCAACTTTGTTCCTGCCAGACATCATTATTAGTCGTTGAAACGCACCAGCATATGCCATCCGTAATCCTACTTTTTTTAGTCCAATTCGGTAAATGCCAATCCATTTGTTATATTCTTCAATCTCCTCAGGTAGCATTTTTACCTCTCTTCTTTGAATTTCATACAAAGCTAGATGTCTATTTTTTGCGAGATCTCGAGGATGAGCCTCATATACTACACCGCCAACAAGTCTCGGTAAATCCTTATGCAAATCGTCTTCTCTTTCGATTGTAGCAGTTAGCCCCAAACGAAAGGGAGAAGCAAATTGTTCAGCGATTGATCTGTAACCGGGTGCAGCCAAATGATGAACTTCATCAAATATCACTAAAGCAAATCTGTTACCTAGACTGGGCGCCCTTAAATATGCTGAATCGTATGTCGAAACCGTTATCGCTTGAATATCGTCCGATCCTCCACCTAGATTACCAATTTTAATTGTGTCAGAATGAGAAAAAAATTTTGTAAGTACTGAGGTCCATTGATCCATTAGATCGATCGTGGGTACTATTACAAGTGATGATGCATTTACCTTTTCTATAGCCTTTACTCCAATAACTGTTTTACCCGACCCAGTTGGCAATACTATGCAGCCTCTTTTATTTGCCTTATCCCAATTGTCAAGTGCATGTTTTTGGTAGTCTCTGAGGAATATGTGATTGTGACTATCTAAATTGTGGTTCATTAATATCTGAGGCGATGGAACTAGGTCTAGGACTCTATCTTCGTAAGACAATTCACTCTGTGTTAAATAATCTATAATATTTTGATAATACAAGGCCTGTGCCCTAAAAATACCTGACCTCGAATCGAACGTGGAAAACGGTATATGGCCTATGCCAGAAATTAATATTGTACCACCAGTCATATTTTAGTGTAATTTTAAGCACGACCTTTATAGAGATATAGACCTATTAGAATTCTTATTTACTTTTACATTTTCTCACTATTATTAGAACACTATTTGCTGTTCTAATCAATTTAGTTATCTTTCGTTACTATAAGAGATATAGTGACGGACGTAAAAATGAATGTGATCATAATTCAATCGATAGCTTAACCTTCTAGAGGTTTAAAGAATTACTAATATATATAAGATCAGCTTGAGTATGAAATCTACAATAGCTGTTCAGTATACTTGGTATTTAATTAAAATATAACCAAAGTCACTATATTTTGTCTAATTTTCAGAAATATTAAATAATTGGCCTATGCGATGATTCTTTACACAGAAGGTATATTATGAGATACTTCTTCTAGTACTGGCAAAGCCCCTGATGAGCTCTTTTCAATAATTTCGTCTATTGTCTGATTCATGGCAGCTTCAGCAATATCACTTGAATGTTCAGCAGTGCGTCGTATATCTTCTAATATGAGTCTGATATTAATATTGCTTAGAGGATTGCGAATAGTCTTTTTCTCTTCTTCTTTGTCCAATAATAAGATTATATCGTTTTCTAATTGGCGTAAGCTTTTTGCCCTATCCACAGTCTTATCCGCAAGTGTATAATCCCGTCGCAAAAAAGCTTCGACTGCATCGTTTAGAGCAGTTAGTGATATCTCGCTCATTTTCTCTATCTTGCGAAATATCTCAATTGGTATTTTTTCCTTAATCTTGAGGCAGCTATCGGCAATTCCATATGCATGATCTGCTATTCTCTCAATGCTCTTTACGGCGACTCTGTAACTTAGACAGTCAGAGGGTTTTCTCAGACCTATTTCTCGAAGTATTCGTTCGTTTTGTGATGCTATAACTAGGTTTCTCAAAATATATAGACTGAATCTATCAACTTCATCGTCTGATTTTATAACCCCTTCTGCTATTTCATAATTCAATTCAGCTAAGGATGATAGCGCATCTCTATGCATTGAGGAAGCTATTAGAAACATCCTTCTGACAGCTGTATTGACAGATAGTTCTGGAATACTGATTAAAATCTGAATAGTTATAATATCCGAAGCATCAGCAATTATTTCTGTTCCCACCAGATTTCTACGGATAACTTCTCTAATAGCATCCCTCTGAATTGGATTAATTCTTCCTATTTTTGACTTTAGGTGAATGACACTATAACCAGCGAGATATATAGAAACAACCTTACGTTTCAAAGATGCCGAGTCTTCATTTTGAAGTACTATTGCAGTAACTTCGTCCGGATAACCACCTGAGGCCGCTGTCCTTCCTCTTTTGGGTTCGGGTAATATGGATAATGAATTGTTTGCCTCACGAATAATCACCACTGGATCACCGGCTTTTAGACGCATTTCGGTTAACCACTTTTTTGGTAGTGATAAAATGTATGTAGATCTACCAGTAAACTGTATTTTACGTACTTCACTGTTTTTAGAGCCAGGATCGTAAGAGCTCAATAAAGAGGGTATGTTATGCACGAATAAACATGTTATGGCAATTGTTCATATAGGACTATATACCTCTAATCTAATCTATATAGACTTTCTATCAAACGTTCACTATGGCTGAGCCAGATACCAGTTGAAGTCTGTTTTCAATCCAATAACAGTTTGATTTAAACTAACTTCCCCTGTCGTAATGGAGCACGGAAATTAGACTTTTAATCCTATAATAGTTTCATGTGATATATCAATAATGCAATATGAATTTTGTAAAAGCTTGGATGTCATACAAATAATGGTTAAGTAAAGGCAAAAGCTTTCAAAAATGACAAATTTATGCAAAAAATGACAAAAGGTTTGAAAGTCTGACAGTCATGTAAAGCACGAATAGGTGCGAAGTGCGGGATTTGAACCCGCGATCCCGAGCTTGGGAAGCTCGTACCTTAACCAGGCTGGGCTAACTTCGCAATATTCATTCTAAAATTAGAGGCCAAAAATAATAATCTTACGAATATACATTATACTACACAATCCCTCATGAATGCCGGGTCAATATGATATTATCATATGTAATCTGCAATACCATTCGATCAATTGTTATTCTGTTAGTGAATCGGCATTTACTGATCTAGTTCATCTAGATAATGCTAATAGTGATTTCAAACCAATATCATAATTCTATTAAGCTCTGAATTACGCAAAAGATCTACATTCTAGTATGATAAAATTTAAATTCTAATATAAAAACTGCCCACAAATACAATAGACCTACTTACAGTAATTATTTATGGTCCATATTTAATAAATAATCAATTGTCGAATTCAAATAAGGATAGCGAAAATACAAATGCAAATAAGCCGCTTGCAAAGCTTACTGAATTTGATGTTAATATCCGTGGAGCATTTTTCGTTAATTTTGTTTCCATAGATGGAATAATTAAAGAGATAATATCATATCATTTTTGCTCTAATAGCGAAAGTGAAGACAAACGTAAACAATTCATATCACTCTTCTTGAACGGCAGATGTTCAGTTTCATTGGAAACTCTTCATATACTTGAAGAAATTCTAAAGCATAATTACCCGGATTTGATCCAGCAATATTCAAAGCTTGTAAACGAACTTAGAGAGATCATGAATTTCGGAAATTGGTTATTTTATTCAAATCTTGATATATCCAAAGGATATCTTACAAAGATGGATTTTACAAACGAAGACAAAATTCAATTGATATCTTATGATTGTACAGGACATACAAATTATAGGGAAATAACAAAAGCTGAAATGGACGAGAAACTTGTTGATTGTTTAGAAATCTATCTTACACTTGAAGACATCCTGGCTGAGGTTAGAGACAGGGTGTTAACCGGTCGCCGTAATTAATCTGTATAATGAACTGCATAGTGGAATCTTTTAGCGGAGTCTAGCTATATAATGCGCATTTTTTTTCTCTGCTATCAGATTAATCAGGGCTTTAATTTTAAGACGCCATTTATGTTTCTAGACAATGGATTAAACTGGTTGGCACCAGCAAGGCCATTCATAAGAATTTAGATGGAAGCGTAATAGCTTATCGAAAAAGATAGCTTGTAAATAATCTTTAAGTCTATCATGAAATTAAATTCTCCTTGTGGTTTAGCAGCAGAAATCGTTGAGTTTTATTTAAAAATAGGATAGAACCATTTATAATATTTATATAAGTGATATGTCATAATAATATTACTTATTCTTAAAGATGATGAAAAATTCAACTATCTGTAAGATGTGTAATAAAGATGGTAAGACTATAACAGATCCAGAGTCTGGAGAACTCATTTGTAGTAATTGTGGTGCGGTTATATTAGATAATGTTCAAGAAAATCGTGCCGAATGGCGTGCATTTAACGTCGATGAGGCAAATACCAGAAGCCGAGCTGGAATGCCTATCTCTTTGGCGAGACATGATATGGGGCTTGCCACCATTATCGGACGTGCAGATAAGGATGCTAGTGGCCGTGGATTAGATGCTTCGGTTCGTTCTACCATGGACAGGCTTCGAGCATGGGATTTTAGAACTCAAGCTTATTCTCCTGCAGATCGAAATTTGCGCCATGCATTCAGTGTGCTTGAAAGAGTTAAGGATAAATTAGCATTATCAAATCCAATCGTGGAAAAGACTGCTTATATTTATAGAAAGGCTCAGGAAAGAGGACTGGTGCGTGGAAGGACGATACCCTCAGTATTGGCCGCATCTGTTTATATCGCCTGCAGAGAAATGGGGACTACAAGAACGCTAAACGATATTGCAGTACTAAACAATATCAAACGTAAAGAATTAGCAAGGACTACTAGGCTGCTAATATTGGAGCTGGATCTTAGAGTACCGATGGTAGACCCAATGAAATGCATTGCAAAAGTAGCTAATAGGACGAGGTTAAGTGAGAAAACAAAGAGGCATGCAATGGATATCATGAATCATGTTACTAAAAGCGGCATATCAGCCGGCAAGGATCCTATGGGACTAGCAGGTTCAATACTTTATCTGTCTTCCAAAAATTCTGGCGAGAATATAACCCAGATAGATATTGCGGAGGCCGCCGGCGTAACTGAGGTAACGATTAGAAATAGATTCAAGGATCTCAAAAACCGGCTCGATCTAAATTAGATTCCTTTTGTATTATTGTGAATAATCCTATCTTTGAGCAGATGATATTAAAGTATGTCCACGTTCTATGTTCTTGATATAACGAGATTTTAAATTCTCTTGTAAAATGGCAAATTGTATACAACGTTCAGTTACTATTGCTGTCTGTGTCCACACTTACTACAGAATTTAGCATTAATCAAAATCTGCGAATTGCATACATTACATATTTTATAGTTCGGTGTATTTGTTACTAAGCTTGTAGATCTTCTAGTGTACAAGCCATCACCACGTTGTGGTTTTGGTAGTGTATACTTATCTTCCTCGTACTCATTTTCCCGACCAGTATTATTTTTTCCAACATTGCCACCAGTATCTATAAAGCCTCCAATACCGAAACCTGAACTGGAGGTCGCACTGGAGGCAGAACCAGGCAGCATTTCACCACCTGTCGAATCTTTCATTGATGTCCCTTTTTGGATAGATGTTTTCAATTCTAAAAGGACTCTAATCATAAGAAAATTTGAAGCCGAAAATGAGATGAGATATTTCAAGAATTTAGAAACGTATTCTTTTTCATCCAGTTCTTCTTTCTTATACTGCTCAGTTGATTCTAAAAAATCCCTATAGAAATTTGATGTATCATTATTTTGACTTCTCAGCTTCTCAGACAATGCTCCGAGTACATCTACACCAAAGGACAATGCTATTCTTAGCAATAAACATACTTATTAATTAATTCGTTGATGATGAATTTGTATTTACAAACCTGAGAAAGAAATTAAGTAGGTAGATGACTGTGACTAATCAGTTTTGAGATACATGGCTTCAAACCAGGAACAGTATGAATCCACTTAAAAACAACATACCTATCACGTTAAACTCTGAAATAACTTTTGATTAAGCGATACCAATCGGTGCGTCACAATTTCGTAATGTCTAGCAGATTTGGTAGCCTTTATCTAATGTCTTTTGTTTGAATTAGATAGCTAGTCAAATCCATACCGAGACATCGAAATCATAAAGTATTCGTTCGAAATATTAACAATGAAATTTAGATAATACAAGAATTCGCATTATATTGCTTATGTTAACTTCTGTATAAAATTATTAAGTTAGTTGTTAGTTGATTATGACTGTGCAAGACCAATCTCAGGCTAGTAGAAGGAAAGATTGACTTGGAAATAAGAGGGCAGCTCACATTAATACAATAGCCTAGAATAACCTACACGGGATTATGTAATTTAGCAGAATATTGTACCGTAGATAAAAATATTCATTACATGGGATAAAGTGAATATCCCAATAGGGACAATGGCAGGGAGAGTCAAACAAATTTACAATACGTACATAGTTCTACATAGTTCTACATAGGTCTATGTGAACTCTATCCAGAACCAAGATATCTAACTATATCCTATCAAAAATTATGTCAAAATTCGTTAAGAACTCTGTTATAATTGTAGTAATGACCTCATTACTCCTTACTGGAGTTATGACAATGAGCGTGTCTCAACGATCGTTTGCCCAGCTCCTTCCAAAGCAAATGCAAACACCAGGTCAATCAAATATTAATGGTGCAGGTGCAACCTTTCCCTTCCCATTAATTGATACATGGCGAGTCGAGTACCAGAAGGTAAAGCCAGGTGTAAATATTAATTATCAATCAATAGGTAGCGGCGGGGGTATCAAACAATTTACTGCTAAAACTGTAGATTTTGGTGCTTCAGATGCTCCTCTGAATGCTGCAGAAAGAGCAAAGGCTACTGACGCGGTACATATACCGGAAACGATTGGTTCAGTAGTAGCAGCCTATAATATTCCAGGAATTCCTGAGAAAGGACTAAAACTCACTGGTCCAGTACTTGCAGATATCTTTTCAGGAAAAATCAAGAAGTGGAATGATCCACAAATTCAATCCTTAAATCCAGACAAGAAACTTCCAGCAGCTAATATCGTAACAGTCCATAGATCAGACGGATCAGGTACAACTTTTGTGTGGACAAGTTTTCTATCGAAGGCAAGTCCTCAGTGGAATCAAGCTATTGGAGCCTCCAAATCAGTTCAGTGGCCCAGTGGTGTTGGAGCCCCTGGCAATGAAGGTGTGGCAAATGCAATAAAAGGCTCGCCTAACACTCTTGGATATATAGAACTGAATTACGCTCTACAAACCAAAACACCATACGCATTTATTCAGAATAAGGTAGGCAAATTCGTTGAACCTACCCTAGAAACAGTAAAGCAAGCGGCAACTGATGTTGCATCAAAAGGACTGCCAAAGGGAGATGCATCGTGGGAAAAAGTGACATTACTTAATGATAAGGGAAGCGGAGCCTACCCTATTGCAAGCTTTACCTACTTGCTTCTTCCAAAAGACCTGGGTAAGAGTCCTAACATGAACGAAGCAAAAGCAAAGGCATTAGTTGATTTCATAAGCTGGGCAATCACTGACGGTCAGAAATTTGCATCAAAACTAGGATATGTTCCGCTTCCCGACCAAGTTGTCAAAGCTGATCAGGAATCAATCAAATCGCTAACATTTAATGGAAAACCACTCTGAATGCAGTTAAGTATCATGGTACAACAATAATTTACTTCCACTTTTTGTTTTACTATATAGACTATTATGATCTATGTTATGACTATATGTAAGTCTAATATAATGATCGATTCTTAAAAAACAATAGACAGTTATCCATGACAAGTGGTTCTATTCATTTAAACTACAGAGATCAAAGAAAAGGTCTCGTCTTTTCTTGTAGGTAATCGAAAAAGCAAAAGAGTTGGTGACAAAGTATTTCATGGTCTAGTTTTCGGGACTGCGAGCTTACACGTTATTCATTATAGTTATTGTAGTGTTCTCGGTTGGTGCAGGATCTGTAAAGATCTTTTCTCAGGAAGGATTTATTGGATTTGTGACTGGTACGGCATGGAATGCAGTCGAAGGCCGGGAGTCCTATGGTGCGCTTCCATATATTATCGGAACTTTGATGAGTTCAGGAATTGCATTACTAATTGGAGTACCTATGAGTATGGGTATAGCCTATTTTCTGACTGAAATGGCCCCTTCCAGAGTAAGCGGACCACTATCATTTGTAATAGAATTACTAGCAGCTGTCCCGAGCATTATCTATGGTTTGTGGGCTCTCTTTGTATTCCGGTTCTTGATAAAAGATTGGGTAGAAACACCATTGTACAATACCTTGGGTTCATATATACCGTTTTTTAATCAAGCACCGTTTGGTCTTGATGTATTTACCACCGGGATAGTTCTTGCAATAATGATAATTCCTATTGTTTCATCGATCAGCAGAGATGTCATGAAGGCAGTTCCAGACTCTCAAAGGGAGGCAGCATACAGTCTCGGAGCGACTAGATGGGAAACATCCAGAATGGCAGTCTTTCCATATGGCAAGTCGGGCTTGTTAGGTGCCTCAATTTTAGGCTTTGGCAGAGCAGTAGGTGAAACGATGCTTGTTACACTTATAATTGGAAATGCAATTGGGCCTTCTGCAATTCCAACTACACTATTCTCCCAGAGCCAAACACTGTCAAGCTTGATCGCCAATGAATTTAACGAAGCATCATCCGATTTACAACTATCTGCATTAATCGGTCTTGGAGCAATTTTGCTCATTATAACTATGATTATCAATATTGGAGCAAGAATCATGGTTTCAAGAATGGTAAAGGTAAGCCCAGGAGGAAGGGAGTAAGAGGATTGAGCAGCGGTAATTATTCTTCATCTAGGAAGGACAAATCCTCAGGAGAAAAACCACTTAATTCTGGTAGTAATTTCAGACAAATATTTCAGGAGATATCCATAAGACACGCTTCTCGACGGAAAATTACTGACAGGGTTGTAAGTATTATTGCCATAGTTTTTGTAATTGGAGCCATAATTCCCTTGGCAAGTATTCTGTTCGAAGTAATTAAAAATGGTATAGCTGCATTAAGTGTTCAGTTTCTCACACAACCGCCAGGTTCTATAGGCTCTGACATGGGGGGAATTGGCCCAGCGATTCAGGGGACGTTAATTACTGTTGGATTGGCGTCTTTAATAGGAGCTCCTATTGGAGTACTTTCTGGAGTCTATCTATCAGAATTTGCTCCAACTGGTAGCGATAAGGGCGTAAAACAAAGAGCAATCAGTTTCTTTGCCACTATTATTCGGCTATTCAATGATGTCCTCACGGGTCTACCATCTATAGTCATTGGTATAGTAGGATATGTGACAATAGTTCTAGCATTAAATTCTTTCTCTGTATTGGCAGGTGCTTTTGCACTATCTATAATAATGATACCTATTGTATCAAGAGTAACAGAAGAAACGTTGAAGCTAGTACCTAATTCATTTCGTGAGGCTGGATATTCTCTAGGGATTTCGAAAGCAAAGATCACCCTCTTTATAGTCCTAAAAAATGCTAAAGATGGAGTTCTGACCGGCGTTATTCTGGCTATATCGAGAATTGCTGGAGAAACTGCGCCCCTTATAATGACAATCCTTGGCACAAGCCTCTTCTTTACAGGTCTTACTGGTCCAGTTGATGCATTGCCCCTGAGAATATGGAGGTTGGCTTCACAACCATATGAATCTGCACATGCTTTTGGTTGGGGCGCAGCGCTAGTTCTCATTCTTATGATTCTGGCTCTAAGCGCAACTATAAGGTTGATTGCACGCGGTAAAGGTGTTAGAGTAAGAACTGAGACTATATAGTGTACTAGAGGACATATGGCTATCAAGTCTATATTGTTCTATATGAAATATGTTGGGAATGCATAACTACGGCTTGACGATTATAACAGATCTGCGATTGAGTAGTAGTAGTAACAAGGAAGTTACACGTTATGCACCTCAAAGTAGCGATAATGATGAGAGGAAGGCTGCTGCGCACCTGCCACCACGCAAGCTAAAATCAAGCTTTCAATTCAGAATGTTGATGCATGGTTTGGAAAAAAACATGCAGTGAAAGACGTTAGTTTGGACGTCAAGGAAAATAGCGTGACGGCTTTTATTGGGCCTTCTGGGTGTGGTAAAACTACCCTTCTTCGTTGCATCAATCGTATGCATGAAATGACTCCGAATGCAAAAGCAGAAGGTAAAGTAATACTTGACGGTCTTGATGTTTATGATAAGTCTTCTGATCCTGCCATGGTAAAGCGACGCATAGGCATGGTATTCCAAAAACCAAATCCATTCCCAACTATGAGTATTCACGACAATGTAGCTGCGGGATTGAAACTTAATGGTATTAGGGATAAGAAGTTGATTAGTGAGGTGGTAGAACAGAGTCTCAAGGGAGCAGCATTGTGGGATGAAGTAAAAAACGACCTTCATATGCCAGGAATGGGTTTATCAGGCGGACAGCAACAGCGCCTTTGCATTGCTAGAGCACTTGCGATGCAACCAGAAATACTATTAATGGATGAACCAACTTCTGCGTTAGATCCGATTGCGTCCTCTAAGATTGAAGAGCTTGTCCACCAATTGAAAGAATTTTTAACAATTATCATTGTGACTCATAATATGCAACAGGCAGCCAGGGTATCGGAGCAAACTGCTTTTATGTACCTCGGCGAATTAATTGAATATAATCCAACCAAAGATATATTTAAGAATCCACAGAAAGAATTAACTGAAAAGTATATTTCTGGAAGATTTGGATAAGAAATTTATGATTTTGATAGCAGTGTTTATTTAAGGACGATTTTGTGGAAAATCTAATCATGGATGTTGTATCTTATGCCTAGGCTGTTAGACCTTGGCCTAGATCGAATTCGCAGTATTGTTACGGATATGGCTAAATTATCAGAAGGTTCAGTTTTCTCTGCCTTAGAAGCATATGAAAGCAATAGCAATGCTAAAGAAACACGTCTTTGAACAATCAGAAAAACTTAGAACTCTGCAAGACGAGGTGACTGACCTTGCAGTAGAATTAATAGCACGGTATCAACCGGTTGCTACTGATCTAAGATTTATCAAATCCTGTATGGAAATATCATACGGATATTCTAGATTTGGACGTTACGCTTATGACATAGTGGATGTGCTTGAAACATTGGGACCATTAACGGATTGCAATAAGAATGCTGTGTCTGAAATGGCAATGACTGTAAGAAAAATGATTCTACTAAGTGTAAATGCATTAGACTCTAGAAATAAAATGGCTGCACAGGATCTCTATCAAATGGATGATACAGTTGATACTCTTTACAGAAGATATTTACGGGAACTTGTTTCGAATTTGTTAAAAGATTCAGATGAGCCAAGATGCTATATCTCGAATTTGCTTATTTTAAGATATTTAGAACGAATTTCAGATCATGCTTGTTACGTTGGAGATTCTGTATATTATATCATAACAGGCAGCTCTAGTCCTAGGAGATAATTACTAGGAGATAATTACTACCACCAAATATCTTAGGGTTAAAATATCTTCCTTTTAGAATCAGAGAGTCATTATAACGAGTATTAACTGCAATTAATTTTCTTTTGCTACAAACATTATATATGCCAAGCGTACTCTTGTAATAATCTTTAAGATATCATAAAGACCGCATCTTAATTCGATACCTGCTCCGCAAGCGTCGTATGAATATATGACTATCCAAAAACAATTCTGTTAAATATTATATATGTGGCCCAATGAATCTATCAAAAAGTCTGCCGTACCAAAATTTCTATAGATATAGATTCTGTATGTGAACTGAATGTAAGGATGGTAGTATTGGAGGAGTTATTATCTTTTGTTGACAATTTGATTAAATATTGGACTCCAAAATTATATAATACAGTCGTGTAAATTTGTAACACATTGCCCTCCATAATTGTTATTATCCAGACGCCTTTTAAACACGGGACGTGTATAATATATGAACATCCTAATAGCTGAGGATGAACGTGACATTGCATTGCTCTATAAAGAAGCTCTAGAGGCAAGAAAACATAAAGTAACAATTACATTAAATGGTGAAGATTGTCTCAAAGAATATCATGATGTAACCCATATTGCCAAGTTTGGGCATGAATCTTCATCGGCTCACTACCATTCTAATAATGATTCTCCATTTGAAGTATTGCTTCTAGATTATAAGATGCCACAAATTGACGGATTTGAAGTTGCGAAAGAAATACTTGCGGTAAATTCACATCAGCGAATAATATTTGCATCAGCTCATGTTAAGGAAACACTTGAAGACAGTATAAAACAGCTTAAGCAAGCTGTAGAATTGATGCAAAAGCCATTTACCATAAAGGAATTAATCGATACAATAGAAGACAAGGAAGTATATACTGCATTGCAGAAACTTAATATGGATTTAAATATTGTTAGAGCTAGTAATCCAACACATGAGCAGATAATGGATCTGCTGAAGAGATTAAGAAGAATTGAAAAGATGCGGACATTTTAGAATATCGAAAGTAGGAGATTATCACATTATGTACCGCTACACTTGCAAAAGATACTGTATTTATAGGTAGACGAGATTCTAATTTTCAAGTATGAGAATACAAATCTAGGAGGGTGCTGCCGTGAGATTGAAATTGGCCACGCCTGTTGCGATTACAGTGGAAACGTCGCAATTCTTATAGCTATTTTTACTATAATTAGTAATACATGCTGTTACATGTTCACCGGTATGGAAATAACCTGGTATCGCATCCCGTTGAATGTTATCGGAAATGAACAATATTAGTCGCCATGCATTAGACTGTCCTTTCTCTCCGGTTACGGCAATCTTTACATTATTGAAAATATGTTTATTTTTTAAATGGAAGAAGAATTTTACTATGAAAGAGCTAAAGTTGGTCTTATTTACTGCATTTGATTCATTGTAGTGTATTAATAATACTGTAGACATTAATGCCCCTAACATGGTAATGTATATGATCATCACACTATAATTCAGGGGATAAATCATATAAAGTACTATTGTTTTGTTATTTTATTTTCTTATATCTGTCATGTAACTAAAAAGATCAAATTACTTGTCTGCGATATTTAACAATTTGGTGGACTATAAGATTGCGAATATTTAAACTGACATAAATTATTAGCATCATTCTAACACCCAGAACAAAATAGAATAGGATCATCTACCTAATCAATCTGCGAATTATCGTGTTAGTCATATAGTCCCATATCACTAGACCGTATACGGCACCTTAATCTCTCCAAAAGAAATTGTAGATACTGATTTGCTGTATGATATATATATATTAATCTATTTTATTTTATACATTAATCTCTTACCAGTTTCTGCGGTGAAATAATGAATCTTTGAATAAGGAAATCCAATCATGACCTCTTTTCCAATATTAGGATCGTAGTCTGGACCGATATTCGTGACTCTGATTGAATCTACACCTATATTAACTTCCATTAGAGAATCATCTCCCAACATCTCGGTAAACGTTATTTTGCCTTTCATTTTGATACCAGTAAAGTTGACGTCGTTATCTAGAAGAAGAACAATATCTCTTGGTCTTATTCCGAGTATAATATTATCAGATGAGTATTCAAAGGTCCAACTAGTTCGTGGGATCTGTAGATGGATATTATTTGATTCAAGCGTAATTTCAGAATTCTTTGCAATTATCTTACACTTTAGAAAATTCATAGATGGACTTCCAACAAAATCTGCTACAAATGTGTTTGCAGGTTTTTGATAGACTTCACCGGGCGTACCTATCTGTTGGATCAAACCACTTTTCATTATCGCAACTTGGTCTGCCATACTCATTGCTTCAATCTGATCGTGGGTAATATAGAGTGTGGTTATCCCTACCTTCTTTTGTAACTTCTTAATCTCGGTTCGCATATAGGTACGTAGTTTTGCATCAAGATTGCTTAGTGGTTCATCCATCAGGAAAACCTTCGGTTCCCTTACTAATGCCCTACCTAATGCTACTCTTTGCATCTGGCCTCCGCTTAATTCTTTGGGTTTCCTGTCGAGAAGATCTTCTATATCTAGCAGATTAGCTACATTTCTGACTTTGTCGTCTATCTGATTCTTAGGCACCTTTCTCATTTTTAACGGAAAAGCAATATTATTATATACAGTCATATGAGGATAAAGCGCATAATTCTGGAATACCATTGCAACATCCCGATCTTTTGGAGGCAATTGGTTTACCATTTGATCTCCAATGTATATGTGGCCACTAGTCGGATTAACTAAACCCGCGATACATCTTACCGCAGTGGTTTTTCCACATCCAGACGGGCCTAATAGTACCATAAACCGGCCAGAATCGACTTTCAGAGAAAATTCATCTAGTGCATTCGTATTCCCGTATCTCTTAGTTAAGCCCTCGATCCGTAGACTAGTCATAACGAATATACTGCCTTTGACAATCTTTCTAAGGAAGATATTAACCTTCTCATACACCACTCTTTAATATTGATTTTAACCATTTCAAGTGAGGACAACTCTTATTTAACATCATAGTAGGGGGTTAAGTACCATACTTCACTAAATAATAGAACAATCCTGAATCAAACAGGGAATAACACTTAAAAGCTATATCGTCATCAAGTGTCTCAATGAATATGAATAAAAAAGTTTCTTTTACTGCTCTTTTTCTAATTGTATCTTTGATTTTTACTATGACATCTGGTTTTGTATTTCCAGTATCTGCACAAAAAAAGCAAGTCTCGCTCACGGCGATAGTGGCAGAGCCAAAAGAAAGATGGGATCTTCTCTTTAATACTGCCCTTCAAAAATTAAAACAGAAGCACCCGGAACTTGATATTAAACTAGATTACAGAGTTTTACCTTATGATGCTACTAGGACTCAAATTTTAACAGCAATGGCAGGCAAAACTCCAGTTGATCTTATTTCTGCAGATCAAATTTGGCTTGGTGAATTTGCGCAAGGTGGGTTTTTAACTGACCTTTCGGATCGCGCTAAAACCTGGGGAAGGCAAAGTGATTGGTATCACACAAATTGGGATGGCGGTAAATACAATGGCAAAGTTTACGGTATCTGGGCATGGACTGACATAAGGTCTATGTGGTACTGGAAAGATTTATTGAATAAGGCAGGTGTCAATCCAGAGTCATTACAGACATGGGACGGCTATCTTGCAGGTTCAAAGGCACTCAGTAATGCGTTGAAAGCTCAGGGGATACAACCGATGCATCTAGTAGGTGCTAGTCATTCTCCAGATATGTGGTATCCTTATCTGTGGATGCTAGGAGGCGAGATACTTAAGCAGAAGAGTGGGCATCCAACAAAGGGTACCTACTGGTATCCTTCTTTCAATAGTACACAAGGCGTAAAAGCCCTAGGATTCCTAAAGCAACAAGTCGACGCAGGGATCAAACCCCAGGTAAATCATTTTTGGGGTCAGGAATTTGCAGATAGAAAGTTTGCAGTCATGCTAGAGGGATCCTGGCTGCTAGGAACATTCCCACGTGATCAGTGGCCCACCATTAACCACAAGGTTGGAATGTTGCCAGTCTTTCCAGTCCCAAATAAGAATACAAAAAGTACTACGATGATGGGTGGATGGATTCTTAGCATTCCTCAAACCTCACAAAATAAAGATCTTGCTTGGGAATTATTAACGACAATGGTCGATCCAAGCGTACTAACTCCCATGTTACAAAAAGAGGGATATCTCCCTACTCAGAAACCAATCGGAGAGGGTCCATATGCAGTCAAGTTGAATGCAACTATTCCATATTATAAGGAAATGATATCTATGATTCCGACTGCACATAGCAGACCTAATATACCAGAATATCCACAAATAGCCGATAGCATAAAACAAGCAATAGATGAAGTGTACTATGGCATGAAAGATCCTAAACAAGCACTCAATGATGCTGCTGCAAAGTCAGCAAAGGCCTTGGGTTGGTAACGAAACTGTAGTAGTTCCATAAAATATGTCAAATATTCTCGCAAAGGCCGAGCCGTACCTTTTTCTCACGCCTGCATTTGCGATATTACTTATATTTTTGATATTCCCACTTTTTTGGAATATATACATTTCATTTCATGATGTATCTTTTATTACAATTCTAAAGAATTGGGAATACAGCGGATGGACTAACTTTGTTGATTTGTTTAATGATCCCAATTTTTATACATCTCTGAGAACCACAGTTCTCTTTGTAGCTGGATCAGTTGCCTTACAATTTACGATAGGTATGCTTATGGCTGTATTGCTAAGCCAAAAAGTAAGAGCTGCAGGCGTGTTACGTGCAATCTTTATAATACCGTGGACTATCTCTGCGGTAATAGCAGCATTTTCATTCAAGTTCATTTTTGATTACAATTTCGGCATACTAAATTATATATTTCAACAAATTGGCCTACAGCCTGTTGGTTGGCTTTCAGACCCTAACATCGTGATTTGGTCTTTGGTAATAGCTAATGTGTGGTATGGCACCCCATTCACCATGCTCTTTATTACTGCAGGATTATTATCAATAAATCCATCAATATATGAGGCAGCAGTGATAGATGGAGCAACGAAATTTAAATCTTTTTTGCGTATTACACTTCCCTTGCTCAAGCCCTTCATCGTGATCAATCTCATTTTGATTACAATGTGGTCGGTAAACTTCTTTGACTTACAATTGGTCATGACTGGAGGGGGGCCCTTGTTTGCTAGTACTACCGCATCGCTTTATATGTATAGACAGGCCTTTGAATTTGGACTTCTTTCTAAGGGAGCAGCTGCTGGATTAATTTTAATCATAATTAATATTTCAGTTGCTTTTGTCTACCTTAAACTTCTAAAAAGATGAATGGAATAATGCAACAGGAGCCATTTAGAAATAATCGAGTTTGGTTTTTTGCAGAACGGACGTTAGTATACGCATTAATTGCAATTTTATTATTCGTAACTCTGGCTCCTCTTATTTGGGTATTTTCTACATCATTTAAGCGTAATGAGGAGTCTATAAGTTTCCCACCAAAATTTCTGCCAGAAAATATAACATTTGATAATTACAAATTTGTGTTAACTGATCCGGGCCTTGTTCGTAGTCTTATCAATAGCTTCATAGTAAGTATAGGCAGTACAACATTGAGTGTTGCAGTAAGTGCCTTGGGAGGCTACGCATTCGCAAGATTTGAGTTCAAGGCAAAGAATTTGATTATGAGCGTGATATTGGGACTTTTCATGATACCGGTTGTTATAAACATAATTCCACTGTATACTATGCTGTCCGCAGCAGGTATGCTCAACTCGTCCTTGGCTTTGATTCTAACCTTTCAGATCCTGATAATACCATTAAACATACTTTTATTGAAAAATTACTTTGAAACTATACCAAAAGATCTTGAAGAATCTGCATTGATTGATGGCTGTTCTCGATTGGGAGTATTGAGACGAATTACCATACCACTATCCATGCCAGGTTTTGCAATCGCAGCCGTTTTAGCCTTCAGATTTTCCTGGAACGAATTCATACTTCCTATCGTATTGGCGAACAGACCTGACTCGATGGTCTTTCAGGTAGCACTATATCAATTCATTTCATTATATCGAATAGAATGGGGATACCTAACCGCAGGAATAACTCTTGCCATTATTCCAGTATTAGTTTTAATGCTTGTATTCCAGAAACAAATGATTAGAGGTTTAACTCTAGGTGCAATTAGGGAATGATTGCTATGTGAGAAAGACATGTTAGTCAATACAAATCTTGTACAGCTAAGAATCTACAAACCTTTTCTGCCTGACAATGTACTATTTGATAATATAATGTGCTTGCTAAAATCCTGTCCTTATAGGGTCCAGAGGCTTTATTATTTCTCTAAGTAATACTGTAGCATATGAGCCAGCCGATAGTTTAAATGATAAGACTAAAGAGTTAAGATAATGAAAATCTCGACAAAGAAGAGGTGCCTGTCTAAATCCACCTTGAGCACTTAGTTCTTCCATCTCGCTGATATGAAAATCTCTTGGGGAAACGCATTCGTCTTTTAGAATATTAGTTGTAATCGTTTCAAACCTTCCTTTGCCAGGTTGGAATGTATAACCGGCTAATCTAACAGCTGGAACAGTTTTTGATGCTGCATCAGTAGTTGGATTAAATTTTCTTATCTTGCCAAAAGAGTCATTGTCCTCTATCTCAAAACATAGATCTCCTCTTTTAGGAACAGATAGATCCTCACCATTCGCAATTGCATTACTTAAACAATTATTGAAAATGTATGCTTGGTATGCCTGTATAAATAGTCTACGGATCGATATAGGAATAGATCTAAGTGCAGTTACTGATTCTTTTCCCTTTACTAATGCTGATAACACCATAAATTCAATATCCATCCATTTTGGCAACTGTTTGTAAATATGAGGGTAGTTTATCGGATCTCGTAGCTTATTTCTAATCTCTTTGCTGACTGCCGAGTCGTACTTCGTAGTGTATGACAACAATAGTTCTATAGATTTTCCGAAATTTCGTTTGACAATTTCTTTTCCAACTAGGTGAGTCACTAATCTTTCCCTTCCAAATCTTTGCAATCCATAAAAATTGGCAATATTTTTTATTTCTGGGATGAATGACGAAATATCTGAAAATCTTGGTTCTTGAACTGTAATGACAAATTCGTTTCCACATAGCAGAGACTTTTTCAAAGGCACCTTACTGAAACCTAATAGAGTTATCGTAGTATTTTGCGTCTTTGCTACTTTGGGTAACTTCTTTGTTTGCTCAGAACTTACATATTGTACCGAATACGCTTTGGCATCCTTAATTCCCATGATCTTTAATCTTAGTCCTAATTTCCGCTCAATTTCAATTAGGGCATGGTTTGAATCTATGTTGTTTTTCTCAAGAATATAGATTGGATATCTACTGACCCCATCTTGAATAGATGACAAGCTATCGAGAAATCGTTTATCTACTAATTCTGATACTTTGAAATCTTTGTTACTATTTTTTATTGAACCGCCAATCCCACTAAATTTCGTACAGTAAAATTGAATTCCGGCTAGTTTATCAATCTCTGGAGAATTTAACACTAAATAATTTATTAGTTAAACCACATAAATAAGTACTTTAACGATATCGTAAAGTACCGGTTATACAACTAACCGTCGAATTGGACAGATATTTGAATTTGCTTTCGAGACAAGCTGATTTGTAGTTTGTAGTAGCAACCTCTACTCGGATATTTCGTCTTTAGACGCTTTTTTACTGCCCTTTTTTACATCTTCCATGTCATCCGCGCCCCTTTCGTTCACAGTAAATCTCGCATCTGAATAGGGGTGATAGGGTGAATCTATCATCTTTGCTATTCTGTTCTCGCCTGATTTTCGAAGATATATTCTATAGGTTGAAGCATGTCCTAAAACATTTCCGCCGGCTCGCCTTTGTAGGATCTCCAAAAAAGGTATCGGGTGATGATTGGACCTGGTTAGTTATGACTATGGCAACATTATATATCTCTGAAAGTCTTATTAGTTTATGCAAAATTGAATTAAGCCGTTGTTGTCTATCTGCTAACGTTCCTCTGCCCGAAAATTCTGCTCTATGAAGAGAAATTATACTATCTATTATAATTAATTTAGCTTTAAAGTCATTGATATATTTACCCAAGTCTTTTATTATTAATTCCAAGTGTGAACTGTTGTACACTTTGCATACTGCCACACTTTTTAGTACATGTGTTGGATCAAAACCTCTTGCTCTAGCTATCTGATTTAATCTTTCTGGTCTAAATGTTCCCTCAGTATCTATATAGATTACATTACTATCTAGTCCAGCTGCTTCTATAGGTTGCCTAGCTATTGCACACAAGGTGTGACATATTTGCGATTTACCTGAACCAAACTCTCCATAGAATTCTGTGACTGCTTGTGTCTCAATTCCTCCTAATAGCAACTCATCTAGAACTTTGGATCCTGTGGAACAACGTAACATAGCTCTTCGTTTCTCAAGCGCTGCATCAGCAGTTATGAATTCCTTCTCTAAGACATTAGAATCTCTCAATAACTTTTGTGCAGCCATTATGAAAGCTGCCGCGCTATCTTTCGAAGCATTAATTTCTACGGCTAACTCATCTGCACTTGTCACTGCTAAATCCATCACCGAGATAATGCCTGCTTCTTTCAACTTTTTTGCTGTCGTAGGGCCAATTCCTTCAATGTCTTGAATTTCCAGATCAAGTGCTGGAGATTCTGAACTTGGATCCATTCTTATAATATCCTCATTATCATTATTACTATTATCAAGTTCGTTTTCGGTATGCGATTTCTTATCTATCATTATTATCTGTTTTATTATACCTGTTTACTAGTATTAATAATATGAGCGCTAACTGGGGGAGGGAGAGAGTATTGTGCAGTGCAATCTATGATGAATTAGAGACCTGACAACTGTCATGTGCTAGACTTTTCAGCTAATCTCTAGTAGACCACTTCGGCTTTGACATAAATACAAATGCTGACTTTTATCATTTCTGGAATATATACTAAAAGCTTATGTGTATTAAGCATGTTAACAATATCTAGTAATAAGGATACTAATTACCAACATGTCTGCTGCATGTGTTAATTATTTGGGGTTTAAACTATTGTCGCTTATTAATTCAAACTCATTATTCTGAATCTTTCTAATTCGGTACGTGTTTAACTTTACCTAACCGTGCCTTTCAATCCAATACTTGTACAATATGCGGTAGCCTATTTAGTAATAAAAGCTAATATTGACTGTATCTAATGATTGAAAGATTCAGGAAATGATGATGAATATTTTATTATCATTGGTAATAAGTAAAGATTGTTTAAGCTAAACTCAGGATCTATACTCATCACCACAATCTCCAATTTTCTCAAACAAATTATCTGACTTTGTACATACGCTTTCTATATCATTAAGGTCTGACTTATCCAAAGTAAGGTTGAATACTTGCAGGTTATTGCTAATGTGATCAGCTATCCCAAGCCTGACGCCAATAATGACTCCTGCCACTCCGGGTTTATCAAGAATATAACGGGTTGCTACATTTGCAATGCTTACGCCGTGCTTTTGCGCAATCCTGTTCAGATTTAATAATAGTTCTTGGAACAAATTCCATCCGCCCCAAGCATCTATCATCCGTTTGTATTTTCGTAAGCTTAGGGTGTTTAATTCTGTACCCGATGGCTCTACCCTCCCCAAATATCGCTCTGATATCAGCCCTCCACAAATACTTCCGTAAGCAAGAAGACTGACTTTATGCCTTTTACAGAATGGTATCATTTTTACTTCTGGTCTTCTATCAATAATCGAATATTGAACCTGATTTGAAACAATTTTTAGATTCGAATCTGTTATGGTTTGTATCGTCTCTGTGTCAAAATTTGTAAGACCGACATCCTTGATTATTCGTTCATCTCTGAGGTCGAAGAGGTATCTGAGAGCATCAATGTAATATGGATTGTTATAATCCCACCAATGGAATTGAAGCAAGTCCAACGAGGCAACGTTCATCTTGCGAAGGGAACTTTCTACATTTTCTTTGACTATAGAACGTGTTATCCGCCCAGGTTGCGGGACCCATTTTGTTAATGCTTGGATTGTGTCCATCTCTTCCTTCCCCTTTAATGTAGACAACCTTCGTCGGAATACCCCGATGAAATCTTCTGCTGGGCCATAAATATCAGCTAGATCCCAACTCCTTAAACCTACCTCATGATATCTCATCATATCCGTGATCGCCAGTTCATGATCTATAAATCCGTGTCCACCTGCGACTTGCCACATACCATTAAGTATTTTACAAATTATCAAATCAGGAGTGAGTTGATGGTATTTTTTACTAGATATATCCAACTTATATTCAGTTCCTGTCTATATGATCAAGCACAAAAATTTGATGTCGTCATTACATTCATAAATATTTCTAAAACCCAGATAAGAATACTACTATATTATATTTGCTATCCAGTCCGACTCTCTATTTTTAGGCTTTAGAGTACGAACTATTTCCGATCCTTTGATACAGCAATTCGGCAAATCCGGCCAATTCAGGGGCCCAAATTCCAAAATCATAACTTGCTCGCTAATAAAATGAATGTTGTACTATATCGTAAGGTACTCTAAAGTTTGTAGACTTCTTCTGACTCAATCAGTTTTTTGACGTCTATAATATGAACAGAGTAGACTATCCGAACTATTATGTTTATGTATTATGCGAGATTATACGGGTATGATCTAATATTAGTTCGAATAGCTAGATATGCACATAAGGCAAAGTTACCTGAATCTATCTATACCCTATTAAATTGGTAGGCAATACATAACACAAGGACATAATTTCAAGATATCTTATAAGAGATAATAAGATATTTCAGATATAGAACAAATATAAGATTTAGCAAGTCATAAAATACCGCCGAATGTAGATAAACCTTACAACACAATATCTATCATATAAATGAAAAGTAAAGCAGTTGAGCTGATTGCTATTATATCTATAATTACAGTAGGGTTGTTAGTTGTAACAGTTGGAATTGGCGTGGATGGAAATGCACAGGCGAAAGAATACAAGAAGACTCAGACGATGGCACAGGTCAACAATTGTGGAAATTATATATTACCAACAAACATAACCTGTTCAAATTCAGACTCTGAAGTACAAGGAAATCAGAATAGCCTAAATAGCATAGCCTTTTCATTGCTTCCATTCCCATAGATGAAGTTTCGATTAAATTATATGATGTATACTATTCAATAAAGCTAAATGGCGATATGTGGTTGCCGTTGTATGAAATGCAAGAATCAAAAACTCGATAGTTTTAGGTTTATCGCTGATGATGGCTTTGATGATATGCATCATACTTGTTTGTCATGTAATGCGCACTTCAGCCACGTGGATGGCGAGATATTTATAACATGCGAGCGATGTAATTATCTAACTGGATAAGGCCATAACGATAGTTCCGCGTAATCAATGCAGACATACTGAAAATGTCAGGAGAGGCAAATTGGAGGGATTCATATTCACCTGCTTTGCTATCTTATCCTGTTATGCACTTGAATGTCAAACTGTATCGCGCCTCTTTTCGTTCGGAATCGAAACACTTACTATTTACTATGTCTTGTCTTATCTCTACTTTTGACGCGACTTTTATTCTCAAATATATATTATAACACGATATTAAATCACTGACGAGTCGTAATTGTAAGTCTCTTCCTAATTGCGATATATTTTATTTGGTGTGCTAGACCACATCCCTTCTATAATACTGATCCTAATCTTAGTGTCAAGCTAATGTGCATTGGGTCTAGGTAAACGTTGGGAGTCTATTATTTATTTGTATTCAAATAGATTAGGTAATCCAAAATATCGAAATACCTTAATTGTTGATCACTTGAAGATCCAATATGTTATGTAAGACTATCAGTATAATATTATCTAGTATAAAGTAGTTTGTTATGTTTATTATTCCTAATAAACAATGAGAGAATAATGAATTTGCATTATGTGCAAGAACGACTGCGATAACGATTAGATCTAATCAGGTTTCTAATTCGAATTAATCAAATCATTGATCACACTGATTTAACTGGTAAAAAACATAACAAATGTAATAGATCTTCTATTTGGATATTCATCATCAGATCTCTCCATCTTAAAGTCTTTTCTGTAAGAACGTTTGGGTAAGTATCATCAACATTAATTATTTTCAAGGCGTGAAGCCTGTTACGATTTAGACCGCATTCTAGTTGACTAGATGTAACATTATCTTGAGGCAATTTTTCCATTTTTTGTTCCGGTCGGAGCTGTCGCTTCGTAAATGCGATGTTTTATTCGCACATGTTAACTTTATTATAAATGAATGATGATAGGTTGATGAAAGTTCGATTGATATATACAATCATTAGTACATGATATATGTTATATACATGAGCCAGCAAGAGCAAACAAGCACAGAAACAGCACTGGTAGTAAATCCAAATTCTTGTGGTGGATTAACTGGCAAGAATTGGGAGGAACTTTACGGCAAGATTAAGGGTATCTTTGGCGAGAATCCTTACGCTGTATTCAGTAAAAAACCAGGACAGGGAACTTTTCTCACAAGGGATTTATTAAGAAAGGGGTTTAAGGAAATAGTTGCACTAGGGGGAGATGGAACCATAAACGAGGTCGTAAATGGCTTCTTTGAAGAAATAGTAGTTGAAAGTCAAATCTCTACTCATAAGCTAGATACTCACATGCTTGGTAAGCAAAACCATGGTGAAAGTACACGCGCATCACCTATCTTGAAACCTATAGAATCTGATGCGATCATGGGTGTGGTTCCTGCGGGATCAAGAAATGTACTCGCCAAATCCTTGGATTTACCTGATGGGATTGTTGAATGTTGTCAGAGATTTGTGAATGGCAAACCACAAAAGATAGATGTCATTTCTGCTTTGACAACACGAATATCTACAGGTAAGCCAGGAACAGATGCAAAGGACCATTCTGAGGGAGTAATAACTCGTCTTTTTCTTAACGCCGCTGAAATAGGGGTTGGTGCGGAAATCATAGACAGATCGAAAAAAATTAGGGATAAGGTCAAGAGCCGCATTGTATCTACAATTTCAAGCGTCATTGCTACGCTACCTACCTATGAGAGTAATCTTTGCGAAGTCTCCATAGATGATGGAAGACAGAGTTTAGTGTTGAAGATGACGATGGGTGTAATAGCTAACGGTAGCTATCTAGGTGGAGGCTTTAAAGCGGCCCCGAATGCAAGCGTCTCAGATGGTTTATTAGATGTAACTATTCTTAAAAACTCTGGTAGCTTCAAAATGTTGGATGGATTTGCAGATATGAGGGGTGATTCAGAACAGACGTTTGAGAATAATGACATCTATTGCACGCAGAGCAAGAAGGTCTCAATTAGATCTAAAGAGAGAGATATCACAGTTACTGTTGATGGAGAACCAATTGGTATTCTTCCTGGAACCTTTCAAGTATATCCAAATGTTTTAACTCTGAAATTCTGAAACGAATCCATTTTCTTGGATGGGAAACACAAAATGATAACTATGCTATTAGCAACTATTTCATGACATCCGATCACTTCGATATCGCCAACGAACGATAGGTTAAGAATGGTGTTTGTCAAGTGGACTATCCTAATATACTATTAGAGTCGAACCATTTTTAGCACAAATGATATTAGTTACAACTCATAAATTCTAGCCTCATAGAATATTAAAACATTTAAAAGGTGTAAGAAATGTATTTAATGCGGCTGCTTCATGCATAATTGTGGCCACCGACAATGATACGTGGTAATAAACTCGTAGTTATTATACTCATGGGAGTGCTTTTATCATCAGCAGTTGCTGGTGCTATTTCATTTTACAATAGATCACCTAATACAAATAATAGTAATAACAACATACCATTAATAAATGCACGACTTAATAGCGTAGTCAGTTTTTGTTTGAAATCATTGCCAAAAGGCTATGCTCGCTTGTGATAGTCAATTAAGTCCTGCAGTTAGTAAGATATGTGCGGAACATGCTGGCCAACCCATAGATGCATGCCGTGATGGAAAAGTGGACCAATATTATAGGATCAGAAGTACTGAAATCGCAAAGAATTCTACAATCCTAACCGGCGGAAGCAAAAACAAAACCAATACCACCACTTCATAATACATTTAAAAATTTGAAAATTAATTATCCGTTTCTATTTATGGCTTTTTTTACAGTAGTTTGTTAATAGATGATCAACTATGTCAATTACTTTTAGGCTAGAAAAAATCAATTTTCTATAACCACATAGCTAGCACATTTAGATATATGGTAAGTTTATGAGATTATCAATGGAATCGATTTGATATCATATCTCTGGTATTGATTAGCTAACTATTATTATAGAATGAGGATAAGTCATAAATATATTTAAAGTAAACAATATTATAATTATTTATTCAGTAACTTGAGTGTGAAAATACATTGTCAGGAATAAATAGTAAGCAATTGTTTTCCAAAATTCTCGTTGGAATAGATGGATCTGCAATTGCATTAAGAGCTGCAGATTCGGCAATATCAATTGCAAAGCAACTGAACATCTCTAATATTATTGCAGTTCATGTATTGCCACAAGATATTAGATATGATTATTTGACAGATAGAGTCGATCCCGACATCCCGAGCCCAGTCAAAGGTGCGATCGAATTAGCTAGTTTGGAAGCTCAGGAATGGTTTAATAAAATTAAAGAAAAACAGACAAGTGATGTTGATAAAAAAATTAATATACAAACCGAAGTACTTGTCGGGTACTAAATCTATAGCGGATGAAATCTTAACCTATGCAGCAAACAATGATGTTAATTTGATCGTGATTGGTACTAAAGGTCAATCTGCATTCAAGAAAGCGTTACTTGGAAGTGTCGCCTCATCTGTATTAACTCATGCCACTTGTCCAGTCATGTTAGTTAAGTAACTAAAGTAAGCTAAATTGCCCCGTAGATTCTTTTTTTATAAATGAGGTTACTATAACTGAAACATCGTGACGCTCACATCATCTGTCTACGCTAATAGGTAGATAATAATAATAATAATAATAATCGTGGACATTACATGTTCATTTAATTATAATCGCTATATTTTTGAGGATCTGTATAATATCTCATGATTGGGACTACATATTAGAATACAATTACTTGATCCACAAATCTGTAAAATATTAAATGCTTATTTTAATCATCATAAAACAAGCATATAACATGAAAGCACCTAATCCATGTTATTTTTGTCATATTATGCTGATTCAATCCATTCAACGTCAGTATTATAACTGACTTGAAAAATCATAATTATGTCAGTTCAAAAAATCAGGAGTGTTTTACATCTTTTTTATACTGAATAGTGATTTAAATGATTACTGTGACAAAAAGGAGATAATTTCGGTGACAAGATTAATCGTATGCTAAATTTTGAAAATTAATAAAATTGCAGAATAAGGTGGTAATGATAATATGTGGTTTCACGGTGGATACATTCAGTCAGTACTACTCAGGGTTTGCATCAGATGGTGACATGTAAGCCCTTTTATCAACTTCCATTCATATCACACATTTTATAGTCCTAATCGGATGAATTCGTTAAGATTGGTTTATAGATTCTTCACATTAATTATGACAGTAATTATCTGTTTACTGTTGGTCGGTTCGCAGATTCTAATTAGTTTATCATACGCACAAGGTAGCACTATAGAAAACAAAGCGCCAACAAACCTGTTGGCTAAATCTAAACTGCCGGGCATAAAAATAATATTCCCGACCCAAGGCCAAAGAATTCCTGAAGCTAAAAATCTTACCTTAACTGGAATATCGATGTACAATAGTCATACTAATTGTCAAGTTTCGATAATCGTGAATAATATAAAACCGTATCAGCATGTCATTCCTACGGGCCATAACGGTACAAATGATTATTCAACCTGGAAATTTCCTCTTAGCGCTAAATATACTACACTAAAACCCGGAGCGAGCAACAAGGCTACAGCAAAGCTAATTTGTAATGATAAACCTACGAATTTGACAAAATATTATAGTGTAAACTTCACTAGCGCATTGACTTTCCCCTTAACCTCGCATGCCCAACTACCTATCTTGAAAAGTGATTCTAATGTCTCTAGTAGTAACAAGAATCAGACACAGTTGTTATCTCTTAACCCCAAACAACAGTCTAATAAATCGAGGAATGCTTCCACTGCATCAACTATTGACGAACATAATAAGACGGCCAAGGATCAACAAAAGCCTCATACTACAACCATGCCCAGGACGGGCACTCATGGTAACAAATTATTGAAGCCTGAATCTACGATGACGCCAAAAGATTCGATGTCGAGTGGTACTGATAGCCCTTTTGTCTTGACTTTACCTTCGTCTGGTGGCAACTACTCACTCTCACACAATTCGCCTGAATTACAGTCGGACAGCCATTCAAAAAATAATATTGCTGATTTTCATCATCATCATAAGAATCAATTAGTATGCCGTGTGCTGTGTAACGTTCACTACATGCTCCATTTCCTATGATTTTTAGATTTGAATTTTTCCACATTTGACTTGCTCAGATAGTTGTCGTCAAAATACTGAAACCATATTATGAAGTCGGTTGTATAATCTATATGCTATAAAGTTTATAGATTCCAATCCAGTTATTCAGACTCAAGTCGACAATGGCTACTGAAACGAATTTAATTCTTCTTTGCCTATTGTATTGATATATATCTGCATCTAGTGGATTATCTTAGGTCCTGCCAAGAGAACTGAAACGACTTAGCTAACTTAGGATGTCTTCTAACAAAACTATCAATTGGTGTTTATGTCTTTGCGCTATTTGACATATTAAACTGATCCAAAGTGTTCTGTCTAATATAGCAGTCTGGAGCGCGCTTTCTACTAGCATGACTGGGTAATTATTATTGACTACACAAGGATCTCTAGTTGACAAGGAATTATTTTGAATCCTGGGTCATCTGATAAACTACTGCTGTCATTACAAATTTTGTCTCGAATTTTTGACCAAATAGGAGTTTATTTTTTACATCTTATTTCATGTAACTCGATTTATTATATATTCTTAATATGTTGAAACTACTTCGATTTCTATTCGGAGGAGAACCTCTCTTTGGCAATTCTTCCTATAAAGGCATGTTTAGGAATCTAGAGTCGAACAAAGTGGAAATCATCCCCGATGTAAAAGTGGAACATACGGAAAGAAACCACCTAGAGAAAGTCATGACTAAATATGAAGATCAGATAAGAAATTATAGTAAGGTAGATCTAAGAGTTGGAGATCGTGGAAATTTAGGATATACAAATACCAAAAAAATCGATGAAATAGTCGGAAGGAACAAAATGTCCAACCCTACTAATAGGACTCAGTACCAAAAACAAATAAATTCATCTCGATTAGACTCTGCTTAAATGACAGTGAGCTCATCTCCAAAGGTTCTTCAATCTGTGGCGCCGTCGTACAAATTTCAGTAAATTTTCATAGCTATGCGAAAGCTATGATAGTAATATGGAATCAGGCTCACCAACTGTCCTGAAGAAGATGATAACTTTTGTTATATTCATTCTATATACTAAATGGATTCTTCATTTGAATTCAATCCATTACTTTTATTGAGCATTCGGGTTTTAAGTAGCGTTATTGTTCAATAAATCTAATTCTGGACTCGTGATATAACACAAATTTTTTAGCAAGCATAAATCAGATAATATTATCTATGCTATGCATCTTAGTACCATAATACTTTTCTAGCACTTCTCAATTAACTAAAGTTATGGTTGGAGATAAACTGACCCTACCATTTGAAGTGGCCTACTCTGAAAAGCCAGGCAAGAAATCAAAAAGTATGAAGAGACTCGGAGTCATCTTGAAGCCAGAACATGTTGCAGATATTATCGCCTCGCTAAAAGAAATGGGTCTCGAAGCTACGATTTACGATGTAAAGGGTGCGACAAAGGATAAAGAGAGAATTGCATCTGGTAGAGGAAGTGGTACATTTGAGCTTGCTTACACTACGAGGAAGATTGTGGCTACGGTAGTAAATTCTGATAACGTCAATGATGTAATAGAGAGAATGAAAAAAGCAATCGCTGGCGAGAAGGCAGTTGTCATGATTTCCCCAGTAGATGATCTAGTGCTGCTCTAAGACATCAGGAGGGTTGTCGCTCTTGTCATTTAGCGTCGACTAGTCATAATATCAATTAATCATCAAACCAATCTTTTATACTAGGTAAATGCAGTTATAAAAGAAGGCAACGTAACATCTCAGATTCAGATAATTTAATGTCTGAACAACTCATACTACAGGCAGCTTTATTTGATTCGTGAAAGTTATGCACACTCTAGCGACTTATTATTAACGACGATTATCATTGACTACCGTGCTCAACTACATTCTAATCTCGCCATGTTCTATGCGCAATTTTTCTCTCGAACTATGCGTAAGAGTACTATTGTTGTATTAATACGTAGCACCATGGCATAAAGTCGACAATCAAAGGCTTGTTTTGAGTGTATACCTGAGGAGTTTTTCGGAAACATGCGTTTTTGACAGCGCTAATGGTCCTCTTTAGTAGTATGTTATTTTGAAAATTAGCATAGCGATGTGCACAAGTACACGAGATTAATTCCCAAGTTAGGCATTTCATCAGAAACTATGTGTATTATTAAAGATTAAAACTGGGCTCAAACTCGTTACTAATTAATCATAAAAAGCTGATACTCAGCAAGCATTAGGGTAGATAAGAATAGCGATATTTTGTCAAATGCAGTTGAGTCTGGCTACTCCCAATTTCGATGTTTGTAGCTTAATATGCCCATATTGTTATATCTTGTTATCTTATCATCAATTGGTTGATGGATCGCTTTTTAGGCTCCATAGTAAGCTAAGAATTTTGAGCTTGGTTCTCTTATCTACGATAAAAAGCAATAGTAAGCTGATTTGATACAAAATCATAATTGATTTAGACTAAGGTTAGTATATCAAATGAACGATATGTTACGCAATTCATGTCTGAAAATTCGATCTATGTTTTGAAAGGCTTCACAGCCTCATATCTGGAATTGGAAGCTAGTTGGCAATTTAGCGCCCCCATGTACTATAGCAATACAAAGTGTGGTCTTTGGCTCAAGCATCCGATTGTAGATATCACTAATGACGTAAGTTGTTGCTGTAGTAATTGGAGAGGCCAATAAGATGTGTACGACCAGAATTCTGATCCTTGACAATGCAAATAACACTAGTGGACGTGATACGTATCTAACACTAAAGACAGTACTTCAAAATAACGGATTCAAAGTTGATTCCTTTAGCGATCCGTCTGCGGCATTAAAGAAAGTCGCAGAAGGACTATATGATTTAGTATTGGTCGATTTATCAATGTCTTATGTGAATGATTTTGATCTGTATCAGAAGATAATGAAAATAAATAACAAGCTTAAGATATATCTCCTATGTTCGGGCATAATACATCATGAACTGATTAGGCACGAGTTATCTCCAGAATCAGAAAAGACATATTGTAGCATTCTGAGAAAACCATTTGAAAACGAAGACTTGATAGGATTGCTGAGTATTATACTGAATTAAGTTATTGCCGAAACTCATTCGTAACTAACAATCTACGTATTATGTCCGATTAAATCAGTTTCACTCTAGCATGGTCAACTAGTTTGGGGTTTACAGACTTTTATTGGCTTCTTAGGGTTACATCTGCCTCGTTAGCAAATACCTTTGCTTATGTTAGTCCAGTTATAACTGTCTTGTTAGGCTGGGTAGTACTGCATGAGAAGATAACAGCAATTACCGTGATAGCTATCAGGTACCATTCTCATAAGAGTTGCATTAATGGTCACGAAAAGAACGAAAACAAAAAAAGTCATTCCTTCTGTTGCCACTGCCTAATTAGTTGGTGCTATGATATTTGGTATAACTTTAGCAAATATCTATCCAAAGTCGACATCCTTCTTCATATCGACTTGATAATTTGGAAAGACCAACTGTTAAATTTAATCATAGATCAACCAATTAATGGGCTATATTATCTTGATTTTCTAAGTTGATTACTACGATGCAATTCTGCCAAATTTACGTTATAGCATCTCATCATCAACAGGATTAAAACATAGTTAATCCTTATTTATTTGTGGTAATAAATAAAGACCTTAATTTTCTTCCTGCGAACTTCAAGGCTACCATTATCTACGATATTGAGCTGAGAATACAGATACCGCCATCATAATCATGACCTGAAAAGCCAAAGAAACGTCAGAAATCATGATGTCAAAGATATAGGCCTTAATATAGATAATAGTCGTAATATTATTACGTTAGATAGTGATCATAAGAGCGACTTACAAAAAATAAAACTGATGATAAAGGATATTCTTATCAACAGAAGAATTCGTTTACGTAGCAGTACAGGATGCAGAAGAAGAAAACAACATCCTAATTCAAAAAAGAGAGAATATTGAACGGCAAGGTATTTATCATTGTCGTCACTGTGGAATGGAATTCGAGGATGAAGTTCAGGTAAGCACTCATCTGCGAATACACAATCTCATATAAATAGTCGCAATCATCTTCATCGTGGAGTAAGGATTCTGTTCGTTTCGATGTCATTACATAATGAGGGTGTATCTATGGATACGGCTATCAACTTTTTAACACCATATGGTGTCATAATAGTAATAAATTTATTTAATGCTACTATCATAAATACACCTCGATGTCGATCGAATAACCAGATAATGAAACGTTAAACAATAACATATTAAAAGTTCATGCTAAATGGCACATCAATCTTAACAGCACTCCCATATTATCCACATCAACTAAAAATTCCTACAAATATCGCGGTCTACTAACTCATTAGGGCCGGCTACTATAGAGTAGGCAATGTTAAAAGTATAATGTAGGGAAGTATGAATGAATTGTGACAATGTTGATAAATGCGAGGTTGCTGCTTGTTTTTGATATAGTTCATAGCGTTATCTATAGTTGTAGAATTCCATACCACTTGGTTCTTGATAGTCTTACTGTTTATCACAATCATACTTGTTATGAACGTCTGTTGGAGATAAGAAACCTATTTAATTAATAAATGCATTTTGATTCTAAATGAGCTGGACATCAGCTAATGCACATTTCAAGTGTGAAGAGTGCGATACTTCATTTATCTCCCAGCAAGGACTCGAGCAGCATGAAAAGTATGCTAGTTATAGAAGGAAGGGTTGCTGCTGGCAATAATATATACATCTGATATCACCAAATTTTAGTATGTAGAAATGCCCTGTGAAACTTCTGTTTTACCTTTCTAAGCTTTGTCTGTTTAATATGCTATTTAAAATCCACTAATAATAATAATAATAATGCTGGCATAGAAAAGACTCCTATGGCTAAAATTGCTTTAATCGTAGGTTCAGTCAGACATCATAGACAAGGTATCAAAGTATCTCGATGGATTGAAGAGAAACTTAAAGGCCGTAATCATACTGTATTTTTTATTGATCCTATCGAGATCAATTTGCCTTTGCTTGACAGGATGTATAAAGAAATGACAAATCCTACAGAAAAGCTAATTGATCTTCATGAAAAAATCAAATCTGCGGAAGGATATATGCCTGTTACTCCAGAATATAATCACAGCACTTCTGCTGCAATGAAAAATACACTGGATTACTTTTTGGAAGAATATTATTTCAAGCCTTCTGCAATAGTATCTTACTCTCCTGGGGGTTTTGGCGGAATTAATGCTGCTCAGCAAATGAGGCTAATATTTGCTGAGCTGAGGAGCACCATCTATACCTTCATCATTTCCAATATCAAGAGTACATGAGGTTTTCGATGAAACTGGAAAATTAATTGATGAAAGATACGAAAAGAGAGTCAAACGATTCCTAGATGAATTTGAGTGGTTTATAGAAGCACTAAAAAACCAAAGAGAAACAAAAGGTACGCCGTATTAGAGGATTAGATTATGAAAAATTAATACATAAGATAATGGTGGTAAACTATCATTGTAGAGAATGACTTTTCATTTGGAATATTAAACCATGGTCTAGAGGAGCACAGATCTAGAGACTTGTTCCAATAAACACGAATTTATTATGCATATATGTACCTTTAAAAAGTGCATTTTATAACTATAAAATAAGGCACAAACGTAAATAAAAAGATACTAGTAGTGCTCCAATGATCGGCATTGACTATATCAAAGTTTAATGATTTCAAATTGCAGTCAGCTGATCCGCATATGGTGATAACATTACACCAATCTAATATATTGTTGGGGTAGATATATAGTCTGTAATCCAACCAAATAAGGCATTCTATCATACGAAATGAGTTCTTGCTGCCCTATAACTTCGTTCATACTGTAAATTCCCATTACGAGGTTCCAGCATGTCTCTACAATGGCCACATGTTGATTTTGTAATTCGCCAGGAAATCAGCAGGGACCAGGGCCAAGCCGAGAATTAGCTACACATCTATTATATAATAATCAATATGATTCAAAATAGATGGAGAATAATTGGTTATAATTCTAGAAGTTGAGGGGCACCTGATTTCTTCTTTGAATTGATTTTATTTTATCTTATTGTTGTCTGATGTATTTATGGTTAGAATAGATGTTAGAAAGAGCACCCAGAGCTATTATATAAAGCCAGACTACCAATACCACCGCCACTACATATCACTACTAACGGATATCCTAATAGATCTATTATAAATTATAATAAGAATACAAACCATGATCATTTAAATGAGTTATTTATTTAGGGAAGAAGATAGCCATTCACGACATAAAGAATCAAGAGAGGTAGAGAATGTTCTTGTGTTGCAAGGAGGAGGCTCATTAGGAGCTTTTGCATGTGGAGTATTCAAAGCATTAGTAAAAAGGGATGTAAGAATAGATATAGTTGCAGGTACATCCATTGGAGCTGTAAATGCTGCTATAATTGTTGGAAGCAAAAATGACCATCCTGAAAAAGACCTTGAGGATTTTTGGATGGAGATTGCTGAAAGTAGTCCCAATATCATTCCAGACACTTTTATCCTTGATTATGACAATAAAGCTAAGAGCTACATTTACAAGAAAATATCTGCTGCTTCGGCTAATGCTGCGATGTTTGGGGTTCCCAAAATGTTTACTCCCATATGGTCACATTGGCCTCCTTGGAGCTATGATGAGGATTATAATAATAGCAATGGTATTTTTTATCATCGCGATAAAAGAGAGCATCAAGAACACTACTATGATTTTCTTAACCCAATAAATTGGACTTATTTCTATGACCATTCGGCACTTGCAAAAACACTCGATAAATACATAGATTATAAAAAGCTCAACCTTGCTGCAACAAAAGAAGAATTACCAGAGGTACTTCGACTTATAATAACTGCTGTAGATGTGATGACAGCCAGACCACTTATATTTGACAATACGAAAATGGAAATAAAAGCAAAACATATCCTAGCAAGCTCTGGTTATCCAATATATGGATTTCCATGGATTGAACTCGAAGATAACTTGTATGCATGGGATGGTAGCCTACTTAGCAATACTCCAGTAAGAGAAGTCATTTATGCATCTCCAAGGAATGATAAAAATATCTTTATTGTAGAAAACTACCCAAGAAAAATACATAGACTTCCTTCCAATATGGCGGAAGTCGAAAGCAGAGCTAAAGATATTATTTTTAGCGATAAGAATATGGATAATATAAAAATGTCAAGACTTATTACCAGACACATCCAGCTTATAGAAATATTATATGACATTGTGCAAAAAAAAGTTGATATGTCTAAGATTGATCCTCATCAGTTGCAAAAGATAAAGTCAGAATACAATACTCTAATCAACAATTATGGTGCACAAATAAAATCTGTTACAAGAATAGTAAGGAGTGAATTAGAATCACCTAGTATGCTGCAAAATGCAGACTTTTCTACGAAAACAGTCAAAGAACTGATAACACAAGGTGAGAACAAAACTATGGAAAAGTTATCACATTGCCAGAGTGTTAATTATGACTTTAATATAAAATAGTAGTAACATTTCTACCTTCATAGAAAATTATGGAAGAAGATAACGCAGTCTGTTATATTAAATTTTATATCAAACTACAATACTTCTCCTAGTACAGAGAGTGATATCTTTTCATCTACTTCTCTTGGTTGACCAAATGTAAGGTAACTCGCTGCAGCGCAGGCCGAGGTTCGGTCGGTTTCCCATTAACTCCTGGAGATCATAGAACACGTACTATTATCAACGATGATAAATCATATATACTGAAAAATATACGTATTCAACCAGATAATTACAAATTTATGATTTATCTTATTATATACAAATATATCGTCTAGAAATGTAGAAATCATGGTATTACCATATTAGCGACATTAAATCCGCATATAGATGTATATGCTATATATTCAAGTTTCTTATTATTCAGTGTAAAGCATTGCAGAAAAATTGAATGACATATTCTATAGTGGAAATATGTTTACTGGCATGAACCAATACTCTGCGTTTATTATTATAATACTTGCATTAGCCGCAAGTATGTCTCTAAATGTTTTGGCAGCAACTAATAGCGATCCGACACAAGGAATGAGAATTACAGCAGCGGCTGCTGGCCCACCCACAACATGTGTCGCAAATTGCGTTGTCGGACCTACCGGGCCACAAGGACTGCCAGGTCCATAAGGGCCACCTGGTCCCGCGGGAGCAGCTGCACCTGGGCCAGCTCATAGAACTGCACATTTGATAGTCATTAACCCATGCCGATAATTCGGATTGCTCGCCTAGGAGGTAGTAATGCCCAAGCATCTGACTTTACTATGCATACAAACAGAAACAATACATCTCCGACAGACTTTCCAGGTTATGAGTCAGGAGTTGATGTTCAATTGGCAGCAGGTCCATACGGTGTTACTGAAACTAAACCAATTACAACAAATACTGGACATCAATATTCGTCTAGTTTATCCTTAGATTGTGTAGGCATTATAAATGATGGTCAAACTAAGACATGTATAGTAACCAATACTAAGTTTGGTAACTAATCACTAGACTTCTAAATGACGTACTAAATGCCGGCGATTGTTGTCTAACAACACTGCCCGCTATCTTATACTAGTCAACGTAGAGATGGAAAAGCGTAATTCTTCAATATCATAATTCTCCGTTGCGAGAATATTCCATTGGCGAACACCAGAGCTCCACATGTGTTGCATCGCAACATTATACGTCTCAGTCCTGGTTGGCTTTAGTATTGCCATAGCATTGCAAAAAAAAGACAATTCACAGTAAGTTCTCACGTTGTGTTAATGGTTCATTTAGATGTTCCAAATCTTCTTCTCTTGATGGCATCTCTCAGAAGGGTTTCGTAAATCGATATAGAAGCAAGTGCTCCACTGGCTGCTGCTAGGACTACATAGTGTCTATCAGTAGCTATATCTCCTACTGCATAAACGTTAGGAACTGTGGTTTGCTCATGTTATTCGCTTTGACAAACCCCTGCTCATCTACTTCGCATCCAATTTGCCTTGCAATCTGATTTCTAACTTTGTATCCAATATTATAGAATATCACATCTCCGGGATATAGTCTCCCACTTTTACATATAATTCCTGTGAGAGAATCCTTTTTTATTTGCAGTAATTTCTATAGGTATATCATTTTGTCCTATCTTGATCTTTAATTTCTTGGCATCATCTAATTCTTCTTGTTTCATCTTATAATTATCATTTACAAAAAGCGTAATATTCTCAGTCCATCCCAGGAATTCTTTTGCATAATTTATGCTATTATCACCAGACGAAATAATGATGAGCCTTGTCCCTTCGCTTTGGAATCCATCACAATGAGGGCAATGCCATGCTCCATTTCCATCGAACTTTCTAAAATTTTTAATACTTGGCTTTATATCTTCAATTCCTGTTGCTATTACAACATATCTGCACTTAATAGAAGTACATCCTTTTGTCTGTAGTTAATAAAAAAATATCCTTGTATTTCTTGACCTTTTCAACTTTCTCGTTGATTATCTTTATCGATCTATACTGCAATACATCTTTCCGAGCTTTCTTAATAAGCTGTCTCGGACAGACGTTTTCATACCCTAAATAACCATGGACTTGTCTGGTCATAGAGTTTCTTGTATTCCCCCTATCAAAAACCACCGTAGGTCTGATATATCTGCCAAGCAATAATGCTGAGGATAGCCCTGCGAACCCTCCGCCTATTATTGCTACATCAAACGCTTGTTCCTTACTATTATACTTCTCCTTTCTTTCTTACCGTCACTTCTTGTGCCATCGATTATATTGTTTTTTTCACCTTTCGCGAAATATCTTTAAATTTTGTTCGTTATTTTTTTCCAAAATTAAGCTCTCTTTGTTATACGGTATGCGTATACAACATATGATATAAGAGATTGACCAACCTAATCAGCAATTTTTCTGCTTCAGCTAATTACAAAATTTGGATAACATTGCAAAAGTAACTTTTTGTTAAATGTATTAATGAGGCATATGAAATCTCGAGCCTTTGATACCGGGAAGAGGGTTCTAAATAAATATTCAATTGATGCAAATAGCAACTAGAGCAACTAGAGAGATTAATATATCTCCAAATAATCTGAGTTGTCTAATCATCATTACTATTGATCCATTTTTATACTATTTTGACTCTGTAACTGATTTATTGTATTCGATAAGAACATAAGACAGGCAGAAGTGTGGAAAAATTACTCTAGCTAAAGACAATGTTCTATACTACCTACGCCTAGTGAATCTTGCAATAAGGATAACGCCTGAAGATTTGACCTATTTACCAGTTTTTATTATCTGTGTATTGGATCTTCGCCAGTTTTTGCCGGCGAATGACAAGATAGATTCACAAATGATTGCCGAGTACGTGACAGGCAAGGTGAAATCGGGCAAGAAAGAATATACTGATCATATCAATAGAACATGTAATTCCAGACGAAAGATACGATGAGGGCTCGAATTCGTCTAAACCGAAATCTGCTAAAAGACTGTCTACATGCCGGCGAATAAATAGAATTACTAATCCAAGCCTGCGAACTACAATATATCGTTACTTGAGCGAGAATTGACCATACTATGGACATTGCTTTATACTATTTCATGTACCTGGGTAAATCTGAAATCTCTCAATGTCTTAATTCTCTGTCGCGAGAATTCCATTGGCGAACACCAGAGCTCCACAAGTGTTGCAGCGCAACATTATACGTCTCGTCTTGGTAGGCTTTAGTGTTGCCATAGCATTGCAAAAAAGACAACGCACAGTTCGTTCCCAGAAATCAACAGGTGACACGTTACTGTAGTAAGGTATATCATTTCTAAGCTTATATATAGCGCCAAGAGAATATCGTGGAATAGCTCAGCTTCTCCGTATTTATGATGGACAATATTTGAAAGGCTCTAGACTAGCAATGGGTCGCTCATAGCCCATAGAATACATGTACTAACCCGCTTTCTTAACTGCGTTGAATCTGTCATCTTCAGGTCTATAATAGCGAATATCATTGTATTCTAGTGCTTTTCAAATTCATTACAGTTACAATAATTGGGATTCATAACAGCATTGATACTGATCTAACTAGATTCAATCTGCATATGAGCCTACGTTACTAGTATATTGCAACTACCAACAAAGTCTAGGCTCACTTTAGTTCACTCACCTGAATACTGTGATACTTATCTCATGAGCCTCCAAACATTCGGAAATTTTGTTTTCAGTATTCTTATACTAGAGGAGGTTAGGAGATAGAATTCGGAAATTAAGGGGTTATCAAAGAAATTACTAATGCACCATTATTAAAAATGGAGAGTCATTACCGTATTGCTGGGCTATTCATTGTATCATCATCTCCATCCTGCATCAATTGTTGGATTGTATCGGCTGAATAATCAAGCATTTTATTATTGATATCCAATTCGACATTTTGCTTTCTCTCAATTCGTATCACGTTTACGTCAAATCTCTCATTTATCAAATTTTTGTACTGCCTTTTAATTCCATTACGATGTCTACTTCTAGGTGTGGTTTTTGATAGGATTTTATTTATTTCTTCTTTCTCTATATTATGTTTTTTTGCAAGGTCAATAAATTCGTCAACTAGTGCTACATAATCTGATACAATGTTCGCAGTCTTTTGATCATAGTCAGTTTTGTCGTTTAATAGTAAATCCTCTTTTCTATCCAGTACTGCGTCATGGTCAATAGGAACGCTCTTCTCTATAGTAATCCATACATCAATAATATACACATCCAAGTCAGGAACCACCGCATCATCTTCTTCATTTCCTACTACTCTAAACCAATAATCTTTGTGTGATTGTATTAGTTCCCGTAGAGGAGTGTTGCTTAATATTCCACCATCCCAGAAATAACGTGGAGCTCTTTCGAACTTAATATTACCTTGCTTATCTAGGCTGTTTATTTTTACATCATCTATTTTTGTATAGGCATAATTTATCGGTACTGAACCACTTGCCATGGCATAATCTGAAATTATCCCATTATCGTAGCTTATGATATATTTATAATGTTGTTTGCTGTTATCATTTTTCTGGGAGTCTAATTTACCATACCCAGACTCTCTTTTGATTCCTTGTTGATCTTTTGGGTAGCAATCAAATGTTACTACTGCTCCCTGTTGTACGTCCACACTAACTAATAATAATCTAGGTTGATTTTATCAAAAGTAGTTGCAATAGGAAATTTAGTGTACTTTTCAAGGCTTTCTTTTAATGGTTGATTGCTGTAAAGAAGCCACATATTATTGAGTAGACCAAAGTTGTCAAAAAATCTATCGTCTAAAATTGGAAATCCATTTAATGGTAGGCATAGTGTAGAAAATTTTGGTGTATATACATGTTGAACTCCAGAACATAGAAACTGCTTTGCAGAGTAATATCTCCTAGTTAGTTCTCCTGACGCTGAATTTGGATACATCTCTTTTTGAGTATCCCAGTATGAAATCCAACTCTTCCTGTCAGGAATGTATGGATACCAGATTCTTAAATCTGGATCAGTTGATACGTATTCACAAAAGGCATTCAATTTATCTATACTTTTTTGCTAACTTCCGTTTGAGGCACGGCTAACCAATATGGCCCCATTCATTGCGCCGCTAGAGGTTCCAGCAACAATATCAAATAAGCTACCTTGCTTATTTTCATTGGCAGGTAAATGTTCATAGAGCGCCTGAACGGCTCCAGTCTTGATATGCTCCTAATGCGCCTCCACCTTGTAGAACGAGGGCTCTCTGCTTACGGGGGTATGTTATCTCTTTTAGATATTAGAACAGCATATTTAATCCATATTCATTAATCTTCTTAAAATAAGATGGATACTAATAATAATCAAAATTACAAGTACATTTTTGTCTATTCCGAAGCCTGTGTATTTCGGATATATCTCGTAAACCGACGAGCCCAAGACACGGCTACGGAATTACCGTAACACGTACAGAGCATCATTGATTTGGAGGTTAGTTTCAGTACATACGGGGTTGATAAAAATAGAAACTGGCGATCGTGGAAGAAAAATGTAAAATAAATCGAATAACAGGCATATTGGAGAGGCATTGTATTATTGTAGACAATATCAAATGTTGCCATATGGTAAAGACATGAGTGATTATTTCGATGATGATAGTGGTTGCATAAAAAGAACTACCCAGGTATTATGAAACGCCTTGACAGGCTGGTACGTTACTAACATCTTTTTATTGTCTACTATATCTATAATTGAGCCAGACTGTCCATTTATAGCATTCTTAAAGCTATTCAGGGTAGTGAATGATTCTAGAATTTTACTTTATTTATATCAGAATCTGCTATCTTCCGTCCATCGTGTCCTATATAAACTACTCGTGTAATATTACTGTCTGATAAAGATGTAATATTGAGTGATTGAAGTTCTTTATTTAAAATACTAAAATCAATACTACCTGCCCATACTCCAGCAATAGTGGAGTTATCCTTAGAGTATACCGGTACAGCAATCACAGCTTCCCTGGAATGAGAGGCAGCTGTAGAAATTATAACATTTCCTAGATAAGTGTCATTTGTCTTAATTGCCCCTTGGAAATAATCCCTAAATGCATAATTGTTTTTGGTAAGAGTCTGTTGCGTAGAATAAGGCTCAAGAAAATACATACCTCCATTTGGCATAATAAGATATATTTTGTATATATCACTATTACTAGCTATTATGTTCTTAGCTACCTGTCTTTTTTTCTGTATCTGCATATCGAGGTATTCCATGTAATGTGCTTAATGTCTGGTTAAGCAAATGAGCATAAGATGTATCTCTCACTTGAGGTAATTTGCTTGTTATCTCAAGAATAGATCCTGCTTTTTGAATATGGTTTTCAAGGTTCTTTGCCAAGATTGTTGTAAATAAAATGTTAATATTTTTTTCCGTATTGCTTGAACCAGTTATATTTTTGAGATCAGACGTAGCAGCAAACGCTCTATGTATAACTGTTCCTTGTAAGCCTACAATAACAACCATAAGAGATAATGCTATAATTGTGATGAATGTTTTACCCTTGGACACACGTTTTATACAGATTTTGTATCTACATAAAGTTTTTTTGCCAACATATGGTTTTGCTAAACGTTTAGTGTCAATTTGTGAAGATTGTGATATATTCGAGTTTGAAAATCATGAAGTTAAACCAAGAGTGATTACCCTTCCTACAGTGATTAATGCTTTTGAAGCAATCTGTAAAGTAATCAAAAGATCATGTGAGATCACTTCCATTAATTACTATGAGGACGTAAAGATGGCACATTCAGAAAGTAAAGAGCCAAGATTTAATCCATAATGCGAAATCTATTAAATAACGTTATCTTAACAAGCCTATTTGAAAAAGGTAGAGAATTTGTCATTATGTCTGTCTATCTTTTTGGTTATCGGATCTACAACAGGAGGTCTGTTTCTGACCAGTTCCTATACATTTGTACGAAATCAATGGTCTCCCTAGGTCACTTTCTTTTAATGTTACAACAGAATCTAGATGGTGTGGAAGAACAAATACAACATTTAGAGACTCGGCTCAATGATCTTAGGGCACTAAAGCAGAGTATAATAAAAAAGATACATGAAACTGAAAAAGTTAATTTTGATGATATTGAGCGTTGTCTTATGTGCCTCATAATAGAGAGATATACTCTTCAAAAAGAAAAAGCAGCTAGCTATTTCGGAATTAGCAGAGATTTTGGACTTGAAGGAAAATACAATAAAAAATGCTCTAGCTAGAATCACTGACAAATTAGGAATGAGATCCTATACGCACGAATTATTTAAGAATTTGGGTTAGATGTAGTAGTATTCCTCAAGTACGAGTATGAAGTAGTGACGCTGTAGAAATTATCGTACCATGCGACCAATTAAGTAAAGTGCAATAGTCTGAAAAGATTTATTCCTATCGATATTTACATAGACCGGTATCAATTTAGGATAACAGATAGGTATATTTGTAAGTAAGTTAGGTAAATGGTTTGGTGGCTCCAACAAGAGAGAGAAAGAATTAATCGAGTACAGTATCGATAAAATCTAGTCGACTCGACGTACAAAATTACAGACGGATGTACGGACATAATTGGGTATTAATAAATAAATATATTTATTTTAGATTAATCAATTATTCGCTTGTTTCTAAGTTCGTGTTCTTCTCTTTCAGATGTTTGATGCTCATTTAGAGTATCCAAAGTATCAAACTCTTGTCCACATTCCTCACATCTAAGACTTGATGACATTTACATCTTGTATTACGAAGTATTATTAAAAACTTACTTAGGTTGGCTAATAACCAAGTCTGCATGTAGAATGCTGATTCATTAAGGAATGCAGAAGCATATTAACATGTACAATTACGATATCATGAGATGGTAGATATGGTAAAGTCGAGAGACGAATTCAATCTAATACCTATAGGTTTATCGTATGCTTTTGGGCTATAGATGGATTCTTGTTAAGTTGATGGCGTCTGCTTAGTATTGCTACTACTAAATAGTAGATAGTCTATGTATAATGCAGAAAGACACCGATATCAAACCAAAAACCAGCATATTGGATTGTTTTGTTAGACTTTTTGAGTCAGCAACCACTCGCATAGCATACAATCTATCCTTTGATTTAAGATTACCAAGTTTTTGATTAAACGGTAGCCAGAATAAATGTAGAAGAGTAGGATAGGACAACGACTAATGGGACTTTACCTCTTAGAAGTGCTCATCTGAGGTCAATTTTTCAGTGATAAGATTACCGAATAATTATTTAACAATTTACTTACTAGATCATTCGATTTGTAGACTTGAATTATAATGAGTGACGACAAATAATTCAGAACCTAGATTGTACAGCTAAGTAAATCGTGCAAGTATATTTTGCAATATAGGTACTCGAAAATAATAGACGAGTATTTTGGTCTATTACGTAAAAAAGTCAGTAGTACCTGACCAGACATTTTTGTTCTCAATATCTCATATGTCTTAGCCGCATCCTTGTCACTCAGAATTAACACAATTTTACTTGGTGTTAAGAAGGCATCATGTAGAGGGAGATGATGATTGTAGAGAATATGTACTATGGATGATAATATGCCATATGCACTTTTCTCAAGATCTGCCTCTTTATGATTTGTAATATTAAATTCATTGTTAGATGGAATAGTGATTATGATTTTCGACAATCCTTTCTTTATTCTTTTCAGGTACTTAGCCGACCCAGGTCGCGGAGTATTGGAAAATTCTTGATTTTCTATAAACAGACTCAGTCGCTTACAGGTCTGAAATAGACTATATTCAGTCTCTCTGCCAAAAATATCTGATAATACATTTGATAGTTGATCATATGCAATTTCATCCTTTAACTCTAGATTAACAATATTTCCGATTAATGATATCTTGATCGAAGATTGTGTATTGCTAGTAATGGCATTCAGATTATTGCCAGTTATATGTTCAAAATATTCTAGATCGTCTAAACGATTTTGCTCTTTTTCGTGCTCTATTATAATATTTGCGATTCTCTTCAATCCAGCTATAATTGCTCCGACATTGACATCATAAGCCGTACGTTTCTCGATTTCGGGCTTAATTTTTTTGGCCAAAGCCGCATAATTGGCGATTCCTGATTCGAGTGCGGAATAGTATAATGCATTAGATGTTAATATTTCTCGAATTATTTCTGTTATCGAAACTGGCTTGTCAAAAATAGACACTATGATAACAAGTAATATAAATATCTCTGAGTATTAAACCTGCCTATCAATGACGAAAAAAATATATAGTGTAACTAACATTACAATATGTTAGGTGACATACAACATGTGGAGAGATCCATGGAGATTTAGTTCAAGAATCTTTGAAGACGTAGATAGAGAATTTGCAGAAGCTGAAGACATGGTCGGTCGGTTGTTCAAGACAGTAAGAGAAGGATTTCCTTCTGAAACAGGCACTATGCCGTATTATTACGGATATCAGGTCACAGTAGGTCCAGATGGAAAACCCAGGGTGAGAGAGTTTGGAAACATTAGGCCAGCAGCCAAGGGTCTAATCGAAAAAACAGGTGTTAGAGAACCACTAATTGATACATCTATAGATGAAAAGAATAACACATTAATAATTACAGCAGAGATGCCTGGAGTAACAAAAGAAGATGTTAAAGTGAATATTCACGAAAATTATGTTTCAATACATGCTGAAAAAGATGATAAAAAATATCACTCGGATATACCAATAAATAGTGAGCTAGATAGTAAATCTGCAAAAGCAATCTACTCTAATGGAATATTGGAACTTAAGATTAAGCTAAAAAAAGCTCCAACACCACAGTCTACGGAGGTAAAAGTAGAATAACTTATTTCCAATTTTATTTTAATTTGAAAATTTGTAGTGGAGGTGGGATGAGAGAATATGGTGAAAGGTGATAATTTCAATAATAACAATAATAACAATAATATAACACTTAGGATTGCCGAGACCAATCCAAAGTTCGTGGGTAGAGGAATTGCTTTAATTGATCCAAAGGTAATGCAGGAATTGTCATTATCAACTGGAGATGTAATCGAAATAGCTGGAAAAAAGAAAACTTTTGGTTTACTCTGGTCAGGCCAGCAGATTGATTATGGTAAAGGATTGATCAGAATCGATGGTTATACTCGTAATAATATTGCTGCAGGAATTGACGACAAAGTGCAAATACGAAAGGTTAGCAACATAAGAAAGGCAGAACAAATAATTTTGTACCCCACAGAAGAGCTAAATGTTGTAGGACTTGAGGAACATCTACCAGAATTGCTCGAGGGACGCATATTTTCCAAGGGAGACATGATTCCATTAAATTTAATGGGAAGGAAAATTGGTTTTGTAATTACTAGTGTATCACCTCAGACGTCATCCAATGCAGCGTCTCTAGTGGATATACATGTAACTGAATTTATTATTGGTTCTGTGCCTAAAAGCGCAACTGGGCAAGGCGTTGTTCCCAGAATTACCTATGAAGACATAGGCGGACTCAAAAATGAAGTTCAAAAAGTAAGGGAAATGATTGAGCTTCCACTAAGACATCCAGAAATATTTGAAAGAATAGGTATTGAAGCGCCGAAGGGAGTTTTATTGTATGGTCCTCCTGGCACAGGAAAAACCCTGTTAGCAAAGGCAGTGGCTAGTGAGACAAACGCTAATTTCTTTTCTATAGGTGGACCAGAAATAATGAGCAAATTTTATGGCGAAAGTGAAGAAAGACTAAGAGAAACATTCAAACAAGCTAAGGAAAATACTCCATCTATAGTATTTATTGATGAGATAGATTCAATAGCTCCAAAAAGAGAGGAGGTTTTAGGCGATGTTGAAAAAAGGGTTGTGTCACAACTATTAACACTGATGGATGGACTAGAAGCAAGAGGCAAACTCGTAGTAATAGGTGCTACCAATCGGCCTAATGCATTGGATCCGGCATTAAGAAGACCAGGAAGATTTGATAGAGAAATCGAAATAGGAATACCAAATCAAGAGGGTAGATTTGACATTTTACAGATTCATACTCGAGGTATGCCGCTAACAGATGAAGTTAATCTAGAATCCCTTGCTAAATTAACCCATGGTTTTGTTGGTGCTGATTTAGAAGCCTTAGCAAAGGAAGCAGCAATGAGATCATTGCGAAAAGTAACTTCCTGAAATCAATATGGAGCAGTCAAAAATTCCGATTGAAACTTTAAATAAAATCAAAATTACCAATCAAGATTTTAGTGATGCATTAAGAGATATTCAACCATCTGCTATGAGAGAAGTACAGATACAAAAACCAAATGTAAAATGGGAGGAGATAGGTGGTCTAGTTGATATTAAGGAAGAAATAGCTGAGGCTGTCGAATGGCCGTTAAAACACGCAGATCTATTTAGAGAGGCTGATGTTAAGCCCCCAACAGGTATACTATTGTACGGTGCTCCAGGAACAGGAAAAACAATGATTGCAAAGGCGGTTGCAACAACTTCTGAAGCTAATTTCATTGGCATTAAAGGGCCAGAACTCTTGTCAAAATGGGTCGGAGAGTCTGAAAAGGCAGTCCGGGAAATTTTCAGAAAAGCTAGACAGGCTACGCCTTGTGTAGTTTTCTTTGATGAATTAGATGCTGTAGCACCGCGAAGAGGATCTGGTGGTGATGCGCACGTCACAGAAAGGGTAATCAGCCAGATGCTAACTGAGATGGACGGATTGGAAGACCTTAACGGAGTCGTCGTAATAGGTGCAACAAATAGACCAGATATGATTGATGAGGCATTACTACGACCAGGAAGGTTTGATAGAATACTTGAGGTTCCTTTGCCAAATAAGGATGCACGCAAGGAAATACTGAATATTCATACTAAAAGAAAACCACTTGATAATACAGTAGACCTGGAAAAAATATCGGAGTTAACTGAAATGTGGACTGGAGCAGATATCGCAGCAATGGTAAATGCTGCAGCAATATCTGCAATCAAGGAACACCTCACTATTAGGAATGAAAATAATAATAACACAATTAAAGACGAGAGAGAAGCTACGTCAAACTCATCCCTAAAGTCAACAACAACAACAATAACGACGACTGAAAGAATACTTAGCAGCAATAATAATAATAATAATAACGATGATGTTGAAAATTCAAATCCAAACAAGTTCATCGGCAGTACCAATACAAGAATACCATTAAGAATTTCAATGAAACATTTCGAAAACGCACTTCAAAAGATAAAGAAAAGGGATTATGATAAACATGGTGTGTAAGGGTAGATGTATTCGTCATAAGGCACAAAAGCCACCAGGACTCAGTCGTTATGCTATGGGACAGAGACGCTGCCAAATTTGTGAAATATTTATGATATGGGATTCGTCGTTCTGTCCATGCTGCGGCTACAAGCTAAGGACTAAGCCAAGGAACATGAATTATGATGTAAAATTAAGGATAAGCAACAAAACAGATGAGGCTAGAAGGGAATTTAGTGCCCTTACTCGCGTCAGTGCATAAAATAGACTATTATCGAAAGGCTTCCTGACACAAAATGAATGGCACATTATAGAACATTGGACTATAGTGGATTCACTGAATTTGCTAAGACAAACGGGGTTTACATTCAGTCAATCACACGAATACAAAATAAGGGATCCTTTGTAGAATCAGATATCGATAATGACTTCGCTTAATGGCTTCGTCCCTTCTTAGTAACGTTCTCCTGATAAAAGCTGTAAAAATGGGTCTCCCTATTTTGAGCACGAATTAATGAACTTATTACTGAGATTATTTTTGTAATAGTTATGGTACCTTTTGTGCCTATGTTACTAATATTAGTAAAACTTACATAAAATTGGTTGCAGATAGTGGCAGTCATATGCCAGTGATCATCAAAATTTTCAGTTCTATCTTTGTAATACTCAATTGATCTTTCTATGATACTTTTTCCGAAGGGCGAATGAAGTAGGTGTTTAAGATCAAGATAAGCACATGCCTCTGGATACTATGTCTTTATCTGCTAGATTATAAGAGATCTAGAGAAGGCAACAACAAGCATGAGGGACAAAACTGCCTAGTGACGCTCCAATGCATCTCGATCCCAGCCGGCAGACTCAGCGACTGCCTCATATGTACTCTGTAGGAAACTAAGCAAGACCTCATCAGGTGACTTTGCAGTACGAACCACTTCGTAGGGCAGCAGGAACTCGCTTATTCCCGTATGGTAAAATGCCTCAACCGGCTGAATAGGGTATTCTCTGAAGTGCTGCGGCTCCGGATAGGCATATGAATAGAAAGCCGGTTCATCAAGTAGACCGCCGCCAGGCCAGAAACCACAACTACTAACTTCCTGCGAATAGGCTTCCTGCATCACAAAAAGGCCACAGTTTGGCGCACCTGGATGAGCAGGTGCTGGACGTCCAGAAAAGCGGGTGACGGCTAGATCAAAGGCCCCCCAGAAAAAATGTACTGGGCTTACTTTGCCTGTAAATCGAGAACGAAACTTCATAAGCACTCTGCTTGCCTGTGCCAGAATTAGCCAGAACCGCTGCGCATATTCAGGATCATAAGTGGCATGCTTCTCATCATTCTCAAATGGAGTTCGATCCGGCACTTCTACAGGCGTAGTCCAGATAGTTACAGGCATTCCAAGCGAGTTCAGAGCGGCCATCACTTCTTGATAAAAATCAGCGACTGAACGCGAGCGCAAAGTCATGGTCTTAGTAGAGCCATCGATCGTTTCAATAATTAGGAGATGGGAAACGAAATCAAAGTCTATCTGAAATAGTCGATCATCGTATGGGATAGCAGATGTCGTGAGTCCGCGAGGTGTTACATACAAAGTAACGTTCCACCATTGATTCACTAGCGGAGTGAGTCTGAGACGGATCTTGCCAACAATCTGGGTCCACATATGTAGCGTCTCGTAAGTATCTTTCCATTCTGCTAATGGCAACTCTGGCCACAGGTTTATTGTTGCCATTGATTTTCCCTCTTCTGCATTAGGAGTGATAGAGAATCATATTGTAGATAATGATTTTTGGTGCTGTGTACTCTTCTAATGATGGAAATGAGTTTAATTTTAGCTTGAATGACGAGTGCAATTGTGAATTCCGATAATTCAGATTTTGGAATATGGATCATATTAAGATATTGTAGTGTCGATTATCTAACATTTTCTCTCTGAGGGCTGCCATACATACAACTCTATATAGCAGTCCGGTATTTGAGTTTATGCGAGAGTATCGATTACATGAATCACTGTATTTAACAGTGGATGGGTCATTATCTAATTATGAAGACAGCCATTTGTATAATAACGATATGAGATATTTAAATCAGGAAGAAAAATAATAAAACGATAAGGTATGCATCATAAGAGTGAGTATTGTTATTATATACACTCTATAGTGGTGCTCTTGCTGCTCCTATATATCCTATAGTCTAATACTCCTAGAAGAAGTTATCAATCTTCTGCCAGATATTGCCTGTACGATACATTCTATTCCTATTATTAGCATAACTATCGCTACTACGAAATTCAACAATGAAATGCGTAGTAATGGAGATGCAAACACCATCGTCGATATAGATATGCCTTCTTAATGTAAGGAGGGAGGATGCACCTTAAGGATTACTAAATATGGATTGCCCATAGTAACTATATTCCATAGGCTATGTATAATGTATAATAAAGGTACAACCACGGACATTGGAGGCATCTATTGTTGTATGAAATTGTTGAAATCTTACAAAGGGTCTATCAAAATTCCCAATGCACGGAACAAGATGACCAATCGATGCCTCAATCTATAGCTTCTATGTCTCGTATACTGAGACCAGAGGCGATAGGTGGAAAGCTTTGGGCCATTGTAATTGAAATATGATTCATATCCATTGGCATAAAGAAACTGAGCAGTGCTGGTAGGTCTGTTGGCATCCAGTAAAAGTATTGGGTTTTACTTTGGCGCCGGGGACCAGAGTCAATTTGTACAAAATAACGAAGGTCTTCTGGGTTTTGGACAGTTAGGACCCTTGCAATCTATTTGTACCACTCTATAGATTAAGGCACTTAATCCTAAGGCTACCAAATTGGAATGCCTAGGAAAATATATGTATGAATCTTTTCTGAAGCAAAGAAAAATAGACTTAATTATAGAAAACGAATTGTTTCGATGATGAATAAGCACTATATAGGATATATAGTATTCTCCACTAGACTATAAAGGGACAGTTAATCCAAAGGCACTGACAATCTGCGATTAGGTACATTTAGTGTGAAACCAAGTATATCTGTTATGAAAGGAGCGCCATCATTTATCAGAGCGGAGTACATTAGTACTACCACGCCTTAGGCTATCTTACAAAATATGAAATATAATAACAATGACAGTAATGAATTCTTCTACCTGTTTGATGGACTAAGTATGGATAGCTGGCGTATGGCCGGTCCTGGTGAATTTGTACTTGTTGAATACGACAAATCATTGCAATCAGAAGGGGGAATGGGATTACTATGGTATGCTGAAAAGAAGTACCAAGGATTTCGTACTAAAGGTTGATTGGAAAGCCAGTAGTATAAATGACAATTCAGGAGTAATTTGTCAGATTTTCAAATCCAGACAATGATCCTATGATAGCTGTCAATACAGGGTATGAGATACAAATTGATGATCTGGCGGCGCCTGATGGCAATCCTCTTCATAAAACAGGTGCAATATACAACTTTGCCTCTCCCTCAGACGCAGCAGTATCAAAACCAAGGCCAATGGAATACCTTTGAGATAGAAATAACAAATCAAAAATATAGTGTATGTTAAATGGGCCATGTAGAAATCATCACAAAAATGACAATATTCGTTAGCCTGTGCATGTTATAGGCTATGCATCTGAATGATAGTTCCCTGTTCTGTGTTTTTACTAGCCTTGAAGAAATATATTCTCCAAATAGTCGTTTTATGACAGACATTATGGTCTCATCCTTGTTTCGTTGATTGTACAAATAGTTCGTTATATCCACGTTTCATCTGCTTTCTATATCTGCCATGTGTTCTCCATATCGGTACATGTTCATATCGAGCTGGAATAACACTGAATGCATGCAAGGTTTCTCTTACCAACTGATGATTATCTTCACTATCATATCCCTTATCAGCTGTAACTACGGATAATGGTAGAATTTCAGCTATTCTTGTTATGATTGGCTTGAAATCTACATTATCATGTCTTGTAGGAGCTCGTCTTATCCTTATGTTGCAGATAATCTGTTGTAATACATCAGCTCCAATAGATAATTTCGCATATTTTCTTCTTGCTTCTATTCGTTCATCATAATACTGTGAAGCATGAGTTATTTTAAATCCTGTTGAATCTATTCCTACAAAGATATGCTTCGTACCAGCTAATTACAATGAATGACGAAATTATCTTCTCAAGCAGTGAATTGCTAATTCTGTCTGTCTGTAAACTTTTGCAATGTTGTAAAATGAGGAATACGTGACAATCGTAGGTACAATCTAAGGTAATATGCCTCGACTAACCACTCGACAAACATCCTATAACTCTTACCTTCGTACTGTCTTATTGTAAGTAATACTAAATGCTGCCATATCATAAATGCATGATTGCTCTTTCTGTGAAGAAACAATGGTATCCTTGAATTTCTCAAGACACGGTACATAGTATTAGCCAGCCTAACATATCTTGATTCTTTCAACATCCATATTGGATCATACGTCTAGAAAGCTCTAACGGTATTCAGAACATGGTTTCTACAGAGCCGTTAAATGGTAAAAAAGTAATACCAGAGTTTACAGGCAACAGACTCACTGTAGGATATATTGGAATCCAAAATCATCATGCAGGTTCCCATGTTTCATTTAAGAATATTAGGATAAAGGAGAAGAAAATGTTAACATGACCTTTGACGCACTTGATTTTTGGCAGCTACAGTAAATAGTTACCCTGAGAATACATAATTAGATATTTCACAGATAAATTTATGAATTAAATAATATTCGTGTTTTTATGAATAACTGCTTTGAATGGCCTCGAAATAACTGTATTTTGTATTTAAAACTGGCAGTATTCTTTTCAAGATCTTGATATGGCTTAACTTGCGTCCATTTTTTTAATCCTCTAAAATCTAGGGTAACGGATGTTGCAAGAACATGTTGATCAAAATAAAGGCTGATTCAAATATATTATTCTCTTATAAGCAATTGGACAACTTCCCATATTTGATGGTAGAAAAATTTGGCTGTTCCTTCTATCAAACCATTAGTTTACCAAACTTCTGATACGGACTATAGCTTAGATACTTGCCAGTGGGAGTTTCGATGTTCGTTGCAAACAATCCACAAGCATCGAAAGACGTTCTCCCACTCGTCACGGCCTTGTAAGTTTTTCTGTCAGTGTAGTTACCGTGATATATAGATCACAGGCTCTTGCAGGATTTCGAATTATTTGTTTTAGAAGAAATTGTTGTGCCAAAATAATGGCAATTATAAAATAGGAATTAGGAATACTGATGATCTATAGATTAAATTATCTCAATTCTACTTCATGTTCAGAATTTATCAAACCCCTTTATTCTTTGGCATAACTTTGAGCGGTAGGAGTTAGTAATATTATTTTAATCAATAATTGAAGCGAATAAAATGTGTATTCTATTTATTCGGTATTACTCGATATCCAAATAATTATTAAATATTTATATACTATTAATTAGCATACTATTAATTAGATATCATAACATGCAAAAATATGATTATAAAAATAATATAGGATTTATAGTTAACAGGACAGCAAAGGCCTTCGCCAAGGCATTTGATACAGAATTACGTGACAAAGTAGGTGTAACTTTTAGTCAATGGAAGGTAATTGTAATGCTTGTAGATCAAAATGGTTTAACTCAAAAAGAGATTGCCGATAGGCTAGGATTAGAAGGTCCGACACTCATTCCGATTATAGATAAAATGGAAAAGGTAAGGCTAGTAATAAGAAAAGTAGATGCAGATGATAGAAGGAATAATAGAATTTATCGTACAGAAAAAGCAGATGCATTATGGGATAAGATGCTAGAATGTTCGTTTAGAATAAGGCAAATTTCTGTCAGAGATATATCAGAACAAAATATCGCCATCATGCGGGATGTTTTAGACAAGATATGGCTAAATCTAAGAACTGAATTTGACGATGTTGATTGTGCTATTGTTGATAATAATAGCAATAATACAGTAACAGTCCAAGATTCAACTGCCAATACTCCTAAAAATATTGCCGTCGCTACAACAACTAGTGCATTAACATCCTCAACAACAATTAGAACAAATAAGAAAAATTAGTAAAATAAAGGTTTTTTAAAATGAAGCCATCGTCCGACAAAAATAGGAACGACATTAATACTAAGAATTATAATGATAATGGGAACAACAGTAATTCATCTTCTAATTTATATGCATCTTCCCAAACTAATAATGTAAAGATTCCTGCTTCCGCATGGAAAGTATTAGCTTTACTAAGCTGCATTGCAACTATGGTAATGTATGCAGAAACTATGTTGATACCTGCTATTCCAGATCTTATCAAAGACTTTCATGTATCCTACAGTATGTCTTCCTGGATCCTTACAGCATATCTTGTTGCAGGTGCTGTTATGACACCTATAGCTGGTAAGTTATCAGATATCTACGGAAGAAAGAAAATTCTATTGATCATAATGGTAATTTATGCTGTTGGAGTTTCTTTGTCGGCATTTGCCACAAACATATACTTTATGATTGTGGCTAGGGCAATTCAGGGAATAGGAATGTCGATGTTTCCTATTGCTTTTGGTATAGTAAGAGACGTATTTCCAAGAGAAAAAATTTCTATTGGTCAGGGAGTGATCACTTCTATGTTTGCATCTGGAGCTGTCATTGGATTAGCTGTAGGAGGGATAATCATTCAAAATTATGGATGGAGAAGTACGTTCTTTACAATCATTCCTATTGCAATTGTCCTACTTTTGATAATAAGGCGATTTATTAATGTGGACGATGGAGAACAGCAACTACAAGAACAAGAAGAACAAGAAGAGCACTTACAGAAACAATCCAAAATTGTAGAAAATAATAGGCACAATAACAATAGCAACAACAATATTGAAGATAGAAGAACTAACAAAAATTACGAGAGCAGTAGTAAAAGAATAGCAAATCAAATTGACGTAAAAGGTGCTGTTACTTTAGCTGCTACAATAACCTTATTTCTGCTAGTATTAACGTTCATCGAAACATCAGGTGGTAGTAGTGCAACTGCTACTAACATGACTAATAGTAATATCAATAATTCTTCTAATTCTTCAACCACACTACTGCCATTCCTTATCACCGGAGGAATTATTTCATTCATACTGTTTATAGTCGTTGAAAGACGCTCTAAATATCCATTAGTAGATTTTAGATTAATGCTCAACAAGTCCATACTTCCTGCGAATTTGATCATTATGCTAGTTGGACTATCCATGTTTATGGTCTTTCAGACAATACCAATTCTAGTAAGAAATCCTGAACCAGTTGGATTTGGAGAAGATGCAATCAGTACCTGGAAAAGTACAGCTGCCTTTTGCCATAGTGCTATTAATATTTGGTCCAACTTCTGGGTATATCGTATCAAAATTAGGCTCATTAAAACCAATAATATTTGGCACTTGTATAACTGCTGCAGGTTTTATTGGTTTGCTTGTGTTCCATTCTACAGAGTTATTAGTTTCAACTAATCTCGCGATATTATCAACAGGATTATCTTTGACTAGTGTTGGGGCTATGAACGTAATTATCTTGTCAACCCCGAAACAATTTAGTGGCATATCTTTGGGTATGAGTACCTCTTATGAGAATCATTGGTGCTGCGATAGGTCCAGCGTTAGCAGGAATGTTTATGCAGACACATCAATCATTATTAAATATCTATGGAATTGCACAATATTTCCCTTCAGCAGATTCATTTAATCTAATATTTCTCTCTGCAGTAATACTCTCAGTAGTCTCAATAGTGTTAGCAATAATATTAAGGCGAAGCGTCGTAAAAATGGCCATACCTAATTTGGTGTAGGAGAGCCCAACGTCAACAATAATATGATCTATGTGTCTGGTGATGGCGTTGGGCATTAAAGAAGATACACTCGAAAATGAGGATAAAGCGATATGTCACTTACAAAAAAAACCACTGGTACTCTGAGCTTTCTACCCTTGGTAAGAAAAGTTCCTTTAGAAAGTACCTTTCTATATTGAATGAAAATGAGTCATATCCATCTTGCTTTAAACAGGGCGCTGATTTGATGCCTCGCCAAGCGGTAATAGTAGACATTTTGGGGAACAAGAAAGCAAAGGTACTCAGTGTTCAGACGTCTGAAGTCGAAAAGGCTAATCCTAACAATAAATGGAGTATCATCTCAAAGGCAGAATTGAATCTAAATTTATTTTTACTACGCTCAAATCAGATGTAGTTCTACCATTCACAGCAGGTCAATATTCCTATGTATCTCTTCCAGTAGAAAAGAGCCCGGAAGGAAAGAATAGGATAATGGGTCAAAAGGAGTTAGGTACTAAATAATTACACATTGGCCATAAAGTGGTTCAAGGAGGTCAATAAGCAACTATTATCCAAGACAAAGAAGGAATTGGATAGTTGGCTTAAACGTAGGAACAAGCTTATTGATCAACCCTCTAGTGGGGGTCCGGTAAGTTAGTTCTCTTTGGAGCAGGCGGCAGAAATATCTGCAACCGTAGTATCTATAAGAAGACCTCCTAGCCAGAACCGGCGAGCATTCGAAGTTTTTGGGTCAACACTTTACACCTTCTAATATAGCTGAATTAACATTATGCGGACTTTGTGGTACTCTACCTCGATCCTAAACCCGATGGCAGGACATGGGGGTTTCTTGGAGCAATCTGTGAAACGTTATCCATATGCTAACATAGTCGGCGTAGAAATAAATCCATTACCGCCTACATCCGGCAAAGTTGATAACGGATGGTAAAATAACTCTCATATCTGCGGATGTTTTTACTTGGGCTAAAGAACGTGTGAAAGATAATCCATCCTGTAACTTCTATGCCATAGTCGGAAATCCAGCATATGTGAGC
>CAVXZB010000086.1:0-26894 GCA_963765895.1 uncultured Nitrososphaeraceae archaeon | reverse complement strand
GACAAAATTATAATTATGACAGCAAACGTCACTATGGCCGCAAGTATCACTAGCTTGTTTGGTCTTCCTGTTGGCGATGGTTGTCTCCGGAGCAATTACGTAATCCTTAACCTATTAGTAATACACCAATTTATTATATATGTCTACGAGAATCTTATTTACAAATTATCTAATTATAACTTGTAAATAATGTGTAATCATATCTTCTTTAGATAGGACTACTTCATTTTTTAGATCCTAATTTTATAAAATTGGCCATTTTTAATGCTTACGAATAAAATAACGATAATCATTGCCTTCGAGCCTAACAGTGTGATCATGATGAATTATAAGAGCACTGTGATTATAGGAATCAGTTTGTAATGCGGCAAGGAAAATGTGAGTGTAGTCATTTAGTAATAGGCTTTTAACATCGGATTATTTTTTTGTCAATTATGTGTTAGACATTTTCTAAGAATGTGAAAATGCAGTCGGATTCTTGAGCCAAGTAGTATGGCACAAACCAGACTTCCTAGACTCATGAAATTCCTAGTATCTTATTCGTATTTCAAAATTTGAAAGAATAATAATAAGAGTCAGCTATTTATTATTTTAATTATATAAGGCATCTCTCAAATTCCTGCATATTATCTATATTAAATATAATATTATTAATAATTGTCTGCCAAAATCTCCTAAGTACCTCACAACGGGGGTCTATTTTTATTTTCGTCATTATTTTTAATCATTGAGCAAAATTAACTAACTAAAGTTAGTTCCATCTAAAGAAAGATCGATCCTTTTTCAGACTTGACTTTAGACTTTGTGACATAATTCTATATTACAATTTTGAGAATCAGCTGGGTGATCGTTATAATGATAAGCCGAATTATGTAGTTCTGTTGTATTAATAAGGAAAATGAATAGAAATATAGTAATATTAATATAGTAAAAGATAGTCGATAAATCTTCAGTAAAAACGCTTTTAAGGGATCGTGCCATATTGTATAATGATTTGAGGCGAGTTAATTGCTACTACTATTTGGTAGTAGCAGAAGCTTGATTCTGATAGCGATATTTGGAGATAGCAGAAATGTGTGGAATAGCAGGTATTTTAAGCAAAAAAAATGAAAACGTTGTACCAATGATTGAGTGTATGCTTTCGAGTATGTCAAGTAGGGGTCCAGACGGAGCTGGGGTATGCGCTAATAAACATGTAATTAGGGCGGATATACTAGAAGATTTACGATTTGATGAACTTTCAGGTAAAAGTGCATTGGGACATTTAAGGCTTGCCATAGTTGGAGGTACATGTGGCCAACAGCCTTTTTGTAGCTGTAATGGAAGATTTATTGTTGAACATAATGGTGAAATTTATAATTATAAGAAAATTCGTAATAAGCTAGAAAAATCACATTCGTTTGTCACTCAATCAGATAGTGAAGTAATTGTTCACCTGCTGGAGGAATACTCAAATAACAATAATGATCTTCTTCATGCTATTAAGAAGACTGTTTCACGACTTGATGGTGTTTATGCCATAGTCATAAAAGATGAAGAGACAGGAAGTATTGCGCTTGTTAGAGACTTAATGGGTGTAAGGCAGATCTATTATGGTGAAAATGATAACTTAATTGCATTTGCTTCTGAGCGCAAGGCGTTATGGAAAGTAGGGCTTAAGGAACCTACTCAGCGAGTTATGCCAGGTCAGGCAGTAGTTATTTTACCAAATGGGGAGATACAGAAATACGTAGTTGCTACTTCGCCGGTACGACCTACTAAAATTGCTTACAAAACATTGTCGCTAGCTGTTAGAAAGTATCAACAAGCCCTGATTGCTTCCATGAAAAAACGAACCCAAGATTTTAGTAGAGTGGGAATAATTTTTTCAGGTGGAATAGATAGCGTGATCATCGCATGGCTTGCGAAGAAAATGGTTCCGGAGGTTATTTGTTATACTGGAGGAGTTAGTGGTTCAAATGACATTGCATTTGCACGACACGTTGCAAAGAGACTAGATCTAAAGTTAAGGGTAAACGAACTATCTCCCGAGGAAGTTGAACAGATGCTGCCTGAAGTGATCGATACAATCGAAAATAATAACGCAGGACAGGTAGAGGTTGCTATTCCAGTATATGCTGCAGTGAAACTTGCGCATGAAGATGGAATCAACGTTATGTTTAGTGGACAAGGAGCGGACGAGCTTTTTGGAGGTTATCCCTGGTATGCAAAGGTAGTGGAAATAGAAGGATATCAAAAACTACGTCATCATATGGATCAGGACTTGCTTTTACTATATAGCGAAACCCTAGAAAGAGAGGACAAGATTACGATGGCACACAGTATAGAAATGCGAGAACCTTTCTTGGATATCAACCTAATAAAGCTCTCAATGCAGATAGATCTGAAGCTAAATGTAAAAGGCGGTTCAGATAAATTAGGCAAGCACGTACATCGAAAGCTTGCCCAAAAATTGGGCATTTCTAAGGGTATAGCATATCGTATAAAGGAGGCGGCGCAGCACGGCTCTGGAATGCATGAAATTTTTGACTCTATAGCTAAAAAACATGGATTTGATGAATTTACTGTATCTAGAGACTACCTTGAAGTTTTAAAACTTCGGGAAAAAATAGGTAGTTCACAAAGATATGGTTATTTATTCGAAAATGAAAAAATGTGGATAGCAGAACCACATGTCCAAATGTATCTAGATAGCATTTCTAAGGCGCTACCAACATTTGAACATAGTATACTCAAAGTAAAAAGTAAAAAATAAACCAAGAAATGCGGAAGTGGACGTTTCCATATTTGTTTTATCATCCACATAGAAGGCTTTATCACAGTAATTATAGCGGTAGTACTAAATTCAGGCCCATTTTTGAACAGTTTTGCTTGGAAACAATAACCATCTACCTAGCCAATTATCAACATAGCGATCGTCATGTGTATAATGCGCTTTAGTCGCAATCGAATGTAAAGTTTAGAAAAGCATGAAAAGTCAAATTTTGCCCATATTTATTGGCATGAATAAATTGATTTTATTTGCTTGGCAATAAGAATTGTAGAGACTATCAATGCCGGTATACATATTACAATGAATACAGTCTGGAAATACGCGAGTATGGAGATTGCTGCTCCTGACCAGAATCCCAAAAGAAGCGAAAACAGACTTCCTGCGCATGTAGGGCATCCAATAAATAGACCGCTGGTTAGTCCCACGCTTCCAAGTAGAGAAGAAAGTTTTTTGGTGTGACTAAACTTTTTAGTAAGTTTTAAAGCATAAACATTTAGAGAAATGTTAAAGCCAACCAATATAGATACAACTGCTACAAGAACTATATTAATAGGTACCAATAGAATCAAAAAATGATCGGTTAGATAGACAGAGAGCATTGGCACATAACCAATAATGTTACAGCATGGAGTAACACTAATCGAAGGAATATTGACTCCTTGTTGAATAAACGAGACATCATTTCTATATATAAATATTTGAGAAAGGAACGCAAAAATAATTCCATAGCCTACTGCAGAAGCTGCCAATATTTTCCAATAATTGATATCAGAGAATACCGATGTGATATAGTATGTCAAGGTATTGGCATTTATTGTTCTTTTTTGTTCAGCGTTAAATATTTTGTATAAACCATAACCAGTAGACACCAATAGCATACAAGTCATAAAAAGTACAATATTTGCAATATTCTTAAGATTAGCATTGATCATTACAGACTGTCCTTCATTAGGAGCACTGAGTCTAGCATAAATTACAAAAATCAAAACTAATGAGACTGTGCTAATCAAAGCAATTCTTAGTCCATGATTACGCTGATCCCGCCAATCTTCTAAATTCATATCGGATAATAAAAATTTCTATTCATTATATAAAGAGGTTGTCTAGATCATATTCCAGATGGTACCTGGCCAAATCATTAATATGAAAACCCTGGCATTAAGTTGACTTCAACATTCTGTCCTTTCCTCATATTTGTTATATGTTGTGGTACAATAATATAACCATTACATTTAGTAAGTAGGCTCATGCTCTCAGTTTCCCCCGCTAATGGTCTAGCTACAAATTTATTATGGGCTCTTGTTTTGAATAACTTTACGTATACTATTTTTGTAAAATAAGGAAATTTTCTACGAGCTTCCCAATTATCTATTAAAGTGGCACAAATCGTAAACTCACTTCTTTTTTCAGACCGACCAGACATTAGTCTAAGTAATGGATAAGCGAAAACTATGAAAGCATTAATGGCCCCTTGAATTGGACCAGGGAGGATTATAATTGGTTTGCCATTTAGCGCTGCCAATCCAGTTACCCTTCCACGATCCAGTTTTGTTCTGAAGGTGATTATACTACGAGCATCTCTCGATTTGATCGCTTCCTTTACCAAATCATACTTGCCTACAGACGATCCACCAATCGTCAAGATTAAATCGGCTTTAGTGATTGCATTCTTAATTTTGTTCTGAATTGTAGTCAATTTATCAGGAGTTACGCCTAAATCGATAGCTGTACCTCCAATTTCCTTCACTAACCAAGATATAATATGGCCATGTATATTCGGGATCTTGTCAGATCCTGTGTTTTCCAAGCTATCCGATAGCTCATTGCCTGTAGGTATTAATGCAACAGTCGGTTTCTTGAATACCGGTACCAGATATATGCGCATAAGAGTTAAGAGTCCAATATCCTGTGCTCTCATGACTGTTCCCTTTAATAATACTCGCTCTCCTTTCCTGATATCCATGGAAGCAGGATAAACAAATGAACCCTTTTGTATTGAATGCTTAATTTCTATCATATCATAGCTACCAGACTTAACTATTTTTGTATTTTCTAGTGGTATCACCGTATCAGATCCCTTAGGCAAGGAGACACCTGTTGAAATCCTATACGCGTGACTTCGCGGTAGAACAAAATCCACTATTTCTTTTAACGGTACTTGGATATTACAAATCCGTAAAGTTGCTGTCTTTGTTTTTGATGTATTTTTTATATCAGTGTGCCTAACAGCAAAGCCGTCCATGTGAGAACTATCATATTGAGGAACTCCAAACTTTGATATTATATCTTCAGCCAAAACTCGTTTGTATGCGTTCAGCACATGCACGAATTCTAAGGACGGCATAACGGTAGCTCGTTCTTTGAGCTTGATAAAAGATGAATTTACTGAGTCGTACGAAATATCTTTAAAGTACATGATTGATTAATATTAACTGTACTAAAGGGGTATAATTAACTTATTTCATAAAGTGGATTCTATGATACTTTTTACAATTGCATTCATATTTATTTACGTAATTATGTGGTTAAATCTGATATTCATAATAAGATTATTTTTGTAGTTTATTTAACTAATATTTACTTAATAGTACGCGCATATAGACGTTTGCCATAAGTAATTTTCGATATTTACTTATTCAATATAATTCTGTGAATCTTGAGCTAGAACTTCCCTTAACCTACTTCTCAGTTAGGTATCCTTTCACCCATCTTTCATTGCCTCCAATAAATCTTTCCTTTTTCCATATCTGAACTTCGCGTTTAATTCTCTCGACTAGATATTGACATGCATCAAATGCTTCATGTCTGTGAAATGATGAAACCGCTACCACCACACTGACATCTCCAACTTCCAGATCACCTATTCTATGAAGAAGTTTACAATTAATATTCCATTTTTGTTTAGCATCATCTATAATAATTTGCATTCTCTCTTCTGCCATTCTGGTGTATGATTCGTAATACATACCTACTACAGTATCTACTTCACTGAAATTGCGAACAGTTCCTATAAAGAGTACTGTTGCCCCTACACTATCATCTCGAACTGACTTCAAAATTTTCTTGATAGAAATGTCCTTTTCTGTAATCATTTCGATTTCACGAAACTTGTGTTTTTTATATACATTATTGCCTTTAGTTTGAGTCATAATGTGTGTGTCTAGCCTCCTGCAACTGGTGGCAGCAAAGCTATTTCGTCCTCGTCATTCAAGAGGATATCTTCGGAAATAACTTTACGATTTACTGAAATGCTAATTGTCTTTACAAGATCTTTAATGCCAGGATGTATTTCCAATATTCTACGTAAAAGAAGATCACTACTTGTTGGATTTGATAAGATAAACTGTTCCTCCTGTGTTCCTGCAGCTTCTTTGGCATTAGCAAAATATAGAACTTTGACCTTGATAGAGGAAATTGACATTTCCATAATGTTAGTAGAATTAATCGGATATATCGTATATGTCTGTTGCTTTTTTTAACAAACTTGTTAAGCCGCTCATATTTAATATATAAATAAGATCTTAATGGTAGATTCTCAAATTCACTCTATTCAGAATGTTTTGTCAAGTAGATGTAGTAAGTTTGCATGAAGAGAAAAAAAGTTTTGAATTTGATTATTATTTTGGGATGATTAATTTTATTTTGCTAATAGATCTGTTTATTAAATTCTAGTATGCATACTCAAAGACTAATTTGTCTAATTTAGAGAAATCATGACATCAAGATAAGAGAACAGATATGCAATCAGAGCTTACTAGATTACGGTGTCTCAATTGATTCTTGTGTATATTTTCTGTTTATACACTACCAATTATGAATTGAAAAATCTAACGAGAAGGATTGCAAAGCCTTTACTTCTTATTACCAAGTCTCATGTAATTTGATCCTCAATATCCAAATTTCGGAACCTGCGTAATCCATTATAACAATAATTTTTAAGCATCTCTTATATAATACATTTCATGTTCTACTAGGTGAGCTTTGAAAAGTAAAGCAATAATAATGATTGCTATTTGGTGTATGTGTTTAATATTACTAAGTGGAATAATACAATTATTGCAATCTGGCACTTTTAACCCTAATTACGCACATGCTCAACAACAAATATTTACTGCAAAATTATCAGGACAAAACGAGATGCCCCCCATAAAAACACAAGCAGCAGGAGCCGCTAAATTTACTGTAAACTCCAATGACACTTTAAGTTACGCGATGAATGTTAACAATATCGATGCAGTAATAGGAGCACGAATTAGCCAGAAAAATGGTTCTCTTCTAGCCGAAGTATTCAATCCATATGCAATCCACAATGGTAAATCCGGTATTCCAACAGGACAAATTAATGGTGTACTATCCAGTGGAACCATTATGTTAGACGATCTGAATGGCCCGCTAGCCGGTAAAAAGGTATCCGATCTGGTGGGTTTAATGAAAGAAGGTAAAGCATTTGTAGACATCCGCACCCTAAACCATCAGAAGGGTGAAATAAGAGGACAGATATTGCCCAGTGCAGCTGGACAGGAGAATGTGAAGTTTAACGATAACGAATTGAAAGCTCCAGCACTATCGTCAACATCGAATCTGAATACCTCAACTACATCAGGCACAAAAAATGTAACGTTATCCGAAAGACCTACGACATCTAAACTATTACAATGTAATACAACTGAACCAACTATTCAAGGCCCAGAATACAAATCTGGTTCACCACTCAAACGAGGACAGGATTTCGCGAACGGATTGTCAGGAGCAAGGTTGGAGTTGACTGGTAATGTGCTCTCCGCTATTGATTGTAAACCTGTTCATGGAGCGGTATTGGATTTCTGGCAAGCTGATGCTAATGGAAACTATGACAATAAAGGCTATAATCTTAGAGGCAAGATCGTGACTGACAAAGATGGTAAATATGTTCTGGATACTATTTATCCTGGACGATTGCATACTGGGAGTACAATTCTTCGCCCCAGCCACATTCACATTATGGTTGGAATTCCAGGTCAGCCCATACTTACTACTCAGGTATATTTTGAAAACCAACCAAGAGATATTGCTGTAAAGGATTCATTAATAACCAAGACAGTAGTTAATTCAAATGGGACTAGAATTGCGAATTATAATTTTGTGATAGAGGACTATAGAAAACTGCCGGCAAATACACTAAACACTAATTCTACCACCAGAATACCAGGACAGTAAACAAACATCCACTAAGAGTAAATTATTGTCTAATAAATTGGTCGTGAATACCACCTTACTTGCATCGTAATTGAAAGCAAATAGGAATTCAGTTAGATATTAGTTATATATCAAGCCTTCAGTTTTACAATGGTGTTATCACACTCTCTATTGTCTTCTATCAGTTGCTGTTACTTTTCGGTTAAGCCTATTTTCCATCCACTTTAATAGATAAATAACAGATTCTATCAACCATTATCCTTTATTTGTTAATCTATATTCTACCCTTGCAGGGATTTCGTTGTATGCTTGTCTCTAGAATTCCACTCTTATCAAGTTCCTTTAGCCTTTTCGCTAAAGTCTTGCTACTAAAGCCTTTCAGTGTATTTCTGAATTTAAATATCTAATAGACGTGGTAGCACAGAATAATGGGATCAGTATTTCAAGTTCCCTCTCTTTGTAATTGTCTTAAAGTGTTTGGCTAGTTATGTAATGTCGTGTATACCCAGTAGAGAAAGTGAGAGTGAAATGGTGAATAGAAGAATCGTATAGTCAATCTCGCCATTATAGTTATGGGTAACGGATTTGTATTATGAAATTAGGTAGGGGGAATGAAGACAGCAACGAATGTTCTGTTTATTTTAGCAATGGGCATAATGATGGTAACCACGTCTGCTTTGTTTACTACAGGTTATCTATTAATATATGCAAAGAAAAGGCTCTGATTCTGGTAGTGGAAGCGGTGGCGGTGGAAGTGCCAACGAAGGTAGTGACAACGACAAGAGCGATCCAGAGCCTAGTCAACCCAAGGATGACCAGAATGGAAAGACTAGTATAGATAACGCACCTGTTACAACGGAGCCAGTAACTCCTAGCCCACTAAGTAATACTGGCGGCGATGTAGGTGCTTGTATAGTAGGTATAGGCTCATCATACAATGATCAATCGGCAGGCCATCCAAACAAACCAAACATACCGCATCCCGATAAAGACTGTGCATTTGATCCTGATGTGTTAACCAAATGCAAGCCAGATAACAACGGAAGATGCCCTCCTGGACTTAGCCACAATGCACATGATAACTGTTTTCCAAGTGGAAAATGCCCATCTGAATTCTCGAGACAAGATGAAGACGAAAGCGGTAAATGCTTTCCAGATAAACAAACACCACTGAACCAGATCATAGTAATACACAAACAATCCATTCAAGTAGCAGCAGTTCGGGTTTACATAGTCCAAGCAAAGGATGTTTTGATGCGATAAAGATTGCATGGTTAGGCAAAATTCTAGGCCAGAACCATGTAGATCAATTCATAGACAATTGCTTAGGCGTGCATTAATGGAACGCTAGGTATGTCATGGTAAGGATCGGATAATAGGGAAAATGAATTTCTACGATGACTATGTTGAGACAAGGGAAATATGTTCTGTTGGTAGGAGAACTGAAAACAAATATGAATAAAAATACTAGTTAGAGTTCCTCTAACCATTCCCCAGGGACATTTCTGATCAGCTTTCTACCTGTTCTTTTTCTACTACTACTTCTTTGTCGTTCCAGTAGTTATCTTCTGAGAGCTTCTAGTGGAGATAGACGTGATGCCTTTCAAGCAGAGTAGACCCCACAGCTGCTAAGCTTAATGAAAGGGAAAGAAACTAGAATTATTTCTTTTGTCCTTCGCTATAGATCTTTGCAAGTTTCTCACGAAATTCTTTCTCTGCTCCTGTCTGTTCGAACATTGCCATCCATTGTTTTTCCATTTTTTCAATAAGTGCATCAGCTGCCTTATCGGTTGCTGAACCCCATCTTGCTTCCATTCTCTTCTTTAATTTATCTGCCATTAATTCCATATTTGCCTTAAAAAATGCCTTTTGCCACATCATAGCTCCTATCTCGATCGGATTTACCATTCCGCCCATTCCAGCTTTCATCTTGCATCCTGTGCTTGCACATGTTGAACATGTTCCGCCTGATGCATGACATGGACAAGGACATTCCATATTCTCTTCATGATGATTTTCCATTATTCACAACTCACCTATTACTACTAGATCAAGATAGGTAATTATAAAAATCAGTAGGTCCAGATCTAGTTACTAGGTGAAAGATTGGTAAGTTGATGGAAGAAAAGAAGTCATCCTCATGAAAAGAATATGAACTAAATGTTAAATCAAAACGGCCATGACAATGATTCTATCAACGAATTTAAATAATACTTCTTTTACAACGTCATTATATAAGTCATATACGAGGCCATTGGTGACTATCCCTGCAGATAAATGAGAGATATGGCATACAGGTATATCGATAATGTGTTTCTCACGGGGATAATCCAGTCCAGTCATCCAAATTAGTGCAAACTTCAACTGTGTTACTGATATCTGCAGAGAATCGAACTAATCAAACTCTCTGTAGTCAATGACCGAACTTTCAAAATACATAATAGATAATAATTCAAGAACTAGGTCATTATGCTATTTAGCTCATAAGATTTTAGCTCATAAGATTGACAACTATTTTTTAATATATAGATATAATCAAATAGAAGGATTGGAAATGACCACTTGTAAGAAAAGAATAGTTATACTTGGAGCTGGCTACGCTGGAATATTTTTAGCCACCAGCATTGCTCGATATGTGACAGAGAAAATAGGCGAAGTAATACTCATTGATAGAAATCCTTATCATCAATTGCTTCAAGAGATTCATTTAGTAGCTGCAGATTTTAGAACAGCAAATGAAGTACAAATACCAATTCTAAAGTTAATAGATCGAACTAGCATAAAATTCATTCAATCAGCAGTTAAACAAATAATGCCAGATAAAAATATGGTTGGTTTAGAATCGACTGAAATTAACTATGATCTTCTTATTGTGTGTCTTGGTGCTTCTACAAAGTATTTTAATATCAAAGGAGCAAGAGAAAATACTTTACCATTACATTCTATTTCTGATGCGTCATTGATCTGTGATAAGATGAGAGCACTTTTAAAATCAAACAAGAAGCATGATATTGTAATTGTAGGAGGAGGAGCCACCGGTGTGAGCCTTGGCGGAGCACTATCGGATTTTGTAAGGGGAAGCAAAAAATCAGATATGCTCACTATAACAATTATAGAAGCACTGCCAACTATTCTTTCAGGATGGGATGAACGTTTGGTAGAGAAAGTAAACGAAGTATTACTCGAAAAAGAAATAAGAATAAGAACAAGCTCTGCAGTTATCACGGTTGAAAATGATAGTGGTACTAGTTGTAGTAATATTTATCTTAGCGATAGTGAATCACAAATTCCTTCATCTCTTACTGTTTGGACTGCAGGGGTTAAAGGTTATGAGATACCAATGAGTCCAGAAGTTGAGAAAACTAAAGATGGCAGAATAATTCTAAATGAATTCTGTCAGATTGGTAGCTATCCAAATATATTTTGCATGGGTGATATAGCTGCAGTTAAAGATGAGAACGGGAAATTGTATCCACCTTTAGCTCAGATTGCAGTTAGAGAAGCAAAATATCTTTCAAAGATTATACCTAAACACGTTATTATTACTGATCATGCTAATCTAAGATCTTTACCACCCAATGAAAAATTTGAATATAATATCAAGACACAATTAATCTCCTTAGGAGATGATGATTATGTTGGATTGCTTAACAATCATGTGATAAGTGGTAACCTTGCGAAGCTCGTGGAGGAATTTTCAATGAATGCGTATATCAAAACGCTCGAGAGTGGTGGGAGAGATTTTATGAATACAAGTTTATATGGAGACGACATATTTTCTCACCTAGTATCTGGAATAACCTTTGCACGTTTTACTTTTATTAAATGGTTAGAAAAAAAATACACAATATGCTAATGAAAACTGAGAATATCCTATTCAGAGGCGCAAGTTTCTTGGGGTCTGTTATTCGAATTGGTTATAGATTCTCGATGCCCGATCATGGTTGAATTTGTAGAGAGATCGGAGTCTTTTCGTGTATATTTAGATTACAATATAAAGAGTGCTTTATCACACTAGAACGAAAAATTGGCGCTAAAAGATCAAAAGGTCGCTGTTGTTACTGGTAGTTCATCCGGCATCGGATTGGAGACATGTCTGTTATTTGCACGCAATGGAATTCGCACTTATGCAACGATGAGAAATTTGAGTAAGGCCGATTCAATTAAAAAGATTGCAGAAAAGGAAGAGATTCCCCTAGAGGTAATCCACATGAACGTGAATAAAGGCGATTCCATAGCAGGGGTCTTTGAAAAAATATATGACGAAGACAGAAGCATTGATATTTTGGTAAACAACGCCGGCTTTGGCTTATTTGGCGCCCTAGAAGATCTACTTATGGAGGATATTAAGAAACAATTTGAAACGAATTTCTTCGGAGCAATTAGAACAATACAGCAGGTACTTCCTATAATGAGAAATCAAAGATGTGGGATTATTGCGAATATTTCCTCACTGTCAGGGTATATTGGCTTTCCAGCACAATCCGTATACGTTAGTACAAAGTTTGCATTGGAAGGGTTAAGTGAGTCCTTAGCTTACGAGGTAGAACAGTATGGAATAAAAGTAGTGCTCATCGAGCCTGGCGTAGTTAACACCAAATTTGTAGAGAACATTATAATCCCAGATAATACTCAATCGATTTCGTCAACACTATTGACATCTTCATCTCCTTCTGCATCATCGACAGTGACCTCCACAACCAGTACTACAAATTCAGACAAAACTATATCTCAAAGAGAAATTACCAAGTATGCAGAGGTGGTAGAAAGTTTTCTATCTCATTATTATCGTGCCATGAAAAATGCACCAGATCCTAAGCAAGTTGCTAGAGTAGTACTTGAAAGCATTGAGACACCAGCAGTCTCCGCTAGTGAAGGAGTTAATTTCTTTAGATATCCTGTAGGTGCAGATGCAAAATTGTATGCGGAAGCAAAAAAGAAGATGAATGATTCTGAATTGCATTCTTTTGTAGCCAAAAAGACACTCAAGCCTGCAATATGAAAAGTAGTCTACACTAAAATTCAGTAGAGTTCCTGATGAATTTTAGAATGGGTTTACGAATTGAGCTTCTCATTTAATTATGGCTCAGTTCAATAAACCCTTTGAATCGACAGATCCATTGTTGAATTTATCAAATCCTAAATGTTTATCTATTCACAGAATTAGCTAGTTGTATGAGTCATATGAGTAAGTTTTAGGACATTCCGCAATTCTTATAAATCAGATTATGTATCCCGGGATCTTTTACTTGATACGATGCTCTATCGATTCCAGACATAGTTCTTGTCAAGGCGCAACCTACAGTAAAAGTAACACTGCTTTATAGCTATAATGTGTAATACAACTCATCTAAATCAAGTTCCCTAAATTAATTTAGAACAACTCCAACGATTAAGATACGAATATCCAAAACAATTTAGCGGAGTTGGATACTTTTGGTGTGAACAGTTGATCTGTTGGTGTCTCTCACCCTCACTCTTTTATTAGCTTTGTTAATCAATTCATAAAGCGGCACAGATGGTTCTAATGGATTGTTTTTGCAAAAGAGTAAAGTTCTAAGAGATTTCAATTACTCTCTGCACTAATCCGTCAAAAGGTCAAGCTAAAATCCATCTTCTTGTGGATGCTCTATAACCATCTAGTACAAAAGTGAGTGAGTCCATGACCAATTCTGATGTTGTTGGGCCCTTAATTTTCAAAAACCAGCGTGGCTTTAGCCAGAAGATGAAAGGCCCAAATTTCAATAGGTCTTGGGAGAATCAATGGCACCCGTAGTAACTGCTCGATGTAGTGTAACAACTATACTTTTAATCCCTTGTATACTTATTAACTATTTAGGGTATATTTTTGCTCATGAGTAAATCCAACTTGACAGAAATAGAACAAGGGATTGGAAGTGAAGTAGACCACTTCGTCTACCGAGTACCAAAAAAGAACCATGACTCGATGCTCCAGCTCAATAAGCAATTCGCTGAAATAATGAGAAAATATGGATCTACACATTTAATTTTCCAGCTAAACAATACTGAGACACTTATGGAGGGCATCACCAACATAGCCAAACTGTCCTTGCCAACCAAGATGAGGAGATTTGGATGGAGCTAATATTCTACAGAGATCGTAAGCAGAAAGATGAGGTCAGCGCAAAGATGCAAAATGATGAAAGCATGGGTCGACTTTTTCAACAGGCATTAGATCTAGTCACTGGGGGCACTGGATTCATCATTGGGCAGTTCAGCCGGATCAGGTTCTAGATGATAACATGCCAACAATAGTGCATTTTGAAATTCCTGCAGATGATATCGAAAGGGCAAAGAAATTTTATAATGAGCTCTTTGGATGGAAAATAGAAAAATGGTCAGGTACAGAAGATAATAGTAGTCAGCTTACATCAGTAGCAACAGGTCAGACTATTGAATATTGGATGATGGCTACAACAGATGATAATGGAAATAAAGCATTAAGTGGCGGAATGATGAAAAGACAAATGCCAGGACATCAAGTAACTAATTACATAGGAGTAGAGTCGATCGATGAATACTCATCAAAAGTGGAAAAGCTAGGAGGTAAAGTAGTTGCTTCTAAACATGCAGTACCAGAAATGGGTTATTTTGCACTTTGCATCGATACAGAGAATAATAATTTCGCTATATGGGAGTCTGACGAGAATGCTAGATAGACAAAATGCAGCAGTACATAAATCAATATTCAAAACTCGAGAGCATTTTGCAGATTTCTAGACAGATAAGATAAAACAAGTAAGTCTGTAGTTGTGGTGCAACTATTATGTTCAAGATTTATCAAACTCGATCTATAATAGCCATAATTGTATTTACTAAATTGTTAAACATCTCTTAAAATTTTATTGAGATCGATAATAACACTGATAACTCGGATCGCATTCTGAGGTATGGTGTTTCTCTATCCAATTTATCATTTTTGCTATAAACGGAAACGAATTCGATCAAGTACAATATAGTCTATATTTTGTTTCATTCCGTAGGCGCCAGTTTGACTTGAACATTTTGCACGATTTACTTGATATAAGGTATCGAATCAATCAATTAAATAGACCTTGACCCCTGTTTTTCCATTGACTAGGCTTTACCGTACTGATGGTTGCCTGCAGTTTTGAATATGATGTCTTTTATTCTTAATCCCAGTATTTCATGAGGCCTGCAACTGGTGACGTGTGTAAATAGTATATAGTAGTATTTCCTGCATTTAGTAGGACAACATCAGAAATACAATATCATCTTCTTCAGTCCATATATCAGTAGGCTTGTAAATTGATTGTTTCTATTTGTTTAGTATTAATACATTGCTATCGATAAATGCATATGAACCGTAGAAAATTCTGATGGACCTCTTGTAAGACCGTCGCGCGCCGCTTTAAGATTTTGCATTATACGATCAAAACTGGCTGACGAATTAAACAATCCGTTTTCACTAGCTCTAAAGACTAATCCATCTATATATTCGACTGAATTGGGTTAGGCTCGCCAGTTCTTTCCGGACTATTTCATTCTCATTATAATCGGCCATAGCTAGAGCTATTTCTTTACTATGTGAAAATTGCTTTTAAAATTGGTTCATTATTTCATTAGATGAAATCACTAGGAAACTTTGCTCCACTTTCTTCTTTCAAGAATTTAAGGTTAAATTCAGAATAGCTCAATAAAAATTATTTTCTATTATATTTTGTAAGTATGATCGTCCTTGACCAAAAGAATAGGACTTACTATTTTCTAAGTGGATCGCCGTTATAGTGCTCGCTGGGGCCCGGTAAATGCACCACGATTTATTGTTAGGCTCGTAATTATTGTCCCTTGCAGTTGTTTTGAGGCAGTAATTAATGATATCTTTTCATTCGTTAGCGAATACGCATTTTCATTTACTCTTATAGCTTCCACTTTGTTAACGAAGTCCTTTAGCTGTTCATTTAATACCATATTATATCCATTTCCAATTTTCATCGCTTCTTGTATCTGATAAAGCTGCTGTTGCACAGCTTCTATCTGCCGATCCTGATCCTGCTTTCTTTCATTTTCAGATGTAATATGATGATTTATTTTGATTAAATTCATAACCTCGTCTTTCACTGCCTGCAGATCCATCTGAATCAATGCGTCCCGATTTCCGTCTTCCATCAACTTTTCTATGGTCTTCTGTGAATAGTCGAATACTTTGTCGGCAACGTCATTACCATCGTCTTTATGATCTATTCTGACAACTTTCGTTAATCTAAATCGCCCTCCTAGGAGTTCGCCATATTTTCTGGTTTGTCCTATTGTATTCTTACTAGTTGCATATCGATCCAATATATGATTTATCTCATCCTGGGAAACCCCACTTCTTTGTGCTAGATTCTTTAATTGCTTAGCCAAATCAATATAATCAGTCACAAAATTTGCTACCTGTTCATCATAGTCTGTTCTATCACCAAATATTATACCTGACTTTCTATTTTCTACAAAGTCATGATCAAAAGAAAGTGGTTGTTCCTTAAGTTCAGAAGGCCATAAATCTGCTATATACACCTCGAGGTCTGGTACGTCATTTTCAAGTCTATCTTCATCCTTCTCTTCTTCTTTTGTATGCTTTCTTATCTTATGCCAATAATCTCTATGAGCTTGTATCACTTCCCTTAACGGAGTATTGCTTCTAAACCCGCCGTCCCAAAAGATGTGCTCCTCATTTCCTATACCCATTTCAGTAATATTGACTTTGAATTTTGGATAGTCGAAAAAGCCTGGGAAAGTTCCAGTTGCAAGTGCATGTTCGATTTCTATACATCTTTCATTGTCTATATTTTTTATCATCATGGTATTTCGCTTGCTTAGTATAGCTATCAAACGTAACAGCCTCGCCTGTTTGTACATCTACCGTTACTAGAAGAAATCTAGGTTCGCCCTCTTCTGTTTTAATTGGAAAATCGGCAAAGTGTTCTAATGTTCTTTTAAGGGAATAAAGGGCAAAGTGTTTATTATCAGCTCTTGGCATGGAATTTAAGTGGTCAGAGAAGTCAAAGAATTTGCCAAATATTGACCATGGTACGATTCCTGACGCCACGTTTAATGCTCCAAATCTCTTAAAATGCTTGGCAGAATAATATCTCCTTGTGGCTTCAGCCGTAGCTGGAATATACCACCCATCTATAAAATAATCTTTCAAAAAGCTAGGCTCAGAGATAGCCCAATTTGCTACTGTGCCTTCATACCATTTCTTAAGATCTGAATTAATAATATTCGAATAGAATTCTATTAACTCAGTAAATGATCGTTTGAATACTTTGCTTGTATCATGTAAAATATCCAACCAGTAATGGTAAAATGGAACGATATCAAGGAAATCAGCATAGGTAGGAAACTGTTGTTGAGTCTTCCAAAAGTCTACAATACTTTTAGCTGACTCCTGCCAGGTTACAGGATCTTCTATCTTCTTACCATCTTTCCTTGTAACACTACTTACTACAATTGCAGCATTCATCCCATCAATAGATGTACCAGCAACGATATCGAACAGAGGTCTTTTTTCTGTATGTAGGCCTTCTCTTGTTCCGTCTTCATCATACTTAATTCGCTTTTCAACTAAAGCCTGATACACTCCAGCTTCATATGCTCCAAGTGCAGCTCACCCTTGAAATATTATTGCTCTTTGTACCCTCTTGACAATTACATTTGCATTATAAGGATGACTTTTATTATTCTCTTTATCTGTAATAGTTAATTCAAAACCTAGGGTAGTATTGAGTTCATCGCCTTTAACGTAGGGGCAGTAAATGAAAGAATAGATTTATTATCCTTAGTACTATCATCAGCGTTAAGATATGTACCTCTAACTTGATTCCATGAGCAACTCTTTATAGAATTGGCACTAGCTATATCTTTTATGAGATCACGTGCATCCAAAATAACAAGTGAGCCTTCTGAGACGATCTGCTTAAAATTTGATTGTTGTTTTTCTGATTTTTGAAATTGATGTCTCATTTCCATCTATAGACATGTTGATTCTTACTAAAATGCGCTCGTATATAACCTATACTTGAATTTGACGGCTTCGTTACCTAACTACCATTTCGCTCTATAACCTTCATTTCGATAGCATTAAGTCCTTCTTACTGCTATTGGATTCGTTAGATTACTGGTTTACAACCTTCCTTCCAAGGATAGAAGTTTATTATACGTCTGGGAAGGCAACAAAATAATTTCTATGAAGGTAATGATATAATCTGTCTGCTATTTTCCTTCCTTCCTAACCACTATAGTAGCGTCTTTAACATCCAATAACATATTGCCACCGACCCACATCACAATACTGTAGTCTCTTAAGCAGAAAATAAAATAAAATACAACGAGTAGATCTTTTAATTTTGGTATATTATTTTTCTTTCCATCAGAGATTTTTATGCTTCACGCTTCTTGAGTTATAGTATGAGACGTACACCTTTTACATATGACACGGCAATCATAAAAAAGATAATGATCTGACATTGTTCTGGTAATTGAAATTGGGAATTCAATACTCAGACTACAATAATTAGGAATTCCAAATTATTGTAGTTAGCACAACCAATGAATCAGCAATGGATCAAGAAATCTTTAAGATTTAGATAAATAATCATTATTTGAATTATTTTTAGTTCCTTCGCTACCTGTTAAATTAAAGGCATCATGATTTAATTATTTTTTGTTCTTTGTTAGATGTACTTTTCTTCAATACTCTATGTCATTAATTTATTAAATGGCGACAATAGTCTAAATATTGTCATGGTGTCAAGTATTCCAGGAAGAACCTATCGGAGGAAAAGACAGGAATTACGATTTATCAGATTTTTTTTGCACTCGGTCAAATCAGCAATAGTTTCATATTCACATTCTTATGCAGATATTGTATCTAGTATAAATACAAATACAGTTAAAAAAATGGTTCTCCAATTTAGTAATTATGATATATATACAAACTGATCGTGCAGTTACTATGAATTAAGTTATTGACATCAACATACCTGACAAAAAGCTGTATATGTTTGAATTATCTATTTTTGTTGCATAAAATGCATCTATTCCATTTCATCTTGGAAAAACCGCACAATCTGCAATAAAAATTAAGGACCTATAAAATTATATGCGATCGAGATGAAAGCAAAGAATGGCTTTATGTCAGCCAGGATTTCATCATTCTACTTTTCAAAAATCTAAGTACATATTCATGGCCCATGACCTGAATGTGTCCCTCTGCGATGTCTGTGTTCACAAACTAACTCCTGAACCTACACAAGGCACGGATCTCACTATGGACACTATTTACGGTTGGACTATGGACTACGAAAATTTTAGAGAATCTGGCAATTCTCTAAAATTTGATGCTTTGAAAAATGCTGATCTTGTTCAAATAGTAAACAGTAAGCTATCGATTGTCAGAAATACACCTAGAGGTAGATTTTTTCCTACTTTTCTTATTAATCCAGAATTAAAAGATGAATTTACTAGAGATCTAGAACAAGATCAGGACACTGTGAAGCGCATGTTATATGATGTTCCTAGCGCAATAGATAGAAGGAATATCACATTAAAATTATGGGCAGGATGTGGACAGCACTTAGTTGCAGTAGGATATTGAATAAACTTTTCATTGTTTCTATCTTTCCTATCTTGTCTAGAAGCTTTTATGTGTTTATCTAGTAATTATTCGCTGATCGCTTTCTGGATAGGGATATTCCATGTATTTAGCTGCTTGCCTTCCCAACCTCGATACCTAGAAAATAGCTGACGATTCTTAGCGCTAAGTCTATGCCGGAAGAAATACCGGCGGAAGTAAAGATTGGTTCGACAGTTGTAAATCGGACATCTTCCCGTATTTTGACTTCTGGAGCTGACGTACGAAGAAAATCAAAGGCCTGCCAATGAGTAGTTGCTTCTCGTCCGTTTAATAAACCAGCTCTTCCAAGAAGACTAGAACCAGTGCATACTGATGCCGTCAACCTAGCCTTAGTTGCTCGATCTGCAATCCATCCAAGTATCATTTTATTACTTATTTCCTTGCGCGTACCCCAACCGCCAGGAATAATTAGCAAATCTAGATCTGGGCAGTTGTGGATCGTCGTACTAGGCGTAAATATAAGTCCGCCGACTGCAGTGATCTGATGTAAATTTTCTGAAACGAGAAGTACCTTAAAGGGCGAGGATTCTTCATGTTGGCGATTTTCATTCAAACGCGTTATAGAAAATACTTCAAATGGTCCTGCAACGTCTAAGACTTCGACTTGATCAAAGATAAGTATTCCAACTATCATTTTATTATTTGCTTCATTCTATAATATGTTATTATTGTTTCTGGAACTCATACTAAACGTTACAAATCAGTTTTCATTTATGATTTATTTTTTTATCGTAAACGCAAGTCCCTAAACACTTCAATTGACAATTATTATGACCAACAGATTGATTTAATTATTTTAAGCCTCGCTTAGGAAATTTTTTACTACTATATTAGTAATAGTACCAATCTGAATAGTGATAAGATCGGGTGCTGAACTAACTTATTATCATTCATGTCTGCTCTCAAAGGTTCATTTTAGTATGATAATTAGTCTATCTATTATGGTTTAAATTATTAAGACATATTACACATACTAACGATATTGGTAAGAATGATCGAAAGAATTAACAATAACAATTAAAAGATTCCTGACTGACATTTATAAGACTGAGTTGCATTTTATGATCGAACCTTCAGAATATCTTACGATGTTCAGCACAATTGATATTACTCATCTGAAAATATACAGTACAATACAATACTCCTTCAGGTGCCTATTTCTTTGCTGCTGAATCTAACAACAATTATTGGTACTAACACGGTTGGCTGTGATCCTTTATTTGATCTGTACTCTAAACAAACACTGAATTCACATATATGGAATAGTAGTTTTGGTTAACAAAAGTCTTGTAAATATTAATTTACAATGCTTATTACTTATGCTAATCACATTTTAAACATCTGGCGATGAATGACTGAAATTAGCCATGGCAAGAAGAGTATTGCTTGTAGATGATGAACTTGATATAGTATATCTGGTCAAAGTAGGATTAGAACGCAAAGGGTTTGAAGTTGACAGTTATATAGATCCAATATTAGCACTGCAGAATTTCAAAAGGGGAACATATCAGTTATTAATTTTAGACATTAAAATGCCTAAGATGAATGGTCTAGACCTCCTAGACAAGATCAAAAAAGAAGATGATAAAATCAAAGTTTGTTTTTTCACAGCATCTGAAGAGTTTGCTTCTAATTATAAGAACGTATTCAAAGACTCTCAGGATAAATTTCTCTTTATATCAAAACCAATATCAATTCCTAAAATGACTAAACAGATAGAACAGTTTCTAAGATTATAACAATATGTATGTATGTATGTATGTAGGAAAATGCATTAAACAAAAGATCAAATTGAATAGCATACATAATAAATATCTAGAAGAATACATGTACGCTAGCATCTGCAGTAGAGCTAAAGCCGACAATACAGTCATACAAGATGTGACATTTAAAGATCTGATATTCAAAGACCTCAAGAAAAAGAGTTAGTTGTCTAGCAATAGAAAAGCAACAATCTAGGTTACTCGACAGACCACAGAATAAGCAGTTCCGGCATGGAGTAATATTGAAGAACATGAATGAGAGAATGTAAGAACTTGCGGAGATTGCTGCTTTAATCATATCCTCGGCCTATAACTGTAATTTAGTTGTAGGCAAGTACATAGTACGGCTTAGGGTAACATGTGGTCTAGCACTTCAAGGACCTTCTGTCTCATTTACATGGCAAGTAATAGCCTATTCGCCGCCACCAAATATCACATGTGTTCCCAACAGCAGAAATGGCAGGCTTATAATGGGGTACAAATGGAGATGACATTCCGATAGGATGTTCAGCAACAGACCTCATTAAAGGCAATGGTGGAAATAATAGAACAAATGATATAATGGAGATGATCTTGTGGATATGAAGATGATCGTATTAAGTTCAGGAAGGATAAACTGCATGGCAACGCAGGAAATGATATGATTCGAGGGGCCCGGCAACGACCAATTATTTAGGAGTAATAGTAAGGATGTACTTACTGGAGGTCCAGGAAATGATCAGTTTAATTGTGGTGCAGGCATACAAGATTTGGCTCGAGCTACGCAATATACTCGATGCGTAGTAAATTTACTAAATGAACAAGTGGACATAGATCGAAATGTATATAATCACTATTTGGTAGTCTTATTGGAACTAATACCGGTGGTAGTAATGTTAGTCAACATAGTTCTCGTATCGAAGATATACTTGGTATGTAATAAATATCAAATACAAACCTCATACATTTTATGACTGCTATGAGTGTATCGTAAGAGATCAAAAATATATAAGTAGGTTTCAATTGCTTTCTACGCTGACAAAATCTCTGCAACATTATGATTACTTTGTCCACCGTATTTTGATTATGCTCAATAACATGTATTTTACCTTAGGTAAAATTAAAAAGTGGCATCACATATTTCATATCTGATTTCTACGAACACATAAGACATTAGTCTATACATTTAATCTTAATTGAGAAATGATTTTAGTGTAATGTATTTCATAATTGTATTAGAAAACAGTTTTCTGAAATGAGCGCAATAGTAGTCTCTAGGATGGGTGACATCGATTTCTTATGAAGTTAATGTTAGTCCACCGTCAGCATAAATTGTTGTTCCCGTGATGTAGCTTGCATCATCTGAAGCTAAAAACAATGCTACTTTAGCTATTTCTTCCGGCTGTCCAATTCTTTTAAGTGGAATTGTCTGTTCTTTTTCTTTTTTCTTTTGATCGTCTTCGAGTAAGTCTTTATTCATCTCTGTTGCTATTGCCCCTGGTGCAATACCGTTAACTCGTATCCCTTTGTCGGCTACTTCCATAGCTGTATTTTTTGTTAGCATCTGCATACCTCCTTTAGAAGCAGCATAATGAGCTGCATCTGGTTGAGGTATGGATTCATGAACAGAGGATATGTTTACAATAGAATAATTTTTATTTTTAATATTACTGCTTGCTGTAGTATTGTTACTACTTTGAATCATGTGTTTCAATGCTTCTCTAGTACAAAGAAATGCGCCTTTCAGGTTTACATCGATAACATAATTCCAATCATTAGTTGATATTTCATTTATTTTCGTTGAAGCGCCACTTATGCCTGCATTATTAACTAATACGTCAATTCTACCAAATCTTTTGACAGCTTCTTCTATTAATGATGTACAGACATGTTCTTGCGATATATCGCCCTGAACATAAGAAATCATATTATTATTGCTATCTCCGATTTCTTTAGCGATATCTTGGGTGGCTCTGCTTAAATCTTCCTTATCTCTTGAGTTTAGCACAATAGAGTAGCCAGTCTTAGCAAATTCTTTAGCAATAGCTTTACCAATACCTTTACTTGAACCTGTTATTACTGCCACTTTACCTTTATTTTTTTTTTTTTTTATTATTATTATTATTATTATTATTACTAGACATCCGCAATAACACTTTGCAATACATACTATTTCATGATTAGAGTGAACCCACGAATTATCCAGACTGATTCAATATGATAACAATCATCTACTTGATGTATATAATGAGAATCTATTGTGGATCTATCAATACTTGGGTAGAAATTACTTTATTTTACCGGCAAACTATGGGTTTTTATCATCCTTAAATTGATTGTCGAGTGTAGCCGCAAAGTAGGTCTACCAAGTTCAAGGCCACAAGTTTTACAAAATTCCATTTAATGTCGTTTTACTGGCAGACCGTGTGATATACTTTTAGTGATAGTGTACAACAAAAGTACTTCATACCCCACCTGATGCTTTACTATCGCCATTACTCAAACATCAACGATTTCTCGATTGGCCGCCTTGGGATGAATTAATCGATAATTAGATACTCGCCTCTCTCCATCATTATGACGTCCAGGTAGACCGTGCAATTAATCTGGTTTACCAGAGATTAGATGTGACTTAAGAGGTTATCATCAAGAGGTTCCGCACCTCACCTCGGGTTCAGCTATGGCCGCTATTGCAATGTATTACTTTAGAAATTGTTGAGATACAATTAATGGTCTACTAGTAGATCAATATTTGGACCTTTTGCAGGAGTATGGCGATCTTGCAATAGTTACTGTAAGGGATACTGAAACTGGAATAGACCCAGGGATTTTACCAAGATTGATTGATAAATTTACATCAAAATCCTTTCACGGAATAGGCCTAGGCTTGTTTATCTCCAGAAGCATTATTGAAGGACATGGAGGAAAAATTTTGGCTGAAAACAATTCTAATAAGATAGGAGTTTGGGTTTAGTTTACCACTAACTCTGCATATTTCTAAATAAAGCCTGTTATGGAAATATCGGTACTTATGTGTATGAACTTCTGGTTGTAGATTATCGCTTAGAATAGGATTGGTCATATATTTATTCAACGCCATCAAACCTGTTATCTACAATGTTTACTGCGACGATAATGTGTTATCCTATGAATCAGATGCATGCAATAATCTTTTTAGGTGTTTAGAATTATGCATTTGGCAATAATAATCAAAATATGAATGAAAATCTGTCTGCTAGGACCAACTAGCACTCTCAAGATGTGATAATTGGTGTCAAAGTTTCATTCATTCATTCATTCATTCATCTGAGGGTTTTATACTCTTAAAATTAAAATACAAAATAACATCATATACAATTTTTAATACTCCTCCTAATATAAATGGGGCTGATAAGAGTGATAGTGAATGCAATATATAGCCGGCTAATGATGGAGATACTGCTTGTGTTATATTTCTTGAAATATTGGTGATCCCTGTGCCTGCAGTTCGTTCATCCTCCCCAACTACTGCAACCAGATATGATTGTCTTGTAGGCACGTCCATTTGTGACAGAGTCATTCTCGCAAGGTAGAATGCGACTGCTAGTGGAAAAGTAGGAGCAAACGCAACGAGTATAAGCAAAATATTGGATGGAATATGTGTAAACACCATTGTATTAATCAATCCTATTCTATTAGCAATTTTTGCAGCTGCAAGGAACGAGAACGCAGTAAGAACTCCAGCTATGGAGAAAATATAAGATAGTGTTGTTAATTCAACTCCAAATTTTGTAAAAAACCATAACGAAACTATACTTTGAATAACAAAACCACCCGCAAAAGAATCTAGAGCGAAGAGAGAGGATAGTTTACCAACGATTTGCTTTGATTTTGGTGATAGTGTCTGTTTGAGTGGTTTAGATAGGTTATCATCATTCACCTGGACCTCCACTTTATTCGAAATCAAATAGTAAATGCCTAATGTCGCAAGTCCAATGATGCTATAAAGTAGAAAAAGTGGTCTAATAGATTCAATTTGGTTTAATCCATACTGTTGTGCAATGATCTGTGGTAGACCAGAAAGTAGAACACCTGCAGACATTGCAAAGGTTCCAACCATATTGTAAAGGGCGTAAACTGTATTCCTTTTCTTTACATCATTAATCGTCTGAGGTAACACTGCTTGTTCTATTGAAAGGAAAGCACCAGTCTCAGTTCCAGTTACATTAATTGTACCTATTAAGGCAGATGCAATTAAAGCTATATAATTAGTTGTTACAAAAAATATTACTCCAGATAAGGACATCAGAGCTGCATATAAGATCAGAATTTTTCTTCTACCTATTCTATCTGCATAAAAACTTGTTATTAGAGTAAAGATTACACTATTTATTAAAGTAGCAGTCAGTATTAGGCCAATATAAAAATCTTCAATACCGACTAATTTTAGATAGATTGCAAGAATTACACTTAGAAAACCATATGCAAATGTTCTTAGAGTTCTGCAGCTAAAAGAAGTTTGCCATCTTTAGACAACCAACAAAATAGAGTTACTTTGGTGTCCATTCTAATCTCATCTGAATCTCGGACTAAAGATTCTATTATGCACATACATAAATGTACACATTCAACAAGTATTATACAATATAAATAATCCTTATAGCATGAAGTGATTGCAATAATAGAGTGGCTACTATTGCTGCCAAGCTTAGCAGTTCAGTATAACTAAAATTGCTGTCTTATCATTTTCGTCTTGATTTTCCTCTAGTATACGTTGATGGAAATAACTTAAAGTTTCACCTGCAACTATTCTATATGACTCTGATTCATACTGACCTTCTCTTCGTGAAGGCTAATGATTTCCAATTAATATAGTCTATTTCTAGATGTTTTTGGTCTTAAAATTGACTTGCAAGATATCATGTGTGGCTACCCTTTACAAGGTAAAGTGTGAGAAAACCATTTCCTTTCCAGTTTGTGGATTCTTTTTTATATCAAACTTTTCACCATCATAAATGAGAGCAAATCAATCCCTCCTCATCCTGAGTACCAGCATGAATAATTTTGTAGTCATGATTAAACAAGCTTGCTAAACTACTGACCAGTTTCTCAACTACAGGTATATTTTCAATCTCACAAATACCAAGAATTCAGGTCAGTATTATTATTCATTTTGGAAATAAATTTTTGAAAGTTCGTCGAGTCTATCTTCAGTCCATCCCTCTAATTCATCTTTTATTCTTTGTAATTTGTCATTCTATCTGGAGAGTTTTCTACATCAAACAAATTTTCAATATTCCACCATGCAATAAAATATTCTTTCATTTCATTTTACTACCCTATGTATATTCAAGATTATTGTTCTAATATTTTAGTATGAGTCATATATGATTAGTAAGCAAATCTTTGCAGAGTTTTCATACAAACAGGATAGACTGAAACAGGAACCAAAATCAATAAAAGGACTAAATCCAATCAAACAAAGGGCAGATAATCAATGAAGTCCTACAGAATATGAATGAACCATAGTGACAAGAATTGGTAGAATATATTTGCATCAATT
>CAVXZB010000085.1:0-6721 GCA_963765895.1 uncultured Nitrososphaeraceae archaeon | reverse complement strand
AGCAAAGATATCTGGTCCACCTGATACGGACGTGATAAAACTTCATAGTTCCGGCAAGCCTACAACAGGAAGTAAAGGAGTTTTGTCGGAAGATTTACTAAAGTCAACGACTACCGGAAAACCTACAACCGGCAGTAAAGGAATACTACCAGATGATCTATTAAAATCATTAATAACTCTGTCAAAGACATAGAGATCAAAGAAAAGTGATAATATGAAACCAAGAAAGACTACTAAGAAGAAAACTCCAGATAAACCAAAACCAAAACCCTGTGAATGGTTTGACATAGTTTGTCAATTCCAACAGAAGTTTACCGGTGCTGGTGGAGGAGCAGGGATTATGCCAGGATTAAGGCAGCGCCAAAGATTACCTATTGGCCTAGTTCGCCGGCCGGCGATAACCTATCCACACTTAGCGTATCCGTCTTGATAGCCTTGAGAGTATTCGGTCTGATCGACAACACAAAGGTACGGACTTCCACTTATATAGTCTGCACAGCCATTACGATAACCACTTTCGTATGCTGACTTTGCATATACCTGTCCTGCCGGTCATCACTACAATAACCGCAATTATTGCAATTGATATAGTTAATGTCTTAATCATTCTCAATATCACCTAATCATTACAGTTAGTTTCTGGTCTTGAATCACTCGGATGGTCATCGCAAAAATCACATCCCAAGACGTTGTTATCTCCTCTTTCTTCACATTCTCCAAGGTGTTTACCTTTTCCAGCTGGCAGAACTCCTTGTTCTTCTAGGGATCGGTCATGACATTGATTATGATTAGGACCTTCATTACAAGGTCTACCTACCTTTATCACTAGCGGTTGTATCTTTCTTTTTCCGTGTCAGTTAAATGATGCTTTTTTGCCTGTAACTGTACAGCCTCCTGCTATTCCTACTGTTAGAACCATAGCCAATGCTACGATTGCAACGATTGCTATTCTTAACTCTTATTCATTTATATTCACAATCCTTATCATATGAATTATAGATGCATATTATCGAATATTCTAGGTATTATTTCTATAAGAAGATTCTATTTGCAGTCGATTAGAAACAAAGTGCCATTTCATTGTCAAGGCCTGTAACCATAGGTAGAACATAGTTCGATAGTGTTTCATGCTCTGTTGCATGATTTAATGGGATTTTGCCTTATCGAGTCGATGGTTATGTCATTCGATTGAACATGTTATACAGAGTTGCCTTTAGGAAGATCTCCTTTTCCATGTTAGAAAATTTTCTAGCTGTTACATGTTCACCAAACATCCTTTTGATAGACGAGAATGCTGTTTCTGCCATCCACCTGTGTCCATAGCTTACGCTACGCTTCCATCTTTTGAGGTTTACTTGTTGTTTTACTACAGACATATTCCTAGCATGACAGTTAGTTGACTTGACTTTGGAATTACTTCTGGTCTTTATATCAGGTTTAATGTGGTTCTTTGATAGGTATCTAAAATTGTTATTGCTATCGTACATACCATCAGCTAATACGCCTTTTACATGATTACCTCTAGAAGAAGCATCATCTACTAACTTCTTTAGTATCCTGCCATCATGTACCTCTTCACTTGTTATCTTCAGAGATAGGATTCTTTTCCTCTTGATATCTACTGCTACATGTATTTTTAGATACCCTTTTCTAACATGCCATTTATGCCGCATCCATTCTCCTCGATTAGCTACTTTGATGCCAGTGCTGTCTAGAGCAATGACAATATCATTTCCTAATTTTTCATTGATTCTAATCTCCAGTCTGTTTATACGTCTACTAATGGTACTATAATCTGGTATGCATGGTACTTTAGTACTTGCATGAGCTATGACTACACCCTGTGTTTGTCTATATGGTAGATGGAAATACGCTCTCATATAACCTAGAAGCTGAATAAATGAATTTGGATAATCATATGGTTCACCAACCTTGCCACGATTCATTTGAACTAATTCGTTATCCCAACCATCAAGTACATCAAAATCTAAGAGTACTTGGCCACGTCTTACCAGAGACTGATTATAGGAAGGCCAGTTAACCATACTAGATAGTTACTATTGGTAAGCTAAATGAGAAGTGGTCAAATAAGTATCACCCATAACGTAATGAATCATGCAACAGAGCAGTGTTTCACATTGTGCTACCATAGTCAGTAATTCAACAAATTCATTTATTAACCATGTTCGCATATAAAATCTGTCAGTCACCATTCCTGTTTAATTTGATATTCTTTGCCTGCACTTTGCACTTAATGCACTTACCTATCGACCCCCGGCGATTACCGGCAATTATTTCGCTCGGCTCCTCTTCGTCAGTAATCAAATTAAAAACCATATCGTAGTGATTCTAATACTATTAGGTGAGTCACAGATCGTTCTCACAGACCGGCAGAAAAACTGATCTTCAATATCTATATTTCTATCAAATTTTATAACTTTGGTTTTGTTAGTTTATTCGCATACCATGGATAATGTCTGAATGGTTCCAAACTAGCAATAGGGCCGTCATAAGCCCACGACTTGATATACCAGCCTGCCTTTTTGCTGCGTGAATATATCATCCTCTATTCTACAATATCTCATATCGTTATAATCTACCGCCTTTTCGAGATCGTTACATTTACAGTAATCGGACATATTAAGCCATATGTTATGTTATTCAAAATAATAAAAGAAAACTAGACTGTCATTTCAACTTTAGATTAACCTAGTTCAATTAAGACAGTACATGTTAGATGTTGACCTGCACTAATAGTACCAGTTGCCTGGAAACCGTTCGTTTGTATACAATCACCAGAGAAGACATTATCTCGTGTTGAAACCGATGTTATTTTGTAATTACCAGGATCTAATGTAACTAATTGGCTCTCCCCGCCTCTAAGAGCTAACGATGACGGCTGAGGGTTATCACTCATAATGGCTATTATAAATCTTATAACTACACAATGTGGATCTTCTGGAAGGTTACAGGCTAGTTTAACCAATAGAGTTGTAGGTTCTGGATTTCCAGCAGTTCTTGGTATTCCATTATTGACATTATTCGCTGCTCTTTGTTACATGAATCTGCTATAGTACCTATCCGCACCTACTGTATCACAATTTGCATTCTGCTTGGTATCTTGCTTCAGGATTCTGGAGTCAGCAAACACTGTTCGGTACACTTGCTGTGTATATTCCTGTTACTAATACCATAGTTAAGAAAATTAACACTACAATGGATGAATTGTAGTGATTTATATTATTCGCTCGAAATATCCATATATCTGGATTGGGTAAACAGATTTCTGAGTTATGTACTAGGATTTAGTGCGTACAGTTTGCTGCCTGCTAGCGTTGAAATCTATAGTCTATTAATAAATAATACTTGATATGATCATAGCAAACAGTCTTATTGAAATCGTTACAGTTTATTTCTTTACATCCATGCGGTTTGCCGGCAATCCTATTATAAACAGGATTGTCTTGGTCCAACTGTGCTTGAGTAATGTCTCGAAGATGAACCTGTAGATGGACCAACCGTGGAGTATCGCAAAGAGAGGGTTAAGAAACTAGAACGGAAAATGAAGTAGATACTAATGATAGGGATACAAGTAATGGAATTTATTGTCGCTTGACTGACTATTAGTTGCCAGCGAGTATCGATGAGTCAATTCACTAGATAGGCTGGAGTAGATCGTCAGCTTTCAATTGCCGTTGCTACTCTTGCCAATCATTCGATTAATAGACTGGTTATAGAACAATAATACAAGAAAACTAAGGTGCCGCTATTATAGTACAAGTTAGGTGCTGCCCTGCCTTAATCGTGCCTATACCGCAATCACCTGAACGGTCTTGACCAATTTCTGAAATCACAAGTATAGCGAAATACGAGGATCTAATGTGACTAATTGGCTACCCGAAACTGTAAATGTAAGAAATACTGGCTGAGCGTTAGCACTACTAATTATTATAACAGATGCTAGAGGTCGCACATATTGGAATGTTACAGACAAATTTAACCAATAGAGTTCCTGTTGTTTCTGGCGTTACAGCAGTTTTTGGTACACCATTATTGATATTATTTGCTGCTCTTTGATTACATGAATCCGATACAGGACTATCAGCACCTACTGTATCACAATTAGCAGTCTGTTTGGTATCTTGCTTCAGGATTCTAGAGTCTGCAAATACTGCTGTTGGTACATTTGTTGTGCATATTCCTGTTACTAATGCCATAGTTAATAGAATTAATACTATCAATGTTTGGATTATGACGATTCGTATTATTCGCTCGAATTGTCAATATATATGGCCTGGGTAGGCTGATACTGATTTATGGACTATGATTTATTGTGTTCATATTTGTCTGCTTGATTTCTTAAATCAGTCTTCATTATTTACTAATATGGTCATTGCCGGCGAACACAACATATCACATATGGTGGTGCGGTACATACTGTTGTTAGTAACCAATGTGTAATCTAGTTACAATATGTAGCTGTATTTGTATTCATTATGAGAGATTTACTGCATCACTTGTCTGTGAACTCAATTCAGAAATTTCTTATTAAACTTACAATATTGCTAAAGATCAGGATTACCTTTGCGCCGAACTTTTATCCATCTGCACAAAGGTTGTTATACATTCTGTGGCTAAGCAGGCCGTGGTAAACCGAAGCTATACTAGTATTATGAGGTAAACGAGAAAAATGACATCTTTATCAAATAGAAGTCCAGTAAACTAACTAATAATTAAATTATGGTCGTAGTCGTTCCAACTGAAGTTACACCGGTAGTAGCAATATTGATAATGTTGCCGTATTTTGTAGCAACTATCTGGATTATTGTCTATACGCATAACAAAACTAAAAAAATGAAAAGCAATAACAGCGAGAGCGATGGCAATGGTAACAGCAAAGACGTCGTAGATAATTCGTAATGACTATAATGGCTGGAGAATATTGTTGTCGCAAAATTTTGAAAAAAGCGTGGAATACGATGATGTCTGTTACTACAAGGCCAATGAGGATTACTATATCGCTATAACAAAAGACGGTTGGTATATGCGTGATGCACAATTTGATAGACCTATAGCGTCGTTGGCGCCACTCTTTCTTGTTTCGTATAAGTTATAATACAACTAACTAACTAACCGAGTCTTATAAAGTCCCGCATAAGTCTGGGAGCCCCAATTTTATACTGTCCTCCTTAGTGGTCTAGTGGAAACGTTGCTATATCTTTGGTATCGTTTTTACATGAATAAATCGCTAGTAAAAGTTACCGGTTTTAGGAGTTTCCTATATGTATGGAAAGCGGGCCCGTTTGTAGGACATTTGCAATGGAATACCTGAACCGGTGGATGGATTGATTGATTTTATGTCACTTCTTTAACTGCTTAGCACACCACGGACAAGACCCAAACGGCTCCAATGATGCTATAGGTCTATCAAATTGTGCATCACGCATATACCAACCGTCTTTTGTTATTGCATTATACGAATCCTCTTTAGCCCTATAGTAACAAAAGTCGTCATAGTCAACGCTCTTCTCGAATTCCCTACAACAATATTCAGTCATTATTGATGAGTAATCGACTTAGCATTTTAACAATCTATTAAGGATCGTTTTGCGAGACATTTCCACTGCAAATTACTCGCTGCGATTCACTGACTGATTAGCCCTATATTCTCCAGTGCTACTAGAGGTCTCCTTCAATTTCAAGCCTTCTCAGTGCCTCTTGATAGTCTGCCCAGGTCGCTCCTGATTTGGCTGTGCTATTGGACCGTGTAAATCTGTTGCATGAGCAATATCCCTGAGATGTCAGTATCCCAAAGTCACCACTAAATGTTGGTATCCCAAGAGCTGGTGCTAGACACTGACCAATATTGTTATGTTGTGATCTCATATGCAAACATGTGCACTGTTCATCATTTCCACTCATAAATCTAATTCTATACTCTATTATTTACGGTTGCCTAAATAAACAATATGAAAACTAAACAATATGGAATATTTATTGACTGAGATCATAAAAAATATGAAGAAATGATGAAAATACGAAGTAGATATCACCGATGAGGAACACAGAAGAAGATTGCGGCTAACTTTCGTAGCCCATTAAAACGTCAGATATTATAATTAAGGAAAAACGATAAATTTACTTTATATACTTTTCATACCTCTGCTGCCAGTGGAACCCAGACTCTTTGTAACTATCAAAAGAGATCGTTTTGGCCGTTCAAAGAGTGGTTTTTAGACGAATTATAGACTGGGGTTATTGTAACTCGTCACGGAAATATACTGCGGAAGGAGAAGCGCGAACAACTACAGAAGGAAGAGAGGCATTAGATTTCGTGATCTGTGATATTGATGTAGGAACGGATTTCTATCAGGAAATAGCGATTAAGGACCAAGATACGTGCTCCATTAAGGTTAAGTATCTAAGTATAAGAGAGAAGAAGCTGCAGGAATAGCCGCTCATTAGGTTCGCCGGCGACCGGCGAACCTTCGGATCGGATTAAAACCCACTAGCCTGATTTTGGCCAAATATTCTATGCGCAGCTTTGGAAAATCCTGTAACTGATGAGGTACACTCACCATCGGTTATTCTAATTGCTCTAAGAACCTGACTGCATTATAAGTATCCACTAATTCTATTATCATCGCTTGCTTGTTATGACTTCAATAAATGTTGGTATCCTGATAGTATGCTATTCACTATTATTGTCAGGACGCCGGCG
>CAVXZB010000084.1:0-575655 GCA_963765895.1 uncultured Nitrososphaeraceae archaeon | reverse complement strand
GACTTTACATCCGAAACGATAAGCAAACTGATCCAACAAGGCTATCAAGATACGCTAAGTAAATGATGTGGAGGATCTGCCTTCACATTTAAGACCGAGGTAATGATTGTTGGCAATGTGACTCCGACCACTACTAATATCCTATTGCAGCTATCAGTCCAGCTTTTGTGATCAGATATGAAAATGTGTCTTATAATACAGATGTGCGGCATTCCAAATTATAAACATTCTCTAAAATGAGATCACTATATGTAGAGACTGACTCGGTTTGATGTACTTATAGGTTAATGATAACACTTTATGCATGATAGTCATGGGCGCATGCCCGGCCACATTCTGTATAAGGTTTGTAGAATCCAGTTCCGAATGTGATGTCTGTAGTTAATAACTATTCTCAGTCTAAGTGTACTTTTACTGCTCTAATAGTTAGCACCCAATTCTGACTTTGTGCTTGTGATTGAGGTGGTGGAGAGTCGCATGCTGTCCATATTATCGATCGTTTTATGAGACATTTCCAGTGGAACGTAGATAAAAGATATATCAACTATCAACTACGCAAGAAAGGATCAGATCGTTATGATTTTGAATGATAAAGTACGGCAGGCATTGACAGCGGGCCATCTCGCTCACCTTGTGACCCTGAACGAAGATGGAAGTCCTCAGGTTTCTATCGTCTGGATTGGCCTTAAGGGCGATGAAATTGTCTGTGCTGATCTGAATCTCTACAAAAAATTGAAGAATATTCAGCGCGACTCCCGGGTCGCACTCTCTATGACGACTGGTGGGAAGACTAATGGACTGGATAATTACCTTGTGATCAATGGTCGTGCCAGAATTACTGAGGGCGGTGCACCCGAATTGGTAAACCAACTTGCCCAGATCTATATCTCCCCAGGCACAACATATGTTCCTGATGGGGCACCACAGGGCTATATTACTCACATAACTGCTGAACGTATTCATGGCGTCGGACCATGGAGTGAGTGATATGGGCCTTAACCAGGCTCCTATTGTTAGGTGAACCAATATTATTACCGTAATGTACCGAGCTATCTTTAATATCGTATGTCAGATATCATGATGACGCTACGAACGTATTGAGTCATTCTACACATGCTTAGTATTCTCAGCCAGAAACACGGCAGCCCGATCGGCTGCATTCCCCAGCCAACCACAATCGCCTCTTCTAGTAATTGGGTAGATAGTTCTAAAAGTCCTAGAGTAGGTAGGGTAAAAATAGCAATTTGTGGAGTCTATGCTACAAGAAGATTTACTGAGCGACAAAAATAGGTACTAGCAGCTCATGATGACGCATTGTCACATTGATCCATAGATAACACCAAAAATATGATATACAATTAAGGAACGATATTGAGAGCCTATATCCTAACGCTGTCTATTTTTAGTTGTAGGATTATGTATTGACCAAAAACACATCAATAAGGTCCTCATAGGATACTTCATTAGGATCACACTCTACCGGTACTGCTTCTGCATGACCGGTCTTGTGAGAACAAACATCTCTATATGTGGCGTTCAAATTTATATCCAATTACATTACTGGAATAGCAATGTCAAGCAACACACCCATCCTTGTTACTGGAGCCGCCGGAAATGTTGGTTCCGTAGGGCGAGGTGTCGTCAAGCTTCTTCGAGAGCGCGATCTTCAAGTCAGAGCGCTTGTACACCGCCTCGACGAACGATCTCAAGTGTTGAGCGAAATGGGAGCTGAACTTGTCGTCGCCGACCTCACAAATGGCGCTGACGTAGCAAGAGCATTGCGCGGTTGCAAGCGGATGTATTTTGGCATGAGTATCTCGCCACCATATCTTCAAGCCACGGCTATTGCAACACCGCAAAAGAAATCCCCGACTTTGAGATTCTCGTGAACATCTCACAAATGACAGTTTCGCAGATGAGTCTAACTGAAATGACCGAATCACCTCAGCAGCAACAACATTGGCTCGGCGAACAAGTCTTTAACTGGTCTGGAGTGCATGTAGCACATGTGAGGTCGACGGTCTTCCTGGAACCTTTCTTCTCTAGGCTGGCAACCTCATCAATCGCCAAAGATGGAACAATTAGATTGCCATTTGGCTCAGCACTAACTTCACCAATTTCATCTAGCGATGTAGCAAGAGTCGTTTCCACAATTTTAGAAGATCCTACAGATCACCGAGGGAAGGTCTATGAATTGACTGGTCCTCGATCAGAAGACATGAATGAGATCGCAAAAGAATACACAATCGCACTAAATCGGCCAGTGAAATATGTGGACACGCCATACGACAAGTGGCTGAAGGAAGAATTATTGCCACTCAATTTACCTCAATACGTTTTTCACCACGTTTCCACTATGGCTAAGCTCATCGCAGAAAATCGCTACGATCGGTTGACTTCGGACGTGCAGAAGTTAACCGGAAAACCAAGTATGAGTGTTCGAGAGTATGTAACTGCGCATCCGGAGGTATTTTTCACTGCGCAGTCACGCGTTAGATAACAGGTAAAAATTATCGATCCATCAATGGGAGCATTGATGGTTGCTCTAAAACTGAACTCCGAGTGTTACCTTGTTCATATCTATGTATTGCCTCACGCGTTTATATTGCAGAATTATGGGAATTCCTCATTTACTAGTTTCTGCAGGATTACCACTAAAGAAATTGTTGAGTAATTTTACTACAAAATCTGGCTGCTCTTCTGCAATATAATGTCCTGAATTTGGAACTATGATCCCTGTTACATTTTGAGCTAATATCTTCATCCCGTATTCGGCAGCAGACATAGTGATGTTACCTCCCAATGTTGGAATATACCCTCCTCCTAATGCTAGTACTGGCATTGTAAGCTTAGTTTTAGAATAATTCTGATTTTGAATTGCATCCTGAGGTATAGCCCGATAGTGCTCAAATCCCGCACGCATTGCGCCTGGAGCAGAATAATGGCTAACATATTCATTGATAGCTGCCTGCGTTATCGCAGATGGATTATACGCAAGATTTTGATAGTGCCACGATAGATACTCCTTCTCTTTTCCTTCTACAAGAGCTTCTGGTACGTCTGGTGTTTGATGGAATATGACCCACCATAATAGAGGTCCTCCGTTCACGGAGGGCGAAGGGAAGAAACCAGGAGGCGGGATCTCCATTACTACTAACCTCTTTACTTCCGTAGGATGTGCCAGCCGTGTAAGGATAGACTACAAATGATCCGATATCATGACCCACTAGGAAAATTGTTTTAAATCCTAACTTAGTAACTAGTTGATGTATATCTTCAGCTAAGGTCTTACCATCATAACCACTTAGTGGTTTTGAAGAGTCTCCAAGGCCTCGAAGATCAGGTGCAACAACAGTATAGTTCTTAGCTAAGGCTGGCATTACTTTATGCCATGCATACCATGTTTCTGGCCATCCGTGCAATAAAACTACAGGATCGCCGTGTCCTCCAATAACATAGTGCATTTGAATACCATTAACAGAAGCCGTATGATGAGAAAATGTCATGTTATCCATCTGAAAAGACGTACCAGTCAGCCCTGGTTGTGCGATTGCAATATGATTTTGGTTTAATATCAGTGTGCAAACAAATATGCCAGTAACAATTATACTAATCAGGAGAAACGTTATTGTCGTCAAATGATATGGAGCATCGGATGGGGATTTATCCTTACGATCCATTACATAGTGTAGCTTTCTGGCTTCTATAAAAGTATGATCAATATATTGCCATGAGTTGTACCCAGAGCAGCATTATAAAACATAGTCATTTGAGCCAAAATATGCATGTCGCATTGATGGGCTATAGTAGGATGAGTGTCATGCCAGTTTCTTTTAATAATCATAACGTGCTTCTTCTTCCTGGTTCACACAATAAAAAAACGCAATCTGAAGATAAAGGGAATTAGCATGCGATAATATTGCATTACAATACCTCCACTTGTTCTCCCACTTCACGAAGTGCTGGTGCGATAAGCGTACCTATTAGTTTGGTAGCTTGCATTAGTTTCTCATGAGGTAATGAGGCTGGATTCATCATAAAAGTGATGCGGGATATGCCGCCTAACGCTTTGCTGTGTCTAATTATCTTCTCGGCTACTTCATTCGGCCCGCCTACAAGCAATGCGCCTTGAGGGCCTGTCTGTGTATCAAAACTGGCACGTGTCATCTTTGGCCATCCCCGCTCCTTCCCAATCTCCGTCATGGTATATACGTAGCCTGGAAAGAAGTCATCGACAGCCTCTTGCGTATCTCTGCGATATAGCCTAGCGAATGTACGCCTACTCTTAATTGATCAGATGAATAGCCAGCTCGCCTTCCAGCCTGCCTGTAAAGATCAATGAGTGGTCTGAATCTGTGTGTTTTGCCACCTATGATAGCAACGATCAATGGGAGTCCAAGCAAGCCAGCTCGGACAAATGATTCTGGAGTTCCGCCAACGCCTATCCATATTGGTAAAGGATTTTGTACTGGTCTAGGATAGATTCCCTGACCATTCAGAGAAGGCCGATATTTGCCAGACCAAAATACATGCTCATTGTCACGAATCTTTAGTAGTAGATCGGGCTTCTCTTCGAAAAGCGAGTCATAGTCTTCCAACCTAAATCCGAATAAAGGAAACGCTTCGATGGATGAGCCACGGCCTACAACCATCTCAGCCCGACCTTGCGAAAGAAGGTCTAGGGTTGAGAATTCTTGAAACACCCTTACTGGGTCGGTTGCACTCAGGTACCTGTTACTGCACTTGTAAGTCGTATGCGTTTAGTTCGTGCAGCTGCAGCAGCTAGGATGACAGCAGGAGCCGAATCAAGGAATTCCCTACGGTGATGTTCGCCGATTCCAAACACATCTAACCCAATTTTATCTGCACATTCAATTTGTTCGACTAATCTTTGCAAACGCTCAGACGGGCTGACTGACATTCCAGCGTCATCAAATACTCAAAGCTATCAATTCCTACTTGCATATAATGTGCATTAGGTAAGTACATTATTTTAAATACAGTAGTAACGCCTAACTTAGTCGGTATGACGCACCGTAACTAGTAAAAAGAAACTTACTTTTGAACAAGACGGTAATATCAGTAGCTCTTTTAACATTATTAAAAACAAGCCATCGGGCGCCCTGCTATATATAGCATGAGTTGCATTAGATTGTGTTATAATTGCACCCGGGATACCCGGGTTATTTCCAACCCCTACAGGAGAATTTGGATGTATGTATATACAAAAAAGGGTTGACTAATGTGAGAGTTATATTAGAATTCGAAATTATCCAGGGTATCCCGGGTGTTGCACATTACCCAATTAGAAAGGATTTGCCCAGCAATCCAATCAACTAACCCACAAGTGATATTATCACGAGGCTTACGGGAAAAGTGAGCGCGTAAATTCACGTTCCCCTCAGTTACACAATGTTTACGGATTGAGTCCTCAAGTCTAAGAACAATATGAAAATGGAGTTAGGCCGATCGATATGTACAATATAGAAGAAGAGCAGCAAATGTTCGCAAAATGCGCGCGTTTTATTAAGATACGAAGCTTCTATCCAACTAATCTAACTCTGCTGATAATCTTTTATTAAATATTCTATTGTAACTGGCTTTTCGATAAAACATCCAAAACCTACATTAGGATATACTTCTCTTAGAGCTTCAACATTTACTTCTAATGCAGACATAAAACATACTCTCATGTTAACATCTAATTCTAATATCTTCTCACATAACTGAAAGCCATTCATGTTTGGCATATAAATATCAGTTAGAAGAAGATCATAAAAATGTGGTTTGAATTGTGTCAATACTAATAAAGGATCGTTATATGTGTATACTTCAAATCTTTTCTTGTCATTGTAATAATGACGGTCTAAACCCGCTTTGAAAGTTAATGTAAGATCAGGATCATCATCTATGACAAGTATCCTTTTGGTAAATGGTGATTTTGGTTGTGGTTGTTCTTTCGTTTCTATTTCTATGCTAGCAGCTAAATTTGATCCTTGATTTTGTAGGTAATTAGAATCGGTAGGAGAGGGAGAAGAAGACTCGGAAAGATAATGTTGATGAAGACAATCATCATCACCGTTACTATAAAAATAACGAAATAAACTATCTATTTTCCAAAATTGGATAAGAAGAGTAGTTTTTAGCTAATGTTACTAACATTATCTACATATCTTTCAATATAATCTACAAATGTAAAAGACAAGACAAGTGAGCTTAACAAGCGATAAAACTTATCAGCACCTGTGGGATTTTGTTCATTTAGCAATAAATCTGTTGGTAACGTAAAAAAAGGTTCGTGTTCACTATACCATGAGATTCGTGGGTCAATTTTGATTATACTCAATTACAAGGACCTACTACATCTATGATACTAATCCAATTTGTTTGTATAAACAGGGTTTTATTGATTTGTCTTTAATTTTGCAGGCTGTGAAGTGCCAAGCTCGCTTCAAGTGCCACTAAAGCAGTTGCAAATCCAATACTCACATATGCTATGTTTTCTAATATATCCTGAATACCCTATTGATAAATATAATGTTATCTATAGTTTAGGTAAATACTTGCCATGATATTTTCGCTTTACCTTAACATGTGATAATAGATAGCCTTGGCAGATATAAACAACATTACATACGTAAGACCCGAATTCTGCGCCAGTTCTGCTATAATAAAGCCTACATTTTTACGACTGATTTTCGTTATAACACGTATCTGGGGGCAACCTCAGAAGCCTAAAATACAAGCTGGATATTAAAAGACATAATAAATTGATCAGAACAAGAATCATTACTTTGCCTTTAGGATCATTTTTGATTGCTATGTTTGTATTTTCTTGTATATCTACTAGTATCTTCAACCTACAACACCAAGCACTAGCTCAACAGTACATTCCGACAATAAAATATAGAAATTTAGTAATAGATCTTTGAAAAGGAGTAAAGACTAAGGCTCAGCTGACTTATCCTGCAGTGGGCAAAGGTCCATTTCCTGGAGTCTTACTTATCCATGGAAGTGGTGCTAATGATAAGAATGAAACATTGGAATTTGTTCACAAGAATGGCCCTAAACCAACTACACCACTTTGGCAGATAGCCCAATATCTCTCTGAAAGAGGGCTTTGCAGTAATTAGAGATGATAAAAGGGTGTTGGTGCGAATAAAACTATTTTGGACACAAATGTATGGGGAAATTCTACAGCCAATGATCTAATTCAAGATAGTAAGAAAGCATTGAATGTCCTTATACAACAGCATGAGGTAGATCCTAAAAGGATAAGTATAATTGGTCATAGCGAAGGTACACTTTACGCTCCGAGAGTGGAAATTGATAATTCGACAAAGGTAAAGAACATCATACTTATGGCCACCTTAGCTCTGAACCCTGCAGTAGCAGAGTACAATTTAGACGTATCCTTACCCTCAGAGTACGCTACAAAAGTATTGGATAAGAATCACACTGGATTGATATCAATACAGCAAATAGAAAAGGCTCCTGTGTTAAGGAACTTATTGGTGTTGGGTTCTGTTTTGCGTACTAATAATGCCAAAGACATAACCAACACTCTAGTAAAGGTTTTTGGTACTAGTGATTACATAAGTATCAATAAACAACTTAATCCTTCATTGATAAAGGCATATAAAAATATTACAGCTTTCAATTCGCTCAAATGCAATAGTATTGCAGTCTGCCCTATATTGTTTAGATCGTTATTTAGTTTGGCGCCGAATCTAAGCATCATTGGTAATGTCTCTAAATCTACTGGCATTCTAATACTCAATGGAGAAAATGATTCCCAGACTCCAGTTCAACAGGCGTTTCTCTTGCAGCAAAGACTGGCTGATGTAAATCATCCTGACCATACGTTGATAACATATCCCAATCTGGGTCATGCATTCTATCCTTCATCTCAATGGACAACTGGAATTGGACCTATACAACAATATGTATTAGCAGATCTTTATTCATGGCTTGAAGCCCATTCTGGATTTACAAATCATGCTGCTGCAGCGGCTCGCCTGCCTGCTACTTCTATGCTATCCTCTAACTCTACTGCTAAATAAAAACCAGATAGTAATGCGCTCGCATCTTTGGGTAGCATTCTAACAGATTATCACTATAAGGGGTATTTTTCTTTCACCGCTTCACAGAAAGAAATTTACACCCTTGGTAGTCAGAAATTTAGTTCTAGTAATTCCGGTACAATATCATAATTATGGAATGAGACGTTGATCAGATTAATATTAGTCGTATTGATTATAATAATAATAGGCTAGGTTAATCAATTAACCAAACATGGGAGAACAAATGCAAATGTAGCTCCTTTACCGTTAGAATTATTCTCCGCCCATATCCTACCATCATGAGCTTCTACAATTCGTTTAGATATATACAGACCTAATCCGACACCTTCTAACGAAGTAGTAGCAAATTTTGTGAACAGTCTTGGTAAAATACGAGTATCTATTCCGCTACCATTGTCCTTTACTTTGACTACAGCAGCTAGATCTCCTTCTCCTTCTTTTTTTCTTGCGTCTGCTTCCACTTTCTTTTGTGTACTGACCTGTGTCATAACAGTTATAATCCCATCTTCCTTTACATTTTTAATTGCATTTCTAAGCAGGTTTAGAATAACCTGCTGTATCATTGTTCTATCTGCTTCTATGAAAATATCATTTCCCCTTCCTTCTTCTGATTCAAACTTTATTTTTATATTCTTGTTATCATTACCGGTATATTCTGTCATTTGAATGCTCCCGGCATCTGCTATTGCATTCCTTATCTTTTCATTAAGGCCGAAACATTCCTTGTGAAGTGTTAATCTCTTACCTTCAATTTTCGTAACATCAAGTATATCCTTTGCTAGTCTTTCAAGTCTGTGCGCGTTTCTAACTATCGCATCTAGAGCCATATCCTTTTGATTTTGAGTGACATGCTGTTTACAATCACTATTGCTGTTGCTGTTGTTGCTGTCCTCGCCTCCTATTGCTTCTTTTTGCACCTCTTCTTTAAACATATTTTGTAATAACTCAGAGTAGCCTAGGATAGATTGCGTAGGTGTTCTGAATTCATGCGCGGCTATGCTGATAAAATCTTTCGTCTCCTGCTCGTGTGCATTTATTTGTTCATTGGCTAGAGCAAGCTCCTTGTTAACCCTTGCTAGCTCTTTATTTGCTTCTGACAGTTCTTCGTTAACTTGAGCAAACCTTACATTAGTTCGTGCAAACTTTTTGTTGGTTTCTGAAACCTGTTTGTTTACGGAAGCGAGCTCATGGTTTGATTCAAATAACTCTGCATGTAATCTGGCTAGTTGTTCCTCCTCTGATTTCAGTGCATTATTTGAAATTAATAGAGAAATACTTGTCTGTTTTAATTCCTCTGTTTTTAAAGTCAATTCTTCTGTCCTTAATTTGAGCACGTTTAAAGCTGCGCTTTCTTGTTCACCCACACTCATAATAATGGCCTACAGATACATAAGGCTTCATATTGGATTGAATATTGACACGAAAAGCAATTTACTGGTTTAAAACAGATTAAGGACACACACGCTAATCTTTCAGCGACACTTCGAGAACTCGGTCGATACATTGAATCCTATTGTTGGCAGGAAGTCGGTTTATATTATGCGCTTTGATCCTTTCTTCTCTTGATTAATCTCTGGTTCCAACTTTCAGTCGAGTAGTATCTTGAACTCAACTAGCAGATTATCAATTTCTAGTAAAGTCTTAGACTTTGCATTTGTAAATTAATTCGATCTCTAAATCTCCTTTTTCTTAAAACAGTGTTTTATAGTTGAAAGTATGTGGGACAGCTTGTATGCCTTGGGATCTACGAAATCCTCCTCCAATTAATTGTTGATCGGTTGAGGCTGTTGTTACTACATAATTCGCATTTTATTTCATTCTTTCTTCGAATTTAGTACAATCACACGTCTTATCATCGTCATCAAAACTATACCAACATCTTTCACTAGAATAGACCTTAATATGATAAGTGCGTTCATGTCCACAGTTATTACAAATCATTTTTTATCCTTCTTCCTCATATATTTCAGGACGGGATAAATACCGTGTGATTATAGCAAAATAAGATCAGGCCTCCCTGCCTTGGTAGCACCAATTTGAAATATTATAACTTTTTACATAGTAATTTCTGTGATTCTGTCTTCCCATTACTTTTTATGGGAAAGTAAGAAATTTGCTGCTAGTCCGTTAACCTATGCCATCTACTCCATCTCTAACAGTATTATTCCTCGGTCAATAGTAACTTTTGCTTCTATCTGTGTTATATCCTTATAATTTCTTAGACTGCAGAATAGATATTGTGTTTTCATCGACAAATACTCCATTTGATAACCTGTCAGTCTTTATTTACTCTATCCAATAATAAACAGTAGACTGCCTCTACAGGAATCCATGTAACTATCTGATTTTTATCCGTATATTTTGAAACTATTATTGCAGCTTGATTATCTCATCCCCGACTCCAGAAGGAACTGTCCTACCGAAAAGATCATGTAAATTCTGTGGCAGGCAGATCTTTCTGCAATTACTTACAGTTCCTAATTTCAAATGGGTTAGCAGCTGGAAAAAGCCACGCATGACCCTTGAAATGTTTACAAACTAAATGGCTTTTCGGTAATCGGTATTGGGATTAGATCTGACCATAGAAAACTTGCCTTTGTTCTGTTGCAGTTCAGGTGAATAGAATTAACAATATGTATTTAAGGTCATAAAAATCTAGGATGGTTCTGTAAAGTTAGATATTTTCTCCTTGTTATAGTGATATGCAGAGGTTTAACCATTTTTGTACATGCTTCAATTTGCAGTTTTTTTCTACATGGAAAATAATCGTCCAAACATTCAATCCTATAATTTATGTACCTGTATCATCCTTTTAATGAAACTTTTTTCTATTGAAGAATGTATGTGATGTTCCACGTTAAGGAATCCACATGCTTGTGAATACCACATACCATCAGTTGAAATGTGTTTGACCTGGGAAGGCATTACAATCGTGTGCTCCACATGTCCATCAGTGGGATAGCATGATGGTTTTCGAGGAAACTACAAAGTCACTTTTTCCATCTGACTTGTTTGTACAGCCAGGAGATAACAGTCCTGTGAGATCTGACGATCTCTCAAAGTATATGGTTAACCTTTATAGAGGAGCAGGAATATTTGCAAGCGAAGAACCAGTAAGACAAACAACCAAGAGACTTATTACTCTCTCCTAAGATGGTATTTCCAATGCATGGTTCTTGTATTGATAGTTCCGCCTTTCCAAAATATACTGATGCAATAATGAATGATAATTTTGCATATACTGGAATGCTATTGGGTCAAAAATTAGAAACAGCATCAGAAGTGGTTAGCTAGAAGAACTAATAGTATTATATCTGTTTGTGGACATACTACAGGATCAAGTGAAAAAAGAAGATTTCAATACTCCTCCAACTGGCCTCTCGGTATACATAGAGAATGATTATAAAATTTATGTATGCTGTTTATCATGAGGTGCGCACCAAATAATTCGTAATGAGTTTACAACTCCTACATCTGAAATCATTAGCGATGTCATTATTGTTCTGATCCATGGATACTATAAGTAGTCGCGCCAAATACTTGAGCAAGAAAATATGATTCTGGTGCTGAACATTGCTGCCTATTTTAGCAGAATGCTAAACCCTATTTAGTCATTGTCTGAATACCATTTCTTTGTCCGGTCATCACTATCTTTTAGTTCACTTTCTGTTAGAAATGTCCTAGACTTATAGAAATTATCGGGAAAATATTCTTGTGCGAGGCATTACTCACATGGCGACAACACAGAAGTAACTATTAACAATAGCAGTGTTCCATTAAATGTAATCAATATATGCAGGCAAGGTCAATAATAGCCAGATGGCGAAAAAAAGAACCTCTAAAACGAGAAAAAAAAGTAATGCTCCCACATTCACAAAAAGGAAAGGAAAAAGACTTACGCCCAATCAGAAACTTATTCTACACTTAAATGAAGCTTTAGCTATAGAAAATGCTCCAGTACAAAGACTCCAGTCACGAATTAAACAGACCAGGATAGAAAATGTAAGAAAACGACTTCAAGTGCACTTAGACGAGACAAAAGGGCAGCAGGATAGACTAAAGCAATTGATTTTAGATCTTGGTAATGGTCAAAAAAATGCACCTACAAAGGATAAAGCACGATTGCCAATTTCTACTCCTCCCAAATCATTAACAAACATATTCGGAAGAACGATGACCGATGCAGAGTCGGAGCTAAGCTCAGTTAAGGAGGATGCAATAGTAGAGAATGCTGAGATCATATTCTATGATATGCTTATGCATTTAGCAGAGAGAATGAATGCAACTAATGCAATTGATATTCTATTACAAAACCTATCTGAAGAAAGAACTATGGCTGATTGGATTAAAACAAATATGCCTGATATGGTTGCACAACTTTGGCCTGAAATTGAAGCTTCTATTGCAACGGTAGAAGGAGAATAATTTAACCAGTATAACAGAAGTTATTCTATTACGAACCTCTCCAAGACTGTAACAGCTGTGTAATAACAGAATTCTATTTACTACATACATAATTGCTGTTTTTTGCTACAGCTGCCACCATATCGAGAGAAAAGAGAGAAAATTGGGAGCAAGACAGATACATTATCCAAGGAAAGTCATGAATCGTACTTGAATTAAAGACTATGTGGAATATGGACATTAAGGATTTTTCTTTTGATCCATTTTTGACGATAGTAGAGGTAATTGGATATCTGTTTTCATTTGTAGTAGTATTTGTGAATAAGTTCAGTCCATCTTAACGTACATTTCTATAAGTGGTCCTTTCAATAAACAATAATTTACACTTGCCTCGACTTTTCAAAAAATAAGTGGTTATTCGAGTAACTGAAAAGATTCATTCATAAAGTCACTGGGCTGACCCTAGAATATCTCTTCGGAATCTTCCAAGTGCAGGATAACGTTCATAAAGTTTTGTTCTATTAATAGACAAACCCTTACGTCGTTTATTACGTGAAACAAAATTACTCTCCTGATGATATGTTATCGCATCGCATTCGAGAACTAGCTTTGTACCTTTTTCAAACAGACGCTGTCCAAATTCTATGTCCTCATAACCATAATTACCGTTGAAAGTTTCATCCCACAGTCCAACATCGAGAGCGTCTTCACGCCAATATGCTACATTTCCTCCATGAAAACAATTGCTTGGGAAAGGGTGAATCTTTAGTTGTTCAAGTTCGGGGATTCTCTTGTCTTTACGAGAACCTATTAAATTATTTGAAACACTATGGATCTCTGGGAGTGACGATATCAATGTGAAGTTGCGAACAATCTCAGCAGGTTCTATTTCGCTAGCTTCCACAAATTTCTTAGGTCCGATCGTTGCAATTTTAGCTGATTTATGAAACCAGACCATGTGCGACTCTAGGAAATTTGGAGGACATATCATGTCCGAGTCAAGAGAGACAATAACGTCATTCCTAGATACATAAATCCCAGCATTTCTAGAGCTTCGGCCCCCCAGCCATTGTTAGAAAGTGTTACCAATTTTATGTCTATTTCTCTTTCGTACTGTTTTGTGATGAATTTTGCATCGTCATAATTGGCATCAACTGCTATAATGACCTCAGTTCGATCTTTTGGATAAGTTTGTTGAGTCAGACTTGTGACAGTTTTTGCAAGCATATCACTTCCAGCGTGAAAGGGAATAACTACGCTAAGAGATAACTCATGCTTACATGGTTCTGTTTTCACCTTATGTTCTATGTCAGTGTAGTCATTAAATAATCCCAATTATAGTTATCCCCCCTATGCAATTATTTCATTTGTTCATAATATCTATAAACATTACGTGTGACTTCACACTATTGATGAGAATAAGGAATTCAATGCATGTGCATCAACGGCATAATCCAATTAATAATTTAGGATTCCATATATTACGACGTCAGAGCCTAGATAAAAGAGTAGAGATATGCAGTTTGGTTCCAGTTTGTAACTTTTCGTAAGCCGCTAGTTGCATTTCCTACTAGAAGAAAACGTTTCTTATAGGTAAGCAAAAGTACATGGGAGATCTGGAATATGAAATTCATAAGTTACGCTTATGTACCATATCTTTATCATGCTGAATTTTCATAGTATTACTATGATATGAATAACCAATTTTTTCATAGAAAGGGATATTCTCATCTGAACAGTCTAGTACTGTTCTTACGCAACCCATTAGCTCTGCTTGTTCGGTAGCGTACTTTACTAGCTTAAACCCAATGCCTCTCCTCTGATAACCAGCCCTCACTGCCACATCTTCGATGTGACCTACTCGTCCTCCACCGAAGATGAATTTTGGTTCGACAAGTAGCGTTGTTGTTCCTACTACCATACTTCTATCTATGACCTCGTTAACTACTGCAACATATATTCTGTGAAGTAAATTTGATTTTATCTCCTTCAATATTGTCATCGCGGCTGGTTTAGTTAGACCTCCAACTGGAGCCAAATTCTCTAGTACCTCTAATAATCCACCAACTTTAATATCAGTTTCTTCTATATCACGTATTGTATACTTTATGGATGGTTCAGACATATCTATAATCGGCTTCGAAATATCGGTTCATTGCCATATCAAGATCACAATGACTCCAGTATATGAAACAATCATCAAAAGGAGAGCTTGTTTAACAACAAGGAGATAATTAGTTACTAACTTACAGATGTGTCACTTAAATGTGTTATTCACGTTTTCGTACTGAAGAATGAAAGAACGTAAGGCGTACCGTAGGGTGAAGAGTCCTCGAGATAAAGTTGTGGTGTAGAGGAAATCCCATAAGCGATCATAGATGGACTAAATAAAATTATGAAAGCCAAAGGAAATATTACCAAGTATGATTTGTTAGTCGTATGTGATTTCGTATTCCTCTTCCAAATATATTTTTCCTCGACAACGGTACCCGACCCATTAACAGACTTGACAGCGGTTATATCAGCTTGATAGGCCGCGAGACATCTGGATGCGTTAGGTCGTTCCAGCAGTCTAGACAATACTCTCAGTTATCTTGAAAAATTACGGCTTCTTTTTTACACTTTTTACACTAAAAAAATGAATTAATTTGATTACTCGTAGGATAGCTAGGAAGAGAAAAGTTATAAGTACCTTGATAGATTAGTCCCTGCAACAGTCGTTATATGCCGCTCAACAAATTAGGAATAGTATATTCTGAAGCTAAAGACTGTAAGCATTAGTCCCTACAACAGTCCTTTTATATCTGAGCTCAATCAGCAGCATGTAATTACCATGGTATAATGGACGAATTCAGAAAATTTATACTGACAGATTAGAAGCTAGAACTATTATTATACAAATGAATATCATCCATTAATCTCAATCGGTCTTTGGTCTTGTAAATTCAAAAAATAAGGAGACTTAAAGGATACCGGAGGGGGAACCATATAATTGTAATTGTGACAACAATGAAAAATGTTGTGGATGATAGATTATGATATCAGGATTTAAGGTATTAATTCAATTGGACTAGCCTTTGTACTTTATAAAGTTACTATTATACATGAGTTGTTGGTTCACATTCACTGATTGCTACTACCTACCCATGGCAATCAAAATTACCATTTAGTACACCAAAAATATTGCACTTGTGCTAAACCATCGTACTCTGACAGGTCAAAAGCATTTCTTGCTATTGCTCAAAGACAGACTCTAGCAGATCAAGGCAATGCTGGAATCCTTCCTTATCGGTATGTTTCTGGACCACTCTCAAAACATGATTTAGGCCAGAGCCCATGTGAATGTGAAAAAGCAAGGATATTTTTGGTGTAGGCTGCATCCTGAAATAAAGAATGCACGTTTGGAATCAATAGGATATCGTATAAAGTATAAAGATCCTAAGGCTCTCAAATCAGAGCTATTAAAATTATCCAAACTTACTCATGACTAATTGATACTATTGATAGGTAAAACTATCATGACTGGTGAACTTAGCAGAATTGCCTATTCTATAGATTGATAAGTATAGATAGTATCAGCTAATCGATGCAAATTAACACACTAATTCTGTTAATACACAACGCGTTTAACACATCAGACAACATCAGACTTTTTAACACATCCAGCATAATTATCCCGGAAAAAGCGTTATAATAAGATAGGAGTGGTGCCAGGTTATAAATATTATCGAAAACGCTGTGTGCTAGGTGTAGACGACGTCATATGCTAACAAACGATATTCTTTATAACACACTTCCTGGGCAGGCTATCAAACCTAAAATACAAGCTGGATATTATAAGGCATAATGATTAGAACAAAAGGCTCAATGCTGCCTTTGGGATTATTATTAGTCTGTATACTTGCATTATCTTGTTTGTCTTCTACCATTACTTTCAACCAACAGGAAAAAGCACTTGCTCAACACTACATTCCGACAATAAAATATAGAAATCTAGTAATAGATTTAGGAAATGGTGTAAAGACTAAGGCTCAACTAACTTATCCTGCTGTAGGTAAAGGTCCATTTCCTGGTGTTCTTCTTATTCACGGGTCAGGTGCTAATGATAAGAATGGAACTTTGGGATTTATTCACAAAAATGGACCTAAACCACCAACACCACTTTGGCAAATTGCTAAATATCTAACAGAAAGAGGTTTTGCTGTACTTAGATATGATAAGAGAGGCATAGGTGCAAATTTTACAATTAACCAGAACGTATGGGGAAATTCTACTATCAATGATTTAATTCATGACGCAGAGAAAGCTATGAATGTACTTACAACTCAACCTGAAGTAGATCCAAAGAAAATAAGTATAATTGGTCATAGCGAAGGTACGGCTATTGCTCCCAGAATAGCAATAGATAATCCGACGAAGGTGAAGAACATTATACTTATGGGCACGGTAGCTCAGAACCTTCGAGATCTACTCCGCTATCAAGTGGTATCCATACCAGAAACGTATGCTAGGCAAGTATTGGATAAAAATCATACTGGACTGATATCAATACAGCAAATAGCAAAGGATCCTGTGCTGAGTCATATATTTGTACCATCTTCAGTCTTGCTTACCCTTTTACGTACCAATGATACTAAAGTTATAACCAATCATCTCTTAAACAAATTCAGAAATAATACCACTAAACCAGGTTACGTAGATATTGACAAACAACTTAAACCCGCACTAGTAAATTCATATGAAAACGTGACAGCTTTCAACAAGTCCAAATGTAAGTCTTGAAGGATGTCCTGTATGGTATAGGTCACACTTTAGTCTTGTACCAACATTAAATATCATAGGTAATGTACCTAATTCTACTAGCGTTCTACTGCTCAATGGGGAAAATGATACTGATACTCCAGTCCAACAAGCGTTTCTCATGCAACAAAGACTGACTGAAGTAAATCATCCCGATCATACATTGATCACATATCCCAATCTAGGACATCTGTTCTATCCTTCATCTCAGTGGGAGACTGAAAATGGACCGATTCAGCAGTATGTATTAGCAGATCTTTATTCATGGCTGGCAGCTCATTCTGGATTTACAAATCATGCAGCTGCCGCACGGCTGGCTGCTAATCCTACACCAACTTCTAACTCCACTGCTAAATAGAATAATCCCGAGAATAACTACAGTGCATGTTGGTTTGTTTAGCATTTATTCTGACAGCTGATAAAATAAAATATTATCACTACTAACGGGTAGTTTTTCTTTCAGCCATGGTGCACCATAGTACTGATTGAAAGAAATTTACCCCAGTATTTAGTTCAGGTATTTCATACGCGGAATGGAGGGGTAAAATTAAAATTAATCAAATTAATATTGGTCATATGATCATATTAAAACACTGGTTTATCGTCATACTGCCATAAATAATAATGATATACAAGGGGGTAATTTTTCTTTCAACCCTTCACAGAAAGAAATCTACCCCTTAGTAGTCAGAAATTAAATGAGGTTGAGCAGAATCTAGGCTTCATCCTATCACATTTTCAGGAGCCCAATTTTCCAAGGAATATCATGACTAGATCTCTCGGCTATCAGAAGGAAGTGTTCAACATACAAGAAGTCCTTGAATATTTTAAGGCATCAAACTATGAAGATTGCATAATCAATGCCTATCCTTCATTTACTAAATACGATGGCATTAATAGAACTCCACCAACTTTTCTAATGATAGATACAGATCTAAAGGACTTTGTTTCGAAAGATAAACTTGATAGGGCGTTGATCAGAATCTTAAGAAAATTGAAAGGAGTATACACTGCCATCCTACAGTATTATGGACTGGGAACGGCTATCATATTTATCAACCTATGGCAGGTTTTATCCTAGAAGAGGAAGAGGTATATGCGAAATTTATAGACCCAAATGGAAGAGATCTCACCAGGAAGGTGTGCGCATATAATACATGTCACAATCACCCTATTTTTCAATATGGCAGACAACTTTAGAGTTTTGTAAAAGTCTGATTTAGTTATCTCGGAAAGGGTGTCTTCTATTTACGGTGTGAAACATACCACATTAAAAACATTTTTTGATTTGAGAGATCAAATGTATACCCTCTAGCCTATCTAAGAAGGTAAAATATGCATATCTGTTACGAGGAGGCGCCCACATACAGATCTAGGTGGGCTGGCCGATCAGATAATTCATGGCCGTCAATCTAACCAACAGTGGGTTTGCCATGCCTTGAACTTCCAGAACGACCTAGTCATTGCCTTTACACAAGGTACTATTATTGTAGCCTGATTATCTCGTCCCATGTTCCAGTTTCCGATAACATATAGTATTTACTTGCATTTCCAGATTCAAACTGTATGACATCTCCGGCAGATATATGAGTCTGAAATAACTTGTTTAAGAATTGTAGAAAACTAGGTCCTGCTACTATGCTCCTTGCTTCATTTTCGAGAGGTTTACTGTAATATTTTTGCAGCGTGTCATTTAGTCCCAATTTACCTATTTCTTCCCCAAGGGTAGCCAATTCCGCAAATGTCGAATTTCTCTTGTAGACTTTAAGTGTTGCCATTATGAAATATCTACCAGCTCATTATTTTTTAATGCGAATGGACAATATAACCATTACCTTAATAGTGTACAGAATAGTCATACTTAAGTTCTAATCCGTAAGCCTAAATAAATTATTTTTAACGATTGGAATAATGGAAATGGCAAAATCTTTATAGTAATGCGAGCTTGATTATAACCCAATGTAAAGCTCTGATACATACGGAGAAGGAATTTGACAAATGACTAAAAGGACTACGTTATTCAATCTCCATTAAGGTGAGTTCTATTCCTTTGTTCAGAGGTTGCCGTAAAAACTGCCTTAACATACTTGGTAAGGCAGCTGAACAGTAGGACTTGATTGGATGAAATAGTACCGCAATTATGGCCAATTAGTTGTAGCTTATGTTTTACATTTGGGTAAATAGAGCTACTTATTCAACCTCATTGAAGGTTTGACAATTTGGACATTGAAATACTGCATCTGAGGCTATTTGACTTCGAGACACACTTTGAGCTATAATATTATCACATCTACCACAGATATAATCTAGATTGCCTTCTCCTACCATAAATGGTTCAATTTTACGTTCATTCTTTTTGTAAATTGGCCTTGTACCTTCTTGAGGTTCTGGTATAATTCTACAGTTGATTCTGACCAACTTTTCTTCTCTTTAGTTTAAGCACTCTATTTATTTAGTATTCTGCATCTTTGGGTGTAAAGTCCACAACAGAATATAGTATTATTCTCAGCTAAACCCTCTGAAATGAGTCAAATAAAAAATCTTAAATAAGTTTCATTGACCAGATTTGAGTTGCTAAGCCAATTGTTGTATATCTATTCAATAGGTGCTGCTGTAGCAAACCTATCTCCTACTTGTTCAACCTTAACCTTAACATTCTGCTTAACTTTTCCATTCTTAACAAATATTACAAACCCCTGTATCCTAGCAATACCATCTCCTTGTCTGCTAATTTCTGTAATATCTACTTCATATTCCTTGCCTACCTCAACTGGCTTTGGAGCAGGAGAACCTCTGTTGAAACCTCTGTCGCCACCTCCACCGTAACTCCTGCCTCTGCCATGCCCATAACCACTACCTCTACCGTAACTCATTTCTGGTTGTCAGTGCTTCTTGTCCTAATATAAATTGCCTATATCGATAAACATGAAATATATTTTAGCCTTTTTGTTCTGATTATACTAATTCCACATATTGTATATGTAAGCCTATCATTATACAAAATACTTTATAATAAGATAGTCCTAAAAACACTAATCTAAAATGTACATATCTTGCAAGTCATGTGGTAAAGAATTTAACGAATTAACTGAAGGGATAAGATATTCGAGTGCAGATGGGGGAGTTATGTTATTTTGCTCAGATGATTGCTGTAGGGACTATCTTGATTCTAAAAAAGTAAAATAGTTATAGATAGAGAGTTAGTTTACGGTTTAATAATATTATTTTTCTCTAACGCTTTCCGAGTGGCGACAACTTGATGGAATTTAAACTGTGCTGGAAACGAAAATTATACCAGTAAAAAATTGGAAGGAAATGAGGAGTACTCATTATCTGGATTCCGAAGTTATTAAAGAGCATTTTCAAGCTGTTGAGGAAATGATACCCATACCGCATCCACGAGTCATATCTTAGATGAAATAGGAGAAGAGGACAAATACCTGACCGGAGAATACTTGCCGCAACAAGCAAAATAATCATTTATCACTTTTACAATATTTTCATTAAACGCTTTTTGACCTAGACTTATATTGAATATAGACATAAGAAGCTAATTGGTGGGTTATAAATCGGAAAACTGTACACAAAATGAACATGGCTTATGTGAAGGCAATGTAACAGAAACAATTCATGGTTCAAAAATAACAAGAATTTGCCAATGTCAATGTCATGATAACATGTATCAACTAGCCCGGAGATTTCAGGCTGCTACAAAGAGCCAGTAATAATTTATATTATTTTAGATCCATATTTTGACATTACTTGTCTGAAGCGATGAGAAGTCACTATTGCTAATTACTAGATGATATAGTAGGTTCATAGTACAACACTCTTTTGCTAATGGTAGAAATGGTCTGAGCATAATCATAACTAACTAGAGTCATTACAGAGATATAAAATAAAACAAGTTAAACACTACCTTATTAAGGTAGGACGCATATAATAATAGATGAACAATAACTCAAAATTCATAATCCTTGATGCAGGTTTGATTGTAGTTTCATCTTTACCGACGTCGTTTGGTAGTTTCTCGGGATAAATGAATAATATAACAATGATAACAGATGGAAAATCATTAGGTTTCCAAGTTAATGACAATAAGGAAGAAGAATTGCAAAACCAAAAAATACAGCTTTGGTCTAATGTATATGAAACAGAATTTGCTCTTTGTTTACCTATACTTGATTCTGCAGGTGTCATTAAGCCAGAAGAATTATTATTCCTTGCAAAAACAGATCCCAATACAAGGTATACCCATATTGTGGCAGAATCTTATCATGTGGGAGATTTTAAGCAAGGTTGGAACTACACTCTAAGACATTTAATTAAGCGGTACAAGGAAGCATTACATTATCAGCCACAAGAAGAATATTTGGAGAAAAATAAACCAATAACTTATCATACTGTTTATCAATCATCTTCAAGAAGAATGGTTGAAGAGGAATTCGAAGAAGCTAGGAGCATTCAAAGAAACATAGACTATCCTCTTAGGTTAGTAACATGTCTGAAATGTCATTATTGTAACCTAGATTTTGATGACGTTAAAGAAAGAAAAGAACATGAATTAGAATGGCATATCTAGCTATAGGTAAAACTCCATTGTCCAAATGATCCAAATCTTACCAACGGTATGAAATGAAATTAAGCGTGTTATAGTTGAACGATTTTATGATCTAACCTGATGCCAGAATTATTGTTTTACTACCGTAGAAGGACAACAAGCATAACTCACAAAGCCAGAAGCAATATTTCCAAGCAATATTATCCTGGAGCAAAAGAGTATGCCTCATCCAAGTTTGTAGTACTGTCTTATAGTAATCAATACCCAAATTCTGTCTGTGTGCAATACGTGGTTTCTACATAGCCACTTATATATTATTACTATCTCTATCAAGTCAGAAATGAAGGCAAGAAATAAAATCATAGTTACTTTCTTATGCATACTCGCAATAATCATATTAGTAACACTTGCCTTTTATGCCGAACAATTCAAAGTGTGGAATAGTTTTGTACCAGTATATTCTAACGTCTTTAACAAATTGATTGCAGAATTTAAAGCACTATTTAATATATCTAATACGTTTGGTAATGATCTATTAAAGTCTTCGATATCATTATTTATAGTTATAAATCCTATTGGAAGTATTACATTGTTTATTTCGATGACAGAAAATATGAATGTATTTGAAAGAAAAGTTGTATCAAAGAATATTATAATTACTGCTGCTGCATTATTGATTACATTTGGATTAGTCGGCACTCAGTTACTGTCTCTGTTTGGTGTTGAAATCTTCAGCTTTATGATTTCAGGAGGAATATTACTATTTATAATATCAATGGAGTTGCTAACTTATGGAATGTGGAGATTTGTGAGTACAGCTTCTACTGATATTGGAGTTGTCCCTTTGGCATTTCCTCTGCTTACCGGTCCTGGTGCAATCACATCTGTGATAATATCATTACAAACCTATGGCTATTTGTGCACATTTGCCGCTATAGCGCTAGCTCTTGTAGCTACTTATATCATTTTACGCTCAAAAGATAGAATATATCATATACTAGGTAGACGAGGATTAATTGTAATTACAAGAGTCCTTGCAATTTTTCTTGCAGCAATTGCAATCCAGTATGTTATTCAAGGTATAAGACAAGTATTGCTTTCATAACCCTTTGGATTTACTGCATTGTTATAATTTAACTAAATCTCAAGAAAACTGGCTTTTGTATAGCACAATATGAAAAACTAGAACGCGAATATAACCTGTACAAGCTCAAAGATGGTTCATATTCTTTGTCAACAAATAAGGAAAGAGGAGAATCTGGTGACGTAAAACAAAACCAGGATCAATGCCTGCATTAACGGGTTCGGGCATGATTGTAAAAACCACAGGAAGGAGGAACAATTCTTTTTGCATAAATATTCAAAATGCTCTGACTTTGCATTTCTCAATATTGAAAAAAGAACTTTAGCAGAGCAAGCAGCAGTATTGGAATGCAAGATCATGAAATAGAAATATCAGAGGATCTGATTAACACTCGCTATATGCTGACCATACACATATCATATCTCGTTAGAGCGTATTGCAATGTCCTCGTGCCAATACGTCAGAGTCTAATACCATCTGCATACCAATTTCCGTGAGGCTCCTCTTTAAACACTATTATTACATCTTTTTTGTCTACATTAAATATCTTTGTAACGTCCTCTGTAATCGCTTCTGCCAACCTGTCCTTCTCTCGTTGTGTTCTACCACTGTAAGTAGAGATCGATATTATCGGCATTGAGAATAATAGAATAATCTTAAATGTAAACATTTTGCTTACTATACAAAAGATTAATAGATACGACATTACCTGTCCAGATTTTGAAAACACCAGAATTAACCATATATGTGATTAATGTTATGGTCTGCTACTGATCTGCTGCCTCGGAAAAACCTGCAGTTATGTTATTCAATCATTTGTTGTCATAAGATTATTAAATTGTATAGCAGTATGATAATGATGATCGAAGTTGATAAGTTAAGAGGAATTAAATCTGCTACAGTTGCAATAGGCCTCTCCAATAAGGATACAAACGAAGTCATAGATAGTTTTGGAACAGGTTTTTTCATAGGTGGTAAGTATATTGTAAGTTCGGCACATGTTTTTAGTCAATGTCTAAATTATAACACCATATATAAGGAAAAGAATAACGGTCTCGATGGTATGTATTCAGCATTCAGTGTTACCATCAGTGAGGGTCAGTTAGATCTTAATACTCATCACATAGATGAGTCGATCAGACTGCCTCCTGTCAAAGTTGCGGGATTTAAAGGATCGATTGATCTAGATATCGGAGTAGGAAAACTGGATCGTCCCTCGAATAATTTCTTGACGATCAAGGAACCTTGCCGATTGAAACTTTACGATGAGATTGTAATATGTGGATATCCGAGCGGAAGATTATCGTTGATACTGTATAAAAATGAGGATGGAGAGGGAATTCGTCTGAGTCCAATAATTCAATCCGGGCACATTGCTGGTTTAATGCCTCATGATGAGAGTCCCAGACCCTGGGGAATTCAAACGGATATCGTTTCTGTGGGAGGTACTAGCGGTTCGCCTATTATAGATCCTAGCAGTATTGAGATAATAGGTATGGCCCAAAACGTTATTGCAACAATGACTACTGTTGATAAAGAAGGCATGCCATCAAACTTATACGAGCTAACTAAAGGCCCGTTGTATGGCGTAGCTCCAATAGGATTGGCCTACGGCGTTACCAGTCAGATTCTATCACTGCTTCCGAATAATTTGAAGCACTATTTTGAAGGAGGTCTTCCTCCAGACCTATTTGCCAACACCGAACTCTTGCGTATTTTCTGAACATTATCGAAATACGGATGTGTCCCTATCTCAAAACCGCTGAAAACGAGTCATAGCTTAGATGAAATAGAAGAGGAGGATAGATATAGGAACGGAGAACACTGTCTCAACAAGCAAAAATAAATGATTTATTACTTTTCACAATATTTTCATTAAGCGCTTTTTGATATACAGGTATATACTGAATATAGACATAAGAAGCTAATTGGTGGGTTATAAATCGGAAAACTGTACACAAAATGAACATGGCTTATGTGAAGGCAATGTAACAGAAACAATTCATGGTTCAAAAATAACAAGAATTTGCCAATGTCAATGTCATGATAACATGTATCAACTAGCCCGTCGATTTCAGGCTGCTAAACGGAGCCAGTAATAATTTATATTAGAACACTCTTTTACTAATGGTAACACAGCCGTGGAGCATAATCATAACTAACGGGAATCAGGTAATAGAGATATAAAATAAAACAAATTAAACAGCACTTTATATTGAATCTTATTAAATCTATTCCTACAAACACAGCTCTGGTACCGCTAACAACAATAAATGATGAAAATATCTTATTCAGTACTAAATTCTTACTTCTGTCTGTAAATAAACTTCTGCAATGATGTAAAATGATGAATACATTCTAAGAATATCTAAGGAATAGGCCTCGATTAACCACTCGATAACATCCTATAACTCTTACCTTCGTACCGTCTTATTGTGAGTCCTAATGTAGACATTAATTCTAAAAACTAATCAGCGACAACAAGTCAAGGCCAAAGATTCCCATTAACTGGAACAATTGATCAGGTAGGAAGTGATATTGAGAGAATAAAACAGATTGGAGTGGATCATATCGTATTTGGATATAACTTTATTCCTACAGGAAGAGATCTTGACAATATGTTAGATATAACAAAACAGCTTGCCAGGCTTGCTAGATAATAAACATATGGATATGTATTGGATATTAATTAACCATTTACTTTATCGTTCTTCCAAGCTATCACTTTTTGTGGCATAATCATTATAACGTGTTCCCCAACACCGATTTTCTTGTACTGAGGATATTTATTGCGCAATGATTTGTGAGCTTTTTTTAAAAATGACATTTAATTTTGATCTATTTTTTTTTACCTCCTATTATAGAAGCTTTTCCATAAATTATAATGAAATAAAGTTTTGTCCAGTCCTCATTGTATTCATCTATCAATAATGCAACATTTGGATTTTCTTTTATGTTCTTTACTCTTTTTAGATTTTCAGGTCTGGATCGCTTAGTCTTCTCATCTATTGGTATAAAGTAAAAATCATGATCATTATCATATACAAATACAACTGGTACCAGATGTGGTTTGCATTCTAGATCGACCGTTGCTAGCCTAGCTACTCTAGCTGTATTGATTATAGTTTTAGGATATGTATCATCAGTCATCAATCTTGTTTGTTTACATATCTATATTCGATATGCAAAATGATAAAGCTAAGCATTATAATGATAATGCTAAGAGTGAAAACTCTCCTTGTAGCCCCCCGGTTGTCACTTGTCAGTCGGCTATAGCGAGCAGCGGCAGGTTAATAGGTTGGATATCCGTTAACGGTTAATAGGTCTAATACATGCATTGACTAGGACAAAAAAGGGAGGTGCCGCTAGAAACCACATAAGAGTTTCTAGCCAGACTAGGCAATTGCTGGGAGGACTAAGACGAAAGCAGGGCTTTGCTACGACTGATAAAGTGCGACCGACACGATCTCCTTCGATTCGATGCGATATAAATTTGAATAAATGTTATAATTAATTCAAAATATGAAAATTGAGAAACAGTAGAGGAAAAATTACAATGGCTCTTTTTTGTAATTTTTATTAATTACCGTGATCGCGTCTCGAGGCATCGCCTAAATCGGAAAGTGTGTTACCCACTTTAAAAAACTACAAGATAGTAATTGTTTTAATAATTTGTTGTAAATGATATAAAGATATGTATGAAGAACATAAGATAAAGTGTTCATCATGTGGTAAATTGTTCACATCAAAAGAAAACGAGACTGTTTGTAATGAGTGTTACAAAGAGCTTGAGAATATAAAATTCTGAATCTCCTTTTGGACTATAGCGAGAAGATTGAGACAGATTCAGGTCAGCGAATATATGATAATTTCTGCTTACGGCTTGATATTGTTGTTCGTTTCAAACCAAGCTACATTCCTCGTAAATTACAACTATCCCCCATTTGGATTTGCTACCATATCCTATGTAGGATTTTCTTGCTTTTTAGTAACGATTGGAATATATTCAGTGGCAATTTCAGCCGTACAGGATGTCGAATTACGAAAGTTAATCAGAAAATCAGCTCAAAAAGAGGTAGGATTACTGGCAGCATATTGCTTCAGCAGAGATGGGGACGCAGATAACTAAAACAGTTTTATCTATTGCTAGAAGGAACAAAGCCGTTATGAGAGAAGAAACCGGTCTTGCAACATCTCTTGAAGACGAGGAAGTTGTGAGATATACGAAAGAAGTATTACAGGAAGTTATGAAGGAGAAAGCTAAAAAATAATGTCATGAATGTCTGAAATAATAACTACTTGAAATACAATGTTAAAACGACAATATAATACTCATAAATTTTGATATCTATAGAGAATAGCGACTAAATGATGCGTATGAACATACTAATTCCGTTACTGCAATAAGTTTAACACATCGGACAACATCGGATTTTTAACACGTCCGTCATAACTATCCCGGAAATAACGTTATAGCACGATATGAGAGATGCCAGATTATAGATATTATCAAAAATGTTACAACCTAAGTGTAGGCTGACAGTTCGATATAGATGTTCATTGAGTAGATAAATCTTCGTGTGCATATTAGGCTAGCTCGGACATACAAGCCCATTTATTAATCGACAGGGGAGATGGCCCACCTATAGACCAATTACGTATCGATAATTGGTTAATATGAGATATTAAAGATCAGAATAGGAGACGCGCATTTAGTCGTCCATGCGTTCACGAAGTCACTATTTGGCCAGCTTGAGGTTAGCAGCTGACTGTTTAGAGGCTAGCCAGTGACATTAAGTGGAGCGTGCCTTGTGGCGCGTTGTATGCGGCATAAAATCCATTCTCATGTTCTTGGAAGGGAGTATTTGGGCCATTCGTGATAGGGCATTCGCACAGGTATATTGGCCATCTACCCATCCACACTGCGGCTTTTATATCAACGAGCACATGACCTCGTTTCACAATTACTTTAACATGTTCTTTAGCCTATTCCACCATTTGTTAAATCCATTACAATACAGTTCTGAACGTGACGACTCGTCAATTGGCTTCTTTCCGAAATTTCTGTGAATCATGCTGATACTATGGTAAAGTCTATAGTAACAAAAAACTTATTCTTTTAAGAAGATACATAGGTAGTATGGAGAAAAGTTGAGGATGCGAAACAAGTTCGCCTGCGGCTGCTGCCCGTGGCTAAGCTAACCCGGGTAAAAGGTATATTCGTGGACACAATCCTACTAGCACCCAATTCGGAAAAAGTCAAGTTGTGAACAACAAAAATGCACTCAAAGAGCGTAGGTTGCAATATGGATTAAGTTATTTATGTATAAAGTTTGAACTCCATAAAAACGTTGAAGGTAAGAAGCCGGATATTTTTATAGAGCCGAATATACACATCTTTGTAGAAGGATATCAGTGGCATCATACGCTTAAGCAGAGAATGAAGGATGACAGAATAAACAAACACCTAATGGAAAAGGGGATAAAAGTTGAACGACTTAGTGAACATGATATTACACACAATTTGCGGAGCTGTATGCAGACAATTATAAGCATGGTTCCTCAGACGGACAGGGCGCGTTATCATAAGATGTTACGGGAGCCGGGATTGCGTAGATATTTTAATGAATTACATGTCTTAAAAGCATTAATTCGAATTGATAAAAAGGAGCTATATCAAACATCCATCTTAAGACTAATGACAATGGCAAATCCAAATGAAATATTTCACCTACCATCTTCATTATCATCATCATTACCAATACAATCTCTACAGTCACGACCATAATATCTACAAAGCCAAGTTACATCTTCATAGGGTACTACACCTATTACATTCAAATGTTATCCAGATGAATTCGATCTACTAACGATTGCAGACATATAAGAGGAATCGAGCCTAAAAGAATATTCCGAAAATATAATACTTTCAGAGGGTGAGTTTCAAGGAGCGCTTAACTGGATGTATTGCGTATATATGCTTGATACGAATGCACATGATCAGAACTAAAGTAAAGAAAATAAGCCAACCGCAAATTACAGCCGCAGATTCAAATGCAGAATATGTCTACATAATTGAAGATCAGGAGGTTTGGTTCATAGACTATATTATTGGAATCGCGTTTAAGACACCCGTAGACTATAGGACTATAAACAGATACAATATCGGTTTACTGGAATCTGGAAGATCCTATACTGAACTCTATGATATCAAAGATTTTCAAGATTATATGGAAGAAAAGGTAGGCCAAGAAATCGATATAGAGTCCTCAATAGACCACGTAACAAATCTAGAGAAAGATGATAAAAGAATAATTTTTCACCCTCATAAAAATTGTGTCTAACAAAATATGTAAAAGACCTCCAAGGGATATATAATTACTAGAAAAACCCATGCTATGCTTCATGAGCGTGATCTCCATTTGGTCATGCTGAGCACTTAGGCCTAACTTAACAGAGGACGACCAGATCACTCCTACAGGTAGGCGCGCCGTGCTCGGCGATCCAGTTGCACCCGGGATACCCGGGATAGTTTCGAAATTTAATATAACGTTCTTATTAATCATACCTTTTTGTGTATACATATATCCAAACCTCTCTCTAGAGTTAGAAACATCCTGGGTATCCCGGGTGTAAGATACTACTAGATCCATTCTATAAGTATGACCTTGCAATTTGCACTTACCAAACTACAATCGATAGTAATATTGGGGAAAACATGACGGGACCATAAGCGCACTCATGCTAATATTCGCCTACTATGAGATATTCCATTCTATTTTACAATGTCATATTCACTCGCAATTCCCTGCCTTCGTATCCACACCTGGCTGAAAGTCAGTAATTGTATCAATACCTGCGCCACAATTAAACTGGTCGCGTCCAGCACCTCCAGTAAGGATATCATTGCCATTGCCTCCAGATATTTGATCATTTCCTGAATTTCCTTGTATCAAATCATTTCCTGCATCTCCATTCAGAATATCATTTCCTTGGCTTCCTGCAATACGATCATCTCCGTTACCTATACCTTGTATTATACTCTGTTCTTGTAAGAAACAATAACTCGACGATTATTTGAGGTCCTAAGTATCAGCTAGTAACAAACTAAGAGCAATTTCATTTTCATATCCATTTTGTCAAAGTTCTATTTTTCGCTACTTTGTTTCTTATTGCCCATCACCTTTGGTATTCAGTCTGTTTCACATTGATATTACCAAATTTGAGCCTAGACTAGATTCTCATGCGCCCTTGATACCTTGTGCGACTAGTATGGAATAACATCCAAGTCCACACTGCTCACATATAGGTTTCAGCCCTTTGCTATCGGCACTACCTATACAACATGGCTCGCTTTATCCTTCCCATATGATCCAGAGAAAGTATAGCCCAGGAAGGACAATCTACTGGTGTTGTACCGCGTCCTCCCCAATTGCCTTTCATAAGACTTAACTGTTTCTCTCCGTTGATAACAAATGATGGATATTTTTTCCTCAACCCAATAAGCTTATCTACTACTTGGTTTCGAATATCTCCAAACTCCAACCACAATGGATCTCCCTTTATGAATGGAGTGTGGAACTGGAAGCCGATCTTATTTACCTTCCCGTACCATTCCTTAACCAAGTCCTCAACGCTGGAATAATTTAAGGTATTAATAGTCATAGCAATCCAGATATTTTTCCATACTGGTTTGCCATTATGCTCTGGGCCCGATGAGATATAGTTTAAGATATTTTGTTTGGTTGTTGAATAGGATCCCTTCCCCCTAATCTTATCGTGTATCTCTTCAGTCCCATCCAGGGAAACCCAGTATAAATATAATTTTTCAAATCTTTTTAGAGGAGATGTTCCGTTTGTTACAACGCATACTCTTTTGGGCATTTCCTCGCAGAAAGCTTCTATGATATCCGGACGAAGAGTGGGTTCACCTCCCACTAGCGTGACAATAAAAATTTTTTGTTTTTTAAAGATATTAGCGATTATTATTTTCCAGTCTTGTACACTTAGATCTATAGAATCATTTTTTCTATTCAACCACCAGTAACAATGACTACAATGCAAATTACAGACGTTATTAACATCTACCGAGCCGCATATAACAGGTTTTGACTTTAGCAATTTAATTGAAGCATATTTTTTGAATAGGCTAATGTAATATGGTAATTCATGTATGATGTCAGTTATGCCACGGCCATATAGAATGTCTACCATGACTTTATATTTTGCCTCCTACTCATATAGGTAGATGGTAATATTCATAATAGATAAGCATTGATGTAAGACAACACACCATATAGTTCCTATTGATGAAATAAGGAATATTGCTTAGTCGATTTATCAAGGAAAGAAAATAACCTTGGCAAAATCCATAAAGATAGTCTTGTGCAAAAGTAATACCAAACTTCTGGTACTTCTTATCCTATCAGGATAGTCGGTTATATTAATTGAGTTAGGGGATCTTTATGTTAAGTTCTTTACATCTGTTTCTCAAAGTTACTTCTGTTACTCCAGAGGCAGAGGCAACATCTAACTGTCTCCTGTGCTCATCGCTGCGTAATAACGATAGGTATAAAATCGCTCCCGCTAATCCCATAGGATCTTTTCCTACCGCAATCCCACTTGTTATTACATCGTGCATATAATTTACAGCATGTCTTTTTATTTTCTCGCTTATCTCCATTTTATTTGCAATCTTTACAATACACTTTATTGGATCTACCATTGGAACTTTTAAATCTAGATTCCAAACTATTTGTCTATATGCTTTTGAGATCTCCTTGTATGATACATTGCTAATAGACGCTATCTCTGCTAATGTTCTTGGAACTCCAGCCTCCCTAGAAGCAATATAGATAGATGCTGCTATTGCAGCAGATATTGTTCTTCCCCTAACCATCCTCAGGTGCTGTACTTTTCTATAGATATAGGCTGCCTTTTCTATTACATTACCTGGCAACCCCAGCTTCCCTTTTAGTATGTCAGGCTTCTGGAACGCATTTTTAAGACTTCTATCCGTTGGTGAACCAGCTTGAATTCTATAGTCCCATGTTCTTAATCTATGCATCATAGAACTCACTGAATTATCCAACCCATGTCCACTAGCCCTTATCTGGTCTTCCAATTACTGTGGAAAGCCCTCCATCGTGACGTGTTAATGTCATGGGCATTCCTACTCTATTTCTATCTCTCATTTGATTAGCATCAAATGCACGCCACTTTGGGGTAACCTCCTGTGATGACTTATCATTACTAATAACTATGCCATAATTTGTGCAAATCAATTCTCCAGACTCTGTGTCTGTGATTAAATCGGAGAATTTATAACATGATTTACATACTAACTCATTTGCTAACATTCCATATATATACATCTATGCAGCAAAATGGGCTTTAAATTGCGGCTGTATTAACAAATCCTGCGGAACATTGTGACTAATTACAAAATATATAGGCTTCAGACTTATATCTTGTCTATATTTGATAAATAAAGGCAAGATAATAAAAATCGTATCAGGACACGAATCACATTGAGGATTATCTGATTGGTTAGATAAACTAGAAAAATACCCAAATGAAGTAATATTTTAACATGGTATAATTATTATCATCTTTGAATCTGTATTTTTAGAAATTTTTACCACTTGTCTTTATAACTAATTGTTACATTGCGCAGATAGGTTACATTCTCGATTACCTACATGGATTACACTTGGCTGCTCGCTCTTATACGTGCGGTAGATGTAATTAATCTTTAGAAACATCTCTGATGGAAAGACCATTGATCCCTTCATGCCATCCAGATCCATTGTAATAAATGCACCTGCAGAAGACGTGTGGACAACTCTAAAGTCTTTTGGTGGAAGTGGGAAGTTTAATCCTCTGGTAACATCGTCAAAGGTGGATGGATATGGAATAGGAGCTAAACACACATGTTATGTATCTGTAGATGGAGGCAAAATAGTATCAGAGACCATAGAGATACTTACATCGCTAAATGACCACGATAGAACAATGACATAGAGAATTGCAAGTGCACCAAAAACACCATTTGAAGACCTAGTAAATAAGGTGACTGTTACTGCCCTTAAAGAAGACGATGATATGTGTATTGTAGAATTTACAGGTAACTTTGACGCACTGAATGATACTTCCAGAAATGAATTGAACAAAATTTTACAAGATACCTATGCAAGTACAGCGTGTTAAGTTATTCCATAATTCAAAAACAAAAATTAGGATAAAGTAACCTAATGCATTGTCATTACTAGCATAGATGAATACCAATCGGCTGTTAATTTATGGGCCATCGCACTCATCAAATCACCTAATTTTATATTCGAGTCTGCCTGCTCCTGTTCTCAGGTCATCAGAAATTTTTTCATTAAGTTTACGGGTTAGTTCATCTTGCTGTGCCTGTATTTCACGCATCTCATCATTAGTCATTATACGACTAATACACATTATCTTTAATAATTTTTCTAGAACGGCCATCATCTATAGCATCTATATGAGTTCAGTCGATTGTAAGTTTTAGTAGTTTTAATATCTGCTATTTTAGCCTTGCAGACACAGAAACAACACTGGCATATGCATAAACCGTGCATAAATCGTCATATTCTCTCAATGGCTGCATTTTAGATTAAATCAAAAAATGTATACTATAAACATTTAAACAAAGAAAATGGACACAAAAAAAATTATTGTTTGTGGAGGAACGGTTGTTGTTGAACTGTGGCGAATGAATTCCAAGCATTTGCGGTATTGGTGTTATATTCTGTCACAGACTCGATTGTTCGATTAAGGGTTCTGAAGTTTTCTGCTGCTGCATTTATCGCGTTGACTGTCAACTGGTTGTTTATACTAACTGCTTTGACTATGTTCTCGGTGATCTCGTTTGATTGCTTTACAAATTCATCCGTGTATGACGGTGTTACAACTGGTGGAACGTTTCCGTTACTTGCTAACAGCCTGTGAGCTGAAACCATACTTTTGATACTGTCCTTTGCTGCGGCAATGCAATTAAGCTGTAGATTAGACACCGATTGCGAACATTGCGGTTGAGCCTTTGCAAACTCGTCTACTATTCTAATGCAATTTTGTCTTACAGTGTCATAAAAGTTAGTCGCTTCAGCTGACCTAGTTGATGTAGTAATTATTTCGTCTTTAGATTTATTATTATCTACCATTTCATTTCATCTACTATCTTATTAGCACCCAGCTCATATATACGTTGGTATTTAATGGGCTTAAATCCCATATAAAACCATTTAATCAGAATCCACCGCTGGCAACGCAGAAAGTCCCCCGACGCTTCTGGTTTCCAATTCTGGCAAAAATCCGCTCAAAAAGCAACCGATATCTTGTCCATCATAGTATCCATAGTACATATTCAATTCTGTATAACAAAGAAAAGAGCTACGATACAATGTAATGTTGGCCAGTATTAATAATGTGAAAAACAATAAAGTACTATGGATACTCTGACATCTATGACGTCTTGCCCATACATATAAGAACGAATTGGCATGCGCAAATCTTGGTAGCTGGCCGGGGAATGGCGAGCGCCATATGCCACATATTATAGAATTCATTAGTACGCAATGACATTTTTCAACAGAACTTACCTATGAAGAAACTCTTGATAAAAAAAATCAAGATGAGGTGATATATTCTTTTCTACTGTGCACTAATTTTGTGATGCCGAGTTGCTGTAAATGTGGTTAATAACGATTACCGCCACTAGTACCAGTCGTGTTACCACCGGCTGGTGCGCCGCCGCTAGTTGAGTTGCTACTAGTCTGGTTACTACTACTACTACTACTACTACTACTACTATTATTATTATTATTATTATTATTATTATTATTATTATTATTACTACTACTGCTTCCACTAGTTTGGTTACCCTATGCTGATGCTTGTTGTGGTACAAAGCTAACAGTGAATACAGATGCATACTCTGCTCTGAAAGAATGGATGGATTATCGTATACAGCAGGGCGAGAGGATAACTGAGGAATCATGGCTAATGAGAGATTTATGGCAGACTATTGATACCAAGTATGGTGCTAAGTTTGGTTTTGCTACATATCCTAAGAGGCTAAAGAGCAGCGGAATAAAAAGTCTGATAGAGCGCGCTATTCACGCCCAAGGTTTATTCAAACCACTTCCCCAAGGAGTCTGTCGTAGAGAGTGGAAGGGGGTGCATGGAATGAGAAAGTTTTACAAGACTCATGCGGAACAAGTCATGAAACCTATCAATGTAGAGATCACCATGGGGCATGATATTGGAGTTTCAGCTAGTTATTATAAACCTACAGAACAAGACGTTCTAGAAGATTACTTGAAGGCTATCGATTTACTAACACTAAACAGATATCCAAAACTATTACAGAAACAAATTAGAGATAAGGAAGTCATGGATCTAAGGGAGCAGATCGCTGCAATGCAAACTGCACATAATGAAATCCTAGATCTACTCAGAGACCCTATCAAGCTTGCAGAAGCCGTAAGAGCACATTAAATCCAGCATAGACTATCAGCGCGCTATTTTACCGGCTATTACTGTTATTTGCTCGCCGGCCGATTTCCATTTTCAAATTAATTCAAATTCCATTTTTTATATACTATTTGCCTAGCTACGTTAAACCACATCAACCTATGGATCAAGCTATTATTTGTCCATATTCTTGCAATTTAGATAGTGCATAATAACATCCTCAGATTTACGCCGCATGTTGCTGCATCTAACTGTTTGAATTTGAATTTGAATAATGACTTGTAGCGACACTAGTTCCAACCACCATTTATGACTAATTTAGTAAGGACTTTCGACGTTCATAATCAGAATTAAATGCAGAATTGAAAGACCGATGATACAAGGAGAAGAAAGTGATGAGAGGACCTGTGTCGGCTTGTGCCATAGCCGGTTGACATCGCTATTTTAATATATTGATACTATCTCATATAATTATTAATACTATTCTTTCATATACTGAATCTATACTAACAGTCTATCGTAAAATATGATACAAACGCCGAAAGTTATATTTCACTCATTAGTCTCCTATAGGATATCGACCCTTTTAAAATTATATCTATTTTCATACCCGTACCATTGAAAAATTGTATAAATGTACTTCAAGAGTAAAAGATTCAAAATTGTACTTGTTTTATAGATTAACCATAGCCGTAATTTAGAAATAACTATTGCAATGGTACATAGTAAATACCTATTCTGCTAAAACTATATAGTTGTAGTCATTTATACTAATATTCTGTAACAGTATGGATAGCATTATGTGGGCCTAGTAACCAATGAAAATTCTTATGGCTATGTTACTATGATAGTACACGATAAAGATAAAGTATAAAGTATAAATACAGTTAGAAGTATTCGTTAGCTATATAAAGAGATAATAAGATGAAATGAATGTAGAAGATAAAATATACAAAAAAGCCACAGCAGGAGTATGGATCAGATGCCCAAATCCTATTTGTGGTAACTATGAATGGCAGTACCGAGGGCGATTCTTTATGTATGCGACATGCCCATCGTGCAAGCGGAGCATACGTATTTCTAGTAATAAAATTCAAAAACCGCTACAATCTGCACAGGTTGGTGACCACAGTCAGTTTGTAGCGGCAAATGTCGGAGGTGCAACAGCAAGGAGCTGATGGGCCTGTGACATCCTCATTATCAACGGAAGAGAATATAGGTGTTACTATTACACCCCCTAGAAAGTTCCGAAAGAAGGTATTTTGTGTCTCAGGAAAAACACTCATAATTATACATCCAGAGCTAGTAAAAAGTCTAAGAATTAACGAAGATACATGGATCGACGAAACAGAAACTGATAATGGCGTTTCATTAACGATTTGTAACTCAAGCAAAGAGGAAAAGATCATCGATGAATACTCAGAGTTATAATCGCAGCCCTACCTCTGTTTCTCCAAAGCAATTTGCAGTGGAACTAGGTATGAGAAAGGGGAATTTTTGAAATGTACTATCGATGGCAAGAAAGTAGTAATTAAAAGTGGTTCCGTGAATGGCTAATACAAATGACAAACTCTCTAAAGAGAGGATTAAATCCGATAAGCGCAAAAATGAAAGGGTCGAGACCGTATTCAGAAGGAGTAACTTAAACCTATACAAAGTGTATGCACAGTATATAAATGCAAGTAGGCAAATAATTCTACGCACAGCGGACAAAGTTAGATGGAAAAATACCTCCCGATAATTTCTATTGTATGATGAACACTCACCTAATGGGATTAGTTGATCCACATTTTATTTATGAATGCTTTGAAGAATATAGAAAGAAAAAGAGAGAGCATGGAAAGTGCCTATCTAGTTGCAGGTAGAGAGATTTGAGTTGAAACTGATACCAATTATCATCAACCCCTTAAGTCAGGAGTATAGGAATTCATTATGTTATAGATGGGCTCTATTAATGGAAGGCACTACCTCCCAAACTAGATGTAGCTGTGGTTGTCATATAAAAAATAATGATGTAAGAACGGTAAAAATGTATCACTAGACTACGACAATATGAGGCCGCATCGTTGTGCTGAATCACTTAACGCCGCATCGGATATCTCGGTATCGTTTGCTGTTGTTTGTTCTAGCAGAGGAGGTGTTAAATAAAAGATGACTATTTGGACGCAAGAGGACCAGGATAAAATATTATCATGGCCATATGTTCATGATATTGCAATCTTTGAGGGAGATACTAAGAATAAACATGTTGATAAGAAAGGGTGGCAGGAAGAGGATTATTCTAAAGCAGATTTTAAACAGCGGTTAGAGAGCGGCCTATATGATCAAGGTATATGCATAGTACTGGGTAAAACCGTATCTGGAAGTCATTATACATTTGCGCTAGATTTTGATGGTTGGGATGCTATAACAGCATGGTTCGGGGGCGATACCAAAGAAGAGACATGGGAACATGTAAAAGCACTTGCTAGGCGAACAAGAGTCGAATGGCATGATAACTTTGAAGATGGAAAGATTCACACTATACTAAAGTCATACAAGACTTCTTGGTGTTAACAGACGAATCCACATAGGAGATGCACTCCTTGAGGTAAGATGCGATCGACAGGCACTTTTTGCATCGCCCTCGATACATAAACTCGGAAACAGGTATAGGCCACTGGATACCTCCGACATTAAGATTATAGATAATAATGACCTATTAAGAACACAAGCAAAGATAGACTCCCTTTCCAAAAATTACATGTCAGATGACGATAAGCAGAGATACACTGAATGGCTAGATAAACCAGATACCATACTAGGTATAAATCAGGGCAGACATGATGCTACCAAGTTCAAAATAATACATTATTACTGGAAATATTCTGGAGAATGGCTTAACTATTCAGATGATCAACAGTTTAATAGAGCATGGGAATGGCACTTGGCAGCACTGCAATCCGCCGCGTTCAAGAGAGGAATTTGACAGACTGTGTAAGTGGACAATTGATACATTTAGAGAGAACCGTGATAAGGTACACGAGGAAGTCAGAGCCAAGCGTAACAAATTTGCTGGTATGGCCGGGTGTGTTTCCTACCAGATAAATAGCAATCCAGACAAGTTCATAGTATCGACGCCAGATAACAAACTTGAAGAAATTATTCATAAGTGGGAGAATAGCGACGAAGATCCATCACAGAAAATATGCAAGGTATACAATACGAGGACATTTCTATGTTGTAAGCCGATCAAGATAGTCAAGCATAGAAATCCATTACTGTTCTTGGATATACCAGAGAAATTTACTATAGAATTCCGTGGCTCGGAGCCGTCGGGTAACTTCACACTAAAGCATAAAACATTATCTGAGATAGTCGGCAAACTAAAGCAGACTGAGGCATTAACAGATCGTGGTTTAGAGGCTGCTCTTATCGCACAAAGGAAAGGGTTCGAAAAACTAGAATTATTAGAGGAAAACGATGACATTGATGTAACTGGATTCTTTCCAAATAGTGAAGAAGCAACTTCGATAATCTATAGCGGTGTTGATATACCGGAGCCTGGGTGCATAAATTCAACAGAATTAAAAGAAGCACTTGACTTTATCGACTTACTAGCAAAGACTATCTATAAGGGTCGGCTAGACCTACTGGCACATGCCTTACAATTTGCATTAATAGCACCATGTAGTTTCGTATTCAAAGTTATAAAATCACCTACACTTGAGTGGATGCACTTCTACGGACCTCCAAATTCTACCAAATCCTCAACTGGAAAGGTTGTTCTTGCTGTAGATGGACACGAGACAGATGATGACTATATCATTAGTATGTCTCAGGTTGATACACTTGCGAGATTAGGCGATACCATTTCAAAGACTACGTTTCCGATTCTTAGTGATGAAATGGAACTTATAGACAACCGAACAGGTAAGGAGAATACAACACTAACCTCTGCTATCAAGTCAGCGATAGATAAGCCAATTGCTAGAAAGGTGCTAAGCCAGTCAAGAGAGAAGGAAAAGATACCTGCACTGTCGGCCTTGATAATGACTAGCAACCAGCCGCCACCATTCCAAAACGCAGCATTGATGAAAAGACTTGCCATAAGACACCATTCAATCCATGAAACACATTTGAAGGGACGTAAAGATGCTCAGAAATTTGACAACGAAATTGTACCAAACCTTCATAAACTACATGTTATAGGCAGACTCAGAAACAGGATTATCGCAGATAACGAAGCAATCATACTAGATAAGAAACTAACATCTTTTCAAAAGGCCAGATTAATACTAGAAGCCACATACAAGACAGATAATAACAGGCAAATACCACAATGGTTTGATAAGGAGTTAAAACAGGTCTTCCTAGAAGAATCGCTGTCAGATGCGAAAGACGCCGTAATAGTGGCATTTGAAACCATGATTATCAATAAAATGAAGAACCTGAAGGGCAGCCTTGCATTTGACACTTACAAGAATGCATATGATTGACTTGGGTTTCTGGTTGATAATAAACTCCTGCCATTTTGTAAAGAGATGAGAAGTCCGTCAGACCATAAAGCTACTGGAAACTACGGGTTCTATAGCGGTGTAATAAGAGAATTACAAGCGGAGGGAGTAACAACCGAGCAATTACCCAATCTGAGCACATTTGCAGCCTATTTTGATGGAAAGATGATGAAATCACATGGTAAACAGATAGCAGTCGTAAGAGTGCATAAGTTGTTGAATATATTAGATGTAAAAATTGACGACCTTACAGTAGAGAGTCAAACAAAGTTAAAAACATTCGATACTCTTAACGCATGCACAACTAACACCAATTATGGAACAGATACCTCCGAGGCTAAACCTGAGGATGGGGTTAGGAATGAGACGTATACTGATTATGAAGGGTCGGAGATTGGCGCAGAGATTAGAGAGACTATAAGGGAATTCGCATAGATTAAAGAAGTAAAAGCAGAGCGTGGGGAGTAAAATGCCATTTTTGCCCATTTTTTGATCATTTTCGTAATCTGGTCTTGGAGGAAAAAAATTTGTTGAAGTTACTACAAATACAGAATACATAAATTGAATATTTACTAATGATATATACCAGTATTTGAAAGATCTAGATGAGCGTGGGGAGCGTGGGGAGTGCCTATTGCAACATAGATTGTTTTTTCTTTTACAAGGAACTAGGCCCCAAGAAATGTCTAGTAGGTTCTTCATATTGAAGAGAAGTATGTTGATACAGATAATGACGAAGCAACTGCAATAGTGTTTAGTCTAACTGATTTGCATTATTATACATAAAATCTGTAGACGTAATAAAACATTATCAGTCAGACTAAGTAAGAATTGCTATAGTTTCTTGCCTAAATCTACATGTGTTTCTAATCCGATTGTTAGCCAATTCTTCTAATCGCCCTTCTTAATTGGTTACCATGGAGGGTGGGGCGAGGATATTACTTCCGAATTCTTCTTGTAATCTCTCTTTAGCCAGATAGGGGTATGGAGGTATTATTACCTTAATGTTGCTTCAATAATAGCTGAGGTACTGAAACTAAAATATCATAGCATGTACAAAAAGGAATGTCAATGTATTGGTCTACCAATAGACGATTAATTATGTCTCACCAATATCTAAAGTAATATCCTATCAATATCGTCCATAGTTAATACATAAGGTGAGGTGCTGAATCGCGTTGCTGATAACAATCTCTTAAGTCTCTTCTAATCTTTGATAAACCAGATTAATTGCACGGGTCTACCTAGACGTCATAATGTTGGAGAGAGGTGAGTATATACTATCGATTAATTCGCCCGGATGCTGCCGATGGAGAAATGCTAATGAGTAGCAACAATAGTGAACAGTGTCAGATGAGATAGTGAAGCACTTTTGTTTAACAATATTACTGAAGGTATCTTACATGATTTACCAGTAAAACGAGGATCAAATAGAATTTCGTAAAAACTTTTAGCTTTGATCTTGGTAGACCTACTATGGTCGCTACTCTCGACGATTCGTATTGGGATGATAATGACCGCATAGTTGCCGGCAAAATAAATTACTCTCTACCAAAGTAACGATAGACCTTCACAATAGGTTCAATTTATTATTTGAATATCTATTTGAAAGCGGACTATCTGAAAGCTTTACTGCATACGCACTTTTGGGCGATATAATAGAACAATTACTAAGCGAGTATCATAATGGGATGGCGAACTATGAAAAATCAGTCATTAAGCAATACAAGTAGCCCAAGAATAGATCGTTAGAGATAAAATCGTCCGAATACGCGGGAAGTGAAATAATTGCAGTATATATTCTGAAATTTCATTTTATGAAATGCTGAAAGGGAATTGTAGCGGCATTAAGAATCAATATCATGACAAATAAAAAAGAAGACAACAAAATAAGATTTGGATGTTATATTTACCAACAATGTCTTGACTACAAAGACATAAAACGTATTGCCATCGAATGTGAAAGACTAGGATTTGATTCTATATGGCTTAAGGACAATTTTACCTCCTCTTGGCTCAATGCTTATTTTTCAAATAAAGAGGAAAGAGAAGTGTTAAAAAAATCTACTGATTCTTCTATACTTGAATGTTGGACTACACTTTCCTCACTAGCCTCAGTAACAACGAAAATAAGATTAGGAGCCATTTTGGTAAATCTTCATAGAAGTCCATCTATTACAGCTAAAATGGTTTCCACTCTCGACGTAATAACCAATGGCAGAGTGGAGTTCGGATTAAGTGCAGGTTGGTATGAAAGGGAAATTAAATCATATGGCCTTCTTTTTCCAGATGCCCCCACGAGGCTTGAAATGTTGGAAGAAAGTCTTGTCATAATTCAGAAAATGTTAACTGAACAGCAAGCTTCATCATTTAATGGCAAACACTATACTATAAAGGAAGCAGAATGCAATCCAAAACCAATTCAAAATCCGCATCCACCTTTGTGGATAGGTGGAGGAGGAAAGAAAACCCTTCAGTTGGCAGCTAAATATGCAGATGGTTGGAATTACGGGCTTTGTACTTATGAGGAATATCTCAGTAAGCTATCCATTCTTAGAAATTGCTGTAGTGTAACTGGTAGAAACTATGAAAATATAGTCAAAGCTTTACATACGGTCATACTCTTTGTTGAGTCAGATAACAAGATAGCATCGTTAAAAAATAAGTTATACAATGACAATACTAGTAATAATAACCATAGTATTGATGACAGTGAGGTATGGAAAAAGAAGCCGGACCTAGTTATTGCTGGAACAGCTAATAATATAATAAGAGAAATTAGTAGATATGTAAAACTTGGTGTTAACTACTTTACCATACACTTTGCAGATGTTCCAGATATTAGATCCTTGAATTTATTCGCAAGATACGTTATTCCATATTTTAGAAACGGATAGTACTATATATAACAAAAATAATGATGTTGACAAATACAAAACCATGTCTACCTTGATTTCTGCCTAACAACTGAGGCAAAAGTAAGGCGGCTAATCAAGGTCGGGCGACATGCTATCATTCAATATAAGCAAGAAGTCTATTTGTCCTGTTGGAAGATATCAATGGATGGCAATCTTTTCTTCGTAATTCAAACTGAAAGGTTAGGCCTAAGTCATAACGCTGGTAAAGAAAATTCCAATATAATTTGCAGTAATACTAATAATAAAGATAATGCAGGTCACTTGAAGGTTGTATTTGATGCTCGCCGGCTTTAGGCCAAGATTCCTGATTCTGGCAGCGCCGACTTGCTGAAATCGAATCTAGATCAAGACCATAAGCCGGCGAGTAAACCACGAAATACTGCTCAAACAGCCCACTTACTCTAATTGCAGCCCTTGTAAATAGGTCAGAGAGAAAAGAAAAGAAAAAGGAAGAATGAATGTATCCGAAACCAGCCAGAGTGCCAAAAAACTAATCTGATAAAATAGAGAAAAAGGAAATGATTAGAAGTTGTTTTCGCCGGCGTAACCGTCAATATTTGAATTAGTCATTCCCCGCTTCTTGATATGTTGAACTATCCTTGGATCTATCACACTATAAGCTCAATAAAATATGATATTCTGACGCAGGCAGGTTCTTCACTACATTGCCAAGAAGCCGGCGAAATGCGAGCTGGGTAGTCCAATGCGATTCTGAAAGAAGCATGCCAAATATATCTTCAAACTATACTACAAGAAGGAACTCAGATAGGTGGAGTGGAGTGTGTTAACACCTTGTTTTCTACCTAACAACCAAGAGGAGGATGTAGAACGACTAGTCAAGATTGAGGGAAGTCGTTACCAACAGAGATATATGAAGGTGCTGACTTTGTCGTATTGGTAGATCCCCGGTGGCAATCTTTTCTGCGTGATTCAGATAAGACGAGACTCGAGTTATAGTCATTTAGCGGAATCAGCTCAACTCACTGGTTTAGACTAACATTTCTGATTCTATGACTCTCAATATACCGAAATCCAGAAATTTAGCCGGCGAGTACATCAAAAAATATTGCTCTAGGCAATTCCCGCATGCCAATTTCCCGGAATGGGGAAATAAGCTAACTTTATAGACACATAATATTATATGATATCTAATCTACAGCCATGTAGTGGTAAAGAAGTTAGTAGCTATCATCGGAGCTCTCATTGCTGCGGCTTAGGAATAAGTCTCTTGCCTAATGCAGCACATGGAGCGCTTAGTTCGAATTGATTTAACTGTAATTCCCTTTCTTCCTTATTTTTTCCAAAACATAAGAGTATGAATTCTCCGACTAAGGTTTAGATAATACCACATTATTGGCAAATATTTAAATGGCGAGTAGGAACTATGTAATTAGGCTAGGACTTCTAAAAACGTTCCGAAATATTAAACTGTTAACGTATTTAGCTATGATATTATCATGTTATCAGTGAGACATATATACTAGAAATCAGATGTTTGCTATATCTGGTAGAAGAAACTAATCCTCCTGTAACGACACCAAAATCAAGATATAGAATTCTGTTGGTCCGCTAAGTGCCGGCGAACACAACATATCACATATAGTGGTACGGTACGTTACGGTTGCTAGTAACTAATGAGTAATCTAGTTACAACATGTAGCTTGTATTTGTATTCATTATGAGAGATTTCCTGCATCACTTGTCTGTGAACTCCATTCAGAAACTTCTTATTAAACATGTAATATCGCTAGAGATCAGGATTACGTTTGTACAGAACTTTTACCCATCTGTACAAAGGTTGTCAGACATTCTGTGGCTAAGCAGGCCGTGGTAAACCGCAGCTATACTAGTGATATGAGGTAAACGAGAAAAAATGACATCTTTATCAATAGGAGTCCAGTAAACTAACTAATAATTAAATTATGGTCGTAGTCGTTCCAACTGAAGTTATACCTGTAGTAGCAATACTGATAATGTTGCCGTATTTTGTAGCAACTATCTGGACTATTGTCTATACGCATAACAAAACTAAAAAAATGAAAGACAATAACAGCGAGAGCGATGGCAATGGCAGCAAAGACATCATAGATAATTCGTAATGACTATAATGACTAGAGAATATTGTTGTAAAGACTTCGAAAAAAAGCGTACTCCCTTAATGTAATTGTGGTTAAACTCTGGCGAGTGATCCTTGAAACCTTTACCTGGCTTTGTTATGTAGAGGTGACAGCCTGCGCTAGTATCGCAATTTGCGTCTTGCTTACCTAGCTCGTATGCACTCTTGTATTTCTTCTTTGTGATTAGACGATATTTGCACTTGTCAGGAAAGGATGTTGATGATACACTCTTAGTCATACTGAAGGCCAGCAGGCAAGATCTGTGATAAAACATGAACTGGCGACCATAAAATGTAAGCAATGTTCCGAGACTATTAAGAATTCTAAAGTGTATAAATGTCATAATCTTAAAAATTGTTGATTATATATTGATAAGACAAGATGCCCTTAGGATACACAAAATATAACACTAAGTCAAAATCATTATAGTAGAATGGTATTACCTGTTCTTGTCGTTTGGGGCTGTATGCCCGAGATAACCCGGGGTTGTGCAGATATGACAAATGCATCAAGCACATATCTTAGTATTGTAATAGGAGCAGTTGTAGGTGCTCTCATAACTTGGTGGGTCTATAAAATACAGAAGAATACTACTATGAACCAGGAAGAAACTCTCAGCCGCATAAACGCTATCGAAGAAAGTCACGATAAAGTTTTGAAATCCATAGAGATATTTCAAAATCATCACGAAAGAATACTTAATGAGATACTTAGTTTGGATAAAAAGATTGATGCTATGATTGAAGCCATAAAGCCTGAGAAGTAGTATCAAGATGCCCAACAGAGGAGGCAGCAGGATACACGATACCGAATGCTAATACCGTCAAATTCGCTTTTGATTCGATTCCCATATCATCTATAATTTGAACTGCTGCCTGTTTGTAATCACCGCTTGAAGATGGAAGTGATACCGTACATGCACCATCGGTTATTCTAATTGTCTGGAACCTGACTGCATTATAAGTTCACTAATTCTATTGTTATCGCTTGTTAGTTATGACTTCAATAAATGTCGGTATTCTGACTGTAGGCAGGCTCTTCACTACATTGTCAGGAAGCCGGCGAAATACAGCCTATTATCTTACGTAATTATGAAAGAAATATGCCTAAAGTACCTTTGAACCACGTCACAATAAGGAACAGATAAGTGAAGTGGAGTGTGTTAACACCTTGATTTCTACCAAGCAACTGAGAGGCATGAAGAGTGGCTAATCAAAGTTTGGCTACATACTATCCTTGAAGCAAGGCAAATCGCCTAAGGCGAGTGAGCCGGCGGAAAAAGATTATGGATTTCTGGGACTACTATACCTAGGAGATAAAATCCATGATCTCTTCGGTAGTCCTACACTAAACCCGACACTATCTCCAAAACTGATACCTTTATCAGCCTAGATTAAATAAATAAAATAAAAAAAAGATTATGGACAGCTAAACGTTGCTTGGTCTGCGTCACTGCCACCACCATCGGCCGCACAGAATCCCTTCAAATAATTCTTGTTAAATTCTGACGAATGGTCACCAAATCCCTTATGTTTACCTAGTATGTACCAATGGCACCCATCTGAATGTTGACAACTGTCTTGTGCATCATGAACCCCTCTTTCTACCGCACTTGTTCCCGGCTTGTGTTTCTTTGCCATGACAGTCTCTGTCGCTACCGTTGCCGTTGCTATACCTGCTACCATCACTATGAGTATAGTTAACGCAATTAGATTTTTCATCTTGTGACCGTATCTATTATAAACTCATATTATTGAATATTCGACTATATTTTTCTATAAGAAGATTCTAATACAGATGAAATAGGAACAAAAGCCATTTTATTTATGAATTGGTTGGTCCTGTAGGAGCAGCCGCATCTAGGTCATCTCACAGAACTGCACACTTGATAGTCATTAATTATTCAAATAATAGATTACAAATACCGAGCAGTAGTTCTGAAGCATCCGACTTTATTATGCACGTAAACGGAAACAATACATCACCAACAGATTTTCCAGGCTCAGAATCAGGAGTTGATGTTCAAATTGGCTGCAGGGTCCATAAGCAGTTACTGAAACTAAACCAATTACGACATATGCCGGGCATAAGTACAATGTCATCTTCTCCTCTGATTGCATTGCTACTATAAATGATATTGAAACTAAGATATGCACGATAGTCAATACGAAGACTGGTAACTGATCGTCCGTATAAGCCCATTAATATACATAAAAATGATCTGAAACCGATCTCCTTATTTACTTCTCCAGATCTTTGCCAGGATTTGTCTTGCAATAGCCACCGACTTACCGAAATCGAAATCTAGCAAGACTGTCCAAGCCGGCGAATAAACCCGAAATACTGCTCAGATAGTCCCATTAACTGTAATCGCAGCCTTTGTAAATGAATGAGATGCACAAATGCCGGCGATTACATCGTACTAGGTTGACGTACAGGTGTAAATCTGAAATCCCGCAATTTCTGAATTCTCTGCTGTGATAACATTCCATTCGCGAATACAAGAGCACCTCTTAGCGTCTGACCAACTGTTACAAATGGAGTTGACATACCTGGAGGATGAGCTACACGTATTGCATCTTAGCATTATACGACCTGTCTTGGTTGGCTTGAGCGTCGCCATGGCATTGCAAAAAGACAATATACATATCGTTCCTATGAGTCGATAGCTGACAATTTACTAATGTACAGTATATCTAAGCTATATAGCCTCTAGAGAACAATTGGAATCTAACATCCAATATTCTGAGGAGCTAATACGTAACCGTTATCTTGCGGTCGATTCTGCCTAATATGTGTATCTCTTATATGATATATTCCGGTATCTCTACTTTATGAAAGTTGCAAAAGATATTTTCCATCAGTCATACACACGTTTATGAAATGCCGTTTGTTGGAAGAAGGAGGACTACTGATATGCCACACATAGACGGAGTTGACGATGGCGTAGGTTATGGCGTGAAAGGCGGCAGCAAACACGGTGATGGCTTGTATGGTACGAGCGACAGCGGCGATGGCGTGGATGGCAAGAGCATCAACAGCGTTGGCGTTTATGGCGAGAGTTTCCAAAGCGATGGCGTGATGGGCAGGAGTAGCATAGGTGCTGGCGTGTTTGGCATCAGCCAGCGGGGCCAAGGCGTGTTTGGCAGCAGCTACGAGGACCAAGGCGTTTATGACAGCAGCAGGGTCAGCAATGGCGTTTACGGAGAGAGCGACTCCAGGATTGGCGTTTATGGCAGCAGCAGGGTCAGTGATGGCGTGTATGGCATTAGCGGCATTGCGAATGGCGTTTATGGCGAGAGCTACGGCGGTCATGCCCTGCATGGCTACAGCAGATATGGCCATGCTGCATATCTAAACGGAAGAGTCTACATAGGCGGTTCTCTCGAGAAACCCGGAGGCTCCTTTAAGATAGATCATCCACTTGACCCAGCTAACAAATACCTTCACCACTCCTTTGTAGAGTCACCAGATAAGAAAAACGTGTATGACGGTGTTGTTGCATTAGATGAAAAGGGTGAGGCAGAGATAGATCTTCCAGATTGGTTCAGCGCACTCAATAAGGATTTTTGCTATCAGGTTACTGCTATAGGATCTCCTGGACCAAATCTCTACATTGCAAAGGAAATATCTGAATCTAATACAGACTACTTTGATACTGCTGACAATAACAAGAATACCAACAGCCACAGTAGTTTCAAGATTACGGGTGGTACTTCATGCATGAAAGTTTCCTGGCAGGTTACAGGTATTCGTAAGGATCCTTGGGCAAATGCTCACAGGATTGAAGTTGAAGTGGATAAACCTGATAATGAACGAGGCTACTACATTTATCCAGATCTCTATGGTCAACCGGCAGACAGGGGAATACGCAGTTTGCATTTCCCAGAAGAATTAAAAGTGCCGCACATGACTAAGAACAAACGAGCTAAGGTGAATACCTTCACTCGTAAAAAGAAAATGGGAGCATAGTATCCTCTTTAACCGAGTAATAGTCATATTATACGTTGATTTAACCATGAGGGCCATGTCTTCCAACTAATAAACCAATATTAGAGCTGTTGACCCTGAGGTTGCTATGTGTGTTATATTTCAGGACTAGGATATTGGCTGTGACTCAGGGTAGTGGTGGTGGCTCATTGTGTCCTGGGCCTGTAAATGTGTCATGACAGCCTTGATAATCTTGTAATTCAGGGGGGAACGTTTTCTGAAGCTGTATGCGTTGTCCGTTATTTCCGCTCGAGTCAGCAAATACTGTAGTTGTGTTTACCACGAAAGTTAGCACTAATACCACCATTATTGCTGCTGCTACTGTTTCTATTCTAATAGTGATCAAGTGGTACGACGCTTTATTCGCTTTATACAGGCATGTTTATTATTCTTAACAATGATGAGAAACTAAAGAGAGAATTCCCCTTATTCTGGGACATATCACGAAGATGTTTCTATATGGCTATTTTAAGTCTACTATATGGATGCGACAACGAATGACAAGGAAGAAAGATAGCGGTATGGATCTGAGATGATACTTCTATATCTGACCTGAATTAATTAACAATATCAGACGACTGCCTATGTAGCATCATACTACTTATGGGCTCTATGATTCGGGGCCAGGAAATTGTGTCAATAACAATTCACAAACGACCCGGCCCACTAAAGAGCAGGTTCTAGAAGGTTCAGATGAACAAAATAATACTAGTATTACTTTTCAGGATTCAGATAAGCACGGAAGACAGTTAATGCGTCCAAATCTTGCTCTTCGGCGTGGAAACTACAAAAATGCTCCCAGATCTGTTGATCTAGTTTCTTACGATCAAGTGATGTGTCTGCTATCTGAGCTTGGCACTTTGTACATGTATAATAAACCATTTTTATCTTCAAGCCAAGAAGAAGATAAAATGACTTATTCAAATATTTCGGTGCTGGGCAGAAAAATTGATTTAGAATTGATCGAAATATAAACCAAATCAGTAGCTATTTTAAATGAAGTAAATTCAGTAGGTTCTGTATGTATACAAGATTCTTGCTATAACAATTGATTTTCATTATAATAGAATTCTCGAGCAGCCTGTGAACCCTAAAATACAAGCTGGATATTAAAAGACATAATAATTTGATCAGAACAAGAATCATTACTTTGCCTTTAGGATCATTTTTGATTGTTTAAGATTAATTATAGTGTTGTAAAGTTCAGATCACCCTAGTTATTAGGGTGGGCCTTGGATTGTTTTTCTCTGGCTGTCTATCTTATGCATGCATATATCTGAGACTAATTATTTTATATTATTCGACTGCTCTTAGCACACGAGACGTTATGTTTGAAATAGTGCTTTAACTAACTCGATCGTCAGGTAAGGCACTACTTATTGTGTTGATTGATTCTATCGGATCTATTCAGTTCGCAACTTCATTTCTCAGGAACGCACATAATTCTTCGATTGTAGTTATCCCGGCATTAGGGAAGTGGATGTGGAGTGTATTTTCAAACCCGATTTCTGAGCAGAGGTAAGGAATCAAAACATGCTGTACAGTTTCCTCTTGTTGTTAATAGTGGTTGTATTGATCGTTGCACTTCGATTGTAGGGTTTGCATTTTGAACAGTTGTCGGTGTTGATGCTTGCCCTAATCTTCCTTGCTGTGACACTGTACCGCCACAATTACTGTTACTAATCATATTATCGTTAGTATTAGAATTAGATCAGGGTTTAGACATGAATTGCTAATAGACGCCGCTTGATCAATATTATTTACATCATGTCTTCCATATTTTCTTGCAAATATGCTATCTGCTGTTGATGCGGTGATCGATATCAAGGCTGTGCCAACTAACATTATTACTGTCAATGCTGCCTTCAATTGCTAAGTTGCGCCTGTTTACCTTTTCATTATGAATACTACTGCCATATCGAGTTGTATTATTCTTTATCTGAGATCGGTGAGAATGGAAACCTCAATATAATCATAGATATCTTCTACTAATTCTATAGCCCTAGAACATGGCTTAGATTAATTGATAGATTGATTGCGTTGTTCTTGCAAATATAATTCTGGGCATTTTGCAAAAGACCTGAAGCCTTATACTATTGAGAAGGGAGTCAAGTATTGATCTTACAACCATATCAAGGTATCTACTTTGGAATTTTCATATATTTAGAATAAAAAACAATATCTTTTATTTATCTTGTATGCTCTTGATGGTCATTTGCACATTTTAACCTGATATATTATCGTACTCAATCTATGCATTTTAAGAACATTCAAACAACGATCCTCTCTACGCTAAATTAATCTGTCTATTATTTAGCAGATAAACACTCCCACTTTGAAAAAGACGTTAACTTTGATAAAAACTCTAATAAAATATAAAAAAGGTATAATACGATACTCCTTTAGATGCTCTGTATCGCAAAAGTAATATTAAATATGTAAATCATTTCATAGAAGTTTTAATTTTCCTCCAATCGTATGACTGTTGCGGCAAATTAATTACTAATATGAAAAACCTGTGATACAATGGATATGTCAAGACTTTAAGATGATACGTTCGCAGCAAGCACGGTATTATTAATATTTGATGGTTTCAACCCCTTTTGAATTCTCATTTAAGTTGTATTCCGTTTGATCTATGGTGGGATTTGCCTATCGGAATTCGTCTTGATTTAATAATCACAAATGCTCAATATATGCGAGATTATTCTTGTCGCAATATTGCTATTGCAAAAAAGATGATTCGTTATAATAATAATAGTTTCGAGTGTTCAGTTTCGCCTTGATTATATAAATTACTCATCAAATGTAGCCAAATTGATAGCTTTTACCATTTATGCCATTTCGACTTGCAAAATATTATGACCTAATTCCACATATTTTGTTTAACAACATAACCTGAATAAGGAGTAACAAAATGTTGAGTAAATAATTTAAATGACATAAGAGGATATTCGTTAAAGAAACAATGTATACAACAAAAATGATATCAATTGTTCTCATGACAATTGCAGTGGCATTATCTATGTCATCAGTTAGTTTCACAAGCCATGTATTTGCACAGAAAGACGACAGTAGCAATAGCGGCAGTGGTAGTAGCGGCAGTGGTAGTAGCGGCAGTGGTAGTAGCGGCAGTGGTAGTAGCGGCAGTGGTAGTAGCGGCAGTGGTAGTAGCGGCAGTGGTAGTAGCGGCAGTAGCGGCAGTGGAAGCAGTAGCGGCTCGGGTAAAGGCGATTACGACAAGTTCCAGAGTTGTCTTTCTGACGCTTCAAACGGTGGTTCTGCAACGAAACAGCAAATAAGAGATTGTTTTGATTCTACATTTGGAGGGGGTAGGCAGCAGTAGCAGCAGCGATACTAACGACAATTCTGGCGGCAGTAAGGATACAGGTAATAGTCCTAACGACAGTAATAATGATGCCAGCAATTAGTGAATATAAGAAACAGATGTAAGGATACCAACTTGTTTCTAACTCTTCATTTTTTTATATTGGTAGTAGACGGATTATTAAATGATACTGCTAGCAGAAATCTTTTCGATCCTAATCTATGAAATTAGAAATGATGATGAATGTCAGGCGATGTGTGTCTCATTCCTCCTCGATTACAAAACCCTCATCAAAATTGGGTAGAATATCTTGTAATCGAAGAAATACCCTTCATAGTTAATAGTAAATATTTGAAATAGTTATTACTTGTTTGGCTATTGCTCATTTGCATATTGATTATAATTCAAATACCTATAGTATAAAAAAAAGAATTAGTAATAGTAAGATATTTCTGACCTTATTTTGTAGGGCTGGAAATTGACTTGGAGCCAAATTATTCAAGCATAACATTAGCTTAGAATATATTGTCGCTACATTGCATGAAGCTTTATGGGGATTTTAATGCCTAAGAAGCTGTTTCGTATTAAACTTTCGAATCATTATAAGCAGCTATAGTAAGCTGAAGCGTTATTTCCATCGCTTCATTATATTCAGAAACGATATCGTTGGCAGATAGGACGGTTGATTGAGATCAACTTAGAGCTGGCCCATTTTAGAATGCCTTTAGACAATGAAGGAGAGGAAAAAGTAGGACTTTTCACATATTCAGTAGAGAATAATTTCTGAATTTGTGCACAATTCGCACTAATAAGATGAGTAAATCTTTGCTTTGCAGATTTACAGTAATTTATAGAGAACAAGCAAGTGCAGACAATTATTGCTACGCGGAAAAATAGAGTATGTACTTGTTTACCTTTTGATAAATCCCCCAATATGAGAATTGTCGTTTGGGCCATTAATACCGTGTATTCCTGTAGCTCCTGAATTGGATTTGACTCCGCCTGCTACTACAGTTCCACCATTTTCACCTGTACATTTTTCACCTGCAAACTTTAATGTACCTAGATCTGTTTCAGTGTTTGCAGTTCCCTTCTTAGATTGACAATTTATGTCATTTGTATTTGGGGTTATTGTTCTAGCAGCACTTTTTATTGTTGTAACTACAGATGGTATCTACTCTTTGCCCTACTGACGCCATTGTTACTAGTATTATGATGATCGTTGATACTGCTAGTATGCTATGAATCAGAGCTTTTGAATCCATGTAAAATATATAGGAATAACATATGTATATAACTATTCAGCATGCGAATTAAATAGGATTAACGGGAAGATAATAATGCATAAATACGCCAGGGGGCGCGCCTGATGATGGACATGATCGAAATCGAAAGGAGTTGCAACTTACAAGAAACCCAAGATTCCCAAACCTAGTGTAACTAAAGGAGCAAAGGTAACTACAGTAAAAGTCCAACGTGTTAATTTAGTCATTCACTCATTTTTCAGAATTTCGTTAGCATGCTCTGGACTAGTTTCAGACTTTGGTATTAAAGGAGGTATTCTTCGGACATATGTGTATCCAAGAAGATAGCGATGCTGAACGAATAACTCGGAGTCCCTCTAAACAAAATCAGGTGTTAGCTTATTCATTATGCATCCTAGGTTTAGCAAGCAGACTACTGCATAAAGAACAGCAGTAGAAAATGGTAAATGTGTCTTAGATAAAGAGGTAACTAATCATACTCCGGAGGTTGTTTGTTTCTTTATCCAAATTCTTTTGATAAAGGTGTTTGCTGTCAATGCCATCCGGAAATCTGCTTAATATGAGCGGCCTGTTTCTAAGATGTGTGAGGATATAGCTACCAATCTTATCATAATATTCAATTAAATTTGCTCTTGTTGGCGGTGGGTGTTGTGTTGTCTCAGGCCAGAATACTTTGCCAAGGTCGGAGAATTTAGTGTATAATGATGGTAACGGTGATGATAAAGAATGCGATGGCACTTCTTGTCATTTTTATGCTCAAATGTCTCACTATGCTGCCCTTTTGTATTCGTATTCAAGTACTATTAGCGGCTCACTTTTTTGGTAACTAGTACCCGCAGAACTCGAAAGCTGTACCATGCAGGCACATTGTCCCAAACTATTCATATATATTATTATCTCGTCCTCCTCCTTAGTTTTGGAATCACTACGGTTTTAGTATTGATTAACTTTTTTGTTGAGTAGTGTTTAATACAATATTGAATGTACCACGGTAGGATTGTCCTTCTTTAGTTAAATCAACCATTAAATGCTTTCCACTATTGCTCTGAAATGGGCCATCAGTTGATGGTCCTGCATAAATGCCATCTTGTTCATTCGTCATGTCAGGAGGTCCATGCTTGCTGTATGGTAGTTGCTTGTGGACCTGTTCATTTACAGAATTGTCAAAGTATAGCTGTGATGTCCAATCTAAAGTTTTGTCTGATCCGTTAAATGTACGAACCTTGTCGTGTATATGAATGGCTCTACCCTGGTACCAACCTGGATATATCGTCGTAAATCTAACGGTCCCACTACTGTCCGTAAGTTGATATCCCCTGAGGAATTTCTTTCCTATATTACCTTGGTCAGCAATATCAGAATAAATACCCTGAGAATTAGCATGCCAGATATCTACTTTGGCTCCTTTGAGAGGACTACATGAACCATTTTTATTTATACCATAAACATGAATTACTAGGTGCAATGGGATGCCTTGCTGTATTGAACCAAGAGAAGGATCTGATCTTATATTAGATCGGTTAGGCATGCCATCAATAAAGTATGGACCTTCTGTCTGTTGTGGAGTACCTTCGTGTTCTATCAGCGATGGTGTAAGTGTGCATGGCTTGTTTGTTGATGCGCTTTTTTGAGCCGCAGACAATTCGGGAGATACTGACGGTGGAGGAAATGTAGTTGGACTAGGTCTGACAGGAGAAGATAAGTTCAGGTTTGAGAAGGAATATGTATTGCCAGTACTTGGAATTGATTGCGCTGAAGCTTGAGCAGGCGCTAATCCAGCTCCTAGCAAAATCAGGACCGTCAAAGACAACTGAAAGAATAATGAAATAGTTTTTTTGTTTATTAACATTGACTTAATATCTTTCCCATTAGCTCGAGTCATGTATATTGTTAGTAGTTGATATATTATTTAAAACCAACAACATGAAGTTAGCTAAACTAACAAAATCACACATTAACTGCAGATTATGATATAATGAAATATCTTCACGATCTCTACTATCTCTACGATCAAATTCGTACTAAAAACAGGCGTAAAAGCAGGATTTAAACGGAGTATCATTTCTTGACATCTCTATCTATTAGAACTACCTCCACCATTCTTGTTATGATCACAATGGAATGGAGGAGGTACTTCCTGACAACAGAAGTTTAACCCATGTCCGTAAGCTAAATATTCATCTGTGTCTGTAATTATAGCATATAGTAATAGTACCTAGGTACAGATACAGTAAGAATAAGTAAGAATATCTATACATCAAACCGTCTAGCAACTATCCTATCAACTTAATGTGTGAAATTGCTAGCACGTGTATTACTAGTTGCGTTAGATTTGGAAATATTGGTACTATTACTCATTGTAGTATTATATTTAAATGCTGATATAGTCACTTGATTTAATAGATTGTCGTTTATTGTCTGTGCACTACGTGAAAATGGTGATGGATGGTATAGTGTGGGAAATTGAGCTGATATATGATATTTTTAAACCATATTAAGGGCTAGAAATTATCACAAATAATGACTATCGGAGCAGGAAAGATATGCATAGCATGTGGACAGAATGCCTCTTCGCTTGATGATAATAATAGCATATACTGTTATCGACATTATCAGATCTTCGACTCGCTAAAAAACGAGCTTGCTGCACGACAGGCCTTTACAACCACTAGCAATATGTCTTGGAGAGATTTTCTGCTTCTAAATAAACAAGAAAATCTCGATCCGGATGTACAGAAAGTCGTTGAAATTGAATTATACCACAAGTAAACAGGTACAGATACACCTCTCTCCAAGGAAGACATATTAAATATATTCAGGGACAAATGAGACAATGTGTAAGTATGAACAAATAAACAACCAACCAAACTAACTGTTCCCTCCCGGTAAAGTAGTCTCTATAATAATAATAATAATAATAATAATAATAATAATAATATATATATATATAGTAATAATAATAATAATAATAATAATAGGAATGTGCGCTAATTACATATTTGGCTACGAATGAGAACTATAGTTTAACAAAAGAAATAGAGTCATGGAAAAATGGCTTTGCATTCGCTTTACGAGCAGATAATAAAAAATCATTTATGGAAATGATAGAGGAAATTAATAAATATGTTGATGCAATAAATGCTAAAGGCGAGCCATTTACGACTGAATCGTTATTTATTGCATTAATACTGGAGCAACAGAAAATGATTAAAGAGTTGATTACGAAACTTTCAAAAAGAACTAACTAATAACTTGCCATAAAATGAGATCAAGAAAGTAGAGTTATGATCGCATCGCCTTAATAGCTTGAATGACAACCAAATCTAATCAAATGTGTATACTATAATAAAAATATAGCAAATTGGTTGATGGTGTAGCCCCCAAAACAATTTGCACGGATGAACACATGTCATCAATTTGACAAATATGCTCCTGGGGTTCCAACCAACCTCATGTTGTAGGAACGACAGTAGATTTACTTATGAATTATAGGAATAAATGGTTATTCGAAATAAATTAACAACATCTTCTGCTCTCTATGTGAGATACACGATCTATATAAATAAACGAATACAATAAGGAGGCCTATTAGTAATTAAGTTTCCAAATATTCCTAGAAGAAGCTCAAAAATACCTACTTTTAATGAGTCTATCTAGAGGATGGGTCTGTGCCGGTAAGTAAATATTTGTAATAATCAGTCTTCACAGATTCCTATACCAGGCCGAAATTCTCCATCATTCATTCTTTAAACTGTTTTTCAGACATATCTTCCTTGTATCATTATTCTTGTGGCATCCTTACCACCTACATATCTAAACCCGGGTCGTCAGAGGTGATAGTCTCTAGGTGACAGTCTCTGATACCTCTCATGCAAGTTCTCCTGCGGTGATTGGTTCTCCGGACATTCTTTCAACCACTTTTGATACAGTCTGAATTAATCGTAACTAAGGCGAATTAGGCCTGTACATCTGCTCGGAGCTTAGCGATTTTCAAATTAGCCCAAAAATTAGATTCTACAGCTCCAGATTCTATTAGTATTATCTTTATCCTAACTATTCCGATTGAAATTGTAGTAATTCAAATATTCCCTCCAAGCCAAATTTTGTAGCGTGATAAGTTGTATTAAGAGGAACGGCAATTTTGCTACCCATAGATATTTGCTATTCTTTCCACTCATCTGTTTTCTCATCGTAGTCAATATCGACTTAATAACCCTAATTGCCCCAAAGAGATTAGTCTCAAACTGGGGTCTTCATTTCATCAATTAATGTCTCTTCTATTGGGCATACTGATACATACCTGGCATTATTTACTAAAATATCGATCGTCTGTCTTTCTGATAATATTGTATCAATTGTATTATGGATAGATAAGCCATCGTTGACATCGAGCCTAATAATTTACAGTGGCATATCAATCTCGACCAGAATTTTCTCTGATTGATTTGTCAGTTTCTTGTATTGTCAATGTTAGGCATTGTAGAGTACGCATAAAACCCATTTCTGGCAAAATTTTTAAGGTTTCAAGCTTAATCCCACACGAACAACCTGTTATTATTGCAACATTTTTCTCTTCCACTTGTATACATACATCTATACTGTCTAATTTGATAATATTACGAATTTATGATTCAGATATCGCAGAACTCATTTTCAAACATGATGATATTTCTGAAATTCGTCTATTCTACACTTACGATAGTCATTTCGTTAGCTGATTTAGTCACAGTTACAAATTATATCAGATAATCAAATAGTAAAATATTAAATATTCATTGGTCACTGACAAAGAGTTACAGTATCTCTAGGTAATATTATAACATATTACGTTAATTTTAAAGTTTAAAGCTTGTTAAATAATATAATAACACTTTCTTATCCTGTTGGTATAGTAAATCAGGAAAGGTTCTTCATAATTTTATCTGCAAACAATTCTAATTGTTCGAGTTCTCTAGATGGATCTAAATCCACTATGAAATACTCAATCCCGACATTTTCAAGCGATTCTATTTCTTTCAAGACTTCTTCTTGAGTTCCATAAATAACGAATTCTTTAATCTGCTCTTTAGGCATTCCCTTAAACAGTTCATTTAACTTTTTGTTTAGTGATTCCTTATCATTATCGATTAACACAATACCCAATTTGGTCTTCAGAATTGAATCGTAGTCTCTACCAACATTCTTACAATGTTCGTTTAATATACTCAACTTTCTTTTTATTGTCTCGAAAGAGCCAAATAGGTTGCATGCGTCTGCGTACTTTGCCACGATCCTTAATGTGTTACGTTCTCCGCCCCCACCTACCATAATAGGAGGATGAGGCTTCTGTAATGGTTTAGGATTACAATAAGCATCTTTTATCTGATAATATTTACCATTGAAGGTAGCGGTAGATTTAGTCCACATTTTACGTATAATTTGAATGACTTCTTCAAGTCTCAATAACCTCTCTCTTGTCGAGGGAAAAGGAACTCCATATGCGAAGGATTCCTCTTGATTCCATGCCGCTCCTATTCCCATAAACAATCTGCCTTTACTAAGGACATCTAACGTAGCACTAATCTTTGCTAGGATTGCTGGATGTCTATATACAATGCCTGTTACTAACGTTCCAAGTTTTATTTTTGTAGTAATACCTGCAAGCGCGGAGATAGTTGTCCAACTTTCAAGCATAGGTTCATCTGGGCCTCCTACAAACTTTATCTGATGAAAATGATCCATTACCCAAAAGGAATCAAAGCCAGCATTCTCTGCCATTAAGATGAGATCTTTTAAAGAATCCACTATCTGGGATGTATCGTCATTTTTATAATCGAAACTAAAATTGGGATGCTGTAAACCAAATTTCATATTAAGTATATCTATATATCTTTATCTAAGATATAACTCTATGTCTCTAGTCATTCAAATGGACTATATTCTAACAGAATATATACAGTCATGGAAATCAATTTTTATCGCTAAAATCTTATCGTCAGTTATCATGATTAATAAACAAGTGCTGTAAAACTGAAAAATCTGTAGCAAACGCCAAAGATGTAGCAAAGAGATGCAAGGGATAGCAGTGTTTTAGATACCACCTGTCTATGATGTTAATCATGTTCAGAAAATTAATGTTACACTATAGATGCGTTACTAGTCGATTGTACACAAATTTGTTTTTGTACTGTTTAATTATACCGAAATATAACGAAATATCGCTTTTTAGTGTTATACCGCTGTTAACAGCTCGGACAAATTGCTGAAAAACGATACTATTACAATTAAGTCCACTGAACGAAAAAAGACATTGTTGTCATATACATTACGAAGATAAATATGGATTTAATGACATACAATTATCTAGATAACTGAGTCAGGTGTTCTGGCAGGTCTTTAAATGCCTTTTTGTATAAAGTTGTTTCGTGTTACTTTAAGTATCTTGTGTCTTATAATAAAATTGTACCAGAGAGACTAGCTACGATTACAATAGAAATCATGTATATGAATGGGCACTGACATTTGTTGTTTAGCCTGTGTTTTCATTTCTGGATTATCTTAAACGTCTTACCGTAAAAAGGACAGAATTTTATGTCAAAGGTCGGTACAGTATTGAACCATACACAAATGCTTCTCGGATCCTCGATATATTCTCATCTACAGGATCATAATAATAAATTCCAATACCGACGGCTTGGCATTCCGTATATTATTCTTCAATTCTTCACAAAAGCTATTTAATTATGTTTTTCGTGCCTTACTATCAGTTTTCAATGATCAGTCTTGGCTTTTGGTATCGTCAGGCTCACATATCATGCAATATCCTAGACAACATAGGGTATGATTAATTTGGCGATTTTCACACCTCAGACAAGACTTATAACACTAAAATATAAAAGCCTCTATATTACACTCAAGTTTTATTTGTTCATTAAAATCATTATGTCCAAAAATATACTCGCTAGTTTTAAATCAAGTTGTATCATTATCTGCTGCTCCTTAAATTTCAATTTTTCTGGTCCTCTGGTCTGTATACTTTCTGATTAGTTAAAGACGATGTATTTTCAAACCATTGAACTTTTCTCCGCAGGCATCCCTAAAGTTTCCTTGATTGACTCTGCATCGGTAGTGATGTATAAAATCAACTACCACTAATCTCAAGACTCAAACCAGCAAGTCTACTGCACCTCTTTTCAAAGCAATATTCTATTACCCCTGTATCCTTGCTTCGTTATCAATGGAGGTATCAAAAGATTTATTATTACATGAAATTTGCCGCCTATCAGAATCGATAGTGAGGTTAGTTTAGTGTCACTCATGTCATTTTTCCTATTGAATTAATTGCATCTTGCTTTTTTAACAGGATAATACATTCTACAAGTACATACGTAAAAATATGTACATCCAAATATTTTAGCATGATGTGATTTTAAATACCCACATCTACAAAATTTTCCATTTTCTAGGCGTAATCTCTCCACTTTTTTATCTAAAGGTTGATCGCATTTGAAATTTCGTCTATTACTCTGCTTCAAGGCTTAGTAGTTCAGAAGGAAGTGTTTGCTATTTGAGTTTTGATTAACCACTGTTAAATCTAACCTCAACCAACTGAGCTAAACCTCATCTGCCGTTATGATTAGTTTGTTTGTTAGTGTACTGTTTGGATCCTAGTATGATCAGCTACTCACAAATTAGAGAATCAAAGAAATAAAAAATAAAATGTGAATCATTTTAGATTTTATGTGCCTCCATTTAAATCTCTACTTCTCTATAGGATTGTCTATCATATTTCCCCATTCTGTCCACGATCCGTCATAATTTTTCACATTGGGATATCCTAGCAAATACGAAAGAACAAACCAGGTATGTGAGGATCTTTCACCGATTCTGCAGTAAGTTATGACTTCCTTGTCCGGAGTTATACCCTTAGATTCATATAATTTTCTTAATTCTTCAACTGACTTGAACGTTCCATCCGCATCATTTACGGCCTGAGCCCATGGGATATTGATAGCATTAGGTATGTGACCTCCTCTCTGAGCATGTTCTGTAGGATATTCTGGAGGCGCTGTAATTTCTCCTGTAAATTCTTTTGGGCTTCTGACATCTATCAGTGTAGTTGTTCCGAGCGTATTACGCACATAATTAAGAAATGTTCTAATATTTTTGTCAGGCTCTGACTGTAGGTCTAGCTTAAAACTCCCTTTGATGATAGCTGGGAATCTCTTTTGTCACAGGCTTGTCTTCCGCTAACCATTTCTTTCTGCCACCATTTAAAATTCTGACATCTCTATATCCGTAATACTTGAATACCCAAAACGCAAATGCTGCAAACCAATTATTGAAATCTCCATACAAAACAAGAGTTGTATCATTATTGACTCCAATTCTTTGCATCAGCTGTTCGTAAGCTTGTTTGTTTAAAACGTTTCTATTTACAGGATCGTTTATATCATGCTTCCAGTTTACTAATACTGAACCAGGAATATGTCCTAATTCATAGTTTGCCACAGGGTCATAATCTACTTCAACGATTCTGATATTTGGATCATTGAGATGATTTTCAACCCATGGTATGTCAACTAACACTTCTGGATGTGCGTACTGCTTCGCTTCAGTCATATGTTTTCTAGCACCTAATTAAGGGGTATCAGGTAAGATAAATATTACTGCTTAGATATGTGCAAAATAATCAAAATATACGAAATATTAGTATATCTTTACTGCAATCAATCAAAAACATGCAGGAGATCCCGACTGCCTATTTCTATCTACGGTCAGAGTCAACATCTGTTGCTATTACGATTACATTTGTTTTTGATTTAATTCCTGTATTAAATTATCTCGTGGAGTTGATTCTGGATTTTAACGGTTATAAATAACGCAATAATTTCAACTAATAGCCTGACATTAGACTGATTACTTTAATGTACCCAACACTGCTAGCTATAATTGTATCGACATAAGGGATTTTCTACTGATGATATTTCTCTATAGTCCATACTTGCAGCTGAAACTACTATTACTGGTAATATTCCATTATTTGGTGCAGCAAGAACATCATCAGTATAGAGACTGCTGAGGAGAGAGGGATAAAAGCATTTTCGTACATTAAATTTCTTAAAATAGGACTTTTAGAAGCTGCGATTAATACTGTTGTATGTACCTATCCTTTACAGTCCTATTTGCTTGCGCCTAATAAAAATAGGTATAGACTGCTAAACTCTTAAATCGTGGTAAAGTCATGAGGGTGTAAGTACGAGAGAAACTTGGCCTTACCAGTTCTATCTCATTCTAGCATTTCTACGTCTAATTCAAAATTGACATAGACTTCAGTAGTGATGTAAACTAATATCTATTAGTAATCCCATCTTAACTATGCATAATTATATGTTTGGGCCAAACCGAGTCTGCTTTATCATTCCTTGTTGAATCTAATTTGAGAATAAAAGTATAGATAACGACATCATATGGCGTCTATATTTAGATTACCAACAATAGAACCGTACCCGTTGGCTAGCGGTAAGTCAGGGATTTTTTTCGCACATGTCTGATTAAAGTATTTATTCTATGTTGTTGATGTCCAGCCTTATTACTTTTAGTGGGATTACTCATGATACTTCAAATGAAGATAGATATTTTGAAATTTCTGTTCGGCATTTAACTCTTTTTATCCGGTTGCGATAGACGTATTATGTTCAATGTTATACTTATTCCAGTTTAATAGTATGGTTTCTCACTCATTCTGCTTTATTTATTTTAATATATTTCTCCCTTTATTAGTTTTAATTAGTCTTGAACATCATTTAAGATTAGCCTAATACATGAAGCTTCGGGATTGAAAGGTGATTAATCATAATATAACTGTATAATTATACACAATACCATCTAAGCTGCTATTCTAGGGAGAATTTTTAAGATACCCAAACGATTAGCAAATATCTGTCGCAGACGTCGTTCATTTGTGTAGCTTGTCTTGGGGACATAAAAAGTTTGGCCGATGAAGTACCACGTGCAAATAGAAGATTAAACTAAAGTGTTAAGTATATGTTCGTCTCGAGTTTTAGGAAAAGTCTAGCTTGTACTTGGCAGTTGTCTATAGTAAAAGATATTATACAAATGATTCGATCCATAGTCTGCCCAATTCTAAAAATTAACCGAATAGAAAATGAACTTCGCTTTTCATACGATAGCCAATCTAGATAGTGCGCTTATGTAGATCGATAGTTTATGACAAAAGGAAATAATAATAATAATAATAATAATAATAACACCGTACTAAAACATGAAAATAGTTGATCTTACACTTGGAATCACATCGGATATGATAACCTTCCCTGGATATCCATCACCTACGTTCCTAAAATGGTCAAAATTTGAGATTCAAGGATATATTTCAGAAGTCGTGTTTTTGAGCACTCATACGGGAACCCACATGGATGCTCCATTTCATTTCGCCCCTAGTGGCCCAACAATAGATCAAATTGAAGTCCATAGGTATATTTGTAATAATAGCATACTCATAAAAATAGAGAAGAATTCTAATCAAATGATTACTAGCCATGATATAAGAAAACACACTAAATTGGAGATAAAAGAAAAAGACACTGTTGTCTTATCCACAGGTTGGGAAAAGCAAATCAATGAAAAGGACAATTATATGAAAAATAATCCAGGCTTATCAAAGGACGCGGCGGAATTTCTAGTAGAGAAAAAAGTTAATGCCGTAGCAATAGATTGTCCGAGCATTGACGTAGGTTCTGATAGCGGACTCATAGCTCATAATACGCTCCTGTCAAATCAAATTCTAGTAATAGAAAATTTATGCAATTTATACAGATTCAACAATGAAAAGTTTACGCTCATAATGACTCCTCTGAAACTTGTAGGTGCTTCAGGTTCACCTATACGCGCTATTGGGATCGAAGAATGAGGAATAATATCTCTGATAATAAAATATGCAAAATGAAGAGCCTAGCGGGCCATATATGAAGAAATATTCGAGTCGTTAAGATCGTGACAATAATATCTGTCCTCCATCTCATGAATTTACTAGTAATTCTTATGCCATAAAATGAGGCATGATGGTATTCAAAGATATAATAATTCCGTGATCTACTAATTCATTAAGTATTAATGGGCACGAATCCAAAAAACATATTGGTACAATGAGGCTTGATAGTTGCCAAATGTATATTGCTACGGAAGAAAAAACGTAAATATTACGGAACTCTTACTCAGATGAGTTTTTGGGAGGATTCCTAGTACATTCTTAAACAGGCCAATAGAAATGGACTTTTCTAACCAATAAGACCACTTCTCGCCAAATTTATGATGAATTGTGACTGTGTATCTTCTCTCCTGTTCTATCTGAACTTCATATTTGAACATTCCAGCATATCTAGCTAAAAACGACAGGTGCAAAAGACATGCCTCAACATCTAATTTCCTGTAGTGAAACATGATATAATCCTTGGGAACTGATGCTGCAAATTCCTCGGCGGCAGTTCTTAACTTATCTTGTTCGGTAGCTTCAATAATTGCTTTCAGAGCCTCACTTGGCAAAGAAATGCGGCCAAACTTTTCAGCATATCTATCCCACTCAATATATTTTGCAAGTATTGAAGATATAAGCGCATTTTCACTAATACCGTGTTCCTCCGCATCTTTATCTAAAGCTTCATCTAATTGCCTATCTAGACGAACAGTTCTTAGTATAGTCTTTTTCCTGCCCTTTCCTTGTACAGTCAATAGTTAATAACGTTCTATCTAAAATATAACGTTTGAACTCTTCTGGCAGATGTATAATGCAATACTAAAGATATTTTCGAAGAAAATCTCTAGAGATATTTTTGTCCTATATGTATTGAAGGACATAGCGCAAAGTCTATGAATATATAACTGTATAAGCATCTATTAAGGTTATAGATATTATGACGGCGAATAGTCTACTATCTTTAGTTATAAAACAAGATTATTATTATTATTCTTCAATTCAGTTCTGTTAAATGAGCTAATTTTTGTAACTTGGGTACAAGCTCCGTATATGTGGGTATCTCATAAGCACTATCCTTTAGTATAGATATCATCTGTTTTTGATCCTTGATTGCTTCAGCCGGGTCTCTTGGATGCAAAGCTATTCTGATAATTTGTGGTCTTTCTTCTGTTTGCAACTTGAAGGCTCTTTCATCTCTACTCATGTTTACAATGTTCTTTTCTGGAAAGCCAGTAGAATCCCAATTTAAAACCTTTGGCAGCTTTATTTTCTTAAACTCTCCTTGCGAAAGTAGCAATATATATTCTTCTTGCTCTTCTGCTAATTTGAATCCCAACTTTTCTAATACTTTGATTGAGCTATTATTTAATTTCCATGCTGGTGGTATAAACACGTCTGTGTTTATTCCTATTTCGTGGAATATCTCTAGCCCTGCACGTATCTGTTCCTCCGCATCTGCTTCTTTTGTATCATGGAAGTTATCAAACTGACCATTTTTCAACTCATGATAAAGACCGTGCAAAACAATTTGGCAGTTGTCGTAGGATTTTATCTTATCAACAAATTCAGGAAATCGAGGAAGGTCTTGCTTTTCATTAAAGAATGGCACCAATGCAATATTGAATTTTATGTCTAGTCTCTCTAATTCATCAGCCAATTCGAATATCTTTGTTGAAAAAGCGGGACATGCGTCATGTATTGTGACCACTCCTAATCGCGTCTGTGGTTGTTGTTGCTGTTGCTGCTGCTCTAATGAATCCGACATGTGTTAGAACAGAATCTAATATTATTATCAGTTTCGTATCATAACTTTTCACAATAACAGCAGAATGAAAGTGTTGATCCATGTTTTTACCGATGATTTGCTTATTGTAGACATTAAAAATCCCAGAGAAAGCACGTTTACATAAACCGGATACCGCTTCTGAAAACTATAAACAGATCATATGAGAACATAATACAGACAAGTGATTGACCACATATTCACTAATATCATATTATGAATGCGTCCTATTTGATATAATCTGCACTAAACGTAACCAAGACTGAACTGCCTATAAAATTACTTAGGTCATAAATTTCATAAAGACTCACTATAATATCCCTATACTAAGATATTATGTAAGAAAATACGAAAGTCAAGGTGATCAATTCTCGTTATTCTGCTAGTGAAAGATAACATTAATTTGCAATATATAACGAATAAACATTCGCTGGATTTGCTAGTACGCTCTAGACTACGCATATTAATCGTCATTAGGTTTGCAATATCGCCAAGCAAATTATTGCCTCAAATTATCAGCACAGATCAATAGCATATCTTTATTATCTAATGCTACCATATAACTATGAAGATTATAATATGTTTTTTAGAAACCGTTCCCAGAACGAGACTAAGAAATCTCAGGCTGACAACGAATCCTCTGATAAGAACAAAGAAGCTTTTAGACTAGGTTCTTCAATTGCCAAATTGATAACATCTTCTTGGAATTCTCAAGAAAACCCAGGAAAAGTCTATATTTTTAACCGACGAGTGCATCATGGTGGAGTTGGAGCATTATTGGGTTTATCGAATCTTTTCAGCAAATCACAACCGATACCTTCTGGAATTTTATCAGGATTAGGTGAAGGTCTGGCTAAGGACGATTATTCTGATCGAGACTCTTGGTTCACCTTCGATAAAAAGCCCGAGAGCAGTGTTCATGTTGATGATGGTTCAGTACCACAAACAACAACATCTTCCGTTTCATCAACTACTACCAACTCATCAAACATAGATTACATTACTAATAATGAGATGCATCAAGAGACTAAATCGCCAACTATTGAGAAAACAAAGGAATCCTCGTAGTCAATTACTAAAATTAGGAAGGCGTCTATCCCCCGTGACTCATAACCTCTAGATGCGTATAATTTTCTATTATTTTGTATTTTCCACTTGATTAAAGAGATAGTATAGACGGTCATAATTGATTAAGAACATGATTGTAGGGACTCGTTATAATGAGCAAATTTGGGTCAGTCCTAACTACGATGGACATGTGTCATAGAACTTAACATTCGATATAATGATCCGTCTATAAAATGCATATAGTGGTTGAGTATAATGATAATGCTAAGGATTTCGGAAGACTCTGAGTGATTAGGTTAATAAACTTGGTGCTCTCGATAACGAAGATAATGGTGGCATTTGCTCAGGCTAATGCTAAAATTCAGGATTTGCCATCGAAAACACAATAATTTAATAACGTGTTACTCTTAAAACAGCTTCCCTTGCAGACAGACCTGTAGATAAAAACAGTGCAGATCTTAAACCTGGTTTCAATCTCTATCTACTAGATGCAAAGATCGCTAAAGTCTCAAAATATGTATGCCAACTATACAATAAAGGATTTGATATACATGGCAAAAAACTATACTGAAGAAAATAGGATATCAAATACTTGTAAATGAATATGCTGCATTAGGTGCCCTTGCACTTATTCTTCCTCATTATAGAGAGAAGGAAACTAAATAATATTCCAATTTGGATGTCAAAATATTGTAATTAGAAGTACCTTATAACGACGGTGTTTATGCACTTGGTGATTGTGCGTCTATAACTGATCCCAATACCGGGAAAGCCTTATCCTCCTACGGCTCAGCACGCAATAAGACAAGGAAAAGGAGCTGCAAAAAATATCATTTTTGCAATTAAGGAAAAACCAAGAAAACAAAAATTGATTAAAAACAAAAGGAATGATGGTAGAATTAGGAAAAGGACAGCCGCATTCAGAGTACCTTAAACAAATTCATTCAACCCACTACATTGGCAGAGGTAAGTCGTCTGATTGATCCAGAAACCTTGAAATTGAGACAGAGGTAATCATCGCAGATTGGCTGTGAAATAACAAATTCGGTGAAAACTATTTGTAATACGAGGAATTCTCTGAGTTATCTTTAAAAATATAGGATAAGATCTCCTACTAATCAAATGTTAGCCTGTTTTTGCAGCCAGAAAGCAGCAAAATCTGATGATAGTAGATGATTCCTTTATATTATTGTCCCCAGTGGTTTAGACTATCAAGAAATTCTTGGCCGTAACGACGCGCAATTTCCTGTTCTAATTCCCATGTAACCTTACCAATCTGAAGAGTATCTGCGATTTTCTTAAAGTATTTTTCTAAACCTGCTGGTGAAATAACAATTACTTTTCCACCGCTTGGACCTGACTGGTAATTGTGCGGAACACCTTTTGGAATGAACACAAAATCACCAGCTTGGGAATGATAAATCTTTTCGCCACATCGTATTATATACTCTCCTTCAATCACATAATAGGCTTCAGATGCATTAGGATGAATATGAAATGCAGGACCTATGTTCGGCGGATGTACCATTTCAATTAATGAATACCTTCCTTCAGAATTTTCCTCAGAGACCTTGACAACCATTTTTGTACCACGAAAGTTAATCTGCGAACCCTCCCCTTTACTTAGTGCAAACCCCTCCATCAAAGTAATAATTCATCAATCGTCTAATATTCATATAGATGGATGGAAAAACCGATAACAATAATGAATCTAAGATTACTGGTTAGACCACAGTTATTCTCATTGTAATTCTTATTCCAATTCTCATTACCCTAATTCTACAAATCTACAAAAATGAGAGTAATAGTAGCGTTGATAGCTTTCGCGTCTACTACGTTATGCGAAATTATATCTGAATATAGCATTCTTATTTATCAAAGAAACGGTCTATTCAACTCGTTATTGAACTAATCCTCATTGTGGACAGACACGACTTAACATAAACTCGGCTCTGAGATCGAGACGCAAGGCACGAATACAATTTTGATATTTTCTGACGACCTCCATAAACCCCTACGTTATTTGCTTAATTCTATACTGTGTCTGCCTGTATTTATTAATGTAATTCTTTAAAAACTGGAAGGCTATTTAGTCATTGCAAAGCATCTTTTTGTCTTGCCAAGATATTGAATATCATTTATTCTGAGATATTATTATTACAGCATATTAGTGTCCTAATACTTTAGAATTGCAATTGATTTTGATTTTGATATCGATCAGACAAGAGGTTTATCTAATATTGTTGCATCACCTATTTGCATTTGCTGCCCACTCACTATCCTATTCAATATTTCTTTAGCAGATGATTTATGCAGATATTCATTATTGTTTCCACATCTGTATGAAAAAGTACATCTAGGACAACCACTTTCACTTATACATGGGCAACCGGATAAAATATCTAATGCTCGTGCAATCGCTTTATCAAACTTCTCATATAGAGCTCTACTGGCGCCATTACCGCCCACGCTACCATCATATATAAATATCAAACCTGTGGATCCAAGTGATATTCCACCCAAATCCTGAGATGCTCCTCCTGTTATCATTGAGCTTCCTTCGATTATGACATGTTCTGAGGCATGGTAACCACTCATTTCTACATATTGCTCATCAAGTGCAGATTTCGCTATGGCTTCAGGCAAAGGTGCCTTAAAGACCAATCCTTTAGTTATAAACTCAAATTCTATAGGATTTTCAAGCATAATTTTTGTACCCTGTAATGCTTCTTTGCCAACTTCTATGTTTGAATAGCCGATTACTTTCTTTTGTATCCTTAAGGAGCAATATAGAACTTCCAGACCGAACGTGGTTTTTTGATTGTGAATTTCCAGAATAGTAGGAAACTCATTAACAATTGCTTTTGTATAGTATGGATAGTCATAGGGAATAGATTTCAGATCCGCGTAAGGCACTGGTAGTTGTTCCCGTAGTTGAATTTTACTATCTTGCTTATTATTACTAAAATATAGCTTTTGAACAAGATATCTTCTTCCAGCCAAAAAATATATGGCATGATCATGGAGTTCTTCTATTGCTTGAGGCATCTGACGTTCGCCTATTAATTTTCCACTGTAGGTTATCCCCACCTTGGATCCAATCCCCCTAATACTAAATTCTCTAAGGACCTCCATAGCTTTTTTATAATTAGGTACGAACTTGCCATTTGACAACTTGATAAGATCCTTTGAGATAAGCTTGTGAAGTGTAGAAATAATTGAAGGCGACTCCGACATAGATATTGGCTTGTCGCATGCCATTGCAAGAACTTGATACTCCATTACAAATGGGTTACTGGGATCAGTATACGCAAATTCTTGATCCTGTAAATAATCATCAGGATGTAGTTTGTAATATTGGCTTATTGGATCGTTACCTAAAGCAAGAAAAGCATACCCATCCTGGCCACTTCTTGCGGCTCTTCCCAACCTTTGAATCAGCCTATTAACAGGTACGATATCTGAAATTACTACGTCTATATCCCCAATATCTATACCTAGTTCCAACGTTGGAGTAGCAGAGATAGCCATTAATTTACCAGTCTTAAAAGATTCTTCGACAGACTTTCTCACCACAGTTAGCAACCCAGCTCTATGTACTTTTATCGGGATACCTTGCTTTGATGAATAAAAAGCCAAGAGTTCAGAAGACAAATGCGATTTGCTAAAGGCAATTGTTTTATGCTTTCTCGCAGTGGTCTGCTTAAGTAATTCTATTATTAATGACCTTTGTGAATGTAATGACGGGAACATGATGGCGAAGTTTATTTTACCTCTCCTGCCTAAGCCCTGTACCATTTCCATTTTTCTATCAAACAGTTGTTTGCAGAATTCTTTAGGATTTGACAGAGTGGCAGAAGCAGCAATTATCTGGAGTTTTTCCACGTTTCTTGATGATCTAATCAGTCTTTGCAGTCTTTTTATCACATGATGAATATTTGCTCCAAATATACCAGTATAGACATGGACCTCATCAACGACTAGGAATTTCGTACTTTTAATCATACGTGAAAATCTTGTCCTGTTAATCAGATGATAATGAATTACATCAAAATTCGTGATAATGATTTCCGGAACTGAATTATTAATTATTGACTCTCTTTCGGCCATTGTAGTATCTCCATCAAATATGTTCACGTTTATTCCCAAATTTGCTGCGATTTGAGTTATTTTTGGCAATTGATCTCGTGCCAATGCTTTAGTCGGATATACAAAAACAGCAAACACCTTTCCCTTTTCTTTAAAGCCTTGGTACCTCAACGAGGAAAAATGTAGAATTTCCTCAGAGATTTTTTGTATTATTGGAATACAAAAGGCTTCAGTTTTACCAGAAGCAGTAGGAGCGACAATTATAATGTCGTTTCCCTTTAAAATTTGCTCAAATGACTCTTCTTGGAATTTGTAAAGCCTCGCGATATTCTTCGCATGTAATGCATCAATAATTCCTTCATCTAGAGGTAAAAGTCCAAGATCGTCACCTGTTTCGGGTGCGGATTCTTGAAAGACCCGGAAATCAACAACATAATCCTTTTTAGAATGTAGTATTGCCTTGAGTAGGTCATTTTCCATCAAGTTATTATCGGCTAGCAAAGATTCTATTTCAGACCTTGGACGTAAGAATTTTTCTCGATTTGACAAAGATTCTAAATCTTGTAATTTAGAGATCTGTCCGTTGTCATACATATCCAAGAATTCTAAATATGCTTCATCGTGATCGTCAATTGCTTTAACAACACCACAAACACTGCATTTGCCACAGGCAAATATTAATCCTCCATTATAGATTTTACTAACATCAACAGAGTTCAAAGAATTACAATTTGGACATCTGTAAGTAGACAATAACCTTCAAGGCGTCATACCATGATATATCCCTTAGGTGAGGCTAAATGAACACGGATAAATATTTGAATAATATGATAGCTATCTCAATAATGTATAATGGTAAAGATCACCAGACAATCAACTCGTTAAGTGCCATCGCTTCTAACTATTACAACAGAATAATGCTTTTATGATAAAGATGTACATCTCCAGGGAGAACAAAGACAAGATGACAATCTCAAAGCTAGATTAACTGACCTTATTCAATAGTGCTAGATCTTTATTATTCGATTCTACTGCCTTCTCAATACAACTAGTTACGTTCTCTGAATTGGGGTTTTCTGATAAGGATCTGCATTTGCCTATTTTAGCATCATCATTTCTAAAGCTCTTGGCCAATAATCTGGCTTCTTGTGCTAATTGAGATTCGTGGTCAGATTTTGCATTTAGATCATGTATTTGTACCACAAAGGCCAGGGTCAATGCCCCAGTTATGAATCCTATGATTTTAGCATTATTCTTCATTTGTTTCTTCATCTATCTACTAAAGTATCTGAACACTGACGTCTTGTTCACTAGGCTTGATCTCTTCTTATTTTGCCCTGGATGCTTACAATTTGATAGGTTTGACATATCTTATATCCTGCTCTACTCCTTTTTGTGAGTTATCTAGAAATCTAACCATTCTGAACGCATTAAACGCCAGAAATATGTTTAGATCGCTTGCGCACTTTTTTTGGGAGCCGGCGATAACTTCATGTCTCATCATACTTTCCTTAAGTTTTTCTATCTTATACTGCTCACCGGATTTTTTCTCTTGTCCACGCCGGCAGACCGGCGAAGATCTCATGCAGTCATAAAACCAGCACAAAACCAGCAAACAACCAGACTATCCGGCGAAATTCTCTTGGTGCTATATATAGCTTAGATATGATATACTGTACATTAGTAAATTGTCAGTTATCAACTCATGGGAATGATATGTGTATTGTCTTTTTTGCAATGCTATGGCTGTGCTCAAGCCTATCAAGACTAGACGTATTATGTTACGATGCAACACATGTAACGCTTTAGTATTCGCAAATAGACTTCTGTCACAGCAGAGAATCCAGACCCTGCGGGATTTCAGATTTACACCTCTACGTTGACAGTATGAGGAAAATTGAAAGCGTATGATAGTCTTGTCTTTTTACAAGTAATGTCGCTAAGATATCATACTACTCATCTTGTCTCACATATACTGATCTTGGATAGTTTGCCGGATCTGATATGATCTCTTATAGAGAACCTTCATGGGGGCAGACCTGCCGGCAAAAAGCATCATAAATAGTGTATATTGATCATAAGATATTGGATATGTCAATTGATGTCGAGGCGTTAAACTTCCTATCAACATTATTGCAGAGATTGAACCTAACGACACTTTCATAAGAAAAATAGAGATAATTATAGATAATAACATATCTATTAATTTACTAATATATTCTATAATGTATAATATAGATAACGTATACTGACAGTTAGTTATGCACACGGACGTTAAATGAATTCAGTGTATGTCATAGGTAGGAAGCACATCCCCTAAGACTGCTGAATTCTATAACGGCCGGCCGATTGTCTATGGATATTCTATATGGCATAACTGCCGGAAGTATGAGGTCTATCCAGACCAACTATTTGGCAGGCGGATTGATGAATCAGGTTAGTTATATCAGGTCTATTCTAACATCATAGACATGGTTATTATTTGCCTGTCTAGATAAGTATAGCAACGATATTTTTTAACTTGTATGCGATTCCAATGAACTAAGTTAGTCTATCGATAGTTAAAGACATATTCGTTATTTGTATACAGATAAATACTCTAAAGTCCTTACATAACGCTTTGGAGTAGATTAGAATAATTACGATGAGGCTCATTGTGATTACTGCTATAAGTACGATTACATTATTGCTCATCAAGTTCATATAGTGAAAAAATTGCACCAAATATCTTATAGAAAATAATTACAGATCAAGAAGTTGTAATATATGTTCATAATCTTGGTATACTCGAATCTATTATACATTGTATAGATATGAATCGAAGTTATATTATCTCAGGAATAGCAATAGCGACAATAGCTCTATTGCTAGTTACTACAACAATGTCAGAACAGCAGTCCGTGTTCGCACACAGAAACCATCACCACTACAACTACGGTCATCATAATAATCATCATCATGGTAGTCATGGCGCAGCCGCGAGCACGCCGCAGCAGCTGGCGATAGCGCAGCATCATCTGCAGCAGCCGGTGGCAGTGCAGCAGCAGCCGCAGCAGCTGGCGATAGCGCAGCATCATCTGGCAGCAGCCGGTGGCAGTGCAGGAGCAGCCGCAGCAGCTGGTGGCAGATGATTGATTAGTGTTTGTGAGCAAGATTTGGAATGGTATGGAAAGACACCAATCACATTTTTTCAAATCAACTAATTTTAAAGAGATAGATGAGTATGTATAGACATGTATACAATAAAGAAGGTAGGGGATATATGAAAAGAGAACCCAAGTTTCTGCTTATTATTAGTCTACTTGTAGTCTTGACTATGACATCACCTTCGGTATTATTATCTAATTATTCAATACTTCCCGCAATATCATCATCATCACCACTATCACTCTTACCTACTATCATTCAAACTGCCAGAGCTGATGTGGATATTGATACTTCTGGAAATGGAAAAGCAGCTGCCTTTGATGGTAAAAATAGTATATCCTCAGATGGAAAGGGCTTTTGTAATACTGTTGATAATATTGCTGGAGGAAAGTTTGCACCTCTGTTTAGTGGAATAGCTAACTGCAAGTCTTCAAAACAGTATACCATAGACTATTCTATTATAAAAGACCCCGTAAAAGTAGGTGATACAACTTACATGAGTGTAACTGTCAGAGATAAATATACGGATCAACCCATCTCTGACGTACTTGTTCTACTGACCATAGAACCACCAAATTTCAATCCATCCATAGACAAAACAACAACAACAACTACTCAAACGGCATATACGGATAAAGATGGACATGCGACATTTACTGTACAAATAGGACCTCAATCAAGTAATGGAATTTATAATACCAATTTAGAAATCAAAAAAGACAATTACGATTCAAAGTTACAAAAAGCCTTCAATGTAGTGTAGGCAAATCCTTTATTTGTTTGGTTATTTATTTGACTTGATTACTTTGGATTAATGCATGAATCTAGTAATTGACCACCATTACGAGATGATTTACGAGGCTTCAATATTTCGTGATCTGTTTGCCGACTAGGATACTCTTGTTAGATTCGTTTTTAGTAAGCTGACCGCTGTAACATCAGAAGTCTAGGTCAAAGCCAGCGGGCATCGAATACAATATTCAAGTGACCTACATTATCTTTATTATAGGTGTTACCACAAATTATATTGAAATTTCTTCTGGTAGCGTTACGATTTAGGCTAACCCTCGGATTGAATTACGAAGAATAGGTTGCCATCCGTCGATACCTTTCAACATTGACAAATAGGAAGTTTTTGCTTATATCCGGTGATAGCATGTAGACCAACTTTAGTTGGCTGCTCGATTTCTGTCTCACGAATGCTAGGTAGAAAACAAGGTGTTAACACACTCCACTTCCCTTATCAGTTCCTTCTTGTGACGTAGTTCTAGGAAATATTTGGCATACTTCTATCAGAATCGCATAAGACTATCTCGCTGGATTTCGCCGGCTTCCTGACAATATAGTGAAGAACATGTCTACAGTACCCAGTGCCGATCAATGATCTGCTTCTATGAATCTCAGTAGATTTATGTCTAGAATATGTATTACGTGTAGTCTAAAGGAATTGTTTTAATATCGACCATACTCTTAATTTAGATATGAAGACACTGTCTTGTCGTGATGCAGGATGCGACTGCGATTACGTTGCTAAAGGAGAAACTGAGGAAGAAGTTATTAGAGATGCAGCCGAACATGGAATGAAAGAACACGGAAAAACACAACAAGATATGACTCAAATGCAAACTAATCTTAAGGCAACTATTCGTAATTCTTGACATAAGCCTTATTTTTTATTTCTACACTATCAAGGAGTATTGAGTTAACTGCACTTTAGAGGTTTGGTCTTATTTGGTCAGTTACTCACTCACTGCTACTGTCTTCATGATGACAAAACTTTGATGTCGAAATGCACGACAAAAATCGGATCTTAGTAACAGAGGTCATAAAGCACTCAATATTAAATTCTAAATGCATTATAGAGATGACTATTACTATCAATATTTGATTTCGTATGATTTAATCAGTGTTTTGACGTTATGCGATGTTGGTAGCAGGAAGCTATGGCCTTGGATATTATGAAACAGTAACGGCTCCAATGACAATCGCTGGCAAGATTAGTTTGTATTTCCGAGTCCTAGCAAGAGAGATATTAGACCGATAACTTAGCCGCCTATCAACTACACATACACGACCTGCCAACTATCAAGTATAAAAGCTTCACAATCTTTATCCAAAACTATAATGTTTTAGTACGTGTCATCACATTTGCACTATCACATTGGCTGCTCTGGATGGAGTTATTCAGCTTGGTAAGGACTTTTAATCACTAACTCATTCAGGATTTTGCCTCATATACTATATTAAGAAGTCTGAGCTGATCGTCTAAAGCGCTTAAAGCCAGCTGACTTTACTACTTGCGATATACTAGATTCACCTGTTTGTGCATCTAGTGTAGGTCATTTTTTGCTCAAGGATACAGGGACACACACCATGGTTGATGTATGATTTAGATCATGGGTAAGGATGCCGGTCCTGCATGGTATGTTACATTTGAATATGGCATCATGAATTTATAACAATTTATTTTCTTGGATAGTTTAAACTATTGCTTTCCTTTTTATTTGTTAATATTGGATATATGAACTTTAAAATAGGTTATAGAAGAGGCTATTATAGGGTACAATTGCCTAGTACTAATTCGGAAACAAACAAGTATAGCAATAATGTTATCGGCCTTTTCCCATTTTATTACTATAATTCCATTATGAATGGCTTTGATGCTCTTACCCGAGCTTATTCAAGCTCGTTGCAGTTTAATACAAAGCTATTCAACTTTTTTGCAGAAGCCTATTTGACATACCTTGATACACTTTCTGAATATAATAGGACTTGGAAGAACCTGCCCGAACTGGATAGTATGTTAAGAAGTAAATTTGGTAAGATATTTGATGCAAGGTTTAGAGAAGAAGAATTCATCAAGGTCCTTTCAGATACTATTGCTAACAATTCAAAGTTAGTCAAAATAACTGGCCTGGGGAAGATGTATCAATATATATCAAACAATTCTTCCGTATGGAATAATGATTTTGTTGAACCAGCCAGAGACATGCTATACCGTACACCTTCGCAGAAAATTTGCGAATTAGAAAAATATTCACTATTTCATTATGATGATAAATCAGGTCTCTCTAAGTATGAAATGAAAAAGAGTAGGTACAAAGACAGCATTATGAGAAGAAGAAGAAGAAGAAGAAAAATAAGCCTCCTCCTGTGCTTGTAATCTATGCATTCATAAACAGACATTATATCCTAGATCTCCTACCTGAAGTGAGTGTAGTACGGAGCTTACTTTACCAGGGGCTGGATATGTTTGCTACAGATTGGGGAACACCATCAGCATATGATAGAACTTTAACTATAGGCCATTTTGTAAATAAATACATAGACAGTTCTGTGGACCTTATAAGAAAGGTTACAAAATCTGACAAAATATCATTACTTGGTTATTGTTGGGGAGGTGATCTTGCGCTCATGTACTCTGCTTTACATCCTGAAAAGGTGAAAAATCTAATAACTATCGCTACGCCCGGAGATTTTGATCTTGATAATTCGTTACTTTCTGTATGGACAAAATCAATAAATGAAGATCATATTTTAGATGCGTTTGGAATGTACCTGGCATACTACTAAATTCTGCTTTTAACCTTAGAAGACCTATAGAGTATAGCCATAAGTATTTCCATTTCTTTGAGCAACCCCATGATATAGAATCAATAATAGAATTCCTTGCAACAGAAACCTGGTTATATGATAGTCCACCTGTAATTGGTGAAATCTATAGAGAATTTGTAGAGTATTGTTATAAGCAAAATTTACTTATCAAAAGTAAAATGAGTATAGAAGGAGGAGAAATAGGAGTAAATCGAGATAATAATACTAACGCAAATACTACTAAAGATCTAGTTGTCAATCTAAAGAAAATTAGTATGCCATTTCTTAACATTATAGCCAAACATGATGATTTGGTGGAACCTAATTCTAGTAAGGCTCTTAACGATGTATTAACAGAAAGTCATGATAAAGATCTATTCGAGTTTAATTCTGGGCACGTAGGCCTAATGATAGGAAAAAAGGCTCATAAAGAACTATGGCCAAAGGTAGGAGATTGGATAAAGAATCATTCATAGTTACAATATCAGTTTAAAGTGTCACTCTTCCTATGGCAGTATTTTTCCTTATTTGATTTTGATAATATAAAATTTACAGTCAAGTCTCTTCAATTCATGATTTAGTATAATTATGTTTGTCAAGTAAATAGTATAAATTTATTATTTAATACTCATCTTTGAATAGCGGTTTGAAATATACTATTTCTAATTATAAAACTTATATTTAATGTTAAACAATATAAGTAAATATTAACTCTTATACTTTTTAAGACCTAAGTAATATCTTATAATAAGGATAGTATCAAAATGAAGGCAAAATGTGGGCACATTGTTAGAAATGAAGAAAGTTCATACTTAAATACACATTATGGCCTATGTAGACGATGTCATTCTAATTTTGTTTTCCTTGTTGAATTAGAAAGTCGGTACGGAAAAGATGCCTTAATAGAGTACTGGTTTGCTATGATACTCTCTAATATATCAGAGGATAGAGAAAAAACGAACTGCTTTCTTGATCATCTTATTGAATACTACCAAGGTAAATTAAAAGTTTCAATGTCTAATAACGACAGATATTTACAGAAGATGTTGTACATGCTGCATTCACTAAGAGAACCTAGTAATGAAAAATCCCTAATATAATTTTTCTATGTAATACGCTGAGTTTATTTGAAACGGTCAAGGAATAGTAGTACAAATTTGATGTTATTAGCACTATCATTTCTCAAGTAGATAAACTAACCTCCGCTATGTCCGAACCTTCAGAACATCATTATAACCCAGGCTATTATTGTTAGAAATGTCAGATGGACGGAGAATATGGCCATTAGTTGCATACTATATCACATAATATACGGCTGAAACAGCAATGATGGCATAGACAATGAAAAATTCACCGTCAGATTAGATAACGAAACCCAAAGATCCACTTTATCTAAATATGTTACTGTCGCAATGAACATACCAAGACTGATGTCAATGATTTACTTCGTTCAAATTAAACCTTCAGTCGCATGACTTCGAATAATCCCAGCATAATTGTTAGTCAGGATCCACTTCTCCAGAAATTTCTTATCTAGTCCCTAGTTCGATATCACTATCTACTCTACCTATACTTACCTTTTTACTATATCTCTATAATTTAATACAATGTTAGTTAGTCATTTCAGGGATAGATCATGACTACTAGTTAGGGACAGTAGGGACAGAAAATATATCGACTCTTATGAGGCTTTATGCAATTATGTAAAGTAAATCTTGCTAATCATATTATATTCACGCCTGGTTTGTCATCTGTGTACAGAAAGGATATCGGCCGTGAGATTTGCAGGCGATCTAAAGTAAACTATAGTGATAAAGATATTATATTTTCACTTACCAAGTAAAACATAAGTTGGAAGGACGTAGGTTCTACAATTTTCTTGATAGCGAACTTAGCGTCGATCATATTGTCCCGCGAGCACTATATGGGAAGTCAATAGTCAGAAATATGCAGCTATTGTGCCACCCATGTCACAGAATGAAGGATCAGCCATATCCTAAGTTGATACATATGTAATGTATTATGTAATCGCCGGGCGAAATATAATTGAATTGCGGATCGTATGCTCTGTGAGGCGAGAGAGCTTAACCTAACAGGGTTTGATGTACATTAGAAATCTATAAAGAAATATTGCCGCTTGAGTATAACCATTAGTTACCAAATATGTCTGTACTTTGTTCAGACTATTATTCATTCTACTACCTTGCCTGATTACATTAACTTTGATTCTATTTGGTATTAACCATATATCTGCACAAAATGACAAGAATGACAATTCCATCTTAATAAAAATCCTTATAGATCAAGCTATTCAGTCGTTTCAAAATAACAAGAGTGCTGATTCTATTTTGCATTTACATGCTGCCTATGATGAATTGCTGATATTTGCTAAAATGAATGACAGAAACATTGTTAATGCACGAGCTTTAGGATCAACCCTTATAAATACATTAAATTCATTGTCAGACGAAAATAAATCACATTATGCTTCTGCAACCAATAATAATAATAATAATTTAATCATAGCAGATTTCAACGCGCTTGAGGACCAAGTTGGCCGGGACCTGTTGCATCTACTTTCAATCCCCAATATTACTCTAAATGACGCAACCCTTGCTGCAATTCCTACGGGAACTTTCTTGATATATCATAACGACCGCTACGGAGCCTCGGTTCAGTATCCATCCAATTGGAGTATACGAATTGAAAACAATTCTAATCTGCAACAACATAAGCCAGATCATTTTAAGTCAAAGGTTATTGCTTCCTTCTATGTGCCAAGATTATCAAGTGGGCTACCAATATTCTACATAGGCACCAATAGTAATTTGTCCAAGCGGATCGGTCATTCTCCGATATCTTTGAAAGACTACCTTTACTTAGCAGTTAAATCTAAAAACCTCACCAATTTTCCTAATCTCAAAATTATAAGCGACCAGCCTAGATGACATAAATAATAATAAATATATACTTTCGGGGTCCCCAGCATATAAACTAGTTTGGACCTACGTGAATCCAATCTATGGACTAAGAAAGGTAATGGAGTTCGGAACGTTAATAGGAAAAGATACCGGTTATTTCATTGACTACTCTGCATCAATAGAAAGATTCAATGATTATTTGCCATTAGTGCAAAAAATGAAGGACACATTTGTATCTTAAGCGTGATTAGACGCGAAACGAATTTTGTCGCATAAACTGAATAATAAGTATATGAAACCTACGAAGACTGGTCGCATTATGCTAAAGTGTATAGGCGTAGTGCTCTAATATTCGCAAATGGATGTTATCCCAGCAGAGAATCCAGAAACTGCGTGATTCAGATTTACATCTTTACGTCGACCTACTATGATGTAAAGTCTATGGCGTAGCTAGACACGATAAATATCGCCGGCATTTTGCCCGTCTAATTCATTTACATAGGCTCATTAGAGTTAGTCAGGCCTGTATAAACAATATTTCTTGATGTGTTCGCCGGCTTACGATCTTACTAAAATTCGATTTCGATAGCTCAGTTGCTGTACGATCAGGAATTTGTTAAATTCGGCCGGGTAAGTGAGCGATTCGTTACCGGTCTTAGTATTAGTTACTGTGCATGTTTTGGTTTAGCCATCACTTATTGTGTCTATACAGTTTAGATGAGAAGACGACATTACACTGATGTCCAGTATTTGTCGTAATTGGTTTAGTTTCAGTAATGCCGCTAGGTCTATGAATGTTCCATGGCCTGACGGGCGCGAGATTCTGGATCATTGGGATGTGAACTCAGCGGAGTAATAGTGACCTTCATCCAAATATGAAGAGGTAACGAGTAGAGGACTTCGAAGCTCTGCCTCGTCTGCGGCACAGAACAGCCCAATGCTGCGCCATTCGTCTGGACCAAGTGGGGGCGCCAGAGCCGGACCAAATGGCCTGCTTTGGCGAGCTCAGCGGCTCGCACTGCCGCCCGCATTTCATCTACTTTGGCGGGGCTAGTTCCCTCGGGAACTGTGGTGACCATATCGGTCAGGTATTCCATGAATTTTCCTTCCGCTCACCTGGATTTAGTCATTTCTGTTACCGCTTGCTGGGCGACCTCTGTGACCACCGGCCATGGCTCATCCTCCCATTGTGTGCTGTGGGCCAATCCTATGCAGTAGAAGTTAGAGACAGCTCATGGTTTCAAGATTTGGCATATCATTTGTTGGTTGGTTTGTCTCGCTCCCTTAATCGCTCTTCATCAGTTATCATACTAAGTATGAACTGCATTGTTTCTAGTTCTGTCATGTTGTTTTCTATTATTCGCATGTTATGTTTAGCTGGGCCGACTTGTTTCTGTCTCTTTTCAATTTGTTTGCAGATCATTTTCTTGACTTCGTCTATCGTTAGTTCTTTTTCTTTTTGCTGTTGCTTTGACAATCATGACATTCTATTGGCATTAATTTCTATAAGCTGTAGAACTGTAGGTAGGGAGCTCTGGCTTTACTACGATTCTGTAGTAAACCTATCGAATTTCAAATAGTAATAGGCAATTCAATTCTCTTCTAAAGATCCTCAGTAAGTCAGTAAGTCATGTAAATAGCAGTTTCGGAGAATTAGTGGGACGCCAACCTGCTCAATCCGCAAGCTCAGATCATTCTTTCGACCCATTGAGCACGCCAAGCCGGAGGCTCAAATGGTTCAGCAAAGTATTGTGTCTCGTGGATGACCTTCCCGTCACGGAACTCCATTATGCTTACTGTTGGGATAGGTCGTCCGTCATAGATGATCACATACTCGGTGATCCATAGGTCTCCATTACCAATTATTCTCCTGATCGTGAATCCAGCTGGCTTAGACGGGTGATGTCCGCGAAGAGCTTGTATATTTCGCCTGCTGACTATACGCTCCCTAGATTGAGGGTAATCTACAACGACGTGATCATCGTAGATGTCGTGTTCCCTTTCTAGATCACCAGCCGCTGAGGCGGCCCAGTGTTGATCTAGTGCAGCTTGAATTTGCTGATCCTCCATAACCAACATAGTCTAGATAGTATCTATATGCCTATAATGTTATGAATGATTTAGTGCGTTTTACGATTAATCTGAGTAATATAATACTAACGATGTCCTCCTCGGTAATTAAAAGCAGCACCTAACTTCCCACTTCGAGGACCTCTTCTCACTACGCTGATTACCATTTGGCGCCAGCATGGGCCCCTCCATCAATGCGGATGTTTTCGCCATTCACCATGGGTGCTGATTGCAAATAAAGCAGTGCATCCACGATTTCCGAAATTTGAACCAATCGCGGAAAGGGGTGGCGTCTTTTTAGAATTTCGTGGTCGTCGCTGGCGTGCATCGAAGTGTCAACAACACCAGGCGAAATTGTATTCGCCCGGATACCGTCAGCCAGGAATTCCATAGCCAATGCGCGGTGAAACGCCGGAATGGTGGACTTGGTAATCACAGGCAACGAAATCGTCTCACCAGCCAACGGCTGATCCACCAAAACCGTTGAGATGCCCACGATATGGCCGGACTTCTGTTTGCGCATTTGCGCGACCACTCTTTGCGTGATGAAAAAGTAACCTGCAACGTTAGTGCCAATCATCAACTCAAAGTCAGCCGGCGTATAATCGGTGAATGACTTTGTGATGTATATGCCCGCGTTGTTGACCAGGAGATCAATACGGTCAAAGTTTTTGATGGCGGCATCGGCCACTTTTATGGCAGAGTCCAGTTTGCCGATGTTCCCGTCCACAAGAATAAGGTCGGATGAGGGTTTCAAATCTTTTGATTTGCTGATATTGCGTGAGTTGGCGACCACATGATAACCGTGTTGCATCAACGCTCGGGTTATACCCAGGCCTATACCGCTCGAAGCACCAGTGACAATGGCTACTTGTTTGTTGGGGGTATTAGTAGTCATAACATTTCAACCTGGTGGTATTAGTATTACAGATAAACGAAAAGAAGTATCCTCACTATAAATTCATGCTAACCCGTAATTAATAGGTGTTATCTTCCAGGATTCGACACAGTATTAGAATTACTCTAAACAATTCTCGTTTATTCAACATGTAATTTGGCTCAACTCATATTAGAAATGCACATTGATACACAGCAACTTAAACTATATGCATCAAATCTCCCACTTTGCAGAATGTTTATAATCTGGCGCGCTGCATATCTGTACTAGAAAATACTTCTTTCAAGATAGGTGGGCAATAGGAGTACTGAAGGATATATTGGGATTCAAAATCATGGTACAGATTCTCATGTTTCATTTAAGAATATTAGGATAGAGGAGAAATAGTCAATGTCGAAGGCATATTAACATAGTAACTGCAAAGCTAATCCGAAGTATTATATATAATTTAGATAATAAAAATATGTCACACTGTGATACCTTGTTATGGTGTATTTGTTTCCCATTGTTCCCGGAAACAAACGACATTAACGAGGGTCTGCTGTCACAGTGTGATATAATTATCTTATTTTCCAATAATTCTAAAGGAGATAATGCACGCGAATGGTAGAAAGATACAGTTACTCCTAAAAGGCTCTAAGCAACAGAGTATATAGTGTCCTCAATTAAATATGTCAGGCGGCTATGTAGAAAACATCATCAATATTACAAGATTAGTCAGTCTATGCATATTGTAGGTGATACATCTAAATGATAACTCTCTGTTCTGCATTCTAGTCAATCTAGACATAAGATTCTCTCCAAATAGTCGTTTTATGACTGATATTATGGTTTCATCTTTGTTTCGTTGATTGTACAGCAATTTGGAGTAACCACGCTTCATCTGCTTTCTGTACTTACCATGTGTTCTCCACATCGGTACATGTTCATATCGAGCAGGAATAATACTGAATGCATGTAAGTCCTCTCTTACGAGAAGGTGATTATCTTCACTATCGTAACCCTTATCAGCTGTAACTACAGATAATGGAAGAATATTTGATGTCCTTGTTATAATTGGCCTGAAATCTACATTATCATGCCTTGTTGGAGCTCGTCTTATCTTAATTGTACATATGATTTGTTGTAATACATCTACTCCAATAGATAATTTCGCATATTTTCTTCTCAATTCTGTTCGATCAGTATAATATTGTGATGCATGAGTTATCTTAAATCCTGTTGAATCTATTCCTGCAAAGATATGCTTGGTACCACTAATTACAATGAATGACGAAATTATCTTTTCAAGCAATGAATTATTAATTCTATCTGTAAACTTTTGCAATGTTGTAAAATGAGGAATACGTGACAACCGTAGAAATGACCTTAGGTAATAGGCTTCAATTAACCACTCGACAAACATTCTATAACTCTTACCTTCATACTGTCGTATAGCAACTAGAACTATGTGCTGCCATATTGTAAATATGTGATTACTTTTCCTGTTAGAAAATAGAGGAATCCTTGCATGCTTCAAAACACGGAACATAGTACCTGCAAGTCTGACGTACATTGATTCTTTCAATAGACTATTGGTATTATACTCTTACAAAGCTTTGACTGTATGAGATGGTTTCTACACAGCCATGTCAGGCATTATTTCTATCTTTTAATTTCATTTTTATTCCATGTTTAGGACGTAGGGTGACAAGCGGCTGAAGTTCAATGGGATATTCGAGCATGACTTGCATTTTCCCTGTTATTTTTACACAGATATTGTACTCAAGGTAATTTAGATTTTAGTGGCCTGCTGGCTCCATCTTAAAGGCCTCGTCTATACTGAGAAAGTTCAGCAGGAAAATGAATTATAGAACACAATAGATGTAACCCTTAATAGATTCCTTTCTAAGTTACGTGTCATCATTCTTGATTGTGTTGATGACATCGGAGTGGTAAAAGGTGGACCAGAATATTTGTGCTTCGAATAACTCCTCACTAATGAGGCGTGTTTGACTCCATTAGGATAACTAACAACCATAACTTAATACCAAATAGTGGTAAGCATGGAGTACCTCTACCTATACTTTCTTACTCTTAGAAACCAATACCGATAGAATATATTAGTTGCAAATGAAAAAAGAACTGACGTTCAGCATTATTAAGAAAATGATATACAAAGAAATTCAAAAGAAGCGGAAGCAGGTTGACTCGCAAAAGTTCAGCATATTTGACTAAAAAAATGAAAGAACTTTTTTGCCTTATAACCTACGCAATCTAATTATGTATCCATGCGATAATTCTATCTTAGGATGTAAATGAGAACTGGTCTTATGAGGCTTTACGGGAAAAAGGACACTGTCCAAGAATACATTGACGTAGTAATCAAGCATTTTAAACTTTTAAAGGAAGTTCGTGATACCGCGCTAACGATGCACAATTATTTAGCAATGAAAACTTCGTTCCGTGGACTAGCGCCTAGTATGCAGGCAATGACTCTTGTAAGCCTGGTCAACGAGGCTTATGAGAGACTTTCTCATGCGGATGTAAAGTATCGCTTTTCTATTGATATGGCTTCGCTCAAATCACATTAACTGGGCATGACAAACTATGGCTATTCAGGAATAGGTTGACGACAATATGTCAGGCTGGATGGAAAAGGTTACTGACGAGCAATACAGGATAACCAAACATCTGACTTCAGTAAATTAATCGGGGGAAATCAATCTAATAAAGTCTTAAGATTAATCTTTAGTTCTTCTTAATCAGGAGGCCGTAGGGGGTTGTATTTCGATTTTGCCAGTCAACTGGTACCAGAGGATGCAAGGGGATATTTTTCCTGCAGTATTACAAACTTCAGGTGATAATAATTCCACCATCATTTTGCTTTACTAGAACTTCATCATGAATCGTACGAGCATAGGTTGCATGGCTAATAGAATTTCCCTTGTACCATTTCTCTCCTATTGCAACAAAGTATACAGAATAAATTCCAGCATTTTTTATCCCTTGTATATGACTTGTAGACATATGTGCCAAACTTCCTAGTCTAGCGTGCAGTGTGGTAAAGTAGGGGAGATATTTAAATATGAAGTCATCATTTGAATGTTTATATTCGCCTAGTCCATCTGAAATATGGTTTGAAGAAATCCAAAAACGATATTGCTATTAATTATTATACACTTAATCTTCTTACTTATGCGGGTATTTACTCATACATTTGTTGTAAATTGCCATATAGACAAAGTCTGGAGTTTTTACACTGAAGTCAAACACTTAAAGCTAATAACTCCTCTAGAAGTAGATATCCAAATAATTAATACAACTAGCCAAAATATCGTTGAAGGACAAGAGATATGGCTCAGTGGAAAAATAATTACTAAAAAAAGGTCAAGATGGCATTCGAAAATTACCTTATTCAAACCTTATGAATATATAGATGAGATGCTGGAAGGTCCATTCAAAAGGTGGAAACATAGGCATATCTTTTATGATCATGATGGAAAGCAAACTACGATATTAGATAAAATTGAGTTTGAATTGCCATATTGGATATTTGGAAGGCTTTTCGAAGGCTATGCAAACAAGCATCTACAAAACATTTTTGAACACCGAAAAATAGCTACAATAGCAGCTTTAGAGAATAATATTTCTACCCAGTAATTAGCATAAAGAACAAAATAACAACTTTTTCGTCAATCTCCTGTCGATATATGTTAACGATTCATTAATTTTAAATCTATATCTTGAGCTAACAGATCCTATTACGATTCATTTCATCAACTGAGAAAATATCACCAACTATTATTACGAAATTATTTGAGATAATCATCTGAATGCATGATCCTTTGTTAAATAACTAGTTAACGATGATATACGAGAAAAGAAAAATATCCAGACTGGTAGAGAATGAAAGTTTATGCCTGTATATAGTACTCAACGCTTTCCATGTCAATACTTAATATTGCAAAAATCTGGTGTTAGTTAGTTATCTCAATGGACTATCTATCCGATCTGAAAGGATTTGGATTATGAAGACCTTAATCAGCCAGACAAATAAGATTTATGCGAACTTGTAATTGGAGTTACTAGTGCATTCGTACTTATTCGCGCCATTGCGGAGAGCTATAGCTTTCCAATTAGGATCGATATGCCAAGATAATATGATACCTTTCTTAGAATCAAGTAACTTAAAAATGAATTTAAGTTCATTTCAGCCGAATCTTATATATAATCGGACTACTAATATACACTATTAATATACGTGGGCATAGATATAGGGTAGCAAGACTATGCCAATAACAGTTGAATTTGTAGAAAATCTTTTTATAAGTTTTTCAGATAGTAACGTAGTAACATAGTTGCCTTTTTTATTAGCGTAGCTGATGACGTAAATTGGACGGTCATGGGAAACACATCCACTGGCTGGAGTTTATAATAGCAAGGCCAACTTCTTGAAGATACTTTTTAACGCTTGACTAGAGTTCTAAAAGGAGGAGTATACTTCAAGTTACTCAAATCTTTGTTTCAGAGGATATTGCTGTAGTAGAAATGACTTCGACTTCCACTACACTCAAGGGGGAAACCATGGCCGAATACTTACTGCTGGATACTCAGATTCGCCAATGGTATTGTCAAAGAGGTTCGAGCTAATGTAGACTCGTACCTTGTTTCAGCAGGTAATCGGAGAATGAGTAAGGCACAGTAAGATCAACTCAAGTCTAGATATGGACTAGTTTAGATGTTGTTAATTGATTTGGAACGAAATGAGACTGGCAGGCAGAACAATTTCAGAATAGTGATCATTTTATAAATCTAATCGCAAAATAATCGCCAATGATATCACTCGTCATTTAAGTATTTTGACATCAGTTTGGGGAAATTCAAAAGAAAGAATCTGAGAAATTTGTACGCTATGTTTTCGTAATCAAAAAGAGATAGGGATTTATAAAACAATCGATGTATATTAATCTCAAGCTAACAGGACTCGACGAGTTCACCTTCAATTTCCAAGTATGACAATTCCCTTCTGACCATAAACCACGTACAACTGAGCATAGAGGCACGAGTATTAAATCCATCTTTCATAAGATATTCAGGACCTTTAGATTCATTTGTTAGCCTAAAATCAATATAACATTTAGGGTTTTATGCAGAATTATGAATAAAGATGCCAATTACTGGATTGATAAACTTAGACTTCAAGAACATCCTGAAGGGGGATACTTTATTGAAACGTACAAATCCCGAAGGATAGTAAATTTTGACGATTATGATGGAGATCGTTACATTTGCACGGCAATCTATTATTTACTATTGGGAAATCAATTTTCCTCATTCCATAGAATGAAATCAGATGAAATATGGCATTTCTATGCTGGCAGCAGTCTAACATTATACATTATTCATAGGAATGGCTCCCTAGACGAAATTAGACTGGGACAAAATATTGACAATAATGAGGTATTTCAAAAGGTTATAGAATCCGGCTGTTGGTTTGCGGCATTTGTAAATGATCCTTCTTCTTATTCTCTAATTGGATGTACAGTATCTCCAGGATTTAATTATCACGATTGGGAGTTGGCAAATATAACCAATCTCGTGCATACCTATCCTCAACACAGATCGATTATAGAAAAATTCAAATAAGCATTTTGACTTCCAGGCATTTTCATAGCATATGGATTTTCTTGTAGGATAAATGAAATATGATTTGAAAGAAATTTATAATAATTTGTTCTGCATTCGAAACTCGTCCAATTCTCTATAATCTATTTACTAGTTCTTTGAGAATACCAACTTATGTGGGTAAAAGTATTGGCTTAGCCATGGTCTGCAAAATTTAGAGTTGCCAATTAAGGAGTAGAAGTTTCACAATCTTTATCCAAATGATAATGTTTTGGTAGCCTCTACAATAGTTGCAATGCTAGCTACAAAAGCTGACTTTTGTTCCTCTTATCGCGATAACAGCTGTCTGAGCTCATTCGTTTATGCCTGAGCTTCCTCTGGTCTTCCGATAAACTGTGCTCATGAATTTTGAAATGAGGTGAAACGCCAATTGATATTCTGTCTGATAGCAACTAGTGGTAATACGCCATACCGTTCATAAACTATGTTAAAATCCTGTGGTGTTTAATTATATGCCTTTCTTGTTACTTAATACTAGAAAATGACTATAATTAGACTCATCAGTATTCAACAATCCTTAAAATCTAAATTTAAGAGAAAGGTTTAAGAATCTTCTACAAGACTTACAATTATGCGTATAAAATTAAAGCTAATTATAATGTTTTCAATAGTTATTATCGCTGCAGTTGTATCTACTTCATATATATCTTTCAAATCTCTTGAATCAGCAATAATAGAATCTCAACTTCGACAAATGGGTCATGAAGTAGAAATCAAAGCGAATTTAATTGATAATCTTAATTCCAGAGCTTCAGAGGATTTGCTATTTGCGGTCAAAAATCCGGTATTTGTAAAATATTTTGAATTACCTGATACTCGGGCAGGAAATATATACAAAGATGGTGTACTACAGTTTACAGCACAACAGAGAATCGTCAAGAACGAACTTGACCAGTGGATTTATGACTTTCAGAACAAGTTCTCTGTAGACGAGACATGTTTAGTAGATAGGACAGGGCAAGAACACACTAGATTGGTTATGAAGACAATCGCACCCTTTAGTAGTCTCTCATCTAAAGAAGCAGCTACGCCATTCTTTAAACCGTCGTTTCAGAAAAATATTAATGAGGTATATTCGCAGTATCCTTATGTCTCACCTGATACTAAAAGATGGGTTTTTGCATATACTACTCCAATAGTGCTTAACGACGGTTCAAAACCTGCGTTTTATCATTTTGAAATGCCTCTAAAATCTTTTCAGGATATGACCAGAGTCGATCAAGGTAGGGCTTATGTGGTTGATCCTAGAGGATACTTGGTAGCTGACTCAGGTCATGTTTACAACCAAAGTCTAAATTCAGCACCTTTTCGCCAGTCTCCAAAAGACTTTTTTCCTTCGATAAGTACTATTTCAGCATCTTCTGAATTTAATAAAGACATCCGAAATATTTTAGCTAGTGATAATAGTACAAATACCGGTCATGTAACGTATTCTGCAAATGGAGAATTGCATTATATTGTCTACAAACGATTACCTATGTTCGGTTGGATTTTAGCTTACGAAAAACCATATTCATTAATGATGTCTGATAACTATAACTTGCATAATCTTGCCGTCATCCTATTGGTAATATCTCTTGGTGTAATTGCTGGTGGATTAATAGCAGTATATATACTATCAAATAGAATTACTCGCCCCATCATAGACTTTGCAAGGAAATGTAGAAACCAAGATGTAAGTGACTTACAAAGAATAAATCCTACAGGCAAGGACAAGGAAATCAACCAAGTTATAGATGCATTTAACGAAATGATAGAAAGAGTAAATGCTACTGAAAAACAAAAAGACGAATTTGCTTCGATGGTTACACATGAATTAAAATCTCCCCTTACTCCTATTATTGGATGGTGTCAGACTCTAAAGAATCCAAAATTGATAGGACAGTTAAATAGCAAACAACTTAATGCAGTAGATGTAATTCAAAGGAATGCAAAAAGACTACTTCAGTTAGTTGGAGATATATTAGATGTGCAAAAACTTGATCTTAATAGAATGAAGTTTGATAGTCAACCTATAAATGTCGATGATCTATTAAACTATATGTATAATAACCTTCAAAATGTAATGGCTCAAAAGAATATTAGACAAATAAACTCTACAAAAGAGCAACTTACTATCAGATCAGATAGAAATAGAATAGAGCAAGTTTTAAATAACCTTATTCTTAACGCAGTCGATTTTGTTCCTTCTGAAGGTGGTGAAATCGAATATGGTGCTCAAAGTAAAGATGATGACGTACTCTTCTATGTAAAGGATAACGGAACAGGAATATCACCTGAAAAACAAAAGAATCTTTTCCATAAATTTTACCAGATCGACACTTCAGTGACTAGGAAACATGGAGGATCAGGCCTGGGCTTAGCAATCTCAAAAGGGATCATTGAATCATTAGGAGGTAAGATATGGATTGAAAGCGAATTAGGAAAGGGAGCAAGCTTTTATTTCACCATTCCAAATGACAGAACTAATACAACAATGAGCGAAAAAGTAATGAGCGAAAAAGTAATGGATGTCAGAGAAGAAGCTAAATGAAAATACTGGGAATAGACGATAACACAGACATAAATGAACTGCTTGACACAGTCTTAAATGGAAGTGGCCATGAATTTATCTATGTAAAGAATGGAACTGAAGGGCTAAAATTCATTCGCGAAAAAAAATTCGATATCGTACTGCTAGATTTAGCTATGCCTGAATTCAGTGGATTTGATGTAATTAATTCGCTTCTGAAGGAGGGACTTTTAACTAAACAAAAAATTATAGTATTTACTGCTTCATCAGTAATAGATTCAGAAATAGAAGAACTTGTTAAAAAAGGAGTTCATTCTTGTATAAGAAAACCTGTGGATCTGGATTTTCTTTTAGAGAAACTAGAGCAGGTGCAAGTTTAATATGATATCGAAAGTTTTGTAATGTGATTTTATTGACCTTTACTACCAATTCAACACGATCGTATAATCAAGTAATGAATGGGATAATAGTGATTGCATTAAGTATTGCTATGGTGTTTCTTGTACAATCGTTATATTTTGCTAGTCAAGCTTTGGCTACATCATCTAATGCTAACAATGACTGTCCAATATTTTCTATTAAATATGGATGTGATCTATCTGCTTGGTCTCACTTGATTATTGATGGTTTAATAGCCGCTTTCTTAGGTGTATTTTTTCATCATCTAGCTCACAAACAGAGTCTAAAATTAAAAATAATAGTTGAAGAACATGATGCCATGAGAAAAAGGAGAAAAGAATTTGCAATTCAGTCATTGAAGAATCACTTTACTACGTTACTGTTTTCAATGTCGTTGGTAAATAGGCTAGAACCTATGTATGCCAGCGATACAAAAAATCGTGATAATATAAAAGATCAAATTAATAGAAGCTACGAAATAATCTCTCGTGTAGTAAATGACATTAAAAATGTAATGTTTTTCTTAAATGACGTTCTAGAGCCTCAAATTATCACTGACGTCAATCAGCTTTGCCAAACTATTAGCCAAGGTTATGTGAAAGATGAAAATAAGCAATCAAAATTAACTGACTATACTGAAACAAAGAACAAAATTAATAGCCTATGTAGAACATTCGATGAAGTACATCCTGCCATAGTACCTATCCAAGGATTGTTCAAACGTACTTCTCCCGATTCACCGTCTAATAATCGTTCACTAAAGAAATTGATCTATCAGGAGATAGTCCTATATTATAGGCACATTTTTAAACGGGTGTATTCTAGCAAATAAATATAAGATCCCTTGCGTAATTAGCCGTTATGATCCATTTATGCTGCCTATTTTGACTGTATTCCTAAATTGAAAATCCTGTTAGACTGCATCACTCTGAAGTTCAGGAAACCGGACACAATATCAGATATGTTATTGTACCTTCTTAAATTATTTCTGAATCTACACATTATTCCAAACTTTTTGGTCTTACATATGGTGTGTTCCACTATGATCCTAAGTCTTGAGTGATTCTTGTTATATTTCATATCGTCATTTGAAAGCAAAGTATTCTTTTTCTTCTTGATATGATTACAAAGTTTACTGTGGGAAAGTCCTTTCAATACCAGATAACCAAGATCAACTATGTTGTCAACTTGTGATAGAGCTATAGGATGATTATTTGTAAATTCGTTTAATAACCTGTCTAGCTACAGCACCGCTATATATTGTAATCAAGTTCGTGTAATCGAGACTGCCGCAAAATCGACCTAGTAGAACAAATGTATTTTTTTGATCGATATGGAGATGGAGATCAGTATATGGCCAAAGCGAAGATTTTAAAAGTAACGGACATCGATTAAGGCTAGAATACATTGAATACCAATCTAAGACGAAGAAATTCTTTGATAAGAAAGGTTGGAAGAAAATGCGCAAAATGCAAGCTCGAATTCGGAACAGAATATTCAGATCTGACTTTGGATCATGTAATTCCAAAGGAAATAGATCCTTATTCTAGAGAGTACCAACTTTTATGTAAACCATGTCATAGCCTCAAGAATCTATTTCGAAACTTTTGTCGAGCCAAATTCGGTGGCAAAAAATACTGGTTATTATTTAGCAACTCATAATTACTTGGATATATTGCATCTATTAGCAAATTTTCTTATTGTAGATTTGGTCTTTATTAATAAATCTATAAATTATGTTTTTAAAGAAGCTTAGCAATTATTTTGCAATAGTTCATATTTTCTAAATATGATATCTTTTTATAAATTAGGCAACTCTGCTAATTCTTTCTCACTTTATCATACACTGATAACTTCTAGACAAAGCTCGATAAGAGTACGCTTAGATTCAAGATTATTTTGTCTAATTCCTATGAATTGGCAAATAATCCATTGGCGATCAGTCCTTGTATTACTGTTCAAGATATGTGAAAGTTTTGCGTATAATCTCGAATTTCTACATATTCAAAAGCAGTAATATATCTATCAGCAGGTTGTTTGATGAATGAAAACAGCTAAAATAAATTCAAGATCAACAGCAAATTTTAGAAGTTCTAGAATAGCTAAACGCATTATGGCATTATCTATTTTTCTACTTATAGTCTCATCTACAGCTTTGGTCTCTTCGCTTGCATACCACAACTTTGCATATGCACAAGGAGCATCGACACAAAAGAAGGTGTTAAGGATAGGATATTTTCCGAATGTTAATCATGCTCAAGCAATAATAGGATTTCAAACGGGGGACTTTGAAAAACAATTTGGAGATAACATTGATGTTCAAACAATTACATTTAATGCTGGCCCATCAGCTATAGAAGCTCTTCTGGCAAAGCGGATAGATGCCACATACGTTGGTTCCAATCCTGCAATCAATGGTTATATAGCATCCGGAGGGAAGGATTTAAGAATCATATCTGGAGCGGCAAGTGGTGGAGCTGTATTTGTTATTCGAAATGATTCAGGCATCCATTCTCCTAGAGATTTTGCAGGCAAGAAATTTGCCTCACCTCAGCTCGGTAATACACAAGACGTGGCATTGAGAAAGTATCTTTTAGATCATGGATATAAAACAACAGAAAATGGTGGGAATGTAACAGTTGTTCCAGTAACAAATGCAGATACTCTGATCTTATTCCAGAAGAAACAGCTCGATGGAGCTTGGGTACCAGAACCATGGGGAGATAGATTGGTAAAGGAAGGTGGCGGAAAGATATTACTAGATGAAAGGGACTTGTGGCCTCAAGGCAAGTTTGTAACTAATAATATAGTTGCAAGAACAGACTATCTCCAAAGTAACCCTGACGTTATAAAGAAACTATTAGCGGCTAATGTAAATGAAACTTTATGGATTAATAGTCATAAAGAAGAAGCTGCAAAATTATTAAATGAAGGGATCAAGAAGATTACAGGAAAAGCTATACCAGAAGATGAGTTGAAGGCAAGTCTATCTAGGATAGACTTTACTTACGATCCTCTAAAGTTGGCATTATTACAATCTGCAAATAACGCATTTGATGTAGGATATCTTGGTAAACAACGTCCTGATTTATCTGGGATATTTGATACAAAGGTACTCGATGCAGTTCTGAAAGAGAAAGGATTGCAGCCGTTAGAACAACCAGCAAATGCAACAGGAGCTGAGCTTTGGGGCAGTACAATAAAAGTCTCCTTTTTTCTGGCTATTATATTAGGACTAATAATTTTTTCATTAAAATTGATATTCTATACAAACTCTTGCATTATTTTTGCTGTAACTTGGCTTTATTGAATATGGGATTAGGTATAAATAAAATCTACATCGCAAGCAAGATGATGATATATATGCGCGTGTCATCAAGATGGGGCCAATTCTAGTAAGACATTAGTGTGCGTAAGGGTTCTATAGAAAGAAAAGTAACTTATTTTAGGTTATATTCGTCTATGATTTAATTCTTCATTCTCATCTTATTAGATTATTATGAAATTCGAATATGAAATTCATATTCTTAAATCTTTAATAAAATTAGGATGTCAAACTTCTAGTCACAAAATATTGAGTACCTCTAAATTCAGGTAAAAAGAGAGATGTAAATCATATTCGAATAGCTCCGTCAGTCGCGTTACTGTCGTTGTCAGTAGTTTTATGCAGTTCTATTTTTGCGCAATTGTATTTGTTACCCTACAACCCTCTCAGTGGAATCGTGCAAGACAATAAAGCTTATGCAGAAAAAGAATTTAAAATGAAGATCAGTGTAGATCAAGATCCAATACAAACAGGCGATACACAAAAGATCACAGTGACTGTAAGAGATGCAAATACCAATGATAAGATCAGTGATGCATTTGTAAAGCTTGCGATAGATCCACCCTCTGGTAAAGTGGCTACTGGTTCTTCGCATACAGATGATAATGGACTAACAACTTTTAACATCAGAATTAGTTCAGATGCAGATACTGGTACCTTCAATGTAGGCAGCAAGAGCTTCTGCTAACAGTTATGCTTCAAAGACTGTCACTGCACCATTTGAAGTGATTAGTAGCGACAATAATAATAACAATAATAATAACAATGATAATAACAATCAAGATAATGGAGCTCACAACAATAACGACCATAACGGTCATAATCACAATGGAGCTAACAATAACAACAACAATAACGACCAAGTCCAAGTAATTTCACAATCTAATGTATGTGGAAATGGCAAGTTGGCCAGCGACGTAAAATGCCAGAATATTGGAAATCAAATACAAAGTGGGGGACATAATAAAGACGGAAGTAAGCATGGTCAAAGCCAATCTATTGCACAGGCCAATGTATGTGGAAACGGAAAAGGAGCATCTGATGTTAACTGCCAAAACTTGGCTAATCAAGTACAGGGAGATGGTAATGCAGTTAACGTAATTGGAGTTCAATCAGGTGGTGGAGGCGGCAATGATGATAGTCATAATGACGGTAGTGATAATGGTGGAAATGCTGGACAGACAGGACAGTTGGGTGTACGTCAAAGTGGAACTAGTAGCAGTGGAGATGGCAGCGGCGGCAGTGGCAGCAACAACAACAATGGACATGGACATCATGGTCAAAGCCAATCTATTGCACAGGCCAATGTATGTGGAAACGGAAAAGGAGCATCTGATGTTAACTGCCAAAACTTGGCTAATCAAGTACAGGGAGATGGTAATGCAGTTAACGTAATTGGAGTTCAATCAGGTGGTGGAGGCGGCAATGATGATAGTCATAATGACGGTAGTGATAATGGTGGAAATGCTGGACAGACAGGACAGTTGGGTGTACGTCAAAGTGGAACTAGTAGCAGTGGAGATGGCAGCGGCGGCAGTGGCAGCAACAACAACAATGGACATGGACATCATGGTCAAAGCCAATCTATTGCACAGGCCAATGTATGTGGAAACGGAAAAGGAGCATCTGATGTTAACTGCCAAAACTTGGCTAATCAAGTACAGGGAGATGGTAATGCAGTTAACGTAATTGGAGTTCAATCAGGTGGTGGAGGCGGCAATGATGATAGTCATAATGACGGTAGTGATAATGGTGGAAATGCTGGACAGACAGGACAGTTGGGTGTACGTCAAAGTGGAACTAGTAGCAGTGGAGATGGCAGCGGCGGCAGTGGCAGCAACAACAACAATGGACATGGACATCATGGTCAAAGCCAATCTATTGCACAGGCCAATGTATGTGGAAACGGAAAAGGAGCATCTGATGTTAACTGCCAAAACTTGGCTAATCAAGTACAGGGAGATGGTAATGCAGTTAACGTAATTGGAGTTCAATCAGGTGATGATAACAAGGACAATACTGAACAGCCTTCATCTAATGACCAAAGTGATACCGGGTTCGTTAAGACTGGTCATGACAGTTCTAATAATAATAATGCCGCTGGTTCCGATTCTGGAGTAAATGACAATGCATTTTCAGATGCATGCAATCAAGCAGTTAATAGGCACATCGCAGCTGGTGGCCTACATGGTGAGATGGCTAAGCAAATGCGAGGTCAGCTATGCGGATAAAATGTAATGTGGCAGCAGCATAAATTATACTCAAGGTTATGACGATGTTAGCGCTAGCAAGATAATAATATCTTTGTCTCTAAAGCGTTTGATGACTTGAGTTTGGATTTACCTCTAATATTTATTTGGATCTTAGCCATCTTGGTGGATAAATTCTCAATTCCAACGTTTTACGACAGATTTTTCTGCATCTTGAGCAAAAAATAGAATTGCCTTATGATCTATGTATGTAGAATTTTGTTTTACTACGCGTTGCGTCAAGATATATCATTATTAGCCATTCTGTAGGTCGTCAAACCAAGCTATAATACGACAATCAGTGCAGCACAGCGTAGCACTCTGGACATACGGCCTCCAGTTTTTCTTTTTCTTTTTCTTTTTTCTTTTTAAAGACAGAATTATAAAATAATACTGAGTATGAATAGTCAGCATACATGGATCTGTGCGATATGCGGAGCCGGCTTCACAAGAAAGTCCTCCGCTAACAGACATAACCAAAATCTACATATCGGGAACGGCGCGATAGTTCGACCACTTGAGTATATCGTTGGCAGGCTAAATGGTAAATTCCACGAACCGATAGACACATTATTATTTAGAAAAAACAACAACAATACCAGAATTCAGAATAATGATCCAAATCCTCTAATGTACACTCACGAAATTTATAATAATACCAATAGTTATAGCAATATCGATAATAATCATAATCATAATACACATGAGACACCGGCATCATATTCTGAAGTACCAAGATTGGACTTTCGTAAAATCTCAACGACCACCGTGTTATCAAGCCGTGAATGATAATCCATCTATTAGCTTGATTGAACGTCTGAGAAAAATGTCAAAACTTGAGAAATTTACTGAATTTCAAAAAATCGTAAACAAATATTATAGCCCTCTCGATGCACAAAAAATGTTGAAGGTCGCCACTGTCTTCACATTTAATCTCGGAGATGAATCGTTTCTTGATGACCAGCTTAAGTTGTTAGCATCATAAATCCTAAAAATTTCTATTCTTCTCTATTCTATTCTATTTTTTCTAAATGTACCACTGAATCTTTATTCAGGCCACTCAATTGTTGTCTGGTATAGCATCTTGTTACTTTACTCTTACTACAGAATATATCTTAGCCGCGGCTACAAGATAATTATCTTTCATTAGCTCACTGATAAATACTACTACCGAAGGAATTCTTTTGGGTAAAGGAGCAAAAACGCCTGCAAGGCTGGCTTCAGTTATAATATCAAATTCTGAAAACTAATCTCTATCAAGCAAATCGACGATTTAGCCCTGTACTTGGCTTGATAGCTGATTTACAAATATTGAACTAAATATAATACAAAAAATAGATAGTACTGAGAACACAATATCGAAACAACATATTCGTTCGTTTTCTCAATGCAATATGCCATTAATAATATGGATGAACCAATACCTCAAATACACCTTTATGATTATTTTGCATATATAGATCTGATTATATTTCTCTATATGTATTTAACAATAATGATCGCGCATCCTATAACAAGGAAACATCAACAGCAAATCGAAAATACATTTGCTCATGCAAGCTCAAGTTCAGAAGGAGCAAGGAATATGACGGTTTATAACGATAGGATTAACGACGACATCGGAAATATCCTACATTACTTTTTGCTCTGCAAATCGTGCCTTTGGTGTGCGTCTTACATACATCACATATCTAATATGGCAAACCCTAACTTGGCTGATATACTAAGATCATGCCCACTATGTTTGAATCAGAGCATAGACTTCATGCCACTGTCACCTACGAAAATTACAGCTCTATCTATTCAAATAAATCTGAGGTAACTTTAGCATTCAATAGATACTTATAGCATGTGCATATAAACCAAATTTTTATGGTGGTGCTCATAGTTCAAATTCAAATTATTCATTTATTGAGATTCAACTATTGTTGATAGCTGAGTTATAAATAAGGCATGAATATATATCTGCCTCCAATGATATGAACTGTGCCAGAATAGTAAAATGCCTGCCAAACAATTTCTCAATTTGTGTTACTTTGCCTGCTCTAGTAATTTCAGTATGTACATATTTGAGTTTTAATGCTCGACGATTTAGTCAAGGGTAGAGTAGATGATAAAAAGCCTAGGAAAGAAGGCCTAACTTACGTTATAGACAAGTTAAATGGGACCTATTCAGATAATTTCGAAATCCTGTCTCCTATGATAGATGTTGTAAAAATTTACGGGATTATGCCCTTACTAATGCCTGAAACCCTGTTGCAAAAGAGAATAAAATTTTACCACGATTATAATGTCCGAGTTTCAACAGGGAGCACGATCACAGAATATGCAATTATCGAAAATTCTCTAGATAGATTTGTTACAGAATCAGCCAAAAACGGGTTTGATATAATAGAAATTGGTGAAAATAATATTGATTTAGATATAGAACAAAGAGAGAAAATACGCGACTTAATTTTATCAAAAGATCTTGGATATCATTGGATAGTGGGCAGGAAAGATCCACGACATCAATTAGGAGTTAATAGGACATTAGAAAAGATAGAAGAATTAATGAAAATAACAAACGAAACAAAGGGTTTCAAGAATCCCAATTTTAATAACAACAGTATTAATAATAAAGTGATCCTCGAAGCAAATGAAGGTATCAATGTTGGCATCTATGATGAAAAAGGACTTGTTAAATGGAGTTTTATAGAGGCATTAACTGCAAGGTATCCACCTAGTAATTTTATTTTTGAAACGCCACTTGAACACCAACAGTCGGCCATGATCGCAGAATTTGGTCAACGTGTGAACCTTGCCGCAGTAAGTATCGATATTAATGCTGAAGTCGAGGCACAACGAAGAGGCTTTTTGTCCAAGTCGTCATATGATATCTCTTATAATCACAAAGAACCCGAAGGTGGGCCAGCTTCTAAATTTATCTATTATATAATAAAGACAAAACATCCCATCGAGCAGAGCGAACTTATTGCATTGACTCATTTGCCAAGAAGAACAATTCAGAACGCGATCGACGAATTAAAGCAACAGGGACTAGTTAAGGAAAGAAATAGCCTAGACGATACAAGGAAGAAAATATATGATCCTATTATGTCTGATTGGCTTTAGCGTAGATGCCTTATGGTAATAATACTCCAATGAGTCACAAAGTAGAATACAGTGATTATTTCAGCAGGAAACGCGGACGTGACCAAGCTTGTGAAGCTAAATCAAGGAATCTAGATTAATACCGGCGTTAATTAATTGATTAATTAATTAATTACTTAATTAGAGCTACTGTTAAGTCATACTATAACCTTCAGGATCATTGATCTAAATATTTGTGTGGAGAAATTATACGACCTACTTTAATTCTGTCTTTCACTATAGGGATATCTAGCTAAATACATGAGTGATCATATCTAAAATTCAAATACGGTCCCAACACTTGTTTGAATAAATTTCTCAGGCATAGAATTTATTATTCTATTGACGGCCTTCCAACCGGTACAGTGACAAGGTGACTATCCATTCTGGATCTGCATTTTGTATCTCTTCTATTGTGGGATCTATTGCATCTTCATATATTTTTCCACCAGAAAGATGAAATCCACCAATAATTGCATGAATGCTACTTATTCCTGTTAACCTTTTTGCGTAGTTTATCGTGTTTATGATTCCAGCATGACTACATCCGCTTAGTATCACCAGACCTTTATTTCGGATATTGACTACTATGGCCTGGTCGTCATTAACTAGAGGATCATGCGAAAGACTATTTTCATCGGGATTTTCTATATATTGAAAAGGAAATCCCTTTTCAAAATTTGTCTCCCTTGGAATCTGTCCGGTGATCAAGAGAGAAGGGCCAGCTGTCGAGTTGTTGTAGCCGTGGTTGTGTTCCTTTAAAGGAAGGAAATTTACATTCCTATTCTTATGAATTATTGCTCCTTTTCTAGACAATATCTGTTCTTCTAGAACTGGCATTTTGGCTTTCCTGCCATCAGGAAATATTAGCCATCTTTTGAGAAATGCATCCGGATGTACAATAATATCAACTGGTCTTGAGATATGGTCTATTACATTGAGAAGGCCGTTAAAGTGATCAAAGTGGCCATGGCTTAAAATAATTGCTTCTATCTGGTCAAGGTTTATGCCAAAATTGGCGGCGTTTAGGATTATTCCTTCTTCGGTTACACCGGTATCAAAGAGAAATGTGTTATTGTCATTCTTATAATCTAAACCTTCAAGATCTTTATTTTGGTATTTGTGATGGATCTTGATGAGTGCTGAAAACCCATGTTCTGCCAGTGGAGCAGGTAAAAATTTTTCTCCCCTTATCATAGGTGATCTCAATGTATGCGAGGTATTCTGTAGAAGCCTATCGGTATAGTTATCTATAAGTATGGTAATTGATATCTTCTCGATTTCTTGTAATCGTATAGCCATAAAGTAATTATGAATAATCATGGTTTAAAGTATTTTCAATGAAGGAAACATGTAGCCATGCCGCAAATAAATTTCAACTCATCGATATGAAGACAGCAGAGACTGTGAGTAGACAGGCCAATACATATTTTCTGAGACATAGGTCAGGTTGACTAACTGAGAGATTAAAAAATTTTTAATTGAAATAGTTAGCATGATCCTTATAGACCCAATAAATGTCCTAGGCTTAGTTCCAGTTATAGATTCAACTGCAAAAGATATGTTTGATGCGTATCCTTTTCTATAACTATCATATAGTTCCAATGCAATGTTAATAAACCATCCATCCGTTGCCTTCTCTCTCATCCCTTGACGAGCTTCTGCATCAGGTACTATTCACATAACTGATTTTCTTATTTGTTACCTTAGATAGAATTTCTGCAGCTCGATTGTAGGGGAGCCTGGTCCTGTGATGTCATAGCTCTGCCGACGTGAGTCATTTCACCATTTCAGTTCGCATCTATGAGAATATTGGCTGCTACTGATGCGAATTCTCACATGTCAATGAAACTGACTGATCTTTGCACTTCCTCCAGGTGCATAAAAAGCATCTTACTCCTAATAGATGGACCATAGAAATTAAAAGTTCTGCATAAAAGAACTTGGTCGCAAGAACGTAAACTGGATCCCTGACTTTCAATCACTTTTTCTACTTGTCTGTGTAAGCGAGTTATTGTTACCCTAGATTTAGTATAATCTCGCAGATAAGATACCTTCACTATAGATCTAGCTCCGGCCTTCCATAGTCCTTTATGAACCTGGAAGCATACTCCACGGCTTGGGGACCCCTGAAATAAGTAGAACAGCTTATCTACATTATTGCATGCTCTGTTAAGAGTACCGGGTTTTATAATCTATTTCATTAAAATATCTCCTCCTCTGGAAATTTTTGTTAACCTCTTTGCATTTTCGTTTGAATGGACGCCTGGCCTAAAAATAGCACCAGAGTCTGATAATTGTTTTACTAGTTCGCTACCATGCCGCCTGACACACCGGTTACCAAAAGTCTATCTTGATGGTAATTCATCCCAGATACTTATTCAATTATGCAATATGCTATTTGGTTCTAGTAGAATATTTACTAGTATGCCGCATATTGACCATTAATATTTTTCCATTACATTTGGTTTCGCTGGAATTAGGGACTCAATTTATAGAAAATTCTCGAAATTAATTTTATATTACAGACTTGATATATATTCAAATCCTATAATAGACGTAATGCCGCCTTGAATTTATTCCGCATGTTATATCGATTTATTACCAAAAATGCGACAGCAATTGTGAATCCTGTTTGCAAGAATCCTTCTCACGCTTCTAATGGGCTGTATGTTAAACGTCTTTGACCAGCTACAGCCTCATCAAGGAAAATTGAATTACACTCACCGAAGAAATTATCAGTATGTGAGATTAGAAATATCTGTCTAAAGCTCTTGTCCTCCCTTAACTTGTTTATTATTGCTGAGCGCCTAGATGAGTCTAGGCTAGCCATAGGTTCATCCATTATAATTAAATTTAATAATGGAAGCTGTCTCTCAGAGTCCCTAAATGGTCTTATTCTACCCATTAATTTAGAGATGGCTATTCTTAATGCCAAACCTAAAGCGGTTTCATCACCGCCGCTAAGCTGTTCCCTAGATTTTATATGATTGTCTCTAGAATCAAATAAAGAAATTTCTAAACCATGAGACTCTCTATCTTTTACTCTTTTAGTTATAGAGTAGATTTTATCAATTGTATATCTTGAATCAGTAAATGGTACAAGATAGAAATTAGTAGCTTTTTTTAATATTTCTACCAATTTGCCTTCAACTACATAATGTGAAATAAATCCGTCTATTTCTCCCCTAAGATATTTTACATGTCGAATTTCATTCTCCTTTTGACTAATTTCTGATTCCTTTGCTTCGAGTTGACTTATTATTGCTTTCCTGTTACAAATCTCTGTTTCCAGGTCTGAAAACAGCTCCTTCAGCGGTTGAATTACATCTTCTCTTAAATCTAAAATTGAATGTTCAAGAACTTTTCGCTTTGTGATTAATTTCTCTATGCTTTCACTATTATTCTTTCGAGTCAACTGGTCTATAGACTCTATAGACATATCTCTGTAGATTTGACTCGACTCATGCTCTAAGCTTTTTAGACTATTTGAGGTCTGATCTTTTTTATTTTCTTCCTCAGATAGTTGAGTGTCATATCGTGCGTATTGATCTATTTCATTATTAACTTCCACTTCCAAGGAACTAATTTGTCGATCATAATCTGGTAGCTTTGATTCCAGTATTGTTCTAGTAGAAATCAGTTCATTAACAGAATTAAAACTAAAAAACCGCAAAAATTCTTGGACAGATTTTGAAGAGAAGGGCAATAGAATTGATAAGAGGTCTTTTCGATACTGGATAAGATTGTGTGAAGATGGTAGTAATGAGTTTAGTGCACTTTCAAGTTTATTGTTGTGGGTAGCCAATAATTCTAATTCGTAAAGGTTATTCATTTTATCTGCCAATTCAAGATTTGTAGAGCCAGTATTTAGACTAGTACGCTCTACTTCTTTTCTTATCGATGAAATAAGCCTATTTTTATCTTCAACTGGTTTATTACATACAGGACAATTATCGTTCCTCTCTACATGAATTATGCTACTCTCTTTGAGATTAGATATTGCTTCATTATATGATAGTTGTTCTCTAAGTTTTTCTATATTTTTTTTGAGGCTACGTATTTTCAACTCTACAGATTCCTTGTCTTTCTTTGCTAACTCATGCCTTTCTAGGATTGATTCTGGTTTTTCAGAGTCAAATTCAAACTGATGATTAGATTGTGTAATTGTACTTCGAATTACATCTTCTGTATTGAAAATCTGTACTTCTAGTTTAGATACCTTCTGCAGAACTTCCTTTGAGGGCAGTTTATTCAATTCCTCCAGAGTTTTATTTTTCTTGGCAGTTATATCATAAATTGAAGCTCTTAACCTATCTAACCTCGAATCTCTGGTTTCTATTAGTCTTGTTATGTCAGCTATTCTTGTATTAATAATTACAAGATCTCTCTGTGCATTGTCGATTTTATTTTCTACATCCCTTATTCTTATCAAAACATCTTCAGAAGGGATATTAGAGAGCTCCTGAACCCTGTCACTTAATTCTTGTTCTCTTGATGCGATCTTGCCGCGGCAAATCCTCATTTCATGTTCTTTATCATCAAGATCTTTTTTCCAAATATTCATAGCACCTATGCTTTCCTTCAAACCTGAGATTGAATCCTGCAGACTCGAAGACTTGTTTTGGAGATTGTCTTTAATACGATCAAATTCGTCTAGATCAAAAAAAGTTGATATCAGACTTCTTAATTCCACGCTATCTGCCTTAGAAAGTTTGTCCACGTCTTTTTGTCTAACGTAGACAGTTTTTTCTATTATATCGGAAGTCACACCTAGCATTCGCTCTATTTCAGCATTCACTTTACGTGGATCACTAACTATTATCGAAAAGCCATCCTTACCTTTCCTTAATAGTGTCGCATCAGATACAAAACTCTGAGTCTTATTGGTTGGATTGCCAGACTTTCTAATATTTAGCTTTCTGATAACAAGAAAAACGGATTCCCCGAGCTCAAAAGTGATTTGAACCTTACACTCATTCTGACCAATTTTTAACAAGAGACTTCTTTTTCGTGCATCAAACAATTGCTCGCCGAATAGACCCCATAATGTAGCCTCTATCAGACTACTCTTGCCCATAGAGTTTTTGCCGCAGATAAGGAAAAGACCATTGCCGAATGTGTCGCGGTCAGGAAGAATAATTTCTCTAAAAGGCTTAAAATTCTCTATTTCTACACTAAGTATTTTCATTACTGTCATTACCTTTTAGTGTTAGTACAAAAATTTTGGCAAGTAGATCTGGATCTAAGTTCTCCTTTTTAAGTTGCAGATCCCTTACCGACTTTATATAATCTTTAAACTCTATTTCAGCGTTATCTATTAAATATTCAATACTACTCATAGTCTCTATTTCATTGACCTGTAACTGCTCTTGACTAACAGGGCGATCTAAAATAAATTCGACTATGTTGTATTCGTCAGAATCTAGGGTCAACCTATTAAGATACGATTCAATCTCGCCCATATTAAAAGATGAACCATAAGTCTTACTACCTTCCAAAACTATTCGCACTCTGGCAGCAGTCTCATAGTCGTAATGTATGTTAAGGTTATGAGAATCTAGCACGCTTTTTACTCTTGCAATGACCATTGAGGAAGTATCTTCCGGGAAGATTTTGACACTTTTATTAACTATATTTCTGTTGGATTCTAATTCATTGAATGTAACATTAACATTGTCTGATTTTCCTTTTATTTCAGCGATCAAATATCCCTTTTTATCATTCCATTCGCTAAAGCTGCATACTTGACTAGAGCCGGAATACCATGCAGTATCTATCACTTTGTGCGCTTTATGATCATCTCCAAGAGCAATGTAACTATATTTTCCGTCTAGTATACTAGGATGTAAAGTATAATTCGACGTCATACCGTGGGCAATGAGTACGTTGTTCATACTTGATGCAAGATTATTATTCTGAATAGAAATCCATTTTTCGTACATTGAGTATAATTCCAGTGAATTTAAAGACCTTGCTGGAACAACTGGATGAGCCAAAATCCTTAAATCGAGTTCGGGAAAATCGCAGAATAGAGGCTGCTTCTCTTTTAGCGCTTTTCTGATATCATAATGTGTAAAAAGGTAAATATTATCAAAAAGATATGCGTATTCACTAAGCGTAGAAGTATTATATTCCATATAATGTCCATGGTTACCATCTATAATGACGACCGGTATCTTCGCATCATAAATTTGTTTAAAGGTCTTGGCTGCAATAGTTCTAGCATATTCAGGAGGAGGACTAGAGTCATTGCCAGAAGGGGTATCAAAAAAATCGCCACAATGTAGAATAATGTCTGGTTTCCGGTCGCTATGTGTAACCTGGTTCACGAATTCCATCCAAGCGAGATAGAAATCGTCTTCTAGTGGTCTTATTTGATCATTAATAATGCCTCTTCTTACACGCTTTGGCCGTTTTCCGAGATGAGTGTCTGAAATATGTGCAATTCGAACCATTCTTTATTCACGATTAACTATCTCTAGTTTTTGTGTAGATCATTCGTCATTGCAGTTATTAAAAAGTAGCTAATACAATTTAAAACCCTGTATTAAAGCTAGAATTTAAGACTTTAACTTTGACATTCCTAGACGTCACTAGAGGCTTACTTAGTTCGATAAAAGGGAACGTCTTATATATCTAATATATCATATACGTCACTCTTTCTGAAAATTCGTACCAATTTAGTTGTATCATTCTAGAGCAGATTTATAGTACGGCTTATTTCCTATTTATCCCTATCTTTCTTCGAGAGATAACACGATAATACAACTCAAGCTATCTATGATATCATGATATCGATAACTATAAATATAAATTTACCTAATAGCTCTTGTGACGCACAATCTAATAATTAGAGGGTTCGATGATAAGGTACATACGCAGTTAGGAGAAATGGCTAATCAAAGAGGTGTTTCTATAAATTCAATAGTAAAAGATGCAGTAGACATATGGTTAAAACACCAGCAATCACAGATTACAAGAAAGCATCACCTAGTGATTTATTCAGATAATGAATCAATGATGGGGTTGCTAAAATCTATGGATAGACTTGCCAAAGAAGCTGAGTTGTTTAGATGCTTTTGTGGTCCACCGGGCAGCCAGTCATCTCAATTTTTGTCTAAACTTAAATGGTATGATGGAACTACTATGCCCTACTATTATGCTCGTACTAATACCACTGCAACAGAATCAGTAAACAGCCAAGACAAGGACAAGCATTATGTCCTACTACAACCACTAGAGCAACAACAAAAACGAAGTCAGATTCATGGTCAAAAAAATATTATAAAATATTGTGGAAGAGTAATAGAAAATTTGGCTAAACACTCAAATAATAGGCAGGTATGCTGTCTAGATTTTCTGATAAACGATGTAGCAAGTGCCTCCTTGAGGCAAGCCTTAACTATTGAAGAAGCCTATAACAATAATCGAATACCAGGCCTGACATATTGTACTTATAGGACTGCAACTCTGTTAAACTCAGGTGTAAAAAATATCTTAGACCTATTCCAACTGCATGATCAGATCTTTTTATTAACTGGCGACGAGGTCCACAAGCTACATGTTACCAAAGAAAATGTTCACAAGCTTTTTCTAAACTAGTAGTAAAGAGACCAGTCACGATTATCCTATTATAAAAATCCTATGTATATTTAAATTAAATTAGAAGTAGTTTGCTGTTAAATGGATGAGATAATAAAAAGCTGCTATTTTTTCATATTTGGACGAGTTATCTTATCAGTAATGGAATTTAGATGGTGGAGATGCAGTTTTCATCATATTTTCTTACTTCCAACTCATTTTGTAGATTTCGTCGATAGATATATACTAACTATATTAGATGATACCATGGCAGCAAACAACAGCTACCTTATACAATGTTTATCATGATATTCAGACTATGAATAAACAACCAAGAGGAGAACGCGGGATTAAAGGGATCGACAAATCGTGAATGGCGTAAATGTTACAAAGTTGTCTGGAGCAGTGGAGGCAATAACGAGTAATCCCATGATTTTACAATTCAATTTCCGTGCAAAAGGAAAATGGATTAATGGTGGGCATACCAAACGACTATAAATGACTTTTATGGTTTCTGCCAGACTCACAGTAGAGTCATCCTTTCATGCTCGATAAAGATGAACCACCAATTTTATTGGGGAAAATCACGGACCCAATCCGGCAGAGTGCACTCTAGCAGCTTTAAATGGTTGCTTAACTACTACTCTGATCTATCATGCAGCCGCTCAAGGAGTAAAGATAGATGAGGTAGAGTCAATCCTAGCGGGGAGACATCGATATCCAAGGCCTTCTTGGACGTCCGAGAAAGTTAGAAATGGATACGAGAAAATCAAAGTCACATTCAAAGTTAAGTCTAACGCTCCAAAAGAAAAGTAAGAGAACTCGTGGAGCTTGCACAAAAAAGATCGCCTGTGTTTGATATAATCTCCAACAATCCAACCCAGTGGAAGTCTCTCTTGAGGAATAACGTAAACAGGGAAAATATTCTACTCATGAATGATAACAAAAATAGACGATTTGACCACTCCCTTAACTGAGATATCCAATCTTAATTTTTTTGCAGCATTATCTAGTGTTTTAGATTTGACTTTCCTAGTTGGATATTCTAATGATTTTACCAGTTTTGACATCATATATGAATCCAAAGACTGATATGTCTGGAGAAAAGAAAGGCGTAGATTTTATCTTTTTTACCTGATCCCTGACATTTTGTTCGAGATTTGGAAACGAATGGAATTCCACTTCACTTGCATCGGTATTGTATTTGTCTGTTAATTGCTTCTGAAGATCATTGTCAGTAAATTTGAGCAACCCACAATCTGTATGATTCAAAACAATAAATTCTTTCGTTCCCAGAAGCTCGTGTGAAATAATAAGAGAACGTATAGCATCGTCTGTAGCTATACCACCGGCGTTTCTGATAATGTGCGCTTCTCCTACATTTAATCCAAGCACATTCTCCACATTTATTCTAGTATCCATACATGCGAGTACTGCTAGTTTTCTTACAGGTGAGCTCGATAGTGTTGCATACTTAAAGTCATTTGAATACTTCTCATTTGACATAAGTATTTGATCAATTTCAACCATAGCTATAGCCTACTCGTATTGAACATATACCACTTCCATAACTGGTCTATATCAAATATTAAGTTTCAGAATCTGACAAGTTTCATGAATTAACGCTTATAGGATCGATATCACAAGATAATGTGGTATGGAACTCACTAACAAGGAAAATGTACGTAAAATATTGGTACATGCCGAAGTTAGCCTAATACCCATTGGCTCACGAATTCCTTCTGCACCAGACGACCGAGAGGAGACTGGTATGAGTAGAGAAATTGCAGTAGCATTTGATGCAATCTCTAAGGTGGAGGGTCTAAAAACCATTCTTACCCCCATGGGAACACAAATAGAATCAGAAAATTTATCAAATATTCTTAGAGCAGTCGAATTAGCACATAAAGCTGTAAAGGATACTGGAATTAAAAGAATCATATCTACAATACGTATAGATGAAAGAATTGACGCCTCACATACCTTCGAAGACAAGATGGAATCGGTCAAAAAGAAATTGCCTACTTAACAGTCAGTCCTTCAATAATTATTCATGGCAATTGTTACTAATGACCTATTACCGCAGAAGCCTAATAACAGTGAATCGATTTAATCTCGTATTAATTTTGACAAATGAAAATACTAGCTCATATTTAATTGTAAGTCGGTTGTAAGATAAACATACTTGTACAGTCCAATTGAAAACAAACTGTAGATCAATTGAATATGAGTAACGTATTATCAAATCAGGCCTTTTTCAATAGACATCTTATTACCTTAAACGTTCCTTCTGCAATCTTACGCACCATAATATACATTAGATTTTTCGATCAGTCCATCATTGTTGAATTCAAATTTTTCGAATGCAGACCATTATATTTTCTTATCAAGGGTTGCATTATATTCGAATATTTATTCAAGAAATAGTCTGTTGGTATGAAGTATAACATTAGAAATTTCTTTAAATCTGAGGAAATATTCCAAATCTTTCTTGTTTATTTTTGTTGCTGAAATCAGGCTAGGATACATTGATTTTAGTTTAGGAGTACGGAATATAATTCTCAGAGTAAAGAGAAAGAATTTCTTTTGTTATGATCATTCCATGCCTTAGTCATCCATAAATATGCTCTTTGTAAATGTATCATCGATTTCTTCCACAATACCCCCAATAGCAAATTAAATATGGCATTTATTATGTCATATTGTTTATTGTCTTTCCATATTAATGCGAAGAATGACAACTAAGTATATCCTTTAAAAATTATAAGAATGTGAAGTCTTGCTATACTAGTGCAAGTACCATCTGATTTAATTTATGTAATGATACAGGTTTTTCCATATATCCCTTTACATCTGATGATGAAAAACCCTTTTGAAAAGCAGAATATTCATACTCAAATGCATTCATAAGCAAAATCTTCATGGTGGGTTTTATCTTTTTGATTTGCCGTACAAATTCATAGCCATTAAGATGTGGCATTCGGATATCCGAGATTACAAGATCATAATCGGATGATGGTGTTTGCATAAACTTTTCCAAGGCCATTAACGGATCAGTAAAAGATGACACCGAAAGACCTGCTTTCTTTAAACTACTCTTGATTATCAATACAATATCACAATCATCATCGACTATGAGGAACATCTCATTTTAACTAGTGCTAATAAGACAGAATTATTTAATGCCTTCTTTGATTAAATCAGTAAAGTAATGAAAAAAATGATAGGCAATTAATTGATAATAACAAATTTTGATTCGATATATCATCGAGGCGATTCTAGTTGGTTAAAATAATTAAATTAAGGTATATTATCAATATTGTCACATTGCGATATATTTTATTTCTAAGGATCTTTATCAAGGAATTTTGAATTAATCTATCTGAAGGTTTTTGAAATCATTTTTTAATCTAATCTCATCCTATAGTAGATCGATTGAAAGGCCTCCTTTTCCCGTGGTTCGAAAAATCAAAAACTCTGTGTAATACTAATCTAGGCCTAATACTGATTGGAAATTATACATATTATGGAAAGCCTTGTATGAATATTGAATTCCTTGCAAATTTCTGTTGTAATTACAAATACTTTTATTGTTTGTTTGAACAAAGCTAATGATATTAACCTCATGTTTGCCAGTACCAAAATAGATAATGATGTTCGAATATCTCAGCAGATTGATGATATTAATCTTAAAATTATCGACATTTTAAATAAAGACTCTTCAACACCATTTGTTGATGTAGCAAAACGAATTGGTGTTTCAGATGCAACCGTGCATATAAGAGTTAGAAGAATGATTGCAGCAGGCATTATCAACAAATTTACAATCTCGGTAGATAATGATCTTCTGGGATACGATCACATGTCGTTTATGGGAATAAATATTTCTCCGGGTTCTGCAGATCAAATTATATCCGATATTTTAAAAATCGAGGAAGTCTTGGAAATGCATGAAATGCATAGTAAATTTGACTTAATGTTAAAGATTCGAGCCAAGGATCTAAACCAGACGAGAGAAATAGTAGAAAATAAGATTTGTAAAATCCCCCATATTCTTGAATCAGAGTTAATGACGGTGCTAAAGACAAGAAAGGAAGAACAAATGATATCTCTTGAGAACGATATTGAATATAAAAAAATGCTGTCTTTAAAATAATATGAACTAAATCATTCTGTTTACTTATTATACTGCAAAAGGAATTCAAATCATAAGATAAGAAGTATTAAGTTCTGTTTTATTTTATCTTGGTCGAGTAAAAGGAATGATTATTAATATTATTCAGCAATCGTATCCACCTGCTTATTATGATTTCTTGATATCGTTTTCTTTTGTTTTATTACAAAGCGATTGTAGTCTAGTTTGTTGTAAAGACAGAATGCTTTAGCTTTAATCCAAGGTCTGTATGATGAGGATAGCGAAGCTTCATATCTTAATAAGTCATTTAGTTTATTATAATAAAAGAATGGACCCATATCTTCAAATACTGATAGACCATTTTTACCTGTTTCCTTGACAAGTTTGGTTAATGAGGCAATAAATGAGACAATGTCTGTCGAGGATCCAAAATATGCCTTACTGGCATCCATTATAATTAGCGATTCCTCTTTGTTCTCGCATTTGTTAACATCAACCTTATTTTTTGATAAAACCTGCCTAGCTCGCTCTGTAGAATCATAAAATGGCAAGAAAAGAACCACATCGTTTTTAGCTTCCAGGTGTTGTCTTATTAGTGGTGGATACATATTTCTCAAGACATTTAGATTATGATAAACTATACTATAATGAGAACCATACTGTGATTCCGCTATTTCATTAATAACATTGTGAACTTTATCGGGTGTGATGATTTCTCTGATCATAGTACGTGTCTAACTCACTTACTGCCTGGTTTCTATGATATATATGAGTGTCACATCTTTATTCGTAACATCATATTTGAATATATTATTAATAGTCCAAGCCATTGGCTTACAGATCTTGATTCATGAAATTTCCTTCCTGTTCCGGATAATTGGATCCAGATTGATTATAAGGAACAGCTAAACTATATGCTACAAGGGACAAACATTTGATATTCTTCCCATTACGTTGTACTACCACACCTGTTGGAAATTTAGAATTCAGAATATGTTGAAATAGGCATTAGCAGAACCTTGGCGAGAGGACTAAAGGCACTTCCTAAAGCGAAATTCTAGAAACACAGAGATATTATGAAATCCACCCACAGTAAAATATAGATTCACTACTAAAGGGCAAGAATTGACAGGATCTTTATCTCTCTATTTAACTGGATGAAGAAATGGGCAAAAGACTAGTTAGATTGCACTTGTTAATCGGACCAGGCAAACCTACTGATTAAAATAGATGAGATTTAGATACGACTGAGGATTAATTCACAATTGAATAAATCAACTCAATCTAATCTTGGAATACGAGTTGCAAGCTTGATACAATGGGCCTGTTTTGTTACACCCAGCATATAAAGAATGTTTATTATTTATCAAAATTATTGTCTACTAAAGTAAAATAAGCACAATACATAATGGACTTTTGTGTTTGAGTATTCGATATATCCAGCAATAGGATTTATAATAGCTGTATTTGGACTTGAGACTGCTTGGCACTTTACAGCTTGCAATATACCAGACATGAAGATAAAAGCTTGCATATATAGGCCGCTAAAGTCAGCTCTTGCGAGTACATAGCAAAAATAAACATCATGTAATTCAATAATAATGTCGAAATGAAGAAGCAATTGTAAAACTAAAAGGGAAATTATAAACAAAATGTCAAAAAGAATTCTAGTAGTCGATGATGAGGCTGACACCAATACCGCATTGCATGAGATATTAGAACAAAATGGTTTCATTGTTGATTCATACGAGAATCCTTTCCTTGCTTTAGAGAACTTCAAACCCAATTTCTATGATCTATTAATTCTTGACATCAAGATGCCAGAAATGAGTGGTTTTTCTTTTTATAGAGAGATTAAGAAACGTGATGATAAGATGAAAGTATGCTTTCTTACAGCTGGAGAAATGTATTATGGGTCATATTCTGATATATTTTCTTCTCTTCCTGTTAACTGTTTTATTCGGAAGCCTATAACAAATGAAGAGCTCTTAGAACATATGGACACAGTATTGTATGGCAGGCGGGAATAATTATTATTAATCTGACTGAGATTGGATGAATAAAGGAGTGGCTTTCCATTAAAAAATGGCATACTGGTAAAACTAATATTATTATAATGGCCAGCGTTGCTGCTGTTGTACTAGGTATATCAATTTTTTCATATCAATATTCAGTTCTTACTTCTAACAGGATAGTTGATATTGCTTCAGGTGAAGTAAGATCAAACACAAGGATTGAAGCACACGACATATCACAAATATTAACAAACAAGTTGCAAACTGTTGGTGCTCTATTACAAACACTTGCTGATTCTCCTGCCATTCACAATAATGAATACAAACGAGCTGATACTGTCATTAACACTAGACAGAACTCTTCAAGTGATTTTACTGACTTTTACATGTGGCTTAATAAAGATGGCAAGATAAATTGGATAAGTAATATTAATCAAAATGCATATCAAAAATATAAAGGTGCAGACCTAAGTTACAGGCCATACTTTACTATACCAAAACAAACTCACACAGTATACTACAGCAGTTTAATAGAATCAAATGACAAAATTCCAAGATTATACATATCATACCCAGTCCTTAACAAGACAGGCACCGGTAACAACCACGGCAAAGGCATACTTACAGGTGTAGTGGTTACTTCGATTAGACTAGGAACCTTAGGCAATTTTTTAAAAGATCAATTATATCCGCAATTTAATAGCACTATCGGGCTACTAGATAGAAAAGGAACAATTCTTTACACTACTGGTACCCAGCAATATGCTGGCGAAAACATTTTTGGAGATAAATTTCAATCTCTGCTCGCGTCTTCATTACATTCTTCTGATTCAAAGAATCTCCTAAATGACTTGATAAGAAATTCATTGCATGGAAATACTGGCTCAAAAGATATTCCTATTAACGGTAAAGTAAATACAATTGCATACCAGCCTGTCGCAGTTAATGGTAAGGATTTTCTGATTTTATATATTAGTGCACAGCATAACGTTGCAAGTGATGTAGGTGCTCTAATTATTCAGCAGCAATATTTTACAGTATTGATGGTGACAGTAATTGGAGGAGTAGCATTTATTATTGCATTTCTAGTTTTTTCATGGAATAAGAGATTGGAGACAATTGTAAAAGTAAGAACAGGTGAGTTAAAAACGGCAAATGATTCTCTAGCTGAATCAAACCAACAGCTTGCCCTATCTAACAAACAGCTTGCACTAGCTAACCAGCAATTGAAAATCCATGATAAAATGCAAAATGAATTTATCAATATAGCAAGCCATGAAATGAAGACGCCTACTCAAGCAATTCTTGGTTACTCTAAACTAATACAACGACATCCTGAAAAAAGAGATGAAATGATACAGGCGATATCTAGAAATGCATCAAGACTTCAAAGATTAACAAGTGATATACTGGATGTTACTCGAATCGAAAGCGGCTCATTACGACTCAATTTAGAGACATTCAATCTCAATGAAGTAATATCAGACATAGTACACGACTATAGAAACGAAATTGAAAGATCTGATAGCGATGTCAAGTTAATCCATGAAGGACAGAACAAGGTTATTCGGATAGAAGGGGATAAGAACCGTTTAACCCAAGTTATTTCTAATTTAGTAGGCAATGCAGTCAAGTTCACTACGCACGGTAGTATAACAATTAAAGCAGAAATAGAAAAAGAACAAGATAATAAGGCTTTAGTAAGTGTAAAGGATACGGGGTCGGGAATAGATCCTGAAATAATGACTAGGCTGTTTACAAAATTTGTTGCGAAATCTAATGCAGGCACCGGATTAGGATTATTCATCTCAAAGAGCATCATTGAAGCCCATGGAGGCAAGATTTGGGCTTTGAACAATCCTTCTCTAGATGGAAATGGTAAGAGTATGGGAGCCACCTTTACCTTTAATATATTCTTGAGTAAGTCAGGAGACAAAGTAACACATTAAGAAGAACCATGAGTAATATGGACAATTATAATAACAACGGTAATAATAACAATAAAGATGATGATAATAATAGAATTCTATTAGTAGACGATGAAGTTGATATCACAATGGTTTATACTATGGGTCTTCAAGATAATGGTTTTAAAGTTGATGCATTTAATGATCCCTTACAAGCATTATCTGATTTCAAGAGCGGCATCTACAATCTAGTTCTTATAGACTATAAAATGCCAAAGATGAATGGATTTGAGTTATATCAAGAGATAAGGAAGGTAGATACCAAAGTTAAGGTATGTTTTATCACAGCATTTGATGTATATCATGGAGATATCAAAAAAGAATTCCAGGGTAGTTCGGATTCAATGCGTCAAGAAGGAAAAGAAGACTCAGACGTAAAATGCATTATTCAAAAACCTATTGACCTAGACGAGTTAGTAAAACGAATAAAGGAAGAATTGAATTCATAATTGATACCAGTAACGGGAGTAACGTTAAGTAGCAATAGTATCATTATTATTGCTATTAATGTAAATGATAGTAGTGAGCCACAATAATAGTGCAACGACGACGACGAGACTATTACTTGTCGACAACGAGTATGATAATATCTCAGTCTTAAGTATGGGTCTAGAAGATGAAGGATATGGGGTTGATGCTTTTACTGACCCAATATTGGCACTCTCTAATTTTAAGCCAAATTACTATTCTTTGGTAATACTTGATATTAATATGCCTAAAATGAATGGATATGAATTGTATAAAGAAATAAGGAAATTAGACAATAAAGTTAAGGTGTGTTTTTTGACTGCATCTGAATTACATAACGAGAGCCTAAGAAATCCAACAAAAGAGATTCTCAATGAAGTGAAATGCTTTATCCCAAAGCCCTTAACCATCGAAGATTTGATAAGAAATGTAAAGAAAGAGCTAACGTAAGATTCTCAATGAAGGCCATGCCGAATATAGATCTGAAGATCAATCGGATCTCCAAAACTATTGCTTACAAGCCAATCAAGTCAACCACTAAACAATTTCAATAAGTAGTTCTGACAATCAAACGGATAATAAGAATAGTAATCAAAATATAGATATGAGTATAGAATTGGGAGATGAAAAGAACTTAAAACTAAGACAATGGATCAAAAGGAAGAAAAATTCGTCATCACTAGTAGCAGTCACAGCACCATCTTCATCACTGCCTGCGTCATCTTCATCATTATCAACAACACCTCAAACAGAGGTATTTGATTCATCGAGTGATAATGCTATTTCGGAAATGAAAGAAGTAGCTGATATGGGATTAGATGAGATGGCTAAGATTTTCTCGCATGTGGAAGAAAACAGCAGGCTAGATTCTATATCTACAAGTATCAATGGTGGCATTAAAAATACCGATCCTGAAACTAGTTCCAACTCAAATCCTGATCCCACCACCTTTCCTACAATGGTGGATTCGGTCTTACAAGAAAGAGATCTTAGCGCAAGGGAATTAATAGAAAAGGACGTAATAATACCGACCCAGGATGTAAAAACTGACGATATTACTTATGTTAACAAGGAATATGAAAAACAAGATCATTTACATGAATCAGTTGGATTCTATGATAATGAGAATAGAGGATCTCATTTTAGGTTACTCAGCAATGATAATAATAACAATCTATTCATTTCGGTAATAAAGTATAGCAGGATTATAACATTGCATGGATTAGTGCATACAGTGGATATATGAAAGCGTGGATGAGTAGAGTTAAGCCTGATTCAAATATCGTATGAAACATTTAATCAAATATAAGTATGGTAAAGTCTTGACAGGAATATAACAGCTCAATATCCAACCTATTTTCCGACAAATGGGCTTTGACTGATATTATCCATGATTATACTAGTCTATCTAGATGTTCGTATAAAGAATCTTATTGAGAAGAAAGTTTATTTAAACTGAGGAATTTGAAGGATTTATCTCTGAAAGAACTCATGGTTGTTTAAACTGCTACATGTAAACAATAGCTTATTCGAGTTAGTTATGTAATAACGGCCGTGAGAGATCTTGCCAGATCTGATAGGCTAGGAATAGTGATAAGGTTAATGCATTGAATCTTTTATGGCAATCCTTAAATTCAATTTTTTACAGTCGTATATGTGCATATGTGCATACTTTCGGATACCTTCCTTGAACTTTTATATTAAATGGATACTATGAATGTAGCATACGCTGCTATCATTGTTCTGATAAATTGTGATTTAGATTTATCATGTTACATTCATCCTAATTCATTGCAGGTTGTATAGTATTGCATCACAAGAGGGATTTAGAAAAAGTGGGAAAAAACAAAAAAATAGATAAAGGAAAATGGAAAGTAAACGGAGAAATAAAAATCGTAGAATCTCCAACACGGGAATTTACATTTGTTGAAGATGTTTACGCTAGATATATCTCCACCAACAATTTGGATGAGAAAAATTGTAAGGATATTAAAAAGTTAAATGATGTTAGAAATAAGAATAAGTTAGATAAAACTGATTTCCGATTTAAGTCAAAAGGAAGATATATACAATCAAAACAAGGTCATTCTCCAGTTTATGAATAACATTGATATCATATGCAATACCGTGATGAATTTCAATATTCCTTTAGAACTCTAAGATTGTTGCTTGGACTACTTACCATCATTCAATACGTGATCCGAATCTAATATGACATCAAGTACCAGATGGTCGGCATCACGTATGGATACATTCAGAAATTCATTAAGATTATTTTTGAATCATATATTCTTGTAGTAGTTTGCCAATCTCTTGTATAGATCGCGACAACCAAAGATTGCTTCTTCTTTAGCTCTTGCTGTCATACCAATACCCATGGTAGCTATTAATGTATTTCTTTCAAACATATCAGCCCATCTATCAAGAACATTTCTTGATCTCAGTAAAGATAAAAACCAATGGTATCAATACAACTATTAAAACGGCCAATAATCTAAGGTCAACTATTTTATCTACTTGCTCGCTTGAAGTAGAAAAATAATCTGACGCCACAAGTATATTTAACATTGAAAGTACTGCAAGGGCCGCAATCAACCCAATAACAATGTAAAGATTTTTTTGTGCTAAGTGAATTGATCTAGATATATGAAAAATAAAATAGCATTTTTGCATGTCTCATTGGCATTAATCCTATTATCTTTAGCGTTGGCGTACGTGCAATCATCATCATATCCTCTTGAAACTATAATTCATATAGCAAAGGCTGCAGAAAGAGCACATGAGAGGGTTGAAAGTGGCACTATCCAAAATGGCTTTTCTCCAGTACGTCCTGAACAAGGCAAGCAAGTGACTAAACAATCAGAAAAAATCGCAATCAATTTATCACCACAAAGTTTAATCCGATCAGGCTCTCCATTACAAGGAAATCCAGCAGCACCACTCACAATAGTTGAATTTGGCGACTTTCAATGCGAATTTTGTGATAGGTTTGCTAAAGTAACTGAACCAAAGATAAATGCGACTTACATTCAAACAGGTAAAGCAAACATGATTTTCAAAAATTTTGTAACCCACGGGCCAGATTCAAACACTGCCGCCATGGCAGCCCAATGCACTAATGACCAAGGTAAATTTTGGATTTTTTATCAGATCCTCTATAAAAATCAAGGAGCTGAAAACTCTGGCTGGGCTAATACAAACGGTATGAAAAAGTTTGCACTACAAATACCTGGCTTGAACATTCAAAAGTTTAGTTCATGTCTTGATAATAATAAGTATAAATCATTTGTAGATAAGGATAATACTCTAGCCATATCTTCAGGATTTCAAGGCACGCCTAGTTTTGTAATAGAAAGGAAAGATGGTTCAAGTAGAGAGATGTTACTAGGAGCATATCCTTTCCCTTCATTCCAGGCAGTAATCGATAAGAAATTAAATGAATAAATAAGTGGATTCAAAGCAATTTGAAAAGGGATAATAAAATAACTTCATTACTGAAATCAGGGTCGCGACCTCCTCTTACTATTTCGACCTCTGTAAGAATGGTCTTCGCAAATTGGCAGTATGTTGTTATAGCAGGAGTTATATCTATAATATTCTGGATCATATTTAGTATTTTTGATCAACTGCTCTTTTTTACGCCTGTATTTGTATTTTACCTACCAGATGATGCAGTAACAGGATTTATTCTCTCTACTATAACTACAGTCATTTTGGGTATTGTTGTAGGTATGAATGTATATGTGCTAAGACATTCAAAAGGTTTGAAGATAAATATTAAATCACTTTTTTCAGGGTCGACTTTAAGTGTGCTTTCAAGCACTTGTGCTAGTTGTTCCTCGTTGGGGTCACTTCTAGTTTCTACATTTGGAGGGATAGGAATAACTGCATCAGCCTTTCTAACTAATTATCAGACACCTTTACGAATTTTTTCGATAGCCCTTTTGATATGGGCACTATATTCAATAAGTAATAAATTGAGTAAGAGTTGTATTTTAGACTATAAGGTCGATAATCAAAACAAGGATAAATAAACCTATTTTGATCCTCAAAGGCCTGAAGCGAACAAGAGCATGATATAAAAAGGGAGAAATTTCAAGAATATAAAAAAGAAAATCATACTTATCAATGGAGATAATAAGAGAACAGTCAATTCAATCGCCAAGAAACTTGGTATAGAAAAGGTCATGTTTCAGGTCTCATGTCTCACCTATTGCAAAAGCTTTAGAAATAAAGAATCTGCAAATTAATTAAGGTAAAAAAGTCGTCATGATCGATGACGGTATAAATGATGCTCCTGTACTAACATAGGCCCGACGTTGGGGATAGCTATTGCTTCCGGAACAAACATTGCCGTGTCTGCTGGACATATAATACTTATAAAAATGACCTGAAGCATGTTCTTTATGCCTTAAAGTTAGGACAATATTCATTTAGGAAAATAAAACAGAATTAGCCATGTCTTTTACTTATAACGTTGTAACAATATCAATTGCTGCTGGATTGTTATATGGTCTCACAAATTCTCTAGTACTAACTCCAGCGTTAGCAGCATTAGGATGGGTCATAGGTGATTTGACGGTATTTAGTAATTCCTTGTCCATCAAAAGGTTTGCTCCATAATAGCGTAGATAATTTAAATATCCAGATGGAATGCCCATGCTCGGATTAAGTTACTGTTTCCTTACGATTACGACTATTCTCATTAGGCTCCTACATTTTTATCTATACCAAATAGTTATTAGGATTTTTGAGAGTGCGAAAGATTGTACTTGCAGTATTTTTGTTTTTTACTGCCCACCATGTTTCGTTGGATAAACACTTCTACTGGTAATGGACTTTTGTTATAGTTTACCATCGTAATCAACATTCTTCCTATTTATTTTTTTTCCTTCAGTCCCACTATGTATATTCTCACCAAATTGTCAAGTAAAAATAACCTCTGTGTTTGATATCGTATGCTATAAGAATAAGCCTAGTAGTTGGAAAGAACTGTAACGTGTGAACATTGTAATGTAGATGCCTACTATAAACTTGCAATTGAATACTTTAATGACTCTGAGGTGCTGACTAAGTATCTATGTATAAAATGCGTAAAGATAGAAAGCAAGAAAGCTGGTGATGATATTCCTGCAATCAAATTCTTAAAAGTAGAACCTATAATACATACACCAATACTTAATTTAATTGGCTGAAAATTAAAAAAATAAATGGACAGGATCTGGACGGGATTTAATACTAAAGTTAAGGAGTATAACATAATGCTCATTATCTATATAGAAACCGAGCCAGTTATCCTTTTGGTAACTTATTTATTAATTTATTTATTTATTTTTGAGTAGCAGTCGGTCTCTTAATCTAAATAGAAATTATTTCCACGAGATCTTCTCTACCTGCACTTGCAACCCTTCCAAGCTTGAGAGAGATGTTCATACTCTTGGGATGTAGGGCGAACCAAATCCAGCTGCATCATAAAACTAAGATCATCATGAATTGCTCTATGTTCTACTATCTTATTATCAAGAATCCTGAACATATGCATTGCTTCATAATTGAAGTTGCGTCCTGGCGGAGGGATGCCAAAAAAATCACCTACATGTTTGCCACTAACATTTACAAGAGTAATAACTCTCTCTAGAGGCAATGATTTCCTGCTCTGCATAATGAAGATCACTAAATGCGTTTCGTAACGATTTGACAGTATCCATAAACTCTTCAGGACCCTTCAGACCTGATCTATATTTTATAATATCTCTAAATTCATTTGGAAGACTTGATATGCCTTCTACTTCTGCAAATCCCTGTGATACACGATTAACGTAATCTGGACTTATAAATTCGTGAACCTTGCTTAAATCTCCGGTATTGAAGGCTTGATTTGCGAGCCTAACAATTCTCATATTTTCTTTTTCTATTAGTTCTATTTCATTTGTCCTCTTTTTTCTACGGCCATATTATTTACACACGTCTTACGCTATAAATATCTTATGTGCTAAGAGGTCATCAGGGTAATAGATAGACAACATAAACATTTTATATTTCAAAACTAGTATTAGGTAGTAGTGTCAGACAATACCACCACTAATTCCGATGATAATCTCGCATTATCACATCATAACCTCTTAGAATCTCTGGATCAACAATCACGTGAATTTAGCACAAGAACTGTTCTTTTTCATCATCTTATTGGCGAACGTCTGGGGCTCAATCCTACTGACCATAAATGTCTAGATGTTATCATCAGAACTAGGATGCCTATGACCGCTAGTCAGTTAGCTGAAGAGACGGGTCTTTCTACCGGTGCAATCACAGGTGTTGTAGACCGTTTGGCTAAAGCAGGATATGTTAGGAGAAAGAGAGATCCGAATGACCGACGCCTGATATTTATAGATCCGCTTCTAGACAAGGCAATGATTAAGATGGGGCCAATTTTTGAGCCTATAAAGCAGGCATCAAGAAATCTCTATTCAAAGTATGCAGACCACGAACTCAAACTCATTTTAGGTTTTATTACGAATTCCAATAAGATGACTCAAGAAATGACCTATAATCTAAAAATGAAAAGAGCTAGCAAAATAATTGATTATTGGTCATCTTATTTTCCATCACAATCAAATGTTAAGTTGCTTGTATGTTCAAAATAAGACTACGATAAAATTTTGAAAAGATCCTAAAACTATAATATGTAATAGGATAAATCTACATCTATATTCGCTTCTTCAAATCCCATATGGTATAGCGCTATGAAACAAATCTGTTAAATCAATTACAGAAATGGAAGAGAATGCTACTACGTTCAAAATTTGCCATCTACTTTATACACTATCATACTAAAGATGGAAGATAGTCTTCGAAGGTTTTTCTAGGTATTGCACGGGTCAGTTCAGACTTGATAATTAGACAGTTCTCATCAATTATATCCTTGGCAATAATTCAAATGATATGGCTATATTTATTGTTGGATTCATTATTGCCCATTGAACGTCCTTATATACAAAAAAATCATGTCTTATTGTATGTACGCAAAAAAGCGTATATTTATTCTATATCTTGTTACCCCGGTTTAGCCGGTTTTTGATTATTTGGACCAAATTGAAACAATATATAATTATATCTACAGATAATAGTAGCAACTAGTCCACGCGAGCTAACATATTTAGTTCTGTTAATACCCAATAGGTTTAACACATCAGACGTTTTAACCCATCTGGCACAATTATCTCTGAAATAGCGTTATAACCCGGTAGGTAGGATGCCGGGTTATAAATATTATCGAAAACGCTACAGTCCTAGGTATAGACTGACCGTCCCACGATGATGGTAAAATTTATGTATGCTGTATATCATGAGGTGCCAAATAATGCATTATATAAGAATTAGTTTTAGGCTTGATACATACTAAGCATGAAAATGACAATTATGTTAAGTGCAATCATAGCATTCCTAATGATAGGCGCTCCATCTACCTTTGCAATATTGATTATCAATATGGCTTTAATCATGGGGTAAGTGACGCAAGAGATAGCCGCCAGCTTCCAGACGGATGTCATTGGTATATACTTCAGCCGGGTAAGGGCTTCTAGGATAGCCCTGTAACAGATACAAATTCATTAGAATCGTGAGGTATCACCCCGATTATAATTCGATGATATTTTGCTGTAATTACCCTCATCTCATATAGTAATTCTCCATCAAGATTTATAATCAATATCTAACCAAGTTAACTTGCATTTGTAACGCTCTGCAACTACCTAATATAAAGTGCAAATTGATTAAATATAATGCATTTTTGCATGTTCAACCTTGACTATACTTTCCATAATTAAATTCATGAATTTATTATGTTCTCTGGATGGGATGATAGGTGTGCAAATTTAACTTTATAATTAAAAATGACTAATATTCTAGTTAACTTTGGCGCTACCGCAGTTATTGAGATACTTATAATTAATCCCACTTTGTGTTATAGTGTGTTCAAATGTATTCATAGGCTTTATACGAGCTGATAGTGAATAATATTGTAGGAGGAAGAACTTTGTATAGTGGAGTAGGAGGAAGTAATAATAAGTCTGACGCCAACAGCCATAGTATTTATAAAAATTATTTGAAATGGTTTCTGATCTATGTTGGGGTTGGTTTTCTTGTCTCTTTTCTAATTCCTTTTCCGGCTTCTTTTGCAGTCTATTTGCTTATATTCTTAGCACTTAATGTCATTAGAACAGATCTTGGTTTGCGGAAATCTGGCATGAAGGATGGCATACGAGGATTATATAGGTCAGTATCTTCAGGATTTAGCAGTAATGGTGTACCAGAAAATATCCATCATAATCCAATCAAATTCTGGTGTATGAATTGTGGCAAAGAGCATAATGAAAGGACATGTCCGAGATGTGGTTCAACAGCGGTAAGAGCTGCATAGAGATTAACGTCAATTTAACAAAATAACATCCACAACTATAGAGTCTCTTAATATTGATTAATATACGAATTTAGGGTTATTTCACGAAGAAATATTTCTCAATTTTATCTAGTTTTTGAAGATTTCTGTATAAGCATTTACTTGTATTCCCTTAGGTGATGGTTATCCGAATAAAAGCAATATATTAATATGATAACCCAGAATAATTTTTGCTATGAAAGTTTTTTTCAATATAAGATATTTCAAAACTATACGATTGTAGCAATCTTTTAATGGTATGATTTTATGGGCCGAGTTATTTTAGTATATTCTTTATAGTATGTTGTCTAACTAATAATGAATGAAAAGTAGTAGTACTGATTATGTCCTACTAGAAAACAACGAAACAGAAGAAGAGGCTGGTATTCCAGTATGTGGTAGAAACCTGTCTACTCCAGTGATAGATACATCAAATTATATCAATGAAATTCATTATCAAATAGGAAGTAGACAATACATAGAAAATGCAGATTAGGAAGTAAATGGTCGAACAAGAAAATTGGAAAAAGAGGAAATTGAAGAAAGGGACCTGGAGCTAGAGAACATAGTTGGAAATCTGATGATTGCTGAATATCAAGTAAATAAATTAAGAGATAGATTGATTGACAGAATTGGCAACAGATTCCCTCATGGAGCACGTAAAGGAGTATCTACGCATATGTTTAGAAATCACGATAAATGGGTTAAAATTTCAATTAACGTTGAGGAAATGACTATAGACAAAACTTGGAATAATCAGGGAATGAAAGAGGATCTGCATTAACATTCCTTCTTTCTTTTTCTCTTTTTAGGTAAAGTTATCCTTATACTAATACGAAATTATTGACTTGACCTAAACTTGATGGTAATGTACGAATAGTAATAATAGCAGATATTGAAAATGGCCACAGGTAGTCTAATTATAAGAGGGATTATTAGGCTAAACTTGGTTATATAGAAAAGCCACAGCGACTATAACACAAACTAAAATAGTCAACAGCTATAGACTAAACTTATATTAAATATCTGTCTACCTTTAGGCAGAATGGTTGTGGGAATTACCTAATAAAGAATTGATAGAATTATGGTTGAATTTGAATGAAACAACCACCAACGACCAGTATATGTATTGGATTAAAAATATATAATACGTTTTCTTAGGTAGCTTTCATCATCTTTAAAATGACGAGGGTTGGCGAGGACCGTGTTTGCTAGGTCCACCAATCTGTGAAAATGGAACGAGCCTGAAAACCCAATTCGCAAGGAGAGGTATAGTACATGTAACTCCTGCCAATAACAAGACAATACCTGAAAAATATTTAATCGGTATCTTATATGTTTTGACTGATCGTCATCTGTGATCCTACTTTAACCACTAGTAGTATAAATGGCCAAGCTACAACTTTAATTTGAATAATGTTCGTTCTTATCTATTATCTTTAAACTTCCAACAGACTATTTTATTACTAGTCAATTTCCACAAGTATTGTTGAAACAATATACATTTATTATGTGACTCACTTTGATTGCAGGACGCTGGTGGTAGTAGTTATATTATCGATATTGGCAATTATATAATACTTGCGTCAAAACCCAATCAATGCATCATTATCCCTAATGCACGAGTTTGTAGATTATTATATAATTGCATGAAATCGGAGTATAGAAATATCTTTCTTGTACTCTATTCAGTTTTAGTTTTTTATAAATGCCATAGAGATCAGGTGATGCAATTCGGATAAGTTATCATGTTGATACCTTTCGAGCGCTCAATTATTAAGTCCTGTCTGATTCGTTTCCGTTCTCCTCTAGTTTCCCTTTACCCTTACAAGTAGGACAATCACCTGCTGTCTCCTCACAATCTGATTCTGCTTTCGGTACCTGCGTAACTGGTAACTTTCCATATCCTTTACAAATAGGACAGGTCTTCACTTTCAGCCAGCCTCCATCTTTTATTCTTTAGTTGTAGTATAAAATATAATATAATATAATTTCCTTTTTTTGTTTCTCTTCCATGATGATCTGGACCACCAAACGCAGTTATTGAAGAAAGTTGTTCTACCTTCTGCCTTGTTGTTGAGACTTTTCTGTGCAGACCGTATGCCAACAAGTAAAAGCTCTTCCAGTATTGCAATTCTTTTAATCTGTGAGCAGATTCTCTGTGTGTCTATCTCTGAAAAATAGGTAACAACCAAATCGACTTTGATTTTCCAAAAAGACGATAGGATAAAGTAGATGAAATGTTCAAATGTAATCTAATTGATGTATTTCGAGGCTAAATATTAGGATAAGAACATTTTGCTTCCAATAGTGACTAAACATAGACTTGACCATTATCTAGTCTATGTATAATGACCTGATTAAAAGTATCTTAATAGAGGTCAACCAATAGCTTGCTAGCTTGCAGTTACTATATAAAGATAGGCAAACATGTATATTGTACTTTCTAATTTGTTGTCAGTTAGTCTATTTATTTATCTCTTCATCTATAATGTATATTTTATTTATAATTCAGCTGACGGCTAAATTATTTGTCCAAGGCCAAGACTCACATACAATGTTAGAGTAATTTACATTCTTTGATGAGTCCGTAAAAACTACCGATGTAGTGATATTCTTTATTATACTATCTGCTTGGACCCGTTGCAACTTGTACCTGTATAGTAGTAGCATTAAGTTTTAGGACATCAGGAAATAATCGCTTCTAATGATAAACAAGCAAATTCTTATTATCATGCATAACACCTGTTTTAGAATCTATGGTTGTCTATATTAACGTTCATCATGTGTGAATAATTTACCAATTAAAACAATTTTGTCAATACTTATTATGTATACCCTGAATTTGACTAGTTTATATTGGCTTGTAAAAATAATACTTTTGATCTGGTAAACGCCGTCTAGAAATGTAATCTATATACAACTGAATATAGGATAAATGAATGTCATATACTGTAGAAACGGAACGGTAACGAATGATAGACTATTTCATAGGAAGCAACTATCCAGTTTATGCCAATATTTAATGCATAGTGTCCTGTAACATAGAGATTTTATGTACTTCTAGATATATCCCATTTTGACATTAGATGCGATAATAATAAGACCTATACGAGTCGAGAGTAACATAAGAAGCTAGACCGGATATTTGTTGAAAATTTATTCATGAAAAAAATTAGTCCTGGTATTCACAAGTGTGCTTGTAATATTTTAGTAATATAAGGGCTAAATATCTTTTTTACCAAATCATTACTATCCATGAATTTAGACACGACGCAAAGTATTGCGGATATAACGCAAGAATCCGTACATACTTCTGATGCTATAGATATAGGTGATATTGAAGCTACCAGTAAAGATACTGTAGTTGTTAAGCGAGGTATAGTTAATGTGCACTTATTATTATTATATTCCAGTTAGCTTAATCGAAGGTTCAGAATGAACAGACAGTGTGGTTAACTATAACTGAGCAAGAAATTAAGGATAAATATGAAAAAGATAGTGAACCCGATCCTGCCAAATACTTTATGAAAAATCAGGGATATAGCAATTTTGACAGGAAAAATATCCCTCTTATACCATCAATTTCAAAAAAAGGTAAAAAGAGCTAAGAGGATACATCGAGTATTATGGTTGATAAATCTGTAGACATAAAATCGCAAGAGTATAATGAATATATAAATAAAACAGTTTGTGCTAGTGATGACAAGAATATAGGTAAAGTAGAAGCTGTAAATAAAGATATTTTTGTTATAAAAAAGGGATTTATAAAATTACATTATTATTACATTCCTATATCTAAAGTCCAGGAATGGGATGATAAAGTATTACGACTTAAAATCAAAGAAATTGAAGTGAAAGAAAAATATGAAAGAAACAAACCGCCGGACCCATATCGATATTATGTAAAGGACTATCCATATTATACTGCCGGATATTTTCCACCACTGGCAGTTATAAAAAAATAAATGGGTTATTTCAAAATATCGTAAAAATGGTATACCTTCTTTACAGCATCTTTCTGTTGCCAATGCTGTACCAGAGACTTCAAAAAAACTGACCATAAATTTATGTGACTTATGCAGTACCGAATTTAATGTACCAAAAGAATTAAGCGACCACATACGGTCTTGTCATAATTGATTTACCCAAATTCCCATCTAGCATATTAATTTCAATATAGCAAGTATAAGATTATCGTTAACACTTCGGATCCACTATTGATTTTCAAAATATTGCCAAGATCAATTTTAGCTGGCTAGTTAAGAATATTTTGCGGCTATAATTTGACTCTGCTTATTATGGAATTCATATTATTACGATACATTAAATCTAAAAGCCAGCGAAATAAAAATATGATATACAAATATGATTGCTAATCATTCCGATAAAATAACCAATAATACTAACTTACATTTCCGATAGATATAATGGATTAGTCCAGTGTTGACCCAACCATCTAACTTTCAGATATCATCTAGCTTACACTAAAAGATTAATCGTCGAATATGGAAATCTATTATCAAGCAAACTAATCTAATATTTCAAGTTTATCAAGAAGTTGAATATCCAAACTATAGTTGGTGTCATAAGGATCTGCTCATAATATTTCAAAACACACTGATGGCATTGTAATCATCAATTTTTATACAATTATGGTATTTGGGACTCTATTCCATCTAATACTTTAGATACCAATAGATTTAGAGATCATAGGACCTAAGGCCTACCCAGCATAATTTATAACATAATTTGATCCCCTAATATGTAGCATTCATTCGGTTCAATTATTTTAAGTTTAAGGTGTCGACTAGTAATGAATATATGAGTAGTAAATTATTGTGAGGATCTTTTGCATTAATTATAGCGATGTGAATTGATTTAGCAGATATAAGATTTACATCGCTGAGATAAAAATGATTGTATAGTGCTATCAACTAATAGATGCTTAAGCCTACATTTACTATACTGTAATGTCATTAGTTTGTACTAATTTCCTGTCACTACACTCCATTCTCTTTGTTAGTCTTACAGTATTTTTCCAATCTGTCCAAAAAGTACGTCCAACCATTATCAAATTCTGCTGATGATAATTTCCCAATTTCTTTTCCTGTAATTCCAGAATGATTTAGTACTACTCTTGTTTTCTTGTCATCAGTTTCCTCCAGCTCCAATATTAGAATCTACTGAAGTCTCTCTTGCAGGACATATGATACTAGAGCATTTATTCTTCTTCTTACTGGGTGCAACATCTGTTATGTCAGCAGAAGTTATTCTAAAATATCTTGTTATCATATCACCATCGTCCTCTAATAATAAGAATATTAAAAATAGATTAAAAAACGAAGAGATAAAACTTAACCAAACTGCACTAAGACTTGCTATACTTTCTAAATGGAAACATATACTAAGCAAAATTTTTACTATTAACCAATTTAAATATAGATATATGGATAATAGCTTCTATTTCTATCTTAGCCGTTTGGCACATACCTTCAATTTTTGATTTTGCCGACCGACATATACAGGTACATATTCTTCAACACATATCATTTATTGTAGTTGGAGCAACTGGCTATTTAGCTATAAGATCATTTGGTGAATCATTTAATCTGTTTCTTCTACTGTCTTTGATGTGTATGATGAGTTTTGCAGGTCTATTATTTTCTGTTACACAGACTTCACTTTATACTGTATATTCTATATACGATCACAATGACGCTGGGACATACATGATTATACTCTCAATACTGTTGCTTTTGATAGGCTTTCCAGCATATTTAATTCGTAGAGCATTATTCCATACTCAGGTTGCTACTAGGAGACAGGAATAGGAGAGAGTAAAGAATTGCCATTTTATGCTTATAGTATCAAAAGGAAGACAGTATAATATTCCATCTTGTATGAAGATTGGGCCCACTAGATCTATAACCCAGAGATGTGCTTCTTGAAACAAGTCGCGTATTGCAGCGCTCCTACGGAGCCGTCTCATTCGATTATTAGAAATATGGTGTCGCAATGAGTTATTTCTGTTCTTATACAAATTACTTGGCTCACAATCTCAATAGCTCTTCTTGATTCTTGTCATCTATATCGATTTCTCTTCGATTGTTATTAATAGGATCCGCTAGCATTCTCTCTGGGTAACCAAATTATTTAAATTTGAATTATGCTTTATCTGCCTTCAAAAAAGTTAATTGTTAGACGGCAAAGAATAGATGTGGCATCACTACACACGTTAGGTGGGATATCACTAAGTAGATAGTTAGGAGTGGTGGACTTGCAAGAGGCGGCTGGGAAAGATTTATCTATGTGTACCCGGTGACACTTTATTTTCGTGTTCTTGTATTATTTTCTGATCGCCACCAATATCCAAAATATCTCCAAGAGGACCGAAGGCCTGCTGGAATCCACCTGCTTTCTTTGCTTCTTCGGCTAACGCTGTTAGTTGAGTACTTAATCCTCTAATTTTGTGCGCTGACGTATCTGCAGCTGTAGCAATTCTCTCAACACCATTAGAAACTGGTTTCAATGTTCCTGTATGTAATTAGGTTTATGGAGGCTATAATCCTTCCGCTAGCATCAACAATTACACCTCAAATTCCTAACTACGCTGTGATACACTTTCCAGCGCGTGTCTTGAAGTTCCAAGTGAGGCCTTGCACATAATATTTCTAATAATGACAAGGTTCCAGGAGGCAGCGAAGCTGCGTCTCTCTATTATTGTCCTATTGATTGTATTTATAAATAAAAAATAAGCCTAATTCGAATCTTTTTAGATAGGGATTACTTGCATGTCGGAATCGAATTTTTTTCGACATCATTTAGAAAAAACAGCAGCAAAGGATTAACTAACGATATCTTTTGTTTGAGAAAAACCACGCGGAACCGCCTGCTAATATATCCTTAGATTACTCCCATCCTTTCTTCTATTAAAGATGCAATTTGTCTTCATACAATTGAACAAAGTACTGTCTGCATAATACTTAATTAGTATTTTATACTTGTACAAAAAATTTTCTACAACTATTATAAAGTATTAATATCTATCTACAAAATGGCAACATCTACTAGTAACATAGATTGGGATGACGTAATAAAAAAAGAGGCACGAGGTAGCGGTGACGAAGACCTGGGAGAAGTACAAGAAGTTGATTCAAACTATATCCTAGTACAAAAAAGGACTCTTAAATAAGGAGAAATTTTATATTCCAAAAGACAAGGTGGAAAGCTATGATGGCGATAAACTACGTTTTAGGATATCTGAAGCAGAGGTACAATCAAAATATATGAGAGAATCTCCCCCGTCCTCACTTACAAGTAGAACACAAAGTACCGCTGATAGAACTAAAGTAGAGGAAACAACTGTTCCAGTAACAGAAGAGAGACTGGGAGTATCAAAAAGTCAATCTACCAAGGAAGCAACAATTACAAAAACACCTGTTACTGAGACAAAGACTGTTGAAGTACCGGTTACACATGAAGAAATCTCTGTAGAAAGAAGACCTGCTAGCGGAACAACAACGACGACTTCAGCATCAGATAGACCTGTAGAATCTGAACAAGAAATTAGAGTTCCATTAAAGCAAGAAGAAGTGCAGGTAACAAAGCAGCCATATGTGAAGGAGGAGGTAGCTGTCAAGAAAAAACCAGTGACAGAGACTAAGACAGTAAGTGATCAGGTAACAAGTGAAGAGGTTAGAGTAAAAGGTACTGCTAGAAAAGAAGAGGAAGAATATTAAAAGCGGTAACCTTGTCCAATTTTTTACTTTGCCTTTTTTATTTTATAATATCGGATTTAGGTATATAATAGTTTAATCTACATTTTTATATGGCTGTTCTAACTATGTAAATGTGGTTCGAGAAACCAGAAATTAGACTATTTGGATGAGGTGGTTCCAACTAGTCCTTATAATTATAATGCTGTAAGATCTTTATATATCTTAAAGTTCATTTGTTTATGCGTGATAAATTATGGAGATAGACTGGTCATACTTAACAGAATCAAAAAAAGGTGTTAAAGCTAGCGATCAAAAGTCCTGTGGCAATGTAATTGCAGAATATAAGGACAAATTAGTGATAATAGAAGGCACAAATATAAAATCGCACGAGTATATAGTTCCAAAATCAATAGTTGATCATTATGACGGAAATAATCTTTATCTCAACAAATCACGAAACGCATTATTAGAATTTACTGTTTAAGATATACGCGCGACTACTACATTCCAAACAATTCGAATCTTTGAAAAGTTAACATTATCAATAATAACGGCTATTGTTTATATTAGTCTCTAAATTCTGGAAAATAAATAATAGTTATTTAATCTTATTGAATGTCTAGTGTTCAGCCGATAAGTGATTCTATGATTTTCTTGCATATTCTAGTAGTCTAGATTTTGTGCATGGAGAAGATATATAGCTCAGGACGTATCCTCAATTATTTTTCAGTCAAGATAAGAACTCTATGAATTAACCAAGAAAAGAATAGTTAAGGGGAGCAGTAATCGAACTTATATATGCTTTCGCGCTAGATTATGTAAAAATTATAGATATGCAGTCATTACATAATAAGATATTAGGGCAAAAATGAATTCTTTAACATATGTAAGGGTTTCGTTAGAATTATTCTCAGTTCTGTCCTAATAGACTTGGTCAAGATATTCTGGCAGCTATCCAATAAGTGCAATAGATATAAACATCAAATTCATAGACAATTGCTTGGGAGTTAGTCAGTGATTAGCTGATGGGCAAAGCAGCAGGTATAGTGGGTGTAGTCCTTGGGACCATTATCATGATTGTAGGCTTGTTTTTGTTATTTGTTGTATTTGCCACCAACATGCATATGATCTTTGCAGGACAGTACCTCCTTCTAGGAGTTATAATTATGGCAATCGGTGGCTACATGATCTACAAGGGTAAAGGCAGTATCGATAAGGTAAGGGGAAGGCTCTAAGATGTCAGGAGAGCAAACGGTTGCTATGTCTGTTGTTGTTATTGTTGCTGCCAAAATCATGGCAATATACTATGAAGAGTCTCAACAAATACAAATAGAGATAACCTTTCCTATAAGTTGATATTCTATTCCGCCTTATTCAACGGTAATGTAAAACTGAATGTTGCCCCTCTTCCATCAGAGTTATTTTCAGCCCAAATTTTTCCTCCATGAGCCTCAATAATACTTTTTGAGATGTATAATCCCAATCCTGTTCCTGAATCTGATTTGCTTGCAAATTTTGTGAATAGTCGTGGTGCTATTTCAGGATCTATTCCAGATCCAGTGTCTCTGACACTCACAATAACCTGGCCATCGCCTGTATTTTCTTTAACTTTAGCCTTTACTGTTATGGTCCCCGTTTTAGTAAATGTGACTGCATTTGTCAACAAATTTGAAACGACTTGATATATCCTTACTCTGTCTGCCACTACATATAAGGGATCTACTGATTCCTCCAACGATATATTTACCATATAATAAATATTATCACAGTGGCTCGAAATATCTTTAAGCGAATTGTGGATTATATCTAATATATTAAATCGTTCCTTGTTAAGTATCAGTGTATTACTTTCAATTCTTGTTATATCCAGTATGTCTTTTATTAGTGTGTGGAGACGTATAGAGTTTCTATATATTATATCTATAAACCCGCCCTTGCGTTTGTCAACATTTAAATATTCACTATCAAGCTTTGCCAATTCCGCAAATCCTACAATAGCTTGTGTGGGTGTCCTCAATTCATGGGCTGCTATATTGATAAAATCTTTCTGAGTTTTAGCATTGAGATCTAATTGCTTATTTGCCTTATGTAATTCTCTAGTCCTTTTTGCTACTTCATCGTAAAGACTACTATTCCATTTGATGAGAAATATTATCAGCGTGGCTATCGCGGCAGTAATACCTGCAAGAAGTAAAAATGTCTCGATTCTTTGATCGTAAAGAACTTCATCAACATGAGTGTAAATAACCGAAGTTGGAGTTACGATAAAGACAAAGTACGTTGGCTTATCCAATAGAGAAATAGGATACCCAGTGTTTAACTTCTCACCGCTTCCAAAATTATACATTGCAGAGCTTGGCTGCCCTGAGAATACTGTGTGGTACAGATGATTTTGAATGTCGTTCTGATGGAAAAAGTTTTGGACCTGGTTTCCAAAAAAATTCTTTCCCATAAAGTGGGTACTTGGAGTCGCTATGTAGTTTCTATTAATATCATAAACTGCCAAAAAACCAAAATCGATATCATAAAGGTTTCCATAGTGAGAGAAGAATTTCATGGACGGTATGGCGGCTCCAACCAATCCTATAAATTGTCCAGTATCTCTATTAATAATGGGGTAAGTAATACCGATTCTGTATATACCATCTAATCCTACATAGCCACTAGAAAAAGTGGGAGCTTCGTCAATTTTGGACTTGGTAATCCAGGCTAATTTGGAAATATTTCTACCAATATGTGTTTGTTCATCTGATTGCGCCTTCTCTAGAATTATAGTCCCATTTTGATTCATTATAAAGAGCCTGTCTGCTATGGGATTAATTTGAGCATAGATTTCTTGCATTAAATTTCTTACATTAATATTAAAAAGATTACCATTCTGAACATGACCATAATTTCCAAGAATTTTTAGGTTTGCCAAAACCAAATTGAGATCTGAGTTTATATGCTGTGAGATAGCTTTCGTAGATTCTGTCTGCCGTTGTTTTTGATCAGCAAACAGGCTATTTTTGATATCTCCTTCTGTACTATTTTGAAGGAAAAAGAATACGCCATAAGATGCTGCGATAATAATTATTATGCAAATAATAGCCATTTTCTTGGTTTTTATTGAAATATGTTTGTCCTTGTCATTTCCATTATTATTTACAAATCCCATGCCCAGCAGCAATTCTGGTGTCGTGCAGTGTCTTTAAAAGGTTTAAGTCAAATCTTGATGTTCTATTTGGAAAAAATCGTGTTCGTTTAATGCTCCTCCCTGTTCAGATTTATCGGCTGTATGGGATGCGTAGAATGGGGGATGAATTTAAGTCACGATATGAAGCAAAGTTTTTTCGTTAACAATGCACTAAATTTGACTGGTTGCATAGCATTTGGACACCTGCTATTTTTATACAGGTTAGATCTATCATTCCAATTAGTAAAGATATGCGCATCTAAATTTCTATGAAAAACATTTATTGTATGCTTGTAATAGTAATCATTGCATAGTTATAACCGATTTATTTATCTTTAAACTAAGAAAATAATTAAAGCCGCATCTTAGTTTTTGTAAACTTAGTTCGAGGATTACATTGTTACTCGTTTTTACTTGCAATATATTTATTATACCACAATAGATTACCCTATCTTGACTACTTCATAATTCTGTTCCGTTTCCAATTTTTACAATGTATCCACAACTCATCTCAGGTAAAAAATCTCCGTTAATTAATAAACATTTTTTGTAATATAAATAATATTTACAATCTTTGCATTGAAATCCGTCAGCCCCTTTATCAATTACGTCTCCTGCATCATATTGAAGTTTTTTTCCTGTCCTTTTTATGTAATACCAAACGGTATCACCTGGTAGCATGCCTACTCCTTTAGCAGAAAAGAATTTCGAAATCCCGTATTCGTTGTTGATTTCTCCTTCAACAAGATGACATTTTTTCTCATCTCCTAGATTAAATTTGCATTTTGAACAACTCTCCCCTGAGACTGGTTTGCCTTCAAGTTCCTGATAGTCAGCGTCATGTTTTGAGATCTTCTTCCCTTTTTGTATAACTTGCAAAAGTGCCATATCTGCAGGCGTTCTATCCTGTTCTTCTTGTTCTCCAACAGACTTAGCGATAGCCGAATCTTCAACACTCATTAGCAGTTCTATCTTTTAACTTGGCTTTAATTGCTAATTAGCATTTAAAAAGTGTAATATATAAACATCTCCTGCTAACTCATTCCGATCATAATAGGAAATCTATGCAGATAGCATGCCACTCAAGCTTTATTGAATTTTCTGGCGAGTTTGCACGGTTTTACTTTCTGACTTACTATTCAAGGTATTTTATATCTTATGACGGCGTGATGCATAATCTTAAATATGCCCAATTCCCGACACTTTTAAATTGTCTGCAAGTGCCGATATCCGACCTTCTGCTCCAGAACATATCTCGTTTAATGCGTGGAAAACTATTCTGATATTATCAGGTACTATAGTGATATTTCTCTATCTTAATACCGCAATGTCACCATCTCTTCCAAGTATAGCTGAGGACTTTCAAATTTCTCAATCTCTTGCTTCTTGGGTAATGACAGCATACATGGTTTGTGGAGCTGTCATGACTGTGATTATGGGGAGATTGTCGGATCTGTTCGGTGCCAAAAAAATGCTAATGATAATGATGATCTGTTTTACCGTGGGAACTATCTTGGCTCCTTTTTCTCCTAATATATCGGTTCTTCTTGCTCTCAGGGTACTTCAGGGGGTAGCCGTCGCTAGCACCCCAATTTCAACTAAATTGATAAGAGATCAAGTCCCAAAAACTAAATTCCCTATTGGTTTGAGCATATATCTCGCGGCTTATTCTGGCGGCATGGCACTGGGAGCTGTGCTAGGACCTGTTGTTGCTGCAGGCCCAGGATGGCAGGGTAATTTCTATCTCTGTGCTCCTATTGCAGTAGTTTTGTTATTTGCATGCTGGAGGTTCCTTCATGCAGACGAGGGTAAAAAGATACATGAACATGATCACATTGAACAAAAAGCTTCAAGCGACATTCCTAAGAAGGATAAGAAGCAGAATAAAAAGCAAGGTATAGACTTTATTGGTATTGTAATATTGACTGTGACACTCGTCAGTTTTCTAGTAGCAATAACATTTAGTGGATCTCTTGCTACAAACTTGCTAGCGTTTCTAGTCCCTCTCATAATAGGGGTTATTTTTCTTATACTATTCTTAATTGTGGAGAAGAGAATAAAGCCTCCGATAGTGAACTTGAAGTTAGTTTTTCATCCAGTGATTTTTACTGGGAACATCATGATGCTGATGTTTGGTATTTTACAGTATTTCGTTATAACAGGCATACCACAGTTGGGGTCTGCTCCTGTCCCGTCTGGGTTAGGACTGGACCCGATCCACACTGGACTTCTACAATTGGCTTTTGGATTGTCAATGATGATCTTTGGACCAGTTTTCGGATTGTTGGTAGCAAAAAGAAGAGGGCTCAATTTAAAGTTGCTGGTACCAGGTATAGGAATTACCGCCGTTTCATTCTTGTTACTTTTATTTTTCCACTCTTCATCACAAGGTATTAATGGTAGCCTCTTTGTTTTTGGTATTGCTGGAGCACTCTTACCAAACACGTTAATCAACACGACTATTTCATTTACGCCAAGAGAATATACTGGAATCTCCTCAGCTATTACAAACATGATGAGGATTGTAGGAGGTGCAATAGGCCCAGTCGTGACAACTGTAATTCTAACATCTGTCACGATCCCTATTACCGTTGATAATGTTGAGAAAAGCTACCCTAGCCCTGTGACATTTAACATTGTTTTTGCACTCGGGCTTGTAATGGCAATTGTATGTGTCATTCTAGCTATTAGAATGAGACGCCTTGCAATCAAGATGACGCCATTAACTGTCAAAGATGTGGCATGAAAATAACAAGAGATTATATCTTGATTACTACGATATAGGTTTGAAATATTATCGTACGGCTTATCGTTCATAATACCATATCCTAAATTATTCACCAATTTCCCATCTTCCTTTACTTTCTTAGATACGCCAGTGTCAGAATAGGCCTGTGCGATACACTATCTGCGAAATAGATAATTACGTATTTTCAAATCAAGGAATCAATCAATACTATCCATCCACCTTTTACATTTATTTTAGCTTGTACCTCTAGACACGCCGATCCCAACGGAATCCCTAAACTCCTTTCTTTGCCTCTTTTTGATTAAATAAAAATCGAATCAAAAGTTTCAACGAGATGTACTCCCTGTAAAAGGGATCTTTGTCATTTGCCCTTGGGCAACAGGTTTGATGCGGTCCAAACCATCTCGCTGTAAGATACTTGAACCATCAGGCGATAGTAAGAACTTGACAAAAGCTTTGGCTCCCATTAGATTTTGGTAAGTATTCGGTATTATAACCGAAAAATAGATTGGTTCACCGTGGATCATTTGACCACTAGGCAAATTATATGTAACTGTTTTATAAAGATTAGAAAAAGACGGATTGCCAAGATTAATCTGAGCGGGTAGCGTTATATACTGAAGTCCTCTTGCTATTGCTTCATGTTTGTATGCAGCTATTGCATCTAGATGGCCAGTCTCCAGAGTGGTTATAAGAGTTTCCTCTGGAAATAGTTGTTTTGGATTTTTATCCTCTCCTAAGACTCTTTGTTTAATAGTATCATCCTTGTAATATGAGTTAGAGAGTTTGGACATGATTACCGTATAGTATCCTTTCGGGTCTAAATCAGGATCCGTCCTTCCAAACTTGAAGCCTTGTTCAGATAAGACCTGATACCAGGGGATAAGTCCCTTCTTTGCCTTATCTAGGTCTACATGAAATCGACTGGTAGGCAAATATGCAATTACCATTTCCGCCGATGCGAATTTAACTAATCCTTGTGCGGGTGATGATTTACCTTTAATACTACTAGTCGAGTTGATCAGTTTGTTAATAGGAATTGTACCTGCACTGACAAAGACATCTGGTCTTCTCTGACCATCTATTATCATATTTGCAACTTGTAATGAGCCCCTTCCTTCTCCAGTATATATGTAACCTGTTCTAGTTTGAAATGCTGGACCGAGATCTTCTTCAAATATCTTTGCAAGTGAGCCTGCATACATAACAAATACTTTACCGTTTTGATCTGAAGATGAAGGTTGCAGTGGAATTGCATAGCCATTTTTTACTGATGTTGACGATAGTATCAACACTAAGATAATGAGGGCAGCACCGAGTATGCCTGTAGTCCTAGATTTATAACGACAATTGTTGTAAATTAGTTTTATTCTCACAATTCGCTCAGCATACGAAGAATAGATACTATTCTTTAAGCCTTTTTGGGTTAGCTTGAGTTACTCCCCTCCCAAGACATTAACCGGAGAAAAGTCTGAAATTGCTTATTTGTAATGACCTAAGGTGTAGAGCAAAAATTGTTTATATAGAGTCCTTTATCCAAACTTCAATATTATCTCATAAATTTGGATATCTGCCTTATATAACATATATGTACACTTTATACATGTCTAGTCGCGTAAATCAAATCTGTATAGGAGTGAAAATGGATTTTGTTATTTGAATTATATTTTAGCAGCTGTTTCAAAAATCAAATAAGAGATTAAGTCCATATTCTATTATCTTGACGGGCAGAAAAATGAAGTCTGTTAGGATATGCATATGGTGATCCTTCTTAGGATCTTTTATCGTAGGTGTTCTCTTAAGGTCGGTCGAGTCTCTACGAAGGCCTGCTACTAATCGTAGACTGATTCCAAATGCTATGTGTGACGGTATATTCTTCCGAATATATTCGCCTTAATTCGTAAGAACTCTTCAAAACCATATTTAAATTCATAGAATGCTACTATTTTCGATAAAAACCTAGATGTCACGTTAATTAGTTTGAATATTATATACAAGAATAAATATTAAAATTAGGTTTATTTTATACTTTAAAAATATTTAGATAAATTCAATAAAAGTATAATAGGTCGATTCGACAAGATAATACTAACGTCGAAGCCGACTGATCGAAAGAGAGGAATGATCCATCATACAGATCTGCATTGTGGGTAAAGGCCCACGATGTCCTAGGAAATGTATGGTTGTCATCATAGAGAAATAGGTAGTCGCTGATTCCAAACGATTGGCGAGGAGTCCAACGCTGTGATGGTAAGGGCAAACTACGAGGCTGTCCGGATCCTAGATGTCAGTCCTGGATAGAAAGCCACATATCTTCGAGAATCGGTCGGTTTATGTTTTAAATAATTTGCTGTTGTTTTTGGCTGCCTGTCATACTCTTGCATTTTCAATCAATAAAATTGTTGTATAAGGGCTTTAGCTGTTCCGATTATTTGGAAGCAACATTTCGGTTATTCGAGCCCAGTTAGAGTATAGGTGAAGGACCTTTTCTACGGTAGATGGCTCTAGCATTGTAAATTATCCCGCCATCATTAGTTGATGATAAGTAGATAGAATCGAAAAATTCCTTCTTGATTTATCTTAAATGTAAGTGTTTCATTATGATGAGGTACTATGTACTCACTAAGGTTATATGGTGCTCCTATTGTAAAGGTATGCTTGTCTGTTGTATCAAGGTTATAGAAATGTATAGTTATATTATCGCCCTTAGTGGCAATCAGCACATTTGGTAAAATGTATCTGCTGGAAATCCTAGTTTAATTTCATTAAGTCAGTCGTGTTTTGCAGTGAACAAATAGAATGTTATATCGCCGGAACTGGAAGGATTTTGATTAGTGGCCATGGTAGTAGTGGAGTTTGGGATCGCCTGTGGTATCGGACGCCTAGTCGCTATCATTGGAAGACAGATGCAAACCATAATAACCAAATATGACGTGTTTTTAGTCTACTCATTAGTACTTACACTTTCTGTAATTCTAAATTGAGGCTATAACAACATCATATATAATAAACTAATTTAGCGAATAATTTTCCAAATTCATGCAGGAATTATTATAAAACTACCCCTTGTATGTAGTATCCTTCTGATGGCCTCACTAGTGTTCATTCTCTGGTATACAAAATACCTATAATCAAGTCATATTCATCAAATAGTCTTGATTTTCAAGCGATATTCTGCCCTTAAAAAAGAACTGTTGAAATTTCATTCTAACGCATTTACAAATACAAATAGAGCCAGGCATCATTGTATACCAATTACAAATATATTCTAACACCTAAACCATCAGAAGAAAGTTTTATTTCTTAATCTGCTACTTTACTACGATATGAACTATCATAGGGCTACAGTCATTACTCTGCTGTGCATTTCAATAATAGGCTTAATTGCAATTCCATTTGGAAATCCGAAATTGATTTATGGATCTTTAGCGTTAGAGCTTTTATTCATTATTCTAACATATCTAGTCTGGAAGGAATCCAGTAAGGCGCTATACGCATGTATCCCAGTTGGATTTATAGTGATCATAGGTAACAGCCTTGCTCCACCGCATGTCCATCTTATGACGACATTTGAAAAACCGATAAATGCGGTTGTACTGATCGTCGGCGGCTATGTGCTGCAAGGATTGTTGATAGTATTCGATTTGAAGGCAATAATGGAGAGGCGCTCAATCCATGTGTCAAGTTTCAATAGATAGATAGTGTATAAAAAGTGAAACTTAAATAATGGCGCGGACAAGAAGATAATCTAAATTCTGAAGTAATCTCAATCGTACCTGTGACACTTAACACAAACGTATGAATCTTAATCTTTTAAGGCTTAATGATATTGGCTTATTTCTAATCATCGCCTGGGACATTTTTTCGAAGGGTTATAACCGTTTTCTACGAGTCGAATAAAAATCCTTGTTTATATGGTGTTTTACTAGTCTATAAAATTTTGGATATAAGAAAACCTATTTGAAATATGGATGATATATAATAATGCTTGATAATGAATGCTACAATTAGTTCCAAACCTCAAATTCATGTTAAAACAACACCTTTCCTAGTAGACAACGTATACAGAAAATTATATAACAATATCTCATCATTTCGAAAAATTACCAATCGACCACTTTCGGTATGTGAAAAAATTTTGATTGGGCACCTGGACCGCACCATGGTACCCTACAAAGATGACAAATTGATTCCTGGTACAAGTTATGTTCTTCTAAATCCTGATAGGGTTGCCCTACAGGACGTTACAGGACAAATGACAATCCTGCAATTTATGCAGGCCGGTCTAATGCAAACTGTTGTCCCTACCACGGTTCACTGTGATCACCTGATTCAGGCGAGAGTAGGTAGTGAATCGGATACCCAGGCCGCTATATATGAGAATAATGAAGTCTACCAATTCTTAGAATCTGCGGCAGCTAAATACGGATTAGGCTTCTGGAAACCCGGAGCGGGAATCATTCATCAAGTAGTTCTTGAAAACTACGCATTCCCTGGAGGTCTAATGATAGGAACTGACTCGCATACTCCAAACGCCGGAGGTCTCGGGATGGTAGCTATTGGAGTAGGCGGTCTAGATGTCGGCTGAAGTAATGGCTGGAATGGCTTGGGAATTATTATATCCAAAACGTATCGGAGTGTATCTAACAGGAAAACTGAGCAAGTGGGCCTCTCCAAAAGATGTTATACTTTATGTGGCATCCAAATTGACTGTGTCAGGGGGAACAAATGCTGTAATCGAATACTTTGGGCCAGGAGCTAGAACAATTAGTTGTACAGGAAAAGCTACGATTACAAACATGGGAGCTGAAATAGGAGCTACCTCCTCGATGTTTCCATACGATGAAAAGATGGACACTTATCTTAGAGCTACTGGAAGAGCAGAAATAGCAAATATTGCAAATAAGCATATCGACCTACTAATCCAAGATCCAGAAATAGAAGAGGATATATCTAAGGATCGAGAAAATTCAAAAAAGTATTTTGATCAATTAATTGAAATCAACCTATCTGATCTCGAACCATATGTTGTAGGTCCTCATACTCCTGATCTTGCAAGGCCTATTTCAAAGATGGCAGATGATGTAAAAAAGAATAACTACCTGGACTCAATTTCGGTAGCGTTGATTGGGAGCTGTACAAATTCATCTTATGAAGATATGTCCCGTGCTGCTGACGTAGCAGAACAAGCACATGCCAGAGGAATTAAAACGAAGGTGCCATTGCAAGTAACTCCGGGCTCTGAAATGATTCGAGCTACTATTGAAAGAGATGGCCAGATGGAGTCGCTAAAGAAAATCGGTGCAAATGTCCTTGCAAATGCTTGTGGTCCATGTATAGGACAATGGAAGCGGCCTGAACTTAAGAAAAATGAACCCAATACAATCGTCACATCCTATAACAGAAACTTTCCAGGACGAAATGATGGAAAGAGAAATACTATGAATTTTATCGCTAGTCCAGAGCTTGTTATAGCACTCGCGCTGGGAGGAAGGCTTTCTTTCAACCCCATTAATGACCAACTGAGTGCAAGCGATGGAACCAAGTTCAATCTTATTCCTCCTAGGGTAGCCCCAGAATTTCCGCAATCTGGCTTTAAAGATATTGAATGGGTTTATCTTCCACCATCGATAGAGCCGGAAAAGATTGAGGTAGTAATTAATAACAATAGTGATCGATTACAAAAACTGGCACCATTTCCAAAATGGGATGGTAAGGATTTCGTAAAATTACCGGTATTGGCCAAAGTAAAGGGAAAATGTACCACCGATCATATTTCACCTGCTGGGATGTGGTTAATGTATAGAGGTCATCTAGATAAGATTAGTGATAATTTGCTTCTTGGTGGAGTCAATGCCTACCATGACGAGGAAATTGGAACTGGCAAGAATATTCTTAATGGTAAGAATGAATCGTTTCCACATATTGCTAGAGATTACAAAAACAGAGGTCTAAAGTGGATCATTATAGGAGACAGAAATTATGGCGAAGGTAGTAGCAGGGAACATGCCGCCATGACACCGAGATATCTAGGATGCGTAGCCCTGATAGCAAGAAGTTTTGCCCGAATTCATGAAACTAATCTCAAAAAACAGGGTATACTCGCCTTGACTTTTATAGATCCATTAGATTATGATAAGATTCTGGAAGATGACAGGCTTAGTATATCAGGTTTAGAAGGGCTCAAACCCAAACAACCTGTTAGATGTACGCTACATCACAGCAGCGGTCTGAGATGAAGTCATACATTTACAGCATTCATATAACGATGATCAATTGAGATGGTTTCGGGCAGGTTCTGCACTCAATTTACTTCGTTCAATCGACATTGATTGATCAACTCAAATCAAGTCCTTTACCAGCACAGTCTAGAATGAGAACGGATAAAGGTATTAACCAAAAGAAAGGAAGAACTAAATCATGTAATCTAAAACAGATGGGTTATTCATGGATTTGAGATTGTACTTTCACCGAACAAGAAGCAATTCCTAGTGCAATAAGAACATCGTAATATCGAAATTGACATAGTTAGGTAGAAAAAAGTTATATGAAATCACAAGAATTACTCGTTGTATAAGAAATTGTATCTCTCGCATTGTACAATAGTATTTATTATGCTATCAGTGGCTCTACTAATTACTCTATCCTACCCTAATTTTTTCCAAATATTAAAGGCGCAAATGAATATGTCACCATCATCCATGAATATGTCAGCACCAATAGATTACAATTCAACAAAGTTTGTTGCTTATAAAAATCCTAATTCAGGAATTCAAATTTTACATCCAATATCTTGGAAGCCCATCGAGAACGTAACGTCTAATGGTCATATCGTTGAATTCATGCCAGCGGTAGAAAACGAACATCAGCAACTAATGCCGTTCGTAACCTTGTCAATTGAAAATATTAGTAGTAAAAATAGTGATTTGAAGTCCTTAACCAATCAAAACTTACAGATTGCAAAGGGATTGCCTGGATTTCACATGATAAATTCTAGTAATATCGTACTTTCTGGAGTCCCTGCACACAAAATTATCTACACGTTCTCTAGCCTATTATCCATGTCATCAGAATTTCAATCAATGAATATATGGACTATAAAAGGTAACACTGCGTATACAATATCATATTCTGAGGCAAAACCTGAATACCTCAAACACCTCCCAGCAATAGAGAAAATCGTCAGATCCTTTGTAATAGTCAAGTGATTCTAGTTGGAATTTACATACATACATACATACATACATACATACATACATAGATACATACATAGATAGATAGATAATAGATGATGATGAATATAACACTACGCACTCAAGAAATCAAAGAATTAAATAAAAAGTAAAATAAATTTAATCTAGAACCAGATCCTATCTATAAGACATGTAGCTCAAAAATTCAAATTACTGTGCTGCTAGGGAAATGTTAGCCAGTAACAGAAAATCTTCCTCTCAGACAATTTACCCTTCATAGAAACACGCCATTGATTTTATACCGAAAATTAGTGTCCCAACTATCTCGCCCAGAATAAGAGTTCGTGTCTCCAACATTTCGTTAGCTGAATGCAACCATCGATGGATTAGGACAGAGGGAAAACTATACCTGTATAAAGTGTGTTGCGTACATGTATATCTATACGTATTGAGATACAATATAGTAAAGCGTTTAGGTTCAGGTGGCTTTGGGGCAGTATACGGAGTAATCGGAGAAGACAACAACAAGTATGCATTAAAAGAATTAGAAAATTTCAATAGTATCAACAAAGATCGCTTTGAGAGAGAAATAAGAATTCTTTCACAACTAGACCATCCAAACATCGTCAAAATCACTCAGTGGAATGTAGGCGGTGAGCCTCCCAATTTTACACCGTATTATGTAATGGAATACTTGAGTGGCGGTTCACTTAGAGAACATATGGATGAAAAGTTTAGCCGTGGAGAACTATTTGAATCGAAGTGGACAATTAACAAAATAATCTTACCTATATGTAATGCTTTAGCACAGGCTCATAGCGAGAAAATATACCACAGAGACTTAAAACCAGACAACATTATGTACACAACTCCTAATAGATATGAAATCAAAGTTACTGATTGGGGACTTGGAAAAGATGTTAAAAGAGAATCTATAGCATTAACTGCAACTCTAGGAGAGCTTGGAGGAACACCAATCTATTGCGCACCAGAGCAGTGGTTTGGACGAGATACTGTGGATGGTCGTGCTGATATATTTTCAATAGGAGTAATATTTTATGAAATGCTTACTTCCAAGAAACCTATCACCTATGAAGATAACAATAATACCTTAGAAAAAATAGTTGTACAACCCCCATCAACTCATCGTTCGAACATCTCCTCTAGATTGGATCAATCAATCATGAAAATGATAGAAATTAAACCGGAGAACAGGCATAATTCGATCTGGGATTTGATCGCAGAAATTGAAACCTTACCTGAGAACTATTCATGAAAAATTCATGAAAATAATGTATAGATAGAAAGGTAATTTTTAGAACATAACGGATAATGATGATTATTCTAGTTATCTAGCAGTAAGAGCGAGATCCTAATATAGTCGGCTCATTATTTTAGTTTGTTCTTAGATATGGTTTTGGTAACGCTGATCTAATTAAAAGTACTATATAATATATCCTTACACTGGTAACATACCCCGGTAACATATTCAGATAAGCCTACTCAAGCTTCGCTCACTTTCTTATTCTATTTCAGATAATTATTGACTTTTCTATCTACGAATCTGAAAGCATTGGCGTTTAATGTGATAGCTATGGTGCATCTCTGGCCATCCACATATCATTATTATTCCTAAAAAAGTCTGTAATTCTCAACTGTTCTCTCTTACTCCTGTACATCTTACTTTTTCTTTTCCATTCATTCTTAGATAAAGATAGACTAATACATGCAAAGGATAAGGCTTCTTCAAAATTCTCAATTTGTTCTGCCTGCCCTTCAAACGCCCGTCTGATGCCTTCCCTAACCTGCCAGACCCCTACAGGCATAACATACTCTGAGTGAATTTCTCTTAGGACTAATGCCGCAGCCTTACGTTTCGCTTTGAAAAGATATTCAGCTACACTCAGTCTAGCAGCAAAATATGCTCCTGCTATAGACGGATAATGATCAAGACCATTTGCATTTTCAAAGTCTACCCCGACCTGCATATTTCCACTATTATTATCATACCATGCCTCCTGCATTTCAAAACTCCAAATTTCATCTGGAATCAATATTATAGAGTAATAGTTGCCCAAATGTGCATACTTGTAGACCTTGAAGAGATCGATAGTGGAAAAGGTTTCAATTTTTTTTATTAAATCAGCTGATATGACATCATCAGTAGCAGAAATACTCCATCTCGTGGGTACCAACCTACGATTTTTTTGCAGTCCTAACATTCCAATACTTAAGACTCTATGGATACTGCTAATTTCGACGCCGTCCTGATATAGATTTACTATACCTTGAGCTGCCGATAAATCTTTGTCATAATAAACATCTTCTATTCTTTGATCGACTGAAATTGAGGATGAAGTTTTAAAACTCTTCAAGGGTGCAACAGGACCAAAAGAGACCGAGTCAGTATCTAAACCCAAATCTTTTTCCTGCTCCAAGTCTGTAATCGGTACCTTTTCAAATGTTGCTTCACTTTCAACTGATTTGTTTGTCATAGCAACTTCCTGCAAAGATTCCACGTATTTTTCACTTATATTATGAACATTGACTGTTGAAACTCCTCGCACCAGAGACAACCTGTAATTCACAATCTCCTCTAAACTTTTGCCAAGCCACATCTCTGGTTTATCGAGGATTGTTGTGTCTCCATGAATGGGTGGCATCATTGGTCCGGCTTTTACCTTGGGGTAACCGTAGCGTCCAACAAATACTGAAGGTGGTGTGGCACCAGAAAGAGTCTTTAACGAGAATTTTGCAGAATTATCATTAAGGAATTTAATCCAATTTCTCTCTAATCTGGCTTTGATTTCGTTCGCGGTAGCCAAATCACTCTATATTATATCAAGAACAGAAAAGTTATTTGAAGATATAGTGTATAAGACATAGATCATAAGCTTACAAGTGAAAAAGGAAAGGAAGGGTGGGAGCTATTATTCTGACAACTTTCGTATTGTTCGCATTAGTGGGCATCTACCATGTCTTGTTTAAGCAAAATCGTGAATAGCGGACACTTACTATAGTAGGAAATTATGGATTTATCTGCCGTCTGTATTGAGGTACGTTCTTTATATTCCGAACGTGTTGCCTGAAGATTATGATATCAAGAAGAAGATGAAAAGATCTCCATTCGTTTAATCAAGATCTCACCCTCCCTCTATAAATGATGTATCCGTAATTATTACTTTCCAATCATACCTAATAATCCGTATTGTTTACCTCTAAGGAAATCAAGCAAATTTTACAAAAAAAGAATAGATGAAAAGAAGAAAGAAGTAAGGCCTGATTTATTAAATCAAAGATATATAGAACAAATTATCATGGAACTTGAAATATTGCATTAGTATTTTAACAGATATTGATAAAGAGAAAAGAAAGAGAACTTTACGTCAATGAGCAAAAGACCCATGTATAATGTTTGATGGAGACAGTTTATAATTAATAAGATCATATGATTAATCACAGATAGTAGTGAAGATGGTTAATATCGACGAATAAGGATATGGAAAATATGAGCATAGATTTCGTATCTATCTTGAGGACTTCGAAAAGAGAGGCATATTCACTATCTGCTTATCCTTGTACCAATATACGAAACAAAATAACCAGAGGCAAACAAGTCATTACACTTTCAGCAGTAATAGTTTTTGCTATTACTTTCTGTGTGCTCTCCTTATTTCTTACATCATTAATAGTTGCGCCCGGTGTATCTGCTGACAGTAGTAACATTAACTCGCTTATGTTAACTAAACAAGGGTCTTTCGTAGATTCTAGTGGTAGACTCATTATTGTAGGGGTAATTGACAATATGGGTCATATACCAGTTCAAGTCAACATGGGCCTTAAGACCAAGGATAAGGATAGTGGACTTATGACAACGATGGTACAACCAACCTACGGCAAAGTCATTTATCCGCTAACTGGCGCTCCATTCAAATTTGTAGTTGATGATTACAACCGAACGACTATCCCAGATAAAGCATATATCTCCAGTGTAAAAGAGATACCAACACCATATTTTAAATCATTAAGACTGAACTATACCAACACACCCGTAGGTAAAGATAGGTCGCTTGTTGGGACCGTAAAGAACATCGGACCAGTCGATGTTCATGATATAAGTGTCTTTGCGTCTGCTCATGACGATAAGACTAGACAGATAGACTCTGTTAAGAGTAACGTGATATCTGTCATAAAGCCTGGTGAAGAGGTGGCATTTACAGCAAACCCTGATCCTGCAGAAGGTCCAAAAATTCTCTACTATAGTTGTGCTGAAATTGATCTTCATCCTGGTGGCATGAACACTTTAGATATGGGTAATGGTAAGACTATTGCGTATGATTTACACGGGATTGTGAGTGTTAGCGATTTCAAGTATGTTAGTGCGACGGATAGCTTGGTATTCGGAGTAAAACACTGGAACCCTACTGGCGGACCAATGAGTCTGAAGATAGCTAAAACGTCTGGAGCTCAAGATATATCTGTGATAATGGATGGGAAGATGAATAATAAGGATGTATCAATAAAAGTAATGAATCCACAGACTGTACACATAGACTTCACTATTCCCCCGGGTAATCACGATATACAAGTAAAGGGATTATAATTATATAGATACCAGAAACTACACCGATTTAAAGCTCCTCTATAGGTTAGCTCCATAAACTTTCAGCCTCGTTTGTGGTTCAATATCAGTTAAAGTAGATAGCAATTAAGAATACGTAGACAACGGCATCGAATTTCCTATTGATGGGTAGATAGCCTTCAATTTTCACTCTATCGCCTGACCTAATTTCATCGATATTGAGATTTATTCTGCTAGCTCTTTTCCGACCTTGCTCTAGAAGTTATTCAGCTATGTCTAGCTATATTACTTTAGCTTCTTTTTCCAGCTATCTCGCTAGCATGGGTAGCGGATGCTCCAGCACCACCATATCCAACATCTAAAACAAGATTTTCTACCATGCAAATTTCAAACCCAAGAGGAGGAGAAAACCGGCAAGGGTTGTTATGGAGGCCACTTATAGATTAGATGCGCACTTCTTATGGAAGTCTGAGTACCTTTATCTGACTATAGGATATAACCAGTCAGATTATGAAGTCTGAAGTGTGACACAGGAGTCGATAAAGATGAGAGCAGGTTACGCACAAAGGCCCGTTAAAATTATTAATTAATCTATAGAATTTAAAAGTTATGGATTTCAATCGGCAATAGACAACAATTTAGTGCTAGGCTATAAATTCGGAAGCACTACTTGTTTGTCCCGGTTCAGGGATGGACCTAAATATAGTGATGTAAGGCGTAAAGAAGTCTAACTCTAGTTTAGGATATATCTAAAAATAACGCTGCATAGTGTAAGAATATGTTTTCGTAGAAAATGGATAACCATATTATGTATACGTGTATCATTCTAGCACTACTTTTATTTTCGGTTACATTACTGCAATCATATTTGTTTAAGAATAATCACAGATCTGCCCTTGCGGAACAACAAAGTGCCATATCGTCATCTAGCAACCAGTCCAATAGGGTCCTTGGAGTTATTGCCTCAAATCTTTTTACTGATAATCCTGACGCAACAGTAGGTGGTTATCATCCTCCAATTTATAACTCATCGGGATCAAAATCTGATGCACCAGCAAAAGAGAAAGGTTTCTTAGTCGCAGATGAAAAACCCTTTAATGTTTCCTATTCGTCTAGCTGGATAAAGAATAAAGGTTTCTCTACTCAATTCACTGGAGTTCATTCTACTCCAATTATTAGTTTTTTGATCCCTGATTTTGAAGCGACTACTAGTAAAAGCAATTTTGTTGGAATAGCTAAATACATAATTGGTGGTAATCAGACTGCCGCAGCATCATTATCTGATTACGTAAGAGAAGAAATTAATGAATTGGAAAGTGATGGAAGCTTTCAACTTTACGAATCGCATCCTGAGAGACTTGGACACAGCCATAATATTGCATACAAGATAGTGTATGCGACTAACATTGTAGATAGTTCTCCATCTGCCGGAGCTGAAGTTGTGGGTCATAGAAAGACTATGGAAATAATCACAGTAAACAATGGAACTGCATATTTCTTTGTATATAGTGCAAATGCCAACAAGTATCCAGTTTACTTACCTGATGTAATTATGATGCTTAAATCATTTGAGATTAAATGATCTATTTTGTCTCTGAAAAATGGGATTATGGATTGGTTTTCATCAAATTGATAATTGCGTCGGCAGTTGAGATTTAGATCTACCTCTACGCTTGATCAACCATTGACAAATAGAATTTGTCGAAAATTTTATTAACCAGATTTTATCTAGCTACAATATATCCTTCATGGCCAGCCAATAGGGACTTTGCAACTGCGAAAATAATATAATTATATAAATATATTTTTCACTTCTTCTAATATATAGAATTGTAACGGCTCAATTTCACGTATGGAGAATATGATTATTGTCTTCATCTTGTCAAGATACGGTTATTATAGAGGATAACGATAAGCTTAGAAGTAAACGCAAAATGTTTATGTATATTTCTTTTAGTATTAATTTTTATAGCGAATATTTTAAATTTATCGATACTAAAAAAATTGTCACGCTGATTGTACAACTATCTTTCATAACAAAAGAAAATATGGAAGTAATATATCAAATATAGCTAGTTCAACTCCTTAACTGAAATATATCAATACATTACAATCATAAATACAGATGAAAAGTCAAATATTAATAACTATCATTGCAGTCGCAGCAATTGCAGGCATATTAATAACTGCAACGGCAGTTAGTCAAGATGTATTAGCCAAGTGTAAGAAAAAATATCATGGTGGTAATGGCAACAAACAAAGTCAAACAATCGCTCAGGCAAACTTTTGCGGTAATGGAAATTTGGCGATGAAGATTAGCTGTCAGAACTTGGCCAGTCAAATCCATGGCGATGGTAACGCTGTCAATGTGATAGGCTTATAGTAAGGGCCATCCAACGATTTTCTTTTAGTCGCACAAGTAGCCAAAGACGATGTTAGTCGAATTAAGATAGAATTGGTAGTATCAATTAGCATATACATTTTTCTCAATCGTCATATCAATGCTCAGACTCGCCGAATTCATTCTTGTGTAGTTTCAGGATGTACACAATACAGAACGTTAAACCCATCTTTTCTTCTTGAAATAAATGACCATACCTCCAGCTACTGTTCCCATTAATAATAAAGAGTAATAATATCCGAAAGGTGAATGAAGCTCAGGCATTACGTCAAAATTCATACCATATATCCCAGTTATCAAGGTAAGAGGGAGAATTATTGTAGCGATCACTGTGAGCGTTCTAATGGTTTCATTTAAGTTTGCATTCAAAGAAGAATTATAAGCCTCACGCAAGTTGATAACTCTCTGGTACATATTCTCCACGCTATTTTTTAAATATGTCACTCTGTCATTTAGCGAGCGAATGTGTCTTAGGGAATCCCTGCTAAGGTCATTCTGTATAACTCCATTGATAAGATCGGTAAATGCAGCTGTTACCATTGCTAGGTTATTTTCCAAGAAAGCGAGTTTTCTCCTAATTAAAAGTGTATCTAAAAGTTGCGACTGCGTAGGCTGATGAAGTATTACTTGATCTTCAATTTGTTCCAATTTAATATTAATGTTACTCAGTATGGGATGGTAACTTGAAATAACTTCTTCTATTGCAAAACGGTACACTATTTCACATATTGCTCTGCTATATCTGCTTTCCACATTTCTGTGGCTAGTTGATGATTGTTCTTGTTCTTGGCGTTGTTGCTGTTGTTCTGATAATGGATCTGATTTAGACCGATAGGACGGTGTCAAACTTCTACTTATTCTTTGTTTAATATTGCTTTCAAGCTGTTGACTATTGAAATTAATGGTAATTATCCACCTCTGTTCCAAAAAGATATACAAATCATCTTCTTCAAGATCACTATCGGAATACTTATGATCGCTAGATCTGTTGCTTACATTCTCATTCTGTTCTCCTTTTCTGACTTCACTCACATCTTGTTTTCCATACCTTACACCGTCCATTATTGTAAACAAATACGAGTCGTATTCTTCTACTTTAGAAGGTTGATGTGTATGAACTATAGCCTCTATTGCTAGTGGATGTAGACCGAAAACGTCTTGTAAACGAAATATGTCACCACGATCATCAGCGTGGATCCATAATGAATCTTCTGGATGTTCCCTCATCTCTTTCCTAACTGACAGAGGCTCCGAAATATTGACCTCCTTAAGAGAATGTTTTCCTATAATATAGGCAGATATTGTCAACCATTCTTTATTTGTAATTTAGCTTCATAAAAAGTTCTTGACAAAAAATTGTAATGCTATAACTATCTACAGCATCATAATTTTATAGATTTCTCTTGGGCAGAATGGATGCAATCTAGTTATTACTGATTCAACATCACCAGTTTATGAGTGCGAAGTTATAATTATAATAATTATAATTTAATAATTATAATAATAATAATTATAAACTACAATCAATATCATATTTCTTTGTCTTCTCTCATTAGAATGTAGCTTGATACTTCCAGTACTCGATGATCAAAGCCTTATACACATAAATGATCGTCCCTCCTGAATCGTTCTTGTGGTCAATCGAACTAAAACCATAATATGGACCATATTATATGTGATATTCATTCAGAATAGAAGCTTTACATAACTACAAGACAAATAGAAAAATGAAAAAAGGGACTGGCGAAAGAATTGTAAGGCGGATTATCGTTGTAAACCCGAGGCATTTACAGCATTATCGCTTCCATCAGTCTGAGATGCTATATTCTCACACTTGATATTTAACGCAAATGGCTTGTTTCCGCAAGGATTTTCTGGTGATGCCAGCTTGTGTATTCTTGGCAAATACGTTGTTACCACTTATAGTTAATGATACGGCTGAACCGAGTATTAGAAGTGTTGCAGCCAGAATAACTTCTTTTTTTATACTTTCGTGATGATCCATAAATACTATGCGTCCTTATGATTTATCTCCATTAAGAACGTTAATGCCCTTTGATAAATCAGATTGATTTTCCTGAAGAATGAGTAGGTATCTTGGTAATTGATTTGTATCTTTTAGAAATTTAACTAAAAAAGATCTAGGGCAGGCAGGTATGTATTCTTGTACTAGCGCTCCGCCTCCCATTATCAGCAAGAAAAATGATGGTCAGAGTTCCTAACTCAAGTCTTATAGGAAGATTAATAGAAACTCAGCGACGGCGTGACACTGCTAGTCATAGGAGCAATAACAACAATTCTTGTTGGCAGCATATTATATACTAACACCTCCGCATGCACTCTTCAGTAGCGGTAGGCATGTGCAGATAAATACCTACCTCGAAATACTATCAATGGAGATATGTATATTGAAGGCATAAAATCAGGATAACTAAGCCAATGAATTTGCTTTTTCTTTTCATCACGAACGCTCAACTATCAATTCTAGGATGTTGTCAAACCCCTTAAATATAACCATATTCTACTTGCTTTTACAAGATTGGAAAGTTTCAATGTATGTTTTGAGACCAAGTTGAAATCTAAATAATTTGAAAACAGTGTGTCTCTATCACAACTCTGTTTCATTAGGTCAGTAAATAATAATAATAATAATGAACCTTTACTTTTCTTAATATAGAACGGCTGTATTTCCAGTTCAGCTAATGACGACATATTTATAATGCCAAATAGTAGCATTCGCTTAGATCATCCATGCAAACAGACCATAAATCAACCAGAGTATTCGCTTTTCCTGGTAGTACTACTCATTATTTGTCGATATTGCCATTTGATATCAAATATATGGTGATTAGAATAAAGCCTGATTTTGAATCAAAGACTCTTACTGATTGTGAAGAGGTCTTGCAAATTACCGCAAGACGCGAGATTGATGAACTGGAACTCGATATAGCAGAGATGAAAATTGATAAAGTGGTTTATTCTGATCCTTCAATCGACAATGGCGAAAATGCTAACAATATCAAAGAATTGGATTTCAGCACGAATAATGATAAATTAATTGTCAAGTTTGCTAGGAAATTGACAGAAGGTGATAGCTTAAACCTCACGATCAAATATTCTGCTGGTTACCGATACATCAATAATAATCTCGTTATAACAAAACCAAGAAGTGGCTTTCATTTTATTGAATATGATGAATTTCATCGTAAAAAGAACATACAGGCCTGGACACAAGGGGAATCAGTAGAGTCAAAGTATTGGTTCCCATGTATCGATCAACCCCAGGTTAAATATGCTAAGAAAGTTGAGGTTACTGTTCCAGAAAACTTTGTAGTTATATCCAATGGAACAGAAATGGCAATAAACCAAGTGAAAAAAGGAGAGGACAATACTGTTAACAAAAAACTAACAAGACATGTTTGGGAAGAATCAATTCCCAACCCCGCGTACCTTACGTCAGTTGTGATAGGTAATTTTGGCCAAAGAGATGAAGAATATATGAGTAGCAGGAGCGAAAGGAAGATTAAGTTATCATATTTTTGGCCAGTGGATTTTGATAAGGAGTATGGCATACGGAACTTTCAAAATACTCCAAGGATGATCAAGTGTTTTGAGGAATATTTCAATACAAACTATCCGTACAACAAGGTACTCACAGGTTGCAGTTGAAGGTTTTGAATTGGGTGGAATGGAAAATACCAGTTGTACTACTCTAACACGAAATATACTGTACGATAAGAAAGCTTCACTTGACTATTCCAGCGATGATGTTATTTCGCATGAGCTAGCTCATCAATGGTTTGGAGATCTAGTTACCTGTAAAGATTGGCCACACATCTGGCTAAATGAGGGGTTTGCGACATATTTTGAAGCCTTATACTGCGAAGTCAGTAGAGGCAAAGATGAGTTTCAAAACTATATGGTGCAGATGGCTGATGCCTATTTAGATGAAGCAAGAAGTCTATACAAGAGATCCATTGTAACTAAAGTGTACAAACACCCGGACGATCTCTTTGATTCACATTCATACAAGAAAGGAGGATGCATTTTACATATGCTCAGAAATTATCTTGGGGATAACTTCTTTAGGAAGAGTTTAAAGAAATACGTAGATACTTACGGAACTAAAACTGCTGAAACAGACGATCTACGAAAAATTCTTGAAGATGTCTCGGGTAAGAGTTTGGAACATTTCTTTGATCAGTGGGTATTTGGAGCAGGCCATCCAGAGCTAGACGTGGAATTTTTCCAAGACGCCCAGAACTTGAGATTAAAAGTAACACAGGTGCAGGAAGGGACTATGTTTAATATTGATCTTGAGATAGTTTTTGTTTTTTCTTACCTCCTGATGGTGTTGGTGATAGTGGTAGTAATAGTAATAGTAATAATAATACTCGTTCTAGTCAAGAAAAAAGATTAGATGAACATATCCAAATATTGGGAACAGTGACAGAAAAAAACTTTGAAATTCCAGTTGACAGTCAAGGTCGCAAGATGAAAATCAAGACTTTTTCAATTGATCCATATTTCAAAGTTTTAAAAGAAATCAAGTCTACGAAGGCTCCAGAAGACCTTCTCATAACACAATTGGAGCGTGGTGACACAATATTCTCCAAGATAGACGCAATCCGTGCCCTTAAAGACAAGTTTTCAGATAATATAGTTAAAGTATTAAAAAATCTAATTTTGAATAAGGATACGTTTTGGGCAGTGTCAGTTGAAGCAGCTAATACACTCGGATCATATAATAATGCAAACGACCATCTAAAAACTGATAAGGCATATTCAGCTCTAGTGGATTGTTTTTCTTCCGGGATAAAAAATCCTAAATCCAGAAGAGCAGTCGTACGAAACATTGGTGTCTTCGAAAAAGAAGATTCTATCAATCTACTTGTACCCTTGATTCAGCAGCATAGTGATCCTAGCTATTTTGTTGAAGGAGAGGCGAGCTACCGCATTAGGAAAAAGTAGCAAGCATATCTTGGATAAAAGTAGAAAGGAGGAAATGATCTCAATACTGAAAAATGTTGCAGAAAGAACTGACACATTTAGAAATATTCCAGCCAGGTGGGCAATTGATGGATTAAAGGAGTTCTTCAAAGATGATGACAAGCAACTTGTTTCCCAAGTTGCAACTTTTCTGATTAATAAAAGTAGATACGGAAACCATGACTTGGTGCGTCGTGCTGCAACTCCTGCATTAGGTAAATTCCTGCTGGATAAAGAGAAAAAAGTCAATTTTGATGTATTTGGGAGGCTAAAGGATCTATTGAGAGACGAACGGTCACTTATCAGAACCAGTGCATGTACTGCGTTTGCCGATCCTGATGCCAAGCCCTCAAAGCCAGATGCTATACTAATGGAAATCATCGATGAACTAACACAGGTTGCAGGACACGACATAGATGGATTCACAAGAAGAGCGGCCGAAAACAGCTTCATCACAATTAAAGAATGGATCAAGGAATGGTCGGAAACACCATCGCCAATAGTAGTCGATTTAAGAGAAAAAGAGCGTATTGCAGCAAGAGAAGATAAACAAAAGAAACATAGTGAAAATGCTTTGGAATTAATACGCAAGGAAGTACTTGTAAATGAATAGCAAGGAAAAGATGTATACTTAATCAGTGATAAAAGCATAGTTGATAAAGTATTATGTAATTTGTAATTATTAACCTATCTTCAGTTTTGCCTCGAATTCCAGGGATTTTCAAATTACATTATTAACATATTTAATTTTGAAGTAGCCATTTCTCGGGCTTCTTATAAAGTAATCTTCTCCATACTTGTCATTAATAACAAATAATGTATATATCAGTCCTCTAGACCATACAGAAACATAGTATTGGAGTAGCAATGCAAATTTAAAATATTATAGTTTGACTCATTAAACGACTCGTTAATATTCTATCCTTATACTATTTCAGAAAGAAAGTTCTAAATAGGTTTCTTAAAATTATCAGTAAATCTTATTCAATATCCTAGCGTGGTTAACCCAACATTTAACTTGTTAACCCAAGTATCAACTAGTAATATTTTATTTTTCCTATTCTAGCAGTATAATATATAAATATTGACTAGATTCTTAAAGCATAATAACAGATTATACGCAACATTTATTTTATCAGTTCATTGATACTACGATAGATAACAGATGTTCGCCTGGCATCTCTTTTCGATACCCACAGGCAGTTTTCACAATCTTGAAGCCACGTTACTTACGAAAGTTAAACCTTCTGGCAAATGGCATTCATATCTTCGATCCCGTAATAGCTTTCGTGGCTACATCCAGTTCAAATTGTAGTATCTAGATAATCCGTCTATTCTTCAACGAAATCTGTAGGTCTTGCATGAACTATAGCCAATATTGGAGGTCGGTGAGATATACAGTTTATATTGCATCATATATTCCTTATACAAGTTTAAGTTATGATATGGCTCACTCAAATCGTCCTCTAACATCTCGTGAATGCAAGATTATGCTGGATACTAATCGTTTCATGGATAGAAAGAAAGGAACACATGAAATATCGACCATTATTGAAAGATTAGTCAAAGGACAGGGTGGAAATTTCAAGGCAGATGTTGAAGAAAAAGAAAGGAGAACATGGTATTTAGATACTAACGCATATGAACTCTATCACAATAATAATTTTCTGCTCAGAATAAGAAAAAAGAAAAACTCAGATGAGTATGACTTAACCTTGAAATGTAGACATCCGGACAGATATGTCTCTGCTTCGTACGATCTTACGAGTTCTGCAAAAGATATCGAAATTAAATTCGAGGAGGATATAGTTACTGATAAAACTAATCCATTCATCAGTAAATTTTCACTTTCTGCATCTCTTAAGAGAGACCAAGAGCCAGACCTTTATACAATAAAAGACCTAGTATCTGTCTTTCCTGGACTTGATCTGGGAATCGATGCTAATAAGACACTCACCAGAGTAAATAATTTTGAAGCTATAGAAATTGCGTCAGAGATTGGAAAGATCACGTTTGCAGGGGATAAGACCGTCAAGACAGAACTCAATCTATGGTATTCGTCAGCAGAGCAAGAGAAGCCTATGATTGTAGAATTCACGTTTAACTATGAAGCTAAGAAGCATGACGAACAAAAAGAAATGTTGCTAGAAGAGTATCCACATACTCTAGTCACAGGAGCTGGCGCATTTTATAAGTCATTACGGATGGAAAATGCAGTGGATTTAAACACTACAAAAACAAAAACTGACTTTGTATATCAGAATAAGCGTATATCAATAATTGTGCTGTCAATCTCACCTAACATATTCTCATAAAATAAGAGGAGATTATTGATACATTCCAATAATCTCTGTCCAAAGACATGCTCTACAAGTAACAATTTTTGATAGACCACGCGGTGCTTTCCAAGAGTACAATACCATAGATAATTCTACAATCTGAATACAAAAACTAGTCTTACCATATGTCGTGTTGTATTCTGAGTATGCATTTGTACCTCCATCCGTTCGTGATTTAACTTTTAATAAGTATGCCAAAAGGAGCGTCTGATCTTGACTGGTTCACGATCTGACATACTGCTCAGTAAGAGACTTGCATTATAAATTTTGTAGTGAGGAAAGGAACCTCTTTCGGAATGAACCGCCATAGTTTTTTTGAAATCAAAGATAGGATAGCGATGGCGACAGCTATCTGAGAGCTGAGTTATAGAGTGATAGCGATATAATTACGAACCCAGGTAACGAATGTAATTAACTATAGACACTGGAGGCATTATTCAGATTTTGTTTTAGGTGATAAACGTTACAACTAGAAGATCAAGTTCTTTATTTGCCAATATTAAAATAAAAAGATGGTAAAGTCAGTCACCAGATGCTAACCTCTCTCTTAATACGGCCTCTAATACTTCTTTATCAATACTTGCAACAATTTTATCGGTTGCCTTCTTCATATCTACGATATATTTCAGACCATCAGAATCGATATTTCCATTCGGATTAGCATCAGTAATAGTCTTTATTGCTGTGCCTAGACTCATTAATACCGCTAATGATTCATCAAGTGTAAATGTTACTGATTCTGGCCTGTAGTTTGATTCTATCGTATCCATCTTGCCTAATACTTGTTGGACCATTGGCCATTTTAAAGTTCATTGCTTATTCTATTTCGCAATTTCGAAAGCTTGTTTAAAAACATAATTTTTATCATCTCACTATTAAGACTTTGCTCTAGAGTTCCGAATGCCCCTGCACTTGTCGTTAAATTTGCTCAGGAACAGAAAACACTAATGAGAATAAGAAATACATACCTGATCATCTATCTTTATCATAAGCATAAACTATGAAAGCGTCTGATCTCTTTATAAAGTGCCTTGAAGCCGAAAAAATAGAATACATTTTTGGATTACCTGGTGAAGAGAATGCAGATCTTATGATTTCACTGGAGAGCTCACCATCTATTAAATTTGTACTAGTACGACATGAACAAGCTGCTGCTTTCATGGCTGATATGTATGGCAGGTTGACTGGTAAAGTAGGAGTATGCCTTTCTACTTTAGGACCCGGAGCGACCAATCTTACGACAGGTGTAGCAAACGCTAATATGGATAGATCTCCCATTCTGGCTATAACTGGTCAAACCAGTACAGATTTTTTGCATAAAGAGTCTCATCAAAATATGGATGCTGTAGCAATGTTTCTACCGATAACAAAATGGAGATGGTCTATACGAAATCCAGATAGCATTCCACAAATTATTAGAAGAGCATGCAAGATCTCATTAGAAGAAAAGGCAGGAGCAGTTCATCTTGAGCTACCACAGGACATCGCAAAAATGAATTCTGAGATTTTACCCATAGATACTCGCCACCAGTTGTCCAGATCAAGGCCTAGTAGGGCCTTGATAGAAAGAGCAGCCAAGATGATCCTGGATGCAAGGATGCCTTTATTGCTGGTAGGCAATGGCTGTGTACGAGGAAATGCTTCAGAGTGTATGAGGGCGTTTGTCGAAAAAACTGGGATTTGTTCTATGAATACCTTCATGGCTAAGGGTGTTATTTCTGATCGGACGGAGAGACATTTACAGACAATAGGGATCAAAGAGGCTGATCATGCCTTACTTGCAATGAAAAATTCTGACCTAATAATTGCAGCTGGGTACGATCTTGTTGAATATAGTCCCAAAAATTGGAATGGTGATTTGAGCAAAAATATTATCCATATAGATTTTACGCCTGCGGAGGTTGATACGTACTATCTTCCGACAATCGAGTTTGCTGCAGATATTGAATATACCATTAAGGCGATTATGGAGGAAATCGATAAAATAAAAATAAAGACAATAGCTCCTTATAATCGAAAAAGTAATAACCGCCGAAATGCTGTGCAAGTAACCAAATTTGACAAAGGCACAGATAACATTAGAGATATGCCAGAACTCTTCCAAAGAATCAAAAAGGAAGTCGTTTGGCGAAATACTGAAAAATTTAAGCATAATTTTTCATATCCGATTCAGCCTGAAAAGCTTGTATTTGACGTAAGATCTGCACTTGACAAGAAAGATATAGTTATCTCTGATGTCGGAGTACACAAACTTTGGATTTCAAAACTTTATGAAACGTATTTACCAAATACCTGTATTATTCCCAATGGTTTTTGCTCTATGGGTTTTGCATTGCCTGCCGCCATTGCTGCTCAGCTTGCTAAACAGGACAGAAAGGTTGTAGCGATGTGTGGAGATGGGGGATTCTTGATGAATGTTCAAGAACTAGAAACTGCAGTAAGACTCAAGTTACCAATTATTGTTATAGTCTGGTGCGATTCTGATTATGGATTGATATCCTTGAAACAAAAGGAAGAATTTGGTAGAAGTGCATTTACTAAGTTTAATAACCCTGACCTTGCTAAGCTTGCCGAAAGTTTTGGAGCAATCGGTTTTAATGTTCAATCAACAAAACAATTCTCAAAGGTACTATGTAAAGCAAAGGAATCGACGTATATTCCTGTTATTATATCAATAGATGTCGACTATTCAAGAAATACACTCCTACTAAACGATAACTTCACAGCACTACAAATTGGGCATTTTGCAGGTTGACAGACATGTAATATTTAATAAAAACAAAATCTGATGCCACAATATTTAATCCATAGACGTGGATGTTCAATTTAGTTTAGTTTCACAATCTTCCATATTTTTGATGGGGCAAAAGCGTAAGTATTGATCTATGAATAATAATATGAGACAAGGGATGCTAGTCAAAGTCAACCGAATTATAAACAGAGATAAGGTCAGTGTTACAAAGCTTGACATTGATGATAACGGTTCGATTAAAGCATTAGAGGATCTAGAACTTAATCTACCGGCAACCGATGATTCAATAATTGAAATATTAAAGAGTTCATCCTATGCAGCCATTTTTACAAGTGGTAGCACTGCTACTACAAAAAACTACTAATACTACTATTAAAGAGGATGAAAACAAGAGTACTATAATCATAGCTAACGCGATGACTGCAGAAGAACTTGCGCTAGAACAGCGAAAGACGATAGACGCAGCTAGGAGTAGGAGATGAGATGATAATAACATCATGCCAGGTTCCTACCTTCGTCTGGACAAGAGTATTTGAATGATAATGCTATGTAGTCTTGAAAGCAGGTCTATTAATTTTTTTAGCTTAGCCTTCACTTAATCTTTAGTAAATTTGACTGTTTGATTGTACTTATATAATCAATAAGATCTAATGGACATGATGAGTATTGAAAATGACTAAGCTTATATTTATGCATTGTTTGTCTTTCCCTGAATGAAAGCTAGAATGATAACGGCAATTATCGCTGTAATAGTATCAACATTGGCAGTAGCTATAATGTCTAGTTCATTCCTATTAAATTATAAAGCTGAAGCACAGCGGACATTTGTAACTCGGGTACTTGTTGGTGGAGGAAATGATACTTATCCTTTCTATGGATACGATCCACAACGAGTGGAGATCAAAGCTGGAAGCACAGTAGTTTGGAGTGTCCCGTCAATGGCACCACTGGAACCGCATACGGTCTCATTTGTATTTAGTAACAAGACCTTCGCGATACCTACTGCACCATTTGCTATTCCAAGTTCCACCAAGTTTGTGCCTTTGCCGCGCGATGCCAATAGTAAACCAAATATACTCCCTGGTAAAAATGGAACTAGTATAGCGATTGTTAGTAATGCAATGTCATACGACCCATCTTCAATAGACTCAACCGGTAAGACAAAGACATTTAGTCCTAATGGTAGTTTGCTTATATTTGGAAATGAGCAATACATTAATTCTGGTTGGCTAGTTCCAAAAGGTCCTGAAAAAGTGTTTCCTGGCGCATCCACGACATTCTCGGCCACATTTCTGAAAGCCGGGATTTATAGCTATACGTGTTCACTGCATCCGTGGATGATAGGAGCTGTCGTGGTAAAGTAGTCAAAATGCAAAATATGCTACAATTTTTCTTTTTTCTGACTAAGATGTATCAGCTTTTATAATGCTAGTATCTTCTATGGTCTCCTGATTTAAAATAGGCAAAATATTTCATTCCTTTCTTGATAAGGTATACTACAAGAATTTTGATAGTTAGATATCGCCTCTCTAATTCAATTTGAGAAAAAAAGTATTGTCTTATAGATAATATATCAAATATGTTTGACAGGTAGAATATATGAGCAATAAATGGGTCAGGTCTGCGTGATTTTATCATCGATATTATGTCAAGATCGCGATTAGGAATTGAGTCTGGTAATATATATTCTATAGTGTGATCATGTTGTTGGGATATTTCATATTGGTTAAGGTTATTTATCAGTTTATGAATTTATGAATAGAATTAAGATGCAAGAAAATAGATCAATAGAATACAACAAAAAAATGAAAAGGAAACTTAGGACCATTATACTATCTCCTAACGTAAATGATTATGATACTGGTGAAAATATCACATTATATAAAAGATGAGATGTACATACTAACGACTGCGAGATCTTTGTCTGATTGTCTGCCTATGATGGTTGGTAATAATAATTACTATTGCACTGTATGCAACAGAAGACAGGCAGAAATATTTCAGGACAGCTGAAATTATTGTTTAGAGTGTAGACAAAATCATACGAATCCTGCTCATCCTAACATGAACTTATGTATTAGATATGGGTAACTGTAAGTAAGAGTTATTCTCATTAACAAGTAACCTCGGGGCGATTCAATGCTCATTGAGCATCAAGTCATATAATATAATTATCATACAGATTAGCATTAGATTAAGTATGAGTACCAATCTCGTGGAAAAGGTAAGACAAAATATTTGATTTTTAATCTTATTTATATTGCATAACATAATTACAAGTAACTACAAAAATGTTTAAACAGATAGTAAATAGGTTGATTGTTTTTGACGAATTTATGTTAATGAGTATAGTAGATAAATTCCCTGCTACCGTTATATGATTGGTCAAATCTACTCACATCCCCTTCGCATAATCCTGTATTTAATGCGTATTCTAGAATATCAGTTGTCTTTGTCCTTTCCACTGATTTCTTGTGTAATTACTTCTTGGCCTTTATTTGATGATATATCTTCAGATAAGCAGTTGCTAATGATTAATTAATGACATTGCGATTATCGTCATATCAATTCATCTGTCTATTTTTTCATCTGTCTTATTTGTTCGTAGAAATGATGCCTCCATCCAAGCGGCAGTGATTCAACAGTAATTGCCCTCTGCATAGCTTCAATATCTGTTTTATCTTCTACATACAGCCTAACAATGTCATTTATAGTAACATTATTTTTGTCTCTACTAATAAGTTTAATTTCATCACCTGCCTCGACATCGCCCTCTCTTAGTACCTTAAAGTAAATTCCTGGACGACGACTATTCAAAAATTTTCTAATAATATCTGTTCGTTTGAACTTGACTCCAAGTTTATAACACGGCATTCGTGGCTGGGTTGCTATTAGCCTAGCGGTGCCAATCTGAAATAAATCCCCGATATTTACAGAGTCCTCAACTAATCCTTCTGTTGTGAAATTTTCACCAAACATCCCCCAAGAGAAAGCCGTCTCGGGTAGCTCATGTTTCCAGTATTTATAATGTTCTGCTGGATATGCATATACTGCCTTATCAATTCCTCCATGTACTGTCAGGTCCGCCTGCCTATCACCGTCGAGATTTAGATTTCTCAACTTAATACGCCCTTTTACTGGCTCTTTAAATATTCCAGTCGTAACGACTTCTCCTTTGAAGATGACTTCACGAGGAAGTCCAACATTGACAGAAATGACCTTCATTACTAGATCTACTTTGATCATCACCACATGTCTTAAAAAGTAGGCGATATCTAATAGGTCTAAATTGATTAATTGATTAATTAATTAATTAATTAATTAATTGGAATGTTCCTAGTACACTTCGAATATCCATATCTTATTATTTAACGAAAAATGCTATATAGATAAGTAATTAATTGCACATAGTAGTAAATAAGTATAACAATATTGAGTCTTGACGAAAATAAGCGAATAGCGCTTGTGACTGGAGCAAATCGAGGACTTGGCTTGGAGACATGCCGCCAGCTATCCAAGTTAGGTCTTGCTGTTTTATTAAGCGCCCGTAACATTGACAAAGGTCAACGAGCGGCTAAACAATTAACAAATGATGGACTTGAGGATATAACCTTTTGTCATTTAGATGTACTAAATCAAAACGATCTTGATCGAGTGGCCTATAACATAGAACAGGAACATGGACATCTTGATGTTCTAATAAATAATGCTGCTATACTTTATGATTATTATCAAACCGCAGTAGCAGCAGATCTTAATGTTGTAAATCAAGCTTTTGCTACTAATTTTTTTGCACCATGGAGATTGTGTAAAGCATTCATACCAATGATGAGGAAGAATAAGTATGGACGCATTGTTAACGTTTCTAGCCTAGCTGGGTCTCTACATTATATGAATGAAGGTGGTGCTCCCGCTTATAGCATATCAAAGGCTGCTTTGAATGCACTTACCAGAAAATTGGCAGCGGAAGTTCACGGTGCGGGGATATTGATCAATTCTATCGATCCAGGATGGGTCGCAACTGATATGGGAGGGTCTGGCGGTAGGCCCGTAGAGGAAGGAGCGAAGGGAATAGTATGGGCCGCTACATTGCCAGAAGGTGGTCCAACTGGAGGATTTTTCTTTGATAGCCGGCCAGAACCATGGTGATCCGTTTATTTGTCAATCTTGTAGTTCTCTCCTACACTTTGAAAGTGAATATGGGAAAAATGTGTCGTATACTTTACTATTCGGCTTCTTGGTTATGTGTTACCTTCAACAGACAGACTTTATTATGAGGCATTCAACTCAGAATTTATTTATATTTGTGTTCAATAGCTGAATTGGATGTTATAGCATCATAATTAAGTATGCGACAATAATCCTCATCTACTTGCTGGCAATGTTCGGTATGGTTTTCAGGTTTTTTCTATAATCTTCTTCCCTGCGTTCTTTTTTAGATCCTGGCTTATATCTTCCTAGTAGTATTGAGTTTCCAACGACTGTTACTGAGCTCATTGCCATCGCCAAGCCCGCTAACATGGGAAGCCATCCGAATATTCCAACACCAGCAAAGGGCACCAAGATTCCGCCAGCGATTGGGATGAGCCCGGCGTTATACGCAAATGCCCAGAATAAATTCTGTTTTATCTTTGACACTGTTTTTCTTCCTAGATCTAGAGCCGTTACAACATCCCTCAGATCACCTTTTATCAATATGATCCCTCCAGTCTCTTTCGCAACATCTGTTCCTGAACCTATTGCAATTCCTAAGTCAGCTTGAGCTAATGCAGGTGCATCGTTTATCCCATCTCCTACCATTGCAACCACATTCCCATTTTTCTTCAGATTAGAAATTACTTGTTCTTTTTGTTGTGGTAATACTTGAGAAAACACCTTACTGATACCAAGTTGGTATGCGACTGCTTTCGCAGTTCTTTCGTTGTCTCCAGTAAGCATTACTACGTCCATTCCCATCAGTTTAAGAGAGTCAATTGCCTCGCCAGCTTCATCTTTTATCGTATCTGCAAACACAATTATCCCCGAAAGGTTATAGTCGATCGCAATAATCGTAGCTGTTTTCCCTTCGCTTTCAAACTCTTTCAGTTTTGTTTCTATGGCCGAGGTAATTGATAATTTGTTTTCCTCCATTAATTTCCTATTCCCAATGAGAATTGTGTGATCGGCATATCTTGCTCTAAGTCCACGACCAGATACTGCTTCAAAGAAATCTGGACTTGATAAAATAGCTAATCCTTCATCCTTTGCTTTAATTATGACTGCCTGACTTAGAGGATGCTCTGAGCCTGATTCTACAATGGCCGCTAGTCTGAGTAACTCTGCTTCACCTAATGCACCATTCGTTAAATCTACTATATCAGTTACAGACGGCTTACCTTTTGTCAAAGTTCCAGTCTTATCAAATACAACTGTCTTTACCTTTCTTGCCATTTCCAAATACTCTCCACCCTTAAACAAAATACCATTTTCAGCTCCTTTTCCAGAACCCATCATTAGGGCCGCAGGCGTTGCAATTCCTAATGCGCAAGGACATGCAATTATTATTACAGAAACAAACGCCAAGATGGAATATGTTAGGCCTATCCCACCTAAGTAATACCATCCAAAACCTACACACAATGCTATAATCATTACTCCCGGGACAAAATATTTAGCAACTTGATCTACTAACCTTTGCATGTGTGCCTTTCCAGTTCTAGCTTCTTCTACTAATGCAATAATCTGAGAAAGTACAGTATCTTGCCCAACTTTTGTGGCTCTGACTTTGAGTAGACCATTCTTGTTAATTGTTGCTCCTATAACTTGATCACCTTTTTGCTTATCTATTGGGATGCTTTCGCCAGTTATAGCTGATTCATCTATGGATGAGAAACCGTCTTCCACAACCCCATCTGCAGGGATTCTTTCTCCAGGCTTTATTAGCATGAGATCATTTTCCTTGACTTGTTCGATAGGCAAGTCAATCTCAGTTCCGTTCCTAAGAATCTTGGCCATTTTTGGCTGAATGTCCAACAATTTTCGTACAGCATTGGAGGCTCTTTCCTTGGTTCGTGTTTCAAGCAACCTTCCAATCAATATTAAAGTAATGATAATTGCGGCAGTTTCAAAGTATACAGATTTGAAAGGAAGATAACTAGGAACGATTGTTACGATGGCACTATAAACATAGGCAGTCGTTGTCCCGACAGCAATAAGTGTATCCATATTGGATGCTCTTGCCCTGATCCCCTCCCATAAACCCCTGTAAAATCGCCAGCCTATCCAGAACTGCAAAGGAGTAGCTAATGCTAACATGATAAAATTTGTATACTGCATTACATTCATGGGGATCAAGGTCTCAAAATGGGAAGGGAACATATGAGGCAAGCTTAGAATTACGATGGGTATTGTAAGTCCAATGCTTATAGTAACATAATTTTTGAGCTTTTTTAATTCCTTTTCTGGCTGAGTAAATTCATTCAGACATTGAGAACTACAAAAGTAATATTTCCTCCCGTCCTTTATACTTGCAATTGTATCGTGCTTTTCTTCGACAAACATGCCACAGACAGGATCTTTTGCCATATTCTAGACGACCTTGTCTTCTAAATAGATCGATAGGTGTATAAATCTAGGTATTATTTAACCACTGAAGGCGTAAAATATTCTGTAGAACTAGAAGGTTCGTCTTTTGAGCTAATTTGGAATTCTTGAATTTAGATCACTGAATGGCCATAGGCTAGCATTAAGATCAATGAGCTATCAAAATGTAAATCTTTGATGTTAATCAAATGTCGTTTTTGGACATCCTGGCCCTTTAACGAATTCTTGGCCATCGAACCGAGCGCATACCAAGATATCTTGTTTTATCTGACTTATGTTTGTCGCGTTATAACAATAATATGCTGCGCGTCTTTTTGGGGTTTTGACTGTAATTATCAGCATCATTAGCTCTCGGCCCGGCTGTCATCAGCTATGTTCAATAATTACAAATACTTCGGTCTATACAATACAAAATGCCGCATAAACTACTGAAATTGGCAAGACCTTCTCAGCAAACAGCGGGAGACACATAATTACTAAATCAATGTAAACGATAAATCAACGTAAACGGTAAATTACACTCTAAATGTAAGCCAAGATAACAATTAGTCTATTATGTTAAGATAAAAAAAGGAAAGAACCTTTGCAGGTTATATTCTACGCCTTTTACACTATCTTGTCTCTACTTATGCTTAGGATCACTTAACAGCCACATGGTCTAACTTTGATGCCGCCAGAGTTTACAACAGTGTTTGTAGCGTTATTGTTGCAGGATGCAGAGATACCAGAGTGTGCACCAGCAGTTTCACAGTCTGTTTGTTGAGCAGTGCTAGTTGGTATTGAAATACTTGCGCCTCCTGTTCCATTACCTAGGTTAAGTACTCCACCTGAATTAGTAACATTGTTGTTAAACGATCCATTGCAGGAGTCACTTATTGCAGATGATAGACCAGCGGTATCACAAGCTTGTGATTGGTTATTGCTGGTCGGTATTGAAATACTTTGTGCTGCCACAGGTTGTGTTACTAAAGCTGCAATAGTTGTTGTTGCTACTAGCATAGGCAGCAACGGCTACTATTGAGAGCATTTTACTAGATGTTGTGCGATTTGTCATTTTATCGAGCTATATAGATTAACACAAAATATTTCTGTGTTTGAAACCATTGGTAAGCTGTATTTGTATTTAGCTATGATATCAGATTCTTATCATAATCCTGTTATAGCAAATAATATAGCGATATATTAGTATGGATTCTACGTGTAGATGCTGAGTTTGAGAGATTGTATGTTAATCTCTCCAACTATCAATTAAATTACTCAACTATACGTATGACATAGATTTGATATTTCCAAATTAATGTATCGCAAATCCTGAGATAATTGCGGTTAGAGTAGTCGTATTTCTCACCAAGTGTGATAGCAGTCTTTACTACCAGATGAGTAAATAATTGATTATTGTATTTAATACTACTGTTGTGTATCCAGATGTACAGTAGCCCTTTCACTTCGACAACATGTTCCGGGATCTATTTCTGCATCAGGATCAGATTAAATTGTTCCAAGTTATCAGCTATATGTACTCTTTTATACTAATATAGGAGGTAAGATAATATAATAAAATGATTTTCTAGCCTTATCTATAACAATAAGAATATACTTACTAGCAGTTGTACTTACATAGATAGGTTACATTTCTATTTACCTACATGAATTACCTATTGGGATTATATGCTGCTCTTGGTTCTCGTATGTGTACCAGGTGTAATTGTTCTTGTAGAAACCTCTCTGAGGGAGTAAGACCATTAATCCCTCCATGTCCTCTAGTCTAGTTCTAGGCTTTAACAACATGTCATCATACCTGTGTTTACCATTATTTGTGTTTGGCATATTTTCAACTGCTAGGAACAAATTTTTACATTATTGTTATGTACTTCTTCGACTCTGCTATGTAACTACGGATAACAATTTGGTATTTGCTATTTTCTTTATTCGAGTGTGTATTAGTAAATGTCTGAATATTATGTATGTAGTCAAACTGTTCACCGCCGTTATGCATTATCTTCTTTCTCTTACTTTGAAATACGTAAGAGTATATAATTTCGGAACATTTCCAACTGCCTTTCTAGAATTCAAGATACTATAAGAATACTAAATATATCCAAAAGCAACTTCGGTATAACTAACATCTTGTCAGTCATTCATTTAATGCATCTACAACAAAGCTAGGACAGCACTTTAGAGCTAAGCAAGTCAAATTCACCACTTGTAAGAATTTGACTGGCAATAGAAGTTATAGATCTTATGTTACTGAGTTTTCCTATTTCTTCAATGAACAGATAGATTAGCCAATTAATAAATATGAGACAATAATCTAAAAATTACCGCCATAACATAGCAGTTAATTATCTAACTTAAAATAAAAATAAAAAAGGAAAGAACCTTTGCAGGTTATGTTCTACGCTTTTTACACTATTCTTGTCTCTACTTATGCTTAGGATCACTCAACAGCCACATGGTCTAACTTTGATGCCGCCAGAGTTTACAACAGTGTTTGTAGCGTTATTGTTGCAGGATGCAGAGATACCAGAAGATGCACCAGCAGTTTCACAGTCTGATTGTTGAGCATTGCTAGTTGGTATTGAAATACTTGCGCCTCCTGTTCCAGGTCCTAGGTTAAGTACTCCGCCTGAATTAGTAACATTGTTGTTAAACAAGTTATTGCAGGAGTCACTTATTGCAGATGATAGACCAGCGGTATCACAAGCTGATGCTTGGGTATTGTTGGTCGGTATTGAAATACTTTGTGCTGCCACAGGTTGTGTTACTAAAGCTGCAATAGTTGTTGTTGCTACTAGCATAGCAGCAACGGCTACTATTGAGAGCATTTTACTAGATGTTGTGCGATTTGTCATTTTATCGAGCTATATAGATTAACACAAAATATTTCTGTGTTTGAAACCATTGGTAAGCTGTATTTGTATTTAGCTATGATATCAGATTCTTATCATAATCCTGTTATAGCAAATAATATAGCGATATATTAGTATGGATTCTACGTGTAGATGCTGAGTTTGAGAGATTGTATGTTTGTATACGTTTTAATCAGTACTTTTATACCAGATACGGCGCACCAATTTCTAAGATATTCGTCTAGTTTTGATCATAAACGAATAGATTCAGCTGGCTCTCTACATATTGCAATTTGCATTTAGTTTTCCGATGAGAACAAAATTGGCGATCATTATGTATTCGGTCATTATGTATTATCTCTAAAATATTATAAATCTTAATTATGTCTTTCTTACTTGCAGAACAAAGATGATGATACTTTATCTTTGTGAATTCATATGCCTACGAATATCAAGTGGTATTATCACTCACCTTTAACAAATTTAGAAGATTTGTAAGTATTTCTTTGTAAAAGATCATGTAGGTAGAAGCACAGTGTATCTACAAATTTGTTGACTTCTATTTTTACTTTTTATCCAATAAAGTATAATCTAGAGAGGAAACTGAAATGTATGATATTTACCAACTTTATATAGCCAATAACGTGGTTTATACAAAATAAAATTTAAGAAAAGGATCCTATGAGATCATAGGGTATATTATTAAAACCTAATTGTTTAGTAGCTAATTCAGTTTAATTTTCCTGTAGTATGAACTAGATTTCTCAGATAGCCCTAAAAGGTAGACTTAATCTTCCAAATCAAGAAATAACAGATACTAAGTATTTTATCAGTTATGAAAAACCCTATACTTATACTAAGTTTAGTATCGATTTTAGTGGCTAGCGGATTAGTAAATATTGGACTATTACCTTCACAACAAAGCTTTGCATATATTTCTCCATTGAGATTGGAACAATTGTTACATATAGCAAATAACAATTGTGAGTACAACTGTGATGGCGGCGGAGATACAGGTGGCGGAGATAATGGCGGGACATGGCGGTGACAGGCGGCGGAGATAATGGTGGCAGGGCGGTGACAGGCGGCGGAGATAATGGTGGCGGCGGCAGATACGGCGGCGGAGATAATGGTGGCGGCGGTACAGGCGGCGGAGATAATGGTGGCGGCGGTACAGGCGGCGGAGATAATGGTGGCGGCGGTACAGGCGGTCGGCGATAGACGGTGGCGGCGGTACAGGCGGCGGAGATAATGGTGGCGGCGGGTACAGGGCAGGGCGGAGATAATGGTGGCGGCGGTACAGGCGGCGGAGATAATGGTGGCGGCGGTACAGGCGGCGGAGATAATGGTGGCGGCGGTACAGGCGGCGGAGATAGACGGGTGGTGGCGGTGACAGGTGGGCGGAGATAGGTGGTGACAGTGGCGGTACAGGCGGCGGTGACAGGCGGCGGAGATACATGGTGGCGGCGGTACAGGCGGCGGAGATAATGGTGGCGGCGGTACAGGCGGCGGAGATAATGGTGGCGGCGGTACAGGCGGCGGAGATAATGGTGGCGGCGGTACAGGCGGCGGTGACCCAGATATTATTCAAGATCCAAGCTGTATATCAGTAGGAGGTAACTCGCCGATCACAGATTCGTGTAATAATGCTGCAACTAGTAACAACACTAATTCAGGTGGTAATATAGGGACGGGTAATGGTCCCAGCGGTTCTGGCAATAGGGCCAGTGGACCAAATATTAGACAAGACCCTGTCGAATGTATATCCGTAGGAGGTAACTCACCCATAACAGGTTCATGCACGAATTCTGCTATTAGTAACAACACTAATTCAGGTGGTAATATAGGGACGGGCAATGGTCCCAGCGGTTCTGGCAATAGGGCCAGTGGACCAAATATTAGACAAGCCCCTGTATGTATGACGGTAGGAGGTAACTCACCCATAACAGGTTCATGCGTAAATGGGGGGACAATTATGAACATCAATACTGGCGGTACAGTCCATTCGAATAGCGGCAGAACAGTCCCTACCAATACAGCCAATACGGCCAATACAGTCCATTCGAATAGCGGCAGAACAGTGCCTTTCAATACTGGCGGTACTGACAGAATTCCCCTGCCTACTTTTTCTTAATCTAATCTCCTGCCTAAATATTAAATTGACTACGAGCCTGATAAATAAAGATGGAACAGGTACGCGCCCCAGTTTGATTTTGGAAATGACTTGAATTTACCTTGCCTTAACTAGGAAGCGTTACTCTTTATGAATTTATTAAAACTATAATCCATCTAAATTATTATAACAAACACACTTAATAAATCACGGTCAAATAATAAACATGGCTTAATTTGATTTCAAAAACTGGAAGAGCCAGGTAACTGTATATAGCTGAATAGTTACCTATGAATGTTTTAAGAGTCAATAAAATGGGCTTATTGAAATTATACGATTGTTTAAATGCTTAGTTCTTAGTTACTTAGCACTATGGTATATTTTTTATTCATCGCTACGCTGTTACCAAATATGACTTCCGTATCTTATCCTAAGTCACAAGACAGCTAAATATCCCTACCAATACCCTTTATTTTTTCAACAAAATAATGATAAACGTCCGTCAGACTATGATAAGTTATAATCAAGATAACAATTGCTAAAACATACATACATGGGACTAAAAAATGAAGGATTCTGGTTATGTTTTACGATTTTAATGCGGTTTCTTCCTACTTAGTGCTTTCATTTGACTCACCTGGATGTGAAACAGATCCCCTAACGACATCGTTACAAGAGTGAAGTATTGGAGAATTCTTAGATTTATAATGACAGATATGAGCCTGAGTACTCTTGATCGTTGACGAGGTATTTTCCGCTGCCAGCAGATTGAGCTATTTGAGCTGAGATTATGCCTGTTGCTACCAGTATAGCGGCAAGGACGGCACATGAAAATAGAGATTTATTTATTATGCCATTTGTCATGTTACTGAACTCTATACAATAATACAGATATTTCTACGTTTGAAACCATTGATAAGCTATATTTCTATACAGCTATGATATCAGATTCTTATCATAATCCTGTTATAGCAAATAATATCGTGGTATTTATAGTGGAAGTACGTCAATATACTAGATCTTGATTATTATTCTGTACTACCTTATTGCTAATGATCAAATTATTTGTTGAATTAATGCTATGACCATCTAAATTATCTATTAGGATCATTGAAGTATTCTTCCAAATTTACATAAGCTAGTAGCCAGATACTAAAATCATGAAAATGACAAAGGCTCATTTCGCTCGTAATCGTATGTCCAGCAGATTACTTGAAGAGATGAATGCGAGGCAAATTAGAAATAACATAAAAAATGATACAATCGCCATACTTGTGTTTGGTGCCTGTGAGAACCATGGGGATCATATGCCGTTTGGCTCGGACTTTATTTTTCCTATGGAGTTAGCAAAAAGGACGGCATCAAAATCCAAAAACAAGAATATCATTATTCTTCCGGCCGTCCCATATGGCGTTAGTCTGCATCATAATGAATTTCAAATGACAATGAGTCTGGAATCTCATACTCTTGAAATGATTGTTGAGGATCTCTTTAGCAGTATTGTTAAGAACGGAATAAAGAGAATCCTTGTAATAAATGGACACGATGGAAATATTGCCCCAATTGAGTCGGCTGCAAGAATTACAAAAAACAAGAATTCCGAGGTAGTAATCGCATGTTTGGAAGCATGGTGGGTTTTAATCGGAGAAATTACCTCTGGTTTATTCGAAGTATGGCGTGGTCTTGGTCATGGGGGAGAAGCTGAGACATCCACAATGCTCGCTGTAAGACCAGACTTGGTTAATATGGATTACGCACCTATTGAAATAGTTCCAAAATTTCCAAGCGACAGGGTAAGGATATATTGGAAATTTGATGAGCTGACAAACACTGGAGCAACTGGTGCTCCACGAAAAGCAACTGTTCAGAAGGGAATGCAAGCATTAAAAGCTCTCGAAAATGTTTTGCTTTCATTCATAAATAATATGGATAAAACTGATTGGAGATATGGCCTGTCATTGAAATAAATTCCAAGAAGAGTACAAGAATGACGATTGGAAATAATTTAATTCGTTATCCACGTGCTCCAACACGCAATAACGATTAGCATACGGATCGGATTTGGTTTATCAATTCAGCCTTAACATCAGATTGTTGGTTTGCGAAACATATCGATTATATGAATAGAATAGAATATGACTTTCTGTAATATTGGCGTTCTATATTATATATGGACTCCCATCAGATACGAACGATATTTCACGAGATGATGGTTATCAAAACAGTGCTATGGAATGATGGTGAGCTTTTACTCACTCATGCAATGTATGATGTTTTTTTGTGTTCATCTCTTAGATTCTTCATTCTATTTTCAATTAGTTGTGCCTCGACCATCAAGGCTTCAATATCACAGGAGAGGTTTGGAATTATCTTGCTCACAAATTCTGAAACTATAGCAGCCGCTCGAAAGTCCGGAATATCTGGTAATGCGTTAACCAAAAATACGATTACATCAAGATTTGTCAAAGCGCCTTCATTTAACAAGATTGCTGGAATACCGGTAATAGTTCCGCTACGTAAATGTGAAAAATAGTTACTATGTCCGGTAATTAATCGAGTTGCAGATTCCGGTACTTGTTACTGCATAACTATCGATATGGGAGTGAGAAAGCGTAGCTGATTCAGATGGGTCATTCTGATTGCTTTTACTAGCAGCTCCATTATTATGTGGATTATCATTTCTCCCATTATCATCCTGAGAGGGAGGATAAGACGATGATTGAATACCCTGCGCACTAATGATTAATTTACATTCATTTTCTCTTGTCCACGTAAGAATTGCATTAGCTACCTCTCTATATAGCAGCTTGTCTATGTTAATATCGGAGACAAAGAATGCGACTTTCAGATTTTCGTTGACATAAATTCGTATGGGATACTGAGGAATATAATTGGTTATGACAGATAATGGTGGAAAATCTGGCGAGTCCAGAAATGCTACAAGATCTGTTCCTGTTGAACGTATTAAACATTCTGATGCAATAGCATTAACTAGACCAGTACCTGCTTGGGAGTCCATCTAGGACTGTGCCTCCCTTGAGATCTATTTTCTTATTGTCACCATCCTTTCTTTTTAGATTCTTGATCTCTATAGATGAAGTCAAACACGATTACTTGACTCTGAAGACATATAATCGTTGTATTTATATTTCCATGCCACTTTACTTCTCATTTATATGCATAGCTCGATTGTCGAATTATAGACTGTATACTTTGTGGTTCCCTTTGGACGGAGGTAGCAAATAATGAATGTCCAGTTCAATCTATTTCGAAGTTCAATAATTAAAAGACAAACTTATTACAGATCACTATTCAATTAGTATGTATTCTCTAAATATCAAATTCTAATTTCTTGGTTTCCCTACTCTTCAATAAATGTATATAATTCGATCGGATGTATGTCGTATTGGAAACATAATAAGAGCAGTCATGGCTAGAATCATAAATATTACTCTACTTTTTAATCTTAATGATTACTACTGTCAGAGCCACGATTCCAACAATAATTATGACAATTCCTATCGGCATGGTAGGACTTGTAAAAGTACTTGCAGTTGGAACTGGAATTGTAACTGGAAATGATGCAAGAGCGACAGCAGACGTATTTGGTCTAACTGAAGCGATAACTTGATATGTGCCATAGTCTGGAAAAATATATTTTAGTAAGAAATCTCCATTAGGCGCAGTAATGTTGCTAAACTTGAACGTTCTTTCTTGTCCGCTACTATTGGACGTTATACTGACATGAGCAACTAAATCTTTGAACTTAATACCACTTTTCAAATCATGCACAATGAATCTTAGTTCAGTGGGAGAATCTACTGCTGGCTTAGCTGGGGAATATGCAAAATTTATACCGATCCCGCTTGTCTTATCTACCCACATCTGAGAAACATTATTCAGATTCGCATTTCCAGAATTGCCATTATTCTGGGCAAAGGCAATGTATCCGCATTGGATGCAAGATTTATTTTCATTTTCATACCATGATGGTGGGGAGAATAATGTAGCTGATGCTGAAACGAATAGCAGAATTGAAATAGAAGTTAATATTAGAGAGCGGAAATTATCAAGTTTCCAAAGTTTATTCATAATACTATTGTCACTCTGTTTGATACCATTACTATATCAATATAAATTTTAATTTCAACTCTCAGTAGATTTATGGTTTGGTCTAAATTTTTTTAGTGATTGTCTTGGACTGGCTTGTGTCATATACTGATAAACCTTCTGTTTAATATTTGATAATTGGAAAATATAAGTACAGCTAGTCTATACAGATAGCAAAAGATACCGAAATTAAATTCTGAGCATTTCTTCTCTATCTATGCTAATGATGGTCTGTCTTCCGGTGATGTGATGTCAAATCGAGTTGTCGTAATCTGTTATTATAATTTATAATACAATTGACGAATTTGCCGTTCTGTACTAACAGTGAATTATTACCATATGATACTCTGTCAGAATATTATAAATAATAGCTTATTAACTGGTATTCATAGGCCGAAAATTAAAGAGCGCTATACTTATCCCGTAACAAGTGGGCTTGTCAAAAAATAATGTGATATATAATATACGCTTATATCATACAGCTAATCTAATAGATGTATGTCTAAAAATGGTTCTCATTGCGATATCAAGAATGCGCGGAATTTGGTCTGCATGTGAGGCAAGCTCGCAATAGTGACTACACTCTTTGAACAAAAGTTCTGGATGTGTCTCTTGAAAGTATGAGCTTCCAATTTCTCTGCTTGGTATATGTGCAGCAATTGCCAAGACAGGAACTCTGCTCCTGTAACAATCGTATAGTCCATTTATCAAATGCGTATTCCCTGGCCCGCAGCTGCCAGCACATACCGCCAGCTCTCGAGTAAGGTGAGCCTCGGCTCCGGCTGGAAAGCAGCTGTTTCCTCATGGCGAACATGAATCCAAGAGATTTTTTCTTTGCCTCGATCTCTGACAGCATCTGTAATCCCATTTAAAGAATCTCCAGATACTCCGTATATTCTCCTGACTCCAGACGCTATTAGCGAGTCGACTATTATATCTGCGACTCTTTTTGCCAAGGCTATTGATTCACTCTCTTATGCTTATGATCGACCCAACACGTTGATAAAGATCTCCCCTCTTTCCATGATATTCTATGGACGCTATTTAGTTTCATGATGATCGTCAAACCAGAATGTAAGAACTTGTCATAGGTTAACCTACCCATCATAGTGGTATCCACTGAATTATAGAATTGATAGCCATAATCTGCTATCATTTACATATTGACACGATAGAAATGTACATTTTATCATCTTCGCTAGACTTCCGTCAATAGTGGATAAGTCCCAAGCATTGGAAAAAATACTTGCAAATGCTAACAAGACAACTGAACGAGCAATACTTCATTACGATATTGGAATATAGGGAGAATAAATGCCTCTTAAAGAAGCGATTAACAAATATGTGTGACAGAATAATAGATAAAGACAAAAAAGAAAAGAAGACTGGAGATGGTAAAATTAAAAAACGAAAACAAATAATGAAAAACCATGACAGAAGGTCAGGCTGATACTTCAAACAAAGACAATAATAATAGCAATAGAAACACTGTACTCATCATCACCATCATCAGCATACAACAACAAACTCGAAAATGTCCTAATACTTCAAGGTGGCGGCTCCTTGGGAGCATTTGGTTGCGGAGTATTCAAAGCACTTGCAAATAATAACATAAAACTTGACATTGTAGCAGGAACATCGATTGGGGGAATAAATGCTGCAATCATAGCTGGCAGTAAGGATGAAAAACATCCAGAACAAATGTTAGAGCAGTTTTGGTTAGAATTGTCTCAAAGTTTTGTGGATTTAGATAAGGTTACCCTTCCTCCATCATCTAGATCCCTGCCCAAATTTGTAGAAGATATGCTTGTATCATCTGGTTATTATTTCTATAATTTACCACCATACCCGTTGGATCAGCAAAGAAATTATTCTTCCAATGCAATGAGTGCAAAGGAGCATGCCATGAAGATGAATCAGCTAAAATCCTTCTACAGCTCTGCTATTTTTGGAAATGATAAAATGTTCAAACCTAGATGGAGAGAGGAAACTATTCTAACAGATCCAGATTATTTTGCGCCACAAAAATGGACCTATATGTACGATTTCTCACCTTTAGTAAAAACACTAGAAAGGTACATTGATTATGATAAATTGAAACCTAATGGAAATTCTAATACACGTTTGATCTTAACTGCAGTAAATGTTTTAACCGCAGAGCCACTCACGTTTGACAGCTTCAAGCAGCAGATAACATCAAAACATATCCTAGCAACATCTGCTTATCCACTTTATAATTTTCCATGGGTAGAGATAGAAGACGGAGTGTATGCATGGGATGGCGGTTTACTGAGTAACACACCTTTGAGAGAGGTTATAGATGCTTCTCCAGTGAATGATAAACGAATAGGCATCGTAGAAAATTATCCAAAAAGGGTTAATGCACTGCCAAAGAACCTACCAGAAGTTTATCATAGAGCTAGAGATATAATATTTTCTGATAAAACAGAGAATAATGTAACAATGTCTAAAGTAATAACTCGGTATCTGGAGTATATTGAAGAGATCTATCAGTTATTAGAAAGCAATATAGAAAAAATAAATGTTAGTCGACAACAGCTTAAGAAAATTCGCCGCAAATATAAAAAATACAAGCAAGAGCGCGGAGCTGAAATAAAAGACATCATTTACATAACACGTGATGAACCATATCCTCATATGTATGAAAATGCAGATTTTTCACCTGAGACAATTGAGCGTTCAATTAAAGAAGGAGAAGCTAAAACAAACGAATTGTTGAAACGATGATTTAGCTAACTGCACTAAACGCAGTTAAGCAAAGGCTCTATCAGTCTGTCAGTTCGGTATATTGAGAGTTCGTTATCTACTTAACTTAACCATTGGTTACTGCCAGGCTTAAGTAATATTGCTGTTTGAATATGTCTATGACATCTACTATCAAAAATAATGGAACTGTAATCCTGGTTACAGGTGCAACAGGCACAGTTGGAAATGAAGTTGTAAAGCAGCTTACATCATCCTTACAATTGCTTTCTTCAGGTAGCCGAGTTAGAGCTGCTGTTCACTCAAAAGATAAAGCTGATAGACTTAGAGAAGAAAATAAACTAGTTGAGATTGTTTATATGGATTATAACAAACCAGAAACTATTATTAATGCAGTAAACGGAATTGATAAACTCTTCTTACTAACTTTACCCAGGCCAAATATGCCCGAAAACACATCCAGTCTGATAAAAGAAGCAAAGAAAAATGATGTTAAACATGTTGTCAAGCTGTCTGTATTAGATGCTGAAGCTGAGCCTGGAATTATGATAACACGTATGCATCGACAAGAAGAAAAAATTATAGAAGAATCTGGAATACCCTACACTTTCTTACGTGCAGGTGCATTTATGCAGAATTTTATAAATTTTTTTGGCCAGACAATTAAAACTCAAAATGCAATCTATCTTCCTGTAGGAGATGGAAAAGTTAGTTTTGTAGATGTTAGAGACATTGCAGCTGTGGCCTCAGAGATACTATTGGCTAAAAATAATGGAACCAAGAACTATCAACGACATGAATACAAAAAGTATGGCATTACTGGTAACGAGGCTCTGTCATATACTCAATCGGCAGAAGTTCTCTCTAATGTTCTAGGTAGAAGAATATCTTATGTAAATGTAACAGAAGAGGATGCTCGCAATGCAATGAAGAAGATGGAAATGGAGGACTGGCTTATTGATGCATTACTGGAGCTCTATAGTGTTATTAGATCTGGTTATGCATCACAATCGACTACTGTAGTTGAACAGATTACAGGACGAAAGCCTATATCACTTGAGCAATTTGCTAGAGATTATGCTACTTTCTTTAATTGAGTGCGGATTATTTGCAAAATTTGGAATAATCTAACCGAGAGGAAAAATGGTCCTTGCCAGGCTGAATAACTTCGTGCAGAGCAATCAATATGATGTTGCAAGTATGCCTAATGACTAAAACTACATGGTTTTGGATAAAGATTGTGAAGCCTTTTTTGTTATGTTTATGTATAATATGAAGCGTAATATACTGGCGAATAATTCAAACTTAACAAACTCTAATTAGAAAAGAAAGGATAACATGATCCACTATACCGACCAAGATGCATTAATAAGATGTCCACTAATGAATATATTGCATTAGGTGTCCTTGCTCTTGTATTTTTTCTTATTATACAAAAAAGGAAACTGAATAATATACCAATTTGGACCTCAATGTTGGTTGGAGCAGGCCTTATGATTGGGCTTCAACTCATTAGCATTGAAGATGCATTCAAAGCAATCAATCTCGATGTAATTATATTTCTTTTCGGAATGTTTAGTATAGTTTCTGCTCTTGACAAGTCAGGAGTGCTCAAATATATCGCAGCAAAAATGTTAGAAAAGGCAAATAGTAACGCTAATTTAATACTATTAGTATTTGTTATAGGATTAGGAATACTTTCTGCATTTCTAGTTAATGATACTATTGCATTATTGGGTATACCACTTGTAATCCATATATCAAGACAAATCATGGTTAGACCAACAATTCTATTTATAGCACTAGCATTTGGAATTAGTATAGGCAGTGTCATGACTCCTATTGGAAATCCTCAAAATTTACTAATAGCCATCAAAAGTGGTATTTCTTTGCCATTCTTAACATTCATAAAATGGTTAATTTTACCAACTATACTAAATCTATTTCTAACATACTTTATTTTGAAAGTATACTTTAAAAAAGATTTATTAAAAGTTCCCAATCATGTCAACAGTGATAGTCAGATTATAACTAATAAAGAAGAAGATGAACTATTATCCACCAATGTGATCACTAACCCATATCTTGCCAGAATTTCAGTTATCATTCTTCTATTGACAATAGCAGGGTTTATAATTTCAGAAGTTCTTCAGTTTCTTCTTCATACCACCTATGTTAACATAAGTGTAATTGCTGCTCTTGGAGCAATAGCGCTCTATGCTTTAAGTAATGAACGCAGAGAATTATTGTATAATGTGGATTATTCTGTCTTTATATTTTTTGCAGCAATGTTTGTATTTACTGCTGCCCTGTGGACCTCCGGTCTGATTCCTGATATTATGTCAAAGATTCCAAATCCTGTCCCTAATCACAATTATACGATTAGGAATAATGCCATTATTTCAATTGTTAGTTTGACATTAAGTCAAATACTAAGCAATGTTCCTTTTGTCGCTCTATATAATAATGTAATGATAGATAATGGTTTTAATGCTGATGACGTTTCTCAATGGATGATGCTTGCAGGCAGCAAGCACTATTGCAGGTAACCTTACAATATTTGGAGCAGCAAGCAACATCATCATTATAGAGGCTGCAGAGTCCAGAGGTGTGAAAGCATTTTCATATTCAGAATTTCTTAAAATAGGATCCATAGTAACTGTGGCTAATCTTGTTATCTATTATCTATTCATTACTTTCTTGTTTGGTAGAGTATGACAAGAACTATTTTTTTGATATAAACACTCTTCTAAACATTAGGGCAACTATTGATGTGCCTATGAACGTTGCCGACCAATATAGCCATAAATTATTCAATACTCCAGATACAAGTGCTGGAGCCAAAGAGCGAGCAGGATTCATTGAAGCACCAGATATGAATGCTAAAAAGAATATATCTAGTCCAACTATGCCACCTATAGCAATACCACCAAATCGCTTTAGTCCTTTAGTATAGACAACTACATATATCACAGACATTAGCAGTGCAGAAGCAGCAATTTCAACTCCAATTATTGCTGGCATAGGAAATGCATAATTTGGAGCATTTGCTCCCAAGTTTGCTTGATTTCCTATTAGAAATTTTACGAAAAGACTTCCTAGTAATGCACCCACTATCTCTGCAGAAAAGTAATAGAATAACTGAATCTTTGTTATGTGTTTAGTAATTAGAAAACCCAAAGTAACCGCAGGATTAAAATGAGCCATAGATATTTTTCCAAACAAGTAAACCCCCACAGCAACTCCGATAAATGGAGCAAATGCAATAAAAGGAATACCTAATTTTCCATTCAGCCTAGCATCAATTACCACCGAACCTGTTGCAAGAACTACTACTATGAATGTGCCAATAACTTCCGCAAAAAAACTTTTTTGGTTAGGAGTCAATCCTTGGGCGATTTTTGTGAGGGACTTCTGTTTCAATCTAAAGGTTCACACACAGCAAGCAAGCAAGCAAACGATCATTAAACAAGCGAATTGCGTAGATCCTTAAGGGAAAATGATCTAATGATCTGCGTCATTAGCCAGTTTTGTAATCAAGTCTTTTACCCTTACTTCAATTTCGTCTCTAATCTCTCTAACCTTGTCTATTGATTTACCCTTTGGATCTTCTATTCCCCAGTCTACTAGATTAGGAACAAACATAGTTGGACACCAGTCCTTTTCCATGCATCCCATGTTAACTATCTTTGATGAATTTCTCATCATGTCCTCGGTAATATCCTTAGGCCTCTGCTTGCTAATGTCGATGCCCAGTTCTTTCATCGCTTGTATTGCAATTGGACTGACTTCTGAAGTAGGTTTGGTTCCAGCACTTAATGGTTCATAATCTTCGGGAGCATACTTTCTAAAAAAGCCCTCAGCCATCTGACTACGTCCTGCATTCTGGATACATACAAAAAGTATGGTTTGCTTTTCTTTAGATTTGCTTTTACTGCTACTAAATGAGAATTTCATGATTCAATTCTTTCTCTACTTCATGTCTTTACTCCCTTATTACCAAACTGGTAATTCGTCTGTCTTCAATATTGTCGCCGCCGACCATATACAACTTCTCTTCCAATACTTCTGTATCAGAAAATCCTGCCATTCTAATACTATCAAGATAGTGTTCTTTTGTTAATGCGCCGTCGATGCAACTACACCATTTATCCGAATTTGCAGATTCTGGTTCGACTTCCTTACTTGTAACTAGATCTGATATTACCATTCTGCCACCATTATGTTTTAAGATCCTGTAAATTTCTTTGAATGCGGCTATCTTGTCTATGGTTAGGTTAATAACACAATTGCTAATTACCACATCAGCGGCATTATCATTAATTGGAATCCCTTTTTCAATATCTCCTTTTTTGAATTCCACATTTGTATATCCATTCTGTTTTGCATGATCTTGCAGCCTTTTCTAACATCTCATCTGTCATATCAATGCCAATTACTTTTCCAGACTGTTTGACTTTGTTTGCTGACAAAAATACATCAATCCCTCCACCTGAGCCTATATCGATGACTACTTCTCCTTCATGGATATTTGCAAAATTAACTGGTGCACCACATCCTACACCAAGAATGGAAGACTCTGGAATAGAATTCAAATCGTTAGCATTGTAACCAATATTTTCCGCAATTTGCAAAGGTGACATCATTGTCTGACTACCATTACTACTTCCGCTGCCACTACCACCACAACATTCGCCGGGTGCACAACAACCTTCTGAAGAACTTCCAACTAGTGCAATCTTACCATATATTTCTTTTACCTTTTGTTTAATTATATCATCTTTCACATCCACTGTTTACAAGAGAAACTATTTAAGTTGTCAAGAGAACCTAGGTAAAGTAAGTGTAGTTATGGAAACAAATGGGAAGAGAAAAAGTAAGAAAGTAGCAGCATCAATAACAGCACCAAGAATAACCAAAACAGAATTGCCACTTATTCAGGCTAATCAAAATTGTGATTTTCATGGGTATGATGCAGATACACTTATGAAAGAAACTGCTAAACTGCGCAAGATAATTACAAAGAGAGGCACTCTTGAAATTCTAATTCCATTATGCTGCACTACCACATCTGTCAGATATATAAAATTCAGGAACACAATGAAGGGTTTTAGTAGCAAAACATTGGCGAAAAGGTTGAAAGAACTTGATGAAAACGGAATTCTAGAAAGACAAGCATATAATGAAATCCCTCCCAGGGTAGAATATAGATTAACAAATAAGGGACAGGAGTTGGTAGAATCTGTTATCTATCTATTAAACTGGATGAAAAAATGGGCAAAAGACTAGGATAAATAGTGATGTTTAAATTGAGTGAGTCTAAAATCCCATCTTTATTTGATAATTGCTTTGCTTCTTGATCAGTAGTGGCGATAACAAGAGTCCAGACATACGTGAGTCATGAACATATCACTTGAAATATGTAATAATAGTATATTTCCAATACTATTACATGCAAACAAGTGTCAATGGTAGCGTGGCTTTGTCCACTTATCCATGCCCCAGTTAGGATAGCAACTCTGACTTGGCCTCATAAAACTCACAACTGTTATCTCAGCCTTGCACTAGTTAAGTCTATACGTAGGTGGAGGGACATGAATTTGAAAATACGAAAACTATATGGTCAGCCGTTACCTCAACTAGAACTATAACATTATTACTATCATTTCTTAGAAAAGTATCACTACTACCTTAAGTGATAAAGAAAATAAAAGCAATTTACTTGAATTTAATAATAGGGATTCATATAGAAGAATTTGAATATATGGAGAGTTTAAAATAAATTAACTAATAATCATATTTTAGGTAAGATAATATGCAATCTGAATTAAATTATATACCAAAAATAGCTTTTATAGCTAATCCTTCTAGTGATAACCATTTGGATTATATCAGATTGTATAAAGACATTTTTAACCTAGACCAAAAGGTTTGTTTCGCTGCTAATTGTGATAGGACAATAGAGCTAGAATTACCGACTATCTTATATTTATCGACACCTATATTATTATTGCACAACCTCTCTAATGAAGGAAAAGATTAAGGTATTACATCGCGTTGAAGTCATAAATGCGATATTGGACATTTCCTATAATGCAGAGGATAGAATAGATATCTGTGGCAATTCTAGATTTCCATCATTAATCTTTACTTTTGAATCAGTTAAAAAAGCGATAATGAATGCTAAGGATAGAAAACACACAAGACAAAGATATATTTTTGAAATTACGAAGGCAAATATCCAATATTGCAAGGAATTAATGAAAATTGCTCCGACTCGCCATATGGATGAAATTGAAGCTAATCTTTTACTTAATGAAAAGGAATATTTGGGTTCTATAACCCTGAAGGAGCCGCATCAACAAGCTATGTATACTAACGTAAGGGAAATAGTAGAACAGCAACAGAATATTTTCGAGACTCTGTGGAATAAATCAATAAATGCGGAAAAGAGAATTAAAGAGCTAGAAGATGGAACAGTACACTATGAAACTAGAATAATTGAGGATGCTCAAGAGATTGTCAAAGAAATCGGTCGCTTAACTACCAGCTCAAATGAATTATGTATCTGTTTAACATCCGGAGGAATGCAATATAACTACAATCATTTTTTTGAGTTAGAAAAAAAGTTACTGGACAAGCAAAAGAAAGGAGAGCATAAGGGTATCAGATACATAAGTAACATAGATAGTGATAATATGAATTTAGCTAAGATACTTCTGGATGCAGGGATCAAAATAAGACACCTTAAAAACCTTCCACCAATGAGCTTTGGTGTTTCAGATAAAGAAATAGTAGCTACCATTGAAAAGATGGAAGTTGGTAAAAATGTACAAAGTTTGTTACTAAGTAATGAACCTGTATATATGAACCACTTTTATTATATATTTGAAGAATTATGGAAAAATGGAATTGATGCTAAAGATAGAATAGAAGATATTGAAGAAGGCATTGAATCATCTAGTATAGAAATTATTCCAAATCCTACATATTCTATAAAACGAGCTTTTGATTTAATAAAATCAGCAGAAGAGGAGGTATTGAGACTATTTTCGTCAGTCCATGCATTTCGTCGTCAAGTAAGACTTGGTATAATGCACTTATTTAAGGATGCACTAGAACGCGGTGTAAGAGTTAGAATATTAATTCCAGCTGATCAAAAGGAGATAATACAAATAGTAAACGAAGTAAATTTGGTATTGCCTCAGCTAGATATTGGAAGCGTAGACAAAAGTTTAGAAAGTACAGTTGGAATTCTAGTAGTTGATAGAAAAGAATCACTAATTATCGAGACAAAACACGATTCAAAAGATAATTCATATGACGCAGCAGGATTAGCTGCATACTCTAATAGCAAACCAATTGCTTTAGCGTATGCTTCTATATTTGACAGTCTTTGGAAACAGACAGAACAACATCAAAAATTAAGCAAGATGTATGAGGAGCTAAGGATTCATAATAAAGTGCAAAAAGAATTTATCGATGTAGCAGCACATGAGCTTAGGACTCCTATCCAGCCAATACTTGGTTTAACTGATATTCTTCGTTCTAGTAATAACAGAGACAGAAGATCAATCGCAGAACAGGATGAATTGCTAGACGTTATAATGAGAAATGCAAAAAGACTGCAGAGACTTGCTGATGACATTTTAGATGTTACAAAAATTGAAAATGAGTCACTAAACCTAAAGAAGGGGGTTTTCAACTTAAATGATGTAATAACAAAAGCTATAGACGACGTAATAGCCACGATTGCAAAGAGCCAACACGGAGATGTTATAAAATTATTATATCAACCTCGTGATATCTTCATTGAAGCTGATGAAGCAAGAATAGGTCAAGTAATTTCAAATATTCTAAATAATGCTTTCAAGTTTATCGAAGCAAAGCTTAACAAAGGAGAAGGAGAAGGAGGCACTATAAATATTACCGCTGAAAAGATTGATGATGGTCGGGCTATTGTTAGTATTAATGATACTGGTATAGGTATAGATCCTGGAATAATGCCTAGGTTATTTGAAAAGTTTGCATCAAAATCTTTTCAGGGTACAGGGTTAGGGTTGTATATCTGTAAAAGCATTATAGAATCTCACTGTGGCAGAATATGGGCTGAAAATAACAAAGAAGGTAGGGGAGTCTACGTTTTACTTTAGTCTGCCAATAATCAAAATCAAATAGATATTTAATACAGGAAAATTGAAGGCCAGGGAATTTCCTGTATTCTGAGCCTTATTTGTGCTCGTGTCGATATCGTATGCAATTATAATTCAAAAACTATTCAAACTCTTGCATCGCATACATGTTGTCAAAATATTGGCTACGAATTTGATTGAATAGATAGTTGTATGCACGGTTGGGCTTATTTTAGATTTGCCTTCTAATATTTGCCAAGACTAAGTCGTTTGAGTCTATATCCACTAGGCGCCAGTTGATTTCATAAAGATTCACTAATGCAGCAACATTTGTGAGAAACATTTCATATACCGATCTTGCAGATTCTGTGATACCTATATTAGGTAAGCCAGGGGAACGGGTTGACCCAAGTATGACAACCACCTTCTCTAGTTGTGATACTTTTTACAGCACCTCAGGAACATACTTCAAACATTAAATTGGATTGATAAATGCTTGGCGGCAGCTTCATCAAAATGTCGTACGATCTAATCGATAAGACCCTGATATCTATCATAGAAATCGCTATAGCTAGCACGTTAAATTAATTAGAGAATAGAAAATTTCATAGTCTTTAGATCATTGGTGTCATTATTAGCAGCATTGTATTTTTTTAAATCTGATAAAGATCAATAATAATACAGATTAATAATAATATATTGATCAACTGGTAAATTTTTTATAGAAGAATTACCATAGATCTCTAATGAGTAATAGAAGTGCCTTCCGGACTACTACTCTTAGTGGCGCATTCCTGATAATCACTGTGTTGATAGTCAGTATAGTTGTTGTTTCAACAAACGGATTGACTGACAGATTAGCATTCGCACAAGGTGCACAAAAGAAGTTTACAGCAAATCTTTCAGGCAAAAGTGAGGTTCCACCAGTTGACACTAAAGCAAGTGGAACTGCTCAATTTCAGCTTAGTGCAGATGGAAAGGAGATAAATTATGAACTGAATGTAAAGGGTATGAACAACTTCATGATGGCCCATATCCATCAAGGCAAATCGGGTGAGAATGGACAGCCGGTAGTAATGTTATCCATGGGAAAGGCCAAGATTACACCAGGTGATCTGCAGGGTCCGTTAACTGGGAAACAATTGTCAGATCTAGTCAAGCTTCTTGAGGACGGAAATGCATATGTTAATGTTCATACCCAGCAGAATCAGAATGGAGAAATCCGTGGACAGATAACAGGTTCCTGATAACATCAGGATAACTTGGGATCAGACTATTGTATCAATACCTCGACTCGAGATGGTTATATTATAAATGCTAATGTTGTGAGGTTTAATACATACATCGGAGCAGGTTAATTTTCTGCAATTTACTTAACATGGATACCATAACTATGAACAATATTCTCGTATCCTGAATAGTTCATAGTTCATAGGTTTTTGAGCATGAGCCTCTTCAAAAAAGGAATTGTCCAGTTTATTAACAAATGCTAGAAAATAATTGTACCGAACTGAGTAAAGTGATCATTCAGACCAACTATTATAATGACAAATAAAGATAAATAACTCAGAATTAAAGCCCATCTCTTTGTTTCTCCAGTTGATGAGCCTTTAATAGAGAATTTCACAAACTAAAAAAGTCTACATATTAGATTAGAAATATGTAATGAGGGAGCAACGTTTCGAGTTTAAAATTTAGAATTTTAAACCCTATGCCAATGTTCCAGACACAGAATCAATCCCTCCGACACCTTCTATTTGGGATCCGGTCAATGTCTATAGAACTCCTGGACAACAACCAGATGTTGCAAGATGTCTGATTTCTATATATAAGTCGTGTTCATATTATACTAATATCATACTAAGATGCGCATAATGTAGTCTAGTTCAAGGATAGTTAGAACAACCAATTATGTACGTATTAGTATGGCCGCCTGCACTTAGTTGCATCAAACCTGATATTTGGACAGAGCAAGTAAGCCCGGCGGGTAGACTGAGGGGACTAGATTTGATTTCAGCTACTAGTGCAGGATGAAAATGGAATGGAGATGAAATAAAATCCGTGATGTTAGATTAGTACTTTCAACTAGACTTGCGCTGTGCCGCTGTCGACGTATTGCTCAATACCGGTAACGAAGCTGAAATCATCTGATGCCAGAAATAGCGCACCGGCGGCAATCTCACGCAGTTGACTCGTCGGACCTATTGGAATTATGGTAACAAACTGTCCTTCATTTCTTGAGGAGCGCCATCAAATATCGCCGTGTCTGTTGTGCTGGGGCTATTACATTGACCCTAATCTCTCCTTTGAGCTCGCTAGTCCAAGTTCGGGGAGAAAGAACGGATGGCTGCTGCTTTGCTAGCACTTGTAAACGGTAGAGCCAGAAATCCCTTGACTCGCAGAACTATTCAGAATGATTGACCCGCCGTCCTTCATGAGCGGCATTGCATTTTGTACTGTAAAGAAGGCCCCACAAACATTAACGTTAAATGTATCATCAGAACCTTTCTCGGTAATGGAGCCGAGCGGCTTGTTAAGCTCGCTAACGCCAGCACTCGCAAAGAGGACATCGATATGACCTTCTCCCTTTTGCCTGTTGGAAGCATGTCCACGTGTAGATTTGCCCGCATTATGGTAATTCTTGTAAAAAGCCCCCTAATATGCTATTTATCAGCTACAATTAACAGATCTTTATATATCCATCGACCAACAATATAGTATTGTGAAAACAAAATTAATAGCTGTAATTGCTTTATCAGCAATCATGTCAGTAGCTGTTATAGTAGCGTCATTAGGACAATCAGCAATGGCAATAACGCAAAATAGTAACGGACATAGCGCCAATTCAGATCGTGGTACAGATGCCAGCGGGTTTAACGGAGCTAATGGCGGCGTTGGTGGCGATGCTGCGAAAGCTGGTGTAGGTGCAAATGGTGGATCTAATTGTATAGGCTCGGGCTGTCCTCCTACTCCTTAGCCGTCTATTGATAAGAGAAGTCTAGCGGATGAATAAAAAATAGTTATCGATGGCGATCGCCGCCATCGTTCAGACAATTCTTATCTTGTGCGCAACCGCTCCATGAGCACATCCAACAACGATATATTTGTTTACTACTTGATTTATTCTATCTCTAACTATATTATGTGAAGGCTTTGGAGACGGGGAGTAAAGGTAAAGGTAGACAAAGGCTACTCTAATTCTAGTGACAATATCATGTTCTAAATCAGGTACAACTTCTTTATCTGCTGCTTCCTAGCCAGATACTTTAATTACTTTTGCCTGTGGTTTATCAACTTCTATAATTGTGGCATCTCGCTAGTTTGTTTTTGAGCAGTTGCGCTATGTAAGTTGTATCAAAACATTCCTTTTGGTATTCGCATTAATGTCATTGATTCAGAACTGGTAAGTAAGTCTCAGAAATTCATACTTTGGTTATAATGTGGAAATTATGGATTGATAAGATACCGGTTCCATAATAGCAAGAAAAATTGATACATATCATCTGTCAATATAACTGCTGGACGTCTTTCCTCAAACTGATACGTTCATCATTTGCATCATAGCTAAATATTAATGCCTGCCTTCCCCACTCAATAAATGAATCAAAATCACTTGTATAGTCTTCAGTTGTATCAGTAGTAAATAGTATTTGATGTTCTGATAAATATCTTGACAGTTCATCTTTTGTTATATATCCATCTTCTGTTTGTTTAATTAGATCAATTATCTTCCTAAAGATATCAATGTTAACTATTATATCCCTTAGCATTTTTTTCCTAACTTTTGGACTTGCGAGCAATAAAGAAATGAGCTTTTTGGGTCATGGACACCACTCCTTCTTGGACTTTAATTAGACCCAAGATTTCACCAGATTCTAATATAGGTAAAAGCGAATCCAGGTTCAGATCTTCTTTAGAAGCAATTCTTGCTATTTCTGATTTGCCACCGGCGTCATCTAATAATTCTATAAATCCAAGAAGAACACTATAATTGACACTGGGCATCTTCAAATTATTCTATATTCAAAATTTCTCTAACCCACGATTTAAATCTTTTAGTTCTTCAACTTGTGTTATTCGATATGCACATTTTATCGTAGAATACGATCCCTTAAAGAAAAGTAATTGATATTCACCAAGTACTGTAATCAACCATTATGAAATCATTGTTGTAATTTGGTCAGAATACTCATAAATTGATTTGTCCCTTTTCTCTCGACTTCTAGGTATTTGTATATCAACCTCATTCAAAACTGAACCCGGTCTATGACTAAGAACTATTACCCTATCTGAAAGATAAACAGCTTCCTCAATATTGTGGGTAACCATTATAACAACCTCTGGAGTAGCAAGCTTGTTGCTCCAAACCTTTAGAATTTCTTCTCTCAATGCTTCAGCAGTTAAAGGATCGAGGGCAGAAAACGGCTCATCCATAACAAGGATTTCCGGATCCATGACAAGGGCCCTTGCGATGCCTACCCTCTGTTTCATTCCACCAGACAACTCTCTTGGATAGGCTTCCTCAAAACCTTCTAAACCAACATCTTGAATGATGCTAAGACTCTTTTTTCGCCGCTGAATTTTAGGCATATGCATTGATTCCAACCCAAACTCTACATTTTCAACTACAGTTAGCCAGGGAAAGAGTCCAAAAGATTGAAACACCATTGCCATATACGGATTTACAGTACCATCTATTTTCATAGGTTTTCCTTTGAATAGGATTTCTCCCTCTGTATATTTTTCTAAACCAATCATGATTCTTAATAATGTAGATTTACCGCAGCCTGATGGACCTACTATTGAAATAAACTCATTATGATTTATGATCAAGTTAATGTTATTCAAGATTTTATTGCAATTGTGATTATTGTCCCTGTACTCTTTAGTAACGTTTCTAAGTTCAAGCGAGCGGTGCCGAACCATCAACTGATCTATTCGGGGTACATTCAAAGTCAGTTATTGGAGCTAATGTATTTCCCTGTGAGACAGGAACATGATCCATCCTATTTACCTCTTGTATTAAGACTGTTATTATCTTTCTTAATGGGGCATAAACAGGTACTGGTAGTCATGACTCGATTTTATTCTACTCATTTTTATGTGCCTATGCCATATTTGTTAATTACTCTTCTGTACACTTGTCTCCATACGAGACGATTGATTGTAACTATCACTGTCATCATTGCACCTATGATAATCAATATCAATACGGTATTTCCTGTATAATATGCAGCTTTATCTAATAAAGATCCTATACCAGTTGAGGAATATGTCTTGTATCCAAATATTAAGAATTCTGCAACGACTAACGAGTTCCAACCTCCTCCCCAACTTGTAATGCTACCAGTAATAAATGATGGATATATTGCTGGGAACAAAACGCGTTTTAAGTAGTGGCTCTTTGTAGCTCTAAATGCTCGCGCAGTTTCCTCAACGTCACCAGAAATAGATTGTACACCACCAATGAGATTAAAAAACATATACCACTGCATCCCAGTTAATATCAACAGTATAGACAAAAATTCAAAGCCACCGGGTACATAGTCTACAACTGGGATCAGGAAGGGGAAGAACGCTGGGGCAGGAATAGCGGCTAGAGTTTGAAATATAGGCATAATGCGATCGAATCTTGGATCACGAGCAACTTTAATAGCTACGGGTATAGTCCATGCCAAAGTTAGAAGATAAGCTGCACCTAATCTCAAATATGATAGTAACAAAGCGATTGGAATCTGTGAGACAATTTTTGCATTTCTAGGGTCACTCTGAAGTGACAAATACATTCTAGAGAACGAGAGAAACGATTGATGGATTTGTTCACGTTCTTGGATAATAATCAATACAAAAAGAGTTATTATGACAGGCAATGCTACTATTCGAAGTACTCTGAAAATATCCTTATTGTCAAACCACTTATGAATTATCGGAAATATTCTTACTTCGATTTGCCCTCCAATCTTCAACAAGACCTCTATCACTTTATTTGACTTTACAGAAATTAGCGGCCTAGGGTTTCTGACAAAAAAGTCCGATATCTGAATCGATGATGCTGGAGCAGGATTACGAAATAATAGTTTGGGAATTTTACCCCTATAAGTGCGCAAGCCAAAGTGCACGCGCGTATATTTAGGGATATCTTCAAGGGAAAATGAGTAGTCATACCTAAAACGGTTAGCATATGATTCCAGGGGACGCCAAAAGAAAAAGTCCGTTACTAAGATAATTAAAATTAACATAATGAGTGCTCGCCGCTGCCTGGGTGTATTCTCCATGCGAAACTGAAATTCCAAGTTGACTTCCCAGACCAGGTAGTGTGAAGGTCTTTGAACCTAACGATATGATCTCCGCTGCGGTAAGAAAATACCATCCACTAGCCCATGATAAGATACCATTATAGACTAATTTGTGAATGCTAGCCGGAATGTAAAGTCTTCTGAATCTTAAGAATAAGTTGGCCCTATAAGCATTTGAGGTTTCCAATAGTTCAGACGGAATTGAAAGTATTGATTCATAAACTGAAAAGATCATATTCCACACCATGCTGGTAAATATAAGAAAAATTGCGGCTATTTCAATACCTACAGAACTGCCGTTAAATACAGCAATAAAAAGCGAAATTGCTGCAGGAAAAAATCCAAGTATTGGAATAGACTGTAATACGTCAACTATAGGAATAACTATCTTTGATGCTATGGACTTTCTAGCTGCCGTAATTCCTACTACTATAGCTGCCACAAAAGATAAACCCAAGGCTATAAACATCCTCGAGACAGAAGAAATTGAAGCTATCATTAAATCTACAAATTTACTAGTCAAGTCTTGACTGGATCCTTTTTGTATGAAGTTTGTCAATGTGATATCTTTTACTGTATTGCCATTTGATTTATTACTGCTGTCGATATCATAACTAAGAACAATATCCTCGTATCCTGAATAGTTCATAGGTTTTTGAGCATGAGCCTCTTCAAAAAAGGAATTGTCCAGTTTATCAACAAATGCTAGAAAAGATGTACCGAACTGAGTAAAGTGATCATTCAGACCAACCATTATAATGACAAATAAAGATAAATAACTCAGAATTAAAGCCCATCTCTTTGTTTCTACAGTTGATGAGCCTTTAATAGAGAATTTCACAAACTAAAAAAGTCTACATATTAGATTATAAATATGTAATGATGATCTATCAGCAATATTATTTGATACCGAGAAATTGATTTTTGATGCCTATTCAGAGTAATTCTGATAGGAGATAGATGAGAGAGAAATCCTGAAGTATGATCATGCGCAGATATGACGTGATGTTGTCTAAATCAAGCTTGGTTAGATTACCAGTCTTTGTAATTACCACAAGGGATACTTAAAAAGGGAACTTCGATTTTTAAACGATATTAAACTTGTGGTTCATTCGTAGAATGAACTAGAACATTTAATAGGAATGCTTTTTCTAACAATTTGATGCGTAACTCAAATGTTAACCCAAGAAAAATATCACCATTAATAATAGCATCGATGATATTCGTTGCTATAGTGGCTTCGACACTTTTTATAGGAATAGCTCCACTTGCCGTCACTGCACAGTCACCTCAGAAAACTGTAGTTAGAGATTCCCAAACAATATTGCTCGAAGGCAAAACAATACCCTCAAAAGGGTTTATTCACGTATATGATGCTACACCGTACATGATAATGTCAGGCCACGTTGCTGCTAACCTGCCATGTGATAGCAATGCCAAGACACCCTATAACGTGTTAATAGGACAAGCCCCGAATGTCAAGCCCGCAGAATTAGAGTATATTAAGGAGCTGTCAACACCAGGCAAAATGTGTATCTACCACGTAGATGTTAATTCGGAGCCTGGAGGGAAAGCCGGAATAATCACTGACATTGCGCTTCAAAATCCGACAGCAACAGATGTGAAATTCCCGCCAATGAGTACACTAGTAATTGGCGTTGACGAAATTGCACCAGGTGCAGAAGCGGGCGGTAATATGACTAATATGACAAAGGGATAACTGACTATATCCATTTCAGAAAGTAACTTCGACCCACTTTTTTTGATCTGACTATGCGTGTAACGACCCATGGCGCGAAAATGTAAAATTTTTGCCCACCTTTAGTATTCTTATGTTCCTTTGACACCTTCTACTAACGGTCTACGTCAGACCTTAGATATTATATTATATTGTCACAGATGCACTTTACATTTGTGAGGTACATGTAGTGGTGCTACAAGTTCCAAATGCTAATTGATGTAGAATATTTACTAATCTCCTGGTGTATGCTAATACAGGGACTGATAATTTTTCTATTATATCCTGATTGCTATACTAGTTTATAGACATGGTCTGTTCGAACTGTTCTATTCTGACGCAGGGTTAAAGGTGAATGCTTATGAACAAAAGTATATAACTTTGGTATCATTCTGTGTAAAAATAATGCGATACACACTTTATTTGACAAGAGTCCATTATGCAATTAAGATTAAGTAATTGAAATTACTGATTCGATTGTTGTACCATAAACTATTTTATTATATAAATAATATTAAATATAGTAATGACAAAGAAACCGGTATCAAGTTGCCACAGAAGGTACACTGTTCCCATTCTGTTGTTTACATTAATTTCTGTCGGCCTGTCAACTTATCCTATGACTAGAACAGCATACGCACACACATTTTCAGGCGGAGAAAGCGCATCCTTTCTTGCATTGGCAAATCAGCTAACGTCTGAAGTACATCTAGTGCAGTCTAACATCCCGTCTAACATTACGCTGGCTCGTGATCATGCTTCTGATGCTAGAGAACACCTCAGCGCAAATACTACAAAAGAACTTTCAGAACGAAACAAAAGAGTGGCTAATGACCTAAATGTTGGTATAGAAGATTTACAAAAGACAGTTAATTCTACTAGTCCTGCCCCAACACAAGCAGCAGTCAAAGATAAAGTCGACAATATTGCTGCACTATTGCAAGAAGCACTATCGGTGAGGGTTGAACCGGATCAAATGAAGAATGCTACTGTGCACATTCTGGCACTGAATGATCTTCTTGGAGAGATTAACGAACACTATAGTGGTGCGTATGGGATAGAAGAAGGTGCAAAAGAGAATCAGACCACTCCACATAATAAGCTCGTTAATTTTGCAGACTATCAAAGTGCACAGTCCTTAGCTAACAAAACAACTCAAATGTTTAATGATGCCAAGAAGCTTGCACCATCCAATGTGACGTCTTCCCCGGCATTTTTGAAAATTGGTACTGCTCTTAAATCTCTTGAAGGAGCAATACACTCCAAGAAGCCAGTCGATCAGATACAGGGCATTATAGATAACCAAATTCGAAAGAATATTGACTCAGCATTTAGATTGAAGTTGAAGACAGAGGCCTGATTACCTAGTATAATCCTATTTTTTTATCCAAATATATAAGGCTGAGTCTCCTAAAAGAATATCGATTATAATGTTGCCTATTTCGCTATTAATATACTTTCAACGAGAAGATATATAACAGTGTACTGGTTGATTCGTGATATTGACGTGAATAATATTGAAAAATTTAACTTTCGACTCTGGTGGTCAGAGAAATTGCTATTGTGGTAGACTTTGTAAATCAGGCAAAATTTTGATATTGTTCTCATTTATTGCACTTAACTTATCACTCATACAAAATATAATAGATAATGATATCTTTTCAATGCATTTGGCCATGGGACAACCTCGATCTCCATCCACCCCCTTATCCAATAATGATTCCAAAAGTAATACGCAGCAGTGGGTCGACAAAATAAATAACATGAGGATTCAATTTAACAATATACCTCAATCACCTGTAGTTGATGCCAAAACTCAACTAAGATTTACAGTCCAGAATATATCTAATTCCAAAAATATTAACGATCTTCATGCACGGGTAGTTGTCACAACCAACAGCAGCGGCCAAATGCGAATATTCAAATTCGACAATATTTCATCTTCGAATGGAGATTTTAGTGTGAACTATTTTTTCCCAGACTCAGGTGTCTATCAGGTTATGACTAGAGTAGATTCAAACAGTTTGTCAACACTCGGATCATTCAAGGTGAATGTGCCGTTTCAGCCCTTTGGCACAATTACTGCCCCTACACCCTCTTTCAGTTTAATAATAATCGCGGGAATTATTATTGCTGTAGTGGCTGTATCACTCTTACTAGTAGTACAGCGTAGGCAAAAGGTTTCAAGATAATGTGCCTCTATTGTCGTTTTCGTTGATAGTACAAGGGCAAGAGAAGATACATAGAATTCTGAGTTCCTATCAGAATATGTCTATCGTGAAGCAGAACCTGAAGACATTGATCCCATCGAACCCATTGAACCCATTGACATAGACATATTTCCGGTTGTTGTGGTGGAAGCCTTCGCACTAGGCTGAAGTTCAAAGCTCATAATCTTCTCAGTTCCACTATGAATAGTCTGCTGCTTATTTCCATTGACTTGATCAGCTATTTTAAGGACAGTATCCTTTGGTAACATCACATGAATCACATCCCTACCTGGGTTACTATTATCTACTACTAGCTGTTTTGAGACATCCACTCCGTTTACTTTTCCTATAAATGATCCGGTACTAGTAAAAGCGTTGGATTTTGGAACGTATACTTCTTGATGAACAAAAATATTTGTGTTATTTATCCGCTTAATGTTCCAGTTAAATGGCATGGTAAATTGCATTTGCATAGTTTTATTATCAAACGAAAAATTCTTCAATTTATCATAATATGATATAACCTTCACTGGAATTTGTTTGTCACTAAGAGTGACCTGACTGTTCAATACACTTCCAATGCTCAACCAACTATCATAGAGATGCTGTTGTTCAGCCGGTAGTATGCAGGTATCGCAATCCACAGTACCAACTCGTACAGTAAAGTGATACAATCCACCATTTATAAAGATGGGTCCCTCAGCAATAACGGGTTTATCCAATGATCCAATATACCCACCGACGAGTGGCTCTTGCTCTCCAGACAAATTCATTTTACTACTGTTAGATGGGATTATCCGTATTCCAAGATCTCCGTTATGAGAATGAAACCAGTCAGATAGTAGTACCTTGTCATTTTTATCGATTGTGATAAAATAATTTACATGACTGAATGATTTGTTTGAATTCGAATCAAATAACCTAAATTCAATTATTGGTTTTTGTTTTGATGACTGAAGAGTTTCTGTTGTAACAACGGGAGGTGTTGTTTTAATCAACAAATCCGCTTTTCGTGAACCCATGGATGCCGATATCTGTTCTTGTGATAACCCATCCGCAAATGCGCGATTATAGATAGGTAAATGAACTGCCGAAACAATCATACAACTAATGAGAGTGATACTAATCAAAATAAATGAAAATAGCGAAGCAGACCCTCTAAACCGCATATTCCTAATATAGCTACAATGAATCAAATTCGTATATTATGTTTACGATACTTTGTATCCCTGATTTCCATTGGCTCTTCGATTTAAAGTACATTCGACGAATATACCAGGTTCGAAGATATAGCGAATTGAATAAGTTTGAGTTTGATAATATCTTGTTTTCATTATATTCTCTGGTAGTTAACCAGACTATGTTATTTAGACCAATGGTGCAATGCAATCAACAGGCCTTGTACAGAAAATGATTTAGTGGATTTACACCTTTCGGTCTATCAATACCAACAATAACGGCTATATCATAACCTCTATATTTTACTCAATACAGACTAGATGAAAGATCGGGATTATCGATGGTAGACAAAAAAACAATACCCTGTGATGTTTGTGGGAAATCATTTGATTCAAGTAAAGCATTGGAAAAACATAAGGATTCCACTCACAAGGACACAAGTAAGTTGGAGGCGATTGGACGCGATAAAACTAGATCAATCCTCCATTCAAAAAAATTAGTAATCGTAGCTACTATAGGCATTCTGCTCGCTATCAGTGCTGGTGTAGGCGTTTATTCTACTATGGGCATAAATTCAAATTCTCAAAATGGCTTAACGATAGATGGCATACCGTGCAATACAATGGAACAGTTGCAGTTTCATATACATGCTCATCTTGACGTCTTTGTTAACGGTCACTCTATCTATATTCCTCCACAAATTGGCATCGTTGATGATAAATGTATATACTGGCTGCATACGCACGATAGTACCGGCATTATACATATCGAATCACCGTTAAAGAGGGATTTTACGCTAGGTCAATTCTTCCAAATCTGGAAGAGCAAATTGAATAATTCTAGTTCATTTGAGGAAATCCTAGGAGGAAAACTAGTACCAATGGTTTATGTGAATGGTAATAAAGTACCCAGCAGTATAAATTACAAGGATGTGAAGTTGAAGGCACATGATGAGATTGCAGTCATTTATGGAAAACCTCCGAACTCTATTCCTTCAAAGCATTCATTTCCAGAGGGATTGTAAGAACAGTTGTTGAGCCATTCGTATATTGTCAAAAGAGTTATAATTATTCCAAATTTCCTATTGTCACTATATTTCGGCTACATATAAGATCTTTAATTGACATCTCGAATTCACTTTGGTGTTCAAAGGTAAAAACCATGCTCGATTGGCCAATATAACCTCCAGTGAGGAAGGCTGTAATATAGATGAATTCAACGTATCTTTTTATGAACGAATGGCAACGGCTTGATTGAGACATTAAGAAAAAACACTATAAATAAAACTTTATTTCAGTATCTGGATTGGTTATGCCAATAAATACATATTCCTTGGCTTTAGTTTAGTGGATGTATTCATAAAAAAAGTCTCTAAAAAAAACCCTGAACTATATTCCAATACACTAAGGTACGTCTCGAATCTATAGAGAATGGAAAGCCGAATTTGGCAAATGCTTCTAGTAATAAACAAGCCCGGTATATTGCTGTCCTATATGGAGATGTCAACTGAGGTACCAATAACACAATGCAATCTATGAAATGATTATTTCGTAGCTTTATTACTTATTTCTAACCTTGAGATCATACGCCAATTGCAAGTTTGGGTGTATTTTGGTATGGACTATCATCATTATGTCTAAAGGTGGAGCTTTATTGTCTACAGCATTTTTCAATTCTGTAAGATACTTTTCAACTTCTCCAGCAGCAATACTATTCTTCTTAGTTTCATAAGGTTTTAATTCTGCATCAAATATTTCTACCGCCCTGCTTGCATATTGCTTGGCTGTTTGATATTTGTCTATATCAAAAACTCGACTAGCGTTAACGCTATGGATACCTAGATTGGTCGGCATAGAAGAAGCCATTGCGGACATTGAGGACATGTTCGACATGACACTTGGTAGTATTCCGTATGCCCCACCATAGTACTGTAATATTTCATCTACAATATTAGCCAGGAACAATGCATCAACTGTAGAATTATTAAATTGTTCGCTCTTAACTACAAAATAGTTCTCATTGTCGATAACATCATCTAGCCTATCTAATAGCTGAGCTAGATGTTCATTGGACGAAGTTAGGTTGGAATGAAGTGATTCATTTGCTAACAGCGCTTCTATTCTTACTCTTTCGATTAACGTAAGAAATGAGGCGTTATCATCACTAGAAACAAAAATGTGAGCATTGACATTAAAATATAAACAAGGAGCTTGATATAATATGTAGCAAAATATGAACACGAATAGAGGAGGAAGCCAAGTACTTAATTTATTCATGTGTTTTGAAGATGAAGAAATGCATCAACAATTAAAGTATTTGCCATCTGTGTCTTCTCAAGACCACTCTAGCATCCGGCTGGGCGCTGGATCTTCTTTATGTACTGATGCTTATCATACTTTTCTGCATGCCCAAAAATGTGATTTCTTATTTTGATTCATAAACGCTGATTAACTAAAGTCTAGAAGAAGAAGTAAAAGTAGAAGAAAGAAAGAGGAAGAAGAAAGTAGAAGAAGAAGAAAATTTGAATATGTACCTATACTAAAGCTTCTAAAGCTAATCAAAAGAGCAACATTCAGATTGTATCATTTCGAGAGGAAGTTAATGGAAATGAGCATAGACGAATTGAATCATTTTCTGAGACATGGAACTTTTACAGGTAAGGTTGCAACCGTCAGAGCTGACGGTAGACCTCATATAGCTCCTGTTTGGTTTGTGTTGGATGAAGACACTAAAGATATAGTCTTTACGACTGGCCATACCTCTCTAAAGGCAAAGAACATTCTGCGTGATCATAGAGTGAGTATCTCTGTTGATGATCAAACTCCACTTTATTCGTTTGTAATCGTAGAGGGTATTGCTGAAATAAGCGTGCAGCCAGAAGAGCTTTTAAAATGGGCAACCAAGATAGCAGAGAGATATATGGGAAGAAATAATGCTGAAGTTTACGGTAAAAGAAATAGCGGTAAGGGAGAATTACTAATAAGGGTCAAGCCGAGTAAGATTTTTGGTCAAAAAGATGTTGCAAAGTAGGAGGCACACTACGCCTCATAACCGGCATAATCATCATAACCCTCTATTCATAGTACTTGCTGATATGTGTCTCTCTCTATGCATTACTATCGAGAAGAGAAAAATCTGCTAAAGTTATGTGGATAATAAAAATAAAACAAGGAAAGAACCTTCGAACTCTTCTTCTATATTCGTTACGCTCCGATCAACATATAGTTTAAAAATAACAATTATTATTTTCTAAACTAAAAGAGTTCGCAGTTTCCTGCCATAACATCACCCTGAGCTGGATTAAAGTCTATGCCTGTCAATACAGAATATTAGATAAAATAAGAAATATGGAAGAAACTTCCGATATTCCTTGAACAGTTGGTCGTTCTATCAACTTCAAAGTTTGTAAAGTACAAGGCCAAACTGTAAGGCGTAATGGTTGAATATATCGATCCGTGCTATCGTTCTTGAATGTGCAGCCGCTACGGACATATGTGCAAAAGGAATGATAAAAAATTTGAACGTTCAGACGGACACGTTGATCATGCAGACGTTAACGGGTCATTCAATATTGATAAGCCAATATCCTATTGCGTTATAGGCAGAGATCAATTCGATGTGGAAAGACTAGATACATTGAAAGGCGAGCACTGATACGCCTAAAGCGGTAACTCTAAGAAACAAGAGACCTTAGTGCCTCTGTGCTTTAGCCAGAGAGAATGTCTGTAGTTCATTCATTTTCTGGGTTCGATATTTGTACCATATCGCTTAAATTAGCCATAGGGCCTAATATCTTGGTATGCAATCTAGTAGGGCTACTACGTTTAATTTTATTGAAAGCAAGCCCAAACTACTAGCACTTATATCAATTGTCGTAGTGGGAGCATTGGCAGTCCCGGTTATATTGCCACATCTAGGTCATGTCTACATGATCTACCATATTCTACTTCACTTGGTAAGTCTTATCATATCTATTTTCCTGGGTATCGTGGCCATCCTTGCCTACAAGAGGAATAGTTCCAGCAGGCTCTTATTTATGGCATTAGGCTTTTTGTCTCTCGTGGTAATCGAATGTCTTTATCTTTTATTCGCAACAGTAAATATTGAGGATATTATTATACCTGTTGTGCGGATTGAGCTGCCCTCATGTAATTCTTTTCGCTATGTTAACATTGTTTGGAATTGGAGTATTTAGGGTGAGTAATAAGAAATTATGAATTTGGTATCTGACCCCTCCAACGGATCAATACATATTCTCGAACAAGGTGCTCATACTATACAAGAATTCCGGAATGACATCGATGTATCACTTCTAGCATGTATTGACCGAAATCCAGGAGTCAGATATAGAGAGTTACTGCGAATTTTTCATCTCGGCAATGGTGTATTAACTTATCATCTTTCTATACTTGAAAGAATAGGAAAAATAAGAGCGGATAGAAGAAAAAATAAAATAACACGATATTATCTTACAGGCGTTCCTGATGAAGATACCTATCTGATAGGTCAGATGAAAAACAAGGTATCAAGGCAGCTCATACTATTCATACTAGAACACGATCATTGTACAGTTTGGCGAAATCGTTGAAAACAGCGGAAAGGCACCTTCAACGATATCTTGGCATCTCAATAGGTTACGGGACGCAGGAATTATCTCTGTGTCACTTGGAGATCGCTCCCAGCATTATACAATTGTTGATAGCAGGGAGGTCAAGAAGATATTGGTGATATACAAGGATGCCTTTTTAGACAAGATTGTGGATAACTACATCGGTATTATGGATCAAATGTGATAAGAACTCTTTTTCCATAAATGTTTATAGTTAGTTATGTATTATAGGAATCCCAATCATTTACTTGGCCTGTATGCCTCAATGACGTCTTTATTACTTTTTCTACTTTTAGTAAGTATGACACTTGTGGAACAAAGGGTTGTCTTTGCAGATACTATTAAAGGCGCAATTCGTCAGAGGATAGGTAATTACGATATGGAGATGAAAACCCTTCCACAAAATCCAGTTGTAAATACAAATTCCAAAATTCAATTAAGGATTGGGAGCGTCGAAGGAGATGAATTGGTCGATATTCCAATTGTGATCAGAATATCAAAAGGAGGCTCCGAATTAACAAGAACAAATCCTATATCAGTAACATATGGCCATTTCACATTTCCATACACATTTAATCAGAGTGGGATATACTCACTAGATGTTGACGTATATGATACATCATATAATAACCAAAACATTACTTTTACCTTTCCAATAACAGTCGTCAGCCCATTTATGTCATTTTTTACTCCTTCAGAACCATTTAGTTCAGTATCAGTAGTAATCGTGCTTATTGTCGTCTCGATTATATCTGGGGTAGCAGGCACGGTCTATATCAGAAGGAAGAAAGCTCACGCAATGGAATCCTAATACCATCTATAACAAGTACAAACTAATCTTCACAATTTTATGACATAATTGGTATCTAGCTTACCTGATAGGTTGCAATTGGTATCGCAATTATAATAAAGAGAACACTAAATTGTAATGCCACTATTTTATAGAGGTTGACTCTTACATCAGAAAATCAATAGTATAATATTCACTTAAATATTTGTATATTTATACAATATTGGTAAAATGAGGACTCTATGTAAATTTGAAACAACTGTCGTCAGAACCTTAATTCTAATATTGAATTCTGGTTAATATAATATTACTTTATTACGTGATTTGATTTTTGAGGTTCAAAGGGTATAGCTAAGAGAAATCCCAAGGCTTTAGTATTTAGACGTATACTCAATTCTAGCATATCACAATATTATTTACTAACAGGAATAAGATAAGAGTCTATTATCATAGCTAAATACAGCTTAGTAATTGTTTCGAACCCAGAAATATAGTGCTAGTATATATAGTTCAATTAAATGATAATAAACTGCACAACGTCTTATAAATTACTCATAATAGCAGCTGGTGCCTATATTGGTAGTAACAGGCACTGTCGCAGCATTAGTAACATAGCCTGCTCCAGCACAAAATATTCAAACACTTACTATTGCCGGCGGCAACGGAGGCGGTGACCCAGGCACATCAACTGGCTCAGGTATTTCGCTACCAACCCAGACTACTCAACATGGAGATTGTGAAAACTGCTGGTGCATCTTCTGCCATTAGTGCATCCTGCAACGATAACTCTACAAACACCGTTGAGAATTTAGGCGGCGTAGGCTAAGGCAGAACATAGCGTAGATAATGCATAACATAACCTATACTGGAAAAGTCCTATTTATTTTTATCACTATACACTTTTTATAATACTTGCCCTCGTCCAAATTGCAGAGAATATCAGTATTAGTACCATTTACTGGTGTTGAAGTATTTGAATGGCTTATCATGCTCACCGGGCTGGGTATGGCAATGAGCTCGATAACTGTGTTGGAAACTCGATACTTCTTGGAAGGTATTAACCAAGACTTAAGTAGCACAAGGAAGAGACTTATATGAAGAACGGCTGTGTAGAAACCATCTCATACAGTCAAAGCTTTGTAAGAGTATAATACCAATAGTCTATTGAAAGAATCAATGTACGTCAGACTTGCAGGTACTATGTTCCGTGTTTTGAAGCATGCAAGGATTCCTCTATTTTCTAACAGGAAAAGTAATCACATATTTACAATATGGCAGCACATAGTTCTAGTTGCTATACGACAGTATGAAGGTAAGAGTTATAGAATGTTTGTCGAGTGGTTAATTGAAGCCTATTACCTAAGGTCATTTCTACGGTTGTCACGTATTCCTCATTTTACAACATTGCAAAAGTTTACAGATAGAATCAATAATTCATTGCTTGAAAAGATAATTTCGTCATTCATTGTAATTAGTGGTACCAAGCATATCTTTGCAGGAATAGATTCAACAGGATTTAAGATAACTCATGCATCACAATATTATACTGATCGAACAGAATTGAGAAGAAAATATGCGAAATTATCTATTGGAGTAGATGTATTACAACAAATCATATGTACAATTAAGATAAGACGAGCTCCAACAAGGCATGATAATGTAGATTTCAGGCCAATTATAACAAGGACATCAAATATTCTTCCATTATCTGTAGTTACAGCTGATAAGGGTTACGATAGTGAAGATAATCACCTTCTCGTAAGAGAGGACTTACATGCATTCAGTATTATTCCTGCTCGATATGAACATGTACCGATGTGGAGAACACATGGTAAGTACAGAAAGCAGATGAAGCGTGGTTACTCCAAATTGCTGTACAATCAACGAAACAAAGATGAAACCATAATATCAGTCATAAAACGACTATTTGGAGAGCATCTTATGTCTAGATTGACTAGAATGCAGAACAGAGAGTTATCATTTAGATGTATCACCTACAATATGCATAGACTGACTAATCTTGTAATATTGATGATGTTTTCTACATAGCCATGAAGAACCTCAATACTATCCGAGCTATGCCAGCCAGTAGACGATATACGTAGCTATTACTTCGGGATTTTCAATTTATCCTTAATCTAGCAGAAGTTATTACCTTTTAGGATATAGTATCTTGGTTTGTAGTAGTATTTGGTTCAATCTCTTCAATTGGTTTTCGTTGTAACGGAAGCCTAAAGTAAAAGGTAGATTCTTTTTTTTATCTATATTATTCTTGCCCGAGATTGATCCCCCATGTGCCTCTATTATATTTAGTATGTTCCCATCTGAAGGCGCTGTTAAATGTTCCTTCTTACGGAGACTGTGCTATGTCTATTAGTGAAATACTGCTTAATATAATTATGTGTAACGACAAGGCAGTAAACAGATAGAAGATGAGTTGATTGACTAGACGAAATTATGTTAATGAATAGAAGTTTATAGTTAATTACGGGTATCATGAAATAGATTGTCATCTGATAGGACCAACCATAGCGAGGCTCAGGACATCACAAATTGAACTATATCGTTAAATACAACTTGTTTCAGAGCGCATCAAGGCCTAATATTGATAGTTGATGATAAATCCGTAGCTGTTTTCTATACTGCTACTATCGTGCTTGTGATCAACAAAGATTCTGTGACGAAATCGACATCGAATATGACACTCAATCTGACGACTCATATTGACGACTCTGACGAAGCCTTATAAGCCACATGCACGCAGAATATTCATTTACTAAATGAGGGAACAGATCTCTGAAAATATAAAGGATGATGTTGTGCATCGATGGCTTCAGGGCGATCAAAGGGATAAGATCGCTGGCGATATACAAATAGGCACTGGTACCGTCAGTGCAATAATTTTAGAGTGGAAAAATAACATCGGGACACCAGATGCTGATACTCTCAGACAGTTTGCAACAGAGTTACGTAGGTCAGGCATCAATACTTCTGAATGTGCATCGGGTTATAGATTATTCAATCTAATAGCAAAACTAGGATTAGACGATGAAAGTTTAGAATCATTTGTAAACAAGGTATACCGGCAGTGTCGGGAATGTAACATAGCACCTCATGAAATTGTGGAGACGTCTCAACAGATAATCTCTATACGAGGATCACGTTCGATTTTACAACTCCCGGACCACATTAAGAAGCTAAGTGTAGAGGTAGAGAGGCTAGAAAACGAACTGAAAAGATTAAGAGAAGAGAAAACAAATGCCCAAGAAGAAAGAGACGAAGCATTAGAAAGGAGCAAGATGACTAGTAGTGCTATTGACAACTTTATACAGCTAAAGATGCTCCTAAGTAAGTTTGGACTATCTTTTGAAGAGTCGAAAGTTCCCAAGCTTGTTAAAGTGCTTCATGAGTTACAATATAACGGATATGAACCCATAACGATCACAGAGAAGCTTTCTTCAATTGAGTCATTGCAGATAAGAGAGGACAAATTACAAATTTCCATTACTAAAAAAGAAGAAAAATTGAGGAAAGATACAGAAGAATGCGCCAAATGTGAGGAAAAATTGGACTCTCATAGAATGAGTTTTGGACTATATGGCGAACTTGAAAGAAACGGTATTGGATTAAAGGAGCTTGGTTTGTTAAGGAATACCGTTTATGAGATTTCGGCGTGTCATAATAACCTTGGACCGTATTTTGCATTTAAGAAGCTTATCAGAGACATAGAAGGACAATATGATAAGAAATTAGGCTTCGAAGGAAGAATAGCCAATATGAATGAGCAGTTGCAAAAATACCAACAAGAGCTTCGCCATATTTCATTAGAGTATGCCAAGAAAAAGAATGTTCTAGATACCCTCACTGAACTGATGGAATATGGAGTTACACAAGAAAACATAGTACAATGTACACAAATATACAAGGAAAGCAAATTAGATATCTCTGCAATCAGCAACGACCTAGCACAATACGCCAATATCAAATCTGCGTACAATTCAATATATTCGAAGGTACAGACATTAAAATCTGAAACAGAGGCCCTAGATAGGAAAAATGACCAACACAGAAAACGGATCGACATAATGACTGGCATAATGCAAGATAACTTACAACAGTTCAAACAAGCAATTCAAACCCTCTCGCATGCGGCTGAAGACGGGTTCAATTGTGCAACTAATTCCTCGATTAAAAAAATGCGAAACTCTGAACAGCAATTAGTACATACGGGTGAGAAAGTCAAAGGACTAGTCCAATCTCTTCATCTCGAAGTCGCTAAGCAATTGGACTTATTTCACAAGATCGGTAGTTCGGCCGAATTTTCCCCCCTGATTAAAGCAACACGAGGTCAGTTCATCGATCCTGATGAACTAAAATATTCTGTAATTAGATCTATAGACATTATGATCTCCAGGTTGAATAGCATAGCAAATAGTGTTACTAAGAATAAGCTTGAACAGGCGAGAGACAGTTTACAATCCGAGCGCTTGATATTTAATTAAGTACATTCCGCCTTATTCTAGTAAAAAGTGTGACCACCATACAATTGCACCAAGGCTGCTTATATCTTTGTGTCACATATTTGATTTCAGATTGCGCGCCCTGTATATCTATTTATTCAGAAACTCAACATCAATGATGTAACACACTTTAAAACCTATTCTAAACATACTATCAAATCCCTTCAAATGTTAGCTATTTTGATATTCTTTACTATACTAAAATTGTTTCCAGACACAGCATCATGTATGATGTATTTCAATACATAATCTCCAACCTGAAATAGACTTGTCTGAGTCATGCTTACAGTCAAAATTGAGTCCTTATTTTTGTGATGAGAGATTATTGTAGATTGGCAGATTTTGAAAACCCTGTAAGTATATGACCAGTCTTATCTGAAACTAAAAGATCAGCAGTAAAACTCATCAAATTAAGTGATTTTATTAGTTTATATGAAAAGCCTACAGGTTCCACACAGGGGGAAATCTTTTCGCCAGGTTTGAAACTATAAGAGTTATGGGGCTCAATTCCATAGCCGTTTACTGATCCAGGAACAACAAATGTGTCAAAACAAGAGTGGAATGTACTATTATATTGATTTGTAGTAGTTGCAAGACTTAGCGTATACTGCTACATCATATAATGCTGTCATACCCATAGTGGTAAATATAAAGGTCAAAGAAACTGTTATAAGGTTCAAAAAAACTCGACGACCGTTTAATCACGTCAAACTAGAGGATTAATCTAGGTCATACAAGTCGTACTACTATTATTATCCCTATTGTCAACATAGGACATAAGTTAGTATCGCGATAACCAATAATTTGCGAGCAAAGTAGAGAATAATAAAAATCTGTCTATATGGTGACGTAATTGCCATGTATCTGTATAAAATGTTTAACTATCTTTGTGATGTCATAGAAACACTTTTTATAGGTATTATATAACCCCCAGAATCAAACCTGAGTAATCAAATTCAATTTGCGAACGGCAAAGATCGGATTGGAAGAGTAAATGATTAATGAGATCCATTTCTGAGCTGCTCAATACAAAAGACTTTAATTTGCGTATTGTACTCCAAAGATCATGCAAGAAATTCAAAAAGCAAAATGCGCTTCATGTGGCGTTACATTCGTATCTGAAAACGCAAGTACGCTATGCCCATCGTGCGCTGAGAATCAAGGTCACTCTCATGGACACAGTGGATGCGGCTGCGGACACTAAGTGGTTTCATCATATCTGCTGTCCCTATTGAAATCTAACCAACTTATTTTTGTATTGCAATCAAGAATTGTATTTAGCCAAATAAATTCGTTTATGTAGTAACATTTCATTATCTCAATTAATAATTGGTATTATTCAGGAGCATCAAGGCCCTGAGTTACATTGACAATGAATTGTCTATGGTTCTATGATAATTCAAATCAGTTTTACTCAATATGTTAAATTAATTTAGCTTTGATTATACCAGTAATCCTCACAATATGTGAATCTAGGTAGAGTTGGTGCTACAAATTCACGCATTCAACAAGCATTATTAAGTATAAATGACTTTTGTTACTATGTAAATGTATCTGGAATGAGTGGCATGATTACTCTTATGTCATTAGACGCTGCAATGAAGTCATTATCCATTACCAAACGATTATTTAGCTTAATTAGACTAGTGTATACGTACTGAACTTTGTAGGCATATTCATACAGGTATATGAATAATTATTGTTAAGAAGCAGTCATCTACGGCTACTCTTATTATTTGATATTTTCTTAGTTATGTCAACTCTTTTTATTGCAGAGCTTTAGTCAATTTATTACTTATTGAATATAATGCCAATAGTGAAAACACGAAGCCTTTAGGAGTATTCGGATATATTTCAGGTTGTTTTCTTGCTTGACTGGGTTCGCTCAATCACAACTAGCTGGCAAAACAACCTTGAAGGTTATGTTATCCGGTCAGATAGTCGTAAAAGTGGCTTTATCGAGGCGAGATAGATGGGAGGTTTATTATTTTTATTTATAAATAAGATTTCTTAAAACCATTTGTTAATATGGTGTGCATGTGCATTGATAATTCAAAATCGATACAAGCTGTTTAGACTCGGGTATCCTAGTGATTATAAACCCCAGCCTTACAATTGCTGTCAGAAATCTGACACCAATTATTTGTAATCCTTACCGAGTGTCACATTTGTGACGGTATGATAAAGAGAAAAGCTCAATATTGATTAATGGGTTGTTTATTGATTGGTATAACCCTGAGTTCCTTTCCCATTTTGTTCAAAAAAATTTAGTTGAATATGCGGTAATAAATAACTAAAGCTGGCGCCGAATCCATGAAATGGGTAGTAAAGCATATGTATTGCGGCTACTAAAGCCGGAAGGCCGGCGGTATTTTCTTTAGTATCATGTGATCTCTTCAGGCTTAAACCATTTGGTAATTGAGGGTTAGTACACTTAAGAAATAATGAAAACTCAGACATGCCACTGAGTAATTTTATACCAGCATGGATTATTAGTCTCTCACTAATATCGACCTTTAATTCAAGAATGTAACACAGTTCGAGTAAAAACTATGTGAATATGAAATGAAGTTGACATCTCATTTACTTTGATTAGTATTATTGTATCCGCTTGTAGAAGCGGATCATACCTTCTTGTTATTGTACTTATGTGATGCTGAAAGAGTTACTGATGACATGTTGTCTATATTTAATTTCTTTAGACTAAAATGAGTTGGCGTCGCAAGAATGGTTGGTAAAGTTGTCTCAGCTTGTAGGGTAGATAAAGCTTCATACATTAATTTAGAAGAATACCCAATTTTTATTTCTCTCTAGTTATCGTTATAGGAGAATACTATCTCATTTTGTTCTTCTCCCTCCCCTGTTATCTTAGTATAGTCCTCTGAGTTAGAAATAGTATTGTAATACGATAAAGTGACTTTGCCGTGATTGATACTCTTAATAATATGCATGATATTCTTCCATATGTTACATTAATTGTCTAAATCTAGAAAAGAAATTATTGCATTTCTCACTCTGAACCTTAGTATTTTCCCTGAGCTATTCCTTTATCTTAACCACCAATAATATTATTATTCTCGATAGCTGGCCTTATAATTATGAATGAACCTTTGCTTTATATCATCTGTAAGATCTTCAAGCTGTTGACTATTTGCAAATTCACTTTTTTTATTTTTGTCTTCGTTATTGACATTGCTACTGTTTTTCTTAATTCCAAGTGAATCTAGTTCGTTAAACCACCAATTTATGTTTCCCGACTGTTCATTATCCTTGATATTACAAACATAGTTGTTTTTCGTGGGTATCTAACTTTCCCACCGTTAAAACGATATACAATCAATACTCAACACAGCTTATGCAGACACTTACTTAAAGCTATGTAATCATAGTCACACCAATCACCAATAAAACAAAACGGACAAGATCTAACATAAAAAAGATCTTTTTACTTGTCTGACTCCTTGACTAGATCCGGCTCTCTTTTTCTGTCTGTATATGAGCCATATCCTTCATCAGGAATCCGATCAGGTAGTATAGAATGAACTTGCACTAACATAACCATAACTAAGCAAAAATAATGATGATATATCAAATCCTCATTTCACTACTTAAAGCTCTGATCGAACATAGAGGAATCAATTCCATCTTCATCGTGCGCTAATAGCTGAATTGAACACTTACCAATAAGGGATACTTCCTGCCTATCTGAATAACTATTGATTATTTTAAATTTTGAATTAGGAAAGCCCCAATCAATCAACCGCTAATCGCCGGTTTCTCAAGCAAAAAACCCGCCGCAATAAGGACATTTTTCAATCAAGTGTGAGTTCAGTGTTTCGTTTTCTGCTAGCGCATGACAGTGTCGACATTGTATTATCAATTTTATATACCTACTTCAATATAGAACGGCTCTAATATATAGCTCTTTAATTGCTCATATTTCTTTATATACTAACACAAAAGACTTGACATAGAAAATCATGCTTGTTTCGTAACTGTGAAAGGAGATTGTTCTGGCTTTTCTACTTTTAAATATGCAGCATAATCTATGGTATTAGTATAGTGATACAAGATTCTATTTCATGGTAAACTAAGCAACGGAGTAATTCTTGTTCCAACTTAGTTCAAGTCCAAAGTGTTTCGAATGTTGAGATGTAGCAACTCTTGCCATGGATTGATTCAAATGTTCACAGGCAGGTCGGGGCCTATAACTGCCAAAACACCATGCTTAAGTCATCAGAAATTTTTTCAAGTTTACGGGTTAATTCATCTTGCTGTGTCTGTATTTCATGCATCTTATCATTAGTCGTTATATAACTAATACCCAATATCTTTAATAATTTCTCAAGAACGGCCATCATTTATAGCATTTATATGAGTTCAGTCGACTGTAAGTTTTAGTAGTTTTAATAGATTTAATATCTGCTATTTTAGCCTTGCAGACACAGAAACAACACTGGTACATGCATAAACCGTATATAAGTCGTCGTCATATTCTCTCAATGGCTGCATTTTAAGTTAAATCAAAAAACGTATACTATAAACATTTAAACAAAGAAAATGGACAAAAAAATTATTGTTTGTGGAGGAACGGTTGTTGTTGAACTGCGACAAATGAATTCCTATTATTGTTATAGTATTACACACAATCTGCGCAAGCTCGTACGTCATATCAGTAGCGTCAATGTCCCCTCCTTTGCCGGTGACAGAATTACCAGCTAGTCTTGTTACTGTATCGAGTATTATGACCACCAAGTTCGCTATGATTCCGATATAACACCAAGGCCATCCCGACTATCTTATCATGGGAATTAACCAAAATAACTGAGCTATGCCTGAGCCTAAAAAGTATATGGCACCTGGCACGCGATGAAGTATTCCATTTGCAAATATCAAGGGCATAAGAATATGAACTAATCCTGCTATTGCATTTGCAACAGCAGCGCTCACAAAATAGGAATTTCGATAATAAAAGGGAGGTGGGATTACCCTTGTTTGCTGCTATAATTCTTCACAATTATGTTGATTCCGTTCTACTTTGTTTATTATGCTTTTACTTTACCTTGTATTGGAGTATCTCCAAAGTGGTTTCCAGTAAGTTTCGGATCAACTTTCAAGCTAAAGTCTCCACTATTTGTTATCTTTATAGCAACAGGTACGTTGTTAACTGGCCCTTTTTTCAGTGATACTGTAGCAGTTCCGTTATAAACAGTACCATCACTACTTTTATTAGGACTACCTACCAACTTGAAATCATTTATTGTATGTTTGTGTTTTGCAGAGCCGTTTAGCATTTGCATACCAAATGCAGCGTCAAATTTCGGGGATTTAGAATCTAGGCCAGTAAAGGTCCATGTGCCATCGACTTTCCATTCGGGCTTGCCGTTGGCTCCGTTTTGAGTGCTAGAAATAGTCCCACTTTTATCGTTTGCCGATTGTGCGAAAGCATTCGACAGACCTGTCGTTGCCACGGCTCCAATCACTAACATAAATCCGATTGGGATGGCCAAAGTTAATTTGTTCATTAAAAGACCAGTGTAAAATATACTATTTATTAATTTGTTAACGCTATTTGTGCTAACCAACCTTAGCCTATAATTAATTAAATGAGTACTGGTTTACGGCGACCTACAGCAACAGATTGTACATTTGAACAGTGTATACTAATAAGGAAAACTCTAACCAATTGTACACTAGTAATATTCAAACCCCGATTTGGAAAACTTAGGATGAACATAATAAATTTTAAAGGATTATGCGCCACAAAATTAGAATAGCACAAACCATGACCTAAATAAGGATATTATCAATAATGGCTAGGTCAATAGCTTTCTGGAGATCGTTTCCATTTAAGATAAAAACATTTTTGTAGAGTATCAAATATTAGGTTGAGGTAATTATTAATCTCCTCAATTAGACTGAGCATTAGAGCTAGCTGAATTTTAAATCATATACATGACACTAAGAAAGTATGTAACTTGGTTAATATTTTGTCTTTTATTTTTTTTCCAGATTTTATTATCCAGTGCCACCTACTTTTAATTTTGTTTAGTCTGGACCTACTAGTGTTGGTAGCTATTTGTAGAGAGCTATACTGATTTTGAAAGGCTATCTATAATCATGTGATTTTATTTTAACCTAGATAGTCGTATTCAAGATAGCTTGCATAGCATCGCTGATTCGAACCCATGTTTTTGTATTGCCGTCCCTCTGTTTATAACACATTCACATGCTATATAGTGAATATTAATAAAAATGGTTATTGATCGCAAAAGAATTCAGAGTCTGACAGTTGTGGATAACCAAATATTATCATTCTTGTCTTGTCGTCACAAAAACATGTATGGAAGGCCAAGACGAAAATACATAAAATATCAAATTAAGGCTAGCAGGATAGTCGTAAGGGCAATGTAAATTTGAATGACGCTCCTTTCTTATCAGGATTGTTTTGGGCCCAAATTTTTCCCTCATGAGCTTCTACAATCTTCTTTGATATATACAAGCCAAGCCCAGTTCCTGATGGATACTTTGAACTAAACTTGGAAAAAAGCCGATCACCTTCTAATAGTTCACGATCTATGCCTGAACCTGAATCTGTAACATCCATTATAGATTCGCATTGTTTTTGATCTTTTCTATTACCACTTTTGCTGATTTTTTTCGTCATGGATACGGTAATATTTCCCCCACTTTCAGTATATCTAACTGCGTTATCTAGAAGATTTGAAATAACTTGAGCTACTCGTCCTATGTCTGCGAATACAAATGTCTTTGTTCCATTGTTAGCTTTTAGACCAACTCCTAAACTTGGACTAGTGATCCCATTGTGTTGTTGATATATTATTTTTACATTCTTTTGCAGAGCGATTTTTTTGTAATCATTTATAGTTTTGAGAATTAATTCATTTAAATCAAAGACTTTCTTTCTAAGAACTAGCAATCGGCTCTCTATCTTTGTAACATCTAAAATTTCAGAGGCGATTTTCGACAATCTATGTGCATTGCGGATAATACTCTCTACCTCATCCTTTCTTACACGTATTTCGTTTTTACCAGTCTCCCCTAACTCTAGTTCCAATAATTCCGTAATTCCCAAAATTGGCATTAAGGGAGCCTTCAGCTCGTGAGCACCTATACTCACAAAGTCATTCAATTCGTTATTCCTCTTTTTGAGCTCATTAACAGAATCTTCCAATCTTTCAACGTATTTTATCAGTCTATCATAGCTATCAACTAATGATTGGTAAGATTGGGAACGCTCATCTTCTGCGAGAGGTTGTGCATCTGATTTGTCACTGATTGCTTCAGCTATATTAGTGGAATAATAGTCTGAGGTACGGGTATCACTACGATTATCATCCATTGTAGTAGGCGAGTTATTCTGCAAAATCTGTCCTCTCATTAAGAGCTAGTTGTAATATTATTTATAGGCTCCAGAGAATTTGTTATTAGTCCAGTGTAATTTGAGCCGTTCTAATAGGACTGGCCTAATGGGACTTACTGGGTAGGGTATTTGTAGTCCATATACTTGTCAAACAGGAAAGATACTAAATGTTAAAGTTATCTGCATCTGTATACAAGCTTTTCGCAAAATCTCTCCAAGCTAACAAATTCCAAAAAAGAATAATTGTATGTACTATTTTTCTTCTTTGAAAAAGTATCATGATCAGAAATCTTTTTAAGTAAAACGCCTCATAAATGAGGCAAAGTCCTCACTAATGAACAAAAATCTACTTTTTGACCAAACAACGGTAAAAAACAGCCTAAAGTTACTGTCAGTCTTATCAAGAAGAGATAATCTGGCCATATTTATGAGTGCGGCTGCCGAGAAAGGGTTAAATGCAGATTTGACTGCTCCACAGCAGCTAGGTATCCCAAAAAAAACATATTATACAAGATTGAAACAACTCATAACGGTAGGACTTGTAAGAAAATCTGAAGGAGCATATATTCATACTACGCTTGGAAGTATAGTATATCAGAAACATCTGGAATTGATGCATCAGATAAGAAATACTAAGCATTTTAAAATGATCGATGCCCTAAAAACCTCCAAGGAGTTCTCAGATGAAGATATCAAAGGCTTTGTTGGCAAACTAATATCTGAAAATAATAATTCTATCCAGTACTCGGACAATAACGTACATGTAGACATCATCTGGAAATATGAAGACATGGTTGCAGCGATTATCCAAAGAATAGAGTTATGCAAGGATGAGATCCTTCTAGCTTCCAAATATACCAACGAGTTAATAATTAATAGTATGTTGCATAAGGTACAAGCAGGGGTTAAGGCGAAAGTCATTAGTGATAAATCCCTTGTGAGAAAGTTTTTTGAACAGTTTCAGCAGAATATGGTGGGCATAAAAGATAAGAACGCCTCGGAACGTAGTACTGTTGTTGGTAATCCCTGGTATCCAGGTAATATAGATAGAAGAGCCGCCGATCTTCCCTTTAGTATGATCGTTTTGGATCGTAAAGAGGTCGGAATAGAACTCATCCATGCTAATGACACAAAAACGTTTAATGGAGTAATTTTCGTGCGGGATGAAAAGATAGCTCAAGTCATGACTAGCTACTACCAAAAAATTTGGGAATCTAGTTCTAGTTCTGATGACCTGCCATATGCGGCCTCAGAAGCTTCCGCAAGTAATAGATATCTTGCTCCTTCTCCAGCATAAGCAGACAACAATCTAGATTAGCTTAGATTAGCTAGATTAGAGCTATCAATAGGGATATCTGCATAAGTATATTGAGATATCTTACATTATTTCTTTTTGATTTAATAAGCGATGGATCATGCAGCCGATTGCTTATCCATCCAATAAATCCTACAACTAGCAGACATGTACTTACTATCGCAATCGTTCCATGAACGCTAATATGTACAAGGTTAAAGCACAATCCATTCATAGTTAGCATGACGAACGGTACAGATAACATGACCGCCAGGGTCCTGTTCATGCCTAGAACTAGCGGAAAGGTATTCCTACCTGCAGCTCGATCCCCCATAATATCTGCAATATCACCCATAGGCGACTGAATAAAATAGAATATAGAAAACGAAATTGCTAAGTAGATCGTTGATAAGGGTAGAATTGTGGAATTAAGCATAGTACTATATTCTAATCCATTGCCAATAGCAGCTGCGCCACCTAGCAAAGATAAAAGTCCTGCTCCTGTTGCAGTAACGATAGTTTTTAAAGGGAATTTGCTCTTCAAGCTGAACTTGGGATGAGAATAGAAAATACCCAAGACAATAAATATGATAGAAATAAGAAAAGCATAAGGACTAATAACATAAGATATTGTTGCCGCTAAAGTAAATAGGAAACTTACAAGAATTATCAGTCCACGCCTGGACTGATTTTGTGTTATAATCGATTGCTCCTTTCTATTTATCTGATCCACGTTGATATCAGTTAAGTCATTATAGACGTAGGTGGCTAGTCCTAAAAGATAGCTTGTAATACCTATACCAAATACTACAACGGCATCTTCTAGTATATGCATTTTAGAAATCAACAGGAATGATAGAACTGTTGCAATGGGAAAGCAGTATACCGGAGGTGTCCTAGCCTTTACATAATAAACAAATATTTGAATCAGATCGCTGAATTGCCGATGAAATGGCCTAGCTGTACATATGCTGCAATTATCATTCTCTAAATCCTCTCTAAAATTTAGTTCAGTCACTATATATCGTTAGTTTTTACTATTTTCTTTATTAATATAGATTTACAATAGTAAAATGATTTAATATCCCTAAAACATTGAGAAAAGTCACCAATGATAGTAAATATATAGTGGAAATGAGTATAATTGATCATTTCCGTACCAACGCTTCACTTCACTCTGAACAATTAATTCATGCAAGACATTTTCGTACTGAATAGCAAATGTGATTAAATAACATTTAATCTTGCCAGTCCGATCAACAATTTCTCCTGAAGAGCTTGAATAGTGTTAGCCTGACGGGTCAAGGTATTATTACAATAGTCTGAAAACAATCTAATGGATTACAAGTGATTCTTGTTGCAGAAGACTCCGTTTTAGTCATTTTACCCAGTTATTCCATATTTCGGCAAATTTAGTAATAATAAATACAAAATCTCTGGACTTTATGCTTAAATAGATTTGACCACTTTTAAGGGTGATGACTACCACAGGATCAACTGATACTAAAGGGGAAAAACACTCGACCGTTTCAATATTGGGAGCGCTTTCTGATGATAAATCATTAGACCTATTTAAAATCATTGCCTCTGCCACTGCCGATGATACCATTTATCCCACAGATAGCGGTGAATTAATTAATACTCAACTATTAATATCAAAAGTCAAGCTTACTAGAAAGCAATATTATTCACGAATATCTAACTTAATCTCCTCTGGCCTGGTAAAAAGATCTAACGGAAAATATCTACTTACGTCATTAGGTAAAATTGCGTATAGTGTTACTGCATTAATCGATCAGGCGATTCATGACCATTGGAAACTTAAAGCGATTGATGCCCTTGAGACGAAATCAAATTCAGGAATACCAGATGAAGAACGTGAAAAAATAGTTGATATGCTGGTAGATAATCATGAACTGAAAAGAATACTCAGCGCAAAAAGAGCTATATATAATGAAACTGAAAAACAAATGTCTTCTGCAGACAAGAGGTCTGCTTCGGCGATTGCCAGACATCCTGTACCAATGCGGATGAATCAAATCTTAGAGTAAGAATTAAGTCATATCTATGCTCCTCGCTAGAGTAACGCAAGAAATTTAGTATTGATAATATTCGTTACTGTGATTCATCATATATTTCGTTTGCAAATTTATGTGTCTCTCCCTTGCCTTACCAAACTGACATCTAACACTTTTGCGCACGAATCTGATCATTAGCAATACAGCGATGGATATAATTCTGGCCAAAATTAAGCGGTCTACGATTAGAACAATTGTGAAGAGTGCTTACACGTACGATCAGGCTGTCTAAATGAGAAAAGGCGCACTTATGAATTCCATCAAGGATATTTATTAGCTTATGAGAGATTGGAATACATTGACTGATGGAATGCCAGTGCAACAGAAATAAGCCAAGCACAAATTGTTAACTTCTAAAGAAAAAGAACGGTTTCCCTTTCGGGATTCATAGATTTTGGTTGAAGTAGTCTGCTGGATTTATTTCAGCTCAGATCTATTGTTGCATTCACTTTGTCAAGCGTGACCGTGACCATCATTTGCATCTCCGCCGTAACCGCCATTTGCATCTCCGCCGCGACCGCCGTCACCGCCAGCGCTGAAAACACCGTTACCACCGTCACCGCCGTCACCAGCTGTACCGCCAGATCCACCGGCTCCACCAATACCTCTATTGTTATTTCCTGCTACACCGCCAGCTCCACCAGCTCCAGCGATGCCACCCTTTTCTTTTGCAAACGCTACGGATGGCACTGCTACCACGAATGTACCTGCTATCATGATTCCGGCTACAGCCGCAATCAATACTATTGATGTATTTTTGTTCATTTTTCTCATTAAATATTTAAGAAAATAGTTAATTAACTTTCAGACTTGTGCTTTCTGCAAGATGATTCCTATTAATGAATTATAACTACAAGTAATAATATTTCTTATAGAGGAAAACAGTTAGCTACTGATAGATATAAAAATCAGGAATTTTGGTAAACCTTCAAAATGTTGCTCTATTTTATCTTATTCTTTGATAGTCAAAAAATCTCTATCTGTTATTTGCATCCATACAAATGCACTTTCGAGTCATTCTTCCTCATTTGAATTGGACAGCCAAAGGGATAGATATAAAGACATATTGGCATGTTTGTTTTATAAAAACAAAAATATGTACAGACAGATAGCTAATTTCTAAGAGAAAAGAAAAAGGACTATCCCTTTCGGGATATCAGTCGAGTTTATGTTAAGTTAGTCGCTATTTGCACGACATTCGTTGTTGCAAGCGTTACCGCCGTTTGCATCACCGCCATCACCGCCATTGGCATCTCCGCCATTAGCATCTTGATGGTTGAAGCCGCCTGCGTGCTCAACTTTGTTAGAACCGCCGTTTCCAGCTACACCGCCAGCTCCGCCAGCTCCACCTATGCCACCGTTGCCTGCTGTGGCAGTATCTCCTTTCTTATGCTGATCCTTGTCTCCTTTACTATGCTGATCTGCAAACGCTGCTGATGGCATGGCTACTGCGAGTGCACCTGCTATCATGATTCCGGCTACTGCCGCAATCAATATTATTGACGTATTTTTAGTCATTTTTGTTAGTAACATTTAGAAGTAATTAGTTAATTAACTTTCAGACTTGTGCTTTCTGCAAGATGATTCTTACTATTGAATTATAATTAGCTATCATAATATTTCTTCTAGATAAAAGTAGCCAAATATTCATAGAAATAAAAATCAAGAATTTAGGTAAACCTTTAAGATGTTGCTCTATTTTATCTTACTTTTGGATAGTCAAAAAGATCTATTATGATTTGCATTTCCGTGTAACTACATATTCGAATCGTTCTTTCGTATTTGAACTTGATAGTCAAAGGGATAAAGACGCATGGAAATGTTTACTTGATGGATAGACCTTTAGCCACAAACTTCCGACATTCTCATTATAATTATATCCAAGAAACGGTTATGGGCTGCTATTAAGCCAACCAATACGACAATCAAGTATTTATATTCCCATTGAAAAATGCGTTTGTTTGTATCTGAATAATTTGTATAATCTCTGATCAAAAAATATGGAAGACACAATCTTTCAACAGATGGCGACACTTGGTATCTACCCATCTACTACATTCCTGAATATTAAATATCGCCATCATTCTCATTCCCAGAATGAAAAAGGCTTCATAGAAAGGATAATTCAGTTAATAATAAAAATAGAACTGAATGTTTTGATGATGATTATTTCCCTTGCAAGAGAGATAATGATTATAAGCTAAAGCAGATCAAGAATTGGTTGAGTTTACTTGTATGTGCGCGCAGCAAAGAGATCATCGAAAAGGTTGTTGTGTGAGCCATACATGCAAAGCTCTTCATCTTATGCAAAAAACCTTACACAAATTGTTAATTTCTAAGAGAAAAGAAAAAGGACTATCCCTTTCGGGATATCAGTCGAGTTTATGTTAAGTTAGTCGCTATTTGCACGACATTCGTTGTTGCAAGCGTTACCGCCGTTTGCATCACCGCCATCACCGCCATTGGCATCTCCGCCATTAGCATCTTGATGGTTGAAGCCGCCTGCGTGCTCAACTTTGTTAGAACCGCCGTTTCCAGCTACACCGCCAGCTCCGCCAGCTCCACCTATGCCACCGTTGCCTGCTGTGGCAGTATCTCCTTTCTTATGCTGATCCTTGTCTCCTTTACTATGCTGATCTGCAAACGCTGCTGATGGCATGGCTACTGCGAGTGCACCTGCTATCATGATTCCGGCTACTGCCGCAATCAATATTATTGACGTATTTTTAGTCATTTTTGTTAGTAACATTTAGAAGTAATTAGTTAATTAACTTTCAGACTTGTGCTTTCTGCAAGATGATTCTTACTATTGAATTATAATTAGCTATCATAATATTTCTTCTAGATAAAAGTAGCCAAATATTCATAGAAATAAAAATCAAGAATTTAGGTAAACCTTTAAGATGTTGCTCTATTTTATCTTCATTTTATATAGTCAAAAAATCTATTAGCTTTTCATTGTAAATACATTTCTGAATTAATTGATGGACAGGATGACTGGGATACCGCCCTAATTTTTAATCACCTGGAGATATCGTCTATTATTTATTTTAAATGTCCAATAAGAAATGTAGCACTCCAAAAATAATGCTCTATGGACAGGGTATTATATCTTGACAAGAACGCCAAAAGGTTTCAGTCTTCTTCTCAATCCTTCAACCCAGGAGAGCTGGATTCAAATTTTTACGAAAAATTCTATTCGCGTATGATGGAGGGGCACACATATCGGCATGACCAAATTGAACCCCGGAAAAATTTCCAATTTTCTGTAAAGTGCCGGAAACAGTTATTTATCTCAATAGGCTCGATATCAAAAACGAGCCATAATATCTTCTGAGATATTTCGAGGAATACCTCCATTAGAAACGGCAAACAAATTAGATGCAATATTACTACATCTCTCTATTTACTATAGTCGTTTCAAAAATATTGAACAATTTCTCGATCGATTACCCCTGCTGGTAGATATGAATTTGCTGTTGAATTTAGATATCTTTCTTTGAGCACAGAACCATGGGAAATGGTAATATTACAATTTTGCAGCTATGATGATAGACTCTCCTACTGGCGAAAATCTCTATTATGTCCGATTTCATTGTTACTGCATCATTAGCTTGTAAGATATCCTGATTGGAATATCCAGAGGGCACTATGGGTATGATTATTTGTATTTATAAAAAGAATTGCAGCCCTAGATTGACATTGCATCGAATAAGAAAATAGGCAAAGATTCTTCGTATCTATTGTAAACAATCACTATGAAGAAAATGCCGCAGTTAAGACATTATAATTCAAAGTACTGATTGGTCCTTCATAGGGGCCCCTGTTCAACAATTGGTTTTAAAGAACCTGGGCAATAGTGAGCTGCTATACAGCATAAACAAATTCTTAAACCAGTTAGGCTCCGAGCAAGCTCTTTCCAGGGAGGTGAACGAAATTCGTCTGAAAAATCAAGCCATCAAGCAGCTCAATCTGGTTGCAAACAATGACGCAAGTTTGGGTTGGCTAGATCTTTTTACCTAGAAAGAGAGTGAATTTAGCCAGTGCTGCAAGCAGCAACTCATGTTCCGGGGGCATTAGCACCGTTGTGCTATTGATATTGATGGCCTCGACTATGGCAGACCACATTAGAACCACCATTTTGACCTGTTCCTGCTTTTGAAGCGTCAGCGCCAGTGCCACCATTAGCGCCGACTACCGCAAATACCGGAAGGGCTAGCATCGGTACGGTCGTGGTTAATAGGGCAAAGTGTACCTAGATCCATTATTGAATTTCTTATCTACAGTTTGTTCAAATGATGGCTTATAAAATGTGTGTCATGTTATAGCTTAAAAAGTCGGTGTTGGCGCATACTACTTCAACTCCCAATCTCTAAATAATGTCCTTCTTTTTTTATCGATACTTCGAGTGAGTATCTATTTATTTCCTCAAATGTTACCGCGCTGGCAAATCTATTCCAAATGAACCAGTGGTACCATAAAGAGAGACAATAATATCTTTAATGCTACAATTCGATGCTCACACCAAAGCTATCACGTGTTAACTAATTAGTGTCAGCAAATTCTTGAAAAATATTAGTCTCTTGCGAACACCTTCTATTCAGTTTGGGTTCGTTGCCTCCTGTTGTAAATGTCTTTATATTCAAACCCTTCATTCTATCCCAGTTATGAGCGTCTAGCCTAATGCAGTATATGTAGAAATAGAATTGTAAGCGAGGAACTTGTTCTTCTACCCTATCAATTCCTGTTATCCGTCTCGTTCTGTACAGGCCATCTCATTGACTTATAAGTACATCGTCAAAGTACCCTCAGTTCATCATCTGTAAGGGAAGCTCCCACCTGTCTGCTCTATCAGGCCCCATGTTCCTCTTTTGCGATTTTCAACACGTTTTTCAACGCCTTTTTCATTTGGACAGTCCATATACTATCTAACGGATTAGACTCTTTAGCTACAAACTTTCTGATAGATCTATGTACCTATTCACCTTGTGAGACAGAGACTGCTGAAAATAGACTCCTATATTGAAAAGGGCTTTTGTAGAAAAATCCTTAATATTATAAGATCAGTCAGTCTGTACGTAAATCATGCTATATGTCATACATCTAAATGACAATTCCTATTCTGCGCTCTAGTCAATCTATACATAAGATTCTCTCCAAGTAGTCATTTTCTAGCTGACATTATGGTTTTATCTATTCTTGTTTCGTTGATTGGACCGCAATTTGGAACGGTGCGTTTCATCTCTTTTATGTATTTACTATGTGTTATCCATATGACATGTGTTTGTATTGGGCTGGGATTACATTGAATGCAGTAAATCCTTTCATATCAATAAATGATTATCTTCACTATCATATGCAGTAACTAAAGGTAATGGAAGTATACCTGATATTTTCGTTATAATGGGGTTTGAAATCCACATTATAATGTCCTGCAGGAGCTTGCTTTATGTTAATCGTACGTATAATTTGTTGCAGCACGTCAGCTCCAATAGACAGATAATTTTACATACTTTCTTCTAAATTCTGTTAGTTCATTATAACACTGAAGCATGAGTTATGTTGAATCCTGTCGAATCTATTACTGCAGATATATGCTTGGTACCGCTAATTACAGCAAATGACAAAATTATCTTTTCGAGTAATGCATTGTTAATCCGCTTTGTAAACTTCTGCAATGTTGTAAAATAAGAAATACGTGATAATCATAGAGATCTTGTTAAGTAACGCGCTTCAATTCATCACTCAACAGACATTCTATAACTCCTTCGTGCTGTCTTACTGTTTTATTGTGAGCAATACTAAATGCTACAATATCATAAAGATATAGTGCACATTTTGTGAAGAAATAAGGGAATTCTTGAATTTCGCAAAATGCAGTACATAGTGTTTGCTCGGCTAACACATTTTGATATTTTCAATACCTATATTGGATAAGTCTAAGTAACTCTAACGGCATTCAATACATGGTTTCTGCAAAACCACTGAAAAGATAAAATACTAATACTCATGTGTTTATAATCAGCCTAACGAGTATCCTATAGCGTCCTGTCTCTAAAAATCTGAAAATGTAACCTCGGTACTAAGGCCTCTTCAACAGTAATTTATTGCAATTTTCAGTCTAACATCCTCTGTACAACTATACAAGACAACTGACTAAAGAAAAGGAAACTCTTATATATGCTGAAAAAAGTTTATTCTCTTACAAAATTCTTAAACATTCTAACCTATTTCCGAAATCCGAGTAGACAAAATTGATAACGCTACGAATGTTTCTCAAAATTATTCGTATAAATTGTAAGTTAGAATTATCAATCAGAATTATCAATCAGAATTATCAACCAAAAAGTTAATTAACTTACTTCTGTGACATGACTGTTACAATGAACAAGAATACTTCAATGGTATTAGTAGCGGCAGTAGCCGGAATTATGGTAGCAGGTGCACTTGCACTAACACTAGCAACAAGCAATGCATATGCTGATCAACGCGCAATCGGTGGCGACGGTGGCATTGGCGGAGCTGGCGGAGCTGGCGGTGTAGCTGGAAACGGCGGCGAGAACTCAGTAGAGCACGCAGGCGGCGGCAACCATCAACATGCTAATGGCGGAGATGCTAACGGCGGAGACGGCGGAAATGCTAATGGCGGTAACGCTTGCAACAACAGATGCGGCGCCAACAGTCATAACCACTAAGTTAGTAAGTAACTAACTTAACATAAAAACGACTAATCCCGAAAGGGAAACCGTTCTTTTTCTTTTTTCTTTCAAAATTACTATCTGTCTGTACATGTCTTTTGCTTCTATAAAACAGATCTTTATGTCTATCCCTTCATCCCTCATCCCTTATCCCTCATCCTTAACGGTCAAATTCAAAAGCTAGAACGACACGAAAATGCGTTTATATGGATGCGGAAATTCATTTGCATCGATATGAATAGATATTTTGACTATCAAAAAGTAAAGTAAAGCACATTACACTTCTAATGTCTATCAGAATTACCTTGAATAAATGATAGTTAGAATTATCAATCAGAATTATCAACCAAAAAGTTAATTAACTTACTTCTGTGACATGACTGTTACAATGAACAAGAATACTTCAATGGTATTAGTAGCGGCAGTAGCCGGAATTATGGTAGCAGGTGCACTTGCACTAACACTAGCAACAAGCAATGTATATGCTCGTCAAGTATCAGTCGGTGGCGACGGTGGCATTGGCGGAGCTGGCGGAGCTGGCGGTGTAGCTGGAAACGGCGGCGAGAACGAAGTAGAGCACGCAGGCGGCGGCAACCACCAAAGCGCTAATGGCGGAGATGCTAACGGCGGAGACGGCGGAAATGCTAATGGCGGTAACTCTTGCAACAACAGATGCGGCGCCAACAGTCATAACCACTAAGTTAGTAAGTAACTAACTTAACATAAAAACGACTAATCCCGAAAGGGAAACCGTTCTTTTTCTTTTTTCTTTCAAAATTACTATCTGTCTGTACATGTCTTTTGCTACTACGAACGAAGAGCTTAGTACCTTTTTACCCATAGATAGTCATCTTTGACCAAGAAACAATAATTCTAAAATGCGTTACATAGAAATGTAAATAGAGATTTCAATAATTCAAAAATAAGATAATATAATCAACACCTCGAATATTATTAAAATTCGATTTTTTATTTCTAATATTAGCTACCTACTTTACTATAGAAGAAATATTATGATAGCTAATTATAATTCAATAGTAAGAATCATCTTGCAGAAAGCACAAGTCTGAAAGTTAATTAACTATTTTCTTAAATATTTAATGAGAAAAATGACTAAAAATACATCAATAATATTGATTGCGGCTGTAGCCGGAATCATGATAGCAGGTGCACTCGCAGTAGCCATGCCATCAGCAGCGTCTGCTGAAACAGGGTGTAACGGTGGCATTGGTCAACTTGGCGAATCTGGCGGTACAGCTCAAAGCGGTGGTACAACTAATAACGGAGGCCATAATAGTCAGCTCGCTAATGGCGGCGGCACCACGGGCGGTAGCGGCGGAGATGCAAATGGTGCGGATGCAAATGGTGGAAATGCTCGCCAAAATGGATGCAACGATAGTAACTAACCTAAGGTAAAATCCAGCAAACTACGTCAACCAAAATCGACCAATCTCGAAAGGGAAACCGTTCTTTTTCTTTTAGAAACTAAAAATTTCTGTACAGGTTTTTTGTCTCCATAATACGGAGAGCTTAGTACATTTTTATCTCTTAGACGGTCAAATCCAAATGAGAAACAAACATCTCTAAAAGATAATACGCCGCTCTAAGAGGGTATGGTAATCTCGGTACAATTGAAATTGGACGGCGCGCAACTGAAGCGCCGCTCGAATATCCTAATAAGTATTCCACAACAAAATTCGTTTTAGGTACAACAGAATTATTCTAGTCGCCAACCGCCGATCTTAATACGGTGAATGCGAGAGGATTTAATCTGAGCTAATGGCCTGCGTCGCCTTGCTATCCTGAGCGTCCAATTTCATATCTTCGGTCGGTTAGGCGATAATCTATAATGTATTACCGAAGTGGACAAATGATCCTAGTCGCAATAAATGACAACCTTTCATTTATTTGATGTGAACGCTAATCTTACGCCGCGCGTTGCATTATAACCAAATGTATGCCTAAAATGTAATTCATATTTTGATCATCCACTTTGTTCGACGATGAGTTCAGTATGATCCTCAAGCCTATTGCATCTTCTTTTTTAGCCGTGCACGAGATCGATACTCTTTATAATGCCTGACTGACTCTCTAAGGGAAATGAACAAAACATCTTTGCTGCATTTGACAGCACCGATAATCCTGATACTGATCACACTAACGATCCCACTTCATGCTTTCGGTCAAGCTGTTTGCGAAACTGGTGGAACAGGTGGCACTGGTGGCCTTGGTGGAACCGCTGGAAAGGGTGGAATGAACAGTGATGGTACAGCTGGTCATACCGGGTCAAGCCTAAGTGGTGCTAATGGTATTAATTCAAATGGCACAGGTATCTGCAGACATTCGTCCTGATGTGGATTATAGCATCTGCTAAATGTAGATAGGTGAAAGTGTCACGCAACCACTAAATCTACCTAGCGAACGAGCAGCGTCATTCAGTATTATGATCACACGCCTGCGCTTACCTTTTATCTTGATTAACGCACAAGATTCAAGGAGGGCCTTATTCAAATATTCATATATGCATTCATAATTTCTTCGCCACTAATTTTGAAATATAGTCAAAGACAAAGGTGCTTTGGTTGTTGGCATGTATATTTCATTGATTGTCTGTATTTTTGCATTTTTACTCCCAAGCGTCGCACCAAATAGGCTGTACTCAGACCTTCACCTCAGTCTAATGGCAACGGTTACCGAGGGCAAACCAGACTTGAATAATTATCTAAATAGCGTTACTACATCCAGAAATGCTGGCGGGAATCATGCAGGAATATTAATCTGGCCAATAATTTTGATGCTATCTACATATGTTTCCGTTTATGTAGGCCTCAAGACTCACTCACGTATACTGCAATCCACAAAATCTTTGACCATAAATCTTCGGATATGGTTTGCTATTACTACCGAACATCGTACCAACAACCTCTGTTATTGCATATTCTGTTGAGCTATCCTCTAAGTTAGGGAATCCCTCCTTGACTCTTTCTATCAAGTATGAGGTATTGATAACGAATGGTACTAAGAACCTATCCCAAAATTATCCTCCTGTAGATACGATACAACGCCTAAACACTCCTACTAAAGTAAAATTGCGTTCTATCACCTTTTCATATCTAACCAAAAGTTTTCTGAGCCTGCTGCTATGCCACAAGTTGGTTCTTTCTTTCTTTCTATCTATCTATCTACAACCAATCTTCTTTTAGCATGGCGACGGTCATTAATACCATTAATCTTTATTACCGGTTCTCCTCCCCATATGTCCAATATGTGGAATATATCCTTTCTTGATAACACCATATTCAACCTCCTTAAAATCATATCCTTTATTGAGATAGAGAAAGATTCCGTTCCTTTATATGTCCTAGATGATGGTCTTTGACTACAATACTATCCAGCATATTCATAGCGGCGTTCATATCATGGGTATTATCTGCAGTTACAACAACATATAATGGAACACTTTACCTATCACTCAATAAACGATGATGTTTGTTCCTAACTAACTTATCTCTAATTGTAAAATTGGGTTCAACGAGTCATTTCCTACTAAATATACCTTTACATATACTATCGTGATTGCCTCTCCATCGAATGCCTACCAGGCCGCCATCAACACTTTTAGCAAGTCTAGTCTATAATCTTTCAGATATCTTATATTGACCATTATAGGAATCTTCTATGACATGTCGACCCGGAATCATCCTCATTTGGCATCAACTTCAACTGACATCAATTTCTTAATACGTATAGAATGCTATCTATTACCTTTCTAAATGGTACCGCTGGATGTCCTATGGTGCTATTTGATTTTTCTATTGGGAGTATCAACTTTATTATTTCATCCCATAACGCAGGGATTTCGTTGACAGTTGAAAGATATTTGTGACTCTCGCAAGACACAATAATGAACAAAAAAATCTAAAGCTATGTGTATCTATTTATTTTGAGATGGCTTTATCGGTTGATTGCTAGCTATCTGTGTTGAGGGGCCTCCTAAATCCGTTGGAGCCGACTTAATTGGCTTAGTTGAATCACTGCTAGCTATCTGTGTTGAGGGGCCTCTTAGATCCGTTGGAGACGACTTAATTGGGCTAGCTATCTGTGTTGAGGGGCCTCCTAGATCCGTTGGAGACGACTTAATTGGCTTAATTGAGTCACTGCTAGCGAGGTGCGTTGAGGAGCCGCCTACGTCCATGACCAACAAGGGAGACTCGAACGGTGATGAAGAAGATGGTGATGAAGAAGATGGTGATGAAGAAGATGGTGATGAAGAAGATGGTGATGAAGAAGATGGTGATGAAGAAGATGGTGATGAAGAAGATGGTGATGAAGAAGATGGTGATGAAGAAGATGGTGATGAAGAAGATGGTGATGAAGAAGATGGTGATGAAGAAGATGGTGATGAAGAAGATGGTGATGAAGAAGATGGTGATGAAGAAGATGGTGATGAAGAAGATGGTGATGAAGAAGATGGTGATGAGGAATAGGCTGAGCATGAGGAATATGCTGAGGCTGAGGATAAACAACCATAGTTTACACTATTTTCAACCACACTAAATGAGCCTCCAAAGTAGGCTGGTTCATATCCTGTTTCAGACACCGAATATGCCACATTATAACGACCATCAGGAGCATCCTGCTCTATTCTCCAAGATATCGAAGAGCGTCCTGATGCATCAGTAGGTACGCTAAAGTACCTTACTGTTTTCCCGTCCGCATAGCTAACAGTTGCACTTGTAATAGCTCCACCAATCGGTTGATGAGTCTTGTGATCAGCCACTTGAAAATGTATAGTCTCTTTGTTCTCATGTTCAACTACAATATTCTCTAGATATGCCTTAATTCTAAATGTTCTAACCCCTTCTTCCTGTTCGGAGGCATAGCTAGGCTGGACAAAAGAGCTCTGAATACAAGAAAATAAAATCAAAGTCATTAGAATGGGTAATACTGCAACTAGCCGCAGGTGGCCCCTTCTCATTTTTTTCCTAGACACCTTTGTCTTAGATGTCAACAACGATGGCAGATACAACAACAACTTTGGAGATATAAAGCGTTATATTAGATGCGAAGATATCATCGCTAATACTGGTACTACTACTAATTAAATAGCAAAGCTTCGCTAGAATTGCTAATAACAAAGAATATCACTCCGCAATGACAATAGTCCTGCATAGATAGTATATGCCGTTTAACCTTCTCAGAATTTCGAGACTATACAAACGGCATTCGAGATAATAACCATCATACAAATACTATTAGGCACGTTCAGAAAAGTTAAGTGTTTATCAATAAAGTATTATTTTACTGTTGAAGGAAACGTAACATTCCAAGGTATAACAAGAATAAGCAAATTACTGAGCCATTTTACTGTGCTAAGTAAAGGAATCCGACAAGAACCTCTTAACCTATCACTTAATAAACGAGAGAAAGACAACATGTAGACCAATTAGCAAAAATACAAGAAAGATAGAATTAATTCATAAAAATGCGCATGCTAAGGTAGTCGTTCAATATTTTCACCACCAAATACAATGAAGAAGTAGAGTTGGTGTGAATGATACGTCATCTTACTACAGGGAGTGAGGCAGCTATTGTATAATTGAGCGATTTAACTTCAAATGACAATGCTGGCAAATGGAGGTTATAGACTACATCAATGAAACACCATCGCTAGTTGATGGAGTATAATGCTTTGAGAATGGGGATTATCACATGATGGATAAAGCAGGAGACCACTTCTATGCAACAGCCTTCGGCAATTATTAGCAAAATATGGGTTTCAATCGATAAACATGTTACGAGAGAAGAACTGTCCCCTATTGAAGTCCTGGTAACACCGTGCGTTGAATAGCAAGGTTCAATCGGCAAGTGACTCATCAACTCAACCATATCAAAGTCCTATTGCCGATATTGTCTTTAAGTTAGCGTATACGATACCCTCGTTAACTGGAAAAGAAATGTGCCCAGCTTGGATACTGCTGTTGATAGATTTTACAAGGCATTTCTGTAGATTCCTTAAGAAATAGACATGAACAAATTAGCAGAATCATTAAGATGCGTTTGAGGATAGAACTACATCGTCCGAAGGTTGGTATAGAGAAAGACCTAAGAGGATAGCTGCAGGATTTAAACCAAGAAATAATATTACTGGAACTGTCTTAAAGCTTCGAATTAGCAAGGTATGCAATAAACGATAAGGAACATTAAACTTAAAACAAGGACTAATCGAGATCTTTTGCAAGCTCCAAAGTGGCCTAAGAACCATGTGGAATGCAGCTATCTCTGGAGATTGGTTGGATTATGCAGAGCATTGTTTCATATGGTTGTACTAACGTCCTGTAAGAAACTATTTACTTTGCCTTTCCGTCTGCTATTTTGCTACTATGTATCTTTCTAACAAATCCTTGCCAACCGAAATAAAACCAAAATCCAACTTTGTCTATATACAAGAATGAAGAGCTTCAAAATTGAATCTTCCTTAGCACTAATTCCTGGTTTAGCTGCAATATTGTTGGCTTTACTTGGAGTAATAGTAATATTATCTTTTTTTTCTTCGATAAACATAGCAAATTCTGAGTCTTTCCGACTGTCTTCGTCATCACCGTCTCCACTTCAGTCGCAGCAGTCGCAGCAGTCGCAGCAGCACAGCTGCAGGAACAACAAAAGCTGCTAAATACTAATGGAATAAGCATAACAAAAAATCTAAACGAACAACAAACGTTTCATCAACCTTTTCCTATCTCTCTGCAGTCATCGCCAGTTAGGTCATCATTATCGCAACAGCAGCAGAATCAACCGCCGCATCAGGAGCAACAACAAAACCATCAGCATAGTAATGGGATCAATTACAGAGATAAATCTGACAATTATTTAGCAACTATGGCATATCCAAGACCTTATTCCCAATTCCCAGAACCACTGTGTTATTTCAACATTGGTCCTTTATTTTGTCCACATTATCTTTGGATAAAATAATGTCAAATTCGATCAACAAATTAGCGATAACAATGGGTTCGCTACATTCAATTATCAGTCAAATCATAAATTCTTTCTCCTAATATCTTATTATAGGTTATAATCTGTTATGCGTTGATATTAGTTGCAGCATTCTCAGAAAAAGGAGGAGAAGAGGAGCATGAACTAGAATAACGTCTACAACAAGTAATACCAGCATGCGGTAAAAACCTGTCGTCACCTGTCGTAGACCAAGCGAACTATATTTATGAAAACTATTACAGAACAGGAGATGGAACATACACACCGAAAATTAGATTAATAATAAAAAAATGGTGACATACAATACTTGTTGTTGTCAGTCTACGATTTTATTGCAGCAGTGACTGTGAAAAATCTGAAATAAGTAGAAATCGAATTTTTCTCTTTTTAGTCCAAGTCTATTTAGCCTGATTGCAACTTTCGAATCCACTGACTATGGGTTATTTATTCTTCTTTGGACTGATATCGAGAGCTCGATAGGCTATTGTTGTAGAAAACCTGGGGCCTGATTTTTCACACTATGATGATTTAGTAACTAATCAATTTCTCGCCGTAAGATATTAATGATGACGATGGTGATTATTATATTCCACCAGGTAACAGTACATCTAAATGTATTGATAGTTTACATTATATGCCACTAAGCGGAAATTGGACAAGTACAACGCGAGTGTGACGATGATGTGGCAAGAATTTAAGATTGGAAGCGACAGTCTAGATACTACATCCTTTGCAACCGAAATGGGAACGTCATGATTACGAGCGCTCGGTTCTTTTGGAACAAATGCCGTAGAAAAGAGAACCTATGATCCTAAATAGTCAAAATTAGAAAACACTCGCAATACTCTAGAGGCATAGAGAGTGGTGAACTAATACATAAATTGGTAAAAAGTATTTTTTACTATTATCTTTAACTTCAACAGATTTACTACTAGAATAATAATAATAACAATCTAGCAAATCAATGGGTGATGATTTACGTTATGAAAGCTATTCAATTATACTCAATAGATAATAAAACCAAGAAAATTTAATCATAGAGTCATGTTCTACATCTTGTATTTGCCTTATTGCATTTGGCCGTAGAGGATGTTATAATAGCCGGAGGTTTACATTCGCAGATACTTTAATGGATGATGGCTTAATGTATACCAACTAATGAGATAATGATAAACACGATTAGCAAATTACTTCATTGATATGTTCTGTTCTAGCAAAATACCATCTTCTTCGCATGTTATCGACGTTGTTTCTATAGCAAATCTTCTCTCATTATCCCACCATTAGAAAAATGTATACTATTCTAAAGCTAATATATGGTGTAATTTTGCTGAAAATAGTAATTCCCGCAACCTTAACTGAATACCCATAGAGTCCTCACGGAAAGTGATTGCTGCAAAATCAGTGTATTGTAGCAGATAATGACGTAATAGACAGGCAAATAGAATATTTCTTAACAATAATTTGTATAAAATATAAACGTTCAAGTATAGTAATTAACATACCTAGCAGTAAGCCCCTTTTACTCAAGCTTTAATTCTGACGCATACCATCAATATCATTCATGCTAGAAGAAAGCTGGCCGCAATAGATGCATTAACTCAATAAACATCTATACACCCTAAAGAGACTTCTTATCTATCTGGGAGGCCCAGTACTGAACCATTATTTGAAGGACTAGTTGATGATGTGTTCAGCTTTCCTTGATTTTCGCTAGTAATTGGCGAAGCAGTAAAGCTTGAAGGACCAACAACAGTGGGGCTTGGAGGAGGACCAATAGTAGAACTATTTACAACAGGAGCAGTACTATTTCCAGTAGGAGCAGTCCTATTTCCAGTAGGAGCAGTACTATTTCCAGTAGGAGCAGTACTATTTCCAGCATGTGACGGATTTGTCTTTACCGGCTGATTAGTATCTGACGGTGGTGGTGTTGATGGTGTTGATGGTGTTGATGGTGTTGATGGTGGTGATAGTGATGATGGAGGCTGGCCAGTAGATGGCGAGAATGGTATATTTGAATTGAACTGTGCTAAAGTAGTGTTGACAGAGTTATCTATTGTCGCAATACCGATAACGATCATTGCAGATATCAAAAGGATGCCGAACGTTTTTTGACTCACACAGATTATATAAAACAAACAGGTAATATGTTTTGCTCGCAGGTAGGCAAAAGCTCGTCGATTTAAATAATCAGAGGTATATTTGAATGACTAGAGTGCAGAACAGCCTCGCGTACTTGTGCATACAGTGGTATTCTTATAACTACAAAAAAAGTAAAAATTCTGTTTGCATAAGTGAAGGCTTCAGTGTCTTGACCTCCACCATGCCCTTCTGTACTCGCACTACTATTGCAAGTATGCAAGTGATCTGCACTAAATTTTCAGTAGCAACAATGGCTAGTTGTGGTGGTGGTTATGATGTCCACTATGGTCAGAGAGGGTATGGCTTGTATGTTTATAATCATGTAAATCGACATTTTGATCCACCTGAGAATTCACAGCAAAAGAAATCGTACCAACCGCTGAATCAAAATAGCCTAGTGCAGAGACTAACACATCTATTCCATACTGGCCTAATGCGAGCATTCTTATCAATTGGCAACGTTAATGATGCTTCTCCATTTTTACTGGTAAGCAAGGAAAATTGTCTTATGGGTGCCCCACCCGGAAAATAGATAGTTATCCTTACAACAGCGCTAGATACAGGATCGCCACTTCCCAGATCAGTTACCTTTATACGTATATTTTGATCGCTTCCTGACTCAACTAATTTTTTGAAATTCACCTTAAGTTCTGTCGTTCTTAGAATTGAGGCCTGAGCAAATGCATAGTTTCCTTTAGATTGGGTGCTGATGACTGCTAGAACAGATACGGAGAGGAGAGAAAAAATCAGCATCACGGAAGAACCGGATAAAAGCATAGGCTTCAGTCTTTCACATTTCAGAAATTTTGACAATTTCATTCCCATCTGTATGATATGAGGCTACATGCATATATTCATTGTACGAAATTTTGACTTAATTTTATTAGGGACAACTTATCTGTCTATCTGGTACCAAAAAAAGAATTGTCAACTAACTCATTACACCTTTGAAAATAATAATATCGCAAAGGTACAAACAAATGCTTCAATGAATCTCGATGTTTTATTGCCGGATCCATTATGTTGTAAGTCATGTTTATTTGCCCACTCTGCATCTAGCTACCTAATAGTAACTAAGTGGTATAATTGATTGGCTTTTGTGTAATCATTCACTGGGAAGACGTAGCCAGGTAATCTTGATTTGATGTACTTGATGGATGGGATCATGAATTATTTCCAATGAACCATGTAAGATTGGTTGTTGAACCCTATGACTACCAGGATTTGTTTATTCAGATTCAAGGTTAGATGAGATCCTATTTTCATCTGCCATATAGACAGATGGAGAACGTAGTTACAACATATGTGAGTACTCAGGTACCCTGCATCGCATTATAGTACATTATGAATGTATAAACATGCTAGAGATTAAAATCAATGAAAAATTAGGAAATGATATTGTGATTATATTAGCCAGTCCGGATTTAAATAGCTAATCGTGGAGAATGGACAGGGTATAAATAGCACATTAGAAAACAGTATCTAAAGATACATTTAGCAGGTGATATCAAGAACAAACAAGAAGATCATTTCTCTAGGAGTAACAAGTGTAGAGGTATATGATGACGGCACGAGGTTAATCTAATGAATTCTTCTTCGAGAGGTACATGTAAAAGGCGTATTAGCTGATGTTATTTATGATAGTAATAAGAAATTCTGGTAACTATCAAAGAACCACACTAAATCTGGTCTAAAGACAAGAAGCAATTCCAAAGTCCGGTCAACTAATTGTCATACTAGGAATATATCCGTAATAAGACCACAGACAAATCTTGAAAGATGAAGTATAGTGTGAGCTATGGACATAGATGGATGATAGATGCTGCTTTTCATCTATTAAAATAATGTTTAGTGAACATGTAACAGCTAGAAAAGTTCCTAATATGGTAAAGGAGATCTCCATATGGTCAACTCTATATAATATGCTCAATTGAATGGTGTGCTCATCGGTTTACACTAACTAAAAATCCTAAGGAATCATGCATTTATATAAAAGGTCCTCTGTGGCTAGGAACCCTATTACTATTTAATGCTGCTCAGGCCGGTCTTCATTATCTTGGTGTTGGATCCCCTTAAGTTTGTTCCGTATAGGCCAGTTCTTCTTTTTTGTATAGTATCCTATATGTTATAGCATGTGCCACACTATATTACATCATTTGTTTGCATCATGTGTTATTGCAATGCGACGCCGATGTCTTTTGGCCAGACTTAGATAGAATTTCCTTAATCTAATCTCAGTCCTAGATGCAGTGTTGTCTGCTTCAATTAATTCCTTTTACCTTTTTATTACCATCTTTCATCCTTCTGTATACAATGAGTTTCCAGATTGATGTACTGATGGACATCATAATTCAGCCCATGATATGAGTTTCTGAGGTGAACTAAATCTGTTATTATCGACAATTTCAGATGAAATCATCATTGCAAAGAAATAATTATTTATTCCCAGTCATACTCCTCAATATTTAACTGATTCATTATTAGATCCGCCCTTCAATACTCGTTCGAAAAATTATATACATTCCTCCTGGTATAGACTGATATTCTCGCCGCCCCGAGCAGTGCTTGCCATAGAAAATAAGGGTCAAAAGCGTACATAATAATATTTGTACAAACATTCTCATACTCATATTCCTATATGTATACCATAGATATGTCTCACCTTTCAGATCTAGCCTATGATACACGCAGCCTGTAAGAAAGTCAGTGAAACACTTTACAATTGAACTTGAGCCTCAAATTCTGGGGGCAGTATTTAGATAAACCAACCTATTAGATGAAAATAAACCGCTACATGACATAAAAATTAATCTGCTGCATCTTATAACTTGGAGTCAACCTTACCGGGGCAACAGCTGCATAACATCAACATTTAGGCATCTTCGTTAATTGTTAGGATTCAAAGCTATCATCATCTACGTCATCATTAGCATCTTCGTCATTACCACCGTTACCGCCATTACCACCGTTACCGCCATTACCACCGTTACCGCCATTATTACCATTAGCATCTCCGCCATTACCACCGTTACCGCCATTGCCACCAATACCGCCATTAGCGATATTACAGACACTATGGTCTATGCTATTTCTACCGCCATTAGCATCTCCGCCGCGTCCACCATTGCCACCGTTACCGCCATTGCCACCAATACCGCCATTACCGCCATTATTACCATTAGCATCTCCGCCGCGTCCACCATTGCCACCAATACCGCCATTGCCACCAATACCGGCATTGCCACCAATACCGCCATTAGCGATATTACAGACACTATGGTCTATGCTATTTCTACCGCCATTAGCATCTCCGCCGCGTCCACCATTGCCACCAGTACCGCCATTACCGCCATTGCTGCCAATACCTAACTGGCAAATATCTACTCCGCCACTACCGCCATTGCCAGCCATTGCCACCACTACCGCCATTGCCACCATTACGGTCTAAACTATCAGCGCCATTAATGCCGCCAATACCATTTAGGCCGTTTACGCCATTTACACCATTGCAACTTTTGATATATTGGGTCTCATTATTCTTATCAATGGAATATGCATAGTATTTCTCTATGTGGAACATTACTAAATATGGAACAAACTTTAGAGCTAGTGCAGGATTCAAATTAGTTTGTGGAACAAGGCCATAAACGCCTTGTGGTCCGAAAGTGACGAAAATTGGAAGAACTAAGACAAACCATAACATGATGATAAATTTCCCGTACCTTATTATCACTGTTTCTATATAGTTATAGATACTAATAATTGTTTAGCAACCAGACTTTTCGCGGTGAACTTTTTTATTACTAGTTCTGATGGACCGCATAGTTATTCTTTGTACAGTCCTATAGTCTAGAATAGTTTAGTTCGCCTAATCTTCTCTACTTTTTTGGATGTCTGGACAGGTCTTGTTAAATTATAGAACTAAAACCTAGAAATGATGCCTTGCACGTAGAATAGCCTAATCTTTGCATGAATATGGTACACAAGCAACATGGAACACAATGAATATTTTACTATAGTTCGCTGTAAGGAAAATGTTTTTCAATCATCGGTTTAGCTGGAGTGCAAATCATCTTGACGTAGAGTATTCTTCAAGAAGGAGAATCCTCGCAATCCAAATTCATATCATTAGAACGTGCCAAGGAGAAAATATCTAAAAATGTTGTAACAACTAATTATTTTTAGGACAGTGTGATTTTAATTAATCTTATTCTATCTATGATATCTTAAAACATCCTGCCAGTTGCACAATCACCCTTACAAAAACTTTGCTGTAGCCTAGATATCCAATTGTAGATAAATGTATGAAATATAGATAGCTATTACTATGCTTTAGACAGCATAGCCATATGTTGTTGAGACACTATTTGTGCCCCAAATAAAGTATTGGTAGTCTAAAAAGGTCATGTGGTGAATGAAGGGCCCACTCAGGTTGAAGTCCGGTAGTGAAGGAATTGCCGAAAGGTCATTAACTGTTTATTATATGGCACAAAAAAAATAAGTAAATCCCGATTACTGGCTTTATTTTGAGAATATGCTCCTTTGCTTTTTTTTATTTTTATTTTTATATGTTCTAAAGAAATTTTCAAAGTAATTGCTTCAATAACTGAGCAGTAATTTTATTCATGGGCCTAACCTAGCGGCTTTGTTAGCAAGCGTTATCTATTAAATTAAATCATACATTTCGTAGGCTAAATGTCCGTATTGCATGTGCTGACATCTCGAATCACTTTTTTTCATGTATGCTTTCTTTCGTGGCTCGTAGTCTGTCCAATCTTTAAAGATAAAATTAAATTGCAGATTAATTCGTTAGTTTAGTTAGTTCAGTAAATCATCTGAATGACAACTACCCCGGATAATCTACAAAATGACCAATACTATCCCAAATAAATGTTCAACTGGATGGTCAAAGCTTCTAGCTAGAATAGATCTACTCCACAATTATATTGGTCTTTCTTATAGGACACTTCAAAGATTAAATTGAGTTAATGCAAATAAACCATATTCGTAGCATGTTCTTCAGTATGACAACAAAGGCTCATGTGATAACTACAGCTCTTGTAGCATTAATGACTGTCGGGATAATCGCTCTAGTCGCTTCTCCAATGCAACCAGTAAAGGCAGATCTTACCGCCAGAGCAGAAAATGGCGGAGCAGGTGGAGATGCTGGGATTGGTGGACATGCGGGTCACGGTGGATCCGGAGGTAACACACCAGTTCATGGTATTGGAAATGACGGCAGCGGCAACAGAAATGATGATGATGGTTATAATAACCCGTATGGTGGAAATGGCGGACGCGGCGGAGACGCGATTGGTGGACGCGGCGGAAGTGGCGACGACGGTGCAGACAAAACCATTATCAGCATAAATAAAGAATACTAAAGAACATAGATATCCTAATAGCTTAACAAACACACTTTTTTGCATCCTTTATTATGATAGGTAGAGCAAATTTTGCTTTACTCCATAATTTTCTGTTATATTACGGTTATGGGCCCTTTCGAAACTTCTACTGTGGAAATATATTTTATATTTTCAGCAATCTGAACTATTAGCATGTCACAGTAAGGCTGAAGGGGAATTATTATAAACATCAAAGGACATAAGCAGATGTAAATAGTACCGCATTTTACTGTGGTCGAGCTTAGACTTGCCAACGACTGATGATAACAAACAACTAATGGCATTGTTTGTTTAAGCACCTAATAGAACCAGAATACATGTACGTATGTATGTATGTATAATAATTGCTGTTCCTGGGTCTTAGTACAAGTAACATATTAATAGGATCCCTTATATTGGCAGCGCCCTAAAGATAACCTGAATTCTTTGAAGCCAGTGTTAGCACAGCTACTTTGTGAGCGGAAACTATTCCATAAAACAAAGGCAGAAATAGATAGAGTAGTATTACACCCTCTACAATTATATCCGTATATCTTACTGGAAACTTCAAAGAGTAAAATAACTTAATGCAGATAAACTATTGTCCCAAAACAAATTTCAGAGAAAAATATGAACGACTGGCATTCAATTAGATTCCTGCTCATAGGAGCAGTGGCAACAATAGTAGTAGCATCTTCATTTGCTAGCTGGTTTGCACATCCTGCAAACGCATCCGATCGAACTCTACGCTGCCAGCAGTATCGCAGGTGACGGTGCAAAAGGAGGGATTGGAGGATATGGCGGAGTTGCTGGATATGGCGGATCAGGAGGGAAAGGACCACACAGCGGAGACGGTGGTGATGGTGGAAATGCAGATGGTGGAAAAGGCGGAAATGCTGGACGTGGTGGAGACGCAACAACCTTGTGTATTCTAATAGCTCCGAACATATACCAAGAAGATTCTTGGTAATGGATAGCCCAATAGAATAAACAGCACTATATATCCCAATTTTATTTAAGCGTACGCCGATCCGCGTCTGTTACTTTTTCTTTTTTCTTCACTAGTTTTTATTTCCTTATCTGTATTCTGCTTTATTAGTCTCTACACCTATTTCTTCGCGATTTAATGTAAAAGACGTATGTGTGAACCAAATCTTTGTTTCCCTAAATGTAGAAACGAGTGCAGATAATAGTAGCTGGCCTATTAGTTAATACAATAATGATAGAGACAAGTAGTGGCGGCTGCTCAGACAGATCTATCTCCTTCTATCCTGTTTCGTATGCTGCATTCAAAAATTTATCTAATCTTTGTAGCGAATTCTAAGACGTAGAATAGGAATTCAATTCCATAGAGGCTATCTATTTATGAAATGATTATGCAAATATACTTGAAGATAAGCCAAGACCACGGTCTATATCGAAGCCCGCCAGACATTACTCCACTTCTCCCCTTCTTTCTTCACTCACGCGCGCTCTTCCCTATGTGGGGATGATCATTTTGACACTTACTTACTTTATCCAACCATTCTCTGGTCAAAAACGATTGGACGGAATGGATGAGAAAAAACTTAGTGATACTAATGAAACGAACTGGCTACTGAAATCGTAAATGATCATTGTAACCAACAATACTATTGTAGTTTCTTACCGGAAACTTCAAAGAGTAAAATAACTTAATGCAGATAAACTATTGTCCCAAAACAAATTTCAGAGAAAAATATGAACGACTGGCATTCAATTAGATTCCTGCTCATAGGAGCAGTGGCAACAATAGTAGTAGCATCAAGTGCTAGCTTATTTATTCAGACTTCATATGCATTTGACGACAGACAAAGCAATGGACAGCAAGATTGCAAGAGCATTCAAGGAAAAGGTCCTGTTGGAAGGGGAGATTATAGTGGAACCAGTACACGAACGGATAGAGGTCTATCTGACTTTGGCTGGATGGCAAGATTTGGGCCAAATAATGGAGATGACGGAAACGGTGGAAATAGTGGAAACAGCGGGCATGATGGCAGTGACGGTCATGCGAGGTCAGCTGATGATGGAACTAACGGAAGAGCAGGTATCGCAAGAACGATCTGTGTACTTGTAGACCCAGATATAGTGATTCCTTCAAACGTACCCGTTAGTTATGTGATGTCCAGACCAAACTGGGATAACGCAATAATCAACCCGTTGGCGCATCTAGACGCAATAAAGTCTAACCAGAATTAGGGTCTAACAACTGATCATTACAAACAGACTACAGGCCAAGACAAAGGCTGAATAACTACTAAAGGTCTGGCACTCTTTTCTTTATTTTGTTTACCACATAAAAAGGGATTTTTTATCTAGTTGTACGAGCCAATATTAGTTCAAAATTAACCAACATAGGTACCCAGATATATAATGATTGATAATTCCTGTCGAATATTAATTATCCATCTATTCAGCGACCTCAGTTAAAGATACAGAAGTAATTACTAGGAATTGTAAACAATGACTTTCACTTTCCAGAATAGATTATTTACATATAATGACTTTTTTCTACTTTCTGTACTTACCCAGATAGGTTACATTTTGATTATAGACAGGGTTACACTCTGCCGCTTGTTCTTGCACGTACAGTACTATGGGTGTAATTAACCTTGTAGAAATACCTCTGATGGAGTAAGACCATTGATCCATCAATGTTCTCTAGTCCTAGTCTAATTGTTTGTTTTAACAACCATGTCGTACCATAGTTTTTCAGTCATCTTTATTGGGCATGTCTTCAATTGTCAGAAACTCATCCTATACTATCTGTTATATGCCTCCACTCTGCCCTGCAACTGTGGATAGGAATTTGGTATCTGTTTATCCTATATCTGATTGGTGCAAGGAAGAGTCTGAATATCCTGGATGTGAACTGTTTTCAGTTATCGTGCATCGCTCTCTTGGGCTTGTCATTTTTCTTCTTTACCCAATCCTCTATTGCGTTAAGAACATAATCTGACTTCTTTCTTTCAGACCTATCTGGCTGCTACTTTTCTGTAGGCGTCATCGACAGTTAATGATGTAATTCCTTTGACTGAAAAAAATGAGAAAATGGGCCAAGGATATCCAACTGTACCATTTTAGTTGAATGCTTTATAATAAACCGTTTGTACCCTCTTATCTTTGTTTGACACTTCAGGATGTTAGGACCATGCCTCTTTAATCTCCTGTATACAGTTCGTGTGCTCGGCGAGAGTTCAATAATTCTTAGTCGAAATTTTATCCTGTTACTTACGAATCTTTTGGTTAGTTGCAGGTATTCTATCACAAGTCCATACTTTTTCATGCATTAGATGATACTTGTTAGAATTTCTATACGGATACACTTTCTCACAGAAGCGTGACCTCATGTCGGTAAGCTATAACGTCCCCTATGTCTTTAAGTACAACATGTCGTATTACAACATCTATAGATAATATTTCTGATAAAAATGTCCTCAAAAAGCGACAAGTAAATGTTTGTATCCAGATATATATTATATACTAGTAAATTAATACTAAACTGTGAACGGATATAGCGCGAACATGTGTAAAACAGTATAGAAGTCGAGTAGAAATAATAGCTTTAATTTTGGAGACAGCAATAAGTCAAAAGGTTCGGCACACAGATATTCTTTCAAAGGTCTCTCTGAGTCATATTCCGTTTAAGCAATATCTACTGCTATTGATTCGAAATGGATTGATAGAATATTTCTTAAACGAAAGGACTTGCAGGACAACGGATAAAGGATTGCATTTTCTCTATGTTTTTAATGAAATGAGGAATTTGGTTTCTCCAAGTGTCTTATGAATTAACCCGGGAGGCCACTTTTTTTCTCTTTTCGCTAGCGCGCAAAGCTACTTAATATAACAAGCTCTTGAATTACTCAAATTACCATTAGGTTATGGTTACAATTAGGTTCAAGAATTATTGGAGATTTTCTATCTATCACGATAATAATCAAAAAATGTTTTTCTAATAATGCTATCACAATTATTGCTCTTTAGATCATTGTGGGCCTTGCTAACAGAATGTCCCGATTGCAACTATTTCGAAATCTATGTTGTATCATCATCTTCAAATGCAGCTATATCCGGTAAGGGGCTATTGTGACTATCTATCTATCTATCTGTGACCGTTTGGAGTTTTTTCAAATACAAATCTACCTTCTGGCTTCCATATGTATGATCCTGAGTTATTCTTATCTTCTGTTACTACCCAATATTCGTAATCGCCGTATTTTCTATCTCCGTTCTGATCAAGACTGGTATTGCCGGTAATACCAGTATATGAATTTGCAATTCTTGTAAATGCATCTCTGAGCTGTTCTATGCTAATGTTGTTTGCTTGCTTTGTCTGGTTTTCAGCTAATGCAGCAACCCATAGTGCGTCATAGGCAGTACTTGCATATGACCTTGGTATTCTCTCGATATCCTTTTCAATTAAAGCTTCGACACGTTTAAACCTGGTGTTACTCTCATTTTCAACTCCGAAAATCGGATTAGCAAAACCAGTTTTAGTAGCAAAGATAGGCAGCGTCTGTATTTCTTACGACCTTGTTGTTAAGTGCCGATCCATCGCTACCAAACCATTTTACATCAGACAAGACGTCATGACCTTGCGCTTGAATGAAAATGGGCGCAACTTCGTCATAGGCTACAAAATAAATCCCTACTTTACTTACGCCATAATTTGATATGGCCTTCTTCAGTTTCGCCTCGAGAGTCTTCAAATCTTGATCCCAAATTATGAAGTTTATCCTGTTGAGACTAGCAGATAGGTCACCTGTATGTGGGGTATATCCAACACCATCTACAAATCTTCCCCCGATCTTTTCAAAACTATTTTTGACTTCATTTACTAGGTCATTTCCATAAATATCAGTTCTCCAGAATGGTACAATGATTCTTATCCCATCTTTCCACATTAATGACGATACTGCCTGTGCCTGATGTGTGTCATCCGGAACAAATCTAAAAATATTATCTCCGGGGAGAGATAAGGAAGGAGCAGTACTTGATGGACTAACAAGCAATATACCATGAGAATTCGCATAATTTCGAATCTGATTTACGTTTGCACTAGTGGAAGGACCAATTATTATCTTTATCCCCATATCTGACAAACGCTTAACTTTTTCGAGGCCGATTTGAGGATCACTTCCGGTGTCTTCAATTACAAGTCCAAACCTTGTATTCGACTGGTGTTCAGAAAAGTATTTGTTGATATCGTTAATTGCAATTTTAAGGGCAGCTTGTTCTGATTCGCCTAACGAAGCGGAAGCGCCACTAATTGGAAGAAGTGCGCCCAGCATAGTTGTATTTACATTTGATTCTGCATTAGCTAAATGTTGAAGGCTCGGATGTATTATTGTTTCAGAATTCCCACTAAAAATAGAGGGTAGAAATGTTAAAAATGAGGATATCCAACCTGGTAACTTGGTTGTGGATTGGTCGTGATACGCAATTAAACTGATAAAAACATAGATTGACCAAGAAATAATGATAATAATGATCACAGGTGCGAACTTGGATTTAAGGCCCGATATGTTTCTCTTTTTTTCGTTATCCGATCGGTTTGTTTTTTTAGTATTTTTGTTCTTGTTAAAATTGAACTTATCAGATGGTGTAGTCTCACCGCCATCGGCAATGACGTAATCTTTAGTTGACACTTCATTAGTGCTCTTTTTTTCTCTTATCAAGTAGATGATATACCAGAGTAAACCGGCTGAAATAATGATATAATGCGAGGCAAAAAATAATGCAGATAACCAGAACTGGTTCAATAACGAAGTGACTACAATTAGTGCAAACCAGCTGTCTGAAATAGCCATTAGAAATATCCCGGCTGATTCAAATAGCCATGGAGTGAACCACACTGGCTCATTTCTAAAGCTTAACAAGATTACAATTGCCGGTATGATAAGTATGGAATCCAGAACAGGATATGTAATCACTACGATAAACATGGCAATACCTCTGTTTGAGGATAAATCGGCAATGCTTGTAGTCACAAGAATTACGTATGATAGAAATACTCCGGCACCAACGATGCTAAAAACAACTAGTCTTTTACTAAACCTGAATTTTTTGTGAAACTCAAAGTACGTTGAATATAAATAGAAAGCGAAGAAGCCATATGCAGAAAACCATACAAAATCGGCCATTGATGGTACCGGCGGAACAATTTCCAGCACGATCTGATATACTGCCCAGATAATGTCGGCAGTTAGCCACAGACATAAACCTACGGCAAGAGCTGTGTGTGACTTGTCAAATATTCCATCATGGTGTTTGTGTCTATATAATATCAATATCGCAAGTCCCGCAGCAATTGAGGCATTAATGACAATGATCCAATTTGAATAAAACTCCTTGCTAGCAGCTTCTGAAAAATAGATTATAGAGTCTGATATTATGATTGCGATGGCAAGCCCGATAAGTAGATTTATTCGATTAAGTCGAGCATTAACACGCATAATTAATGTACGTCGCCACCACCATCACATATTTTTCCTATTAGTTGAATTTAAGCTAATATAATATCTTATCTATCTATCTATCTTCTAAAGCTTATTTTTCTGGGTTTCATAAGAAAATAAATTTCAGTCAGAGTCCACTTTCGTTGTCAGTCCAGTTTGTAATATGCGCTATGTTGCTGGCTGACCCAATTCTCTCACGGAATAACCGCGGAGCGAAAATGCATAGTTTAAGGACAAGATAAAATTGGCAATGGCCTTGTGTTTATAGTATTAATAATTCTCAATAATATCTTGCCATTTTCATCCTATGTGATTAAAGCAATTCCACATTGATCGGATACGGTATTAGTAGAAATGTTGTAGGCGAAATGAGTCACGTGTCTGTGGTAAGCAGGCATCTTCAACAAATCATCAGGAAAAGTCATTAACGATTCTTGTATCTGGTTAGTTGAGTATAGATGTAAGAAGGAAAAAACGATCTCCTTTTCAGCATATCAGAAGCGGCCTAAAATACTTCAAATCCATAATCCGCTTAGACGGCCAAGACGTCATATATCTGTAACACGGATCTGTAAATTAGATGTCTTGTCTGGCGTGTTCAGTCAGATATTTGAAATTAGACTTTGATGATGCTCATATATCGAAGAGAAAGATCATCCTGCAACACAGGGAAATAACCTCTAATCATATTTATAATGTGGCACCCAATACAGGCCTCATATGCCAGACTGGGATAAGCTGAGAGATGATTTTCCCGTCACTCGAAAATACTGTTATCTAGCTAATGCTGCCATCGGACCTATTCCAGTAACAGTTTACAATGAGGTGTTAAAATTCTACCAGGACGCAATGTGTCACTCAGAACATTTGTGGAATGATTGGGTAGTAAAAATTCAAAATACTAAGGATCTTTATGCCAAGTTTATTGGGGCTAGTAGTGGAAAAGATATAGCCTTCACACATTCAACCAGCGAGGGCATGAATATAATTGCGCATATGCTGTCAGACAAAGGCAGTGTAATATCAAATGAATTGGAATTTCCATCTTCTAATTTGCCGTGGATTAACGTTAATCGAAACAATGTGAAATTTGTCAGGGCAAACAATGGCAACAAGATACTAAAGAAAGATATTCTGAAAATGATCTCAGAAAATAGTGATGCAAGGACATTAGTTACTAGTCATGTCCAGTACTCCACTGGGTTTAAACAAGATCTAAAAGCACTTCACGATATAGCAGAGAAGAAGCAATTATTCCTCGTGGTAAATGCAACACAATCATTAGGAGCATCATATTTTAGTGTAAAGGATTATGGTATTGATTTTATGGTCGGAACAGGGCACAAATGGCTACTCTCATCATTTGGAATTGGTGCTATTTACATTAGGAGAAAGTATCTAGAAGACTTGACTTTTGAACCGGTTTTTTTTGGTCAAGCTGGTCAAAAGAAAAAAGAGGATTATAGTAATAATATGAAAGTGGACATGTCAACTGACGCAACCAAGTTCGAAGTAGGTACTCCAAATTTCCAGAGTATTTTTGCATTAAATGCGGCATTAAGATACATATCACGAATTGGAATTCGTCAAATTGAGCGTCGGCTTCTTAATCTGACAGATTATCTGATTGAGAAGCTACGAAATTTGGGCCTTCAAATCCTTTCACCAATAGAAGATAGAAAATATAGATCCCAAATAATACTATTCAAACCTAAACGCAATCCAGTTAATCTTGTTGCTGAACTTGAGCGAAAGCACAAGATAGTTTTGTCGGCACGAGGAAAGGGTATTAGGGTTTCGCCACATTTCTATAATAACGAAGATGATATCGACAGACTAATTTCAGTGTTAAGGAAGATATAGTAAAAGGCTATACTTCGCTATGAATCACTGCGCCTTCTCAGCCACCGCAATAACAAAATCTCTTCCTTTATTAACAGAAATTCAATTATGACTAGAACATCTGGTTATTATGTACTTTCCTGTCGCATTAGAACATCGTGACGTTCTAGATTACTGGCAAGATAAATCGACCTAGTTTTTCCATAGTCTAGTTTTATGATTATTAATCCTGTCAAGGGGATATTGTATTTTGTAATCCTGCTTACTCATAAAATAGTCAATAATTAATAATGACCAATGACATGGAGGATTAATGAGACCTGTAAAGGTAATAGTAAAAACAATGACCTTAACGAGAAATGTAAACGAAGTATATAGTTTCTTTGAAAATATGAAAAGCTTGGAGGTAGGAGGTAAAATAAGTGCGTTACAGTAGTCGTCCGATAGTTGGTGGACATTTGATCACGCAATTGCAGGAAGGTCAATGATGAAGCATTACCAATTCCGCTAAAAAATACGGTATATTGGACCACATTTTTTATGGATGGAGGATTGACATTGGAATGTATATATAAGAACGGTTCCAAACAAAGAAGGCTCTACGACTACATGGGTATTCGTAAAGCCTGACGGTCTAACTGATACATTATTTGAGGAACAAATGACAAATTTTGATAGCGAGATCGATAAATGGAAATCAGCATTAGAAAATAATGGCTGAATAAACATGTGATTTAAAGACTGTGGAAACGTTTAAAAAATTATCAATATCAATATCCGAATGACCACTTAAGAATTCAATAAATTCCGTAATAATTCCGTAATAAACCAAGTTTAATTTATCTAATTGTTTTATCTATGTACATATTAAAATAATGTATGATTTGGATATATTACATTCTTCCATACACCTTACTATCTATTTGCTCTGTTTTAATTTTCCAAAATTCAAATATTTGGTACTTACCACTTCGCTTTGTATTTAAAATGTCAAAGAATGTGAATTTAAAAATAGCCAAAGTAATTGCAGTTGTAACCTTGGCTGTAATAGCAATTGGCATAGCTTATGCCATGATGGGCCCCGAAACTCAATTATTTGCAAAAAAACACAAAGATTCCGGTTCTGACACTATCTCAACCGACAATAATCCTAATACATCAAATAATCAGGCAGCTGAATTCAGTGGGCCTACTGAAACAGCAAACCAAGTCCAGATAGTTGGAATAAAACATTCAAACTCATTTAGTCCTAATCCGATAGATGTTAAAGTTGGAGACACAGTTACCTGGACTAATGATCACCGTGAAGGACATACAGTAACGTCAACTTCATCAGAATTCAATTCAGGAGATATTCAGCCAGGGCAATCTTTCCGTCATACGTTTGACAAAACAGGCAGTTTTGATTATTACTGCGTTATACATCCATCAATGGTTGGAAAAGTTAGTGTAACTTAAACTATATCTTTTTTTATTTCAATGTACTCTGTTTTAAGTTCGTTTTAGGACATCATTAATGAAAAGGGTTAGATAGCCGGATAAAATCCGAGTCACACAAACTCCATCAGATTACTACTTTTTGTAGGCATGATTACAATAAAGTAACGACCGAGACCATGAATTAATGGAAGACCATAAGTTGAACTATGAACGCTTTAAATATACTGGTTCCACTGAGAAATTGGAGCAATGAATGCATAATCACCAGGAAAGATTGGATATTTGTCATTGTCATTTGTTATTTGTCAATATCAATTGTATTATATACCCAAATGATTCGAATCATCTACATCTTTACTGTTTTAACTTCATTTAATATCTATTTAATTGTCATCACCTGTAACTTCTGATAGGGTAACATAATTTTATCCATATTCCAGGGATATGCATAAAGGGCTTGTATGACTTAATCCATAAAATCCAGCATAGGTGTTGCCAAATCTAGAATGCAATCATCCTCAACTTCAGATGTTGCTCAAGATTATTGTATTCGTTGTAGCAGTCTATTATGGTTTCCTCGCATATCGGGCCCTAAAATGGGTATTCCTGCATGAATTTTTAATAGAATATCATCAACCTTCACTGCCAACTCTGACAGATTGATGTACAAAGAACGCTCCTATGCATCATTAATTGGTAACTTCAAATTAATAGTTTAATTTATATTCACTTTTGAAGGTAAGGACAGTATTGGATTATTTAACAAAAATTAAGCTAATAATGTCTTTAGCAAGTATCATGATTGCATTTTATTGGTCTTATTCAATGTTTGACCAAAGTGCATTTGCGGTATTAAATAACCGCCAATCAATTTTATCTGTGAACAATTTTACATTTGCAAAGCAGGGTTCTTTCATAGATTCGCATGGCATGCTAAACATAGTAGGAGTTGTCGACAACGCTGGTACCACTCCTGCACAAGTAAGAGTTGGCCTAAATGTAACTCAAAAAGGCGATCCTGAACACGAAATTAAGAGCAATGATCTTGAAATATCAACTATGGTCCAGCCGCTTTATGGGAAAATCATATATCCTCAAAGCGGATCTCCGTTTAAGTTTGTGATTGATCCAAATTTCTATAATGTACGTGGCAAGGCATTTCTGATGAGCCAATCGTTCATGCCCATTCCTAACTTCGATAGTATGTTAAGACTAAACTATTCCAATCTGGCATCCCGTCCGGATGGCCTACTTACAGGGACTGCGAAAAATATAGGCCAGGTAGATCTCCATAATGTCAGTATATACGCGTCTGCGCACGATGGTGCTGGAAAACAAATAGATTCAGTAAAGAGTCAGCCTGTTTCCATAGTTAGGCCAGGGGAGGAAGTCAAATTCACTGCTATTCCAGATGCAGCCATAAAAACAAAGGTGGTTTACTACAGTTGTGCGGGAGTTGATCTAAACGACCCTATTAATACGCTGGTCGTGGGTAATGGCAAATTTATAGCCTACGATTTGCAGGCTATTGCAAAAGTAAGTGATTTTAGATATGACAATAGTACCGATAGCATAAAATTTGGCGTAGAACATTACAACCCTACTGGCGGACCGCTTACATTTAGACTTGCGCAGTTATCATACCATCATACAGTATCTGTGACAATGGATGGAAAACCCTATCCGTTGGATTACAACTCGAAATTAACAATAAATAGAGATGGCAAAACAATAAGATTGAATCTTTTTATACCAAAAGGAGAACATCACTTGATCATCAAGGGAGTCTCTGACAACGGAACGCTTTGAGGCCATTCTGGAGTCATTGCTAACAAGAAATTTGCAGTAAACGCCAGCAGCTGGTCGTTTGCTATCAAATTAATTTCATCAGTTTTACAAACATGATGCCACTAACTAACAAGTGGTCAATATTAAACCTGTAGACTGCTATGTTATTCTAGTTTCTGGGAGTCCTTTTGGTAGAAAATAAAATCTTTAAGTGTAGGATTTGTTAAAGGTGTGATACAAGATATGATGACATGAACGTATGACGCCACTATTGTACTAGAATAATTATTAGGTTTTGCTGTCAATACAATATATTCGCACATAATTAAGGATGTTGCGTATGCGTGTGTAAACGTTAAGCATGTATTCATAATCTTATGCTAGAAAATTGAGGCCGTAAAAGAATGTACCTATGTCACTGATCCAATCACTATCATATATAAGCAGGCTAAGAAAATGTGTTATAATTGTAGAAAATGTTCCAGAACAGAAGAGAGGCCGCTGAGGAGCTTGCGTCAAAGATAAAGGAGTGGTTACAAAGCAAATTTGGACAAATTGCCGGAGAATCAATCATAGTCTTGGCCATTCCTAGAGGAGGTGTAATAGTTGGCGATATTGTCGCTTCGCATTTAGGATGTGGACTTGATATTATTGTTTCAAGAAAAGTTGGAGCACCATGGAACCCTGAGCTTGCAATTGGAGCAGTCATGCCTGATGGAACATATTACTCTAACGAAAAAGTAATGGCCAATTTTCCTGCTATATCTAAGCAATTTATAGATGATAATATTGCAGTGCAAAAAAAAGAAATAGGTAGAAGATTAATCGAGTTTAGAGGCAGTGATCATTATTCCTATGAGTCAAATGAAAAAATAGTTATCTTGGTTGATGATGGTATAGCCACAGGATCAACTATGATTGCGGCAGCACGCTGGATGAAGGAAAAACAACAAAGCAAACATTTCGTTATCGCTGTCCCAGTAGCACCACAATCACAGGATACAATCAACGAACTGGAGCAAGCCGCCGATAAATTAATAATTTTATATTTACCTGAAATCTTTAATGCAGTTGGACAATTCTATAAAGACTTTTCACAAGTTAGCGATGAAGATGTAAAGAAAATTATGGAGAAGTACAGGCTATTATCCCTCAGACAGTTCTTAACCTTATTTGCGTGGGTATTTTCAGGAAGTTAATATATTGTTTGGTAAAGTAGATGAACCACGCTTTGTATTTCAGGATGTTGTACATTGAAAACTAACTAACTACTAAATAAGTCTTATAGAATATTCATAAAAACTATTTAGCAGAACATAAATATACTACAAACTGGTATATAAATTGAACAAACTAACTAACTGTCAATTTTTCGCTTGGCTTATTTAATTAACAATTACCAATACTAGATAGTTGTAGAAGATGATGATAGTCCAGTGGAGCGTCTTTTATTTCCAAATTATTCATATTTATCATCAATTACGATGACACTGTCTAAATAAACTCAATAAGTAAGAAGGGAAGGGTACAGCCATCCTAACCAGCTATATTACTCTAACTTAAGTGATTATTATCATTTCTCACTATTATCTTTATACGAACTCGTTCATATTTTGCATAATTATTCTGCAGCAGGTTATCATTGGTGATGATATCAGGTTGATTTTCATCGGCAATGTTAAAGCATTATTTGCATAAAATCTGGGTACCAAGTTAGTAGCCATAGATAGTATCTCCCCAACTATTGGTAAAAATTAAAGTATCTATCTTCGGGAGTATCTTCATTCTCACTTTGCATAATTGAAAGTTGTTTAAAGAGTATGTCACCTGCTGCCATCTCTATCAGCTCTCCACGAGAGATGCTGAGAGCATATTTTAAAATATTCAAACGCTGTACACTTTCCTCGAATACCTTATCGGTCATTCCATGTTTTTTTGCCCTATTGCGGAGCATATTTCTTATTCTATCATGATGATAGTTAACATGTATGTCACTGGCTTCCTCTATTGTGACTTTATATATATCTGATATTCTATTCGTAATTCTCCTCTCATCCTCAATGGATACATTTTTGTGGGCAGAACTAATTGCTGTTTTGCCCCTCAACTTTAGCGTTTCAGTCTCAGAATAATTATTCGAATCCTCCATCTACTTGTATAATCAGGATCAATTCGACATTTATGCTTAATAATCCTTCTGGTGGATTATCACTCTCAAACAAGGCTTTCCTCTTTCTGCTAACGCTGCAACGCCCATCGGAGTCATATCAGAAATTCAAATTCGATCATCTACAGGGTGCCAGATTCCATCAAGTATATTATTGACTGGCATATAGCAGTTTATGCTGGTTGTCTAATATTGGATGCGATGTTTATCACTTCTACATCACGAATTGATTTCCTCAATTATACCGTGTAGTCAGTATCGTTATCACACTATCTGTATCCTCATTAAATAATGACACTTGCATCATATAATTAATGACTTGATTTCTAAAACATTGGCCTGCTAGATCCTTTTGATGAGTAATTTAAAAAATCTATTATTCTTTAAAATTAAGAGCTTTAGCCAATCAATTTCTATTTTGCATCCTAATAGTTATTTATATCTGTTATTACCATTACTACCCCACGGGAATGCATAATCTACGTTTAGAAGGAGACGCGAAGATTACGAGAAAATTATATCTTGGAATATTTTATGCTTGCGCGTTTGTTATGGCTGCTATTACTACTTATGCGGTTTACGTAAGTGTTAATGAATACCTCCATACAGGGAAGGTAGTCATCGGAGAAGTGCTCGTGGATACGGAATTTCCAGTAAAGGGTCTATCAAAACTTGTAACGTACTTAATGATCGTATCGGTAGTTGGATGGTACTGTGTAACTAAGCTTGGAGCTAATAAAGTACAAGGAATTTCTAAATCGACAAAATCGATACTTCAAATTGTGGTATTAGCTATTGCAATCATTGCACTCTATGAATTTATCTATAATTTTATACTCTGGAATTCGTTCATCACAGTCGATATAATGAGAGGTATAATGAAATTAGATAGTATTAATGTTCCATATCCTAATCCAAAAACCCCTTGGAATCTTGTATTTGCTACAAAAATGTCCCTTGCCGACGTTACTCATTTCGGCTCACGGATTCTATCTAATGTCAAAAAAATCGAGTATAAGTAAGGCTGCCATTAATGACCCAGTATGAACAGATTTTGCAGTCAATACAATAGAGCTATTCAAACTACCTATACAACTGGTTAATTATTACAAAAATTTATTATTATGTTGGATCATCCTACGGATCCAGTAAGAAGACCAAAAATGTGGTGAAAACATGTCCCTCTACTTGAAATATTACTAACAACAATATCATCTTATCATTTACGTACTGTTTAGTAGCATCTCCCCAGGACGAATCCAGTGTAGATTCAACCCTGAGTCTATCTTTCTATATTCATGTTCCTTGACCCTCGATTACGATTAACGTAAGCGTTGATTTAATTTTTTCAATCTTTCTAACATGCCATGTTATAGTTTCCTTTAACTTATCCATAGTATCAGCACTAATCTTCACAATCATATCATAGACGCCGTAGGATCCTTCTACCTCAACTACACCTGGCAGTTTCTTCAGTTCATTAATGATTTCATTTTCATGTCCGAGTTCACAATTTAGAAGAACGTATGCGGTGGGCATGATCATATTCCGTAATAGAAGTATTAAACTGCTATGATGTGGGGCTCGTACTGAAAATTGAAATCCATTGACTGCAACTGAATGGATTTCAATTTGTTATTATTATTGTCTGCGGAAGGCAAGTTGGTCCACTATAGATTATAATTTGATTTATTATTGACAATAGACTATTTAATAGCCTTTGCGTAGTATTGCTTTACAACAATTCAATTTTTTAAATATGTCGTCCTAGCGGGTCAACAGCAAAATTGAGCTGGCAATTAAAGAAGGCTTCTAAAAGCGACAAGTGTTCGATCCATCCCTAATCATAATTTACTGATAAGTATAGCACACATAAAGATTATTTCAGCTATAATGTTGACTGCTAGATCTTAGGTGATGGCACTTGTACATCTCATAATTTACAAAAAATCAATATATTCAAATTCATTATTTTATAAGAAAAATGGGCATTAATTAAGATATCTCTAGCTTATATAAAAAAAACTAATTATTAGATACAATATAATCGGAAAGTTTATTAAATGTCACTCTGCATATTATAGTAACCAACAATATTCACTTGGAAAGGATAGTGACCTCGCTTGCTAAGATCTTGGTCTTTGTTGCCAGGTGCGGCAGCGGGCTTTCTCTATCCCTAATGCATTCTACTTCAAAAGCGAGCTGATTATTATGCGTAACAGGAGATGGTTCCGAATATGCTATTACGAATCATTACCCTATTGTAGATCAGAAAGTACCTTGACTCATCTGCAATCATTTCTTTACTTACTTGCCTGTTTTGAACAGAAATAGTGTTCCATTAGAATAGACTTAGGAAAACAGCGATATCGACAGGGTAACTATAAGATACTACAAATACCAAATTAGGAATTATTCAAAATAATTATAAATGAACTATTGCAACTCCATTTCTCGAAATCAAATTAACAGGTGATTGTCCGATTCCAATTCTGCGCATCAATTCATGGTCATATCTTGAAAATTCTACTAATCATTACTAACTCTGGTCCGCTTGTCGGGCTGCCTACAATAACTGATTTTGAATTAGCAAGAATGCCGTAGGATAGAAACGGTATACCACCATTCACTGTTACAGGCTCCACTGGGACTTTAAGTATGTCTGATATATTTTTGATTTCCTCATCAGTAGCCTTGGGATGTACTGCCGCGCCTAAATTAGTGGCAACGATCGCCGATCCAATCTGTACATAGCCACCTACGGTCATAGAGTTTGTAGGTACTTCCAATACATCCTGAACCTGTTCCAGCACTTCATTTTCAAATAATGGTGAAATTATAGCTCCTTTATCGTTGCTAGATATCAAATTCCCGATAGCAGTGAACTTGGTTTTAAGACGTTCAACCCTTAGCCCACTAGCTTGTCTAAGTATTTGAATTTCCTCATCAAGAGCAGTAGCTGGCACCAGAATTCCATTGCTATTCATTACCATCATCGCACCAATGATCCGTGTACCTGCAATCGATCCAAAGACCTTTTCATCAATCTGTAAATAATCTAAGAGCTTGGTAGTTTTGGTAGACGGAACTCCAAAGGGGAGTATCATGATTCGATCGTTAATTTTCGCAAATAGTCCAATATTTGGGCTTTTATATATATCATATCTGTAAATTCCCAATCAAGGAAATTTCAATATCTTGTTCATATGAACTTATTGGCTTGAATTATTAAATATTATTCATTATCGAACCTAATCGTTCAGTTTTCAATTGCAATAAGTATGTGTAAGTCAAGTCGCGTAGATATATCTGTCCGATACAATGTACCTTCAACTTACTACCAAGCCACCTTATCAACTAATGACAAGGCAGTATGATCGTAATTACAAAATAGTATGAATCCATAAAATGAGATCAGCGTGCAAAAAATTTTCTCATATGTGAAATCCTTGTCAATTTGTTTAGTCTTTTTTTAGATTTAATAGATAATATTTTTTGAAAACAAACTCCGACATGCTTAAAATGGTATGAGTTCAAGGAATAAACTACACAATGCTTAAAAACAATTTTTACAACCGTGACATAGTATCAATTAAAGATATCAACAAACAGGATCTGGAACTTATATTTACATATACCGACAAACTACGTAATTTAAAGCCAACTGAAAAGAGCGAACTCGGAAAAGGCCGAGTTCTGGGTTCAGTTTTTTATGAACCAAGTACTAGAACGAGAATGAGCTTCGAAGCCGCGATGGCTTCGTTGGGTGGTAGTTCACTAGGGATATCTGATCCCAAATCATCTTCGATCGAGAAAGGAGAGAGTCTGGCAGATACAATCCGGATTATGGACCTCTATTCTGATATCGTTGTGTTACGTCATCCTTTAGACGGTTCAAGCAGATTCGCCTGTGAATTATCAAACAATCCTGTTATTAACGGAGGGAGTGGAAGTGAAGAGCATCCTACGCAAGCAATGCTAGATCTATACACAATAGTTAAGGAAAAAAAGCGAATAGATGGACTCACTATTGGTGTAATAGGTGACCTCAAATATGGTAGAACAGTATATTCATTATTGTATGGCCTGACCTATTACGACGTGAAAATTCATCTAGTTTCTCCAGCATCTTTGAAGATAAGGATGGAATCCCTCTATGAAGTTAGACACAAATTAAGAATTCAGGAACATACTACCCTAGAGGATATCTTGCCCAAACTTGATATAATCTACGTTACTAGAATTCAGAGAGAAAGATTTCCAGATCTGCAGGAATACGAAAACGTCAAAGGCTCTTATATAATTGACACTGACGTTCTCAAAAATGCCAAAAGTGACGTATCAATCATGCATCCAATGCCAAGAATGGATGAGATTTCTCAGTCCTTAGATAACACAGTTAATGCGATTTACTTTAAACAGGCAGCCTATGGCAAGGATCTTAGATCCGCTTTGTTAGCAATGATACTGAATGAAAGCATCTTTTAGTTATGAAGCCGATATATTGCTTTATCAACCAAGGTTCGTCTACAGTTGAATAAATGATTAATCTGCACCAGCATGTATCTACTCATTATTGCAAACCAGAAACTGTCAAGACAATTAATGATTGGAAACCAGAAAAGCTACGGCGGATTATTGTAACACTATGAGTTGACATTCCATAAGCCTAACCTGGATATAATGACATGAAATTCAAGCTGAGAAAATATTGGCGAAAATATGCCAAGAATGGGGGGCCATTTTAATTCCTATCACTGGGCGAGGCAGACGTTCAGCCCCATATCCAACTCTAAAAGTCTTTGCCTAAATCATAAGAAATGCCAGTTTAGGATTGGTTACTTGCTATCTTAGTTTTTGTAGAGACTTTCGATTGAGAATATCATTTAAGATCGTCAAATCATACAACCCGGAAAGATTTGGCCTTTCTTTTCCTCTTGCAAGAAATCCCAGGTCATATGCACTCTTTGCTGACTGAAATAATGAAGTTTTGACTGGGTCGTAGGTAAATGCTGTCCTGGACCAGGCGTCTGCTAATTCGTCTGGTCGTATAGTCTTGCCTGTAATATTTTTTAAAGCTTCATTAAACAATTCTATTCCCATATTTTTATTTTTGTTTATCCAGATTGTCTCATCAACGTTGGCTGTCAAAAATTTTCTGATTATGTTTGGGTTATTCTTAAGATAGTCAGTCCTGGCAATAATATTAGCAGTTACAAACTTACCATCAGGCCACAAACTTCTTTCATCTACTAGAATCTTGCCCCCAGCTTCTTTTACTAATCTAGCTCCCCAAGGTTCAGGTACCCATGCACCATCGATCTGCTTCTTCAGAAACAAGGTAAGGATGTCAGACGGGCTTGCCTGTACTAATGTAACATTTCCTCCATTTTCTTTTGTCTTGAATCCATTATATATTAAATACTTTCTGAGTGCAACATCTTGAGTATTCCCGAGTTGTGGAGACGCGAAGACTCGATTACCAAGATCCTTATGTGAATTAATTCCTGAGTCATTTCTAACTACAAATACCGCTCCTCCACTCGCAGCCCCAGAAATTACTTTTAGTCCATTTCCATCAGAAACATAGTAGCCATTTATTGTAGGATTTGGGCCAATATAGGCTACGTCTATCTGATTCGCAAACAAAGCTTCAATAAGAGAGGGCCCGGCGCTAAACATTTTTGAATTAATTTTGATATTTTCGCCGATAGCTCTCTGAAAACTTCCAGTCCCCAGCCCTATAAGTGCTTGAGCGTGGTTCAAATTTGGAAAATAACCAATTCTAAGAATATTTGATGGTTCACTATCTAAGCCATTAGTTGTCGATGAAGGCCCGGCACCATAAAGGATAGAACTTAATATGACTGCCGCTATTATTGCAGCAGATATGCCTAATTTTATTCTAAAATTCATTAATAATTAGCTATACTAATTGAACACTAGCGCTATTAAATATGTTTTAGATGCCTTTGGAATACATTTCAAAATTACAAAACTCTTCCATTACTCCAATTCTAATCGCGGCTTTCAATCAACCAAAATCTAGCCCATCGTCAATCTGAGTATACAAATCAGAAAACAGATCTTAGTTTTGTGTTTGCATAGCAGGTTGACCTTCACTTCTTGTACATGCATCACATACTAGATCAATCAATCAGGATACATATGTATAACTGAATTGTGGAAATATCAATCAATATTATACTCGTAAGCCTGGGAGCGACCTATGGTATTGCTCCAATTCATCATAGGTAACACTAGAAATTCTATCCTATTTACAAGACCGATAAAAAAAATCGCCCCGTTGACCTTTGATGATGTTATCTACAAAGGTTTCCATGATTGTTATCTATGGCCATACAAACGAATGCAATTCATCAGTATGGCCGCTGTTGTATTTCCATTAAATAGATACTGGGAGTAGCTCCGATCTTTGTTTATAGGCGCAATGACAAAATCCAAAGCTCGATAGTGCAAAAGCCGGATTTTCCAGAAATTAACGAAAATTGAACCTTCAATTTATATTTGGTATATAGTGTTACGGTCAGAATATATAATGTCCAAATGGACAAATTACTCTAAAATTCCCATAAATTGTTAAAACTGACTTTTATTTACAAATAGCAAGACCAAATCATTTTATATCACCTTTGAATAGTTGCAAATGATATTATCTTGCAGGCTGCTGATTTGAATAGCGTTGATGGTAATCGTAGGCTAATCGATGATGTTAATCTTAAAATAATTGATATTTTGAATAAGGACTCTTCGACGCCCTTTGTAAATATAGCCAAACAGATCGGGGTTTCAGACGCTACTATACATATAAGAGTCAGGAGGATGATATCAGCAGGAATAATTAATAAATTTACCATTTCAGTGGACAATGGTCTGCTAGGCTACGATCATCTTGCATTTATGGGAATTAATATTGAACCCGGGTCAGCAGACAGTATAATCTCTGATTTATCAATGATTGATGAAGTCTTAGAAATCCATGAGATGCATGGAAGATTCGATCTTCTCCTGAAAATTCGCGCGAAAGATTTAGAACAGATGAGAGATATTGTGGAAAATAAGGTCAGAAAGCTACCTCATATACTTGAAACAGAATTAATGACTGTATTAAAATCAGAAAAGGAAGAGCAAATGATTTCTTTAGGCAATGATATAGCTTTTAGAGATAAAATGTCCATTTGATAACTAGCAACATTTAGCAGAATGCTTCTAACATTTCTCGGGCGATGTATTCTATATTTAGATAACTATAATATTCCAGTATTAATGAAATAGTAATCATTTCTAATAGTTTCTTATATAGTAGACTATTTTTTTGTTCAAATAGGAGTAAGTGATATACACATCGTTCTAGAAATGGAGATTGTACCGCCACCTTTGGATTGGGATGAGATGGTACAAACGAAAAGACCAGTAAAGACTAGCGACCAAACATTTTGTGGAAATGTTATGGCAGAGTATAAAGACAACTTGATTGTAATTGATGGTAGTATCGTGAAGTTACGCATGTACATGATACCAAAGTCAAAAGTTGATTCTTTCAGCGAACATCAGCTTCATCTGAAAATTCCTAGTGATAAATTATCGGTTTTCGATTTTTAGAATACTGCTATTGTCCCCTCCAGCATTATAAGTCAGCTTTGGATATAGAGGGGGTTGATGCTAACTCTGTTTAAAGTATAATGTCAAATTGGCAAGTATTATAGTCTTCGGCGCAGATGTAAATCTGGCAACAGTGAAAGTGCACTATACCTAACAATGTATCAGCATCTATTCATGTAAAATTCAGTCTAGTCTCTGATTGCAACAATCCTGCACTCCTTGATTTCTCAAATAATCTCGTAAGCGCTTTTTTACCACTTTTACCCATATCTATAGTTATGTCATTTACGTACATTTTAACAAATTTCGTAATCATATCCTTTGATTGCCCTCGGCTATAACTCATTGCATAATCTACAGCTTCATCGATATTATTCATACCGTAAAGTATTGAATTCCTCAACATATCTTGAAAAGCCTCTATCTGGGGTTGATTCATCAGCCTAATACTGGCTATATTGATTCCAAGAGGAAGAGGTAATCCATTAGTTTCAGTGTTCCACCAAGATCCGAGATCCAGAACTTTCTCGAACTTTGACTTATCATATGCAATCTGAGCTTCATGTATTACAAGCCCTGCATCTACTAGCCCATTCTGAATTGCTTCTGGTATAAGTTCAAAACGCATTTCTTTTTCTGTGAATGAACCCCCAAGTGCAAGTCTCAAGAGTAAAGCCGCAGTAGTCAATTTTCCTGGGATGGCAATAACGCTATCTCTCAATTGGATTTGTGTTTGTTGCTTTTTGGATAGGACGATAGGTCCATAATTTGATCCAAAGCTCCCACCAGTACGAAGTATTTGATAATCACTTAAATAGTAATACGCGTGTGCAGAAATTGCTGTAATATGGAGTTCATGTCTAAATGCTGCCTCATTTAGTGTCTCTATGTCTTTTACTATATGCTTTATTTTGAAGTTTGAACTTTTAGCTTTACCTGATACGATTCCATAAAACATAAACGCGTCATCTGCATCAGGAGTATGCCCTACAGAGATCTCAATCATAAATTATCTCTATTAAATGCAATACCTGCCTAAATAAAATTGCATTCAAGCTTACTACATACGCCCCACATCAAAACACTATTGTATTATGAGACTCGGATGCTAGGCTGCAAGATGAATGCATTATGTTGTAATAATTTCAATGTGATATACTATTGGAAATATTTAACGAAACTCTGACGCATTAACCAATGCGGGGAGAAAAATATGTGGCGTAATAATCAGAATTTATGTCAGAGATCAAATTATATAATGATAATAAATATAACATTTTGTGTTAATAACACCCTTGAAGCCTCCTACAATCGAAGAGGTTAAGAAATTAGGGACAACTGATATTGTCATAATGACCGCACTATCATATTCAATTAGAGCTAAGTTGAGACGATATGTACAGATTGATCCATACACTGTGTCAGATCCATTTGGTGAAAGGGACGATTTTGAGTATTCGGTCATCGTAGACGAGGAGTTTCCGGCAAGAATAATTGTAATGATTGTAAGAATCAAGACTCCATCTTCTGAAATCCCTTGGAAGGATATATTAGATGATCGCTTGGCCATGATTAAAATATCTAAATCTGATGCTTTGCAGCTTAAAAGTGAGCTAATGCCGAAAGATACAAACAATTTCTATCCCTATAGGCGTTCCGGCAAAATCGTAGGATATACCATGTTCACTTTTCAGATCTGTGGGCATAAATGATGAACATATAATAGTTACTACTGATTTGATTGAACAGTATGGTAATAAGGGGTACTACATTAGTGGTTCCTCGATTATTTTGAGGTTTCCATCGGATAGTATTTCTATCCTCATAATATTCAAAATCTTTTTTACCTCGTATTTTTCCTCCCTATTAACAATAGCTTTGGCAATTTTTAGCCTGTAAGATGGTGTCCATTGTTGACCTATTTTGTATTTTCCGTGGATTTCGTGTGGTGATATTTTAACCACAGCAACTTCGCGTACAGATGGCATCAATGGGTTAAGTTCCTGATATCTGTCCCTATTTTGGTATTTTTGCATTAACATATTTAATGCAAAGGTCTTCTCTTCGCAGTCATTAATAATCTCAGCTTCTCCCTTTATGACTACACTGATATACAGGGTGTCAGCCTGTGAAGCATCGTGGGGATGAAAATAATAAGAGGGCAAAAAGCATATATGTTGATCAACTTCGAACCCTACTTTAGGGTTTACTCGAATATTGTCAAGCTTTTCTCCAGACCGATGAGAATGCATATAAACGGCGTCTCTACTTATTTTGTTGTTCATATCACTCGTGGCACCCTCTATAGATGAATACACAAAATTCATCGGTATAATTTGTGGATAACCATTTTTATCGATAGAAGCTATCCTGCCAACCGGTTGCTCGTTGAGAAATTCAATAATTTTCTTCCTTGACTTTATTTCCAGCTTTTTTATGAGCTGCATTATAACAGTTATTATGATATGTGTAAATTAAGTTATTGTGAACATCTATCATTTGTCAAAATTATGACGAGAATGATTTGTGAATTTATCATAGTTATTGTATTTATAAACTCGTGAATTTGGCCAAAATTTCATATCTTTCTATCCAGTTGTTAATATACGCTTTCAAAGTATTAACCTAATTAATGCAGGCAAGTGACATGTCTTTATCTTTATCTTTATCTTTATCAATTATGCTCAAAATTATTATAGGCTCCCAATTCAGACTTCACTCTGATTTTGGCCTCCGCATTAGGATTGGTAATCAGAAAATCCATGAGGGGGCATTGTATTATCACCTTCTGAAATGATATTGTCTAGACAGATCTAAGGTTCAACGAATGAATTAATGCGTTAGAGAATAAAAATAAATGCGCCATTAATTAGACTATAAACCTAATAAGTAATTTATAGAATTTGTATCAAAAAAAGAGATTTAGGACTTTAAAGGGGCTAAACTAATTAACCCTCTTCCCAGCCCTTGACAAATACCGCATTCTTCTTCAATGGAATTGGCTGCCCCGGTGTGTAATCCATTGGCCTCATCCAAAATATTGCCTTTGTTGGACAAACTCCGATGCAGGCACCATCAGAAATACACCTCTCTGGATAAAATACAAAGGCTTTACCCCTCTTCCATCCTTCTACAGGTTTCACTCTAAGAACATCTGGACCAAGAGCAGTGCAAATCTCAACGCAGAGCGCACAGCCTATACAGTGTTGTTCGCTAATATCTGGAATTATTGCGACTGGCATCTTTTTTCACTGAATGTCGTTTCATATCGAAAGTATTTAAACCCTATGCCGTTTGTATAACACCGATATATAATAACTATTTTACTTTTTATACCACTACTGTTTATCTGGACATTCTCATGTGGGAATGAAGCCACAGTGCTACTTAATTGCTGTCTAGAGTGAAGTTGCTATGTGCAAGTGCGTCTCAAAAGGTGAGACGGATGGAAGTTAGGATTAATTACTAAAAGGGACACCAATCAAACGACCTAAAACGACATAGCAAGCTTTAATAGACTTCTTGATAAGTAAATCGATGAGGAATTATTCCAATTTATCTATTATGAATTTCGAAACCTCAAGGAAACAAGAACGTTTCTTAAAGGAAGTTGACGAGATATGCAAAATAATTCGTCCATTTGAAGAACAATGTTACTTGAAAGAAATATTTAACAAGAAAATAATTTCTGAATTCAATAAAGTTGGCATGCTGGGATGCCCTATATCTAGAAAATATGGGGGACTAGGATATGACATTCTCACCTACCTTCTCGCAATAGAAAGATTAGGTGAAGAAGGGAATTCATTAAGAACTTTTTTCTCGGCGCATATCTCAATTGGTGAGATGATTCTTCAGACATGGGGGAACCATGAACAACAAAAGCGATATTTACCATGTACTACTACGGGCAAAAACATAATGGCATTTGCACTTACGGAGCCTAACGCCGGAAGTGATCCATCTTCTATCACTACCAGTTTTGAAGATAAAGGTGATCATTTTGTTATAAACGGAAAAAAACACTGGATAGGGAATGGAAGCGTTGCGGATTTACTCACTACTTATGCAAGGGAAATCGGAGGAACTGGCAATAACAGCAAGAATATATCAGCATTCCTTGTTGACACTGATTCCCAGGGCATCAATATAAGAGAAATGAAAAATAAGATCGGAATGTTGACTGTGAAAAATGCCGAGATTTCGTTCCATAATTGCATTATTCCAAAAACAAATTTGCTTGGTCAAAAAGGTCAGGGTCTAAATATCGCCTACAGTGCACTCATCGATGGACGGCTTAGTGTAGCAGCCGGCGCAATAGGTGTAATGAAAGACTGTCTGAACGAATCTGTGTCTCACGCCAAGACAAGGGTCCAACATGGTTCACTTTTAGCAAAAAAGCAATTAATCCAACAACATATTGCGAAAATAATTTTGAATATAGAAAAGTCTAGATGGCTAATATACCGGGCTGCGTTTGTCAGACAAAAACTCCAAAACTATATCGAAGGTTTAAAGATGAGAGATGATCGATGGCAATTAAAAATGACTAGAAATAATAGAGAATATTCTGTATTGAGGGCTGAAGCTGATAACCTGTCTGCCTTAGTGAAGTTTTCTGCAAGTAATGCTGCGTTTAACGCATCAAACAGAGCGGTTCAGATTTTCGGATCATTTGCTTATAAAAAGACCAATCGAGTCGCACGACACTTCTTGGACTCTAGAGCAATTACTATTTATGAAGGGGCGAACGAGGTTCTGGAACTTAAGATAGCATCTTACGTCCTGGGAGAGAGGTTCAGAGCATATTAGGCCCATGTTGGTAATTTTTGACCTATATCGTACAGGTTTATGCGCGACTTTCTAATTAATCCACAGTAGACCTATGCAGATAAGAACATATTAATGGCTCATTAGTGTCCGAGTTGAGATCAGGTGCTCTCCTTCACATCTTATTTTTTTTTGCAGAGTATTGATAGAGTCCGTGTGACGCATTATGTCCTAGATTGAGGAATTCGGACAAGCGAATTAGAAGCTTCATGATTATGATGTGCACGATCATAATCACTTCTCGAGTATCACATTTATTACATTCTTAAATTCATGAACTCTACAAAATATGCCGTTGTCTAAGTAATAGAAATATCACGAAAAGAAGCCAAACTGTGTAGTTAGATTAGCTTGAATAAATAGGCGCAATCACATCTCAGTAGTATATTTGGAACCTCTTATTATCTTTGTTACCAAGTCTTCCATCCATTGTACATAGGATGGTTTGGATGATCAAAGTGTATTATAATGCAGATAAATCACAGACGGACAGGTTTAAGAAGGATTATGCTTTCCAGAATCGATTCAAGTATTACTCTAGTTCAGAGATGATTATGTCAAGGATTTTAGACTTGTTAGAGCGTGATTAACTGAAAACTCACGCAGAGTAATGATTCTACAGTGCGAAGAAAATACATTATTATCAATATACTTTATAGAGAAAAAATGCGCTACTTTTTATTATCGTATTGAGTGTAATAAATTGATAAAAAGTCTCAGCATGAGGTACCGAACAAGGACTGAAATCATTGCAAGGATACTGGAGGTTGCCAGCGAAGGTACTGTACTTAAAACGAAGATAATGTATGGTGCATTTCTCTCTCATCAACAGCTAAAGGAATATCTTTCTCTTCTATTGGATAGGCAACTGATACAATTTTCTAAACAAGGGCAAACCTATAGAACAACAGATAAGGGACTGCATTTTCTGCATATATATACTATTTTGAATGATATGATAGACAAGAAAAGTAAATCAGATAACAAGAATATCACGTAACCAAAGAGACCTTAATTCGCTTTAATCCAATATATTCTCCAGAAGAAGGAGAGAGTTCTAGACAAGGGATAGATGATTTGAGTTCTCAAGATCATATAACATGTTTTTTGCCATTTAGTCATAATAATTCTGGATATTTTTTCTCAGCCCCGTAGTGGTAAATCTCTAGCTGAAGATGCGCAGTCGCCTTGAAGATAATAATTAAAGGCTGGGGAAATTTCGTAAAAATATTGTATTACTTAATTGAACTATTTCATATTTCAAAGGTATCAGAAGGGTTCACGGCCTTCAAAAGATATCATGCCATAACTTAACACAAGGATCATTGTATGTAGGCCAAAGCTATTCGAAAAAGATGAAAGTTGTCACCATACGATCTACATAAAATTGGATAACATATAGTTAGAGCAATTATCTATCTGTGTCTTTTCTTCAGTTTACTAGTCACATTATCGAAATGTATAACCGCAGAGCATCGAATTTTTCAGAATATTAAAGATCATTACCGTGGTGAACGTTGTCTAAAATAACGGATTTATCGACTTTTGTATGATAAATGAGGCCTTCAATTTCAACTAGTACATCTTGACGAAATGTCTAAACAAAGTTAATTCATTATAGTACAGTAAGTTAATAAAGAGTATATTTTATGGAATTAATTATTTATCGATACGCATTAGACTTAGCTTCGAATAGTGAATATATTGAATCGATAATACTGAATTGCGTGTTGGTTGAAAAAAGAGAATCAGGTAACTATATGGAGGATTGGAATACGGAACAAGATGAACATCAATACTCTTGCCCAAAATGTAATTGCGAGTGCTTGAGTCTTGAAAGATATCAAGTTATAAATGGTCATGCAATTCAGGTTGTTGTCTGTCATGGCTGCAACTTTAAGTGGAAAGATACATGGGGAATACCATTGCCGTATGTACCAATAAGAGGATAAGTTGTATCTATTGCTTTGTACATATAGCTTTTCTCGCATGATCGTTTCACCGTATTTTCCACCAGAGGCACTTACTGCTATAACGAACTATAAAGGTATGAATAAGTACATAGCATCGCATTATATTATATTAATCATTTTTTGCCATTGTCGGTAGATCTGTCCTGTGAACTAATCGTTGCTAATGATAGTTGCTATTGCTAGAAGCGACAATGTTATCATTAGTACCAAATGATAGCCCAGTTAATTAATGCTAGAAATAGATTATATTGGTAGTGTGATTGGTCGTTGTGAATTCTTGTACTAGTTATACTATTTAATATGATCTGGATCGCATATTACGTTCTGTCTGTGTCATCTGTATTGATTGCCAAAGTTTGACCGATGGATCGAATTAGCGGTATTAACCTAAATGTATATCATGGAAGACAAAAAACAATGGGGAGTAGGCCAGATTGGAAAATGGCTTCCAAACTCAATGCAATGTAGTTAAATCTTATCATTGGATAATCCATAGATGGAATTCGTAAAAGAATGATTTCCTCAGTAGCTGCCCTATTAAATCTCAATTAGAAACGAATAACAACTGTTATGCCTATTGTGCATTCTTTGACAATGTACCATTCATTATACTGTTGATGAGATGCCTGTGCAAACTGTCTAAATAAAATATAGTGGAGATCATTTTTGTTGCTTTTGCATCTGTCGCAAATAGACGAAGAGAATGTAGATTCTGAACTATAGGAGGCGTTCATGTCATCTATTCTCGAAACTCGATTACCATTTTGAGACTGGGTAACTATGCCTCATTATATTAGTGCTCACATTCAGAACCATTTTGTATTTCCAAGAAAATCAATTACAATATACCACCATGGTATCTATTCCATAAAAAAATTTTTTAATACTCTAATTAATGAATACAGCTATGCCAACATATCTGCTGGCCTTATGCCACTGTCATCTCCAAGCTGTTCAAGTCTACATGCTGTAGCGAGCTCGTCACAACATAGTGATTAGGATTTTAATTCAACTCTGCAAATCTCGTACCTCGTTAATAGTATGCATTATGCCCCAGTTTTTTTCTTCCTTTCTCCCCTTCCTGAATGAGCCTTCTTAGAATGTACCTTGAGTCTCTCTTTACTTTCAAATTGCATGCCGCATTCCTTGCATTTAACTGGTTTACCTTTAAGTTCAGTCTCTTGGTCTTGCTTACCTTCCTGCTTTCGATTGAATAGACGCATGACTATTATTCTGTCTGTATAAAAGCTTATTAATGCTACGATAATTAGAACATCCAAAAGATTTTCTCCATTCTTGTGTAATGAATGTACAAGTTTATTTTTGCAAGAATTTCCTTCCCTAGTCAATTTTCAACAGCATCTATGTGCTATCATGAAGGTAAAATATCATATCCACAGTCATTTGATTCTTATATAGGACTACAATGCTTTTTTGAAGCATATGTTAATGTTCTGTAGTCTGATTCAATCCCCATTTTTCTCTTACTCTGTCTTCCAATTTAGAAAATAGGAGTCGGTCAAATATTAATCCGATAACAAATATCGTAATCATTGAGGCAATTATTTGATCCATTAGCTGAAATTCTCTGCCAACTAAGAGCACGTGGCCTAAGCCCACAGATGCTGCTATAAGTATTTCAGCTCCTATTAATGCATGCCAGGCAAAAGACCACGCTTGTTTTAAACCAATGAGCAAAGAAGGAGTAGCTGCTGGAATCATAAGATACCAGAAAAGTGAAAAACCCTTTGCCCCCATATTTCTGGCAGCGCGTATGTAAATATGCGGTATATTGCGTACTCCACTGTAGGTAGACATCATGACGGAAAAAACCGAACTCATTATAACTACGAATAATATACCAAAATCATTTAACCCAATTAACAGAATTGCAAATGGCACCCATGCCACACTTGGAAAAGATTGCAGTCCAACCGCAAACGAACTCATTGTTTTTCCGAAACCTGAGAATTTTACCATGGCCAATCCAATTACAATGCCAATGATGATTGATATCGAGAATCCAATAATAAGCCGATACATTGTAACTGCTATACCATCGATGAGAGTCCTATCCTGTATTAGTCCTTCAAACGAGCTTGAAACCATTGCCGGAGAAGGTAATGCCACCTTAGGCCACACGTTGAATAAAAATACTATTTGCCATATTCCTATAAACACTGCAATAAAGAGGGTAACGTTAGCTATATTATCCAGATCAAGCTTTCTTAACTCATTCCGCCGAGAGCCACTTTTTCTCCATCCCCATTCCATTTACATGTCACTATATTTGGTAATTCTTCGATTCAGAAGAAGATCTTTTTTTATTTATCTTGTTCGTTAATGACGTTTGTTTCATCCTCCCTGAAACGTATGTTTGCAATACTGTATATCTGATCTTCAGTACGCCACACCTTACCTAATGCACTTACTGAGCTATATGTATGATGAATATTACTGCTTAGATATACGCAAAATCTACAAATTGACGCCAAATATTCATATACTGTACCATAAAACTTCTTTGTTTAATGAGTACGAAATGTTGCGATGTACGCTAACGGTCATCTGCATCCTAGTTGGCATCGTAAATACAACTTACCTCGTCTTAGTCCTCATGACAGAATCAATTATTGTGTCTTGGTTACAAACTAAGATTCAGATTTAGAACAGTCAAAATTAACTAGCCTGAAAAAAGTTTACTTATCTAAATATCAGTACTAAAGTTTGACTATAATTTGGTTAACTTGTCTGCGAGAATTCACATCTAATTAGCCCTTCTCCTACGTTATAGGATGAAAAGAAGACCAATACTTGTGCGATAAAAAAATCATCTGATTGAAAGATAACCAAGTAACAATAGAATAATAGTTTGTTACTGCATAATGTTATTTAGAGAAGTAGCATATTGATTTTTAAGATGGTACTATGTATAAAAGTAAAGCATGGTAGACTTAACGAAGTTAAAATATAAGGTTAATTATAATCATTATACATACAATTTTAAAACAAAGAGGTACGAGAGCAAGGAGGCAACTTATTCAAGTTACGAGCAGGCTAGAGCAAATCAGTGGAAATGTGAAAAATGCTGTAAACTATTTGCCACTCTCAAACAGCTAAGGCTTCATAAATTGGAATATCATTCATACTAGTTCGAATAGGTACCGAATATTCATGTAATCAGGTCCCCGGACCCAGCCCATTTGCCACTGCATGACTAATGACAAAATGAGAGATCTAGACAGTATCATGCACTAGATCAATACGATAAAGTGTGTATTATAAACGACAATCTGGGAACTGGCTAAACCAATTAATGTTATTTCCTTATTCTTTAGCCAAATACTCAAATCGAGAAGAAATACAATTAAGTAAATGGAATAGAAATCTTATCTAATATAAATACGTAAGATAGAGATTTAAATGAAGCTAGGTAATTATGTTAGCATATCATAAATAGTTATTATCTAAATTATAGTTGGCCACTTGAAATATAGGAGCAGAACCGATATAATTGCAATGATTTTAGAAAGTGCAAACAAGGAAGGTGGATCTACCAAGACTAAGATTATGTATAAAGCCTTCTTATCCTTTGCCCAACTTAAGGAATATCTTTTGATACTGTCACAAAACGATCTGCTACAATATGAAGAAATTAATCAAGTCTATAAAACAACCACCAAGGGGATACAATATCTGGATCTCTACAATAATATTGATGAATTGAGCAGCACCAGTGTTAAATAAGTAAGGCAGTTATCAAATATATGAGGACTCATCTTATCAATCACATATCGATCTCTGCTCCGATAGAAGAACAAATATCAACAAATCTGATTGGTAAATATTAATAGTTGAAACGCTTCCAATTGGGACTTTAATTAATTGCAATTGAGTTTGCTGCGTTTTGAGCGAAGCCGTTCTAAATTATTATTATTGTTATTATTATTTGTTCAGATAAGATATGAATGTGGAATGATTGAATTCCTGGCTACAGGATTCTGGACCAGCAATGATATATCAATTCGTATGAAATCAGGTACTGCTATTGCACAAAAGCCTAAACTGGAAGCTATAATAACTTTTGAACACTTAAATCTAATTTCTCTAATTTCAAAAAAAGGAGAATGGATACTTTTGACTTACGGTCGGTTTGAACTCAATATCGTCGTATTACGGGATGGACCTACTATATAATTTACCTTCTAGTGCTAGCTTGTACATTTCAGCTACATATGGGTTCCTTGCTGGCGTTTCTGCCCCTAACTCCACTAAACGTGCGTAAACTCTCACTACATATGCAAGAGCTCCCATGAAAGCAACTACGACTCCCATGTTAAACATCCAGTGGTTAGGTACTGAAAATATCTCTTCGACGAACCAGAAGTGCCACAGTTCATTTATGCCAATCGTAAACATCGTTGCTAGATAACCGATGATAGTTATCTTCAAGCCCGTATTCATTGAGTTATTTGGTCCTCTTAGAATAGGCACTCTTCTGTCGTACATTGCCACAAATCCCCATCCTAATGGGAGAGCGATAAAGTGACTGTACAACCACCAGTGAGCTGGTGTAAATGCGCTATCTCTAATAGCTGTTTGATGTAGTGATCCATCAACGAAATTGTCTACTTCTACTGATGCTGCGATTGAACCAAGCATAATGACCATTATGTATATCTTTTTCAGTCTCTGTATTTCTACTTCTTTAGGAATTAGTGCTGGCATCTGTGCCATGTTAGTTCATTATCTATCAAGTCAGTATATTACTTAAAGATTCTGTTAACAGAATTATTATTAATATTATAGGGTATTCAATCAATACCAAGTTTTTATATATATATTGTTATTAATCTTGAGAATTATAATAAAATTAATACTGCTAGAGAGACTATCTCTATTGATAATCATAAGTGATAATTAGACAAATACATTAGACAAGGAATTAACAATTATCGATGATATGAACTTTGATACGAATAAAGTTAACAAGCAAGACGCTACGGTCTTACCGATGATGAAAACTTCTTTATTCATATCTCAGAAACTTTTTCGAGGATGTCTTTTGATTGCCAAAAAGTCAGAAGTGCTTTAGCCTGCTTATATCCAAGCCATGCGTAATCAACGTGTTCTTGAGAGATTGTTATTTGAGAATTAAACGTACCAACATGATAGAACTTTACCACCTTTTCAATCTCTGTGTCCTTCTTCAGGAAGGTATAGTTTACATCGCCAAGATAGTTTAAAACTGCGAATCTCCTGATACCTGTCTCTTCCTGAATTTCTCTTCTGAGCGTTTGATAGTCTGTTTCTCCATTCTCTCTATGACCCTTAACAAAATTCCAATCTCCTCTTGGACTTTTCATTAGCAAAAACTGTCTAGATTTGCATTGTAGTCTAGATAATGAGCTCCGAGACAATTCATGTTTCGGAGCGTACGAAATTACTGCACCCACGGATTCCTCGTAATCTCTTTTTCTTATTTGCAATTCCATTGTTTTATCATGCAATTAGAATATACAGTTCGTGCCTTGGATTCAATTTTACCAAATATCGCTAAAGTGTCTTCCCTCAAAGTTCTAAGAACATCTAAATGAATTACCCGAAGTACTTTTGCTATTTTCATCCTTTAACATGTGATTGGCATTCAAAACCGCGTCGATATCACAATTCGAGATAGATTTTGATTCGTCGTTTAGTGTAGGAGACATTAGGTCACCGCTGAAATTGGCATGGCCTAAACCAAGCGCATGTCCTAACTCATGTTTTGCAATCTGCTCAGTTGTATCGAAATCTAATTTTTCGCCAAAAATAGATTTCGATACAGTCGTTACGGCGTTAGTGATCTCGCCATTTTGAAGATTATAATTAATTCGCGTTGCTCCAGGCGCAATAGCCTTTAGATTGATTCCTTTATCAGCCAATTTCATATGTCGTACATTGCCATCTTGGGAAAATTTTGAATTAAACTTTAGGGTTATGTCTGCGCTATTATCAGATGAGTCAAGTTCAGTGAACTTTAGACCATCAATATATTTAGTCCAATCGTCGATAGCACTGCGCACCGCTTGTCCAGCCATAGCGTTCCCACCTATGATCCTATATGTCAGGCCTTCATCACTAATCCTATTGGCAGCCCAGCTACAGCAGATTTGAATAGACGGCTCATTATCTGATAGCTCGTTACTGTTCCGATCAGACGTATGCTTAGATGATTTTTTTCCTTCAACTTCATTGCTAGGGTGGCCAGCTTCAATCGTAGCAAAGGTAAGAAATGCGAACAGTACAATAATACTAAACAACATGATCTTGAAGAACAATATAACTTCCTTGGCATTCTGCTCTTTTAAACTTTGTTTTTATCTGCTTTAGGTTCGGTGCATTTGTGCCAGGTTATTATCTCCTAGAGTCTTGTCTTGATTAATTTAATCATAATTATATATATCAACAACGACTTGGTAACTACCATTCTTGTTCCCAACCCTTTACTAATAGTCAGCTGAATTATCCTGAATAATAATTGCTTATCCATGATACGTATTGAGATGAAGTGTTTATCCGAATATTGAAAGTTGAAGTGCACGTCTGATTTCTAAATTCCTTCATCATATACACTATGTGGTTTCAAATTATACATTAACATAAATTCCTCAAATTAATCAAGCCGTCTACTATTAGTTAAACACTTTGCAGTTACACAGAATTACGTTAGACAGTAGATTAGATTCTGCGGCTTGGATTTATTATTGTAAAAATTGTTTCATTAATACACTAAAATTCGAAGGGAAATATAGTTTAATACCCCGTGTAGGATCGGATACACCAGATTTAACTAGGATTAGGAAGAACTCTCTACTATTGATGCTATATATTACATCAAATGCTATTACGCCTTCTTTTTATCGATTTCAGTATTGTTTATTCTGGTCAGCTGACTCATACTCTTTTTTAGGTCTACTATGCTTCTAGCATAAAATATTGCACAAAATATAATACCAGCAGCGACACCTGGCCCTATGATATCCGCATAACTGAAGCTCAATTGAGGAATGGCGTTATTTTTAGAATTTGATACACTATTTGTGCTATTGGGTGATGTTGCTTGACTTGGGCTGGAACTCGCTTGTAACTGGCCTGCAATAGCACTTACCGTGCCAAGTGAATTACCTCTTTGTTCGGCAAACCATATATTTCCATTAGTGTCGGCAGTTAACCATTGAGTGAATGGGTTAGTTGTTGGAATGTTAATGTCCTTATGTTCTCCGGTCGTAGTATCGATAACAGATATTTTATTTATTACATGTTCTGCAATCCACAAATTATGATAACCATCTAGCGCCATTCCAAATGGCAGCCCTTTAGGATTTAGTTCAGGATATCGCTTGAATGTCTTTAATACTGGATCAAAAACAGTTATAGCATGGCCATCATGTTCTGAGATATATATATTGTCAGTGTCTGGATCGATAAGAATCGCCGTTGGACTCTTCAATGAGCTATTGTTAATATCTTTACCACTTGAAGGATATTCGGTTATCTTGAAGTTTCTGTTAGTATCAATACTTCCCAACTTTCCTGAACCAGCCTCCGCAAACCAAATTAAGCCACTGTTATCAGCGGCTATACCTAAGGCACCAGAATTCGGGGTAGGTATGCGATAATTGGTAAAATTCTTAGTTTGTGGATTGAATCTTAATAACTCATTGTCCACGGGCAGTGATATCCAGATATTAGAAACTGTACTATTATTGACGCTATTGGATATTGTAACACCAGATGGGGGTCCTTGGCTCTTTATTCGATAGAGAGTATTAGTATTGGTATTGGGATCAAAATTTCCGAGGTTCTTGTTCAACGGATCAATATACCATATATCGTTATTGTGATTTGAGTCTAGGGCAATACTTGTAACTATGCTTGTCCCGATAAGGCTATGAGAATAATACTTTCCACTACTTAAATTAAATGCCAATAACCTTCCGCTACCGATGGATGTATCACCGACCCATATCACATTTCTGCTTTTGTCATATACCGGATAAAGCGGCTGGGTTGCAGAACTATTACCATTCATGTTTGAAGGTATATGAAATTCATGAACATTGAATTTTGTCTGATCAAGAGGAGGCTTGACTAACAGATCAAAAGTGCCTACAATATTGGGTGCGTTTTCTTTTTTGGGCGTTCCCTCAATCTGTATTTCCCATTTTCCCGGTATTCCAAAGGATGCACTAGTCGAAAATTCATTAATTGCAGAAGCCACTCGTCTGGTATCGACTTCAATTGGCCCAATTCCCTTTTCAGTCTGAGTTAGTCTCATCTTTGCTGAGCTAATATCTATTGGGATCCACGTTGAATTCAAGAATTTGATTTGGAAATTGTTACTACCTGGTGCCAATGGATCTATAGAGAGGCTAATAATATCTCCGTCTTGCGTAAAACTCGTTGAGGTAAATGGCTTGTTGGCAGTTTGTGCAAGCAAAGCCTGACCATTTTGATATTGCTGCCTTCTGTTGCTGTATCACACTCTGAAATTCACTGTCAGGTAACCCACTATTGACCATAATCGCTACTGCCAGAAGTAGTGCTATTCCAATTAACGCTTCTATTTTCGTAGTCTTATTAAATTTAGATATTGCTGTTGTAGTTGCTGGAGATGGGGTATTGAAATATTCTCCTTTATCTGTAATGCTCTCATTTTCTTTTGGGGTAGTTAAATTCTCAACTGAATCTGTATCCATGCTAAAATATCGCTTGAATGTTCTTTTGTTCCCGCCAATTTTTCTGCTACTTCTCTCCAGAGTCGCTTTAATAGCAACGATTGTCGATTCCTTCAGGGCTTGAGGATAAATTCTTGCCTGATTGAAACCTCCAATGGCTATCATTCCTGCCGCTAATGATAACTTAATGATCAGTACTTTTCCATAGAAAGAAGCCAAGGTCAATGCTAGATTGCTTTCCAATATGTACAACAAAAATGGTCCTGTTATTACGATTACTCCAAGAACAGTTACTGGGACGGTGGAAAACCTAGGAAGTATTATTGATAAGATCGAAGCTTTTGTCTGTTCGTCCAAACTTGCTCTTTTTATCCTGGGTGATATTATAAAAGCAAGATATATTAGACCACCGATCCAAAGTGAAGCTCCGAAATTGTGGATAAAATCAATTATAATGGATGTAATGGCGTTTCCAGACACGGCTGCACCATGACTTATTAGACTTGTAGTAAACAATGTCAGAGTGCCTAATATCATGAAGCTAATGACTACTCTTTTTGAAAGGCGATTTGAGAAAATGCTCGACTCACGGGCCTCATTCTTACTTCCAATATTTCTTATTTTGAGTCTCAAAATTCCTTGCCTATAACAGCATAGAATGGACATGCCAGCTAATACCAAAGAAAGAATCGTTCTAACGATCCAGACACTTCCAAATTTGGTAGAAATGGCTTCACCAATCGTTGCGTTTATGGACACAGCTTGTACAGATATCATTGCAATATCTGAGAAAATCAGAATTAATGAGCCAACAAGCATCAAAATATAAAAACTTCGATCAATTCTATATTTTGTTCTTGTGAAAGATGTAAACAGCCAGTCAATTCTAGTTATTGGCTTCCATATCCACAAGGCCAGAAATGCTCCACCTACTACGATCACCTGACCTACTAGCGAAGGGAATCTTGCTAGGGCATCAGGAATAGATAGTTGCGACTCTACCCCAGTGACAGAGCCTGCATTAGTAACTGGAATAATTGCCTTACCAACTCCAAATACGAAGGCGTTATCTGTGACATGCCCATCTACTTCCGATAACATTTTCGTAGAAACCGTATACACTCCGTCTTTAACTGAAGTCGGCAGGGAGACGCCTAATAGAGTATGGTCGCCCTTCACATAATGTGCGTCTTTCCTATCAACCTCCTTTCCAGTAGAGTCCAATACTGAAATCTTGCTATAGCGCACATCAACGGGCTCGCTTAACGATACCTGTATATTTGCTGGTGGCGTTTTTAATAGTTGTGAGGGTGAGGGGTCGCTATTAATTACAAATGCATGTCCGTATGTTTTCTGGATCAACGATGGAGTGAGGATCAGAATCGAAATCGAAAATGATACGGTCAACATTATAAGGGCAAAAACATACTTCGTATGTTTACCTGACAGGACACTGACTTCATCAGTCGTTTGCAGACACCTCCAATTATGTAGAAAACTTTGGAATTTATAGTATTTGAGAATTTATTTCTAACATTCGACGAATGAACCAATAAATTTATAGGATGATAGAACTCCTTCTTAGCAGGGGTCATACATAATTATTTATGACATTTTAAACAAATTTGGTATTTGTCTACTTACATTTCTTATCAGTATTCTAATAATATCTGCTCTTGGTGCGCGTTATGTTTCTAACATGCTGATTCTACCGGTATATGCCCATATAACGAAACAGATTGGAAACATCAAAGTCGAAGTTGGCTGGTTTGACGAGCCACCACTAACTGCACAAGTTAATAACATTATTGTCGCTGTCAATAAAACTTCTGCCGGCGGACAGGAATCACCTGTAATAGACGCACTTGCTGATCTAGATGTAAAGGAGAAATACGGCAGTATTACAAAATCAGTCGATTTTATCCCCTCTGAACAGGCTGAGGGTCAATACGAATCTAAAACAGTGCCTACTAGGGTTGGTTCGTATAGTCTTATTATGAATGGCACCATTCAAGGAGAGAAGATATCAAACGTAGAAATTCCACTAGATATCGTAGAAGCCACACAAAAGATCTCATTTCCAGATGCATCGACCTCTAATGTGATTACTTCAGGTACACAATCGACGAGCAACAATATAGGGCCAAAATTGCAGACAATAATTAGTGGTATGTCAAACGATGTAGAGTCATCTAAAGCTGATATCCAATCATTGGCTAAGAATATGGGAAATATCCAGAAATCAATTTCGGATATTAAAAGCTCTGTAGATCGTTCATATATGATTGCGATGGTGGGCATTGGTGCAGGAGTTGCAGGTATAATAATAGCAGCTATATCGTTATCTCGCAAACAAGTGCTTGGTCTTCACTGAACACAAATTGTGCAGCTAGAAAATTAAGCAATATGTGTTCAACGCTACTATCTATGCTGAGCTTAAGCCATTTTCCCATTGGCGTTCTACCCGGTTCCGGCCCCAGTACCCAAGTCCAAAACTTAATATGTCGCTAGAGATATTACTAGCGATACATGAAAGAAATTGTTTCAAAGTGGCTAGGAAAAGTAGGTAGCTCCATACCAAGAGGATTTTCAAGATATTATATTTTAAACCTATTGAAGGAACAACCCATGTCCGGAAAAGAGATTATTAACAGAGCCAGTTTACAAAGCAGCGGGAAGTGGAAGCCTTCGCCAGGCCTGATCTATCCAATACTAGGCAGACTACTCCAGGAGGGGTTGATCAAAGAGGATGGCGATGGTAGATACAAGATTACGTCCAAGGGAGTAGAAATGGCCGCTGACATCAATTCTATTGGAAATATTGTAAAAAAACAGCTTGATGTGATGCTCAAAGTTGGCGATACTGGTAAATTTATGGCCCAAGATTTGATTGATAGAGCTTCTACTATTGGCGCGGCAATAAGTTCTAATCTGGATAAGATTACCATTGAAGAACGAGTCAAATACAAGCAGGTTCTATCTCGGGAATTGCATAAGGTAGAAACTGGCAAAGACGCTGATGAAAATATTCGGTACTCAGGCGAAAGATCAATAGATGTGGAATAGAAGGCCAAATCGAATAATAATTTAGTTCCAACGGCCCTACTTAGCTTCGCTTTCCTCAGCGGAGTCTAATCAGTAATCATCAATACATGTCTGCTAACGACTCATTACTGTTCACTCACTCAAACTACTTTGCTGTCTTTGGCAAATAATATAATTAGATTACAGTCGATATATTTTAAATTCCTAACAAAAACCTTAAGAAATATCTAATAATATCATCTTGGTATATCCAATTAATACGTATTTTTGTTTTTATCGTAGATACACGAATCCACGTCCAACCCGCATGTCCTTCCTATTTATTTTAATATTGATATTCAATAGAAATTTATACAGGATATTGATGCCGCCTCTGCTCTTTACAATGCTGTCTTATAAGGACTAAATACTATAATGAAGGTAGATAATCATCAAAATTGATGCTACATTGCGAGTAATTTTCTTTTTCTTTTCCTTACAATGGGATTAAAATTAAGAGAATGATTCATATCTTGATTTATCCAGGAGATTGAGAAATATCCCAATCGTCGCTATGAACCCTAATCTAAAGATTCGCGTAAAAAATCTACTGCAAACGAAAAATCATCTTGATATCTGCAAACCTCTTCCTTAAAGTTACCATGCTTGTGTTGGCGGCTACTGCCATCTGTTCTTGTGTTATTCTTTCACCTTCTAATATACATGCGGCATAGAGCACAGCAACGGCCAATGCGTTTGGATGCTTTCCTATAGCAATATGGTCTTCGTTTACTATGGCTAACATCTCAAGTGCTCTCCTATATGTTCTCTCGCTGGTTCCAGCTTTGCTAGCTATCTTGGATAGATAGCTATTAATATGCACGGTTGGAAGCGACTGAAGTTTGAGGTGTCTAACCAGTAAGCGATAACATCTGCTAACAAATGTGAGGTCGCTATTTATGACAGTAGAAATTTCGTCAAGCGTTCTAGGCACGCTCATCTCCCTGCATGCAACGTATACAGAAGCAACGACCATCCCCTCAATCGATCTGCCTTTTATCAAATTTTTATCCAGAGCTTTTCTGTAATAGTATGCAGCCTTTTCTATTGCTGCATCTGTTAGGGAAAGTTTGTCTTTAATTCTAGACATAATTTCAAATGCGCTATTTAAGTTTCTAGCTGATCTCTTATTATTAAACGTAGAAATTCTGTTCCAACGACGCATTGTTTTTACTTTGTTAATTTGTTCCTGGGTGAGTGCAGTCCCGTTTGCGTCAACATTTAAGGTTGATATAAGGGTTGACAGACCCATATCATGAATAGCAAGCGAAGTAGGCATTCCGGTTCTCTCTTTCAATTTTATATCTTCAAATTTATGGACTCTCCATTCGGCCTCTAAAGATTGCATATTATCGTACATTACCATACCGCAATTACTGCAGACTATTTCACAGACCTCTGCATCAAAAACAGTAAGGTTACTTTTACAAAGAGAACAAACATTCTTAGTATCAGAAGGGTCGCTTACGTTTGCTGAAATATCCTGCTTCTGTACATTAAGGTGTCCTGCAGATCTCTTAAAATGGTCGGATTCTTCGTACAATGACGATCTGTTATACACAAATCTATATACCTATCACTATAATGAAAACGTTTGCTTTTAATTTTCCTCGTAGAGATCTAGTTTTAATACCTAATACAAAAGTCATACTGTGTTTCATATACGAATAAATTATGAATGACAGTATCTAATTATAGTCGCATGGTAATAAAGATCTCTAATTCTTCAAACTATATTGCATAATCATTTCTGCAAATCTTAATCTTATTTCCAAACGATTGATTTGAATTCAGCATAATATGAACTAGTTATTTAACAAAATACGCATTTCATTTTTGTATGTCAAATTACATCTAGCCATAGGTTCAGTTCTTTACTAGTAACTACTACTAGTATTGATGTAGGTTCTTATAAGTTACTTTTCGATAAAAGTCAAAACAGAATTGACTGAAGACATAATATATATGACTTCCAATATATAAGTAAATCTGTATGAGTTAGCTATTTAAGACTAGGAACAAAAATAAGATTTCGGTAGCCTGATTTTTCAGATGTTATTATCAAAGGCATCTCTAAATTTGTAATTGATTTCCCAAATACGATCCGTTTTACTATGTTACAAAAATTCTAAAGAATAGACTTTTCTGGTTGCCAAATATACTAATACTTAGGTGGAATTAAAATCTACATGAACCTGGAGCAAAAATTATGTCACCTTTCGGTTAAAGAATTATCAGAAAAAATTGAAAATTTAGAAATTTCGTCTGTGGAGTTAGTGGAATCTTGTCTTATAAGAGTTAAAAGATTAGATCGATTATATGATACGTTCATTTCAATCGCAAATGAAAATGATATATGTGAAACCGCTAGAAACGCAGAGAGAGACATAAAGCTCAAATGCTACAGAGGCCCGCTTCATGGAATACACTTCTCTGTCAAAGATAATTTTTTTGTAAAAAATCTTAGATGCACTGCAGGCTCTAGAATCTTATCTAGCTACATACCATCCTACGACGCCTCGATAGTGAAGAGAATGAAAAAATCTGGTGCAATCCTAATTGGCAAAAACAACTTGAATGAATTTGCATCTGGGATCACGGGTGTGAACCAATTTTATGGCAATAGTAGAAATCCGTGGAATGTTTTTAGAATATCATGAGGCTCTAGCGGAGGTTCTGCTGCAGCGGTATCGAGTGGAATGATTCCAATTTCGATAGGAACAGATACCGGTGGCTCTGTAAGAGTCCCATCTTCTCTGTGCGGAGTAATTGGGTTAAAACCTACCTATGGACTAGTTAGTAGACATGGTGTCATACCGATTTCGCCGTCATTAGATCACGTTGGCATTATATCTAAAAGTGTTTGGGATATAGCGGCAGTATTAGAATATACTACTGGATGGGATCGAGTTGACTTGACGACTATTCAAAGCAAGAAGGCTGCGTATACAAAAATCATCGAAAAACCGACGGTTGAACCAATATCGATGGAGTTCCAAGTGGATATTTCATGAAGTATTTGGATCCAGAGGTTGAAAAGTGTTTCTATAATTTTCTAGATCGATTGAGACCTATAGTATCAAAAATATATAATATTAAATTGCATAATACCGAAAAGGTATTTCGAAACATGGAAAAGGATTAGGCTAGCGGAGACGTCAGAGATACACATGTATGGATTGAACGTATAGATACACAACTACAGTAAAAAAGTTAGAAAACTCCTTATAGAAGGTAAACAAGTACTGGCATATGATTATCTAAATTCTAAAAAAATAATAGGAGAAATAAGGGCGGAATTTTCTCGAAGACTGTCTTCGGGATGTTTCAATATAATCATAGTTCCTACTACGATAGTTACTGCTCCATTATTCTCAGAACTAGTAAAGATCAAAGTGAATGGTAAAGTTTTGCGAACTCGATAGGCTTTACTTAGAAATACTGTTCTATTTAATAGTATAGGCCTGCCAGCCATTAGCATCCCGATCGGCCTGACAAGCAAGAATCTACCTGTAGGGGCCCAACTGATAGGTCCTGAACTTGGAGAAGGTAAGATGCTGTCATTTGCATGCACGTATGAAAAGCAGAATAGTGATATAAATAAGTTAATGTCATCAAAACAATCAAAGCTAATATAGTCAAACCTTTTCAATCTTAAATTATAACTTGAAAAAAAGATAAATCAAGGCTGATAATACACAAGTTCTCGCTGGCTACAATTAACGTTTATAGAACTAGATTTGCCCGGATTAAATTATAACAAGAATTGCACAATACTGAATAGTCATTGAAAGCCGAATTGAGCTTTGTGATCTCATTAACATCATCTTAAGGAGTGTGAACTCAATAGGTGACTCCGCTTAAATATGGAAAAATAATATTAAAGACAGGTATATACTAAATGAAAAAATATGAACAGACTGTTACTACTATTAGTGCAATATTCGTTGCAAAGTGTAAGGCATATGCATAATTAATACCGTATTTGCTGTAGACATATTTATAAAAGAACCCCAGTGGTAATAATATGAACACTGCGTTAAGCGATACACCCATGAGGATATGCAAAAATCCCCATATCAGTACACGTTTCGAATTCTTCCTGAAATAATACTCTTCAAAGTAATTTACGTGGATCATCATGTAAACAAGCAACGGAACAAATGGAATTACCCCAATAATGCCTTGATGGGCTAAAGGGCCAGCGGCTACATTGTAGCCAAGCCAAGAGAGATTTAGTATAGGAAAACGAGATAGTACAGGCATTACGAAGAATACATATCCTAATAATGCTGCCACAGTTATTGGTAAGAAGTATAGAGTTCTAATCCCAGAATGAAAATTCGATATTCTCATTCTGGTTTCTTTGACAACTAACAATGACGGTATTAAAAGTGCTACGTAGATTATTGTGGCATACAGGTCTTGCAATTAATAGCCTTAATTACTTATTTGGGCATATGAATTTAAGCGACTGGACTTGATATTTGTTTATTGACATGTTTTAGATAGAAAGCTGAATGATGTGGAAATCAGCTCACGAATAAAGGATTAGTATGCTTGTAAGATTATGTACGGTTTGTGTTGTGGATCAAATCTGGTTATCAGTTAAAAAATATAATGCATACGTTGATGTATCATCATTTGTTCATGACTTTGAAATGGGGTTCCGCAATGAGCACAAATAAATATGCCTAGCTCTTCTATATCTCCAGATTTTAGGATGGCAATTTCGTTCTTGTCGATCATATTTTCTACAACACTGTACCCCTCTATATTACTCTTTGATAGGATCACAGTTAAAATCTTGATTATTTCGTCCGTATTCTCCTGAGGCAACTCTAGACAAACAAGATCGTCATTCTTATCATAATGATTTTCTTTGGTAAGTAAAGAAAACTCTTGGCTATTCATGATGATGGACTTTAGGCCAACCGGAAGGTGCGACAAATCGATCTTAACAACCACAACTCTTCATCCTCCTATTAACACATTTATACTTACTATATTATAGTCATATGGCTGGATTTCCAACTATTGGCACATTATTAGCTGGAAATATATCCAAAAAACTTTTGCATGAGGATTGTGTTGCCAAGTAGCCAAATGAGACACATTCAGCAGGCCAATATGATGCATCTTTGTTTTCTGAACTATTTAGCCTAACTGCTACAGAAATAATTTTTGCTGAATATCATGATAACTTTAACAAAGCCTTTGATGAAACTAAGACCCACATAAAAAATCAATAGAGGAAATAAGGACAGCCCCCCGTTACACTAACACCGCTAAAGAATATTATGAGCAGATATTAAAGCAATGAAGGAGATGGTGGATAGTTATGGGATTCTATACGAGAAAGTCTCACCCAGTCACAGTTTGCTTTGAGTCAATATTTCGAAATGCCTATAGATTTTCTAATAGTTGGACATCATCATCAAATGCATTCGCTTATGTCTATGTTAGGGGGACTTTTGCTGATAACGTCATTACTACGACAAGACTTGTCAACAACATGACGTTTCCGGACGCAAAGGCCTACAAAATAACGTTACAATAAGCGGACAACCCGAAGGAATTATTAAGAGAAGATATCAATACCAAAGACATTCGAACAAATATCAAAGAACACAACTAGAGGAGTCATAGCAAACTTGGAAAGATTTTATTTTACGAGCTTGACTCGCGATCCCCCGACTGTTCTTATCTGGTCTTGCGTTATAAACTATACCCTTTGACCATCTATTTCTAAAAATTCTTGTTGCTAAGATCAACACGTAAACAATATTTTATTTCTTTCAGCATATTAATAAATCCTATATTATATCTGTTCTGTAGTATCATGCAACACACATTTGGTCGACATTAGACCAGTACCTTGAGACCAGAATGTTTGAAATAATGGCACGATCAGACTCATTCTCGCAAATATCCGCAAGTTCGCATTGATTGTCTTCGGGATATTTACACATTCGTGAATGCCCAAATATGCCATCGGTACTCAGGATTAGTCACGATCTCGACAATCTCGTGAGTGCAAGTCAATGTTATTTGCTCAATTTCATTGAAATTAATTATATATCCAAACGGTATCCTAATAGGAGTGTGGACATTATGCAATTTATACCTGAAATAATCGTGGCCACCATCTACGAATTCTGGGTCTTCATTATACAATTTCATATCATCCGTAGGTATTAAAATATATGCTGTGTCATGATCGTAGGACAGAGTTCCATTCAATAACAGATCTATTATGACATTTTGCATGTGACGATCAGTAAAGGAATTCGGAGCTTTAGATATAGTATTTGTTACTATATTCAGTAACGAAGGCTTGTGAATATTCCTATATTGACATAGCTTTACAAAATAATCACTATCAAATATCTTGCGAAGCGCGACTTCTATCTGGTTTCTAAAAATTTTGCTGTTTCGACTAATCTCCCATTTTTCTCCCCAAAGAATAATCTGTATCTTTGGATTTTCCAACACTCTGCCTCCATGATCTTTAGCAAAATTTTTCTGATGCAACTTGATTAATAACTTATCATATTTAGATTATAGGCTTTATGGTGATATTTATTATACATTATTCGACGATGGCGGCTATCATGTTTGTTTTTAACCGAGAATAGCTAGAATCTTGATTTCCATTTCACATGTTACCTCATAATATTTAGCATAATTTTAAATCCTGCTCTCCAACGTTGTCATATTCGAGATACCGCGACTTATGTCCTGTAGTTGGATATCAATAGTTCAGTATGTCCTGTGCGTCTTGACGCATTTGAATTTATAGCTCTCAAGGTACTCACCATTTTTATATTTTTAAATCCATAGTATAATTCTCTGATCAATGGTGTATAAGAATTGCTAAGCAGAATTAGACATTTTCTATCGTCGAGTTCCTTGAACAAATTTGCAAGCTCATATTGATCTTTGTAAGTGAAGCCAGAGTCAGTATATCCTGTAAATCCAGCAGTTGGGCCTGTGGGATCATACGGCGGATCCAGATAAACAAAGTCACCCTCCGCCGCATTTTCGAGCAATATTCGTTTATAATCACCGCGTTCTATACGAGTACTGGACTTTCGAAGAACTTTACTAAAATTCCGAAGGTTGTCGTGATCGCATATGCATGGATTTTTGTATCTGCCCATAGGAACATTGAACTTACCCTGCTTGTTTACCCTATAAAGACCGTTATAACATGTCTTATTAAGCGTAATAAACCTTGCCACCCTCTCAACTAAATTCCTTCTGAGCGGAATGGAGCTATCCCGCAAATTATAATAAAACCTAGCCGGAGATATGTTATATTCCTGTTCATGAGTGATTAAAATCTCAATTAGTCTTTCACTATTCGATCTTACAACGGTATATGCGTTAATTAATTCTTCATTTAAGTCTGACAGAAAGGCATCAAAATGAATTTTCTTTTTGTTAGTTATATGCAGAAACACTGCGCCACCGCCAAGGAATGGTTCGAAATATCTGCCAAAGTATGCTGGAATCAAGCCATCTATTGTGGAAAGGATTTGGGATTTTCCTCCAGCCCATTTTATGAAGGGATACAATTTATTGAAGCTTAGGGGTATGGTCTCTGTAGATTGATTCATATGTTAGTCCAATAAATAATCAATCTACCCATTTTTTTAGGTTTTTATTTATCACTTAATCCTTACCTTAGCGAGACTGTGCCGTGATTATAATGACAATGATAATCTATTGAAATAGTGGTATTTATGCATAATTCGCTTGCAGACGGTATTAATCTGGATCTTTGTAACAAGAATCAAAATTAGACAACGGTACCTAAAATATTTTGACCTCTAAACTTAACACCTGAAAGCGAAAACAAGCAATGCTTACCAGCATTCTCGGTAGCATAGCACATACGGGAGTTCATTCTTTTACAAGTTGATATCTTGTATCTGTTTCCAAAATCCAAATCAGGAATGGGTTTTTCAACCGCCGATATTTTACTTTGAGAAAGTTATTCCAGTATTATTGTGATAGTTGCTTGGATTAAAATAACTAAGGCAAAACCGGCTATTTACGGCTCGGTAGACGTTAACAATGTCTGTAATTTACATTGTAGTCATTGCTACTGGTGGTTGAATAGAAAAAATGATTCAGAAGACCTAAGCGCACAGGATTGGAGAATAATAATTAAAAATACATTTAAAAAACAACAAATATTTGTCGTTACACTGGTGGGAGGCGAGCCAACTATGCGTCCAGATATTATAGAGGCTTTCTGCGAGGAAATGCCAAGAAGAATATGTGTTGTAACAAATGGAACATTCCCTCTAAGACGATTTGAAAAATTATATTTCTACTGGATTTCCCTAGATGGTACCGAAGAGATCCACGATAAAATTAGAGGAAAGGGATCTTATTCAACAACCAAACAAAATATCCTAAACTATATTTCATCAGGCCCAGAGAGCAGGTGTTACCACCAACAAGTACACCCAGAGCAAGAGACTGATATGATTAAATAGTATAATCGAACGTCACATCCCTAACACATTCTTGACGTCAGTTTGGTGTTTCACGTGGAGAATGATAGTGTGTCGGTCACGCATTACGTTGGAATGGGGATTCGACCCAAGAGTCATATTCGGGGATTCTTGGCATATAATAGTTGATCCGCATGGTGAATAGAATGGAAATACAGCAATATATACAAGACATAGGATAAAGCTAGAGATTAATAGTAGATATGTACCTTTAATCCCACCTGTAAAATGTAGAAAAATTGATTTCTATATCTAACTGTCATTTACATTTCTTGTTATTTTCTTTAATTTTTCAGAATTAGAAATATTATTCATGTGGTTAGATTCTAGAAGACGGTACCGAGCCCAGACTAGGAAATTCGAATTTTATGTTAACGCTCTCGCAATTTATCACGTGTAGGAGCTATATTTTGTACATAATGGCCCAACAATATTCTATTCATGAGAAGTGATCGCCTCTACACATTCCTAAAGATAAAATTTGATTTTGTTATTCTAATAATCCTAATTTTACAATCATGATATTTGGTGGTATTGGCGTGTATCTAGCCGAACACCAGCAACAAGGCGCGAATAACTAGCTTAGGTGACACATTTTGCTGGGCTATAGTTACAATTACAACTGTAGGATATGGTGATTATTATCTGGTCACCTCCGTCGGTCGACTAATTGTTGTATAGTTATGTTCTCAGGGACTGGAATAATTGTAACCTTAGTAAATATCCTTTCACAGAGAAGATCGCAGCGTGGAGTCAAGGTTAAATTCAAAGACGGGAGGTCGGCCCAGATTATTTGATGATGAAACGAAGTCAACTTTAAAAGACAAAATCGAGGGGATTGAGAAGATGACTTTAGAAGATTTTAACACACTCATCATCAGGATGAAAAATCTGCGCCGTACTTTGCTTGGGGAGACTAAGATCTCATACTAGTGTTCAAGATATGATAGGGTTTACTATAGTAAGCCTAAATTTTGTAGTAATTGTGGTCTTCGTCTATTGAGACATATTCCTATCCAATTTTTCATTTCTTTAATCACTACGATAAAAAAGCTCCTCTGCAAGTTTACCATTAGTGTCAATCGCTGAGTTGTTACTTGATCAACTCTATCGTTTTAGGTAACACTAGCTAAAGAACTCAGTTATATGTTCTATTGTATAACAATCATACGTAATCATAAAGTCCAATCTATAGATTCATGTAGGGAAGATAGAGTTATCCTATTCAGTGCTTACATTATCCAGGATAATGTAGAACCTTTCTTTATCTCAGATTGTTTTCTAAGCTATTTCTGACCGTGTTGAATACGTTCCGAGTAAAATTCTTTATATTGTTATTCAAACCATTAGTAAAGTTACTGCTGGCTTGAGCTAAAATAAAAGGCTCATAGTTATTTGATGATGGTTTTACAGTAAATATATTGGATTCTGATCTCCCGTTGTACTTGCTCGATAAAGCATCTACCTTTACTATATAAGGTGTCCCTATTGGAGTATTCCCAGGTACTTTCCATGAATATGAAACCTCACCATTTTTATCTGTATTACCGCCAAATTGTTCCACGACCACGTTCGTATTTTTAGAAGGAAAAGAGGAAGATACGAAGGATGACAAATCAATAACTTGTCCGCTTACATTAGCTCCACTACTAGCTGAATTCAGAGGACCTGGATTACGAACCTTCACAGTAATAGTCTGTATATCTCCTGCAGTAATTGGATTTTTATCCACACTAATCGATATTCGTAATGATACTGGGTCGGCTGCACCAGAAGTAATTGTGTCATTATCATTTCTCGTTCCGATTAGATCTACACTTGTCCATTTACTCAAACTATAAGGATAGCCAAGACAAGTAATTTTTGCAGTTAATTTGTTAGATCCTGCTTTAATTACAGTATAGCTCGGATCTAGCCTGTATTTCCAGATAGAATAATCATTGATTCCGTTGGTTCCTGCCGCACTAGTCTTTTGGTATGGTTTTATACCATTCAAAAGTACCTGAAACTCTACAATCCTTTGATCTGTCATCTGATGAAGTGCCAGCGACGACAAGGAGATTATTATTAGTTCTTTGAACCAATTGACCGTCACGTGGTGATAGGATTTTTATTTTGGGAATTAAATCAACGTTAGTTACAACTGTCTTTAACTTGATTGAAGACGAATTAGTAGGGGAACTTATTCCTGAAGGACTTATTTTTGTTGCTGCTAGGCTAGTTTTCTGGGCATTCCAATATGGGTAATTAGAGGTAGCAACATAAGACCAAATTCCAATGAGTATTAAAATAATAAGCAATAGTGATAGATTATGCTCCAATTTATATAGAAAATTATTATGTATGAAATTATAAATGCATTCTATAACATAAAGGTAGATTTATGTTATAGAATCTAAGTGAGCTTTTTTCTTCTTCGGACAGGAGGAGCAAGCACAGGTTCATCTAAACTAACTGGACAATTTATAGACCGAACTATAACAATGGGGATTGCAAATCATACAGGTTATTTTTACTATATGTAACTGCATAGTTAGTGATTATAATGGAACGAAGCTTTGGGAGATATTCCGATATTTTTAGTTTGTTATAGGTACGATCCGATATATATGTAGCATAATGTAAAACATATAAAAATCCAACAGATATGGACTCCTTAAATCATGTTCTGGAAGCGGTCCAGGTGGCATAGAATTGGATGGGTCGCCTAATACCATGGATACCAAGGTTTTTCCTAATCTAGAGAAGAATTTATGTGACGAATATAGGACACAATATAAAAGGAAAGCTGTAACAGAATACAAAATTTTCCTGGCTATCCTGGATACAGCTTTAGCACAATCTAATGCAGCTCTTGCCTTATGTAGCAAGGCGCCCTGCAAGGCTTAGGTTAAACCTGTGCTGTGCTGACACGATTATAGACGTTCACTTTTTTATCCTCTACTATCACCGCCGTTATAATGCATTATTTGGAGCGCTTCATAGAATATACACAAATTTTGTCACCATCTCAAGGCATAAGTCTAACCATCTGATGTCTCATTTTAGAAAAGGTTTTTAACGTGATATACTGCATATTATTAGAAGACATTCACCTGCGATAGTAATTCTAATTGATAACATTTCCAGAAGGTTCGGTAGAATGTAGTGCAGTAGTATATGTAACTCAGTTCTCGTACAAGTCCTCAGGTACCATATCACATAGGTAATTCGTTATTATACTGCGATTTATACTGTCTGTATGATTAGATGATGCCGATTGGTATGGTATAGCTTCTACTTATGAATGCCCTTTACGACAAAAACGATCTTAATACTGATTTGATGCGATTATTAATTGGGTATATGCTTTGTCAGAATCAAAAGGAAATGACTCATGAAGAGAAAGGAGGAATTATTCGCCACTTTAATAGCTGGCCCAAATAAGGATTATGTCGACCGAAAAAAATTGAGAAGTCTTTGAAGCGACATGAAAGATTTCGTCTGATAGCGATGCTAAGAACAATTGTAAAATCTACTAATTCAATAATAAATCCATTTAATTCTGAGGGATCAAATGAAGATAAGCGTGAGCCAATAATCATGTTTCGTCGCAATTCTCCAGGGAAAACTGCTAAAATATGAAGCAAACGAAATGGAAAATACTAGGTTAATACCTGAAAATATGCTAAAGGTTACGGCCAAGGAAATGGTCCTCGATTTTATCGCAATGACCTAAACATCTGGTATGAATGGCTTCGTATGCAAAGTGACCAGATAAGGCTTGGTAAACAAAGCAGACAGAGAAATGAGTATTACTCGATTCCTAAAAGCACATGATGAATTGCCATGTAACTTATCTTTTTATTTCGAACTTGCAACAGCTTCGCACGATACTTTAGCAAATCTAATATTTCGCGCTGCGCTTCCTGCATAGTAGCCATCTGATTTCGCAAATTCTCAACTTCTTTATCCTTAATTTGCTTCTCATCTATAGTTTCATTATACGCATTATATGTCAGTACCATTCTACACTTGGCGCAGAACTTTAAACCATGCGTGTCGGATTCAGTGCAGCTAGGACATTGTTTGGATCTTAAAGCTGATACTCCTTTATCTTTTTCCTTTAAAAATACTCTTGATTCAAGAAGTGATCTTCATTATTAGTTACCAAAATACAGAATATATACTTGAAATATCCCTGCTTGTCATTGTCGAACCAGTATGATCTCGGAGAACATGTTCTTTTAGGAGAGTTCTCTCTGTTAGAGAGAATGTCGGAAAATATAAAGATTTCACGGCCTGGTCAATAAATTTTTGATAAGCGCTTTATCCACCTTATGTACTGCTTCGTCCTCAATAAGCTTCCGAAAATTTTGTAATATAATAATATTATACTGTCCAAAGAGACTGTCAGAGGTTAATTTTGAGACAAATGTAGTATTGGCTAGAGATACAAACAACCATGAATCAGGCTTGGTATCAGTAGGATGGTCGTGTATTCTATCCTTCAGTTAAGGTATTGAGTCAATTATTGGTAGAGTTTTCGGTCTTGTCTTTCCGCCGGTAATAAGAACTTCTGCAAATTGGATGCCGCCTTCAATTATCTGAATATTAGATCTTTTATTTTAAGATTCAGTATTTCATGCGGTCTTGCCGACATATCATTAGCCGTAGCGCGATAGCACCTGTCGCGCTTGCTATGACAGTACTTCAAGAAACTGGTATGTTCCCGAACGTTCCACAGGTTTGATGCCTATAAGGTGATTTTCTTGACGTAGAAGTTCTTTGTCCCTTGCATACACGGTTGAGTTATCCTCTCACTCGGATTTGGCTCATCAGGGCTGTATAACCATTTGAAAAACTTATTCAAGATCATTTGCCGCTCATTGACGAGCCTATCCATTTGTAAGTAGGATCTTCTGATATAGGTCACTTTAGGCTGTTTAGATAGGTAAGTATATCTTGTTTGGTCATTTGACGAAAAATTTGGTTTGCCAAGTAGTTTGATAACCATGTCAAACTTTTATTTTTCCTTCTTTGGTCAACTCTTTAATATTGATCTCAGTCTGTTCAACAAAGATATAATCACAAATCAAATTAGCGCTCCTTGCGTTGACCGTGGACAGTCTTTTCAATGCCTGTCTAAAATATGGCTTTGAGTTGTATTGTATAAAAGAATCTATCTCTGTTTCCAGCTAACCTGATCGATCTTTTGTATATGCCTCTTGTAGCGTCAATATTCATGTACGAAATAGGTGCATACCGTATCTAATAAGTTTACGCAAGAATTCCTAAGTAAAGCGCGGGGAGTGGGATTCGAACCCACGAGTTCTTTCGAACATGGGATTAGCAATCCCACGCCCTACCAGGCTAGGCGACCCCCGCTTTAACAAAAAAAGGCCACAAGCATTATATTAATTGTAGGTAGTGTCTAACTTAGCAATATTTAACGAAGAGGCTTTATTTTCGATTAGAAGCACTTAACCAATTATGAACCTTCACAATTGACATGAATGTGACTATTCCGAGAATCTAAATTTGAATGATTAGACGCATATTGACAAGATAAAAACATGCTAGCGGGTGTTAGTTCATTTCCTGAATTCGATCTATGTATACTGGCCCCAATGATAAATGTCGCATCTGTTAGGGCGATTATTAAATGCTAAATTAGTTAGATAGTGCATTTCAGAGTATTGAATACTGAGAAAACTCTTCTCCATTCATCATGTGATAGACTCATGTTTCAGAAGTTTAGAATGATTGATTTGGCCCGTATCTGAAGTGACTGTACTAATTAGTTAAAAGGATTATAATATGGACAAGGCTGATTATAGTATCTTTGAATCTTAAAGAGTCAAATGAAATCTTTCGGAAGGCAATTATTAAGACTTATTTTGAACCTGAATTACTGAAAATGGACTTTCGTAAGTCCTATACCAAACATCCTACGATTAAGGACGAGGGTCTAACAGTAGATGATGCATTGCATTTGTATTTTGACTTGAATACTGGAGATGACTATCCCGATGGCGATGAGTGGTTCACAATCGAGTATTTAATACCCTTTAGTATAAAATTACCGGATAGTCTTAAAGGACCAGATTATTTTACAACTATTTCGGTTTCAGAGGGTAAACATTTTTGGCGCCATAGAGAACTGATTCGATACAAATATGGTAAATCCAAGAAATTGTCTGAATCCCTAGAATTCATAAATAGAAAATATCGTGAATTGATTGAGACTTTGCAGGATTCATCCGTTATAAATTAAATGTACAGCTATCTTGATCGTTGTACATCTGAATAACGAACTCCGGTTATTTTCTGCTGCCACGATCTGCCTTCGTGATGGAAGGAAACCATCTATGATTCTTCTCGTCGTATAAATATTCAACCTCGTCTATATCACAGGATAGTTTCTTGAGCTGCATCTTGATAGTATCGACCATGTACTCGATCTTTTCGATGGCTATTTCAAATTCCCTGCCACTTCTGCCCTTCAAAAGGAATCTTACCCTAGCAGGACTATCGTCTGTGTTTCCACAAAAATCAAAAACTATTCTGATACCATTTTTACCTCTTCTCCTAGCCATTTCTTTCAATACTTCTTTGATTTTGAACCATCTCTCCACAGAAAACCAGCTAAAGAAAGAATCGTCATACGAAACTGGGAGTTCGATTTCAACCATACTCACGGTATTTTCGTCAATAGGTACGAGTTGTTCTTCTTGCAATTCAAATGATTCTTTCAATACATCGTAGATAACCTCGATTTCAAATGGAGAAATGCCGTAATGTTTAAACTTAGCATTGGCATTACTAGTCAATATAATAACTTAGGCAGGTAGTTAATAAAAACCGAGACTAGGGATCACTATATCACTAGTAAATCTAACGAGCTGACATCGTATTCCCTGTGGCAATATCTGTTTCTATATCAGCTAGTATGTAGTTCATGCCATTTCACAACAGGCATCCAAAACGTATCTAAACGATGTCAACCAGATTCATAATACGATTCGCTCTTTTGTCGTTCTCTTAACAATTCATGAAGAGCCATTATTAAATTGGATTTCGAGCCTTCGGAAGTAAGGCAAAATCATCTTTTGATAATTTAGTCATGGAAACACGATATTAATCAATGATTGTCACTAAAGTATACGTGCAATCGTATCAATATATTTGGATAAGTATTTAATGTATCTGCGAATATTACAACTAACACATGAGTTTTTCATTGCAGACGAGCCCTCTTGATTTGTTAGACAAACGATTGCTTAATGACATCCAGTGGACATTTCCGCTATCTGATAGGCCATTTCTTAAAATCTCTCTGAGCTATGGTGTTTCTGAATCAGAAATTATTCACAGGATTTCAAAATTAAAAACAAAGGGACTAATTCGACAGATAAATGCAATTTTTGATACGAGGAAGCTTGGATACAAGAGTGCTCTAGTAGCATTCTCGGTTAAACCGGACAAAGTTGATTTCGTCGCTAACGAGATAAATAGACGCCCCGGCGTTAGTCATAATTACGAGAGGAGCCATGAGTTCAATATCTGGTTTACACTTGCAGTTGGTCCAAATGATGATATGAAGATTGTACTCAACAATATGGCATCGCTGGATGGAGTCATCAAATATCGACTGTTGCCTACTCTGAAACTATACAAAATTGGCGTAAAATTGGATATGGTTAACGGGGATCCGACTGTTCCGTTACCTTCGGATAAAGTTATGGAGCCTGTTGCAAAAAGCTTTGAGATTACTGAGCGCGATAAAGATTTTATTAGAGAGTTACAGAAAGACTTGAAAATTGTTCCGGAACCTTTCAGAATCCCTGCTGAAAATCTTGGCATCACTACTACGGAACTCTTTGACAGGGCTAAAGAATATGAGAAGATTGGTGTGATGCGAAGGTTTGCTGCAATTTTGCGTCACCGTGAAGCAGGATTTATCGCCAACGGCATGATAGTATGGAACGTCCCCACCAATAGTATTGATGAAATTGGAAATAGGCTTGCCACATTTCCTGAGGTAAGTCATTGTTATCGTAGACCAGTCTATAAGGATTGGCGATTTAATTTATTTAGCATGATACATGCGCGGTCTTTGGAGTCGGCAAAGAAAATTGCACTTGAAATATCAAAAATCATCGGAGTTGATGACTATCAAATTCTGTTTAGCACACGAGAATTTAAGAAAGAACGAGTCAAGTATTTTGAGAACGTTTAACAGCTGATTTAAATCGAGAATAAGAAGGCAATTCCTAGTCTTGAGTATCTAGGGTCTTGATCTAAACTTTGTCAGGTTCAAATGAATTCTATTAGGCATGTGCAACCGACGATGGTTTTAAATCAAAATTGTTAGTGTATAACTCTGATATTTGAACCATCACCTTTTCGTCCAAATAATTCCCATCAGACATATTCGCAATTGTTTCAACTTCTGTGATATCCAATATGGTAGGCAAGACTACGGAGATCTCTCTTTGAGACAATATGAATTTAAAGGCTAACTCGGTAATGTTTAGCCCATTTGATTCTGCTATATTTCTCATCTTTTCAACCTTTTGTAAAGCCTCAAGGATCCACTCCCTTCTTCGATTTCCCCTATGATCGTTCTTATCGAATGTAGTGTCAGCTTTAACCTTACCGGTCAATATTCCCGACGCATCCGGAACTCGTACCATGATTCCGACATCATTTTGGCGGGCCGCATCAAAGAACGCCCTTCCAGGGTCTTGTTCTAAGATATTATATACAGTTTGCAAGCATGTGATATTTCTAGTTCTTGTAGCCAACAATCCTTCTTCCATCCATCCGATCGCTGGGCCTAACGCTACTCCATAACTCCTAATTTTTCCGTCAAATATCAAGGATTCAAGTGATTGAAATATACTGTCATTTTGTATTGCACTCATTTTAGGATTATGAAGACTATATACATCAATATAATCAGCCTGTAGACGATCCATACTCTTTTGTAACGCATATTGCAGAAAGTCTGTATCGTGCTTCTGTGGTATCTCATTATGTCCAACTTGTTTGCTGCTGTATATATCATACCCCCATTTCGTGGAATAGACCAACTCCTCTCTGTTCATACCTTTGAAGGCTTGTGAAATCAGTTTTTCGCTCTTGCCGTTTCCATAAATATCGGCAGTCTCATAGAAGTTGATGCCAAGATCATATGCACGTTTGAGCATTTTTATTGCATCCTGATCGTCTATCTTCTTACCGCCCCACCAATCGAGTGCGATAGCCCAGGCTCCAAATCCGATCTCGCTTACTTTTAAATTACTCTTGCCTAATTTTCTGTATTTCATATAGTTAATTCAGACCCTCCAATATTTTGGACCTGATGTACTGAAATCTATCATCGTCCAAGACGGGCTGACTATGATCAAGTCAGCTCTTTTTCCTTCTCAGATATTTCAACCGATATCCAAGATTTACAGCCAGACCATTCTGGTTTTATGTATATCGATATAGGGTGACTCATTTTGTACACTCGTAATATTATCATATTCATGGATTTCCTGGGGTTATATTTCATTCTCGTCCCCACGTATCTTCTGCTCCAAATATGGTACTTCTCGAGCTTTGGCAACATGTGTTCGTTACTGATCTGTCTAATGTCTGAAACCTCTGCACAAATAGTTAAATCTCGTTTCCCGTCACAATTAGCCTGTAATTCTGTGTCCAGAGTGTGTGCATAATCTGCTTGAATATCCTCGAATGATTGGTGTTCCAAGGTTGGAAACAATAGAAAGCTACTATTGATAAGCTTAAATCCTTCCTTGTACTCCATGATTCCACCCTTCCGGAGTAACACCAGCTCGCCTCCCCTCTTCTAGTGCTCTGCAAGCTATTGCCCATTCTTTAAGAGCCGGTACAAGTGTTGAGTTCATCCTAGGCTCCTAATAATAATATCAATCGGTTTATATACACATACTATCATTGGTGTATCCTTGATTACGTAGCGACTCACTTTTGTCTCTCGCAATTGGATTATTAAATCCTGAAATGCCATCAGATCATCTGTTTCAAACGCAAGGGTAAAATCTTGATCGTGAATACCGAATGAATAAGATGTATTGATTTGTACCTGTGGGAACTTTTTTCCTATGGTTATGTGTTCTTCCATCATTATTTTTCGGTCATCTAGCGGCAGTAGATACCATTCCCTAGATTTGATGAACGGATATACAATTAGATATTTCATCGGAGGCTTGTGAGACATAAAACGAGGCTTAACACTATTATTTGAATAAATTGACTGTCTAGAAGCGGATAAATAGACTAGAGAGGAGTCTATATATTTGCCGACAACTGTTGTGTATATCTTCGATGCTAGAATCTGAAATTTTTCAATCGAGTCGGAAATCATCCACAGCATAAAGTCTATATCGTGCCGTATTCCAAGACTCGAATAAGTTCTAACTTTCATTTTTGTATTCGCTACGTCAATCAATGTCGAAAACTCTTTTGCTGCTTCTTCTTTCCCAATATCATTTAACCATCTCCACTTCTGATCTATTTTAAAAAAAGAAAAATTAAGATAGAGTGCTGAGGAAGTGCTACTTCGCTCACCTCCATTTTCAATAGACAAGTTCATGATTGAATTGAGTGTTTTATCCTATTTAAAATTGCATAAACATGAAGAAATTATATGCATATAAACCTGCACAAAACCTTATTATTCTATTTATCTTCTAGCCCTAGCCATCCATAACCTCGGGTCTCAAGTTCTTCAGATAATCCCTTGTCGCCTGATTTGATTATCTTCCCTTTCGCCATTATATGAACATGATCCAATTTATTGAGATATCTCAGTATCCTAGCATAATGCGTGATTACCACAACCCCAGCACCGGTGTCAATCAGACTGTTAATCGCACCTGCAACTGCACGTACCGCATCGATATCCAGACCAGAGTCGGGTTCGTCAAGTATGGCAACGTTTGGTTTCAGGACTAGCATTTGCATTACCTCTGATCTCTTTTTCTCCCCTCCAGAAAATCCTTCATTAAGATATCGACTTAAAAAAGAGGGGTCAAGGCCAACCTCGTCTAGGTTCCTCTTTACATATTCGTGAAATTCTTTTACAGTCAAAAAAACCTCTCTGTTCTTTTGTTCTTGACCCAAAGATTTGCTCAATGCATTATATGCATTTCTCAAAAAATGGCTATATCCGACGCCAGAAATCTCAGTCGGATACTGAAAACCTAAGAATAATCCTTTATTTGCTCTTTTATCTGTTGTAAGATCTAATATGCTTTTTCCGTCTACAATGATATCGCCTGATTTAACTGCGTACCTAGGATGTCCCAACAGCACATTTGCAAATGTGCTCTTTCCAGAACCATTTGGCCCCATAATTGCATGGACTTCTGCCTTGTCAATATTTAATGAAAAGCCGGATAGAATTTCCTTTTCGTCAATACTAGCGTGCAAATCTTTAACTTCAAGAAACGGCATAAGAATATTACATATTCCCCGATATATAATATATGGGTGCGGCCGGGACAAAGACGGCTTTTGGGGATAGTAATAATGTACTTCTAGTGGATGTTGTATCGTCTAAAGCTATTTGGTTTCATTCATATGTTGATTGACCTGTAAACCTTTCTTATCTATATCATTTTAGTCTATTTGTCTTATCGAACCGAATTACATTCTTAAATGTAGGGCTTTTGTTTCTACTTGCTGATAGGAGTCAAATGTTCAGACCATAAGTTCGTTCAATTATTAAGCAGCTTTTAGTGTTCCAGTCATGTAAGGATGTACGGGTACAGTGAAATGGATATTGTTGTCCAGAAGTTAGTTTGGAAGTATCGACTTTGGCTGATTCACCTGCATTGATTATGCTTGTATCAAATAGCTTGCCAGAGTTTGGATCATCTGGCCCTTTACCATTTGTAACAGTATGAGGTACAGAATCTTTATTTACGACTTGAACAACGCTACCCTTTTTGACACTAATTGGATTGGGATTAAAGGCTGGGTTTCCTTGTATCGAAGCACCTTGCATAACAGTAAGAGTTGCACCAATTGGTCCACTAATCTTAGAAGTCTACTTTATTGGCTGTGTTCTCACTAGCTGTCCCGCCAGGAGCTGAACCTGATCCAGTAGAATTTACCTTGGGAAGATCTTTGCGAAAAAGCGAATCCATCACCCCAGGCGTTGGAGCTACCTTAGCAAATAGATAAAAAGTAATCATACCAGTAACAACTCCTAATACCATAAGTGCAACAAATGCTACTACACCAACAGAACGCATCCCCATATGGATCACCACTCCCATATTAAATTCTTAACTGAATTCTAATAATCGGATTTTAATAGTGAAATACTCGGTTAACTAAATCGTCAGGCCAGCAATTGGGTACGAGCATTTATGAAGTACGCAGATACGAAACTCATATCCGCGTCTTTCTTTAGACAAGTTTTCAAATCTCCTGAAGATGCTTGCTATTGCACTCATTAAAATCGGTAGTTGCGAGGGAATTAAACCGTTATGTCCTATCTAATTTTTTCGATGATCTAAAGGCATGTTATACACCCAATACAGGCAGATCATCTGGCCACAAATTATCAATCTAGCCTTGTCGCATTCCAATTGCACATCGACTCAATTGAGGACACGTTGACCCTTTAATTAAGTTAATTGTAGTCTAAATGAATTAAATATAACCTGCTCAGATTATATTTAATTCTATAAAGGCTTTATAGTCACATATATAAGATGGTATCGGAAATTGGACGTGTATGAGCAGAGACGTTGAGGCAGAGCAGGCAGCAATGGATCAGAAAATGAATGAATTAGTACAGCAATCCAGAGTTCTCGAAGCCTATATGAATGATATCGTTGGCCGTGAGGCTACTATTACAAGACTGATCCAAGAAGCTCGTATGGCTTCTGGCGCTCTTCATAGCATGCTCGACGAAAACGACCTTGAGTCACTAACACCTATTGGTATTGGCGTTTACATGAAGGCCATAATTCCTCCTGTAAAAAGACTATTAGTAAATATTGGTGCGGGGGTGATAATCGAAAAAAATAGGGATGATACCATTAATTACGTAGAAAGTAAATTAAATGAATTCGAAGTAGGGTTGAGACAGCTTAACAAGCAGAGACAGCAAATTACGCTAAATATGGAACAGATCCAATTACAAATCAATCAAATGCTTCGCCAAGCAACTAATGTCCAATCAACAAAAAAACAACATATTGCCAATAATGGCACATACAAACAATAAGGTAAATACGCGATGTTTGAACAACTCAAGAAAGCATTCTCATCCGTTACAAGTAGCATTTCACAAAAGGAGATCACTTCAAAGGATTTGGAGAGGTCTTTATCTAATATCCAACTTGAGTTGCTTGAATGTGATATTGCTCAAGAAGCCTTAGATGATATTTTCGCCAAGCTCAAAGATGAATTAGTAGGATACAAACTCGAAAAGGATCAGAGTTCAGAGGATTTGATCGGTTCAAGACTAAAAAATAGTCTTGCTCAAATGTTTGCCAGCTGTGAAAGTATAGATCTTTTACAAAAAATTCGAAGTAAAATCCAGTCTAAATCTGGCCCATTTGTAATTGTCTTCGTAGGAATAAACGGCAGTGGTAAAACTACGACAGTCGCGAAGATTGGGAACCTACTACGTATTAATGGCTTATCTGCTGTTATGGCTGCTGCTGATACGCATCGATCTGGGGCTATTGAACAGCTTTGTGCACACGGAGAAAAATTGTCATTGAAAGTCATTGCCCAGCGATATGGTGCCGATCCTTCAGCAGTTGGAAGAGATGCTGTGGAATACGCTAAAAAACACTTTATTGATGTGGTTCTAATTGATACTGCAGGAAGGATGCAGACATCTAAAAATCTAATGGATGAAATCAATAAAGTTGTCAGGGTAGTGAAACCAGATATTAAATTATTTGTAGGGGACTCATTAGCTGGCAATGACACCATAAATCAGGCACGAGAGTTTTATCACTATACAAACTTTGATGGTGCCATTTTGACTAAAGCTGACGCCGATTCGAAGGGTGGCTCGGCAATTTCAATCGTCCATATTACTTCAAAACCGATTCTATATCTTGGTATCGGACAAGGATATGGAGATATTTTGCCATTCCGGTATGACAGATTCTTGAGGTCTATTTTTGGTGGTTATCCGCTAATCGATGAACAAGATCGCAATAGCGAGATATTGGATCTAAGTCCAGAGAAATCTACAATTGACCGAAATAACGATAAGCGAGAGATACAGGCCGGTCGAGTACCTGTTGGCTGAAGATTTATCTAGATCCCAGAATGCACATGCGAAGGATAAAAAGGAAGAATTACCCTCATCATTGCCAACAGAAATCAAGAAACAGGCACAAATCACAGAACACTCTTCTGATCAAGATTCATTTTTGACTAAACCTGAAGTCTCAATGGACGATCACAAAACTGCATCAGGAAAGCTCGATAATGATATTCCAGCTGGATCGGATTCTGATTCAATTCAGATGAAAAGCGACCCTGGTATTCCAATAACGGAAAAGAAAAAAGGGATTTTCGGCAGTCTCTTCTCCCGAAAGAAAAAAGCCAAGAAAGGGAGTGATGATATGGAGAATAAAACAAATGGAAGTGAAAAGCGAACGACTGATGTGTCCTCAGGGAAGGATTTGAATGAGAATAACGAAAAAGTAGAAAGTGAAGAACAGAAAGACCGAGATCCTATATATCTATCGGATGAGGACATTGAGGATCTCATTAAATAGTAAGGATATCCTTAGTTTAAGAGACCTTTGCCCGACTGAAATACATTCTGTATTGAAATTAGCTGCATCATTCAAGAAGGATTGGCAGGCTAGAAAACCTCGTCGCTTATTGCCAGGATGTATCTTGGGGATGATCTTCGAGAAACCATCTACTAGAACAAGAATTAGTTTTGAAACAGCGATGTACCAACTTGGTGGAAGTCCTATTTACATGGGTATCAACGATACTCAGTTATCCAGAGGAGAATCTATAGAAGATACCGCGCGAACGTTAGGCTTATATGTTGACTGCATTGTTGCGAGAATTTATAACCATCATAATTTAGAAAAACTTGCTTCTTTCACTTCTGTGCCTGTTATAAACGGACTTTCTAATTCATTTCATCCTTGTCAAATACTTGCAGATTTATTAACTATTTATGAACATAAAAAGAAATTAAGAGGATTAAAACTTGCGTGGATAGGAGACGGTAACAATGTCTGTAACGATATGTTGTTGGGATGTTCAAAAACAGGAATAAATATGGTAGTAGCCTGTCCAAAAGGCTATGAACCATTGAGATATGTAACAGAATTAGCGAAAGAAGAGGGAACACGAACGAATGCAGAAATTACTATTACCGATGATCCAAAAATAGCAGCGAAATTTGCAGACGTTATTGTGACAGATACATTCGTCTCTATGGGTAAAGATGATGAAAAGAGGACTCGAAATTCTGCATTCTTTCCAAAGTATCAAGTCAATTCTAATCTGATTACCTTGGCAAAAAAAGATTCAATTTTTATGCACTGTCTTCCTGCGAACCGAGGTAAAGAAGTAACCTCTGATATTATTGATGGAGATGCATCTGTTGTGTGGGAAGAGGCAGAAAACAGGTTACACGTTCAACAGGCACTATTGTATTTGCTATTAAAGAACTGATCGCTTGTTGCTTATAGGTACGATCTTTAATTAGTAATCCGTAGTTCAAGCGACTAAGGTTCAAGTAGCGTATCCTAAAGTAAATTCCCTATGATCCTTTTTAGCCCTGTTAGGTCTGAAGATATATGAATGAATAAAATTGCTGCTGGAAAGCAAGTAAATGTCCTATTCTAGAATTCTGCATTTGAAACTCGCAAATACTATGATTATCACAGCATAATATTAAAGCAAGGGTTTAATACCTCTAAAACTGTATCGTAGATCTAGTTTGGAGCAAAAGATGTCTTCAGTAGAACAAATAATTGATGCTCTTTCCTCTCTCGAAACTGATTTGGATAACCTTAATTCAAGAGTCAATGATATGAAAAAGCGAATTATAGCTTATTCTATCTCAGAGATGGAGAAGCAAAAGCAGAAGGTTATAGCTATTGCAAACGAAGATGCCAAAGCGATTATTGATACAGCAAGAAAGGAATCTGAAAATGAATCTGCTGTAATTATGGCCGAAACAGAAAAGATAACCGCGACTACAAAGAGAAATATAGATAACTCTTTGCCTCATGCGGTAGACTTTGTCGTAAAGACGATTTCAGGTCAGACCAATCTGATTAATACCAGCAAAAATCGAAGTACATCCTGAGTCAAATATGAAGTGTACTATTGCTTGCACTTTTAATTGGCGAATGGATTTATAAAACCCCTCTGGGTGCCTTTTACAGTAGGGCATTTCTAGTTAGGTATGAAATAATTATGATTTAATGAATATAACAAGGATTCAAAAAGTTTAATAATAATCTAATTTGTTTTTTAATTTAGATGAAGCGCCCCTAGATAGATGCGAGCCCAGAAATATAGTTGCTGTTGCTACTGTTTACGGTCGTTCTTATTATAATATTGTTAATGCACTGAAGTTGATGGATCTAACTTACGAGTCATTATCACCAGAACAGGCTGATTCATCAGATACTGGAGTTGTAATTACCACGAAAGATGAGTCTGGAATAATACATCGAAAAAATGTCCTTCTAGACACCGAGTTGGATGAGATCCCTATTCTTTCGAAAGCTAAAATACTTAGAGCAATTATGCAGTATTCCAAGGATGAAAGCCTAATTATAGGAGTTGATCCGGGATACAGGATAGGAATATCTGTTATTTATTTTCATAACGAAATTGAAAGCTTTGTAGAGCATTCTCCACAGTCTGCCATTGAAATTATTTCAGTAATCCTATCTGGAATTATATCGCGAAGAAAATCAGTAAAGATCGGAGACGGTAATATTAGTATGTGTAATGATATTGCAAAGGCTCTAAAAATGAAATTCAAAGATTCAGTAGTTATTGAAATTGTCGATGAGTATGGCACATCTCTTCGGCATAGTGCCTATTCAAACAGACGCGGAATAAGGGACTGTTCATCTGCTAAGGCCATCGCATTTAGAACCGGCAAAGTACTTTGACCCGCACTCATACTAGTGGTGTGATTTGTGACAATGACGACAGAGTATAATCCGCACTTGGATCTCGACAGCTCGGCATTTTCATTCCTCTGAATTAGATTAATGTTAGAGTTGGATGCTAAGTGGAATTCTTGTTGAGCAGATAAAACTTTGATTCAGCAGAAATACGATATGAACATTATAAATTAAAGTGAATCATCCAAATAATCTATTTTTATATAAATTTAAATACTATGTTTCAGATCATTACAACAGATAAGCATTTTACTCTGAAAATCATAAATGACATGTGAGGATATATGCATACGTCACAAGGCTCAAAAACCTGTTGGTTCTGGTCGATAAGCTATTGGACGAAAACGGTGCCAGATTTGTGAGATTTTTCTCAAATGGGATGGATTGTGGTATCCATGTTGTGGTTATAGACTAAGAACAAAACTGCGAAATTTGAAGTACAAAGCTAAACTTAGAGCCAGAAAAAAACTCAAACAGAGATGATGGGACCGGTATTTATCCATACCAAGAAGAATGTATAATAGCGTGTATTGGATATACGAATTATGTTACGAGTTGGATCTCGAGTTGAGAATTTTTCTATTGTATTATCACGTCTAGGTGTAATACCTAACAAATAGTTACATGTCGGCCGGAGAGATCTAGTATAAGCAATGAGAACTATGCGCAAGCAGGCATCGGATTCATATGATCTGCGTAGCTTTCTTGAAATCCTAGACAAGAATAATAATCTAGTCAGAATACCGAGAGCAGTTAGTACAAAATTCGAGATCGCGGCTATAGTTAGTAAATTTGAGAGAAAAGAGGCAGTACTTTTTGAAAGGGTGAGTAGTAGTAAATTTAAGGTAGCAGGCAATGTTTTAGGAACAAGAAAGAGATTCTCGATGGCCTTAGGAACAAGCGATGAAATGTCCATCCATTCACGCATTGTAAAGGCAATTAATTCTCCATACGAACCCAATAAACTGCTAGGTTCGGCACCATATAGCCAAAACACATCACGTAATTTGCTAACTCTCCCTATAGTCACTCATTTCGAAAAAGACGCAGGACCTTATATCACAGCGTCAATTGTTTCTGTAAAGGATCAGGAAAGTGGTAACCAGAATTCCTCTACCCACAGACTGTTGAAACTAGATGATAAACACATGGTAATTAGGATGGTTGAAGGTAGACATTTGCACAAATGCTTTACATATGCAAAAGAACACGGGGAGGATTTGAAAATTGCAATTACAATTGGTATCCATCCTTCGATAAGCATTGCAGCAGCATATCAGGCTGCATATGGAATTGACGAAATGTTGATCGCGAATTCCTTGCTGGATAATCAGCTGACCCTGAGCAAGTTGGACTATTCACAATTATTTGTTCCAACACATGCTGAAATTATTCTGGAAGGGCGAATTCTAAATGATGTAACTCATGAGGAATGGATGGTGGAGATGCTTAGAACATATGACTTCAAACGTCAACAACCTGTATTTGAACTTGATAGAATAAGATTTAGAGATAACGCAATTTTTCATGATGTTTTGCCTGGTTTTGCGGAACACAGATTGTTAATGGGCTTGCCAGTGGAGGCAAAACTCCTGGAGGACGTTAGAAACTCGCTACCTAATACAAAAGCCGTCTATTTGACTGAAGGTGGTAGCGGCTGGTTATCTGCAGTGATTCAGATCAAAAAGAGACTTGAAGGTGAAACTAGAAACGCTATAATTGCAGCGTTTTCCTCTCATCGCTCTCTGAAATTAGCCATTGTAGTGGATGATGACATTGATCCAACAAACCCAGTTGCAGTTGAATACGCCATATCGACGAGGTGTCAGGCAGATAGAGATCTTGTCATAATTCCAAATGCCAAAGGATCTAGTCTTGACCCGTCTAGCGATCAACATAATTTACTTACTACGAAACTAGGTATAGACGCGACCGCTACTCTTCTAAAAGCCAAAGACAGATTTGAGATCGCAAAAATTCCAGGAGAGACCACCATAAACCTCTCTGACTATGTTTCCGACGGATCAGGAAGTGAAAGATTGAAGACTAAGCCTCGAAAACAAAGAGACACCCTATTAGACGAACCGATTAAACAATTAAAGCACAGACGCCATGTCGATCGCTAGCCTCAGATTTATTTTATGATAATCATTTTACAGTTTTGCTTGTTCGAGTTCGATATTGTATGAGGCGGACAATGAAGGTTTAACGATTTATTACTACCGTACTCGAAGCATAAAAATGTTACTAAAATTAGGGCTTATCAAATTAGATCTATAATGAATCTAGAAGCAACTATCTAAAGCTATGGGATCAGTTCGAATACAACGTAGCAGTTTGAATTAGATATGAGCGTGAGTTAACTGTTGGATTGTCTTGAAAGAATAGGGACAGGTAAGATTTAAAGAAGGGCAGAATATTAAGATAGTTGTCAATAAAAAATCTAGATAATTAAATTCGCAACGCTCATGTGATTAGTCGGTGTTGAACACTTATCCTCATTATATAATTATCAACTTTTTTCATTACTATTAGAAACGCATTATTAAATCTGTTTGGGCGAGAATTTGACTATGCGTATATGCATGGTGCAAAATAGCACTTATTTCAGTAGTTAGGTTATGAGTAGGAAAGATTTGATAGATATGGTCTAATGCCAAGTGTGGTTAGAGCAGAGATTTTGCATATTGTTTCAATAACTACAACAAAGGTTCGTTATTTCATCGCAATCAGTTTCCCTGAATAGTCTGGGAGCGTAATTTCTATACCTGTGGCACAACTGTTTCAGACTACCTATAGATTTAGATAATTTCCTTGCAGGAACATATAAATGCAAATAGTATCGACAGGATATTGATTTAGGTCATTGAACGACAGGTTTATTGATGGGAATCTTATTATTCTTTATGGCCTTACTAAATCTTCCTCAGTGCAAGAAGGATTACCTGAATACATACTTAATAGAGTAAAATCATGTCTCGATATACATGGAATTATAATACGATCAAAACCAGACAAAAATAAGACCGTCGTCTATACTGTGACGGATTTGAAATATGTTGGATATATCAAACAGGAGCTAATAAAGCGGGGAATGGGGGAAGACAAAATGGTATTCGATACCACTTCGAAGAATGTACGACAAACGTGTGATAGCGTTATTAGATTTGTTAAGGACAGGGTCAATCCTCCAAAGATTTATTTTGTCGGATCTGCTTGGCAAAGAGAGTCTTTTGACTCAACGGTTTCAATAAAGCTTAAGGAATATGCGGTACAATTCGAAGCTGCCACTAGATAGTAGATCGGTTGCAGAAATTGATAGCGAAAATGCTGCGGATAGTCCGAAGAGTGGAATTCAATTTTACAAGAAGCAGGCAAAGGACAAAGCAGCAAATTTACTTCTAAACTTACTATTCCAGAATAAAAGAGAAGCTCCAAAGCGTTAAGATTTAATACCCACTTTATTACTGGAGAATAATAGAATGCGGTCATCGTCTAGTTTGGTTAGGACACTGGCCTTCCAGGTGTTTGATTAACACGAGGTTAGCCCGTAACCCGGGACTTTGTCTTTACATAATACAAAGCGGGAATTCAAATCCCGGTGGCCGCATTTATTGTTAAAAATTGAGACTATGAAATCGACAGACCAAAGAATGATTACAATAGCATAGATAGCAGCTTACTGTTCTAAATAATCTATTAGCCAAAACTAACGCATATTGCAACCTTGCATTTTTATGATCACCATTTCAGCTCGTTGCAAACAGCCATATATTCAGTTCACTTATTTAGTAATGTTGGGATACTGAGCAACCATTTATTAATTGTGCGATAGGCATAATAAGGTATAGCAGACAGAATTTCCGAAAATCTCTGCCCTTCTATACATCGGGAATAAACGTTGATATTGTATATAGAAGCAAATAATTTACATGCATAGCAACAATATACCCATGTGTGAGCAATGATGGAAGTCGCTACGCTAAGACTTGGCCATAGGCTAGTTCGTGATGATCGTGTAACCACGCATTCCGCTTTAGTGGCGAGAGCGTTTGGCTGTTGTAAGCTCTACATGTCAGATGTGGATAAATCTATAATACATACAGTCGAAAGGGTGGCAACTAACTGGGGACAGTCAGAATTTCTAATTGAAATATATGATAATTGGAGGGATGTAATTAAAACGTGGAAAAAGGATGGCGGAAAGGTGGTTCACCTGACTATGTATGGAATTAATGTAGACGATATGATCGAGACTATTAGAGTTGAAGCTAAACTTCTCGTGGTCATTGGCGCAAAGAAGGTACCAAGGGAATTGTTTGATATGGCAGATATGAATATCGCCGTAGGAAATCAACCTCATTCAGAAATCGCTGCACTAGCAGTATTTTTGGATAGGGTTTTTAATGGAAATGAACTAAAAAAGCAGTTCGGTACATCGAGCTATAAAATTATCCCTAAGTTGAAGGGCAAAACTGTGGAATGCCGATCAGGTGACAATCGGTTAAATATTTAGGCATTATTATGCATTTTAGATTATAGCATGAGTACTCTTGTCAAGTCATTCTAATCCTGTAGAGAAAGCCTTTAAGTATTGTAATTGATCAACATGATTGGTACACAGGGGATGGCGGGAATTACTGAGGTTAATAACTCTAAGGAGAACACGATTCTACTTATAAAAAAGAGAGATGGCAGAGTGGTCAGTTTCGGGCAATCTAAGATATCGAATGCAATTTACAAAGCCTTGATTGCAACAGGTAGGGCTGATTATGCGGTGTCTGATAGATTGGCAGGCGAAGTATTACAGAAAATGATTCAACATGGGTATAGTTCTAGCGAAATAACTGCAATTCCAAGCGTGGAAGATGTTCAAGATATGGTGGAATCCATACTGATTGAAGAAGGTTTCTCAGAGACAGCGAAGGCATATATATTATACCGACACGAGCGACGAAAGATTCGCGACGAAAAGATGAAGATTCTAAATAAGAGAGATCTTGATGATGTGGATAAAGTATTCGATGTGAATTCACTTAGGGTCTTGGCAGCAAGATATCTATTAAGAGATAACTCTGGCAAAATAATAGAAGGACCCAAACAGATGTTCGAACGAGTTGCGATTCTTGTAGCAATTCCGGATATTTTGCATGATTCTATACTCTTCGATTTGAACGGAAGGCATGCGCAGAATATCAATGAGGCCACCCTTTATTATTCTAAGACGGAAGATTTTCATCTAAAGCTAAAAATTGGGGAATATCTGCTGAACAAATATCACTTTGAAACACTAATTCGAGTTTATATTGATCTCGCAGAACAAGGTCATATGAAGCTCAGCTTTAGACAGTTACTTAAATTAATTGCTGAAGGGAAACTGTCTACATATGAACAAAAAATTAGAGAATATTACGATCTAATGATATCCCGAGATTTTCTTCCAAATACTCCTACGTTGATGAATGCGGGAACGAGGTTGGGACAGCTATCTGCTTGTTTTGTTTTAGAGATGCCAGACGATATGTACGGCATTATGAAATCATCCACCGATGCGGCCATGATCTTTAAATCTGGTGGAGGTGTCGGAATCAATTATTCAGATTTACGTCCGGAAGGCGATATCGTTGCATCCACATCCGGAGTCGCATCGGGACCCACTTCATTCATGAGGATTATAGATACTGTTACTGACGTTGTAAAACAGGGAGGAAAGAGACGGGGAGCAAATATGGGCATATTAGAAGCCTGGCATCCTGACATTGAAAAGTTTGTGACTGCAAAAACCAAACCAGGCATATTCGAGAACTTTAACGTTAGTGTGGGAATGTTGGAAGATTTCTGGAACTCACTAGTGAATAAGAATAATTCCAAATATGCATTGCGGAATCCTCGAACTGCAGAGGTTATAAAACATATAGATCCTCATCAATTGATGGATTTAATTGCTTTTAGTGCATGGAAGAGTGCTGAGCCAGGAATGATTTTCTTTGATAATATAAATAGATATAATCCTTGCATGAGGGCGAAGGGTGGTCCTTTGCGAGCGACCAATCCATGTGGGGAACAATCATTATATCCATACGAATCATGTAATCTGGGTTCAATCAATCTCGCAAACTTTGTAAAGCGAAAAGCGGACGGAATGTATGAATTTGACTGGCAAAGATATGAGCAAGCTGTTAGATTGTCAACTAGATTTTTAGACAACATTATTGATACGAATAAATATCCAGTTCAAGAAATTGAGGATAATACTAAGCTAACAAGAAGGATCGGTCTTGGAATAATGGGCATTGCTGATCTTTTATTCCTACTTGGAATACCATACAATTCAAAGGATGGCTACGATCATATGAACAAACTAGCAGAAGCTATTTCTTATTATAGCATGGAAGAGAGTGTAGCTATAGCAAAATCAAGAGGCTCATTTCCACTCTTTAGTGAAACCGACTATGTCGATGGCAAAATACCCATTGCAGGATACTACGACGTACCTAGAGAATTACATTCATATGATTGGAACTCGTTAATCATGAAAATTCAAAAACATGGGATAAGGAATTCTTGGACAACAACGATTGCCCCCACAGGAACACTATCAATGATTGCTGATACTTCAAATGGTATAGAACCTATTTTTGCAGTCGTCTTTGAGAAACGTGTGACGGTTGGAAGGTTCTTTTATACTAATCGAATCTTCCAAAATGTGTTAAAACTGAACAGGTTATATGATGACGATATTCTCACCAGGATAGCTAATAACTATGGATCGGTCAGTGGTCTTGATGACATACCAGAGTCGATGCAGAATATCTTTGTAACTGCAATTGATATACATTGGACAGATCACTTGATGGCACAAGCAATATGGCAAAAATGGATTTCTAATGCTATCGCAAAGACCATCAATATGCCTGGTGATGCGACTGTTGATGACGTAAAACGGGCGTATCTTTTATCCCATGAGCTAGGCCTGAAAGGTGTTACTGTGTATCGTGACGGGTCTAGACATGAACAAGTATTACATATCACAGGAGATAATAGACTTGAGAAGAGAGGAGTCACAAAACCAAGTAAATTCGTAAGAGACTACGTCGCAGCCAACATTATCGTCCCCTATGTCAAACAACAATTGGAAACGGTGTTTCAAGAATCGACGATTCATGAAGCTACCGGCACATATCGAAACTCGGAAATAGGCCCGACAACGTCTTATGAACCAGAACCAGCATCTCATCTATTCGAAATGCCTCCAGGAGAAACCTGCCCTTGTTGCAATTCAAGACTAATAATCACAGAAGGCTGTAGTATGTGTATTGATTGTGGGTTTAGCAACTGCGCGTCAGGATAAAAAGTAAAACACAAAGCACGATTGACAAATATGTTGGTTCTTAATCCAAAATTAAAGGCATTCGCAGAATTTATTCGAGAAAATTTAATAGAATTCTATCTTATATGAACCTAATATCTTGAAAAAGTTGGTTTTCTTTTCAATCAAGCCTAGTGCCTCGCGAATGGATCCATTGCTTGAATGGCCCTCAATATCCACATAAAAATTGTATTCCCAAGGCATTTCCTTAGTCGGACGGGATTCGATTCTTGTAAGGTTGATATTCCTCTTTGCAAATTCAGCCAGAATGCTAAATAATGCTCCAGGTAGATGATTTATAGAAAAGATAATAGATGTAGCATCATGGCCTGTAGGCTGCGTACTAATCTGTTTTTTTGATAATACAAAAAATCTTGTATAATTGCTTTTCTCATCTTCAATGCCATGATCGATGATTTTCATATCGTATAATTTGGCTGCCCTTTCACTAGCTATCGCCCCTGCATCCATAATTCTATTATCCTTGATTAGCCTCACAGCGCCAGCCGTGTCATAAGTTGGGATTGACTCCAACCTCCTTTGTTGAATATATCTTCTACATTGAGCTAATGCTTGAGGATGTGAATATACAGATTTGATAGCTAAATCTGAATTCTGATTAATAATAAGACAGTGGGATATGCGCTGATGTATTTCGCCATATACTCCTAAATTTGATCTCAGAAGTAAGTCGTACGCTTCATTGACACTTCCTTCTATAGAATTTTCAATAGGAATTATTGCGAAATCCACCTCACCGAATTCGAGATCCCTAAATATATCATGAAAAGTTTTCATGGGTATTATTTCTTCATCAGGAAAATACTTCATTGTTACAATTTCGCTATATGCACCGCTCTCTCCTTGAAACGCAACTTTTTGTTTCATGATTCTATTTGACGCTTGTTTTGTAAATCAATCGAAATGCTTCCTTACCATAATCATTGGTCAATTTTCTCTCTTCTTGTGCTCCACATTCTATGCATTTTATGCTATTATTTATTCGAACAGTCTCTCCACCACAATTAAAACACAAAGTGTACAGTACTCCGTATTCGCGTTCATCAATTGTGATGTGAATGGTTGAATTGAGAAGACTAAAAACTCGTCCTCTTACAACGTCGCCAACTCTGAAGATGACTCTACCCCTACGATCTCCCCGGGACCAACCACTACCCCCAGAAGCTATCCTTGTTGATGCAATTGCTGAGAAACCAGCAAGTGATTTCTTTTCGTTTAAGTAAAGTATTCTTATTGACATCATATTACCAAAGAGCATTTCAACATAGCCAACCACTATATCTCCAATCTTGGCTAATATGGGAGAATTTTTTTGCTTAATTTTTACTATGTGTCTTTTAAGATCATATAATGGTATTCCAACGGTCGCTGCCCTGATATCTCCATCTAGAACATAGGTATTTTTTCCACTTTCAAATTCCTCTATCATTGCAATGTGTTCGCCAGGTACGATTACAGCCATAGATTCATTACCCTTATCCATACGGAATCTAATCTATTCGAATATTATAATCGTTACACAATCAGCAGGCATAACTAGGATAATTTCTCCAGTCAAGGTTTACTGTGTTGAGGCCAATCCATAGATTATTCTGACCTCCACGCTCCACATTTATCAGTTATCTACGCATTATGATATTCGGAACGTTTGATACTCTAAAATATCACAGTTGATCCATGCCGAACTTGTGATAACATTGGTTGCATTTGAATTTTTCTCTGCCTGCATTACCTGAGACTACCTCAAGCTGACTCTTCGTTCTGCAGTTTGGACACTTTCCATATATCGTTCTTCTAGTCAATAGTAAATATCTCGACATATAACCTATTAATAACTTACATGCATTTTAGATATGAAATTTGTGGACTGGTTTCCGTACTATCAGGATATTAGAAGAGAGTTTGGATACGGTCCTGAGACGGATCAGCAAGCGGCTGAAGTATTATCTAAATTAATCAGAAGAAAGGCGCTTAATATCAAGATATTGCACAGGAAAATTGAGGGTAAACAAATCATCGTCATAGGAGCAGGTAAGAGTCTTGAAAATAGTACGGCTTTTTTAAAAAAAAATAAGAAATCCGTTAAGATTGTTGCTAATGGCGCAGTCCAAGCTTTAATAGAAAAAAAAATCAAACCTGATATTGTAGTTACTGATTTGGACGGCAATCTATCGTCCTTATATGAGGCAGAACGAATTGGTGCTATCATGGTGGTACATGCGCATAGTGATAATATTGATAGACTAAAGAAGATCATACCGAAATTTAAACACGTGATAGGTTCAACTCAAATGATGCCAGTAAAAAATGTCTATAATTTTGGAGGATTTACCGACGGTGATCGGTGTGTGTTCTTGGCGGAAGAATTTGGAGCTAGTGAGATTATCTTAGTCGGAATGGATTTTGGTAGAGAAATAGGGAGATATTCAAAGGATTTCATAAAAGATCCCAAGTTAAAAGTCAAAAAGATGAAAGTCGCAAGGAAGCTGCTTGAGATGTTATCGAAGCGATCAAGTTCGAGATTATTTGATACATCAAAACGACCCATCAAGGGATATTCATCTTATATGATCGAAGGTCTATAATGTACGGACGATTGCCGATTATCAACAATACGCAACGTTGGCTTTAAATGAATTGCTCTATATCAACTGTATGATCTCAGTCCTAATTTAGAAAAATATAATATGTGATTAAGATGTTTACATAACTCTTAACCATGTACTATATGAAAACCTATTATACCTTTTTATTTCACAAGTATCTATAACATGACTGCCTACTCAGACAATGATATCAGACAAGCAGCGGAAATTCGGGAATGGCTTGTAAAACAGCTGAGCTGATAAACAGGAAGAAATTGAAAGGTTGCGTACAACACTTTTGCTTATTGATAGCTTGTTAAAACAAGGAAGCTTCAAACCTGCTTCTAATCTTGACTCTTCGATTACATTATCCCCCTCGGCAGGCAATGTAGACCTTGTACCACCGAAAACGACGCTATCAGTTAAGAGCGGAGGTGCAAACGATGGTATTAAAATTAGCAGCAATTCACCAGAACTCCGTGAGCAAATGAACGAACAGAATACGGAATCAAAAATGATCAAGCCACTTATTCGCTTTAAAGACAGTCTGCTCTTAGCAAATGCAGAAATATATCCAGGCTCAGTGGAAATTGTTCCCACGAAGGGAATTATCCTAAACGTGAATACTCCCCCGTTTAAATCGTTCTTTTTGAATAGAATCTTGGAGGGGATGAAGATGAAGGATGAAGAAGCGGTAAACCAAGGACGAATCAAAGACTCTGATTTACTGCACTACCAGGTCGAAGAAGATGATGATGGTATAATAAAAAGAATTAAAATCAGTAATTATCGAGAGAAAGAGCGGTTGAACGAAATTTTTAACACATCAAGCTGGGTTTTTACTAGGATGATAGAAAAAAGTGGTTGATAATAATATAGATAAAATTGTAGTATTGGATTTTGGGTCGCAGTATAGTCATCTTATATGCAGACGCATTCGTGAGACGAATGTATATTGCGAGTTGTTCCCCTACAATACTCCTGTGAAAGCAATTCATGAAATTAATCCAAAGGGCATAATTTTTTCAGGTGGTCCGGCAAGCATATATGCACCAAATTCTCCAATGCCTGATAAACAGATCTTTGAAATAGGAGTTCCGATTCTCGGGATATGTTACGGTCATCAATTAATAATAGACAGATTTGGGGGAAAAGTCAAGCGTTCAGATTATCGAGAGTACGGAAGTGCTGAATTGATTGTCGATGACGCTTGTGATCTTTTCGACAGAGTGGGAAATAAGATCAGATGTTGGATGAGTCACGCTGATGCTGCCGAAGTGCTCCCGGATGGTTTTAGAACACTTGCGCATACCCAGAATTCGCCATCTGCTGCAGTTGTAAATAAAGGGAAAAAAATCTATGGTATCCAATTTCATCCGGAGGTCGTTCATACTGAGAAGGGAATAGAAATACTCAGGAACTTTTCACATAGAATTAGTAACGCTAGAGCAGAATGGAGTATGGAAGGTTTTGTAGAGAAGACTATTCGTGATATCCGATTCAGGGTTAGGAATGAAAGGGTATTGTGTGCAGTAAGCGGTGGAATCGATTCTACTACTGTCGCAATACTACTACATAAAGCGATAGGCAGTAATCTTAGATGTGTATTTGTCAATCATGGTCTATTAAGGGAAGACGAGCAAAATCAAGTTCCCAAGCTGTTCAAAGACCATTTTGGAATAGATATAATCTGCGTAGATGCCGAAGAAGTATTTTTGGGAAAGCTTAAAGGCATATCCGACCCAGAACAGAAACGCAAGATTATCGGCAGCGAATTCGCGAACTCATTTCTCCAGGTTGCACTAAGAGACGGGCCATTCCAATGGCTAGCTCAAGGAACTTTGTATCCTGACAGAATTGAGAGCGGAGTTTCTAAGGGGCCAGCCTCTGTAATAAAAACTCATCACAATGTCGGAGGCCTACCAAAAGACCTTAACTTCAAGATAATAGAACCACTAAGTAACCTTTATAAAGACGAGGTAAGAAGAGTCGCGAAATTACTAGATGTTCCAGCAATTTTGCTAAACCGACATCCCTTTCCTGGACCAGGGCTAGCTGTCAGAATAATCGGGGAGGTTACCCTCGAGAAGGTGAAGATTGCAAAACATGCTAGTAAAATAATTGAAGACGAGCTTATGTATGCCGGATTATATGATAAGGTCTGGCAAGCATACGCTGCCGTGGGTGATGATATGGCAGTAGGAGTGCTGGGGGATGAGCGTATGTATGGTCATATCGTAATAATCAGGGTTGTTGACTCAACCGATGCAATGACTGCAAATTGGACCAGATTGTCCTACGATTTAATCCGTGATATTAGTAATAGAATAACAAATGAAATAGATGGAGTTACCTGGGTTACATACGCCGTATCATCTAAACCTCCTTCAACCATAGAACCTCAATGAGAATTATTATCATATCGATAACAAACTTCACAATGTCAATAAATGGAATGAACCCTTAATAACATTGGCTACCAGGTTAGAAATTTATCAGACATTGTTATCTAACATGACATGGCCTCTTTGCAGTTGAGGAGTATTTATACAAAGCAAGTTACGACTGATATTTCCCAATTATATATTCAAACTTTAAGATAATAATAATACTTAATGCTTATGTCCAGGGTTTTCAAAATCGGAAATCCATCTTATGAGAGATATTTATCTTATATAATATGTGTAACAATCCTATAGCAATGAGCGACGAGAAACAAGCAGATTATCCTGAAAATAAGCTACTAACACTTTCAAACATAAAATATATTATAGAAGGCTTGGACACCTTGTTACTTACTGATCTCGATGGGGAGAAGCGAGTAGGAGTAATTAAACTCAGAGACGAATTAGTCTCATATTTAAGTAGCATTTTTAATGACTATTCTTAAATTTTGGTTAGCTGTCAGTCGAAGTTGCATTATCATGTTAGACCTACTGCCTGTCATTTCAGCTCAAATTCATCATCGTACTCATTTGACAGTAACAGTAACACCAATATTGATCGTAACAATCAAGAATGGGATATTTCTCGATTGCAATCCTGCATAAAGTACAAAAAGGTATGGTTAGGTATAATATGACACTTTCCACATTATAGATTCCAAATCAAACGGTCATTATTATTTATCGAAAGCTTAATTATAAGTACAGATTCCCTATCATAAGATATCGCGGTTGCCATATAGAGTCAATAACGGTAAGATAGAACGATCAAATTTTACATCTGCTGATGTGATGCAGAGGCTTAAAGATGATCGAATCAAGTTTTTGGACTTGCAGTTTACTGGACTTACTGGTAGATTCCACCATACTACCATGGCATCTAATATGTTTCAAAAAGAAGATTTTGAATTTGGACTTCCGAAACTTGATGGCTCATCTATTCGCGGATTTACCGAGATTCATGAATCAGACTTGATCATTAAACCTGATGCATCAACATATGCCGTGATTCCATGGATCGAAAAAGATTATACAGCAAGATTAATCTGCGATATCCTAGTTGGCGGATCCGAGAGGCTCGCATTCAGTCGGGATCCGAGATCAATTGCTATGAAAGCAGAGAAGGTACGTAAGAGATCAGGGCTATAATTCTTCATACTGGGGACCAGAGGTCGAATTTTTTGTCTTTGATAAACTAGAGGTGAACACTATGACTCCATATCATAGTCAGAGCTATAACATAACTTCTAGAGAAGCGCCATGGTCTACTGAAGGCGTAGGTTATGCATTAAGGCTAAAGGAAGGATATCTCCCTAGTGCTCCAGGAGATACTTTGATGGATTATCGTAATGAGTGTGTTGACATTTTAAGTAACAATTTCGGAATAATTTGTGATGCCCATCATCACGAAGTTGCAACAGCTGGACAATGCGAAATCGATATTAGATACGATACACTCACTAACGCAGCCGATGCAGTCCAGAGTCTACAAGGTACATAGTCAAAAATATAGCTAAGAAACATAATATGATAGCTACTATGATGCCAAAACCAATTGCGCTTGACAATGGGTCGGGGATGCATGTTAATGTAAGCCTGTGGAACAATGGAACAAATCTCTTCTTTGACTCTGATGATGAATATGCTGAATTATCTGAAGTAGCGCGTTATTTCGGAGGGGGGATACTGGATCATGCTTATGCTCTTGCAGCTATAGTGGCCCCGACTACAAATTCCTATAGAAGACTTGTCCCCGGGTACGAAGCACCAGTGTATATAGCATGGAGTACTGGTAATAGATCTGCGATAATCAGGATCCCTGCCCATTACAAGGGTCAGAAATTTTCAAAAATGAAACGAATTGAATTCAGAGCTCCAGACCCATCGTGCAATCCCTACTTGGCGTTCTCTGCAATTGTTGCTGCAGGACTAGATGGTATTCGGAAAAAAACTCCAATAGGTTCCCCCGTTGACGAAGATATCTTTAAAATGACGGCAAAAAAGAGAAGGGAGTTCGGGATCAAACAACTTCCTGCAAGTCTAAGAGATGCCTATGAAGAATTAGAAAATGATAGATTATTTCTGAAACCTGTCTTCGGCGATGATGCAATCGATATGCTAATTGAGAATGAAATTAAAGATCATAATGAAGTGGCAATTAGACCACATCCGCACGAATTTTCAATGTATGCTGATGTTTAGATGTCCGGGCTCGTCATATCTAGCCCTGTCATATAAGTAATTTAAGTCTTTGGTAGAAACACAACTTTCCCATATTCATGTTCTATTATATAAAATCTTATACTTTTCCTCAATTTTTATCCCCTAATATCCTCTTCAAATCCGCTCAAAAACCTCAATACTTTTCCACAATGAGAACATTTACTATATTCATTAAAATCAAAGTCATTGTACGTCCTGAAGGAAAAGCTGTCCGGGTGTTTACAGAAGAGCCGTCTTACTATGTCAACTTTCATTCAATATTGTTTATGAGTACCTCATTTTTTACCGTATCGTTTGAATATGACTCAATTAACATGCCGTCGGTGAGATTTGAGCTCACGACAGCTCGGTCTTCAGCTTCACCCCTATAATCTAAGGTCGAGTGCTCTCCCGGGCTGAGCTACGACGGCAAGTGATTATCGTATTTAGATCGATCATATATAATCTTGCCTAGCAGTTGTTACAAATATACTAAGAGAAGCAATACATAATGGATTGTTCGTCAAGCTGATGCTTTGCCGGTGGCAAACCTATTTTGGAGATCGCATCCGGTCCTGTTCTTTTTCAGGATATATTTAGCAACTGACATTTTTTTACATTATATTATTTGATTCTAAATCAAATGCTTCAACTCAAATTTAGGGATGACTTATTTCACTTCCACAAACACAGAATTAGAATGTCATTTTCATCTTGTTTAATCATCTGTTTTTTTAAGATCAGATGTCCTGATTGAAATATCTCTCTAAGATTGATTAGAGCAGTTAAGTAAAAACTGGATATTATTCAACTACGAATGACTAGACTTGGTTATGGACAAATAATTCTACTACCTATTGTTTGCCCAGATCAGTAATGGTGGCCTTTCTGTATCATAACGCCCTTATTCGACATATATTGAGTCTGGCTAGCGCACAAATTTTGTCAATTACGAATTGAGAATGCGATATATTCGTAATTGAAGCGGTTTGGATACACCTTTAGTTTAGTTATAATATTGTCCAGTAATACCTTAGAATAATCTAGGTAACTCTGATTATGTTCTAAGTAACTACTAATATTAAGAAATGATAATCGTTAGGAGTCTATTTCTGAATGAGATTTTACTGAATCGTGTTAGAAGTACTAAAAACTGCAATTTGTAGATGATGCTTCTTTGAATTCCTGGCTGATCCTATTTAGCTTTAAGGAGGATTTCCTAGCAACCCCCATACAAGACAATCATTGATATCTAAGCTAGAAACAGAATAGCAATTTAAGGATATTGTTCCGTAACCATAATATCAAGATATTTTCTGACTTTCTTATGTATTTTCGTTCCATATTGCATCGCTTTCTTCGGCTTGATGGTAGATTCTTTTGGAACATTCAGTAGCCGTGCTACCTTTCTTAATATTCGTTTCCTGAGATAGTCATCAGACCCACGTATTTTTTCTTCAATAGGAATGTCTCGAGAAAACGCTATGATCTTATTAGACAGAAAAGGCTGACTGATCTTAACTCCAAAATCGTTTACCGTTATGTCTATTTCATGGATTAGCCTAAACTCGTTTAAGATCTTTTCTTCCATTAATTGCATTAATCGGGTTCTACCTTTGTCAAACGTTGCTCTATAAATGTCGTAGCCACAAAAAAGCTCGTCGCATCCGTTCGCAGACAATACGGTTTTGAAGCCCATTTCTTGAGCAAATTTAGCAATATAAAAAAAAGCAATACAGTTTTCTATATGCGAGATATTTTCGCAATCCACTTTTTTTATCACTTTCCCTAGATTTTCATAAAAGTCATTTTCTTCTAGCAGATTGATCCTATGATCTAGGTTGAGTTTCGAAGCAATTTGCTGGGAGAAGCAAACATCATGTGACTGCGGAAAGCCGATTGTCAACAGGGTCACAGATACTCCATTTTTTTTACATACAGTAGCGAGTAATGAGCTATCTATCCCTCCTGAAAAGGCTACAGCGATGGGACCTCTGTCCCTCATTGAGGCATTTACCACATCAGATATTACTTGGCTTAATTTGGCGGACAGCAGCATATCGAAATTTCATCTTTATACGTATTCTTGGCTAATTTGTATTAATAACCAGATTGCGTGAACGAGACTTAGGCTAGGTATGTTAAGAGATGGAAGAGAGGAAAAGAAAGATATCATCCTATTTTACTAAATTTCATTAAAATGTCACAGATTAGGCCCTTTAGATCGAGTCTAATGATATAGGTAAGGGAATACAAAGAAAAGCAATAAAATAATAGAATACGCAAACTTGATGGACAAATACGGGTATCTGTATGGAATTAGTGTATACATCTAATGATCAGAGGAGAAAAGAGCTTCGAAAAATTTTGCAGCTATCGGTTTGGTAGAGAGGCAGAATTTATAGTAGCCGTTTTTCTTAAAGCAAAAGGCTGGAAATTGAACATATCCAAAGGCAGCAGAGGGCCAGCTGACATCGTTGCAATCCGTGATCCGATCAAATGGCTGATTCAGATAAAATCTAGTAATCTTATACCAAGGATAAAGGGTTATGAAATAAGACGGCTTACAGAAGTCGCGGAATTTGTTGGTGCATCAGCAGTCATTGCTACACTACAACCATCCTTTACGGTTATGTTTAAGGAGATAGAAACAGGTAGCACAGATTTGGCAAACGGAGTCTATCAGATAGGAGATTATTCACTAAATTTCTATCTTCTTCCAGCCTTTAGTCGGTTGATCTTATAGATGCAGATTTGTGACATCGCACAAAGTACTTGAATAGAGCATTTAAAATCACAAGAGAACAATCGTGCAGGAAGTGGTTATTCACATAAGGTAATGTTCTGAGGTATCAATCGTCAGATTTTATGACTAGTTATTCACCTCAATTCCATTTGTAGCATCCAATTCCGTTGTAACTGTGCTTATTATTAATATATAGATCTTGATAACGGTGGCATTGTCTGATCATTAATCAAATCGTTGCCCCCAACAAAAAATCTAGCATGGCTATAAGATGAATGTCAATCGACCAAATTACTATGGGAATATGCTTATGCACCAACGACATAACTGCAATAGATGATCTTGAATAAGTCCTAATTTTTTCTTTCAACCATTATATTAGTAGCTTAGCTTTATCACAGCTGCTTGTACATTCGACTTAACACTAGCTCTTAATCTTTTTTTTCGGTGGAGGACTAATACCAATGGAACAGCATCGACAGCATATAAAGAGTAATCTTACGGATGCCACGATTGTAGTCAGCAATCAGCTCACAAAACTGAAGATGCTTAATAAAAGAATTGCTCTTATTGATAAGGATTTCCGATATAAAATAGCTTGCAACCTCAAGAAAGGCAATAACGCCCATGCAAGAGTCATGGCAAACGAGCTATCAAATATTCATCATGTCAATCGTATTTCTCAGAATATGTGTTTAGCATTAGAAGTCATCGTCTTACGTTTTAGTACGATTAACGAATTTGCAAAAATTTTAGAAACTATCAATCCAACCATCGAAACGATCAAAGACATACAGAATGAGATCTGGAACGTCGTTCCTACCGCAAAGGGAGTCTTCAACGAAATGGCTTCAGTAACGTCGGAAGTGTTACTTGATTCCAAAGTCAAAGTGGATTCAAATATCATTCCTACGAAGGTCGATGTGGATGCACTCTCGATACTGGACGAAGTAGAAAATCTCTTGGAAGACGAGGCAAAAGCGAGGCTACCAGACGTGCCACAAACTATCCCCCATGTCCGATCAAAATCCACAGATAGGAATGAGCAGGTTTTCGATGGAGGCAGAGTTCTCGTAGAGAGTTAAATTCTAGACAACCTGCCAAAACACTTGTCATCTATTATTAACTATTTACTATTTACTACATCATTAGTGAAAAGATATTTACAAAGGAGTTTTAATCATTTATTCAGAATAACGGTGCAATGGAACAGTTGAGCCATGAATTTTCATTTCAAACTGAATCTAGACGAGGAGGAGTATTAGAATCAGCCACTAAAAGGGTTAGAATGATATTCTCGGTTATGGCGAGTCCTAACCGGATTGATATCCTCAGAATTTTAAATTCTAAAGGACCGCTTACGTATTCTGAGTTAAAATCGCTTGCCGGATTTAAATCCAAAAAGGAGTCCGGCAAATTTGCGTATCACTTGAGAAAGCTCCTAAGACAATCCTTAGTTGCTCTCAATAAGTCTGAACGCAGGTACACTATTACTAATTTAGGCAAACTAGTATTGAGTCTTGCTCGACAGATCGAAGAACGATCTATAGTTGAGAGTGGTAAAATGTACGTCCGGACCTCTCGACATTCGATTGAGGAATTCAACGCACACAAAATAGTACAATCCCTGGTAAGAGAAGCTAATATGCCCCTCGAACAAGCCCATAAAATTACAGAAGAGGTTGAAAATAAAATCTATAAATTTCAAACTGCATATCTCACCTCGTCATTAATCAGAGAAACTGTGAACTCCGTACTCGTGGAGCATGGATATGAAGATTATCGAAACAAGTTGGCGAGGGTAGGTTTGCCAACTTCCGATATAGTGGATATGCTAGCTAGTGTCGACAAACTCAAAAATGGAATGGACAGTATTTTTTCTAAGGTGTCACATTCCTTATTCTCTGAACATCTTCTGAATAATGTGCTTCCAAAGGATCTAGCTGATATGCATTTAGCAGGAGAATTAAACATATCACATTGCGGTACCTGGGGACTAATGCCAGATAGTATATTTCTCAATGTTAACGACCTGTGTGCAAACGGTTTAAATTTTAAAGGGAAATACCTGAACGTATCAAGATTCGAGAACCTACGTAGATCTGACGACCTTGTTTCCACACTTTCGATTTTGATTTCACTTTTGAACAGAGAGGCCTCCACAGAAATCGTATTGGAAGGGGTACCTCACAAGATGCTAGAATTATCCGATAATCTGGGAAACGTTGCATCATTATTTTCTAAAATGTTAATGAATGCTTCATCATCCCCATCTTACTCTATTTCTGGATTACCTCTCACGACGATAATATTACCTATAGAAGAATTGGAGGACAAGTTTATTGATGACTTGCTAGTTGGCTATTCAAAGTATGTTGAATGCACGCCTATACCCAGAATTGGCCTCGAATTAATATACAATCCCAACAGTCATAAATTTGGAATTCATTCAGAAAGGGTTGCGTCTAATATAAGACTTGGGGGAGTCATATCAATTTCTAAAGATGGTACAAGATCTAATAATGGAGTTAGAAAATCCATTGGTGACAAGGTTTCGAACACAGTTATAACATTGCAATCCCTTTCAATTAATCTTCCCAGAATTGCCTACCAATCAAACAAGGATGAAACATATTTTCGTGCCCGGCTTGCGATGTTAATTAAGCCAGCATTAATGGCGTTATCAATTAGAAAGAAAATTATTACCGATCTGATACTGAAGGGAACGCTACCAATAGTTGCAAGTAGCGCCAAATACATGGAAGTAGGGGTTGCTAACATAATAATTAACCTGGCTGGAGCTAGAGAGGCAGTTTACGATATCCTGGGACACGATGCTACTAATAACGGGCCAGAAATATTGCACAAAGTAATTAAGACTTCAGTCGATGTGGCAATGGATCAAGGAAAACAATTAGGTGAAGAAACAATAGGAGTTGCTATGATACACGATCATGGTACTTCTAGATTTGCCACTCTCGACTCCGACAAGTATGGTCGAAGTCTTATACTTGCACCAAAGAAGGAGTATGATATATATTCTCAGGGTATGTTACTAGATGGCGCCAAAATTTTGCACGGTGAGGACACGATTAGGGCTATAGAGGAATTTAATGCGATAGATAGACTACTTAATGGAGGATTATCTGTCGATATCGATTTTAGCAACAGTACTTCTATTTCAGACACAAAAAAGACGCTAGAAATCGCTTCTAATCTTAATTACATGCGTCCCAAGCTAAAGATTAAGATATGTAATACATGTGGCAAGAAGTCCACTGCATTGAATAGTGCGAATTGTCCCTTTTGTAACTCTCCATCGATATTCCAAGCCCAGTCTGTATCTCTTTAGATTGAAGTTATCAAAATGTATGCAAAAAAGGAGATCGGGCTTGGTAGAACGGTAGACTTGAAGTAACTATATTCACGAATTCTGGCAATAAAGGCTTTAACTTCCGTTGTCACTGAGGGTAGTCTGCACCGCAAAATCTAAATCGTCAACAACCATCCGGTCAAGGATTTCTCTTACTTTAACTGCACGTGTTGTTCCAAAGCCGGAAACCATCGCGAGCTCTGCAATACTTGCATTCAATGCTCTGTCTGGTGTTTTGAATTTTTGAAGCATTCTAATCGCCAGCTTGTCTCCTATGCCTGGTATCGAAGATAAAATCGAAAGCTGTTGATAATATGCTGGTTTTCCCTTCCTTATTTTCCTTAATAATGGACCATTGTCGTCTTCCTTATCTCTTGCAATTTTTGCCATAAGAATTAGCAATTGGGCTGTGTACTCCGCAGATGGTGTAGGTATTATTGGAATTCTAAAATTTAATACTATTTTCGAGAGTGTTTCGTAGGCTAGAGGCAGTCTTTCAACGAGGGTTTTCAATTGCTTGTCATTTGTAATTCCAACTGGAATATCTGCAAGATCCAATATGTTGCCCTCGATAAGGAGCACAGGTTTGGAATAAAACTGGTTTAAGTCACTACATTGCAAAAATAATCTTCCATCATATATAGAACAGATCAGGTCGTTGATGGTCTTTCTTTCAATTGCGGTCGCGGCTGAAGTTATGTAGTCCCCAACTTTCAATTGCGCAAAATTGACCCTAACTCCTGCATCCAAGAGTAACTTGGGTATTTGGCTGTTTCGTTCCCTCTCATCGATAACAATCCTAACAGACATTATTATTCATTAGTTAAGCAGCTGTACCAATAACTAACTGACTCTAAGTTGAATATTACCTTAGAATACGTATTTAGAGTAGTCCACGTTAAGGGGTGGGCATTTATTCGTTTTGATTTTTCGAATTAGATACAGAGCTGCCAATTGTTCCTTGAGCTCCGGCAATCATTTGGTTTATCTTTGCCTCGACTTCTTTCAGATTATCTTTGACCCGTGTTTCTTGCTTTGTTAACACCATCAATCTGGTATTTGATAATTCTTTCTTTTCTTCGAGTTCTCTTGATACTTCATCCTTGTTTGCTTTAATGAGTAGAGGTCCGGCATTTTTATAGATAGTGTCGTCTGGACCTATTTTTTTTAACTCATCTATCGCCCTACCAGTTTCCATGGCCTCTATTTCGACCTGCTGCTTTTGCATCATTATAGATTGTAGATTTTGTTGAAGTTGTTGTAAGCGAGATACCTGTTCTCTTAACCATGGTGGAAGTTCTTGTTCACTCATGGTACTATGATGTGAATGGTATTATAAATACCAAATGTGTATTTACGACTAAGTGGGTTACGCAATACAAAATCTATACATTGGACAATCTTGTCAATTAATAAAAACATTTTGAGGGAAATAGGTATGGATCTGTTAGTTGTTTGGAACCATCGTGTTATGATTACTGCGCTAGAGAACAATATAGACGCCATTCTTGGTTCAATACCCTCAAGATATTTGACAATCCTAGCAGTCTTCCTAGTCAAATCCAGTTATACTTGTCAGCTAACGTGTGTAAAGCATTTCACTTGATACACTCAAAAATATACTCGTGATTAAGTGGTCCGCTATTAGTATAATTAGACAGTACCGAGAATTTTTTAACTTTGTACATCGATTCCTCTTATCAATCCAAAATTGATAAATATGCCATATTTGTTAGCCTAAGATTAGTATTAACACATGCTCTTAAATCAGCGATATTTGTTGTCGATATTTGAATAAGTAATTTTGAATCTCTTACCGCAAATTTACTCTCAGTATTCGTTGATTCGGATCGAGTGTCTGATTTCAACGACAAACAGAGAGATTTGGCAATGTCATCTGATTTAGGACAAACAGGATCGAAAGAAAAGGTCATTTCAGTTTTGAAATTTCTATAAATTGACATCATATGCTCCTGATGCAATTTTATAGTTGCATTTTGGACAATGCCAAATCCCTAAAGCAATTCTATGTAATTGTAGAGAGCCACAAGATGGACACCGTCTTTTTTCCTTTAATGTCTTGTACGCCATGCCATATCTTTTACGAACGGTCGCACCAAACTTGATCCCTAGACCCTTAAGCGAACTGGATCTATGCTTCCTTCTACTCACCAATTCTTGTCGTCTCCTTTATTTTACTTCTTACTTCTTCTCCCTTTACCCTAGCAGTATCCAAAAGATTCTTAATTTGTTCGCTAGTAAAGGTTCCGGTAGCGCCCTTCTGAACGGCCGTAAAGTTATTATCTGAATTAGTAGTAATAGTTATCCTCGCATTCATACAAGCTTCTTCCTCTGCAGTTGGATCCAAAATTATTGAATCTCCTATTCTAGCCGCAGTTATAGATACTGGTATTGTTGTAATGGGCGTAGATTTTATTGCACCGGTATCGATTACCTTGTTGTCCTGAATTTCGAAGACGGGAAGTTTGCAACTCATTAAGGCTGAAACCACCGCATAGGACGTGCAATCAAATAAATTCCCGTCCGCGTTAGTTATGCTGCAATCAACGAATATTGTATAGACAATTTCTCCCGGAATTAGGGCCAATTTGTCTAGGTCGATCATTTCAGATTCTCTAACTCCTCTATCAACTACCCTTGCTAATTCTACAGTTTCTTCGTCAGGTGGACCAGGCTCGATAAATGGAGAAGCAGTAGGGAGTACTTCTGCGGAGACAATCAATGCACCCTTATTTTCTAATCCTTCGAAAGGCTCACCAGTTTCAACCTTTACTCCAGCCACTACTTCAGAATTGCCCAGACTTACTCTTGCAGATCCATTTGCTTTCTTTATAATACCCAGTTCAATGTTTAGCGTTCTTAATTCATCTAAATTCCTGCCATCAAGTCTCTTACCCTTCGAAATGGCGTCCCACATCTGTTGTTTTCGCAGATGTTCTACAATTAGCGTAGATCGCTTGGAAGAACTCATTGTTCGTCTCTTATCTCCTCAGATTCGCTTCCGAAATACTTCTTCATCAATGCTGATCTTTGAATTTCATAGATCAACTTACAGCCATTCAACGCTTTATCTAAGCATTCTTTAAACTGATCACTGCTTAATATACCATCTAGTTGTAATAGGGTAATTTGGTTCAAATGAGGCATGTACGCTACTGGCATGTCAGCTCCGCCTTCCTTGTCTTCGGTGTCGTTTATATCCAGGACAATCCTTTCGTCAACTTTACCTGCTGCACAAGCCGTTACAATATCTCTCATATTTATTCCAGCATCTGCAAGAGCTACAGAAGCAGCAGTGATTCCTGCACATCTTGATCCACCATCCGCTTGCAATACTTCAACGAAAACGTCTATTGCTGCTCTGGGATAATCTTCTAACATTAAGGCCGGTTCGAGTGATTCTCTCATGACTTTTGAGATTTCGACCTCTCTCCTAGATGGGGCAGGATTTTTACGCGTGTCAGTCGAGAATGGGGACATGTGGTATCTACACCTCAGCACACATCGATCAGGCAACGCCATGTGTTTGGGATGTACTTCTCGTGGACCATACACCGCAACTATAATCTTGTTATTACCAAATTCTATAAATGCAGAACCATCTGCATTTTTCACTACTCCTATCTGTATTTTAATCTCGCGCAATTCATCTGGAGTTCGGCCATCAGTTCGTAACCCCCTGGCATCAATTAAATTTCTTGTTTGGGTCATTGTCCTATCTCCGACTCGGGTTCGGATTCATCAACTTTTAAGGTAGATTCCTTCTGATTCTCCTGTGGTTGATTTGCATGGACGTCGACCTGAGAACCATCCGACACATTGAGCAAAATCTTGATTCTCTGTGTTAAATTTGACATATGTGCTTCTTCCTCAACCATTTTGATAGCCCTAATGGCTAATTGCGTCCCATCTAAATGCTTACCCATGACGACAATGATTCCGTTTTGACCAATCATAATTCTAGTTTGCGTAGCTTGTTCAATCGTCTGAATCATTGATCCTCGCTTACCTATAAGACGTGGAACTCGTGTTGCAGATATTTTTAGCAATTCACCTCGAGCAATTTTTCCTAAATCTTTATCTTGAACAGTAAGCATTGGATCTCTTGTTCGATCAAATGCGATAATCCGTGCAGTAATTAGATCTCCTGTTGCTAATTGCCTGTTCATATCATCCCTCGCAGGAGAAAAATCCCTCCCGAAAACATCTTGGGCAGGAAGATGAGCAGAAAAACATGAATTTATGTCTACCTCCCAGGATAAGGATGAATGATCTGTAATCTTTCCTATCACGATATCGTTTACTCTCGGAATGTAAACGCCAGATAACGGTATAACCTTGATCCCATCTCTACCAGCCTCTGCAATTCCTATCCTCGTTGCAATAATCGCATTGCCTGTTTTAATCACATTCATTAAAGGTCTAAAGTTACCCTCTATAATTTTATCACCAGGAACTACATATTTTCGTTTGATTTCCTGCATGATCCTAACAGGTCACCCACTCTTCACTAAGTTCATATGAAATGAATGTTTTCATTCTCTGCATTTGGTCTATAGGAGGGGACTTATATGTTAATTGTACGATTGAATTTTGTTATAATTGCTCAGTTATCGAAGCGGTACCTCTTGTTATAGATCCAATTCTGTCCAATAAATCCCCCTTCATTCCGGCATTGGTTTCTATTAATAATTTTAGCGAACCATCGGCAAGCCACTGCTCTTCCTTAAGACTACCAGCATTTTTCAGTGCGCTATAAGACTGGGCTGCGCATGAAGACGGTACAGTAATCGTCAGGATGACGTTTTCTGATTTAAGGGGCAAAATCTTTCTGACAGCATCTATTACAACTTTTGCTTGGTCTTCAGCCTTCTTGTATGGGTCGATTACAGTTCTTACTTCATCCATTGCGCTAGCAATTCGAAGGGGTGGATGTGGCAAATGTGTTCTTGGGTCAACAAAATTTCTGTTAATATAATGAACAATCTGCTTTTTCTTTTCTTCTATCATCCTTCTACGTTGTTCAGTTGTAAGACTATGCTCGCCACGAAGAAGAATTTGTTTTGCTACCTCCATTGGATCGGAAGTCCTGAAATATTTTGATAGCTTGTCGCTACTCGCCCTTGATCCTTTGTTTGCGTCGGTATAAATTTCATCGGAAACAAGGACCTTTGAGAGATCGTGTATTTTGCCGAGTTTATACTCTAGAGCGGGATCAGGCTTCACCAATATTTCAAATTTATTATTTCCAAAAATCAGTCGAACTACACTAAACTTACTCTCTGGCACTAATTAGTAAAATCTACTCTAAAATAAAAATATATACTTGGTTGTCTCTCCGCGAGATATTCAAGCAACCGGCCTATTTGTTAATAAAATAATGGGAAAGTTACTCTGTAACGTATGCTCTTTCTCCATGTTGGGTCAAGTCCAACCCTATCTCTTCTTCCTTTGGAGTAACCCTGATTCCCCCTGGCCACACAACGTCCATGACCTTTATTATAACGGCAGTGATTCCCATACACCAAGCAAGCGCTGCAAATGCGCCGATTGCGTTATTCAATAATTGCTGTGGATTTCCAAATGCGAGTCCATTAGCGATCGGAGTATACATCTTTTGGGCAAAGATTCCAGTTAGTAGTGCCCCAACAAGACCGCCCATTCCATGAACCCCCCAGGTATCGAGGGCATCATCCCATTTGCGTTTGTTCTTAAACATGACTGCTGCATAGCAAACAATGGAAGCAATTATTCCAATGATGATTGATGCCATAGGTCCAACATATCCAGATGCGGGAGTGATTGCTACCAAGCCTGCCACAGCACCAGATGCTGCACCAACAGTCGACGCTCTACCTGTATGGGCCCACGAAATTAACATCCATGTCACAGCGGCCATGCCAGTTGCAATTTGCGTGGCAACAAATGCACTCGTAGCATTTGTTCCTGCCCAAGCTGCGGAACCTGCGTTAAAGCCAAACCATCCAAACCATAGTAGAGCAGCTCCGAGTACCGATGAGTGTTAGATTGTGAGGCTCCATTGGAATCTTGCCATATCCCAACCTCCTCCCGAGCATGAGCGCAATAACCAGTCCAGACCAACCAGAAGTCACATGGATTACTGTTCCTCCTGCAAAGTCCAACGATGGTAGCGCTCCCGTCCATCCGACATGTGTTCCGCCAGATCCCAGTGACCATGTCCAATGAGCCGCAAAATCGTAGACAAATGTGGCCCAGAGCACTATAAAGACCAAAAATGCGCTCCATTTCATTCTTTCTGCGAGTGCCGCGACAATAAGAGCAGGAGTGATAATAGCGAACATCATTTGGAATATCATGTACGTTTGGTGAGGTATGGTTGGTCCTGCTAGGCCTCCGTAAACGTCTGATGGAACATCATGCAAAACATTTTGTAAGCCGACCCAAGCAAAATTTCCTATGAAACCATTGCCCATTGCGTCAGGTCCAAAAGCTAAACTATATCCCCATAAAACCCACTGTATCGCTATTACGCCAGTTGCTATGAATACCATATGAAGTGTATTTACAGCATTTTTCTGTCTAGAAAGACCAGAATAGAATATTGCGAGTCCGCCTGGAGTCATTATCAGCACAAGTGCAGAAGCTGCCAACATCCAGGCGTTATCTCCTTCATTTATATCACATGGTGTCAGGTTTCCATCCTTATCTACCAACAATGGCTTTGTTTTGTCTCCATTAGGTGTCTCGGCGCTTACACCCACATGCTTGAAGCAACTGTATGGTACTGCAGGACTAGATTTTGTGTAGTTCTCAGTACGCGGATATGCGGGCTGAGCCAGTACATTGCTAACTGTACTAGTTATCAATAATGCGATCAGGCCAACGAAAATACCTACAAATAAAACAGCTGTTCCCATCGTTTTCACATACATTATAAGGCTTTCCACGTAGGAGGAAATATAAAAAATATTATAACATAACATAATATATTTTAGAAATATGATTTCTTTTATTCTATTAGACGTTAATCATAAAATATGTATTTTACAATATTATCTATCCATGTAAACTAAATATGGTTTCCTTATAGACAGAAAACAGTGTAAAATATTAACTAGTAATATAAGATGAAAAAATAACTTTAATTTATGGATAAACAACTTCATCCCATCGGAGAATTATATCACAGATTGTCAAACGTAGCTTGGATATCATTTAAATAATAATGTAAATTGACTATAATTTTTATATGTTAACAGCTTCGGTGTATAACTTTCGGTAGATTTTTAATACGTACTGAATGGATTTATTAAGGCTTGACTTCAGCATCTATTGAAATACTTGAAAACGTTAGTGATAAGGTTGTCATAAGATTCATTAACGCACCGAGACAGTATGTAAATGCGATAAGAAGGTTATCTATAAACGAAGTTCCTACCTTGGCCATTGATGACGTCGTAATTCTAGAAAACTCGTCAGTGATGCATGATGAAGCTGTAGCCCACAGGTTGGGCCTTATTCCATTACGAACTGACTTACATAGATTCGTGTTACCTCACGATTGTGATTGCAATAGTACTTTGGGTTGCTCTAAGTGCAGGGTGTTACTCTCTATGGACTCAGAAGCTAATGATAAGACTAAAGTGGTCACGTCTGGTGACCTGGTGTCTGAAGATGAGGTAGTAAAGCCGATAAGTACGGCAATTCCAATTATAGTTCTTGCACCTGCCCAAAAGATAAAGTTCGAAGCTTATGCTAGATTGGGCTTTGGAAAGGATCATGCAAAGTGGCAGCCTACATCAGCGTCAGTTGTGATAGATGGGAAAGATGAAAATGAGTCTATTTTGACGGTCGAGACGAATGGGGCGCTAACGGCCCAAGAGACAATTACGGCTGCAATAGAGAGATTAGATTCAAAAATAAGAAACTTTGATGAAGTTATCAGATCCTTAGAAATATCTAGGAGAATTTGAATACATTTATTTATGATTAAATACGATTGACGACTGATCGCTTATGATTACTAAAAGTATGTCGAGTGAGACTACATGGGTTCTTCGGAAGGCTTTCAAATCCAAGAGGGCCCCAATTTGGAAGCATCTCGAGAATAAGCTTGCGAATTCGAGATCACGCGCAAGTGAAGTTAATATTAGCAAACTGGCAAGCGTTACTAAAGAAGGGGAAACTATTATTGTTCCGGGTAAAATTCTTGGGTCAGGCAAGATTAATCATAAACTCACTGTATGTGCTTTTTCAATGTCTCTAAAAGCTGCTAAAAAACTGTATGATTGTGGGGGAAAGATCGTAACTGTCGCAGATCTTACCCAATCCTATCCCGAGGGCAAGGGGGTCAGAATAATTGGCTGAAAGACAGGCAGAGCTTACTGACAAGGGCCATTTAGTAACCATAGACGCTGCAAACTGCATTGCAGGTAGAATTTGTTCTCGCGTGTCAAAAATATTACAACAAGGCAAAATGGTTTCTATTGTAAACGCTGAAAAAGCCATGTTATCTGGGAACAAGTATGCTACAATAGATGCATACAAGAAAAATCTTGAAGTAGCCTCCGCAACGAATCCAATTCATGGCCCATTTCATCCTAGAAGACCGGATACAATATTGACGAGAATGGTTAGAGGGATGTTACCTAAACGTAAGTCAAATGGCAAAGTAGCATTAAAAAAATTACGGGTTTATAATGGCATTCCAGAGAAATTGAAAAAAGCTGATTTTGAAACCTTTGAAGACTGTAAAATTACAAAGTCTCCATCATATTATGTTACCATGGGTGAGATAGCAAGGCAAATCGGATGGAAAGGGATGATAATCTAATGCATAAAACAGATCTTTATCCGGGACAAAGAAAATCTTGTCGTGCTACAGCTACCATTTCTAAGGGTAGCGGCCGAGTAAGAATCAACAATATTCCCGCAGAGCTGGTAGAACCAGAAGTGGCAAGGGAAGTAGTACTAACACCACTGAATATAATAGGTGAATTAAGGAACAGGTTTGACATCAATGTAAAGGTTCAGGGTGGAGGTTTTATGGGTCAGGCATTTGCAAGCGCAGTTGCAATATCTCGGGCAATTGCTGGTGAAGCGAAGGGAGGTAAGGATCCCAAAGAACATCCTCTATCAAAGAGCGTAAGAGAGGAAATTCGCAAAAAAATAATTAACTATGACAGACACTTCTTGGCCGGCGATCCCAGACAGACCGAATCGAAGAAATTTGGTGGTCCTGGAGCAAGGCGCAGAAAGCAGAAATCCTATCGTTAGGAACAACTCCCTTATCATATTATTTGTCACTACAATCACTTTAGAATAATTTTTGGACAGGAACCTGAGAAACCTTAATGTTTGTTCCGTAATTATGTATTGGCAATGACTAATTTTATGTCATCTCAATTTCTACTCAAATTCGAGAGTGTAAAAAAAGATCTTTTACAAAGTGAACAACAGAGCATCAAGTGTCTAATATAAATTTCTTCGGTAGACTAGTGATCAAAAGAATAATTTTTGCCATAATGGCTAAACAAATCTAAGTGTAAGAAAAAATTAATTTTTAGCCTGCAATATGGATGCTGCAAATATTAATTTAACTTAAATTTGCAGCATCAAGACTTGTAATTTTTTCTTAATCTGCTGTTAATTATTCAATCTCCATTTCCAGATCTTCACGTACGATACTGATTGATATTAATATGTCCGACATCAAGTTGTCATTTAGCTATGCAATATCGAATATGACAATTACTTCCAATATTGACATTTTTCTACACTCTTATTGATATAAATGTCAAGATATAAATATTCGGATGGCATTACAATAAATATGAAGCAAACTATGCAACGGATCCTAGTTCTTGCTATTGTAGTAATATCGGGAACTATATCGGTTGTAATGATATCGCATTATAATAAAGTGCTAGCACAAACACAAGTAAACGAAAATCAGAAGAGTCGGCCAAATAGAGAAAACCACACAACAACAACCTCAGTCAACCCTTGTAGATATTTTTAAAAGGGTCGAGAATTCGGTAGTACAAATCACGACTACCAGGAGCGATCCGAATCAGCTTATAATAATAAATGGTGTTCCCTCCACGGGAAGAAATTCTGCGCTAGGTTCCGGGTTTATACTTGACAAACAAGGACATGTGTTAACCAATAATCATGTAGTAGATGGTGCAACTAAGGCTGATATTACTTTCGTCGATGGAAATACGTACTCTGCTAAAGTTATCGGAAGAGATCCATTCGGTGACCTTGCAGTTTTACAAATAACCGATAATTTCTCAGATGAAAAACTATTACCATTACCAATAGTGAATTCTTCGAACGTACAGGTTGGACAGCAACTCATAGCTATAGGGAATCCATTTGGTCTAAGCGCAAGTATGACGACAGGTATAGTTAGTCAGATTGGTAGGCTATTACCTGCTGATAGTCAGAACGGTTATGCAATACCAAATACTATTCAAACCGACGCTGCAATTAACCCAGGAAATTCTGGAGGACCGTTACTTGATATGAGTGGTAATGTAATTGGGATGAACACCGCAATATTCTCTAGGTACAGGCGCTTATTCTGGTGTAGGTTTTGCCATTCCGTCAGAAAGTATTATTCGTGAATTGCCTTCACTAATCAAGACTGGTACATATGTACATCCGTGGCTAGGACTAGCCGGTACCAAGATTCCAACTAGTTTGATGAGAAATATGGGTTTATCGCCCAATTTTAAAGGAGTGGTTGTAATTTCAGTACAAGATGGTGGGCCAGCTCGCGAAGGCCGGCTTGAAAGCTACTGTTTTAGACGACAATGGAGTTATCACAAATGTTGGAGATATCATAACGGCAATCGATAATCATTCTGTAAGACAAATCGACGATATAATTAATTATATTGAACAACACAAGAAGATAGGTGATAACGTAAAGTTAACGATAGCGAGAAATGGTGCGACTATGGATCTCTCAATTCCATTGCAAAAGCGACCCACACCTCAAGCTACCGCAATTTCTCAGGACTCTACATCTCGCCCACAATTACCATTCGGCTTAGGTCCCATGCCACAGCTACCGAAAATTCCAGGATTTCCAGATCTCAAGTTACCCCCATTACTCCCATAATTTTTTTAAAGACACAGTTTTAAATGAGAAATTATTTACTTGAGATAAGAAACCTCGGAAGTGTGGAATATCAAATAAAGTGTCGACTGTAATCGATCTACCGATTAATTACATTCTAATAATTGGTATTTACGATCATGAATGACGTACCCCAAAATCATTTCATCGTAAGAGTGCACGAAAATAATATAGTAATTCTTGTAGGTTCGATTACCCTAGCTTACGAAGCAAGGTTAAGTATACGCTCTTGGGGGGCTAAAAAATCTACATTGATATATCAGTAGGCGAGTCTAGCATTAATGGCCTTGAGAGATAACAAATTTCCATTCATACAGTTACAGGATTTGGAGAGGGTCGATGATGACATAACTAGTGAAAAATACGGCCATTATCCTGATAAGCGGCCACTAAATGAATTATTTCAATATGGAGTAATTCTACTAGATAAACCTCCAGGTCCTACCAGCCATGAGGTTATTGCTTGGATAAAGAAGTTGCTTAGGATTGAAAAGGCAGGGCATAGCGGCACATTAGATCCTGGTGCTACCGGACTTTTGCCAATCGGACTTGGAGAAGGAACAAAGGCGCTATCGGTGTTACTTTTGGGTCCAAAGGAATATTATGCTTTAGCGCGATTGCATGCACACATTTCTAATGATAAATTGAACGATATTGTAAAAGAGTTTGTTGGTGATATTTATCAAAGACCACCTCAGAGATCATCAGTTAGAAGAGCCACTCGCATTAGAACGATATATGAATTGGAAGTTGTTGAACAGTTCGACCGTCTTTTACTAATCAGGACTGTTTGTCAGGCAGGTACATATATTCGAAAGATCATTTATGATATTGGCGAAATTCTGAGCCCAGGAGCCACCATGATTGAGCTTCGTAGAACTAGGGTTAGCAACTTTTGCGAAAATAATGATAATTTTACAAGACTACATGATCTTTCTGATGCGATCCAGATTTACAGGGAAAAAAAAGATGAGACTAAACTTAAAAAAATTATAAGACCAGTCGAACAATGTTTAGAACCAATACCCGCAGTTGTAATCAGAGATACAGCCGTCGATGCCTTATGTCATGGCGCTCAACTTGCAGTACCCGGTATTTTGGCAATTACGAAAAATCTCAAGATCCATGAACTTGTTGGCATTTATACCATAAAGGGGGAAATAGTGGGACTAGCAGAAGCTGCGATGTCAATCGAGGATATTAAAGAAAGTATAAAGGGAATAGCATTTCACATGAAAAGAATTATTATGAAACCAGGTACATATCCTAAAGCTTGGCGTTCAAATGTTAGTATCTCTGATACCAATGTGACTAATAGTGCGAGTGCGAGTGTAACTAATCAATCATATTAATATCAAAAATACTCGAGAAAAATCTAATGCTCACTAATGAGCCTGATCTTTGGATACCAAAATTCTACTTATAGATAGTGACCCTTTTACCACCGGTTAACTCTCTATACATCGAGTTTTTATTGCAGTAGAAATGACCTTACGATTTGCAGGTTCTGACGAGGTTTAGTAATAGGGCTGGGAGCCCACTGATTTTTATTTGCGAGATCGAATATAATATGAATCCTCAATGATCCTCACCCAACTAGAAGCCAGTTATCTAGCGTAATAGTGATGTAATTCATAGGCTCATGTTCTTCTCAATTAAATTTCCTTAATTGTTACAATATTACAAAAGTACGAATAATTTTTTGGTCGTGATAAACACTTAGACATATAGTGAGCTCATCTACATGCACAACATTAGATAGCCTAAAGGCCAGATGATTTAAAAACGATTATTTTAAAAAATATGATCCTCCTCTAATTTATCTACTTCAATTCCTGAGGCGAGAATTTTTTTGTTACAAAGACTGGTACAGCATATTTATTGTTCCGGATCGGGTATTGCTATTCTTATGTTTAGACCTCTGATTTATTTACTGACCACCAGACACTACAGTTCTATTACTTATTAATTATTTCAATATCCAATCCTTTCCTATTCTGTTCGCTTTAGATATAAAAAACTAATAGTGTTTCTCATTTCTCTCTATACTGAATAGAAGTATTATTCTTGGATCTTTAAGAAGAGTAATATAAGGTATCATTATCTATTGGATAGAATCCTAGGTTCTAATCGTATCTAGTAATATGCCAATTAGGATAATCCATGGTCAAATCACATTTTTATATGGAAGTACAATTGCAGAGGACATTATTCATTATTGATCAAATACCAACTTATCTAGGTGTATTTCATTTTTTGTCAGCTTTGTTGGATTTATAGTTATGAAGATTAATACTCAGTACGGGGTTAGCCACAATCAGGATCGATACTCAAGAAACGAATTGTATTGGCTCAATAGATAATCAGGCCCTGTTTTAATAAGAAAACCAATGACAAGTGAGATATATGATAAGATATGATTTCTTGCAATGAACCATTAACTAAAATGATACACCTAAATTTGCCTGAACCATCTTAGTGAATTATATAGTTATTTCCAGTTATACTAGTCCAAAGGATCAAAGTATAAATTAGAAATCAATAATAATCATTTGCAGTAGTTTGAGATGGTAGAGTTATGCTATCACATTAATATATTACAATGTAGAGCAGCTTTGGAATTGTAGACAAGTGATAAAATAACAATCTGAGTATATAATGTATTAGAGAACGAAGATGTTACCAAAATACCTCTTCAAGGTTACATCGAATACTTCGTAAAAAAAATCCGAATAAAACGAATATTAACTACTTCCCTATTCTATATATTTGATAGTTCTGGTTATACCATATTAACGATCATGCATCCTGAAGACCTAAAAATACTATGTATATGCGTAGAATGTCGGCAAAGGTTTATTTTCCACTCTGATTGGGAGGATCATCAGGTCGAGACTGGACATTTTGATATAAAAAAATATGATCTGATTTCGGGTGAAATGATTCTAAGTTTGGATAATCGAATCAGTGAAAGTATTTGAAATTTTGAATTTGTTATATCAAGTGTTGTATTAGAAGGAGGAGGCAGTTGTAAAATTGTTTAATAGTTAATATATCGAATTTGTTACGGAATATACATATGCCGGGGTCGCCTAGCCTGGGAGGGCGCAAGCCTGGAAATTGTACCTTGTTAGCTTGTGATTTGTGAAGGTCTCGAGGGTTCGAATCCCTCTCCCGGCGTCTTACTTTTAAGACTAAACAACTTTGCCATAGTATGAAAATTAAATATTTATAATCGCACTGGGACATATATTACAAAAATTTTTGATAATATATGGAGTTGTGAACACGATATCTTTAATTTTTGACTTACAACACACCTGTCCAAAATAATGCTTGATAGGATGCTAATACTATTTTATATCTGAGTGATGCAAATATATTCTCGAGTACAGTAACAATACTAATTCACTTACTCTAGAGCATCATCGATAGCTCTATCAATCCCACAATAGGGATGGAATGTTATTTTTCCATGTGATATATCTAAGATACTTGCTATCTTTATTCTACATCTTCACTTCCAGCTAATTCTGTTTTTAAAGTCCAAACGCAATTATAGATCCTCCGTGTTGAGGGCCATCTCTTGAATCTACTCGGATCTTTTCGGTCGGTACGAAAAGTGTTCCGCTCGCTATCGATGGGCCAACCTGACCTATTTCTGCATTAATATTTTGTTTCCATATCTTTTGACCATTTTCCTTATTTAAGGCTAATATAACACCGGACTTTGTTGTTGTTGAAACATGACCGTTCGCTTTGATTTTCTCTGTAAAGTGGATGTAGCCAGCAAATAGTACATCTTTTGTAACCAAGGGCGACACTCTTGGAGGGAATTCTGTCGATAATTGCCATTTGAGTTTTCCAGTTCTTAAATCCACTGCAGCTATCGTACCATTGCGTAACCCTAGTTCTATAGTGTGTGGAGGAGATACTCTATGTCCTGAAACTCCACCATCAGTAAAATAATTCAAACCTCTGTTCGTAGCGAGCTATATAGAGTGTATTATTGTTGTCTACAGCATGATAGTTAAAAATTCCATAAGACCAAACCTCGCCGGTGCCATTAGGCATTGGAATTGCATCAGTATTGGAGTGTCTTCCTAAAGTCTTCCACCATCGCACTTTACCAGTAGATGCATCCATAGCAACGATATTCCCCATTTTATCGTGGCCAATTACTATTTTCTCTTGCGTTCCATTATCATAGGCGATTTTGCTTATACTGCTTCCCCAGGATGTATCCCAGTCATGCGTATCTGGGACAGTTACATTCAAAACAGTTCCGCGAGCAACGAACGGTGTGGCCCAAATTAATTCTCCATTGGTGATGTTTATGGCTATCATGTGGTTTGAGAAGAAGTCGCCAGCTTGTCTTGTTGTGGCATTAAAGTTTGGAGATGGACTACCTAGTGGCATATATATTATACCAGTTTCAGGGTCAAGAGAACCACCGGACCAATCGTTTGCTCCAGAATTATATTTAGGAGCAGTATCTGGATTGACCCATTGGCCTGAAGTAGTATTCAGATTCCATATTGTCTTACCATTAGTACTGTTAAGAGCAGTAATATTTCCTCTTACAGTTCCCACCCCGGTAGAGACATCACCACCGCCGGCTGAGCCTACTATTACATAACCCTTCCATACGATTGGGCAAGTAGGAATATTGTAACCAGTTTTAGGATCACCCAAGACCTCAGACTGCCAGATAATTTTACCATCGTTTGGCTTAATTGCTACCACGGTGCTATGATATCCAGTTGCTGCATATATTACGCCATTGCTAGAGGTCAAACCCATCGTTGGACCACTTCCTATTTCAGACCTCCAAAGAACGTTCCCAGTACTGGTATCAAACGCTATGATTGCACCTGAATCATCCTGTACGAATCCATTGCTACCAATGATTATAGGCGGATCTTGTATTGCAACGTCATTAAGTAACGTCCATTTAACTTTCAATTGTGCTACGTTCTCCTTGTTAATTGTTGTCTGGTTGCTAAATCTGGTGCTATGGATATCATGATTAACCGTTATCCAATTATTCCTATTTCTCGCCTCAAACCCGGTATCTGAATTATTAGACGTCTTTGACTGATAATTGGTGCCATTATTCTGTGGGTGCACTTTGTGTCGATCAACGGACGTGCTTATAGGAACAACTATTTTTCCATACGTTCTAAGGAATGTTAGGGTATCACCTGCTTGTCGTTCATGTTCGGTCTTGATGCTCGAAGCTGAGTTGAGGTTAATCAAGTTAGATGAACTTGCCAAAATTATTATCAGAATTAAGATGAACACAATGAACCTTAATCTAAAGGCTAAGATAGAGCGGACCGTATTTAGAGTACAGATTCATTCGAAAATAATTATTAACTTTTTGAAATAAAAGCATGTCGTATTTTATTATAATATGCTCTCAATGACCGATACAATAAGCGATAAATTTGCTGTAAGGGATAGACTATGCAAGTAGATCCTTACAAACATTAAGGATTTCCATTGTTATGATGATCAACGATGAAAGTCAATTGTATTGCTTGATCAGAAGGCTTCGATACGCACCAATCATATTTGCCTATCATATTATCAACGTTCTGGAGACTACTGTCGGTAATCTAGAATACATAGTGATATTACATGGGTATTCTAGATATAGGATTTCGAGCAAAAGCATATACATTCGTTTATCAATGGTATACTGTGCCTGAAAAAGACACTATCGATAATAATGGGCATTCGATGAGATCTGGCGAAAATACATCGAAGGAGCTCACCGAGTTGGAAGAGGTTAGTGCTAGAATAGCCACATTGGTGGACATGCTCCATGAGAAGGGAGTCATTAATAAAAAAGTATTTGAAAGGACATTGGCAATGCGCTTACATGAAATCTCAAAGGCTACCGTATTTGCTGAAATGAGCGACTAAACTCATATTCCAAAGTATACATTGAATCTAACATATCTGAATACATGTGGTAGTGTTAATACATTATTGATATATATTATTTCAAACGCAATTCAGAAAGATTATGGGCAATCTTACCTGATTGGCCCACCTCAGATTCATAAAAATCCGAATTCTTTATAAGCTAGCCTGCGTATCGCGTCGGCTAGAAACTAACCTATTATACTCCCTTTCAATATAATACAAAAGGTTCTCGCCATTGATACGTCCTGACAATTTTAGTATGGCTGCAATTGACATACCTCCTGCTCCTACCCCATCCTTAACATAGCCTTTCGAGAAGGCCTGTAATCCATCTATGCTAGACTCTTCCATATGTAAATTGGAAGCATATACCGGCACAGCATTCTCGGATAATGATTCTGTAAGACCAACGAGGTCGGAAGTTTGATCTCTTGCTACATAAACGGTAGTACCAATGCATATATTGTCGAGTGGCTGATCCAGCGACTTCAGGATTGCAATTACTGCAGTCATCTGGGTCCCGCCGGCGAGCATAACTTTGCCTCCGCTACCAAGAACCCCTGCCGCGATCCCAGAAATAGAAGGCAGCATTGGATCACCTAATATCGATATAGCCTTAAAAGGATTAGATTTTAAGTCTCCTCTCTTGATACCTGCACTAGTCAGACCTTGAGATATCACCCTATTCTTCAAGATGTGAGGATTATTGGGCATGCTACTACTGACTCTAAATTCAGCGCCAGCGCCTAATGCGCTCAGAACACCTAATGCGGTAGTAGTGCCACCCGGGATACTTTCTCCCAAGACTACCAAATCTGATACCTTTGATATTTGAGTCCCAAGTAAACTTCCATATTCAAATGCTTTCTTGACGTTATTAGGATCTACAGCCGATCCAAATGCAATATTCTTGCCATATTCCTGATTAAATGATATATACGGAACAAAAGGTTTAATCATCGACCCAGCATCAACTACAAAAAATGGTATGTCGGTTGCTCCTATGACGCTTCGAGTTATTATTGCTGGTGTTGGTTTTCCATCAGGGGTTATTGGAATCTCCTCTAAACATCTACAATAGCCATAATATAGGAATTCAGAATCGGCTGGGGAGGTATATTTCATTAAATCTGGACTGGCTCCCGCTATAGTAATGCCTGGGATTGTACTAGTTTCAGTGTAAGATATGACACAAACAAATATGGGCTTAGTACAATGAAACCTTTCGATAGACGAAGAATGTCGACGATTCAAACATAATATATCTGAATACCTTTGTTCGTGCAGGCCTTAATCATCGCCCGACATGAACTTTACAAAATCAGCTTCCGTTCTTGGGACTAAAATCGGGCTCGTTTCCTTTTGTTCTTTTATTGTAGAAGTAGGTGACTTTCCATAATCGTGGCCAGGGTACACTATCAATGAACCGTCTAGCTTCGAAATTACATTAAATAAACTGTTATACAATTTCCTAGAATCACCACCTGGCAGATCTACTCTTCCACAGTTGCCTACAAAAATAGTGTCCCCTGTGAAAATGAATTTGTCTTCAACCAGGACACAAATGCTATCATTTGAATGCCCTGGGGTATACAATATTTTTAAATGAATATTTCCCAAATAAACAATGTCTCCATCTTTCACGAATTTATCACTTGGCTGATTTGAGTATTCGTGTTGAATAATTTTAGCACCAGTAACAGCAGCTAGCTGTTCGTTACCCAGAATATGATCAAAATGAGTATGTGTATTTATAATGTGTTCCAAATCCCATCCATTCTTTTTCAATATTTCCAATAATTTTTCAAGGTTCCAGGATGGATCAATGATGCATGCCTTCAGTGTTTCTAGATCAGCTATTATGTACGTAAAATTTGCCATTGTTCCTACAGGTATTTGTATTACCCTGATCTTTGAATCATCTCTATACTTAGTCTCAGACAATTCCAATTTCCGCCTCTTTAGGGATACCTATATGTTCAAGATGGACTTCGCCTGTGTACTTCTCGTTATTGAGGAGACCAGTTTTGATTCTGTGAAATGTGATCGTTATATTAGCTTGTATGCATCTCTTGTAAACTTTGCCAGTTGTAGGGTCTAATCCAGAGGGGATGTCTGCCGCAACCTTATAGGCTTTGGATGAATTAATGAGATCGATAGCAGAAGCATGAGGATCTCTTATCTCACCCTTGATTCCTGTTCCGAAAATACCGTCTAAAATGATATCTGCATTGGTAATTATCTCTTTGAGCATCTCAGTAAATTTGTCTGTTTCAATCACCTCTACAGAATTCATTTTTTTAATAATGTTCCAATTTATTCTGGCTTCCTCGCTACGTAATTTCGAAGAATACCCTAACAAAACTATCGTATACCGCGAATCAATATACGCCGCTAAGTGTCTTATCGCGACAAAACAGTCGCCACCGTTATTGCCAGTACCACAGATTGCTACGATTTTTGTTCCTGATAGATCATTTTTGAATTTTGTTGCAACGATATCTGCGATTCCATGTCCTGCGTTTTCCATCATGTACACCCTTTGCATTCCTAGTAAATCATGCCCCTTTTCCTCGATCTTATACATCTGATCTGAAGTGATCGGAACTTCATTACTATCGTTTAGCATTGTCAATCCAGGGGATATTTAAAGCACTTATAATCGTTTTAAAAATCGCTGTATTTGAAATCTCCAAGATGATGTAAGATATAGCAATCAAATAATTTCGAATACGCAGCCGAATCGAATTGTCATTTAAGTCATCTACATAGGCCGTTCAAACGTTGGCAGCCTTTGACCAGTCATGTCATGCTCTAGATAGTGTCTTATTCTTTGCAGTCGTCAAATCATCCTTGATATTCTGGATCATGGATTCGCGTTCTAAACCTAGCCTGTTTTTTGATTCTTCAAACATTTCGTCTATAGTGTGTGGTAAGCGTGATTTATTGGACATTTAGTAAAGTAGGTAAGACTTAATATAAAAATCTAATTAACTATTAGGCTATTCATTACATCTGTGCATATTAAAGTCGCTTCCGATGTCGTTGGCTTTTGCTAACCATATTCATAAATATACTATCAATGTCTTGCCCGACGCCAACTCTACACTCGGTTCAATAATTAGGTACTCTATCTGTCATCGATGCTGACCGTTCAAGAATCAAATGAGCTAGTAATCTATATGAAAAGACTCGAAGTCGAGATTCCTAGTTCCATTGTAGGTCCGGCAAAGAGCCCAAATTCTATATAAACCTATCTCGCACTCATACTCTTACACTTATATTCCAAGCAATTTAATCTTAGTTCTAAAAATTGCAAGGCCTCACCAAAATTCCCAATGAGATTAAATATGTTGCCGTTATCGTGATTGCTGTCGTAATTATTTGGGTGGGCATTCAGATTGCGTTTGGAGTAATCAATCCGTTCTATGTAGTGGCAAGTGAGAGTATGGTACCCAAGTTAAAGGTTGGTGATTTTGTAGTTATTAATCATAATATTCAGTATGATACTCTAAAAATAGGTGATATTATTGTTTTTAAGGAACCTGTACCTGAAAAAGGCCAAGAACCGGAAACGATAGTACATAGGATAAGAGCAATAGGAATAGATTCACTAGGTAATAGGGTAGTTGTAACAAAAGGTGATGCCAATCCAGATTCAATACCTGGTATCGATTATCCTATATTGCACGGTAACTATATTGGAAAAGTCGTCTACGTAATTCCACAATTGGGTTTGGTCACAAGGGCTATCAGTCCACCTGTCAATTATATCCTAATTGCGGTCATTCTTGTTATATTGTTTGTTCTTATGAAAAAAGGAAAAGAAAAGAATAAGAGTTCGGTATGAACTATCACAATAATCTAGATATTAGATTAAGAAGGAACTCATTTTTCAAGGAGCATGAACTTGATCGCGTTATTATCCATAATTTAGTGGAGATATGCCCTAAAGTGCGTACAATTAGGGACGTATGAAAATAATATGGCCGTTATCTGGGTATATTGATGACTGGGAGTAAAGAAAACTATTCTTTATTTCCATCTAGCTAGATGCATTCGTACACAAAATATTGAGGCTACTGTATTTCAGACAGAGGTTCATCTAGGCCTGATTCTAGACTGAGGAACTGGATCTGTCGGTTAATTTTTTATGATAAATGCTCTTACATTTGTAGCCCTCGTTTCCTGAATCTCCTGCTGAGCCAATTTGCTTTATATTCTTCATTTTCTTGTGATCGTATATGGTATTGAGAAATTTATAACAAACCGAACACACTTCTTCTCTCTTGCCATTCATGTAAAGGTGTTTTATTTTCGATTAGCAATCACTAATTAATCTATGTATTAGATAGGTCCTAGAATAGTCTTCAGAAGAATCCTACTAATTTGCTAAGGTCAATCAACACTAACGTCATCTTAAATCGAATGATGATGGATATTATCCTTGAGGAGTTCCTCTTATGTCTGAATGGTAAAGCTTTCTCCTAGGGATAATTCCTAACACCTATGCCAAGTTACCTAGAATTTATCTTTGCCAATAACGTTGACTATCCTATGAAAAGGCATGACATAGTTCGGAAGACTAAGCCTTTCACATTTATCATCATGCAGAACAAACGTATTCCCATCATAATTACATTTAAGGACAGGTATCTTCTTCACATTTCCAAAGATGTCGCCTATTTTATAGTATTCAATTAACTTTCGGTGTTCATATACTGTGCAATTTTTCTTCCTGACTCGCTTTTTCCTCATAAACTTGAAGGCAAATATAACATGTCTTTTAGAATAATGCTTGAACATATCACGGATATACACGCATCGTTGTATTTGATCCTGCGGTACGTATAAGATGTCGCTTGTACCCGCTTTTGCCTCAATCGAAAGCAAAATGGCTTCTCTATTATTAACAGCGATGATATCCGGGAGGCCAGTACTAGAGCCTCCTAAACGTCTTGCATGCCATTCCCCTCTGTCTAATCTCTGAACAAGTGTGTGTTCAAAGCTGTATCCCCTGCTTCTTCGGATATTGCCCAGATTCTATCACCATTCAATCAAAATTATTGGTCTAGTATGAAATTTCTCATTTTCTATGTAAATAATCCTCATAATAGTTTTTAACAAGCCCAGATATCCTGTCTACGTATAAATATTTTCAGTGTATCTAAACAGCAAGTTGATAAGACGAGATCAACAGACTTCAGGTCCATACTCATACAAATTATATAGTCTGTAATACGGGAATATATAGTGCTGTTGCATTACGGCCATATCAATGGACTCACCAGGTATAGTATCTTAATGATATCAGTTTATCTGTTCTGAGCTTGAGCTTACTATTATTGATGCTAGAACGTGCGCATAATTTGAATCCTATTGATAATTAGGGTTAGTTGGCAAGCACTTTGTATCCTGTACCTATTGCTTCCATATTATGTCAATTTTTATTCACGCCGAACTGGAATTGAGTTATTCTAAATAGGGAGGAGTGAAAAGCGCGTCATTTTTACCATTTGCTATGCTAGTACTAAATCTAGCTAAAACATGCGATAGCAGCGAATTCAACAAATAATCTTACATATCACTATTTATCTAAAGCGTCAAAAAGAATAACAATTAGAGACCATCAATTATTAATCACCGACTACAAGAATTGGACTCTACAATTACCAAGTCTCTTACTGATAATTCTAATCAGCTTGGATTATCCATAATCCTTGAACTTACATGTTGATACTTTGCATGGTTAGTGATTCCGTAGTTATAAATAAGATTACTAATAAGATCGATTCAGATGGATAAACTCAGCAATAAGACCCAGCAATGGACAAATAGGCTCATAAATGAAAGCAGCCCTTATTTATTACAACATGCACATAATCCTGTTGATTGGTACCCCTGGGGAAATGAGGCTCTTCAAAAAGCAGAAATTGAGGATAAACCAATATTTCTTAGCATAGGCTATAGTGCATGCCACTGGTGTCATGTAATGGCACACGAGTCATTTGAAAATACGGAGATTGCGAGCTTCATGAACGATAATTTTGTTAATATAAAGGTAGATCGAGAAGAAAGACCCGATCTAGACGACATATATCAAAAGGTCTGTCAACTTGCAAATGGAACAGGAGGATGGCCACTATCAGTTTTCCTTACGCCAGACCAAAGGCCCTTCTACATTGGCACCTACTTCCCGAATCAGAGTAGAAACGGTATGCCTGGCTTTGGTCTAATATTAAACCAACTGAAAGAAGCATATGTGACGAAAAGACAGGAGATAAACTCCGCCTCCTCAGAGTTTATGCAGGCATTGATGCATACAGCAGCTGACATACCTTCTTCGATAGACAGAGCAAAATTGGAGCGTTCTATCCTAGACGAAGGCAGCAATTGGCTTACTTCGCATGGCTGACAATGTTTTCGGTGGTTTTGGCCAAGCACCTAAATTCCCTAATATTTCCAACCTCATGTTTTTGTTGCGCTATCACGATATTTCAGGGATAAATAGATTTAAGGACTTCGTAATATTTTCAGCCGAAAAAATGGCAGCTGGAGGAATTCATGATCATCTTGGAGGCGGGTTTGCTAGGTATTCTACGGACCAAAGATGGCTAGTTCCACATTTCGAAAAAATGCTTTATGATAATGCACTTATCATCCAATTGTATGTTGAATTGTTCCAAATCACTAACGAGGAACATTATTTGCAAATAGTTAAAAAAACCCTTGATTATGTCACCAGAGAGATGACTTCTCCTGATGGCGGGTTTTATTCCGCTCAAGATGCTGACTCTGAGGGTGAAGAAGGTAAGTACTATGTCTGGACTAAACAGGAAATATTTGATTTACTGGAAGACCATACTAATTCAGAAATCCTTTGTGATTATTATGGAGTTACTAACAATGGTAACTTTGATGGAAAAAATATACTGTATATCAAAGGAACAATAAAAGGACTTGCCGAAAAATATGATAAAACCCAAGAGGATATAGAACATATAATCGAAGATGCATCATTAAAATTATTTAATTTCAGAAGAAAACGCATGGAGCCTGGAAAGGATGAAAAAATCCTAACATCGTGGAACGGGTTAATGATATCGGCGTTTGCAAAGGGATATCGAGTTACCGGTGATCTTAAGTATCTCAGAGTTGCGAAAAATGCAATAGAATTTATTGAAAAAAACCTGAGTAGCAATGATGGCAGGCTAAAGAGAATGCACAAAGATGGAAAGTCTAAACTAAATGGTTATTTGGATGATTATGCTTTTTATTCAAACGCATTACTTGATGTATTTGAAGTCGATACGCAACCACGATACCTTGAAAAAGCAATTCTGTACACAGATTTTATGCTTAAGCATTTTTGGGACAATAAAGAAAATAACCTCTTCTTTACTTCAGACGACCATGAAAAATTGATTGTTAGGACAAAGACATTTTATGACTTGGCTACTCCAAGTGGTAGTTCGATAGCTGCATCTAACCTGATTAGGCTGTGTTACTTGACAAATAAAGATGAATATATGCAAAAAGCAGAATCAATTATGAAGTCTGCAGCTCATGCAGCAGCTGAAAATCCATTCGGATTTGGCCACATGCTAATTGCAATTTATCTTTTGATAAAGAAATGTACAGAAATATTGATCATGCAAGAAAAAGATAGTAGTGTACGACCTCTTCAGTTGATGAGTTGGCTAAATAAACATTTTATCCCCAGCCAAATTTCAGCATTAATAAATGATAAAACACAGCTAGATGAACTCCAAAAATATTCGTTCTTTTCCGGAAGAGATTTGAATGGTATTTCCAAGAGCCGACCAGAGTATGCCATAGTATGTAGAGATTCTACATGCTCTCTCCCGATTTTGTCGGCAAACGAGCTGGAGACTCATATCTACTCCAAATAAAAGGAGTCAATATGGCAGCGAGTAATACTGATGGAAAGACTCGTCGAGGTATTGCTGCTCTTATAAAAAGCGTTACCAGAAGGGGATATGATGTTGAGGTGAACTGTAAGAGTTCGCGGTTTATCATGGTTATTAAGCATCACTTTTTGCTTAGTGGCTATATAACTCAAATTTTGACACAATATGGATTCAAATCTATTTTTTGTTATATTCAGCCAGCAGTCAGTATGGATAACAGACAGTTGCATCAGTCCGTTTTTGAGTTGGATCTTGACGATGCTGGCAAATCTAGTATAAAGGAACCTGAAACGTGAGCATTCAATAAAATGCAGTGGAATGTTCAATAATGTCGAAAAGCCAAACTGTTAACAAGTTTTATTCGTAAGTAGCACGCACCTCTCTGTCAAATAGTAATAAGATACGCTAGGTAGATAATTCAAAGTCTCATATTTTATTAGTTTAAAGTGGTCCATATATAGTCGATTGATATTTACCCATCAAATAAGCCTATTGGTATTAGGTTGACTTGTCTTGTTTTTTTGTTTCATTGCAGAACGATATGTTGTCGGTTAATCAAACTGGACTATTGCACTTTCAGATTATTATCTGTATTAAAGATATCCGAGATTGCAAATATTTACGTATGGTACAAGTTAGGATCTAAAGGTGTAAAAGCCGAACTAATGAGAATTTGCTGCAAATATCTTGCAAATAACTATCATCAATAACAAAAATGGTGGATTGATACTCATTCGTTGTATATTTGCAAACCTTTTGTCAATCTGTGCAAAAGGTGCCAGTTTTTAAATATTCTGTCATTTGGATCACAAAATACCTTAAGATCATGTGTTTATACATGCGAAAAACATACATCCAAGGTTAGTATCGGCTTATTTAATGTCAAGAATAGGAATTTCACAATCATTGAAGTCTATTTGTGTTCCTGGTACTGATTTGGTCTCCATAATTTGCGTTATACAGTAGTATTAATCGAAGCAATTGCTCGCTCAATAGCTCAGCGGATGCTGGCTTTTGGTAGCGGGGGTCGTAACGGGGAACGAACCGCTTTTTAACATTAGATTCAGTTTATCCGACATAAGATAGCATAAGTTGTTAGTATTCCCTAATCCGGATTCTAAGAAAATCAAGGCGCTAATAATTTGACTGAAGAGAATAAAATAGCATTAGAAAGAGATACCTACAAGTCTACTTCTTTCAGCTGCCGCAGATGATGCTATTTTCTCAGTGTTCTATTCGATGTTTATCTGCTTTCCTCTAGGCTTTGACTGTTCCTTTTTCTTAAATGTTATTTCGAGTATACCATTCTTATACACTGACTTGGCGGTTTCAATGTCAGCTTCTGGGGGTATCTCAATGACTTCATGATATTTTCGATCGGTACCAGTAGTGATGATCTCTACAGAATTGTCGTACGCGTTTACTTTAATGTTTTCCTTGTTTACGCCAGGCATTTCAACTATGACCTTTATTTCACTATTTGTTGACGTTATATCTGCGAGCGGTTCTCTCTCAGATGAGATCATTGATCCGGTAAAAATGCTTTTTCTACCAGTTGGAGATAGCGGCGATTTGACATTTCCGAACTCTCTTACTTTCGGCTTTCCATCAGGCCCAATTGTCATTGAATAACCGTATACGAATGGGCCATATTCTCTTACTTTACCCCCTTCTGAAGTTTCATATTCTCTTACCAAATCCTTAGGTGCCTTCGTCTCTATATCTCTAAATCTGTGTTCAAATTCGCTTTCCATTTCCCTTCTCATTTCATCAAAACCTTTGAAAAAGTCACTAAAACCAAATCCTCTCCTCCCCTTGCCGAAGAACCTGTTATACCAATCAAATGGCTCTACCCCACTATCGTCAGAACTACTCATATACATTCTATTATGTCTCTTCTATATTATAAGGATACAGTCCGGCTTTAACTGATCAATCAAAGTCATTAGTGAATAAATTCGTTGACACAGAGGTAAGTAGTACTGAGTAGGGACCAATGACTATAAAATTCGTAAACTTTTGACAAGACCAAGCCATTTTGTGAAGCGATCCTTCCTCAGCGAGAGACGAAATTTACGGTAAAATTTAACCAGTAAGACATTCTTAGTATGAAAGCCCATGGATGGGCTATGTAATTCTCATGTTATTTTATAAATAATGTACAAAAAATGTTCAACAAAAATTTCTAACAATTATTAAAATGATTGTTTAAAATCTCTGTTATTAAATGTGCGATATCATAGGATATATAGTAGTACTGTGTTAGTATGCAAGAATTAATTTGGTTTATCAAAGATCAGTCGATATGCAAAAAAAGGCACGAACAGTAACACTCCTATCAATTATTGTAACAGGAGTTGTTGTCAGTCTTTTGTTAATTCAGAATTATATTGGAGATCATTCAGTCAACGCTGCTACTGGTAAACCATCGAAAGTTTTTCTAAAGATTGAGAACTTGAAAATAAATAAGGGTCCTACAGGTGCCATAGATGTTGCAGGTAAAGTAAGAAACAATTCCACTAAAAATGTCCAAGATGTAAAGTTAACTGCGTCGTACTATGATGACACTAATTCCTTGCTCGGAAAAACCGTGAAGTTCCTTAGTAATCCCTCCGAGAACGTTAAACAAAATGGAGTTAAGGACTTTAACTTTGTAGAGACGGTTACGTTCTCACGAATAGCGCATTCAATTGTGAACGCAACAGCTAATGAGGCTAAGTAAGAGAACATTCAGATACCGTTGGTTCGAGGCCATGGCTACCATATTTATTGCATCTATATAAGCTACAATATCAATAAGAACCAGCCTACTTATAGTAATAAAACGATGGTGGAAATAGCTACGTTCATACGTGTCTACCCAGTGGCTCTGACTTGGCCGTGCTCCAGCCTGTCTCAAGCTCGAATTTCCCGTTGAAATTGCCATCCGAGTCAAATTCGGCCTTCATTTTGTTAACTAGGTAATAACCTATCCTCGTCGGAGATTTTTGACTTATGGCCAGTGTCACGGGAGGCATGGTCTAAAAATGAAATTCTAAGTGTGTAATCTAAAACAGGTTCATGACAGTAATCATACCGCATTAATGCGTGTAGGTAAGGCAGTAGATAAGGAGAATTGGCGTAGCAGGTAGGTAAGTAGGTAACGTAGACCTTTGGCTCCAGTTATATCATATTATCGCTCAAAAAGGTTAATTATTACTATTACTTACCTTACCTACCCTTACCAGATAAAGCCGACTAATCTACCACCTAATCCAAAGAACAAAAAGGAGCGAGTCTGGGAACTTGTATCTGATGGCAAATTCACCACTGGTCAGATTACTTCAATAGTTCACACTACTAAAGACTATGTTTGGAAAGAAACTAGTAGGCTTAAGTCGAAAACAGTAGGAAGCCTTATTGTAAATAGAAGCACTACAGAACTCTCAAAAACGAAGGATGAAACATCAACAATTTTTCAACTAACCTTTTATGGAGAGCAAAATCAGGGAATATTCCAATATCAAATAGCCAACCTTGAACACCAATGACAGATCGTCATTTTTCAAAATAGTGAATCAAATAAATATCTAGATATTCCAGAAATGGTGCCCGAAGAGCTGAAGACATTATATAGTGGATTTAACGCAGGTAAAAGACCGTCTGACGTAATTGCTGACCAGGGATATCATCCAGACGTTGTAGAATTTGAATATCAGAGGTTCACGAGATTAATCGATCGAGACAATTATGCGCTCCTGAAAACCATCATAGCTGATTGTGAGGCTTATTCAAAACCTGCTGAAAAATTGATTCTTCTTGTTAAAAAATATTATAATGAGGTTTACTTGTCTAATAATGATGTTTATGAGCTGATAAAATTAAGAATTGAGCATGAATCGCAATCTAGGTTAGAATCTTTAATGCTCAGTTCAATCGACTCTTTGGTAGAGGGCATTGTTAAGTTGAAATGCAACGTTTGTAAGAAGCCATTACCAGGTGTATTGTTGGATTCAAGGTCTAAATCGGTAAAACGGTTCCCGATCAAATAAGTAATGTCCTTTGCAGCACGTGCAAATTTGAGGAATATGATGTAATGCGTAGACAATATTTTGGTCCGCCATGATTAAAATAATTGAAATGAAAATAAAAATAGGAGTCATAAGACGTATGACTCAGAACTTTTCCTAATTCCTTCTAGAGCAAGGTAAAGTTAGTTATCACAGAACTGCTTAATCATGAGGAATAAGTCATTGGCAATTGTCGTCTAATGAGTGAATTGCATTTTTGTAGTTAATAGTTTTTATCGTATTTCTATTTTTTTGATAGATTCCTTCCCGGGATATCTTAACAGTATGTAGATACGAAGTCTTTGTGATAGATCAAAATAATAATTAATTAAATTATTTGACCATATCTATTTGGATGGTTCCTTTCATTGTAAATGGATGGTACGCGCAGTGATATGTGAACGTGCCAGTAACGCCTGGACTAAAAGTTAGTTGACCTGACCTATTAGGAGCAATATCATCACTCGATGGCAGTACGTCAGCTCCAGTGTCTATAATTAATTCATGTTTAGTGTCAGTAGGGTTATGAATCTCTATAACGTTCTTGTTATTTACGAACGCCTTTATCGTAGGATTGGATGCTCCATTACTCCCGCTTATCCAATTTTAAACTCCATCTTTTACCTCCTTCGCAGACAATTGAATTGTATTTGTAGCACCATTAACAACCGTATTGTTAGTAGCTGAGGCTAAGTGTCCCCGAAACCCAGTCTGACTACCATAGTAAAATGAACTAATCAGAAATGTCGTCGAGATCATCAACGTCAGTATAGCGGTGGTATTTGCTTTTTCATTACTTGTTAATGAGAATTGCCATTATTTTATATGCATATACAAATTCCGCTTTTGGGTCCCAAAAGTGGGATCTACTCCAAGGTTAAAAAAGAAATATGATCTCAAATGAAGAATCCAATAAAACTGCCCGACGACGTTGAGGTGCTTGGCAGAAATACTATTCATCATCCAACACGAATCGATGAACTAACCTACGATGAATGATCAAAATAAAGAACAAGAAATAAGAGACATACGTTTGGAAACTCTATCAAGTGGCATGCCACTCTATCTAGTGAATACAAGAGATCTAAATATGATATCGACCCTGGCGGCAATAAGGCAATGAGACAAGCAGTGAGTAATCACGAGGGCAGTATGATTCTACATATTACTGAAGTACTATGTGATAATTTAAACAGAAATAACATGATAAGAGCCGTAACCTTACCTTCCTTCTATTGTAGATCCAAGCCGTTGCTATAGTTATTAAAAAGGTTCGTGTGTGTAATAATAAGCAGGCCATGTCAATTTCAACCATCAGCTATTCATTTTATCCTCTCATAAAACCTAGCACAAAGCCTGCAGTAAGGCTGCCTGTTAGTGGAATACCAATGCTAGACATTGTCGATGCAATATTTTCGTGAGTCCCAGGTATCTGACCATTGGTAACATTCCCTAATGCGCCCGATAGACCTGTTTGGATTTTATTCCAGTTTACACTTATTAGCTTTTGATATTCCAAGGAAATGACCGCAACGAACAATAAACCTAGTATTACTAACATAATTTTCATAACCTTCTTGATGGCATAACCTATCAAAAAACCAGTAATTCCGCCGAATCCTATTGATGTTGCAGTGGTAGCCAGTGGAGAAATATCAATACCCATTTACACTATAGGCTCCTATCAAAATCCTCTTTATAGTGTATGCGATTGTTTTTTCTATAATCATAATTGAGTGATTCTATGTGGGAATTGTGCGAGTACACTTGCTCAAATGAAGGGAGCAGTACTAAATTATATTTCTCTTCTCAGGAAGTTATTTGTTTAATCATGAATTAAATTAAATGAAACTGAGTGTTTGAACAATGATATTTACAAAATATTGAATCAAAATTCGATCTATCGACTGTACCATGAAAATATATGGGAATTGGTAGCTATCTGCTCTACTTCAAGACAGAATTGCTAATTAAATGATCTTTGTCTCTTCTAAGGACCATCGTATTTGGTATTGCCGACTAATGAAGCTTAGTTTCCTTCACCAGATCCCTAAGATGCGCCAGTGATCTCACTTGGCCACCGTTTACCTTCTTGTAAAGCATCCAGAACGTTTCTCTATTTATATCGCTTCTATCTTTTAGTACCTTTAAATGATATCGCATTGATCTTACCTTTTGTATGTAGACCTTCTTCTTTCCTACTCTTGTAGACCTCTTCCCTTTCTTGGAACCGGGCCCCGTTCCATGCTTTCTTCGAATTATGTGTTTGGCCTTAGCTCTAGACCTTGATGTACCAGCAGGTTTACCTGTCCAAATTACTCCTTTCTTGATCAGGCTCCTTATATTTTCTCTAGTGATTGAATCAGCCACATCGTCAAGTTTGTCCGGTTCGAACTTGACCCTATTGATCCCTACGCCAAGTATTCTCGCTGCTAGCTCTCTCTTCTTTCTTATGTTAATTACCATGAGTTCTCATCTTTTACCCCTAGTTTCGATAGTGTTATTTGTTTCATTTTTCTCTTTTTGTGACAATTTTCCAGCGTTTAATACCTTAATCCCCAGTTCCGATGCCTTTGTGATTATCTCAATTCTTTTACGTTTCCCCACAGCATGTCCAATCCTTGCTGCATCATTCTTTGGATCTAATTTCATTAAATCCTTCCCGTTAAACACGAGATTGTCCGTGTATCCAGATGGATGTAATCCACGGCTTATCTTGGGCCCTCGATAGCCTACCTTTACAAGAGGGGGAACTCCAGAGACCTGACGTCTCATCTTGTTATCTTTCCCTTTAGGCCTTCGCCAACTCTCTGATAATCTATCATACCTCCAGCTTTCCTGCCTAACAAATTTAGGCCTAGAAGCAGAGATTTTTTTTCGAGCGTTAAGCAGTTCAGTGTTAATTACCATAACAAATCCACAACTGGTATGAAAAGTTGATTTTTAAATAAATACGTTTCTACCTTTCATTCAACTAATTTACCTGCTTTTTCATGTAATAAAACAAATAAGGAAAATCTAATTATAGGGCCATAATCAAGTTGAAATATAATGTAAGAAGACTTCATTGGGCGCCGGCACCAATTGAAACCTCACGTACAACAATTTAGCCTTCTTCCCGATTATTGGCCACGATCAAATCTTGCACATCTTTGGTAATATCTATCACGGTGTGGGAATCTACATTAGGTTCGATAGATAATAATAGGGTAAACTTTTCCATATAGAAGGTCAACATGGAAATTTTCTCCCGTTCCACATATGCAAACCTTGCTCTACCCATAGACTTATCAAATCTATGTCTCATCGACTTTCTGAGGGCAGTTTGAACCAAATATAGTTCGTCATTATCTTCTGCAGTAATCGAATCGATTCCTTTACGCATACCACCTGCAATCAACGATCCGAAGTCATCAATAATCCCAGCATATCTGATGTCATCATGTAAAGCGAATACTTGTTGACACAATTTTTCAAAATTCAATATAATTACTAGTAAAAATTTTGCTTGTATATATATGTGAAGATTCACATAATTTTCAATTGGTAATTGTATTGAATTAAATATGAAATTGAGCCAAGGTAAATCTTAATGATACTAGGTGGTCTAGAACCGAAATCGCGACTTTTAAGGGATCGAGGGAAAATCGGGAAAATGCATAGCTTGACAAAAATAAACACGGTGTTATATCCTTGCGTCTTCATTATTCTCTTCGCCGGAACTTAATTATTTCTGAATGAGACAAGGGACACAGGTTAGTGCATCGCCCAATTCTGCGGGCTAAGGTTTTCGCTGTTGGATGAAGCATTATTCAAGTGCTAATAATCTATACCTTCCTTCGCTTTCAATCCCGATCGATAAGGATGCTTAATCTCCTTCATTTCAGTCACTATATCGGCCATATCTATAATTTCTGGAAGCGCATAGTTACCAGTAAGTACAATTGTTGTCTGCCTAGGAACCAGTTTCAATATATTTATTACATCTTCTTTTGGTATTAAACTCAGTTTTACAGCATAGTTGATCTCATCTAGGATGATTACATCGTATTCTCCTGAAGTGATTTTGTTTTTTGCTAACACAACAGCATTTTTTGCGGCCGTTTGATGTTCGGCTATTGAGTGATCATCATCTAAGATTCCTACAAAGCCTTTGCCAGCTGCTATTAATTCAAATTCAGGTTCCAATCTTTTTGAGCTAGTGAGTTCGCCATAATACCATTCGCCCTTTATGAATTGAATCATCCATACCTTATGGCCATGTCCTACTGACCGCAAGGCAATGCCTAGAGCCGCAGTAGTTTTACCCTTACCGTTTCCAGTGTACACGACTATGAGACCACTTTTGTTGAACATGCTATCAGTTTGCATTAATGATTAAATCCAATAAATTTAACATGTATAAAAAGTGAACTTGGTCCAAATTCCTATATTCATGGATGTGCCTGTGCCGACATTGCTACTTAGAAGTATATTCCATGCCTATTGCTAATTACATATTTTGACTGTGTCGCAAATTAAGATCCGAATGGCAATGAAGGTAAGCAAATTGTAAGGATGGTAACGTTAAAGTATGCGACTTGTTCGGTTTACCCCTATAAATGGTTACTGCCGAGTTACGACAACTTCCTGATGAAGGAGACATTGTCATTGTATCTGTTAAACAAGTTACTGGACATGGCGCTTATGTTGGTTTAGATGAATATAAAGGAATGACGGGTTTTCTTCACATTTCGGAAATCGCGACAGGTTGGATTCGAAATATTGAGCGATATGTAAAACCTAAACAAAAACTAGTCCTAAAGGTAATTAGGGTAGATAAAGCTAGAGCTGAGGTTGACCTTTCACTAAAACAGGTCTCTGGAGAAGAAAGAAAATCCAAAGTCATCGAAGTGAAGAAGAGTGAAAAAGCTTCGGCATTTATGGAGATTATTAAGTCCAAAGCGAACCTTACAGATACGCAGATGAAGGAACTCGAAGAAAAGATATTGCAAAAATATGATTATGTATACGACCTTTTCGAGGCCGCAGCCAGAAAAGGAGTGGAGCCAATTCAGAATCTAGATCTCTCAGCTGAAATTGTTAAGGCGATTGAAGAGGAAAGCAAGAAGATTCAGATTCCACACGTCGAAATACGAGGAATTTTTGAGATTTCAATTAAAAAACCTGATGGAATAGAGGTTGTTAAATCTGTACTATCATCCGTAGAAAGTAATAAAAACAATTCGCAGGTCGCCATTTCATACATAGCCGCCCCACGTTACAGGATTGTGATTACCACAGAGAATTTCAAGATGGCAGAAAAAATAATGAATAATGTGGTAGATAAAGTCCGTTCATCGATAATTAAACACCATGGAACATTTAACTTCATCCGCCTTGAATCTAAAAAGACACACTCTTCTGGATAGTTCAAAGAATGAGACTTCTTCTGAGAAGGTGTCAATCGTGTGGGGCATATACAATGAAGTACGAATGCCCAAAGTGTAAATCACCCACTTTTTCCGCTCATCCCGCAAGATATTCTCCGGACGACAAGTATGCCAGACTCAGGATTAAAGATGCACACTTAGAAAGCGCTTGATGTTTAAATTTGAATATCTAAGATGTTCGTTCAATACACTTAATGCAAAGCTCTTATAAGATGTAAAATTCTAACTACAGCATACATTTTTTGCCACTAGGATACCGAGATTAGACAAGATAAGGTAAGATATTGGTTACAATTTACCAATTTTACCACGGCGGTAAGTCATCTATACATTACAGATGATGTACTCGCTATCTATCTCTTAATTGCGTCGATAATGGCATGAGTGGCAAAATTTGTCGCATTAGTATTCTGTAATTTCTGTATGACAGAATTCATACCAGCGGCTGTACTATTCGTCCCATTCATACCAGCGGCTGTACTATTCGTCCCATTCATACCAGCGGCTGTACCTATTCGTCCCATTCATACCAGCGGGCTGTACTATTCGTCCCATTCATACCAGCGGCTGTACTATTAGTCACATTTACTTTAGAAAGAATTTGCTTCGCGGCAAAATTTGTCGCGTTAGTATTACGAGTTTGGTTAATAACTGATTCCATAAGAGATTTTGGAGACATGAGAGAATTTACCAAATCCTCAGGTGACTTACCTGGAGTTTGGCGAACGGTGGAATTATTTGTCTGTTGTGCAAAAACCCTTTGAAAAAGTGTGTTATGATTTAGTATAACCACTGATCCGATTAGAATACTTAGAACGGCTAGTGTGGAGAATAATCGATAACTCACCTGTTGTTTATTATTCATCATGTGAAAGAGGATTGGTATTAAATTTATTTATTTCTATCTTCTATTCTAGGCAAAAGTACAGTTACAAATGTAGTGCAATGTCACTAGAAATAAGGAGATACGCAGTAGGCATAAAGCTCATAGTGACTTGGCTTGATTACATACATCTTGATGTGGTAATCTAAAACCAATGTTAAATATCTTATCTATCAGTTTTCTATGTCTTATTGGTGATATGTACTAAAATCTACGCAGCCGTAACATTGATTGATGTTATAGCCAGCTTGCGGTAATATAACAGAGCCCTAGAGATATAATTTGTAAAGATAATAATTAGAATAAGAATAAAAAGAAGATGGGTTGCGTTCGTACTCGTTATTACTGTTTACTTTGCAATGCATATACCAGATGGGTTGCTAGTATCACAGTTATTTCCGACGAATTGGTTTGAGTTAATATTTGACGGTAATCCATTTGCATTGTTGATATCTATTTTATTTTGTTTCATTGAGTTTGTTACTATATGATTGCCTTCGCTCTGTGAGTCTGTGAATATGCCATTGTCGCTTCCTTGAACATTATTTGTATCTAATGTAGCACCATGTGTGTTAACCAAGGTTATACCTGCTAGTCTATTATTAGAGAAGGTATTGCTCTTTAAGGCAAGGTCGCTTACGGAATGAGTAGCAAATCCTATGTTATTTGATAGGAACAAGTCCATCGCCAATTGTGCGTGATCTGCACCTGTCATAAATACGCCTATTTCGTTATTCAATAATATTACGCCTGTTGATACGCTCAAGTGACTAGCTCCTGTTGCTAATATCCCAGCTTGGAAGTTACTTATCGTTCCTGGACCATTGATCACAACGTTATCATACATTGGTACCATGATTCCCACTTTATTGTTAGATGTTCCGCTTGCAGAGTTCTTAATCGAATATCCATTCATGTTTATTACTGTATTATCAGCACCTACGATTATGCCGTCCCCAGCGCACACAAGATTTGAAGTTAGAGTCACAACTCCGGTGACACGATCCCCGCAAGTAGGATTAGTTACAACCGGCCCTGCTGCTGGTGGTATTGTCTGCGCTTGTGCCATTTGTGATGATGGTTGAAATATTAGTCCTCCTATTGCCGCCAATGACACTATTGTTGCTATGGTGTACGTCATTATAGTTCGTTTCATTCAGAAAATGGCTAGAAAATAAGGTATTTATGTGAAACTATTATTTGTACTAAATTCCAGATTCGTGCCTATTCAACATAAGTATGTAATTGGCTTATTGATTGAAAATAAGTAATGGTAGAAGTAATCATTCTACTGTGACTAACCAATAGAAAAATACTACTATCAGCCCATTCAAAAATAACTTGCTTCGAGATTTTCACAGCGGTTACATTTGTAAAAAATCTGGATTAAATCAGTTGTTGATACTTGTTTACTACGATAAGAACTAGAATTTACTAATGAGGAGAATACTGTTCAAAATAGTGTTGAGAATTTGTTCACATTAATTTAATGCATATCAAACTTGATAAGAATTATAAGTTATTCTTTCTAAACAATGAGAATATAATGAAGATAGCCATTGCCGGCGCAGGGGTGGCTGGTAGCTATCTGGGCTGCCTGCTTAATAGGAGCGGTCACGATGTGAATATATTTGAAGCAAGCAAAAAGGAGAATCATTGGCCGGTATGCGCATGGGGAGCCTCATATCATATGCTTTCCAGGTTTTCAGCTAAGGCGGGTTTAAATTTTGATAACTACGTGCTTCACATAGGTAAAGTCCTGAAAATGGATCTTCCGAATAATATTACAGAGACCCTTGATTTGAGAGGACTTGTGACGTACGACAAACGTAGATGGGAACAGGATATGCTGGCAGGAATTAAAATTGAATATGGAACACCGTGCCTGGCCAACACTTTTCCTTCTTTCAAATATGATCTCGTGATTGATTGTACGGGTTTTCATGGTACTATGTTACCAAAATCCAATGAGGATTTTATCATACCTGCCTACGAATATCTTGTCGAAAATACTCAGGCACTAGAAGAATTTTATGTCATAGGTTACAAGGGGGCAAGGGGCTACTTTTGGTATTTCCCGCTTGATAAGGAAAAAGCATACATCGGAGCTGGTGATATTGATAGAAAATATTATGGTATACGAGATTTTTTCAGAAGATATCCAAAATCAAAAATTATTAGAAAAATAGGTAGACCCATACGATTAGCCCCACCCAAAAGAATGGAGCCATTCACCTCTGGCAATGTAGTTGGCGTAGGGGAATCAATCGGATGTGTATTCCCAATGCTGGGGGAAGGGATAATACCGTCTTTATTGTGCTGCGATTTATTTCTTGAAACTTTGGAAGAGAGCACCATGCCTAATATTGACGAGTATAGGAAAAAAGTATTAAAAAAATTCGCGTATTACGATGATGTCTACAGAATTGTAAGGTTAAAAATGGAAAATAAACTAAACATGGTTAGACATTTGAATTTGATAATGAGTATGTATATGAATATGAAAAAGGAGGAGAAACGTTTTGGATTCGAAATAAACTTTGGCAAAATGAGAAGATTGGTTAATGCCCTCTAATCAGTCAAATTAATTCGTGTGTTGATGAAATCTATGATAAAGCAGATGGACTTAGACTATGGTGAAATTTTAAAATTATGTATCATACACGTCAAAAAAAGGAATGGCTTATTATAGTAAACATGACTGGCATTGGAATACACGACTAATAGATTATCGCTCCTGTCATATCCTTCTAATAAATTCGTTTTAAATTTCAAACTTTAGGCTCTAGATTTATCAGAAGCTTTCCCGTGAAGGTTCCTGTTATACCTATCAGAAGGAGACCAATTTTATCCAACTCGTTAATGAAATGTTGATTTATGAACTTAGTTTTTAATCTTATCCGCCCAGTCTGAATATCTTGTTCTAGGCCCCTTATATCAATACCTATCATTTCAATTTTCTTCTGCCATCTTGTTATAACATCCTCAGATCTAACGTCATCAGTCATTAGACAATAATCTCCAATTATACTTCATCTATAATGCTGTTGGATTACTTAACCATTCTTCGGACCCACTCGCAATATCATACAATTGTGGAATTTGCTCCATAGCTGCCAGAGTTGTAATCTGGTGAATTCAAGCCTATTTACTTTTATTCTGGTAGAGGTCAAGCCTTACCGCCTTCTAGCATCCTATCATAAAAGTTTTCCTTGTAATATCTTTCGTAGAAGGAAGTATGATTTTCTTCTAAATTCATTAAGTATTCATGTATTCTCTGATCAGCTTCTCTACCCGATGACATTGCCTTCACCACAAGCGTTTCTCCAGTGGTCACGTCACCGGCGGCAAAGACTCCTTTCATTGAAGTTTTATATTGATTATCAACTGCAATTGATTTATGTTTACTGGTTTTAATTCCAGCCTTTGTTTGTATGAAGGAATCCTGTTCCCGTCCTACTGCTAGCAGTACACTAGAACATTCCATTTTAAATTCCTGATTCGAAATTGGTTCCGGACTTCTGCGACCGCTATGATCGGGTGCTCCGAGTAGCATCCTGTTCATAATTATTGAAGTGACGCTTCCATCGTGGCCCTGGTATGCCTTTGGTTCAGCAAGAAATACAAATTCTATCCCTTCCTCCTTAGCTTCCTGAAGCATTATGGGATCAGCCGGCATATCATATTCAGTCCATCTGTATGCTATCATAATATTGCCTTGAGTTAATCTAAGCGCTGTTCTTGCACAATCTAGCACCGTGTCCCCACCACCAACTACTATAACATCGATTCCCAGATGATATTTTTGAGGTGTCTTTCTTAGATAGTTATCAATTCCGTCTCTGAATACATCTTCTAAAAACTGGTAGCCGTCAATTACTCCTTTCAATTCAATACCTGGAGTATCGAGTTTATTGGTATCTTTAGAACCAGTAGTAATTAGGATAGCATTATTTTCTTCTTTCAATTGGGACCGCGAAATATCCCTCCCAATCTTTATACTAGTTTTTATTTCAATATCCATATCCTTTATCCTTTCAATCTCATAAAGTAATACATCCTTTGGGAGATGATAATCAGGTATGCGGTACCAAGCTGTCCCGCCAGGTGTCTTTAGTTCCTCGTAGATTAGTACATGATGTCCGTATCTTTTCAAAAGCTCACTGCCGCTATCCCCGCAGGTCCAGCTCCAATTATTGCTATTGTTTTGTTGGTATCTGTCAACATTGATGGTTTTTCCTTATTCTGTTGCTTTTGTTCCCAATCTGCAATGTATCTTTGAATTAATCCAATCCCAATAGACTGGCCGCTCCAACGCAATACACATGCATCCTCACACAGGCCCTGTAGCTGAGGGCAGCATCTAGCTGTTACGCCCAAAAGTGAATTAGTTTCCTTTATACGTTCGTGTGCTTTCTTGAAGTCGCCCCGGGCTACGGCTTCATTCATACCCCTAACATCCATTAAAACGGGGCATGCATCTATACAACAGGCGTTCCACACAACAAACATCTTTCAGTCTCTTTCATAACTTCCTCTTTGGTGTAGGGTTGTTGTACTTCGGAAAAATCCTCTTTTCTCTTTTCAGGATCTGACATTCGAAATGGAAACTGACCAATGCGATTAGGTTCTACTTCCATCAAAAATCATGTTATGTTCTCTACATATTTACTTTTATTATAGGCTGGTTTAGCAACACTGAGGCATACATTCCTAAGAATTGATAGGTTTCGAGTCAATCCTAGCCTATTGAGTACAAGACAAAGGATGCGACGGCAATCAACAGTCCAATTTCCTCCAGTTCATTGCTTAGTTTTATGCGATGGCCATCCGTGCCGAAACCTGAAGCCTCGCCTACGGCTATTCCTCTAAATCTCTTAATTCTTTGTCTAGTATGATGATCGATTTCTACTAGATCCCTAAACGGGAAATTATCTAATCTTGAGATGTATCTCGGACTGCTCACATAATCATTCCAAGATTTCCATTCCGGATGATTTGTTAGCATATAAAATTTACCGTTATGTCTAAAGAGATGTTCTCGAATAGTCAGAACTTCAGTCTCAACGTTTCCATTCTTTATCTCTGATATGGATAGAGAGAAGGGCCGAAACTCGCCGTGAACCTTGCTACTAAAGATCCATTCGTGACCATCTCTCTCATCGACAAGTTTGAATGTTAGGTTACCCTCCTTACTTATTTTTGCAATTTGTGTGCCATTTAATGATATATTAGCTTCCTTTGGTTTTGGACTACTAATTACGTATTCTAAATTCAATCGCTCAAATACGACGAATATTGGCTTAGGATAAGAATTTATAGCTTCTACCAGTCTATTATAGCCAAGATCGATATACAGTACTAAAGTTTCTATGAAATATTATTATTGAAGAGAATCTTTGGAGACGTGTTATCTATGTCCAATTTTAGAAATGGCCTTATAAATACTCAACTAGAAATCTTTTTAATTCATTGATAGGTTTATGGTATATTAGAAATGTCATTTGAAGCGTAAATATATCGCCCTCTTCTTATTTACCATAATAGGCATTAGTATATTTTGTTATATCGTGGTCTGCTTCTGAGAGGGGCCAATGATGAATTCTTAATTCTAGCTAAGAATCTAGGCAGTGTTGCAGACAAAAGCTCACCCTACAGGTTAGCAAATATAACTGTGAATGGCTTTAACCTACTTGCAGACGTTCCGACTACAAACGATGAATTTCAAAAAGGACTGGATATTAAAGATCATCTAAATGAGAACAGGGGAATGCTGTTCATTTTCACAAAGCCATCTAAAGAACCTTTTTGGATGCATGGTATGAAGTTTCCGATAGATATCATCTGGCTTGATAAGGGGGGTAATGTAGTACACATAGAGCGTAATTTGTCGCCGTGCTTAATTGATATTGCATGTCCAACATACTCACCCGAGGCAGATTCATTATATGTATTGGAAACAACAGCTAATTTTACTGAGAGACATAATGTAAATATTGGCACACACATGAATTATCACCTAATTGATTAGTGCATCGAACGAGGTTGACCCCCTGTTCACTGAAAGCATTGTAGTATAAATAATCTGACATATTTAGCGATCAAAATCCTCAGAAACAACGAATTATTTTTAATCTCTGTAATGATTACCTAAAATGAGTTACAAATTGAGTAGTTTTTTAGGTAGGCTATGAATTTAGTACTTGTAGTATAGATTGAGAACTATTTAGCCTTATTATCAGGTGCAATCTATTCCCCAATCTCGGCAATCCTTAAGTAAAGGATGTCAAGTAAAGTAAGTCAACATGGAATCAAAAAAAGCGGCTGTCATAGTTTTTTTGATAGCAAATATATTTGCGGTAGGATTGTTGTCTTTCCAGTCCAGCTTTATTACTGAATTATATGCAGCGTCCTCGAATATAACTAATGCGAACAACGCGACTAGCACGAATAACACAATGTCGAATACTATGGAGTCTGCTCTTCAAAAAGAAGCATTGAAAATTACACCCACTTCTTCTAATGATGTCCAAACGACAACAACGAAAAAAGCCATCGTTTTGGGAAATCCGTTCTATATAGAATATGTGAAAACCATTAGACAACAACCTCTGGTCCTGAACACTGGACTACATGCAATTGGAGTAATATTCATAGGTAAAGGTACAGTAAATGGTACAAACTTTGTTCAGCCTGAAGGCAGGGCAATTATTATACCTTTATCGAAGGGAATTGCTGATATCGTTGGCGGCGGCCTTATCAAAACCACTGCTGGAAAAGCTGGGAATGCAACGTTTAATTTTAGAGAGATTGCTCACTATAACCCATCTACTCAGCCTTCGCAAGTAACTGGAAATCAGGTAATGCAGGGAACAGGCGCAGCTATCTTTAACTCAAACGCCACAGGAGACCTTTCCTCTTTGAGCAACACAGTGATGATGTTTAAAGATCAAGGTAATCCGAATGGTATCAGTACAATAAAGGGCTGGGAATGGAAGTAACTCCAATAGGGTAATGCTAAATATTAAACGACCAGTTTGTGCCCCCAACTCTCAGTTTGACCGCACTTGCCAACTTTTTTCTCAACAACCAACAATAAATCAGCGTATTCTCAAGCGTAGTCAAATACAGTAAGGAAGACATCAGATCCTTAGCCAACGATATCTCTCTGGAAAGTCGAACCAGTCACTAGCAAATGACAACCCAGTTGATCGCTAATCCTTTATCAGCCAGTGTATATGATCCGCATAATATTTAGATCTCTTAATGTCCCTCTTTAGAATGATTCACTTTACATTGAGACCTATGCAGTATTATTATTACCAATATTAATAAAAATCTATCTCAATTTGACGTCCTTAAATTGCAGATCGACAAATCATCATCTCTGTGGAAGGGCTCTCCTTGATAATCGATATTAACAACAGTTCAATCGGGTATAGTATAGTACACACAATGAACGCCATACTTTCACTATATTGGACTGCTGAGGTAATGGTATGCCAGATAGCCCTCAAAACAGATCGATTCGTATCAACCGGCGCGTTCATTAATACAAACATGGGACGGCGTAGTATTACCTCAAAATGATTTTCGCGTAACACTTTTTGAATAACATTCAGTGATCTGCTAACTTGTCGAGCTGACCTTATAGAATCATGATGTAAAAAATTATCGGAAAAAATAAAGAATCCACCAGGCTTCAATAAAGAGAATATATTCCTTATGGCGTTCTCATATCGAGTATCATCTACGATATGAAATAATACATCGAAAGCTGAAATAATGTCAAATTTTTTACCAAGTTTCTTATAGGCCGCTTCATCGCCAATGTCTACTTGGAAGAATTCGTCGGAGGGATACATTGATCTCAAATTATCAACTGCTACAGTTGTTATGTCAGTACCAGTTATACTAATCGTGCCGAGATCCTTCCACAGGCCTACATAAAACCCAGTACCTGAACCGATATCTAACACATTTACATTTGCAAAGTCTATATCTAATTTGCTCATTCTATGAATGAAGACTCGTCTCCTAACCTTGTACATATATTCATTGTACCGCTTTCCGAGACCCTGGAAGCCGGTGCCGTGCAATCCAAAATTTTCCTTTAATCTATTTTCCCAGTAATCTTTAGGATTGAGTTCACACATATTAGCTGAACAGAGCAAAATATAAGATATAAAAATCTAGTGACCTTCCAACCTATACTAAATAATTTATCACCCTGCCATGGTATAGTCACGATCTTAGTTACTTCTTGAGTATTCTCATATTGAGTATTCTTTTTATTCTATCGCTCTGTTTCTTTCTTACATACTGTCTGAGTTGGGTATCATAAAGACGGTTATAACCTCGGATTTCTGCCCTATATGTCAGGTAATAATAGATCATGTATAATGATCCAAGTCGCCCTGTGACCGTGCCGGTTAAAAAATACTTCGCAAATCTTCCTAATGCATACACCGGATGATATCCAAGCGTATGCATAGTAGCGCCGAACTCGTAAAAGCGATGATTTAAACCTAGAGGCCTGAGATGTCGAAATCTCGCCTCTTCGATTACAGAATATTTGTAACCAAGAAATTCCACTTCGTACAAAATAGCTGACTCGTAGCCCATTTGCTCAGGATAGACTTCCTTTCCACCTTGTCTTTTCAAATACAGTATTTCGTACATATCTACCGGCGCCATGTGGCATTTCTGGTTTATGATTTGTATAGTTGCCCGATGCTATGGCGACCTCGGGATTAGAATCTAAATAAGAAATCAGCCTAAAAGCATAATCCGGAGCGTACTCGGTATCATCTGTGGCAATAAGATGATAATCTGTTCTTACCATATTTCTATTTTTCACGAGTTCTAACGCCGCGTTCCAGTTTTTCACTACCCTACTGATATTATAACCCATATCGGGGTTTGTTATTATGAATAGCTCACTCCAGCTTTGTTGCAATTCCTTAAGAATTTCCGGTGTACTATCTTTAGAGCCATCATCGATTACTATGACGTATTCGGGGCCCAATGCTTGATTCTTTAGCGAGAGGAGTGCCGACTTGATCCCATTTTCTGAATTCCTCGAAGTAACAATTGCGAAATAACTGCCCAATTAGTTATAGAACCAGCGAATAACATCAATTTTAAAGTTCTTTCTTCTATCTCGATAAATCGATGGTATACACCTCTCCTGGGATTCAAATTCGAATTGAGTTAATTCAAGGCTGCTTAATAGATGTCCAATTTGACAAGTCTATATTATAGACATCTTCAAAATCGAAATCAATAGTTGGTGCTGGAATGATTTATTTCAATTCTATGGAGATATGATCTAATTTCAAACTATAATTTGTGTAATTCTGGATTTAATGAGCCACGAAACAAGCGCTAAGAAAGTTGGTATGCTTGGAGTATATTATTTTCATGCTTCTCCCAGATTATATTAGCTTTAGCAAATCTATATGACTCTCGTCTTTTCTTATAGAGCAAATCCAAGTGATTCTTGAAATATAATAGTTGAGAAACCATCTCATCATAGTCGTCGAATACAGAGCAATGATCTTGAAGTGTTCTAATGACAGGCTGAACAGAGGAAGAACACATGACAAACAGCCCTGCATGAGCATATTCATATGGTTTATTGGGATTAGTAAAGAAGTGAGCCCAATGTTTCCTCCATGGGAGTAGACCTATCGAATGATTGGACATTTCATTAAACATCTCTTGTCTCGATAAGTATCCTTTGTACTTTACTCTATCCGTTGAATTATTTTTCCATCCTAATACTGTAAGGGTTCCTATTCCATTGGTTTCAAAAACGTCGGTAAAGCCGGTCATATTTCGATGAGGATATCTATCGATATTGAGACCATCGCTCGCCTGCATACACCGATGATAAAAATTGATGATATCGTGGACCTTCAATATTACTTGTTTCAGACGACAGAGGAAAGTTCGGCACAACAAACAGTTTGCTCGAGCCTAATTTTCGCATCTCGTTAGAACTAGCATCAGAAACTGTGATAGTTGGCGCTGAACAAACGATTTCTTTTTCCCATCTGGCCCATAATTTTATGGCATAGCGATTCACGATTTTTTTTCGAGTACCAGTAGCCAGTTCGAGGAAATTGCGACCCAACGTCTTGGATTTCGTAACAACGTCTGACTTCGGCTTCATTTCATTAAGTAGTCTTGAAGATGCGGACCAGAATTCATGATCGTCGTAGACAAATGGGAGTTTAAATTCCGAAATCATTCTCGCTGAAAAAATATTGTGTGCATGAACAATATCTGGTCTTGTCTCATCTAAGACTTTAGCTAGTTGTCGCTTTACCGATTTCCAGTATAGGGGAACTCCGAACCTTGCTTTTGCATTCCAATTGATTTGATAGATTTTTTGGAAAAGTGTCGTTTTATAATTTGATCCTTTACCACAGAAAATGACCTGATGACCATGCCTCGTAGCCGTAATTGCTGATTTTTCGACCCGCCAATCTGGTAGACCTTCATGAGACAGGTGTAATATTTTCAAATCTTATATTTCATAGCATTCTCATTCTTTTAATTCATATGTTAACGCTATGGATAGCATTTATCGCTAGTTAATGAAAGTCATAGCTGAAGGAAATGACTTCCAAGCAACTTTCTGTCCTCAAGAAGTATTGATACTTCAACTATGAGTATCTGATCTCGCCTAAGTAACTCCAACTAGTCAAGATTAATGGTATACTGTTCCATATAATGATTGTACTTGAGATACAACGTTTAACGGCTGGTGTTCAAATGGCAGATTGTCGTGGTATTGTAATTTGTAATTCAATACTCTAAGGCCGCACCCGAGGGCTTCCAACGCTGTCTTACTCAGATTAGGCAATAACACACCATTAACGTATCTTATATCTACGTATACCGCATACCTCTGTAGGAATGCGGGCATATCCCGATACATAATCGGCTGTTTCGCTCTGTCATGAACGTCAATATTTAGGCGAATATTGTTATTTCTACAATATTGCATGGTCAAATTATAATCTGTAGCTTCTGTGTCCATAGTTAAAGCAACTCTATCTAAATCCCGGCCATCCTTGGAATTATTTGGGGTAAAATGCTCGGTGTCTACTGGGTTGGGAATAAATACTGCACCTTTCACGTGTGACAAGAGATCAGGCGTTGCAACTATAACTGCATTGGACATATTTTGAGCCTTCTCATGAAATCTATGTCTTAACAACAGCTTGTCACGTATCTTCCTGTAGTTGTGAATCGACTTTATCGCCAGGTCAGATATACTAGATCGATGCGGCAGTTTGATTTTCTTCAGTCCTCTTATGTCAGTCCCATGGTAGTGTAAGATAATCCTCTTTGAATTACCAAGCTTCTTGCGTAGGAATAATAATGCATCAATTCTGCTATGGATGTGGATTATATCTGCAGTTTTAGCATACATCAAGCAATCCTCATGAAACTCTTTTTCAGATTTTGCATATAACATCTGATCTCTATAAAAGTCCTTTATCCCATATTTATCTGAGGTTTTAGTGGTTAGTACCTTTGACTCATGCCCTTGTAGTTGCTGGAACTTTGCAAGAATAAATGCCACACCTGCTTGATCAAATACATGAAGAATACGCAGCATATATTCCAGGCTAAGTGCTACATTACATATTCTCAGTATTTACCTTTGCATCGACGGGATTTGTTTTTTGAGTTTTCCCGTTCTCAGGTGATGCATTTATGGTCGATGATGATGGTCTAAGTGCGGCGGCTCTTATGCTACGTCGAGTAATTTTAGTGAGCATTTCTCTCATTTGCAACTTCTCTTCCTCAGATACCCTTCCATCAATCAAGTCGATTACAAACAACCACATTGTGGCTCCAATTTCATTTTCCTTAAAAAGGGCATCCTGTTCCACTCTCCACTGGCTTTTTCGATGCCAATATCCAATAATTATGCCCAAGGGAACATAGACTGCCACAAAAAGAAGAGCGAATCCCCATATACTGTGAAATGCTGAACTAAATACCGGCGCCTTGTCGATAAGTAACTTGTACTGTATTGTAATAAAGTTAGCAAAAGTCATTATAAAAATTAAATAGATACTATGGCCATTTCGAAAATCGAGCCATCTTCTTCTTACCCAATTTCCAGTAGCCTTTCGTATGAAGTCTCTTGTAAGCATCCCTATGGTGTATGATGCTTTTTACTGTTAAAATGTGTTACGCATTCCATTGGTATGAATTATGTTAATAATTTGACCCGCCTGCATTGCGGGGGAATATACTCTTGATATCGTTATTAGTTCAGATTTATAGACATTTTTAACTTTTATGCCCGACAGAACGGGATTTTCTCCGTTAATCGAAAATAAATAACTATTTTGGGATTTCGTATTTCGCAAAAAATTCAATATGCCCTCCTTGCTCTTGAAAAAATGGAAGGTCCTATCTTGTTCAAGTTCCAATTCCATCCAGCCCCTTAAGTGGTTTGCTCCGATTATAATTGCATTTGGTGTGGTATTTTTGTTGATCCACTCTATTGCTGATAATAGCATAGGGTTCTCCTTTATGTCTAGAGAATTAAACTGCATACTCACCGGTTCAAATGATCCAATATAGCCACGCACAATTTCATATAGTATAAATGGGCTACGATATGGTGAGGCGACATAACTTATTCCAATAATACCAAATATTGCTATTGTGATTAAAAGGATAGGATAAGCGGTTTTCGATTTCCGAACACCAATTCTTTTACTAAGAATAATGAATCCGTTGCCGGCGAAAATCGAAAGAAAAATCCCGGTCAATATGATCCATCTGTTAGCAACTAATGATTCATCATTTGGAAATAATATCCATGAAAACGACCCAAAAATGGTGATCAGGAGTGCAATTTTCAGGATCTTAGCATTCTTTTCATGTCGCAAACCCAATAGAGCTGCCGGCACCAAGAGACCGTTTACTGCAATAAAAGAAATTAATAGATTAAATGGATTGTAAGATGTAGAGGATATTCCAGTGTGTCGAACCGTGACTACCTGATGTTCAATAAAACTAAATTTGCTAAGATCATTCCATATAGTAGAGCCCATGAACAAGGCTATTACAAATACAAATAACGCGGCGATAGAACTTAATGCAGCGATTTTGTCCTTGGATTTGATTGCGTATATGAATAAAGAAAGTGAGAACAATCCACCGACCATCCTGTCCGATACTGCGATAACCGAGGATAGGATGATTGATACTATTGACTTTAGTAATTGATTTAAACTATTACTTGATTTGTTGACAGCAATCAATGAAAAGACGAAGAACATTAACGAAATAGAAAAGACATCTTTGTGCAGATCCCACGTAGTACGGAGGACGGACATTTGTAGAATAACAAAAATAGAAAGAAATACGCTTTCTGTTACACTTATGTTTAGGATTCTTATTCCTATCGCGAATATTGAGACAGACAGCATTCCAAACATGAATATGGCTGAGGCTAATACCGTAATGTATGGCGATGATGCTACTGCACTACCAATCAAATGCAACAAGTAAACATACATCGGAAATTCGTGTGAAGTGGAATGCCAATGGATATCGAAATTGGATAACACCGGGATGTAGTAGTTAATTACATCATAACCAATTGGGTAGGGATATGCGATCATCTCCGGAACAAGTCTCAGTAGGAAGCCAGCAGAAAAGACCAGTAAGGCTGCATAATATTTATCCGTCACAATCCTTGAAATCGGTTGAATAAGGGAGTGCAATGTTTGTCAGATATCTACGCGATTAAAGATCATATATTGGATCTATCATAACCGCTCAGTGCCTTTTAATTCTCGAGTAACAAATAATTTATACCAGATTTCTAGGCTCAGTAATTGAAGCAATTTGCTAATATACCTTGGATCTCCGGTTTCATTAATCTTCGATAACGCACTATGGTACCAAGTTTGATCTATTATTTTTTCCTCAAATATTCGCCCTCGTTCCAAGTTACACGTTATGATCTCCATCCCCTCTTTTGACCATAATGCATTCAGGTCCATTCCGTATCCGATTTTTTCGTTTTCGATGAACTTTTGGCTAGAGTTGCGTGTTAGAATAGATCGTAACGGGATCTTTCCAACATTATTTCTATAATCATATTTCAATTCTGGAGGAATCTTGATGGAAAGCTTCACAATTTCATCATCCATAAGAGGTGCCTTGCCCTTAATATTGAAATACCTAAAAAACTTCTCATTAGTTGGGACGAAATCATGCAATAACTTACCATTATAATCTGCACATAATAGCTGGTCCAGCGGTTCTAAAGTGTTGTTGAAATATTTTTCGAATATTTCGTAAATTGATAACCAACTAAATTTCATGTTTTTTTCGAACATTTTTTCTTGATCGGCTACCCAATCACGTTCATGACATTGCAGATAAACCTGAATCCGTTCTAATGGAGTAGCTTTTGACGTTATCAAAGAAAGGAACTTTCTATATCTGAAAGTGTATCCAGCAAATAATTCGTCACCGCCGTCTCCAGTGAATAGGATATCAGAAGTGGATTTTGCCTCTTTAATAAAATAATATTGATATATATTCCATCTCGGTTCTTTGACTATGCTTATCATTTCAATCAGATCTCTCAACGGGTTTTCTACAACGATACGATTGAACGATCCTCCTTTACTCTCTGAAATCTGCTTAGCAATCAAGAGCTCATGATCATCGTAGAAACCTACACAATAACAATTGATGTCAATCGCCGGGAATTCGTCCCGTATTAATGAGAATATAAGATTCGAATCTACACCTGTACTTAATGCAACAGCGACATGGTCAGCTTTGTTGGTCTCGACTGAATATTTTATTACATTACGAAGGGCTTTTTCTATCTCTAATGAAGTTGGAATGGGTTCTGTACCTTTTCTTTGAGCTAAAATCTGGTCTGTGGTAACGTCAGCTATTTTGGTCGAATCCTTTGGATAAAAAGGGTCATACCTCAACGTCAGCAAATTGCATAGATTTATCAACGTTAAGTCGTACGTCTGGCTTTTAAAAAATATATCGTAAGCCCTTCTGAAGTACGAAATTCACTCCCGATTGTAATAAGGTTCTATCGCCTTGTTAGATGCTGTTTATTCACAAAGGAACCAAGTTATTTTAAGAACCTAATTGTCTATATATATTCTGCAGAGTCTCTACTATCTTTTTGGTGGAGTGATATTCTTTTACATATTGTATTCCTTCTTCTGCTAGTTTATCTTGAACACTTGTGTCTTCCAATAATGCTTCGAGATCCTGTCTAAAATTTTGGTTAGTCGTTATAAAGACAGGAGGCTTGTATTTATCGTATAATTCATCAGATATATAAGCAATGACCGGTTTTCCAAGAGCCATTCCTTCAAGTTCGAATCTCCCAAACCAGCCAATATTTGGAATAATCTTTCCAAGTACTATATCGCAGGTAGAAATTAACCTTAAAGTCTCTCTATGCGAAACGTCCAAGATTCTAACTATGTCACATTTGCCAGCCTTCTGTAATGAATCTAGGATTTCAGAATAAATGTCCAGATGTCCATACATTTTATAATAAGGATAATGTGCTACCCTGAGTCTACCGCCGTCTCTATTTTCTGTTACTGTTAGCAACTTGTCGATGCAAACTGGACTAGGAAGCCATTTACCAGTCTGAGCGTACTGTAAGAGGTCTGGCGTAGAGACTAGGCAAAAATCGTCATCAGACTTTCCTCTGAGATCATCTCCGTGATAATGCTTGAGGTATATTTTTCCTTGATTTCGTTTTTCCAAGCCTGCTTTTAAGGAACCGTATGGATAATGATAATGCCAGATATCATATTCTTTCAACTTTCTGAACACTTTCCATCTTGAAAAGGGAGACCTGTAGTTAATCATAGTGCCTCCGAACTGGTTATAGATCTTTGGATTGAATACATAAACATCTGATAAATGTCCTTGTAAGATTTGTGCCTGGGAGAGGTCAGAGCCTATGCCTGATATATTATTTATATGCGCTATTTTCATGGCGTGATCTATATAGGATCGATTTGATCGATATTGAACCTATTGACATTGCCTCCGTTTGAGACAGCTAGATATCTTGCCAAAACACAAAGCGTCTTAAATGAATTCCTACTAGCAGAATTCTTAGCGAACTGTCTTGTATTTTTTCTCAAGAGCCTGATACATTTGTAAATTAACTAATCTATTGAAATTATCAAATGTTGTCATAATTTTTTTGAGTCTTGTAGTCGAGCCATTTTTCCTTAATTCCGTAAATACTTCGTCAACTGCATAAGTAGCTGCATATAACCCTGACAACGGGAAAACTGCAATCCTATATCCAAGGTCAAGAAGTCGCTTTGCATTCAGATTCGGTGTTACTCCATCTTCGATCATGTTTGCAACCAAGGGCGCGTCAATTTCACCTGCGATTCTTCTTAACTCTGCAATTGATCTGGGAGCTTCGATAAAAATAACATCTGCGCCCATCTCTCGATATGCCTTTCCACGTCTTATAGATTCATCTAGGCCGAGTGGGGCTCTTGAATCTGTCCTTGCGACAATGATAAAGTCTTTACTTTTTCTCGCTTCTAGTGCCGCCCTCAATTTTGAAATATATTCTTCCATTTCTATGACATCCTTACCTTCCATATGACCACATCTTTTAGGCCAGAGCTGATCTTCTATAAAGACACCTGCTGCGCCAATAGATTCCAAATCGCGAACAAGTTTCCAGACAGTCAGTGGGTTACCATAGCCAGTGTCAATATCGACTATTACTGGCGAATTCACAGATCGAATGATTCTAGTAGCGTTATCAATAGTTTCGCCAGCATTCAAAAAACCATAGTCGGGCATTCCAAGCAGTGAAGCAGCAGAACCGTAGCCGGTCTGAAACATTGCATCAAATCCAACACTTTCTGCTATCTTTGCAGTTAATGCATCATAAACCCCCGGAAGAACAAGAATATTTTTTTTATCCTCGATTCGTTCTCTCAAAGATCTCTTATTGTTCTTCTGTTTCCTCAAGTGCTTTGTCTAAAGGGGGATTGCAATTATTAAAGGATCTGCTTCTCTTGATTTAGGACTTCAGAGTATTTTTGAGATAATGCAGTTTAGCCTGACGCCTATTAATCGAGAAGCACAACAAGATAGTGTAGTCCCAGCAAATACTAATCGATCAAATCCTTGGTTAAGTTAAGTTATGATCAGGATTCATGGACTGAGACGCACCCCTGCTAGTGCATGATGTTGGTTTATGGCACAAAATGAGTTACCACAAAGTGACACACCTTAATTTCCTTCAGAAATATTCTATAATTAGTGGTAACCAATTCCGAACTACAGCAGTAACTTCAATAAGGAACCATTGGGAGTTTTTAGTCGGACAGTGTATGAAAATATTATATGAAGAGTAAAAAGAGTAAAAAGAGTATAAGACAAACATCTCCTAATAATGATCATTTGTCTAGACTAACAAAGAATGCTATTGATCATAATGAAGAAGTGGTAGTAAAAACAATTATCGATACTATAGCAGCATTTGGGAGGGATGGAATAAACCCTATCACGGAGATTCTGAACCATTCCAATGATGAGTCGGTGAAATTACATGGAAGGGAGGTAATAAGGCAAATAAAGTCGCTAAATCATTAGTATATGCTTCCTCTTTAATGCGGAACTATTTAAGGAGTTGTGCTGCACAATCGACTGATTTAGATAACTGCTCTAATTCGGCTGAAAGAATTAAATGGCACTCACAACTCTCATTGCTTCGGATATATATTTACCCATAAAATGTCATCCCCATTCCAGAGGGGTCTGGAAAGAAAATACCAACTATATGTCCTATGGATGCCTGAAAAGCCGTAATGATGAATCAAACAACCGGCTACATAACCCACCACATTTATGATAAAAATTAAACAGAAACATTTATTCATCAGAAAGAGTATATCCCCCTTATCGGGGGACGTTTCGTTTACATAAGTCACTTCCTGTCTACAAACAGGACGCGGCATATGTACTTCCCTATCTGTGCGCCAGCGATTGCGCCAATGTACCCGAATAGTCTTGCGATCACGTCACAAAACCAGCAATGTGATCATTGGGATTGGGATCCCCAATTGGTCTTTCTTCTAATTTCGATCGGCATGCCTTTGCTCTGCATCCGAGTCTTGGATGAGCTACGCCGATATTTATACTTTGTTAGCTAACATTATTACAGAATAAGGATATATACAAAGGTATTAAAGTCTCATTCCATATATTATTCTCATGTTAGTCAAGTATGCCACAGTAAAGATCCCTCAGCCATTGGCGGATAAAATCGTCGAAGTAGCGGTTCAAAAGCTAGGGACATATCGCACCGTATCCGAATTCGTAATAGAATCGGCCAGACATCATTTAGAATCCATTAAACCTCCCGAATAGTCGTGGAAAAAATAATTTCAAATGCTGCATTTATTCGATTTACTATATCCGGTAGATCCGACCTGTTAACGAATCTGCCTCTTATGATACCAAGTTCCTCTCTTTGTGGATCTGTAAGCAAATCACGTATGTGCTGTAATGCTCTAATATCTGAAATAATTGTGTCTAAATGACCTTGAATAACCTCAGTCTGCGAATTGGAATAATTATGCAAGACTGATATCTTCTCCTGTATCTGACTCAAAGTTATACTCGTTAGAAATCTATTCAAATCTCTCAATTCGGTGGTGGTCTGGGCGAATCTATTATCCTGCCTCCTTAACTCCTGTCAAATAACTATTCCAATTCCGATTACAGCAGCCGCAATTGGTAACGAAATCGTAGCTCGCAATTCCGAACAATCCCAGGAAGTCAACCATAAACAGAGCTTCTATTGTGCTTAATATTAAGACAATTATAATTATCTTAGTTCGATAATACATCTATAGATGGCCCTGATTATTCTTACTGGCTAGTCGGATCAGACTTTCGATTTTATTTCCACCTAGACCTAATCGTATTCCTGCTTTCTCTGCCGGAGTCTTCTGTAATGTTTGGTGCTCTCTAACGAAGTTATAATGAATCCTCATAGCGTTAACGATCTGCTGCGCGGTTTCTTTCCGTTGCATTCCTCGCATGACTTTCTCGCGTTCGCGTATCGTGCCGTTTAGCCTTTCCACCTTAGAGTTTAGCCCTTGATTTCTTACGGAGATACTTCTAATATTTCGAACTCTAGGGTTCTTGGATGTGTACAATTCCTTCTGGAACGCCCCGTCGTATGACGGTAAGCCATCATGTATGATTGCCTTCGCAATTTTCATCTTGCGTTTTGCATCCTTGAAAACATTTCGTGCATCATTTAACTCACGCCTCTGGCTCACCATACTGCTTATCCAGAAACGCGTAGTATCGTCCATCAGGTTCCACAGCCATTGATAATTCCCAATCTCTAATCGCTCACGTTTTGTGTGGATCATCATTTCATCCACATGGTAAATGCCACTAACCTTTGGTGATAGCCCATCTACGAAGGGCGAAACCACTTCACCGAAACGCCTAATCCATCTTAGAACTGATGTGTTATGGATTTCTACGTCGTAGAATTGTTTGATATGGTGCGCGATTTTTCGTAATGAAACTCCCTTAAAATAGAGATCTATCGACGCGCAAATTACTTTAGGATTCTTCTGTGAATGTTCAAAGCCTATGTTTGATATGAATCGATAATTGCATGCCTTACAAAGATATTTTTGCGCAAATCCGCTCTTATTATTACGTCTTCCATCTTTGCTAATGGAAGTTGATCTACATCTAAGACATTCTATCGATACCGGTAATGACGACGGCTGGTATTCCTCTACTACAATTCTTTTGCGAAGTTCCTTGGATATCGAAACTGCATAGATGTGTTTGCAAGTAAGACCTCTGTATAAGTAATCTGCGCAGGTACATGTCCACTTGCCATCCTGGTGCCCACCTAGATTGTGGCCGTATTCCTTTACTACGTCGTACCATTTTTCGATGTCTGATTGTGATCTAACTTTATAACGTAATTTATTGATACGTTTAATTGACGATTCTAACTGTGCAATAGCGATTCCTGTGAGATGACGTTCTTGTTCTGAGGGCGACAATTAGCGGTTCTCCTGAACCAGTCGAACCGCAGCGGGTGTTGAAATCAGTCGTTTTTCGCAGCATAACTATTTAAGGAAAAGAATATAACTGTCGCTAGTGATATTAGTATTGGTATGCTTTCTCACTGGTTTTCTCGGGTCGGTAGTTCTATTCCTAGAGGATTTTCTAGGCATTATGTCTTGGGCTTACTTAAAGAACAGCCAATGACAGGAAAGGAGATTATTGATAGAGCTATTAATGATAGTGACGGAAAATGGAGACCTTCTCCGGGTTTGATATATCCTATGCTTGGAAGATTACTAGAAGATGGTCTAATTGATGAGGTAGAAAACGGTAGATATAGGACAACAGCGTCTGGGGAGAACACAGCTCGCCGATATGAAATCTCTACATAATATAATGCAAAAGCAATTAGATGTAATGTTAAGAGTGGGAAATGTGGGCAAATTTATGGCATTTGATCTAATCGATAGAGTTTCTGCAATAGGATCTGCACTCAGTTCAAATTTGGATAGAATGACTGAACAAGAAAAGGAAAAATACAAAGAATTTCTCTTAGCCGAGTTAGCTAAATTCGACGAACAAGAAAATATTAACCAAAGACTCACATTGGATCAAAAATAGCTGAACTACTCTCTTGGCCTTGATGAGATTTGGCATGATTCCATCGAGAAATTCTGTTATAGCAGGTTTACTGTAGCTACTTATTACAACTCTTCTGCTATGTTTTTCGAAACAGTTCACTGGCAGACTAAACTGGTGGAATTTTCGAAAATTGAAGCCTAACTTAACTAATAATTATGTTGCTATCTGAATCTATTTCATCGGCTGATTATTCTTAAATTCTGTATTGCTAATCCTTTTAATAACGTTGATAATCTAACAGTCTGTTAGATTGCCTGATGATATTTCAGTGATATCTGGTCCGTCTTCTGCTGAGTTGGCAAAAAAGATTGCAGCCAACCTACATGTAACGCCTATCCTTGCAGAAGTTTGCATCTTCACTGATGGGGAAAGCAAGATTCGATTACCCCCTATCCAAAAAAAGACTTGTGTCGTTGTACAATCTACTTATCCACCAACAGATCGACATCTGTTACACGCTATGATGATGATCAGAAAATGCTCTGAAGTGCAAGCCAACAATATTATTGCAGTAATTCCGTATTTGGCATACGCAAGACAAGATAGAGAATTTTTACCAGGAGAGGTAGTTACGATGTCTTTAATAGCCAGCCTACTGGAAAGTGCTGGCATTAAGCAGCTAATTACAGTGGATGCTCATAGCAAAGTGTCACTTTCGCACTTTAAAATCGATGTACAAAATCTTTCTTCGATACCTTTATTCGCAAACTACGCCGCAGAAAAGTTGAAATTGGATATGCCAATTGTTGTCTCGCCAGATCTGGGAGGTATGGCTCGGGCAAAGGCACTTGCATCAATATTAAGAACTGACTCTATTGCTCTAAATAAGAGTCGCGATAGATCTACCGGTGAAGTAACAATTGATTGTGGAGAATCTCAATATCAATTCGGCAAAAGGGACGTAATTATTCTGGATGACATTATAAGCACTGGAGACAGTATAGTTAAAGCATGCGAGGCACTAAGACAGTTTGGTCTACTCGGAAGAATATTTGTAATGTGCACACATGCACTTCTTATTAAAAATGCAACACAAAAGATCATGTCAGCCGGTGTAAACGACATTATTGCTACAAATTCTATTCCTAATGAGTTTGCAAAAGTAGATCTCAGCCCGATCATCTGCTCACCTCTGCGAGCTATCACTAATACTATCTGAACTTGATCTATATACTACCAGGCTACAAGACTTTATACGATGCCGACACCTCAGGAATTCCCTTTACACGTTTTAGAAGTATAAACCATGATAGTATCTGAAGGGGGATGCATTTAACACATTGGTGTTTTTAAGCAATATGCCTTTAGAGCGAGGACATAAGGCTAGGGCTGCGGGGTGATTTTATGGTAGACATGCAGATAACATTTCTTGGAACTTCAGCCGCAACTCCTACTTCAGACAGAGGGCTTTCCTCTCTTGCCATAGTTCGAGGGAGCGAGGTTTTATTGTTCGACGCCGGAGAAGGAATGCAGCTTAACTACATAAAGTCTAAACTTGGAGTGAACAAGAAGATGAAGATTTTCATCACACATATGCACGCGGATCATTGTCTTGGATTATTAGGTCTGTTACAAACAATGTCGTTACAGGGTAGGGAAAATAGGATAGATATTTATGGCGAACCTAAATTAGCCGAGTTCGTAAATGAGAATACAAGAATCATTAATTTTGGTCTATCTTATGACGTGAATCTCCACACTATTGAGTCTGAAGGGCTAGTAGTAAGAGAAAAGGATTATGATGTTACATGTTGTAATGCAACCCATTCTACATCGGCATTTTCGTTCTGTCTTACTGAAGGAGAAAGGCCAGGGATTTTTAATATTATTGAGGCTAAACGATTGGGTATTCCTGAGGGAGAACTGTACGGAAGGCTACAAAATGGGGAAGACATTATCTATAAAGGGAAAACAATATTATCTAGCCAGATAGTGGGATCCCGAAGACTTGGTCGCAAAGTAGGAATATCAGGAGACACTAGGCCATCAGAAAAGCTACGAAGATTCTTTATAGACTGCGATGTTCTAGTATTTGAATCAACATATAGTCACAAGTTGAAAAGAAAGGCAGCACTGAATTTTCATTCAACTGCAAAGGAAGCAGCACAGTTAAGCAGCACGGTCAAGAGTTAAGAAACTGCTTCTTACGCATTTTAGCGCAAGGTACAGTAATACGTTCGAATTGGTGAGTGAGGCCAAATCAATACATGAAAATGTGAATGCAGCCGAAGATTTAATGGTAGTCCGAGTTCCGTATCGAGATTAGATGCTGATATTACCGATATTACTTCTTCTGATAGTTGAGCATCTTATTTGATTTGATTATTATGCAAAAAAGAAGAAGAAATTCTAGAATAACAATATTTGAATGTCAGAATTGAGATCGTTTCTGATTCATACTATCTGTTGGCCCTGGTAAATACGGGGGCAGAAGTAAACTCATCAGAATCTGCGATTAATGAGATGGCTGTTGTCTTGTAAGTTTGTAATTTCTCTGATACTGCTAAACCAAATGCACCACTGGCCCCATCAGTAATATTCAATGGCTCGGCTAAGCCTCTCCCTATTGCAATAACATTTCCGCTTTTGTCGTACAGTGTGGCAATAATTAGAGTATTTGTAGAACTATGATTGGCATTGTTGGTTACTTCTCCGTTGATATAGTAAAAGCCAAAAATATCTAGTCTAGAATTAGATGGACTAACCCTCAGTCCCGTGGCTTTTAGCCTACCCTCAGTCGGTCCTGGGTTAGTTTCGATTGATATCTTAAAATTTCTAACCTGATTGACGGTTTTGCTGTCAATATACAAAATCTCAAATGGCGAAATGCCTCCCGGATTAATAATATTCAATTCTGGTGACCTACTGAATACATTTAATAAGTTGCCTTTGTTACCATAAAATGAACCTTTTATCACTACATTTGCCACGGGCTTGGTTGAAAAATTCTTCACCTCGCCGTACACATGCATAATTCCGTTTTCATCAATAAATGACGATGTTTTCCCGATCTCGATCCCTGAAGGAGCTGCTTTGGCGGAAAGCCCAACCATCGACAGTGTCATCATGATCAAGATTACGAATATGCTTGTTAATTTACCTAAAGACGTACTCAAAGTTAGAAGTACCTGTTTATAATCTGTTTTCCCGTTTCGACTAATCTCGTATGGCTTCATATTAAACGGCGCGGATCGATTTTGACTTGAAACGATGAAAAGATGAAATACTATTATATGGAAGGGACACTATTAACTCAATTAGTAGAAGTTCTTCTTAATGCATACACCATTAACATGCCCTGGATGCAGTAAAGGTCATCTCATCGCTGATGCTGATACTGGAGAGATAATTTGCGATAGCTGCGGATTGGTTCAAGTTACTGATTCTCCTGACCATGGCATGTTGACGACTTCCATTACTTATCCGAATAGAAGTAATGTTGGGGCATCAAATTTTGCGTTAATCTGTAATGATATTGAATATTCTACGGTAATTGATAGGGCAAATACCGATGCAAGGGGTCATAGACTTGATCCAAGCACATTATCTAGAATGCAAAGGTTACGTACATGGGATTTCAGGCTCCGTACTGATTCTAATGCGGCTAGAAACATCAAGCAAGCACTAAATGAGCTGGATGCTCTTAAGGATAAGCTCGGTCTGCCAGATACCGTGCTTGAAAAAGCGTCTTATCTATATAGAAAGGCTCAGATCAAGGGCTTGGTACACGGAAGATCCATATCTGCAATATTATCTACTGCAGTGTACATTGCATGTCGAGAAATGGGGACTCCAAGGACCTTGAAGGAAATCTCTGTGATTGCGAATCTCGAAAGAAAGGATATTGCAAGGGATTATAGACTGCTCGTAACCGAACTTGATCTTAAAATTCCATTACTCGACCCTTTGAAATGTATTGTAGGAGTGGCAAATAGGATAAATATAAGCGAAAAAACCAAACGACTTGCTCTCGATTCAATGAATGAGATAATAAAAAATGAAATCTCTGCGGGCAAGAATCCTATGGGGCTAGCCGCTACAGTTCTTTACGTTTCATGTCTCAAGAATAAAGAGAACAAAACACAGGCCGATATTGCACGTGCCGCAGGAATAACTGAGGTGACAATTAGGAATAGATATAGCGATTTGAAACGTAACATGATTTAATGCACCGCTTTTATGACTGATCCTTGTTGTACTGTTGTAAAAATTCGATTCTGATAGCTACCTACGTCTTCTGCGTATATTTGTCGTTTAGTTAATAAGCAGACCTACGGGATTATAACCTCGCAGTGTCGAAAATTTATGACGTTATCATAGCAGGTGGTAGTATTTCTGGTCTTCTTGCTGCTCGGGAATTATCTAGTCACAATGGAATCTCAGTCCTAGTTCTTGAAGAGGATTACGAAGTTGGGACCCCTGAGCACTGTGGCGGACTTGTAAGTATGAGTGCAGTAGAAAAGCTTCAAATCCTTCCGTCTGCCAAGTCTATACAAAATAAAGTTAGAAAGGCAGAAATCCTGTCTCCTTCCAATGGTTTTGATGTTAACGCAGATAATCAAAAAGTCATTGTACTAGATAGACGAGAATTTGATAAACAAATTGCTTTTGAGGCCCAAGATTTGGGTGCTGAAATAAGAGTTAGGTGTTCCGTAAGATCCGTAGTCGAAGATACCCATGATTTTGATCCAAACAATATCAATGATGGAAAAATCTATTTGGTCTCAACTTCAGAAGGAGAGATGAAATGTAGATACTTTATAGATGCTAGAGGGGTAGGTTCTATAATTCATAAAAATAGAACTGGTGTTCTGCAAACTGCACAATATGAAGTCTATGCACCGTGGATTGACAGTGATGCAATCGAGGTGAAATTTGACAATATTAGATTTCCGGGATTCTTTGCCTGGATTATACCCACTGATTCAGGAAAAGGCAAGGTAGGTGTGGGTGGAAGAGGGATAAATGTGGTAGAAGCATTAAAATATTATTTGAATAGTAAGGGGTCAAGATATAATATAGTTAGGAAGGTTTATTCTCCTATTTGGGTAATGGGACCACTGGAAAGTTTCTTATGTGGACGTAAGTATTTGGTAGTAGGAGATGCGAGCCGGCCAAACTAAACCTACGACAGCCGGTGGAATCTTTACATGCGGAATGGGAGGTATACATGCTGGCAGAGCTACGGCAAATGCGATCAATACAAATGACCAGGAATTGCTAAAGGACTACGAAAGAGAATGGTTTTTGGAGTTTAATTCTGAGTTTAAAAAAATGCTACTTGCTCGAAGGCTCCTTGAGCGATTGGATAATAGGGGATTGGACGAAGTATTTGCCTCTATCTCTCAATCGGAAATTGATTTCATATCACAATCAGGGGACTTTGACTTCCATTCAACGGCGTTGGCCAGAATTATCGGAACTAAAAAAGCTACAAAAATCATAAAGTCTGTGCTAAGTAATGAATTAAGACGCTTATTTGATTAAGCAAGGTATAAATTCGGATATTTATCTTCAACGATATATACATGTCAAAGCCTTTACAATTGCCAGTTTGTACATCTTGTAATCGTCCCATTATGCCAAATGACGAATGCGTGAAATATTATTGTCCTAATTGTGGTTACGTCCTCATATGGCGATGCCAAAGTTGTAGGGAATTTGCTAGGGCTTACAAATGTGTTGGTTGCGGTCTAGAGGGACCATAGATGAGCAGATTAGTGGCACGAATTAAAATTCTACCTGCGGAAGCTGATACTGATCTAAATAGATTAGTGAATACACTTAATGATCAAATTCCGAAGGGTATGGAGCTTAAGGCTCATGTGACTGAGCCTATAGCATTTGGAGTGAATGCCATTCTTGGAGATTTTTTGATTGATGATGAAGAAGGGCAAATGGACAAGCTAGAAGAATCCATCAAGAACACAGAAGGCGTTGGTGAAATTGATGTAGTTAGCGTGAGTAGGCAGTCTGTAAAAATGAAATAATCAGTATGAATGGACTTCGGCCGGAGGCTGTACCTGGTACACATTTGAAAAGACCTCAAGGTAAGAAAAATAAAGATCAGGGAGCTATCAAGAAAATTCAGTTAAGAGTAGCTGAAGCAAAACATCGTGACGTGGGTAAGCGCAGAGCAAGAATAGACCCAGAGCCTATGCGTCAGCTTGGCATAGAACCGGGTCAGGTAATAGAATTGACTGGCAAAAGAAATACGGCAGTCATAGGATGGCAAGCCGATGATGAGCAGGGCAGTGATATTATTAGAATTGATGGCCAAACAAGAAAAAATGCTGGCATAGGAATTAATGATTTACTTTCGGTAAAGCCAATAAAGGCGAAAGCTGCAAAAATGGTGGTTCTCCTACCACTTGCGAATAATAATGTTGTTATCGATAAAGAATTTTGTGAATTTGTAAAAAATAGGCTACGTGGTTACCCAGTTACAGCTGGCGATGAGATATCGGTTATCATTTTGGGAAATTCCATGGACTTTAGAGTCGAAAAGGTGGTTCCAAAGACTATCGCAAAGATTGACAGTTCAACAAAACTTAGTATATTGGCCGAATCTACCCTCGACAAGAAGCCTAGAATTACATACGAAGAGATTGGCGGTCTAAAGGACCAGATAAAGCGTCTTCGCGAGATTGTCGAATTACCTTTAAGGCACCCGGAGGTATTTACGCGACTAGGTATTGAACCACATAATGGGATTCTTATGTATGGATCTCCAGGCTGCGGCAAGACACTGATCGCTAAAGCCCTTGCTTCAGAGTCTGAAGCTAACTTTTACATAATAAATGGTCCGGAAATTGTCAATAAGTATTATGGGGAGACCGAAGCACGGTTAAGGGATATCTTTAAAGAGGCACGGGATTCGGCACCTAGTATAATTTTTATTGATGAGATAGATGCTATTGCGCCAAAACGAGAAGAGGCATTCGGAGACGTAGAAAAGCGAGTTGTTGCACAGTTGCTTGCGCTCATGGACGGCATGTCCGAACGTGGGAATGTAATCGTTCTTGGGGCTACAAATAGGCCCGAGAGCATTGATCCAGCCTTGAGACGCCCAGGAAGATTTGATAGGGAGATCGAGGTCGGAGTACCAAATGCTGAGGGTCGGCTGGAAATTCTTCAGATCCATACCCGTGGAATGCCTCTTGCGGCCAATGATATAGACCTTAGAAGTTTGGCGGCTGAACTTCATGGTTACACCGGTGCCGATATAAAAGCTCTGTGTAGAGAAGCAGCAATGAAGGCCCTCAGAAGATATCTGCCGGAAATTGACCTCGAAGGCGACAAAATATCGCGAGAGACTCTAGGGATGATGGAAATAAGAAGTAGGGACTTTAGAGAAGGGATGAAGGAAATTATTCCCACCGCTATGCGAGAATTCTACGTTGAAGTTGCCAAGGTAAAGTGGAATGATGTAGGTGGGTTATATGACGCAAAGAGGACACTTTATGATAACCTGATTACAGCTATTAGGGAGCCTGACAGATTTACTAAGATGGGTATTAAACCGCCTAGAGGAGCTCTTCTCTTCGGTCCCCCTGGATGTGGCAAAACACTCATCGCTAAATCGCTTGCAACTGAAAGTAGTGCTAATATCATTGTAGTCAGGGGACCTGAGATATTATCGAAATGGGTCGGCGAGTCAGAAAAGGCGATTCGAGAAATATTTAGAAAAGCGAAGGCTTCGTCCCCCTGTGTAGTTGTGTTCGATGAGTTGGATTCGTTAGCAAGGCCAAGAGGAGAAGATGACCTCTCTGGTAATGAACGTGTGCTTTCTCAGCTCCTGACAGAGATGGACGACTCCGGTAGTGCTGGGGTTATTGTTACAGGTATTACCAACAGACCTGATCTAATTGATACATCCTTGTTGCGACCTGGAAGACTTGACCTTATTTTGTATATCTCTCCGCCAGATGAGAAGGGCAGATACGAAATTCTCAAAATCTTGACAAATTCTATGCCACTCACCCAGGACGTTCAACTGGAGGAGGTAGCTTATTCAACGAAAGGCTTCAGCGGGGCAGATTTGGTTGCACTTGCTAGAGAATCAGCAGTTAACGCGATGCGAAACAAATCCACGGTAATATCAAGGGATGATTTTAAAAAGGCACTTCATCAAGTGAAACCGTCTATGACGAAGGATATCGAGGATTGGTATGAAAATATAAGAAAATCGGTTACCTACAGTATTCCAAGACCTACTGACAAATCGTTTTATAGTTGAGGTTACATTGCCGCTCCACTATAACTTAACCGATATTCGATCAGGTTGTATGTACAAACACGTGCTATTGTATTTTCATATTGTTGATATATGCCTCTGACATACTTTGCAATATTATATGAAATATCCGCTGCGTAACTTAATCTATGAAAAGATAAAGAATGTAGGGAATACCACTGACGTAGATCTTATAAACAGCTTAACTAGAGATAATATTTCACTTACCAATGCTGACTTGGATAAGACCTTGTTAGATCTTGAGATATATGGTCTGATCAAGGTATCTTGGATCGCAAAGGACAAACGTAGAATAGAATCTGTCTAGCTAAACTTTGTATCTAGCCAATCGCATGTAGTTGAGTCTACATTGTAACTAGGGGAAACATCATCTAGTTGCACTATCATAATCTGTAGTAAAACAGAGCATCCAATGCTAATCCAATGAAGACTACTACCAAATATGGGGCAGTGACTTTGTAAGCCTTCCAGGCATACTGTGAAGTAGCATTTTTAGTTAGTTTATAATGGTAAATCAACATCAAGGATCCTGAAAAAGCAGCTATTATAGTATATAAAAGTCCTAGCCCAAAAAAATATAGAGATATGGAGTAGGGCAGAAGAATAAGAGTATTTAAAAAGATATAGCTAGCGGCCTTCTGATTGCCTACTAGAACAGGTAACATTGGAACATTAACACTCGCATACTCTTCTCTTGCCTTAATAGCCAAACACCAAAAATGCGGAGGTGTCCACATGAATACAAGCCAGCCTACTAAAAAACCTAGAAGGTCAATGGATCCAGTAGCTGTCGCCCATCCCGCCATAGAAGCAGCACTTCCGGCGAAACCGCCGATTACAATATTTGAGGCATTACTTCGCTTAAGCCATAGTGTATATACAATAACATAGAATAATATTCCAAGTATGATCATCCCTGTCGCTACAGGATTTAGGGTAATCCATGCAATAATCACAGCCAATATGCATGCACCGAGTCCATATACAAGTACATTTCGTGGAAGCAGCCTACCCGCAGGCAGAGGCCGAAGCGACGTCCTAAGCATTATCTTATCTATGTCTCTATCATAATAATGATTAAGAGCGCTTGATCCCATTGAAGCTAAAGCCCCTGCCAAGGAAAGAAAACCTATCTGCCAAAACGAGACATCCCAACCTATAGTAGGAGTATTATCGAATCTGCTGCCTGCTAGTAAAGATGTAACTGCAGTGATTACTAGTACTACTACGATACGTGGCTTCGATACTTCTATATAGTCACTAATACTCACTCTTCAAATACCTTTGTTTTGGTCTCGTAGACCTATCATTTAATTTATTCGCTCTAGACACGTGGAATAATGATTATATATTTTAAGAATTTCCCATCAGATTTAGTGAGTTATCAATTTCGGATATTATCAAACCTGTAGATATATTTTATACTATCGAGCCTGTATGTATTTACAATCCACCTTAACTGAGTCTAATTTGCTACTCAGACAATTCGATTCAGATATCGGGACCTACATAAATTCATAGATTACTCCCTTATACTTTCCAGAGTTGAGACGACCTGCCAAAGCATTGTCCTTATATGAGATTCCATCTGTCTGCTCTGAGTTAGACCCTCCAACATACTGATCGCATTAGCTGCTCTTACCGAAATACTGCCACCTTTTTCATCAGTAAGGGTGGCAAGAACATCTTTCACCAAGTTTCTGGTATTTCTCTGAATATCTCGATTTTTTATAATCGCTTCTAGTGTGACGATCGTCTTGGAAAGGCGGTCTTCATTGGCCTTTTCCTTCAACTCTTTTTTCTTCGCGCTCATAATACTATTGCTAAACAACATACCGTTATTTGTATTCATTCATCCGAGTCTTCTCAAATCTTAAACTATGGAAATCTCTATATTGAATTAGATAGATGGGAAGGCATTGTTCACAAGTGTGAAAATGTCCTTGGACGTAATTAACGATGATCTTAAAGATATAGAATCCAGACGAGACAGCCTCATCAAAAATACACGAGACGTACTCCATGATTGCAGTAATTCAATAATATCTCTGCATCGGTCCGAAACTAGCAAAGCGACACAACGAATGGAGAGAGCTAAGGCTACGTTAGACGCCCTGAGAGAACAGGCTAGAACTGACCTCTATAAATATATTAGTGTCCCTGAACAAGAACTTGTCGAAGCTTATATGTTAAGAGCCATAACAGAGGACAGACTCTTGCCAAGTTCGAAGGATCTTGGCGTCTCCGGCTCATCATATTTAACTGGCCTGCTTGATTGTGTGGGCGAGCTCAAGCGAATGGTGTATGATAGACTGAGAGCTGGAAAACCGGATGAGAGCACAAAATTATTTTTAGTTATGGAAGAAATCTATAGCTCAATCTATCCGTTTGCCGCATACGACAACCTTGTACCTGGCCTACGAAGAAAGCTAGATGTCGCTAAAGTTTTGATCGAGGATATTCGAGCAATTATTACAGAAGAAAAGCGACGACAGATGATTATGTCAGCGATGGATAATCTAAAAGATCATCTTGAGAAGTTATAGCTTGAGAAAATGAATGAAACTACGGGACAGGATCTAAATTTGCTAAATCAGATAAGTTATAAAAGTACCGTTAATTTCGAAATTTTGCAAATGCTTCTTCCAGAATATGTTCCAAAGTTAGGTGCCACTGGGGAAATTCTCGGGGATCATCAGGATAATTATGGTAGTGAGCGACCAATTTTTCATTCATTTTGGAAGTGTGGCTCAAGTGTTCCGCTAGAGTTCGGTTAACCACCGCTTTCATGAACATCGATAGCTTGTCAACCGCGTTGAACTCTGGATGTTCACCATTTGTAATTTTTTCAACATCCATCTTAGAGAGAAAGTGCTTCATGCCATAATTAATTTGATCATTGGTAAGATCCTGTAGCATTCGACGGAACACTTCTAAACCTGCTGTCTTGTATCCGTACTCTTCAACAAATTCCTTATTATATATCCATAGACCATTTTCAGTGACATCATCTTGTTGGATAGCTTGAACTGCATCTTTTCCAGCAATGGTACCAGCTATGATCGCGGGCCCGATTCCGCCAGCATCAATAGGCTTGGGCATCCACGCAGCGTCCCCCACAAGGATGTATCCATTTGCGACGAGACAATCGTTCTGCCTACGAACTGAGACCTGCCAGGTCCCCCATGAATTTCCCTCATCCGATTTCTCGTCCGTCATTTTCAGATTTTTTAAGACTGGATTAGAACGAATATATTCATCTATTAGTGATTTTAGATCCTTTTTTGTACCGTTTCTTTTATTAAGGGACTCTAATGCTTTCTGCTGTACGCCCAATCCTATGTTCGCCTTATTCTCTCCTTTGGGGAAAACCCATGCATACCCACCAGGAGCGATCTCTTGATCTAAATGAATAATACAATAATCTGGGTCAAAGTAAGTCTTATCATGTCGGGCAATCTCAAAAGTATAGATATATCGACCGGTGGCTTCCAAATCGTTTCGATTTATCCTCTTTTCAATAAAAGACTTGATGGGCAAATTTGATCTGAGAACAGATGTTACCCCAGTACAATCAATTACCAATTTCGAGGTTCGTTTGAACACTTCTTTAGTATCGATCTCCTCGCCTAGAACACCAACGATCATATTATCCTCATAAATTAACGATCTCAACGCGACCCTGTCCTTAACTTCTATGCCCCAGTTAAGGGCGTCATTCATTTGCTTTTGTGGCAGAACTTTTCTATTTAGAAGATATCCTTCGCCATCAAAAGAAACAGCAGTTTCATGGTTTGGAGAATAGGCTACTACACCTTTTACATTGTGTTCGATTTCAGGGTTTTCCCATCTGATCCCAATTCTGTTTGACATGTAATCGACTGCCTTCTTACCAACCGCATCACCACAGATCCAACCGGTGACGGTTTTTTTCCCCAAGCTTGATGATAGGTTTCTGTCTATGACAAGAACTCTAAGAGACTGATCTGAGTAGAAAGCAACTGAACAGGCAGCAATCATGCCTGCCAGGCCACCCCCTGCGACTATAACATCATAATCTCTTTCACCAGTAGTCATCCATTAAAGCGAGATTTGTTATTTTTTATCTCTATTTATAGTTAAGTCGCCTAATTTGTCTGTCGCAAGCCCATAGTTTATACGCAATAACTAGCCAAGACAAAAATCTGATTCCTCATTTCACCGTCACGGATTTTGCTAGGTTGCGGGGGTAGTCTGGATCGGCATTACTCACGAGTGCTAGGTAATATGCTACAAGTTGAAAGGGAATTACCTCTACGAGTGGGTAGAGAATCTCATCCACTGATGGTATTTTTATGAGGTAATCATACACATTATTTTTCATATCTGAGATGCCAATAATCGTGGCACCTCTCGCTTTGATCTCGTGCGCATTTGCGATAATATCACCATATGTCGAGTCAGATGGATTAATTACGAATATCAATGTATTTTTATCTACAACAGCTAATGGTCCGTGTTTCAGTTCCCCACCAGCCATTCCCTCGGCATGAATATATGATAACTCCTTAATTTTCAACGCTCCTTCAAGCGCTATGGGATAATGTAATGCTCTACCCATAATGTATATGTCTTTGAAGCTTTTTATTTTGTCAGATATTTTTTCTATTTCTGGTTCGATAGAAAGCGTTGCTTCGGTAGATTCTGCCAAACTACTCAAACCCTTCCAAAATCTGAAGTCCTTGCACAGATTATTGATAATTCCATATAGAACTAATAGTCTGCGATGTAAAACTTTTCGTGGCAGCCACCCCAATTTCGGGGCCGCACCCAATCTCCAAAAAGCAATCACTTATTCTAGCTAATGATGAAGTAGTAATATTGACTATTGAAAGTATTGTCGCGCCCTTTTGTTTAGCTGCCTTAACTGCTTGTAGGACATCAGCACTTTCACCACTCTGCGAAATAGCTATTACTACAGCATGATCATCAATAAGATCTTGGACATATTGGAATTCGCTAGACATCACACATTCTGCCCTAATTTTGGGATATTTTGCCATAAGATATTTTCCAATCAAAGCTGAGTGATAGCTGCTTCCGCTCCCTGTAATATACACACTTTGGGCATCCGACAAAAAGTTACAAAATTGGGTTAACCTATGTGTATCTCGGTTATTGAACTTTGATACGATTTTACTTTGTTCGTGTATTTCCTTTAGGGTATGATGTGCATATCTCCCTTTATCAGCGGTGGCTAGCTCCCATGCAACCTCGGTAGGTTGACGAATTACGGTATTTCCATCGAAATCAAACAACTGGATTCCAGATTTATCTACAATCACGATATCTCTGTTGTCAAGGAATACTGCCCTATCGGTGTATTTTAGGAATCCTAGAACATCACTTGAAATAAAGCAAGCGTTTTGGTCAATTCCTATAATTAGAGGTTCATCGAATCGTGCACCAGTTAACGCACCATTTTCAAATACTGAAACAAAGGCAAAGGCGCCCTTCAGACATTTACATGTCTCTATCATAACAGATTTAATATCCTTATTCGACTTATGATGTTCCTCTATTAAATGAGCGATGACTTCACTATCGGTATCACTTTTAAATGAATGTCCTTTATGTATTAATTCCGTCTTCAGCTCCTCGTAGTTTTCTATAATTCCATTGTGAACTACCGCTATACTTCCATTACAGTCGGTGTGAGGATGAGCGTTTTTATCGTTTACCAGTCCATGCGTAGCCCACCTGGTGTGTCCGATGCCTGTTTTACCAGGCATTTCATTTAATTCCAAATGCCTATCGACCTCAGCCACTTTTCCCACGCCCTTCCGTACAAGCATAGTGCCATCATCAATAGTGCTAATCCCTACACTATCATAACCTCTATACTCCATTTTTTTTAGGCTATCTATGAGAACTGGAGCAGCGTATAGATTGCCTTTATACCCGATAATTGAACACACAATAGATAAACAATAAAGACTCTTTTTAAAAATTATGAAGCTTTATTTGTACCGTTATAGTTCTATTTATGGAGGTCCAGATAAGAAACTTTGAAAGCCAGATGCATATAACGATTCAGCTAAAAATAGAATTGTACCGCTATATATTATTATAATAGGTTCTGAAAAAAATATTGTTGAAGAAGAAGACCCTGGTTTACAATATAGAAAAAGGATTCATGGCAAAAGAAATAATTATCTATGACAGTGTTGACCAATTGCGAATTATATCTAATCCAACCGCCTGGAAAATAATGCAGCTTTTGTCATCTAGACCAATGTACACCGCACAAGTTGCTAAGGAACTTGGAATCTATGAACAGAGCGCTTACTATTATACACGCAAGTTGAATTCTATCGGTGCATTGGAAGATGTTGGAACAGCTCTTGTTAGGGGCGGTACTGCTAGGTTATTCCGATCAACTTGTCCATCCTTTGGAATAGAAATGGACTGGGGTGAAAGGCAGTCAGAAATAACCGTTGATCATGAAAACAACAAACACTACACAAAGGATTTTTTCAATGACTTTATCATAGATAATTCTTTCGACGGTCTCATTGTAGTGGGTGCGCCAGGCCCCCATGGTCCATACAGATCATCAGCAAGGGACGGGCATTATGCAGTTCAATTAGCATTTTTTTTAGGAACCCTTACTAACATTCCATCAGAATTTGTGGTCAAGCTTGACGCTGATGCTAAAGCAGAAAGAGTTTTAGACAATCGTAACATAATTTCCATAGGAGGTCCTGGGACGAATATCGTTACTGCAGAATTTAATAAATATTTGCCTATAAAATTTAATGAATCAAATTTCTGGGCGGGTTTGGAAAAGAGTTCGAACGAAATATATAACTCGGATAGTCAGGGACTCATTGCAAAAATAAAAAATCCTTATAGCGGCAGCGGCAGCATAATTGTGATTGCGGGTGTTAGATCAATTGGTACTAAATCTGCAGTCATTGCACTGACAAACTTTAGCGAGAAAATCCTAAAGAGTTATCGAAGCGAAGAAGAGTGGGCACTTGTTGTCCAAGGATTCGATATGAATTCGGATGGTAAAATAGATCATGTCGATGTGATCGCAGAATATTAAAGAACATACAGAACTACAGAACTACACCAAGCTAAACCTGTTCTTGAGGGGTTCCGGATGTACTCCTGTGTACGTCGAGATGAACTAAAATCTGCTGTTCTTCATTTTTTTTCACCAAATAGCCAGGCAGATTTATGAATCGATTACCGATCGAGACGTGTCTGTGCACGACCAACTGCCTTGAAAAGTACGGAGACTTATTTCCAGTCTTTCTCATTATTATATTCTGCAGCCTTCTCTCTAGCAAATCTTCGATTTTCAGATTTAGAATATCATCTAGTGTCGCGCCTTCATTGACCAGGCCTAATCGGTTCAAAAAATTAAGTAATTGAGTTTCCTTGTCACTTCGGGCCTCTGCACTAAGAGATAGTAGTGCGCGAGCTTGATTTCTCAATCTAGCTACTTCTGTCTGGGCCTTCCAGAGCTCTCTCTTATTTCTCAAACCATAGGTTCCCACTAGATAAAGTTCAGCGCTGAGCTGGTCCGTAGTCCACATTCTTCTCGGCCTACTGTATGTCTTTTTTGGCTTACGAGGATCACCCATTTCTTATCAACATTTCCTACTTGTTAGCTTCGCCAGCAGTCACTCCACTTGCTGGTTTAGCAGGTGTTGAAGTAGCTGTCGTCGATGTTGCCGCGCCTGCAGGAGCAGACGGAGCAGTGCCACCTGGCTTGGTTAACCTTTTGACTCCAACAGCACCAGCTTTTCTTCCTGAGGTCCTTGTATGCTGCCCTCTTACTTTTAGCCCAAACATGTGTCTATAACCGCGCCAGCTCATGACCGATTTTTCACGTTCTATATCATTTGAAATCGTAAAATCTAGATCAGAAGTAATTAAGTGTTTGTCAGACCCGGTATCCATGTCTTTCCTTCTGTTAAGGTACCAAAGAGGGATTCCTACTCTTGACGGATCCTTGATTGTTAATTCGATTTCTTTCAGTTCGCTTTCTGTCGCGAACCCTACTCGTATATACGGATTTATATTAAGAGATTGAAGCATTACCTGAGCAAGATTGTAGCCTATACCCCTTATCATGCTTAAAGCAACAATAATTTTTTTACTCCCATCGATATCTTTACCAGATATTCTTAGGATGTGACGGTACTCCAAAGCAGACAAATCAGAATCACGATGAAGAATCCGAAATAAAAACCATGCTAAAGGATTCATATCCGCTAGATGGATAGTCTAACGAATATTAATTTGCTAGGTTCAAGTCCCATCTAGTTTTATAAAAAAATTCGTGCATGATAAAAATTACGGCATTTTGATATTGATAGGAGAATGAGCTTCCCACTATGACTGAGCCCAGCAAATCTTTGAAAGTGAAAATAATGTTAAGTCATTTGGAATTATAGATAAGAATAAGAGTGAAAGTTACGTGCATTGTCTTAATAATCATTAGGGATTTAAATAAATATATGTCTACTTAAGTCATGACATCTATTTTATGAGCTCAATCAACAATTTAGTACATCTCTCTTATTCATCTATTCCAAACTATTCTGAATTAATGCTTGGTGTTCCTGCTTGCTTTAGGGAGATTAAAACACTTGGTGATTTGCTCACGATAAATTATAAACCGCCAACGATTGAACAACAGATCAGAGGTAATCTCGTTTCCAAAATCCAGAGTGGGCAAAATCCATATCGTGGAATTATCGGATATGATGACGATGTCGTACCAGCCTTGAACAGAGCAATATTGTCAGGACATGACCTACTCCTTGTTGGACAGATTGGTCAGGCCAAGACAAAGATTGCCGAATCCATTGCAAAGAATCTATTGTCCTTAGTTCCTGTCGTCAGAGGTACTCTCACTAACGACATACCCATTACAATTCCCGAAGAGGAATTAATTGCGATGTTAAATGATGTCGCAATAAAGAGAATATCACCAGAATTTTCTGTTTCTGCAGATTGTGAAACTACGATTAGAGATAATAAATTGGATACAAAGATTGACTGGATTGATGGCGTGAGTCGCTATCGGTATATCCTTGCTACTCCCGATATATCTGTAAAGGATCTAGTAGGGCAGATCGATGCAATTAAGATCGTAAAGAAAGGTGTAGAAATATACGATATTGAATCGTATTCCGCGGGCCAATTATTACAAGCAAGACACGGAATTATTTGTATTGATGAGCTTCCTGTGCTCGATCCTAGGAAACAAGTGGCCTTACTCAGTGTCCTGCAAGAAGGAAAATTTACAACAGGTGCATATCCAATAATCTTCAAGCCTGATGTAAAGATCGTTGCTACGGCTAACCCAATTGACTATACTCATTCCGGTAAAATAATCGAACCACTTTTTGATAGACTAAGAAGTCATGTAAGAACCCACTATCCAAAGCATATTTTTGATGAGATGTTGATAATGTCACAAGAAGTAAAAATTGTTGACAGGGATAACGTTTTGCTGCCTGTCCATATATTAAAGGCTATGGCGAAAATTGCGCATATTGCCAGAGAACATCCTGACATTAATCAGGAGAGGGGAGTTAGCGTCAGAATGGGAATTCATTCCTTGGAACTTTTAATCGGAGAAACTGAACGAACTAGATCAATAAAAAATAAAGTCACGGTTATTCCAAGGTTTTGTGATTTCCATAGCATTTGTCAGGCATCAAAATTCGAACTGTTAGATGTTGAAGATACATACGAAAATCGATTCAATGTACTAAACCTTATAATTGCAGATGCGATTAAACAGATCTCCAGCGAATACATACGCAAAATTTCGATAACAGATATATCCAAAATAAAAAATGAGTTTACTAAAAACAAGACCTTTGAAGTGTCGCAGAGCATCATAGGTCACAAGAAAATTAATTCTTTTGATTATGAATCCAAATTGGCTAGATTTCCAGCATTGAATAAAATTGTAATCAAGATGTTTGGCTTAATTCAGGCGGAACAAGAAGAGTTTGTAAAAGCTGCCAAGGACCATGAAATTGCACTTGACAATTTAATTCTGTCTAACAAAATGGACGGAGAATTTACAGCCTCTGTTACTGAGCTAGTCCTCGAAGGTCTCAGATGGACTGAACCGCCCATATTGGAGAAGAAGGATAATTCATATGCATCTGCATGACCATGCTTTAGATGTAAGTTCTTATATCTACTTTGGTAAAGAACACAAACAAAACGAGAAGAATAGTCAAATCGATTTGGACACGGATCAAATCCCAAGCAGATTTAACTACAAATTGCTCGATGTCATAGGTAGAGAAGTCCTAAAAGAAAAAACTCCAACCCTGCATGATTTAGAGTACACCCTGGAAGCAGCATTGCCGCAAAGTGCAAAGCCTAATAACCAGAAGAAAGAGACAAAACAACCTAATGCTGATCTACGTCCAAATTATTCTAAGACTGGCATGCACCTGCCTATAGTTGCAGAATTAATTCAAAGCGGTTACATAAAAGATGATACGAGGTGGCTTACTTCTAAGGCCTTTGTAAGTATTGGAGAAAAGATCTTAAAGGATCTTATGAGATCATTGAAGAAGGGTGGTTTTGGTCTCCATGAAACTAATAGTTTGGGAAATGGTTCCGTAATTCTGGATACTACTAAGAGATATGAAACTGGTAACGATATCAAATTATTGAACGTACCTGTATCTTTGCTTAACGCCGTCCAAAGGATTACTAGGCATCGGGAGCCGCTGGGTCTTCCGCTCCAGATCACTTCAGACGATTTTGAAGAATTTGAAACTATCCAGGAAGTCAGAGTTGCAGTTGTATACTGCATTGACCTAAGTTCGACTATGAGATATTCGGCTATGTATGGAAGTATGAGTAGAATAGAAGCTGCTAAGCGGGCGTTGTGGGGCATCGTTACATTAAACCGAAAATTCTTCCCGATGGATTCGATATACATTGTCGGTTTTGGCGCGCTAGCCTCTAAAATCAATGCAAATGATATACCTTATCTGAAGACCTTTGAGCCAGGTGCCGACCTCCTACATTATACTAACTACCAAGCAGCCTTTAGACTTGCAACTAAGATATTACAAAAAGACACTGCCCCGAACAAAAGGATTGTCCTGATAACCGACGGACACCCAAGTGCATGCTTTATAGAAGATAATTCGGAGGTACAGCAAGATACTGTCCAAGAGACCGCATTCCTATTTTTATACACCAGATAATGATGCAATCGAGTTCGCGAAAACTCATTTATTTATGAACCTTGATGTGATGTCTAATAAGCTTGTATATCTGTGCTACCGCTATAAACAAGTGGATCAGTATATAGGAGAGAAAACGATATCCGAGGCAAAAAGATGTCATAGACGAGGTGTCGATATTGATACAGTAATGATAAGTGAAGATGATACCTTACTCGGATACGTTAATGATTTGGAAAGGGCTGTTAGAGGAAGATCCTATTATCTTAACCCTGACTCCATAGATAGAATTTTACTAACTGACTATTTGTATAAGAAGAAGTTGATAATGATCTAATGCCTTATCTTTGTAGGCAAGTGAAATCCGATCCATTAGTTTTTATGTTAATAATCTGTCACATTAAACGAGATTTGATTTGGGGGTCGAAGTAAATTACCTTGATTGGAATAATGCTCTACCTATACTGAACAAGGCTCATGAAGCAGGTTTATTTTCAATTATTATCGGACCAAAGGGAACTGGTAAGACAACACTGGTAAGGAAATTCGCTTCGTATTACAGTAAGGAGCTGTATTCGGTAAATTTTAGTCTACGAACCAGAGAATCACATCTGGTTGGTACAAATACCATTGATAATGGTGAAATTAGTTTCGTGGAGGGGATCCTCGTTAGATCTATGCGAAGTGGTGGTTTGTTATACCTAGATGAGTTAAATGCTGCTGAGGCTGATGTGTTGTTAAGGCTTGATGAAGCATTGGATGATAGGAGGCAACTAGTATTAAAAGAAGCTGAAGGACAAGTTATAAATGCTGATGCTAATTGGTCAGTTGTTGCCACAATTAACCCACTATCACATGTAGGGACAAAGGAGCTTCCCCCTCAGTTGCTCAGTAGATTTCCTGTCAGACTCAGACTAGAGTATCCTCCAGAGGATGTGGAACTTGAAATTGTCAAAAGACATATTGATCTGCCTAACTCAGACCTTGATGCAGTAAGGAATGCTATCCGACTAGCCAAAAATCTTCGCGAAGCTGCGGCAGTAGAGGAACTTTATTATAGTCCCAGCTTAAGAGAGACGATTGCTTATTCAAAGATGCTGAAAAGTGGTCTTTCCGCAAGAGAATCCGCGGAGGTGGTTTATGCCAATGCTTATGATCAATGGGGCCAAGTTGAATATCGCAAGGTAATGGATATGATAACTTCGATTTTTGGAACCTGAGTCATGTGTAGCCATTTTGAAAGAAGTTTGACGTTTTTGAAAATGCGAAATGATGTACTAATTGATATTGCCACATTTTTGGCCAGGAGATGGTCCGGACGAGGTAAGGTGGTAATAACTCTAAATCAGGACAAGATTCCACTGGCCAAACCTGATAAGAATCAGATTGCCCTACCATTTCTGGAACACTATGCTGGAACAAATTTCCAGAAATACCGACAGTGGAGGGTAGCGCTATGGTACGAATCTATGCGCATGGGTTATTCCTCAAAGGTACTTAGTTACGAACATGCGTACGGATTCATACTTAATACCATAGAGACTAAGCGAATCGAAATACTAGGCCTGAAACTTTGGCATGGAATGTTAAATGAGCTAATTTATAATGAGGCAATGTCATGGTTAGGACGACCACTTCTTAATTCTATGTACGGGCGTCAGAAGACTATTGAAGCCTTCTCCCAATACTTTTCTACTGGCTATATCAAGGGCGAATTGTTTGGTCGGGAATTTGAAAAGGTAAAAGAAGCTACGGAATACGCTAATAATATAGTACAAGAGGCAATAGACTTTTCGTATTCAACCGATTGGCTAGAAAAACACGTGCCAAAATTAATCAAGATATTGGAGCTTAATCCATTACTTACAATTCCAATCTCAGTACCCAGAACTAAATTTGGAGTTTCCATGAACCAAAGCGATATTTTAAAGCAAGTTGAGAAATTCGTGAAAAGAAGGATCAAGGATGAAAATATTGAAAGAATTTCCAAGGAAATAATCGAAGGAAATGAGGTTTTAGGCGAGTTCGATACGCTTATCAAGGAAAGTAAAAAGACTGAAAATAAGGGCTATGAGAGTCTGGAAGATTTTGGTCTGAGTATTCCAGAAAAAATGGATATTGACGAGAGTTTTCTTTACGATCCAATTCTTATTCAAAAAATAAAGTCGAAATTTAGAGATTGGAAAACAGGGTGGATAGAAAGACATGACTTTGCAGGTGAAGAGTTTGATCCAGAGGTTTATGTTGAAAGGCTTCCAAAACCTTTTTTGACTGATTTTAAACTCTCTATTAAAACTAAAATTGCCATTCTACTTGATCACTCTAGTAGTATACAAGATGTGGAGCTAAAATACAAGCAAGCTACAGTAGCTCTTTGCGAGGCACTTTCTTACTTGAATATTAAATTCTCAGTTTATGCTTTTAGTACCGAATCAAGACAGGTAAAGTGTTGGATAATAAAACCAGCCACTCTAAGATGGTCAAGTATTTGTGCACGTCGCTTGGCACAAATCAAAGCAAGTGGCGGCACTCCTCTGGCTGAGATTTACGCCCTGCTCCAACCGATGATTAACCTGTTCAAACCAGATATACTGGTGACACTAACTGATGGTGAACCTTCGGATTATGATGCTGTACGGTCTATGGTCTTGTCTTATAAGGAATCTGGGATACACATGGTAGCGCTAGGACTAGGAAGGAACCTGCATGACTCGATTAACGTTGGTCAAAACTTGAAATATTTAAATTATGAAAAGAGCCTGGCCGCCAGTAGACTAGAGGACATTCCACAAAAGGTGATAAACCTGCTTCGTCACTGATCAAATCAACAAACCCTTATCTATCTTTTTCCAATCATTTAGGAATGAATCAAGTCCGTTATTGGTAAGAGGATGTTTCATCATTTTCCCTAAAATATCAGGAGGAAGGGTCACTACATCTGCGCCGAGTTTGGCCGCCTCAATTACATGCAATGGATGTCTTATGCTTGCAACCAGCGTTTGAGTGTCGTACTGGTAATTTCTAAAGATCTGAACTATCTCCTTAACGAGAATCATTCCATCTTGCCCTATGTCATCCAACCGTCCTATGAAAGGACTCACGTATGAAGCGCCTGCCTTCGCTGCCAAAATTGCTTGATTAGCTGAAAATATCAAAGTTACATTAGTAGGAATTCCTTCATCTTTTAGTCTCTTGACAGCTATCAGGCCTTCAGGAATCATGGGGATCTTGACAACAACATTCTTACCGTATTTCACTAACTTATGAGCCTCCGCTATCATCTCCTCTGACTTTGTGTCAATTACCTCCAGACTAACCGGCCCCTTTATTAGCTTAACTATTTCTCGCATAATTACATCTGGGCTTTGCTTTTCCTTGTAAAGAAGGCTGGGATTTGTTGTGATGCCGTCCACAATTCCCATGTCGTTATAGGTTCTTATTGATGCTAAATTAGCAGTATCTAAGAATATCTTCATTTTCTTTGTTGTCTCCTTATACCAACTACCGTCTCGACTATTTTCATCGCGCTCAAACCATACTTTTCAAATAAACTACTAATCTCGTCATCTCTTGCGGATTCTCCGAATGTGTCCAAAACTCCTAATCTCTTGACACTGACAGGATATAATTCAGCTGACACCTCTGCCACTGCTCCACCCAGACCACCCAAGATATTATGCTCTTCAATAGTAACAATTGCACCGGTCTCTCTACCACACTTCTCTATTAATTCTTTGTCGATTGGTTTGACTGAGAACATATCTACTACTCTGCAGCTTAGACCGTGGTCGTGCTCTAACAAGTCAGCTCGCCTCTAACGCAGTTACAACCATCAGACCACAGGCCATTATAGTCACATCCTTGCCATCTCTAAGGATGTTCCCTCTTCCAATTTCGAAGATAGCTTCACCTTCTCTATAAATTACCTTCCCAGACGGTCTTGCAAGTCGCATATAAAATGGCCCAGGAGTGTCAACGATTCTTCTGATTAGGTGTTTAACTGAAGCTGCATCTGCGGGGACGAGAACCCTCATGTTGGGTATTGCTCTCATTGTTGATATATCTTCGATCTGTTGATGTGATGCACCATCCGGTCCGACGGAAAGTCCGGCATGAGAAACTACGAGTTTGACGTTAAGGTTGGGATAGCAAATGGCATTTCGAATTTGATCAAGACAACGGCCAGGAAGAAAAGCTGCGTATGTACTAGCAAATGCTATCTTACCTGCCACTGCTAGTCCTGCTGCAATAGAAACAAGATTCGCTTCTGCTATCCCGATGTTAAACATCCTTTCTGGATATTTATCACCAAATTTTTTTGTCTTGAGTGAGTCAGTCGTGTCGGCGCCCACGCAGACAAGATTGGAATTCACACTGCCTAATTCAACGAGTGTCTGACCAAATGCCTCTCTCATATCGGCTACTTTTCTTTCATTACTTAATAGCATGAATTTCCTCCTCTATTCCTAATTCACTTGCAAAGGGAATCAATATATGTTTACGTGCCTTTATCCAGTCCAATCTGGTCCCAATCTGACTTGCATTTTCCAATAGAGTTCTTTCTAATGCGACGTTTGCTGTATGTTTTAACTGGATGATCGCGCCATTAATATCAGAGCTACCATAGACAGCGCTACCTGCAACCATTATTCTGGCTCCAGCACCATAGACCTCCCTGAGCGTCATAGCGTCGATCCCCCCGTCAGCTTCCAGATAACCAACAAAATTATGTTCTCGCAGGTCCTGACCTATCGTTCTCATTTTGGGTAATATTTCTGGTATGAATTTCTGACCAGCAGAGCCTGGATTTACAGACATCACAATAATTACATCTATCTTTGATAGATGGTGATATAGCCAACTCGGGATGTTTGTTGATGGGTTTATTGCAATACCAGGACTAATTCCATTCTTGAGCAATTCGGACGTAATTACAGAAAAGGAGTCTTCGGTACATACCTCAGCGTGTACTGTAACGATATCGCATCGAGCATCTATATATTCTTGGATATGTTCGAGCGGATCTTCAATCATGAGATGAACATCAAAAGGCAAGTTAGTAAGAGGCCTCAGTTTTCGGATGGTGTCTGCGAAGAATGTAGTGTTGGGCACAAATTTACCATCCATCACATCAAGGTGGATCATATCTGCACCACAACGTTCTGCAATTCTAATTTTTTCTTCATAGTTTTCACGCTTGCCAGCGATAATAGATGGAGCGATCAGAAATTCACTTTGTAGCTCTTGAAGGAGAATTGGAATATGCTTCTTCGGAGGCGCCTTTCCATGCCACTGTGGATTGTTGGTCATATGCTTGATTCCATAACCCTTGATGGTATTCGCGATGATGATAGTAGGCTTATCTTTAACTTCGTAGGCTTTGTTGATGGCTTCAATAAGCTGTTCAACTTTGTGGCCGTCTATCTCCACGACGTTCCAATTAAACGCTATCCACTTATCACGAACTGGGTCGAGAGGCATTATATCTTCAGTAAATCCGTCTTGCTGTATTCTATTCCGATCAAGAATGGCAGTTATGTTGTCCAGCTTGAATTTTGAAGCAGCCATGGCTGCTTCCCATACCTGACCCTCATTAGATTCTCCATCACCAATAAGAGTAAATATATGATTTTTCTTCCCGTCAAGTCTCGTTGCTAAGGCGATCCCCAAAGATACCGACAGGCCAATCCCTTCCGAACCTCCAGAGTACTCGATGCCTGGAACACTATGCTTTTCTTGCTCTTTTGAATATCTTACGGGATGTCCTTGTAACCTAGCACCAAATTTACGCAGGGTATCCATTTCGCTGATGGGAAAATATCCAGAAACAGCAAGAGTAGCAAAGAATCCTGGAGCAGAATGAGCTTTAGAATTTACAAAATAGTCCCTCTCATGCCAATGTGGTTTTAGAGGATCATGTTTCATTTTTCTAAAATAAAGTCCACCCATAATTTCAGCCGCAGAAAATGATGCACCTGGATGACCGGATCCAGCTTCTGCTATACCCCGGATCGCCAACATGCGGACTTCACGAATTTTTTGCTTCAAATTAAGATAACGCATCTTCAGGCCCATTGCATAACATACCTGCCTAGCATTTTCTCTGATTGCATACACTAAAATGCCGCAATATGCAAGATAAAAAGATATGGCTGGATCCTAGAGGCCACTAAGTGATCGACGATAATTAGGTCTGCTACTAGTCATGTTGGTTGAATTTGCATAAGCTTTGCTTTTTACTCCGAACCAATAATTAACCGGAATATTCACGAACAATATACTAATAAATGTCACTTGCACAGTGGAATTTGTCTATGTAGAATAGTTTAAAATAAAGTATACAAACAACCATCATCTTATGGTCCAAATCAAACTCGAAAAAATCAAGCCTAGCACTAAACAAACCCAACTTCTGGTATTGGGCCTTTTTGAAGGAGAACCAGAATTGCTGTTCAAGACATTGGGAAACGATTTATCATCTGTAATAAAGGAGGTTGTTGAAAATGGTGAATTTACTGGTACCTTCGGGTCTAATTATTTGTTACCTACTTTTGGGAAAACTGGGCCTAAAAGAATCATGCTAACAGGACTTGGCAAAAAAGAAAAATATTCGAAGGAATATGCAAGAATTGTTGCTGGAAAGATATCTCTCAGGGTTCAGGAACTTGGACTAGGGGAATTCAGTCTTGTGCCGTTTTCTGTGCTCGATGAAGACCTTGCCGAAGCAATTTTCGAAGGTATTTGTTTGTCCACGTACAAATTTAGTAATTACAAATCTGTATCTAGCAAATTGCCCGAACTAAGCGATGTAACAATACTAGTTGATATAGAGGATCCCAGCATCCAAGCAGTATTTGATAAATCAACTTTGATAGTTAATGCGGTGACCTTTTCACGTGATTTGTGTAATCTTCCTCCTAATGACTGTCCTCCGGCGGAATTGGCAAGAGTATCTATGGCCTTGGCAAATGAATACAACTTAAAGGTTAGAGTGATCGAGCGCTATGAAATGGAATCGCTAGGCCTAAATGGTATTATTTCGGTAGGAAAGGGAAGCAACAATCAACCAAAGCTTATAATCTTAGAATATCACGGTGCGTCTGAAAACAATAAACCTTATCTCTTTGTAGGTAAAGCTGTCACTTTCGATACTGGTGGGATATCCTTGAAACCCGGAGAGAAGATGGATGAAATGAAATTTGATAAATGCGGAGGGTGTTGTGTACTGGCTGTTATTAGGGCTGCTGCGGCATTACATCTGCCCCTTAACATCGTCGCCATAGTGCCTTCGGTAGAAAATATGCCATCTGGTAGTTCCTACAGACCTGGGGATATAATCAGAATGTACAATGGAATAACTGTTGAGGTGGCTAATACCGACGCTGAGGGTAGAATTATCCTGGCTGACAGTTTAGCATTTGGAATAAGAACATATGATCCTAAAGCAATTATTGATGTCGCAACCTTGACTGGCGCGGCGATAATTGCATTGGGAGCGAATGTTGCGGCGGCAATAAGCAATAATACATCATTTATGGATAAATTGAAGAAGGCTTCGGAAAAAACTGGTGAAAAATTATGGGAGCTCCCATTATACGAAGAATTTCATGATCAAATTAAAAGCAATGTAGCAGATATCAAGAATATAGGAGGAAGACAAGGAGGGGCAATCACAGCCGCGGCATTTTTGGCTAATTTTGTTGCAGAAAAACCGTGGATTCACCTAGATATCGCAGGAACCGCGTGGACACAGGACGGAACCTATGAGAGGAGTTATATTCCTAAGGGCGCAACAGGATACGGAGTCAGAACACTGGTAAAATTTTTGCGAGAAGCTGGATCAACCAAGAATTAAATGGGTCCTTAATTTTTTACTAAAAAACGAAGTTGCAATATAGAAATTTTATTTAATCTTTACTAGACCCAAGACTAAAGATATGGTATTAAGACGTTAGTTGGTATACAACGGAAGTCGCGTTCTGGAAGACAGTGGATTCCTATTCTTGCTGATAATACTAAATTAGACTAAGATATATCTTTATTATATAGCGTTATATCAAAATATCCTGTAATCTCAGAGGTGATCTGAATTTCCATTATTTTCAATGGGTGGCCTTGTACGGGAATTGGCAGAGTTAGGAATTATTTGCAGGCTAGGCGATATTAACCATGATGTCGTACCAGAAAGACGATCATATTTCGAGAGATGGTTATCAAACAGGGATGGTTTTATTAGACTTATTGCTACGAATATTGACTATATTGGAATTGAAGAGGTGATGCGAATGGGAGCATTCTTCGATGTCCACTGTTTGATCGAAAATGAATTCGTCAGTGAAAACGACGATAATTCTTATACACTCTTTCAAGCTAGTCCTTTCTTCACGTTGCGAAATGGAGTACTAGAGTCACTGGGATGGAGTGGAGGAGTACTTGCTGACATTCTCTCAAGGGATCAGATTCTAAGTGAATTTATTCGAAAAAGCATTATGGAAGAGCAGACACGAAGGATTTCTGTCAGGGTAGCCAACTTTGCGTGTATTATTCAGACTCGAATATGGGAATATCACGAATTGACATCTATATTCAATATATTAGATAGAATAGCATTGAATATCAAAAAACTAACTGGGCAAATCCATCTAGGAGAGACCATTTAAATTGTACTCGATCGATCGACCAAATCATGTGATTAGCTTGGTCGAAAAAGCCAGACACTACTATTATCTTGTTTATTTAAAATATTAACAATAACCTATAACCTTTGGAAAGTAGAAATGCCAGCACTGCTGATTCCCAACCGCTCACGCAGGTAAGTAACACAGCAGCGACAAAAGGTTTGACTTCCGGGTTCGGAATGGGTCCGGGTCGCTCCCTCTTGCTATGGCCGGCTTAACATGGAGGACGACAAAGGGCAATTTAACCTTATGGCCTGCAATTTATAACAGACCAGACAAGATTTTACCTTAAAAAGTCTGTATCCTGTCTATAAGTGGCCGACGTCATTTTATTTACAGCCTCAAACTTTGAACTATTTATTAATATCGTTGAAACTCTGACAAATGTATAAATCCAACCTGATAAAGTTAGAATATTTACGGTCCTAATAACTAATATATATAATTATCTGTACAGAACGAATATAATGTACAAATGTGCATTTACCATAGTTGGAAGATTTAAAATCATCCACACACCGAGTAGCTGTCCTTGATCAAGAACTATGCCAGCCAAAGAAGTGTGGCTTAGAATGCATTATTTATTGTCCAGTAAACAAGACTGGTGGAGAGTGTATAGTCACAAAATCCAGAGGATGGCAAGGCGGTTATTTCAGAAGAATTGTGTACTGGCTGCGGTATATGTATCAAAAAATGTCCTTTTGATGCAATAGTGATCGTTAATCTTGCAAAGGAACTAGGCGAGGATAAAATCCATCAGTTTGGAATGAATACCTTTAGATTATATCGTCTCCCATCGTTAAGAAAAGGTTCAGTCGTAGGCCTTCTTGGAAGGAATGGAATGGGAAAGACAACCATTGTCGATATTTTAGCTGGAAACATGAAACCAAATTTTGGACAGTATGATAACAATATCAGCTGGGATGAAGTTATAAAAAAATTCCAGGGAACCGAACTCAAGTCTCATTTTGAAAAAATAGCGAGCGGCGAATTGCGCGTCTCCATCAAACCCCAAAGCGTCTATATGATTCCAAAGGCTTTCAAGGGGAGAGCTAAAGATCTCTTACAAAAGTACAATGAACGCAATGTCCTTGATAACTTAGTATCTGATTTAGATTTGAAATATGCCCTAGATCGAAACGTCGCTGACCTAAGTGGAGGAGAGCTACAAAGATTAGCGGTGGCAATAGCCGCTAGTAAGGAATCAGACTACTATTTTTTCGATGAGCCTTCTTCTTATAATGATGTTTATCAGCGACTTTCGGTGGCTAGGGTCATACGAGAGCTTGCAAATTCAGGCAAGAGTGTTATGGTCGTAGAACACGATATTACGTTGCTGGACTACCTTTCCGATTATATACATATCCTTTATGGAGAACCAGGCGCTTACGGCATAACATCTGTACTCCAGAGCACAAAACTAGGCATTAATAACTTCCTAGATGGCTTTCTTCCCAGCGAAAACGTAAGGTTTAGACAGAAAGCATTCCGATTCGAAACGACTACAACAACGGACGATATGGTACTTGATCTTCCGGTTGCACGATATTCAATGCTATCCAAAACCTTTCCTTCTTTTAGTTTGAAGATCGCTAATGGGCAAGTCAGAAAAGGTGAAGTAGTTGGAATTGTGGGCGCTAACGCGTTGGGTAAAACTACTTTTATGAAAATGTTAGCAGGAGTTGATAAACCCGATTCTGGCAATCTACAAATTGGCGCAAAAATCTCCTATAAACCGCAGTATCTGAACCAAGAGTATAATGGGTCAGTTAAATCAATTCTTTCAATCGCTTACGAGAACGATATCGAGGGATCCCTTATCGAGGAACAAATCCTGGCTCCCATAGGACTAAAGAAGCTGTATGAAAAATCAGTAAAGAATCTCAGCGGAGGAGAATTACAAAAAGTAGCAGTTGCTGCCTTGCCTCATAAGAAATGCTGATATCTATGCTCTTGACGAACCTTCGGCATTCTTAGATGCAGAAGATAGGATTGCACTTGCAAAATTCATTCAACGCTATGTCCGAGCAAATGAAAAGTCTGCAATAATAATAGATCATGATGTTCAACTAATTGATTTAATGGCAGATTCATTAATTATATTCGAAGGAGTACCAGGACGCAGCGGCAAAGCTAGCCAGCCACTATCCAAGGAAACAGGAATGAACAGATTTCTCGAGGCGTTGTCTATAACTTATCGAAGGGATGAAAGCACGGGTCGGCCAAGAGTCAATAAAGATGATAGTAGATTAGATAGATCTCAAAAGGAATCAGGCAATTATTATTATATAAAGAGTAGGTAGATTTTATCTCGATGGCTCGAATGTTAAAGACCATCCTAAGTCAAACTCTAGAAGCGGAAGAAGCAGCGTCCATGTATTCTTCTTTTGATATAATTGGAAGTGTCGTGATTATTAAAATACCCGAAGCTCTCGCCACAAAAAAGAATTTGATTGGAAAAATTATATTAGACGAAATTAAATCAGTGAAATCTGTATTCGCGCAAGTTTCTTCTGTTAAAGGAGATTATCGGCTACGTGGCCTGGAACATATTGCAGGAGAAAATGATACTCTTGTAGAGTATAAGGAACATGGATGCAAGTTTAAGGTGGATCTTGTCAACACATACTTTTCACCAAGGTTGTCTACAGAGAGATTAAGAGTAGCTAATCTTGTTTCCGATAATGAGGTAGTAACTAACATGTTCGCAGGCGTAGGCACATTTTCTATTATAATGGCTAGAATGCACAGTCGCTGCAAGGTTTATAGTATTGATATAAATCCTGCTGCTATAGAGCTAAGTCATCATAACTCTGAATTAAACGGAGTAGAGTCAAGAGTAGTATCCATCTTGGGCGATGCAAGAGAAATTATTTCTAAAGAAATCCGATTACAGTCGGATAGAGTATTGATGCCACTACCAGAGAAAGCACATGAGTATGTAGATTGTGCAGTTGAGGCCCTTAAGGATCGCGGGGGTATTATCCATTATTTTGCACATGTCAAAGCCTTAGGAAAAAAATACGCCCTAGAACAAAGCTTGCTTGATGTCAAATCTGCCTTTTCAAATTATGATACCGAGGTTCAATTTAGTAGAGTCGTTAGAGAGGTAGGACCAAGAGTGTATCAAGTTGTGACAGATATTTACGTTCATAAATAATACCTATTCTTTATCAGCAATGGGAGTCGTAGTCATCGTATACCCTATCCACGCTACAACAGATACAACCGCGCCAACTGCAGCGATAATGGTAATTTTGAGAAGCAAGATATCCCACTGAGTAGCCAGGATCAAATATAGATAGATGATAAAGCCGATGATAGATGTCCCTAGGATTGATATACCAGTGACCTTAGAGCGCGTAGGACTAGGCTTCATGAAATACTAGATAGTTGTCTACCTTATCCTCAATTAAATTCCAGTGCCATCAGAAATGCATCTTCTCCATCTCTATAGTATGAGCGCAATTTGGATTTGGTTTGAAAGCCGAGATTTTCGTACATTATTATAGCCGGCTTATTACTGAGTCGCACTTCTAGATAAATCTCATCACATCTTCGATTAATGATCCCATTTATGCCTTCAAGCATCAGCGCCTTACCCAGTCCCTTCGAACGATGTTCCTCTAATACTGCCACCGAAACCACATGTCCTTTCTTGACAAAGCCTAGTTTTCTGAAATTGGAAAAACCGTACTCAATCTTACACATGATATATCCAACTATCTTGCCTTCCAATTCTGCAACAATGAATGACTCTGGTAGCTCTCTTAGAGTTGATTCAAAGAAGTAATCAGAGTAGTGCTCAGGTAGGGTATCGATGTTAACGGTGACTACGGCTTCCAGATCTTTCATTTCACAACGACGGATTAAATATTCCCGTACTCTCCTGAGGGTTGATTGCAAATTAATGAGCTTATGACAGAACAAATTATTTAACCTTACCAGACAAGACGTTAATAACGACCGGTCTTGTGACGTGACTTACAAATTCTTTGTTACGTCTTCCTTACTTTTGAATCTAGACATAAGAAAGGGCTGATTCAATTTCAGAAGATTTGCTAAAATCAAACAAATAATTAGCCCCCATAAGAATCCGCCAATGGTATCAGATAGGTAATGCTGCATCAGATATAGTCTAGCAATACTATTAATTATAGGAAATAGCCAGATTAAAAGACCTGCTATCGTTGATCGCCTAGAAATTATAAATCCAACGATAAAGGCCAATGCCGTAGTCGCTGCTACATGATTGGAAGGATATGAAAAATCCCGCGCTGATGGTGCAAAGCTATCTTCTTCTATCGAAAAATGTTTAGGAATGTAGATAACTGGTTTGTACGTATATGTAGGAGAGAGTCTTTCAAAAATGGTTTTTAGGTACATCGTTGATATAGAAATGATCACGATTGCCATCAGAAAAACCATACCTGCCTTACGTGTACGTCTGACTATTGTGAGTACTATGGCTATCAAAACTAAAGAAAAAATGTCTCCCAAAGATGCTATGCCTATCATTAATTGATCAACTCCCGGGTTGCCTTCTAACGTTCTAAAATAATGGGCGATGATGCCGTCAATTGTTGACATGACACCTCTATCTACTAAAATACTGAATATGACAAAACAGATAATTAAAGCCGCAAATTCTGGAGAGCGAAGATTAAGTAGCCAAGGCGTAAATTTCATTTTTGGCACCGGATTTAAGACTACTTCCCTTCATTTGCTTTATTTGTTTTGATTATTGAAAAATCGACGTTAGTAAGACTTTCTTATGTTTGTTATTTCACAATAGTCAAGATCTAATTAGAAGATAATAGTAGATATGCAAGACTGTAATCCCATAAGTAAGTTTTTGATGTCCGATTGCTAGAACACGCGATTAAAATTAGATGTAGGTTACGAATAATTTTGTGGCAATGTGCCTACTTTTAACTAGTATGAATGTGGATTATAACTTCCATAGACCGTGCCCGAATTTCGTGTGTCCTGCATCTCAATATCCTTATCCCTTGAAGGTTGTTTTTGAAAATCCATTAGCTTTCTAGATTCCTGAATTCAATACAGTTTGGACTCGTCTTGGATCTTTTTTGCGGATCCGGGATCTCTATCTGCATAGTACTTCACCATACCCAGTTTTAGAACCTTGAGCGAAAGAAGTGCACATTTTATCCGTGCAGGACCTAAGTTCATTAATCCAATATTTTCCAATATATCTTCCTTGGCTATGTCCTTAACAGCATTCAGTGGCTTATTGAGCACTTGTTCCGTTAGCATAGATGCACTTGCCTGACTTATCGCGCATCCTCTACCTTCAAATTTGATATCCTTTATCATATCTTCCTCTACCTTAAGATGAATGTCGATTTCATCTCCGCATAGTGGGTTACTATCATGTATGCTTATGTCAGCATTAGGTAGACTACCTTTGTTTCTAGGGTTTCTGTAATGGTCGAGTATAATCTCTCTATAAATATCTTCACTCAAATTCCAAACAATCTCCTAGCGTCATTAAGCGCATTTATGAATTTTTCCACCTCTTCTATAGTATTGTAAATATAAAAGCTTGCCCTAGACGTCGCTGAAAGGTCAAATTTCTCCATCAAAACTTGTGCACAATGATGACCAGATCTAATTGCAATGCCGTGGTCATTTAAAATAGTAGCAAGGTCATGCGGATGGATATCACCCAAATTAAATGAGATCACTCCGCCTTTATTTTTGGCATCAAGTGGGCCATATAATGTCATTCCTCTAATATCCTTCATGGCATCCATGGCATATTTAGTTAACTCAATTTCATGATCTCTAACCTTGTCCATTCCTAAACGGTTCAAGTAATCCATAGCGGCTCCAAACCCAATCACATCGGCAATATTTGGTGTGCCTGCCTCGAACTTGTACGGAAGGTCGTTATATACAGTCTCGTATTTGTGAACTTCTTTAATCATATCTCCTCCGCTAATAAACGGCTGAAGCTTTTCGAGGATCTCCTTCTTGACATATAAGATTCCTACTCCGGTAGGCCCTAACATTTTATGGGCGGAGAAAACCATAAAATCACAATCTGTAGCCTGAACATCGACTGGCATATGGGGTACTGACTGAGCTGCATCAACCAGCACGGGTATATCTTTGGCATGAGCCTTCTTGACGATCTCTCTAATAGGTACTATCGTTCCGAGCACATTTGATACCTCGCTAATTGAAATCAATCTAGTTTTCCTATTTTGCAGGGTTTTCTCACAGGAATCCATGTCCAAACATCCGCCGCTGTCAACTTCAATATAATCCAAAGAAGCTCTAGTCTGATTACACAGGATCTGCCACGGGACTATATTACTATGATGTTCTAGTTCTGTTATTACGATCCTGTCGTCTCTGCGAATATTATCCTGGCCCCAAGCATGTGACACGAGGTTTATAGCTTCAGTAGCGTTTCGAGTAAATATTATCTCATCAGTAGAACGAGAATTAATAAATCTCGCAACTTTTTGGCGCGTTGTTTCGTACGCATGCGTTGCCTCTTCTGCCATCTGATGCACTGCCCTATGAATATTTGAGTTATAATTCATATAGTAGTCTCGAATTGCATCAATTACAGACAACGGCTTTTGCGTTGTCGCAGCGTTATCAAAGTATACCAATGGCTTGTCTCTAATTTTTCGACCAAGTATTGGAAAATCCTTCCTAATCCTATGAACATTCAGAGCTCCCTTTTGCATCAATCCCTAATTCACTTATATGTAGACAGATTCAATATGGCAACTGTGATATTTAAATTAGATTTCTACCGTTACCAATAATCAAAAAAACATCGCCTATAGTCTACAAACTAGAAAAGTCATGTTCTCATATTCACTTATAAAGCCAGCATCGGACAAATCCATTTTCTAGTTTAATTTGAGGAGGATCTTCTCGACATAATTCCTTGGCAAATGGACAACGTGAAAAAAACCTACATCCAGGGGGTAGCTCCAGCATGTTTGGAGAGCTTCCAGCAATAAATTGCAAGTCTTTATGAACTGAATGGAGTCGGGGGATAGAAGCCATTAGGGCCTGGGTATAAGGATGTCTGGGGTTAAGGTAGAGGTCATTCGAATTGCCAAATTCTACCAACTGACCTGCATACATTATTCCTATCTTGTCAGCAAATTCTAATATTAAATTTAGATCGTGAGTAATAAGTATGACAGTCAAGCCTCTTTCTTTTCTAAGTGTTTTAAGCAGTTCTATTATTTGTGCCTGGACTAGCACGTCCAATGCAGTAGTCGGCTCATCTGCAATTACTATATCTGGATCGAGTAATAATGCCATTGCTATTACAACTCGCTGTTTCATGCCACCACTCAACTCGTGGGGATATCTAGACGAAACCGATGGATCTAGACCTACTTGCTTTAATGAATTAGAGATTAGTGACTCCTGTTCGACGTCGACCCTGTGTTCCTTGATGATCTCACTCATTTGACTCCCAATTGTATAAACCGGATCTAAAGTGTTCATTGCGCCCTGAAAGACCATCGCAGATTTTTTTCCAGCGTATTGTCTTGTTAAATTCTTCATCTGACATATTGGAAATATTTTGTCCTTGAAGTATAATGTTGCCCCCTACGATCTTTCCGGGTGGTTGTAATGATCTCAAAAGTGCTAAACCAAGGGTGCTTTTGCCAGATGCAGTTTCGCCAGCTATCCCAAATGATTCATGTCCCTTGATCTCAAAGCTGACACTATCTACTGCCTTAACAATTCCTTCTTTTGTGATATAATGAGCCTTAAGTGAATCAACGGTCAGCTTAGTTATCGGGGACATTATTGCTATTACACAAAGCTTACCAACCACTGATAATAAATGATGCGTGTGGTGTTTGATATTATCTGGGTACCCATAATTAGGATCAAATAATCGGAGGGGTTTGTCTTCAGACCAAAATTTACCTCCAATTGCAGTTTATCCTCTAGCCTCTAGATTAGAACACTACATAACAGGTTATATAACAGAAAATTCTCAAATATTATAATTCTATGATTAGTGATTGCTTTGAAAACGCCTATATGTTCGTTTGATGCCAAAACAGGAGTTCTCTGTGCTAAATGTGAGTCAAAAGTTGACTCAGGACAACTAACGCCCTCTGATGTGGAGGGAGTTATGAGGCTTGCTAAACTAGCCGAACACGACCAAAATATAAATCAATTCACCTTGATAGGTGCGACCAAAGTAGATGATGTTTTCGTGCTAATACTGAAAAGTCCAGATATCATCTTGCTCAGAGGAAATTCTGCGGTTGCTGCGAAGATCAAGAAAGAATTTCAGTCTAGAGTATGGTTTGTGGAAGGGGATTCTACAGATAGAAGATTTATTGAGAATCTTTTCTTTCCCACTAGAGTTTTGAACATAAATTTGATTTGGCTACCAGACGGCAACAAAGTCACGAAGATAATAGTTGAACAGAATCACGGCACGGGTTCTGAATTAGATTCAAAAAAAATCCAGAAAATTGCAAAGCAGGTAAAGAATATGGAGTTGGTAATCGAACTTAAAAATGCAAGCAATCTTGGAGACTGAATAGTGATGACTAGTGGCGATAGGATACATAGATCACACTTCGCAAATCAAATCAACAAGAACCTCCTGGGGAAAAGGGTCCAGATTGCTGGCTGGGTAGAAGAGATTCGCGATATTGGAAAGTTAGTCTTCTTACTCATTCGAGACGTGAGTGGACTAGTACAGACTGTAGTTACCGGAGATTATCTCTTGGCCTTGAAGGATCTGACAAGACACAGCATTGTCATCGTATCCGGCATCATTCAAGTCGGAAAAGCTAAGGATTTTGATGTAGAGGTTAAGGTAGATAACATTGATATAATTTCCAAAGCAGTCCAGCCGCTTCCGCTAGATCCTGCCAGTAGGATTGACTCGGCATTAGATAAGAGAATAGATTCCAGGGCATTAGATCTAAGAAATCCTAAGATTTCTGAAATCTTCCGTTTGAAATCTTCAATGACTCAGGTGATTAGATCAGTATTGCAATCCGAGCGATTTATTGAGGTTCAAACACCTAAAATCATTGGCACCGCAAGTGAAGGTGGTGCTAATTTGTTTTCAGTAAATTACTTTGATACGGTAGCTTACCTTGCTCAAAGCCCTCAACTCTATAAAGAACAATTAATTTTATCTTTGGATAGAGTATTTGAAATTGCTCCATATTTTAGAGCTGAGAAGTCACATACAGTAAGACATCTGAGCGAATTTATCAGCATCGATATCGAGGCGGCATTCCTTGATTATAATGACGTAATGGACATTGCTGAGAAAATATTAGCAAATGTTCTGAACCAATTAAGTCTTATCCTTGAAGTGGGGGAATCAACATATATCAACAAAGATTCAATTCTTGAATTGAGCCGATCCAAAATTGAGCGATTTTCCTACAAACATTGCGTAGATGTATTAATTGATGAAGGCGAAAAAATAGAATACGGCGATGACTTATCTGATTCGGCCTTAAGAAAACTTGGCCAAATTCACAAAGGATTTTATTTTATAACCGACTGGCCATTAAAATTAAAACCATTTTACATTCATGAGAAAGAGAATGATCCATTTCTATCGGAATCCTTTGATTTGCAATTCGGATACCTTGAATTGATATCAGGAGGAAGAAGACAGCATGATAGGAGCAAACTGCGTAAAAGAATTATAGACCAAGGATTAGATCCTGCCGGATTTGAGGATCACCTGAAAGCATTTGAATGGGGGATGCCCCCACATTCAGGATGGGGCCTTGGTTTAGATAGGTTGATGATGGTATTAACAAACACGCAAAATGTCAGAGAGGTAGTTCTTTACCCACGAGATACCCAGCGTCTACATCCCTAAGTTGACTCCATTTCAACGTCTTCTAATTCGTTTTCAAGAATATATGCCCTAAATTCGTGCGTGATACTAGAATAAATAAGCCATACAATAGGATTGATTCTCATGAATTCAACATCAGTTGAAGACGGGGCTGGTCTAGAAGGATGTGAATGAAATATACCAACTATTTGCAGTCCTTTCGCTTCGGCTCTTTCATATAATTTGATTAACTCCATCTCATCTACACTAAAGCTTATAACAGACTGATCTGCATTCCTAACTGCGAAAATTTCTATAACCCTTATGTCCTTCCAGATTTTCATATCTTTGACTTCTCCAGCTAACAACGCACAGGATTCATTTGGTAGAGAAGATGTTGCAATATCAACTAGTTCAGTTAGTTGAGTCTGGTTAATCCTTAATCTTGTTTTCACTCGCTTATTCTTATAGATCAATTAACGACTTTCTAAAATATGTTGCATACAATATTCCATAGTACTCTCAGTGATTTTGTAGAAATTTCAAATGCGATTTGCTACCTTGATTTTTCAGGATTTAACAGTAAACTTCGCTTTCATAAATGGATGAATGGTACAAAAATAATCATATGCATTAGGTGACAGCTTGGAAACGTCTAATGTAAAAGTTTTCTTTGGCATGATAATGGAAGAATCGAATGTTTTTCCTTGATCCTTAAAGCTTGTGACCGTGTGAGGAACATTGTCGTTATTTGTCCAAATTATGCCAGCGTTCTTTGTTACGAGTAGAGCCTTTGGATTAAAATTTGGATTTCCTTTGGCCGACGCACCAGGCATTATCGAAATTTTTGATATTAGAGTGCCTTTTTTTAACTCCACAGTCTTTGGCGTTCCTGACCCAGCTTGCGCACTATTTGTAGCATTTTGACTCGAAGCAGAAGGCGGTTTTGGAGTTACTAGACCAAAGGCGTAAAAAGTGATACCTCCGACTACTGCTGCTGAAATGAACATAATGGACAGGGCCTTTATGTATTGTGTCCTCTTGGCTGAAGCCACTGCAATGACGGCACCTGGTACCCCTATGATCATCATTAAACCGATATAGGCAAATATACTAGGGACTTGAGTACTGACCGTAACTGCCGTCTGCCACACCAAAAGTGACCAAGAATCCTAATGTAATTAAAGTAGCAGATTTAGCTCTGCCAGAAGTTGGAAATCCGTCCTTGAAAAGGCCAGATGCAAGAAAAATCATTCCGATTAGCATGGTCAAGAGGGAGACGGCGTGCATTCCTTCCACGAAGGTCTTCGCTATTCCAGCTAGCGAAATTCCTACTCCAACTATACCAATCGATGTCAAACCGATACCGGGAGTAAGAAGATCCCAATCAGTCATACTAGTATAGTCAGGTGGGAGGGACTTCACATAATTAATCTTTTCCCAAGAGGCTAAATTAATAAAACGATTTAACCCTAACGAATAACACTTAAAAATAGGGGTAAATACTCTTCGATTAATATGGCGGCCAGGAAAAATACTTCAAGAAAAAGAAGACTCTTAAGAAAGACTAAACAGAATAGACCAGTGCCGGCATGGGTTATAATAAGAACTCACAGACATGTGAGAACTAATCCGAAACGTAGATTATGGCGTAAAACTGATGTAAATGTTGGATAGAGGATGTATGAGTTAGATGTCTAGTAGTTCTGAAGAAAGTGATAGTCGTGTATATACAATTAATTTAGGCAAGGCGTGGATAACCCCCTCCTATAAGAGAACAGATAGAGTAGTCAATATGATAAGGGAGTTTGCGACAAAGCATATGAAGACTGATGATGTTAAACTTGATCAAGATCTGAACAGACACGTCTGGAGAAAGGGTAAGACGAATCCGCCGAGAAAGATTCGAGTAAAGATGGTAAAGGACGAGAACGATACACTGGTAGTATCTCTATTTGAAGAGACAAAGGCAGAAACAAAACCGAAACCATCAGAGACTGTGCCGGTTGAACAGACGAACCAGGCCTAAGAATCATTGGAATGGAGATAGAGCTCAAATAAAAGAATCCGTAAATGAATCGCAAGTACTGAATCATGTACAGCCGTACAAGTTGACCTTTAATCATTCTGCAGATTACCTGCTTTCCATGATTTAACAGTAATCAACAATAGAATCTTATACTTGACGATAATATAGCCAACTTATCGAAATGCTAGAGCCTATCGATCGAAAGCTCAATATAGTGATATTGGGGACAATCTGTACCATTACATCCATTGTATTAGCTTCTGCTTCGCTTACTCAGGCGATGGCACAGATGAATCATATTCAAAATAATAATGCAACTGCTAATAAGCGTACTATGGTCTTCGAGCCTTACGAGAATCCGTCTTTGGGGATTAAGCTCCAACATCCAAAGGATTGGCCTGTATCAACTCAAAAATTAGGTCAGACCACAGTTATCAGACTAAATTCGACTAGACAAAGTGATATGGAAACCATTCCACCAGTTATTCTCGTCTCGATAGGGGCTTTACCACAAAGTAGTAAAACATTGGATGATCTAACTCGCTCCAACATGGCTGAGGCCGCAAAAGTTGATAATTTTCATCTGATTGAATCAAATACTACTAAACTCGGTGATCATGTAGCAAAAAAAATACTTTACTCTTATAACAGTGACGATCCATCACTGACTTTCCCTCTTAAATCTATGGATATTTGGACAGTAAGTAATGGGAAGAAATATACATTTTCATATATCGATGCCCAACGCGAGTTTGTGAAACAGTTACCTGTAGTAAATAAAATTCTTGGATCAATCAAGATATACTGATTTTCACATAGAACCTCATATCCGTTTCTCAGTTTATTGCAGCAGACTACCACGCAATGCATTCGGAGAAACATCTTCTACTTTAACTTGAATTTCTGAACCGAGCTTATCCTTAGCCGACTCTTTTGATAGTTCACACTGGGCAAAAGGGACAAAAATCGGCTTATAAGCGAAATTCCTCCCGATCAATGCGTCCGTTGTTAATTCATCAACTAAAATGCCACCCCTCCAATTTTTCCAATTTAGATTTTGTTCATTCGATATTTTTTTGACCAATACATGAAGTTGTTCGGTCCTACTCTTCACTAGCTGCGAATCCAATCTATTCATTTCCCCAGCTCTGGTCCCAGGTCTGGAACTATATTTAGAAATGTTTACAACATCAGGTCGAACCTCTGAAATTAATGAAAGTGTATCTTGGAATTCAGCTTCGGATTCGGACGGGAATCCTGCTATAATATCTGTGGCAATTGTTACTCTAGGTATCTCATATCTAAGCATCTTTACAAGTCTTTTAAATATGTCAACAGTGTGACCACGTTTCATCATTTTTAGTACTCTGTCATTTCCGCTTTGGACAGGAATATGAATGAACTTGAATATTTTTTTATTCTGTTTAAAAATCTTGACTAATTTCCCTTCCATACTTGGGATATACATCGGATTCATCATTCCAACTCTTATCATAAAGTTGGCATCAATGCTGACGGCCGAATCTAATAAATCGACCAGGTCTAGACCTATGTCTCTACCATAGCATCCATTATCGGTAGAAGACAGCCATATTTCCTTATATCCCTCGAATATATCTCGGCTTATCTGTCTAATTATATCGCCAATACGATAGCTCTTTAGCCAGCCTCTAGCAATTTTAGTTTGACAAAAGCTACATTCACTGAGACATCCGTTCGCTATTTCTACTATTGAAATAATGCTATTAGATCGAGCTCTCGGCAGATTCAGTTTAGGCAATACCGAGTCCTCAAGTGCCAAAACTTTTTTGTTATTAAATGCAGATCTAACAACATGGACTGTGCTATCGATAGAATTAGGACCTATCAAAGAGATCTTAGAATTCACAGATTCAACTTTGCTACTGTCTGCCTTTGCAAGACAACCTGCAACAACAACTGGTCTGCCTGACTTTGTAACTTCTTTAATTCGATGAATCATCTTATGTTCTGTTGAATCCTTAACCGAGCACGTTACTATGATACTGGCATCTGCTTCAGTTTGATTTTTTGCCAATTCAAACCCATCAGCAGTAAGTAATCCTCCAATAATTTCAGAATCCGCAATATTTGAAGGACAGCCATAGGCCTCTATCCATACCTTTCTTTTTAAACCAGAGTCGGCCGTAGGTTGGTTAGGTGCAGAGCTAGAATCAGAAAAGCCATTAGGGATAGTTAAAGATCGAGAGCTTGGATTACTTTCTTTGATAGAAAATGGTTCTCTTGTTGTTTTCTTTTGAGACAGCAACAAATACCCGATTGCTGAGTTGTACTATATCAACCGATCATATAATATTATATCCACTCTCAACCTAGGGAGGCCAAAATAACTTAGCTCTTGCTTCTAGGATTGGAATATTCAAGTTTACCTATCTAATAGGATTTCTTAACTTGTTTCGGACCAGATCAGAGTTAGTCGGCCCAATCTATCATTTCACAATCACATTTATCATATTTTCTGATAGATCGACCACATTTTTCGCAAATTTTTATTCCGTAAAGGCTTTCTTCATCCACTTTAATCATCATAAGAACGGACATCTATACCTAATTCAGCCATCTAATATAAAAATTTTGTACTGCAAAGGGGGTTTAGCAGATCTATTACATATAATATATTAAATTATCGATATTTCGTACGATATTAGCACAAAATACTATTTTTTTCATTCTGATTATTTTTAAATAATTACAATTCCTGACCAGTTCAGAATTACTTACTTGCAAGTATATTACCAGATGATAGAATGGTATGTGTAGAATCCAATAGCGCCTTGACATCACGCTCGCCATGAGCCTCGGAAAATGCCCCCATCTTCAAAGGAAGAAAAAATATTCCATGGTTTGACATTAATGCGAAATGGTATCGTCTCAACATATTTCTATCGGACACGCTTACGTCGGTGGCATCACGAATTCGATCTAGCTTGTTATTCAGAAAATGAGTGCAGAAAATTGAGCCAACACCGGTAACCTCAACTGGAACCCTTGCCTCTGAAAAAATCTTGGCCAGACCTTTTCTAGTCTGATTGCCAAGTTTGTCTATCTTTGAATAGACTGAATCTTTATTTTTCATAAGGTAAGTGAGGCTGGCCATACCTGCAGTCATTGTCATTGGATTTGCTGAAAAAGTTCCGCCACCAATAGCGCAGCACGATTGTTTGGAGTTTCTCTTGACAGGATCTGCATGAGACATTATTTCTCTCTTGCCACACAGAACTCCTATTGGCATTCCGCCACCAACTATTTTGCCCAAAGTAAACAGATCTGGATCCAATTTATAGTAGTCAATGGCGCCTCCCAGAGATAGCCTGAAGCCAGTTACAATCTCATCGAGTATGAACACGCTGGCATTTTTCCTAGCAAATTCTTGAAGACCAATTAAGTAACCTTCTTCGGGTGGTATGCAACCTGCACCTCCTAAAACAGGTTCGACAATTATTCCAGCAAGGTCATCTTTGATAGATTCAAGAACTTTTATAGATCGATCCAGATCATTAAATGGAATGGACTCAACGAACTGTTCCTCGTCCTGAATCAAGCCTGGGCCTTCGTCGTATTCAAAAGGGTAATTTACTGTTTGAAGTAATGGAGTGTTAAAACCGTGCCAGCCGCCGATAATTTTAGCAACAACCCTCCTCCCGGTTTTTGCGCGTGCTAGACGAACAGCGTACATTGTTGCCTCGGACCCAGTACTGCTGAAACGTAAAAGCTCTGCTAGTGGCATGATTTTTTGAATTAAGGTGCCAAGCTCTACACTTGTATCATTGACAGTTCCGTACAGAGTGCCCTTCCTTACCTGCGCTGATAATGCATTAGTAATGGACCTTGATGCGTGTCCAAGTATGAGGGCCCAATGACCCATCCAGTAGTCTGTATATGTATTCCCATCGATATCGTACAAGTTCTTGCCTTTAGATTTGTTAACAAAGAAAGGATATGGTTGAAAATAGCGAATGTTGTGACTTATTCCACCAGGAAAAATATCCGTAGACTTAGCATAGAGGTGCCTTGACTTTATGGTATTACGTCTATACCTACTCTCATATTTAGAGTCGTTCAATTGTAACTGCCAGGGTATAATTTACTTGTATCTTTATTTGTTTGTAAATGTAATCCATGAGGATAGTATGTTGTTACTCATAGAGGGATCGCTATATGTATTAATCATCTTATTACATCATCCTACGACTGCATAATTTCAATGCTCTATGTCTTTCATGTTAAATCAATGGTGCGGTGTACTGGATCCCTCTGCTTGCGAAGATTTATATTCTAATTATGTTAGAAGACACTAAACGCAATGTAATAGGCGGCGTTGGTGATGATTTTGGTCTTAGAGCCATGCTATGATTCACTGACCTCCAGTTGCGCTTATAATATGGAGATCTGATTCAAAGAATTGGATCTGACGATCACACAACCCGCACAAAAACAAGTTATCCGGCCGTACTCTTTAAAATCACGAAATGGATCGACTCCGGTTGATCCTGCCGGACCCGACTGCTATCAGAGTGGGACTAAGCCATGCGAGTCAACGTAGCAATACGTGGCATACGGCTCAGTAACACGTAGTCAACATGCCCAGGGGACGCGGATAACCTCGGGAAACTGAGGATAAACCGCGATAGGCCATAATTCCTGGAATGGTTTATGACTGAAACCTATATGGCCCCTGGATTGGACTGCGGCCGATCAGGCTGTTGGTGAGGTAATGGCCCACCAAACCTGTAACCGGTACGGGCTCTGAGAGGAGAAGCCCGGAGATGGGCACTGAGACAAGGGCCCAGGCCCTATGGGGCGCAGCAGGCGCGAAACCTCTGCAATAGGCGAAAGCCTGACAGGGTTACTCTGAGTGGTTCCCGCTAAGGGGATCTTTTGGCACCTCTAAAAATGGTGCAGAATAAGGGGTGGGCAAGCCTGGTGTCAGCCGCCGCGGTAATACCAGCACCCCGAGTGGTCGGGACGATTATTGGGCCTAAAGCATCCGTAGCCGGTCATGCAAGTCTTCCGTTAAATCCAGCCGCTCAACGGTTGGGCTGCGGAGGATACTACGTGGCTAGGAGGCGGGAGAGGCAAGCGGTACTCAGTGGGTAGGGGTAAAATCCTTTGATCCATTGAAGACCACCAGTGGCGAAGGCGGCTTGCCAGAACGCGCTCGACGGTGAGGGATGAAAGCTGGGGGAGCAAACCGGATTAGATACCCGGGTAGTCCCAGCTGTAAACGATGCAGACTCGGTGATGGGATGGCCTCGAGCTATCCCAGTGCCGCAGGGAAGCCGTTAAGTCTGCCGCCTGGGGAGTACGGTCGCAAGACTGAAACTTAAAGGAATTGGCGGGGGAGCACCACAAGGGGTGAAGCCTGCGGTTCAATTGGAGTCAACGCCGGGAATCTTACCGGGGGAGACAGCAGAGTGAAGGTCAAGCTGAAGACTTTACCAGACAAGCTGAGAGGAGGTGCATGGCCGTCGCCAGCTCGTGCCGTGAGGTGTCCTGTTAAGTCAGGTAACGAGCGAGATCCCTGCCTCTAGTTGCTACCTTTACTCTCAGGAGTAGAGGGGCTAATTAGAGGGACCGCCGCCGCTGAGGCGGAGGAAGGAGGGGGCTACGGCAGGTCAGTATGCCCCGAAACCCTCGGGCCACACGCGGGCTGCAATGGTAAGGACAATGGGTTTCGATTCCGAAAGGAGGAGGCAATCCCTAAACCTTACCTCAGTTATGATTGAGGGCTGAAACTCGCCCTCATGAATATGGAATCCCTAGTAATCGCGTGTCACCATCGCGCGGTGAATACGTCCCTGCTCCTTGCACACACCGCCCGTCGCTTCATCGAAGTTGATTCTTGGCGAGGTAGTGCCGTATTGGTATTATCGAACCTGGGACCAGCAACGAGGGAGAAGTCGTAACAAGGTGGCCGTAGGGGAACCTGCGGCCGGATCACCTCCTTAAATTCGAGGCCGGATAACATTGTGTAAAGGGTTGTGTGATCGGAAAAAGATGACGGAAGTATAATGCAGTTCTCTGTCTTATACACAGAGAATGAAGGACAGAGCGATCCTGAAGGTCGCTATGACTGTCATGCATAGGATCAATCAACAGCCACATGTAATGTTGCTAGGATGTGTGAAAATATATCCTAGTAAATCTGACAGAAGTAAATTATGTGGAGAGGTAAGACTCGAATATTTGCGTGTATATATTCGCGTAAACCTCTAATGTATTATGATGTTGACTAACCACTAGAACTTTGCGAGAATTGAAAATCCCTGCAAAATAATTGGTGCAAAGACGCCGGTTGATGGATGACTAGGCTTGGTAAGCGATGAAGGACGTGGCAAGCTGCGATAAGCCTGGGGTAGGTGCATGCGACCGTAGATCCCGGGATGTCCGAATGAGGTCTCTTATTAACTCCCTTGCTTAAGCTTGGGAGGGTGAACTGTCCGAAGTGAAGCATCTGAGTAGGACGAGGAAAAGAAATCAATCGAGATTTCGTTAGTAGCGGCGAGCGAAACCGAAAGAGCCCAAACCGAATCTATTATGGTAACGTAATAGAGATGTAGTGAGTTATAGCGCATGGTATCCTGTTTTCCAAGCCGAAGTGCATTGGAATGTGCTGGAATAGAGGGTGATACCCCCGTAGGCGTAAACGAATAGGATATTGCTATAACAAGAGTAGTTGGCCTTGGCAGTGGCCAGTGAATTAGGTGAAAGTAGCATCTAAGGCTAAATATTTACCAAGACCGATAGTATACTAGTACCGTGAGGGAAAGTTGAAAAGTACCCCGGAAGGGGGGTTAAAAGCGCCTGAAATCAACCGGTTACAGACGTGTACAGCTTGAAAGGATTTAGGTGGAGGAACCGCAAGGGACTGAAGCCTTCTAGAGTTGTACGTTCCGTCTAGAAACACGGGCCAGGGAGATTGCTGTTATGGCGAGCTTAACCCGACGAGGGGGAAGCGAAGGGAAACCAAATTCGCGCAGCATATGTGAGGCGAAGGATCTGAAAGGGTCTTTAGTCATAGCAGTAAGGCTAGAAACCGGACGATCTAGTCCTGGATAAGACGAAGGTGGGCGAAAGCCTGCTGGAGGTCTACAAGGGTCCTGACGTGCAAATCGGTCCTATGATCTGGGATTAGGGGTCAAAAACCAATCTAGTCCGGTGATCGCTAGTTCCCACCGAAGTGGATCGCAGTCCTGCCTTAGCAGAGATGGCCTGTTCTGTAGAGCACCGATCGGTCGGTAAGGGTCCGAAAGGACTCGCCAACCATTCGAACTCCGAATGTACAGGCGTCATAGAAGCTAGGAGGCGGGTTTATGTGGGGTAAGCCTCATAACCGAAAGGGGGACAACCCGGACTAAAGTTAAGGTCCCCAAATGTCTGCTAAGTGTCAAACCAAAGGGTGTTTTTGAGCAGAGACAGCAGGAAGGTAGGCTCAGAAGCAGCCATCCTTCAAAGAGTGCGTAACAGCTCACCTGCCGAGCTCGGAAGCCCCGAAAATGTACGGGGCTCAAGCAGACTACCGATACTTTAGACCACCAGCGAGGCTGGTGTGTGGTAGGTGGGCGTAGTGATTGGATAGAAGCTGGGCTGTGAAGTCCAGTGGACCGATCAAACTATTGCAGATCCTGGTGGTAGTAACAGCATAGCCGGGTGAGAATCTCGGCGACCGCAAGGGCAAGGGTTTCCCGGCAATGCGTCGTCAGCCGGGAGTTAGCCGGTCCTAAGAACAACCTCAACAGAGTTGTCCGAACGGGAAACTGGTTAATATTCCAGTGCCTTGGAAGGTCGTTATGACTTGTCTTGTCGCTTCGAGATAGAGTGAGCAGAACCGTCGTTCTGTTTAAGTATTCGAGTTTAGGGGAGTGCCGTAATGGCGAGAACTTAAACGAGGTGCGAACAGCCCTTCGCAAGGAGGGTTTACTTGAATCTGGGAGACAATGAAAGCAGGAACAAGCAGACTCTTCCAAGACCGTACCGAGATCCGACACTGGTGCCCTGGATTAGAAGTCTAAGGTCTGTCGGGCATACCGTAAGGCGAGGGAACTCGGCAAAATAGCTCCGTACCTAATGTATAAGGAGTGCCTGCAGCTTTTGCGAGGAGCAGGAGCTGCAGGTCGCAGTGACAAGGGGGTCCCGACTGTTTAATAAAAACACAGGTGGTCGCTAGTCCGAAAGGATGAGTATGGCCTCTGTATCCTGGCCAGTGGCGGTACCTAAAACCTGGGTTCAACTGGGCTAAGGGCCGCTAAACGCCGGGAGTAACTCTGACTCTCTTAAGGTAGCCAAATGCCTTGTCGGGTAAGTTCCGACGTGCATGAATGGAACAACGAGGGCCCCGCTGTCCCCGCCTGCAGCCCGGTGAAGCCACATAACGTGGACGAACAGTCCACGAACCTCTGTCGGGGAGAGAAGACCCTGTGGAGCTTTACTGCAGCCTGTTGTTGCGATATGGTTGCGAATGCAGAGAGTAGCTGGGAGCCTGCGAAGTCATTCCTCCGGGGATGATGGAGGCAACGTTGTAACACCAGCCATTTGCTGCCGTATCGCTAACCCGTTCTCACGGGGACATCGGCAGGTGGGCAGTTCGGCTGGGGCGGCACCCCCTTGAAAATGTATCGAGGGGGCCCAAAGATTGGCTCAGGCGGGACAGAACTCCGCCGGTGAGGGCAAAGCCAAAAGCCAGTCTGACTGGATTCCCAATGATAAGGAATTCAGAGGCGAAAGCCGGGCTTAGCGATCCACCATGTCCCCACTATTGGGGGCTGATGGTGACAGAAAAGTTACCCTAGGGATAACAGGCTCGTCGCGGGCGAGAGCTCCTATCGACCCCGCGGTTTGGTACCTCGATGTCGGCTCTTCCCATCCTGGTTCTGCGAGCAGGAGCCAAGGGTGGGGCTGCTCGCCCATTAAAGGGGAACGTGAGCTGGGTTTAGACCGTCGTGAGACAGGTCGGTCTCTGCCTGACAGGGGCGTGGTTGTCTGAGGGGAAGTTGCCCCTAGTACGAGAGGAACAGGGCAGCGCAGCCTCTGGTTTATCAGCTGTCCGACAGGGCACGCTGAGCAGCTAAGCTGTTTAGGATAACTCCTGAAAGCATCTAAGGAGGAAGCCTTTCCCGAGAAAAGACATCCTTCTGTAAAGAGAAGGGCGGCCATAGAAGATGGCGTTGATGGGATGGAGGTGTAAGCATCGAGCTTCGGCGAGGTGTTCAGCCTGCCATTACCAATAGCCCAACGCACCTAAATTTGCTGTATTATTCAAACGAATGACATACTTTGTTATCGTTTGTTAATTCCGCAATATGTGGAATACCACCTAGTTGGATAGTCGCTAATAGTGCATTAGAATACGTAAAGGATATGTGCATTCGCTGTATTTACCTGTTGATTGATCCTGTGTAACTTTTTTTTACTATATCGTATGATTTGAAAATCTATGTGTTTTATGTTGGTTGAACTGGTTTATGACGATTGATTTTACTATTTTTGATACGCGGTATACGATACATTAAATTTGGGGTAATATACGTCCAGATCGAAAGTAACAGATAATGATCTATTTGAGTTCATCAAATGCAGTAACGAATAATCATTCGAGGTCGGTGTCAGCAAATATCTCAGATAGATATGAATATGCTAGAAAATCAAGGGTCATTTGTCTTTCACACAAAGAAGATGTCGATGGGTTAGCGTCTTCTATATTGATTACGGCTGCATACAAGTCCACAATATCGGTTATGCTAGTTGATTATGCCAACATTATTTCCAAGCTTAACCAAATTATTGAACTAACAGCAGGATTTGATGGAAGCGGTAAATCTGGAATGTTATTTATTTGCGATCTTGGGTTGAATAGAAAAGTTGAAAGAAGATTTATAGAAAGTATCAAAAAAATCATTGCAAATGGCTACAAGGTAACATACATAGATCATCATGACCTAAGTCAAGATACGATTAATCTACTAAAAAAAATTGGGGTTAAATTAATTCACTCACTCCAAGAGTGTACAAGCGTCCAGATTTACAAGACATTTAAAAGAAGACTCGATCCTCGTGCATCGTTCTTTGCCGCGGCTGGTGCACTAACTGACTATATGGAGGATAAACCAATTGCCTCTTCTATTACCTCTAGATACGATAGACAGTTTCTTATGCTTGAATCGACAGCATTGGCCTATATGATTTCTGCAAATCAGCATGACGATGAATTCTTGTACAATTTGGTAAAAGTTTTGTCCGAAATGAAATATCCACACGACATTGAAGGAGGCTTCTTGATTGCCCAAAGATATGCGAAAAGGATTTCAGAAAGTGTAAAATCGCTTCATGACTCTACCGTAAAGCGTAAAAATCTCGCTTATGCACATAGCAACTTGGACTTGGCTTCTAGTATGGTAGTCAATTTCGTTTTGGGTGCATCTGAAAAACCAGCTGCGATGGTCTATAAATTTAGAGATGAGATTAAATCATATGTTATTTCGATCCGTGGTTCTAAGGATTGCAAAACTCACCTAGGTAGATTAGTTAATGATGTAGCCTTGGAAATTGGAGGAAGCGGAGGAGGTCATGACAGAGCATGTGGAGCGGTTGTACCTAGAGATAAACTTGAGATATTTATTGAGCGTCTAGATAATGGGATTAGCTAGTCCCTATGTTGGTTTCACGCATGAAAACTTCACTTATAGAAATATAGTATGTAAGGGATTCTAATTAGTCGGCTCTGTAGAAACCATGTTCTGAATACCGTTAGAGCTTTCTAGACGTATGATCCAATATGGATGTTGAAAGAATCAAGATATGTTAGGCTGGCTAATACTATGTACCGTGTCTTGAGAAATTCAAGGATACCATTGTTTCTTCACAGAAAGAGCAATCATGCATTTATGATATGGCAGCATTTAGTATTACTTACAATAAGACAGTACGAAGGTAAGAGTTATAGGATGTTTGTCGAGTGGTTAGTCGAGGCATATTACCTTAGATCGTACCTACGATTGTCACGTATTCCTCATTTTACAACATTGCAAAAGTTTACAGACAGACAGAATTAGCAATTCACTGCTTGAGAAGATAATTTCGTCATTCATTGTAATTAGTGGTACCAAGCATATCTTTGCAGGAATAGATTCAACAGGATTTAAGATAACTCATGCATCACAATATTATACTGATCGAACAGAATTGAGAAGAAAATATGCGAAATTATCTATTGGAGTCGATGTATTACAACAGATTATCTGCAACATAAGGATAAGACGAGCTCCTACAAGACATGATAATGTAGATTTCAAGCCAATCATAACAAGAATAGCTGAAATTCTACCATTATCCGTAGTTACAGCTGATAAGGGATATGATAATGAAGATAATCATCAGTTGGTAAGAGAAACCTTGCATGCATTCAGTGTTATTCCAGCTCGATATGAACATGTACCGATATGGAGAACACATGGCAGATATAGAAAGCAGATGAAACGTGGATATAACGAACTATTGTACAATCAACGAAACAAGGATGAGACCATAATGTCTGTCATAAAACGACTATTTGGAGAATATATTTCTTCAAGGCTAGTAAAAACACAGAACAGGGAACTATCATTCAGATGCATAGCCTATAACATGCACAGGCTAACGAATATTGTCATTTTTGTGATGATTTCTACATGGCCTAATTAGTCTTTGATTACCATCAACGAGGTCAAGCTTCCCAGAAAGATTTACTATATCCAAATTAGAACAATATGAATACTAAATCCACTAATCTAGTAAAATACATCTTATAGCAATGTACAATTTATAGGTGGCTGGGACATAAGACAGGATAGTCAATATTTTTCTCTTGGAAATCCTTACTCATTAATGTCATACTATCAGTCGATAGAAATATTGCTGAGTTAACATCGGTTGTATGAAACTCCTATCCATCCAACGTGTCTGAAATATAGAAGCATTATAGCAGTCGATATTATCGTGGCGGCCAGGAGAATGAAAAAAGTGCTATAAGGACCCAAGAAGGTGTAAGTCCCCGTCTGGTTATCGCCTGGAATATGTACATTCATTCCGTAGAATGTACTGATTACAGTAACTGGGATGGATAACGTAAATAGAATTGTAAGTACGGACAAAATTTTGTTGGATTTCTCGCTGCTTAGCATGAAGTCGGTGTCCTTGTAGATCTCTATGGTTTCTCTGGATCCATCCAATGTCTCAAGCACCTTATCTATATGATCCTTTACATCGTAGAAGTATCGTGTGAGATCTTCGTTGGAAAATTGTTGAACATCTTTTGCCAATTCACTGACGACCCTTCTCAGAGGCATCACTATCCGTCTCAAGATAGTAATCTCCCGTCTCAGAACCGAAATTTCTCTTGCTTCGGATATTTTTGCGTCGAAGACTGCCTCTTCAATATCATCCAAATTTCCCACGATCTTCATAAGAATGTGAAAAAGGTCATCAACCAAAACGTCTATTATCGTGTGTAGTAAATAGCCAGAGGTTTTGCCCATTAGACTATCGCGCTGTTTTGCATCTTTTGAGCACACTTGAAACAACTCGATAAGCGGTTCTAATTCACCTTGATGAATTGTAACTAAATAATCGGTACCAAGAAAGATGGATAATTGGCTAACCTTTGGCATATTCTTTTCCTTGTCTTTGGTTGGAAAATGTAATATGATAAACATATGATCTTTATATCTGTCAATTTTCGGGAGTTGTGTTTTAGAAAGCGAGTCCTCTAGGTTTAGATCGGAAAAGGAGAAATCTTTTTCCAGGTATCCCATATCCTCACGAGTAGGCCTGGGTAAATCTATCCATTTTAGGCCATTATTACTTATCGTATTTAGCGCCCCATGGAAATTTATCTCCAATCTGAATTCTCGCTTCTTGATTTTCCAGAATATTAAAGCCTTATATTCTATTCTTTTTTACAGTCTCACGCAGAGTGGCTTAAATGATTTGCGTATATACAATCGAGTTGCTAACTATATGAAGTTGACCTAGAATTGAATAATGAATAAATATGGAAGAAGAAACAGCTAGTATTATTGTTTAGTCTTTCAAACGCTTATGTTTCGATTTTTACTGCCCTATTTTTTATAGCGCTCTTATTTTCAACCACTTTATTTGTATCTGAATATTTCCTTAACCAGAAAGCGTATGCTGATGGTTTGACTCAGGAAAATCTTCCTCCTGCTACTGTTGGTAATAGAAAAGCAAGTCTCTTTGTGAAGGTAAGTCCTCCTATACTAACAACTGATACCAAAGGTAATACATATCTGCAAATGCGGCTATTTGATGCAAATACTAACGAAACTATCCAACACGTTACTTATGATATTACTGTTACTAAAGGCACTGCTCAAGCGGCACCAGGAACCAAACCAATTTTGAGGGACTTTTTTCATGCTCACAATGGTTTATTAACTCTAAAAATAGAGCCTATCAACACTACCGGAGGACAAGTTACAATTAATGGCGAAAGAGATCCATTTCAAAATGCCTGGGTGGCCGATCCAGGTGGTTCGATAAGCCTAAGAGGTCCAGTTCTAAATGCCGGAGGACTATATCATATTCACATAGAAATCTTTGGAATTGATAACGATAGAAACCTCTTCATACCTGATCAAGCACCAAAATTTGATTCTTATCTTAGCGTAGGAGATGTTTTTCGTAACAACATAGCAGATCCTAGCAATGGTCAAAAATATAATACTACACTTATCTCTTACTACGACAGAGTTCACAACTTCAAATTCGATCCTAATACAAAGAATATAACCTGGCAGATGCCCTTTGACTGGAATTTGTCGAGAATTCAGAAACAGAACATATTTGTACATGAAGAGCTCAGGTTGCCAAAATCCTGGAAGAACTTTGTGGGCAGTGGTTTTGCAGGTTCTTTCAATGCTACAGTTAATGGTATTCCTATAACAGGAAGATCATTGGCCATAGATCCATTCTCTTATCCAAATGCACTGGTCCTGCATTATTTGATAAATAAGGATGATATCATAAAGATAGCAGAGGCAAGACAAAAGCAATTACAACAATATCATCCAGAACAACAGCAGCAACAAGGAAATAATATTACTAATGCTGCAACTGCTACGAATAGCTCCTCTTCTTCCTCTTCCTCTGCTAGTAATACTACTAGTACTAATAACAAGACAACAACAGCACCAACAACATTAACAACGAAGACAAGAGCAGGCTCTCCGTCTTCAACTGTAAGCAAGACAGCTTATAATGACAACGATATTCTAGGTATTTTTAAGAATAAGGATACCAATCTTTACGATCAGAATGTAGCCAGGCCAAAACTTATTCTGGTTGCCGCTAATGCTAGCAGCATTACTAATACTAATACTAATAACTCTAACAATACTAACAATAATAATTCTAACAATACTAGCAATAATAATAATAAGAATACCCTTACTAGTTCTATTATCTCTCACAATAGACAAAAAGCATCAGACCTAGGTGTAATGACATTTGCCCTAATGAGCAACGCTGAATCCAATAAAAAAACCCCAACATCATCCTTGCTTCTGCTCAAACATCTTCAGATCTTGCCACGGATACAGGAGCAATTCACGTAATAGTTACTTGGTCACCTAATCCGCTTGCACCAGCAAAGGAATCAAATGTAAAAGCCCAGTTCAGTGATGCCATGACCTCAGGTCCGCTAAATGCAGATGTAAAGTATGATCTAATGATACTTGATAAAAATGGCACAACTGCAGTAAAGAAAGAAAATCTTGTAGCCAAAAATGGACTGGGTACACAGACTGTTACATTTCCTGCAAAGGATGTGTATCAATTAGAGATAAAGATCAAGGCCTTACAAAGAACAGGACAAGCTGTACCAGATTTATCTAGAAATGGAATTGCTAGAGGGTATGTGGTAGTTCCAGAATTTCCATCATTTACTGGGTCAGCACTCTTGATAAGCGGTTTATTCGCATTTGCAATTTTCTTTACTCGTAGATTTAAATCCGCATATAAAATTTAGAACTCGCCAATCGACAGACTCCCTTTTTGATTTGGCTTTGCATAGAGCAGAATGTTTTGTATCTTTTGCTCATCTTTGATTCAGCATGGAATATTGTGAGTATTTATTCTAGAATGGGAATCTGGGAGTCAGTATACGTATAACGAGGTTGGAAAAGTAGAATATTGAATATGAATTAGGATCTATATGGGTATAAATTACCAACCTTATCTCATTGATGATTATAAGTTTAACGTACCTATGCGGCCTGGCTTTATTAACGATCAAGACTGCCGATATATTCATAATGGACGATCGACTTCAATGGGATGATCGTCAATGTCAGTATTATTCTTAGATGAAATATCTCAAAAATTATTTCAAGAGTTACCACAAAGTAATGTGGCTAGTTCTAAGGTAATGCTGAATATTGATTCTTTTAATATTGGGCAGAGTTATGTGACAGCGAAGATTGAAAATAGATTCGGAGATAAAATTGGGATGAATATTCAGGGTGGTACAGGAGGGATTGAACTTCAGGAAACATTATTTAACATTCCAAGATTGAAGAAGTTCCATTTCGCATATTTGCAGACGACAATTAAGGATAATGGACGCTTGTTATTGAGAAAATTGCCAATTTTAGGAATTAGAGACTGGCTCCTAGTCTATGAGGATACCCTCTTTCAGTTGGCGGTCAAGGATGCCTATGATGAGTTGGAGATACGTCTAGTGTGATAATAACAAGAATTCTGTCCAGCAAAGGACGAGCCTGAGTCAGACTTCAATTTGAGATAGTTTTTGAGATTATTGAATTTTCCTCATTATTTCTATCTTTTGAAATAAACTATAAATAAATTTGACTGGACAATGCCACCGTAGCAGCACTGTCCAGTCATGTTCCCCATCGGTTTGGTCGATGTAATACTTCTTACTATGAAATCCAATTTAAATGTGATGGCTGTTAAAAGTTGATTGTGCGCCGAATAGGATCAGTATACATTTGCTTCGAGTATAGTAATACTTTCATGATAGTTCAAAAATTGTTGTTAGAGGTATCCAAATTCTAATTTATTATATAGTTCTTTCACTATATATAAATCATCAAAAAGGATAGTATTTAATATAGTAATAATGAATATATGAGTGATCGATTGATTGAGTAGCAATAGAGACTTTCTTTCACAACAATTATTGTGGATAGCAATATCACTCGGAATCAGTCTTGCTATATCGCTATTTATACCATTTCCATTCTCTTTGCCAATCATTATTGCAGTATTCATACTACTTAGTTTTTACATGAGAAAAAGGGCATTGAAAAAGATGGGCTTATCTGGTTCTTCGATGTTTGGTGGGTATGGTAGTGGTAGTTCTCTGAGCTATTATTGTATGAGCTGCGGAACAAAACATAACCAAGCTGCATGTCCAAGATGTGGTTCAAAGATGAAAAGAGTAGGGTCATAACGATCCCAAGTCGTGAAACTCCACACTACATTTTCGATCCTATATCTAATTTGAAGATATAGCAAAAATACGACTAATGTTATCCCGAGAAGGTACCTACAAGTACGGTGTTGCTTAGTAACGACTTTGATTTGTTGGGTAGATTCTCTTCATTTAGCTCCCCAGGTTTTCCCAATATGAGTTGATTTAATCTTTGATCCCTATCAGGATACCAATAGAGCAACTGATTCTCCTTATTCCATCTCACTCTCTTACTCGTTGCCCATGCCGCAAATTCTGGAGAGTAGTGTATATGAGACGGAACGTAAATGACGGTAGGATACGACTGTAGTGGTTCACCCTTCAATATCAACGCCGAATACTTGGACTTGTGATCAAAAAATAGCACTATTGGTTCTGCAGAGCTGCGCATTGGATAGGGACGTACCACAACATCAATGTTCCTTGGATTACGACCTGGACCCAAAATGGAGTAGTTCTCCAAATTCCAGTTATCCTTTCCTTCCTGGGTATTATATAGATCGTAATTCCACAAAGTTGAATTCAGCAAGAATGATTCAATCTGATTGAAATTTATATCAAGATAGTCTCGAATTTGTTCGGCATCTTGAAGACCCCCAAACTCAGTTAGGAATGGAACAAAGTCGCGCTCTTCTGCTGCCTCTACTAGTTGAGCGAAGATGTCTGGCCAAAGTCTTTTAATCCTAGCCAAGTTCTCGGGTATCTTCAGGTAGGAACCTGCGATAGCCATAACATCGTAATAATGGAAGGATAAAACGCCTTTGGGAGAGATATTTTTTAGCAATCCTCTCTCTGAAGGCAGGTTTGTTCGGATTTCCTTATGTTCTATCTTGCCATCAACCATAACATTTCTTATGAACCCTAGATTGAACGTACGTTTAGCACTAAAGATTGATTTTCCCATAAGTGATTTGCTATTACTTGCTTCCGAAACAGTCCAGTCGACCCTAGGCTCCATGAACACAAATAAACGATCGTCGTAAGAACGTACTTCCGATTCTATACTTAGATAGTACTTATATAGGAACTCCTGCTCGAACTTTTCCGGGTCAATACCGACTGGATGAGGTTCGTTGAATGGTTCTATCCCTAAAATTGCTGGATGACCTTCATTATTGTTTATTGTCTTGAAGAATTTAACTGTCTGACCAATAGTCTTTTCAAGATGTGTTCTAACTGGAAAATTCTTTATGCCTGCCACATCATTCGTCAAATCATTTTGCCAAAATGATTTTAAAGTGTGTCTTACAGACTTGTTGATCATGTAGGCCATTTGCCATTTCTTATCACGCAGGTTAGAAGGTTTTGGAAGCTTATTTTTACCGTCTACTGCCAAAGCCCAGTCAGGAAATCCGTCCCCTCCATAAATTTCATGAGCTATATCTTGATGAAAGTCCAGTATTACATATATCCCACGGCTGTATAGTGAATCAATGATCTCTTTTATTAGAACGAGATACTGTTTACCCTCTCCTTCAATATCCTCTAGATTCTTGTTGGGATAGGGTTCAAGTGCTTTCCAAGATACCAAGAGTCTCACGATATTAAACCCCCATTCCTTCAATCGATCCAAGTCAGGTACCTGACAGACTCTATTTCTTGCTTTAGTTCTTCCAGATTTATCTGATTAGTCTCAAGCCGTGCAATCGGTAAGTAGGGAGGCAGCTTACTGCGGGAGCCAAAGTTCACACCTCGAAACAGGAGATATCTATTGTGTGAATCCTTAAACCATTTACCGTCTTTAGAAAAGCCCCTTGCAGTATCGATAAGCAATTCGTCTTCGAAATCAGTCAAAGTTATATCTCACTTGGTTTTTCTTAGAATTACCTATTTATTTATTTATTTACTGTCTTTTCGACCACACGTTCAAACGAGTTTTCAACCTTACTGCCTGGCGTATTATTCTTAAATTAGTGCGAAATTAGTTAAATTCTTTAAAATAATTGTTCATTATCAACATTTTCCAAACACGAATCATTCTAAACTGCATAGTTTCCTCCACTATTACTATCACTGCTACTAAAACGGTAATCATCAGAAAAACGAAAGGTTATAGCTAAGGCAGCTCGCGTGTTAAAGAGGAGTTCTGATTCTTCTTCCTGTACTTCCCACTACTACAAGCTCTATACCGGTGAGTAACAAAGCAACAGATACCATAAGTAATAAAATGATAAATCCAGCTCTTGGGCTTGCAAGGACAACTATACCTATAATTGCGCTCAACGAGCCTATACCAATCCGCAACATCCTTGTGCGGCTTTCATATTCGAGATTTCTTACTCCATCTAAGATTCTCACAGCGCCATTAGCCAGTAGCCCAAAACCAAGAATAAGTACAATGTATTTTATGGCAAAATCGGGAACTATAATTCCTGGTATTAAGTAGCCTACTATTCCAGCTCCTATCGCAATATTAATAATTCTCGATGATCTTTTTAGCCCCTTCGATCGTATTCCTGCAACTATTCGTTCTATACCGATAATCATCAAAGCGATTAGTGCAAAGAGTACTATTGCATACTCTCCAAAAGAAGATGATTTTGCTATTATGATACCAGATAATATAATACAAATAACACCTACAACGACCTGAAGTATCCTAAACCATTTACGGGGGTATTTTATGTCTTCGGCTGCTCTCAAAAGCTACAAATGAAACTGCCTAATGCGTCCAATTTATAGATATTGGAAGTTGCTACTCAATGATCCCTAACTAGATCACAGAATCAGGAGGATGTCAATTGGTGGTATCATTTTATTAACAGTCAAATAAATTGTATTCATTAGAAAGTTAATGTCAGTTAGTACTATGCCTTATCCACAGAATGGCAAACTAATGGATGACTATCTATAGCATATTGACTCGTTATTGGAATACAGGAGTTCGCTTTTAACTGCTAGATTGGAACATTACAATACTAATCTACGTTGCTTTGGAATGCAATGGCATGAGGATCATGTTTTGCATAAAACTACCCCTTTCTGCTCTTCCTAGGATGCCACTATTCAAGGATTCCTCTTGAGTGACGGACTGCTTGTCTGAGTAATGCTAAATTTCCTGTTAACACCAAACTCTTCTGGAGTCAGTAACAGCAAGTACCCATCTTCTGAATCTTCAATGGGTAGAGATTTCGACATTGCAGATGTTGGTCCAATTCGAAAAAACCCAAATGTTCCGAATTTGGTGACCCCTAAGAATTCAAGCAATTCCGACTCGGTATATATAATGATATCTGAAGATTCGATTGCTTTTTCAATTATGCTTGTTCTACTTGTATTTTCCTCTCCGAATGAATTAACTAAATTAGGTATCTGTGGAGATGACTGTGATCCTATCCAGTCTGGCAGGTAGATAAAATCTGAGTTATCGTAACGCAGGGTTATCTCTTTCCGATTCAGCGCCATGAGCATATCATTCTCGTTATCACTAATTGTGTCGGAGACCACTGTCACAGAACTGCCGGCTGACCAGTGGAGTTGACCTGAGGAATATCCAGACCCGTTTAGCGCCACCTCTGTACTGGAAACGTCATCATTTTTATCAGGACCATGTTTTGATCCAGGAACCTTCAATGCGATTATTCGCATACGCGGGTTCGATGACCAAATACTCCTTATCCATTCCCTTACTATTTCAGGAAAGCCTTTTGTTGCAAAAAGGTTTAAACTCTCATGCCTCTCTGAGTATGACATAGCAGGTATATCAGTACATTCGGGATGTATCGGGTAAAGTATAGATAAAAAACTTGCATTAATTGCCGATCCAAATCCGTAAATTTTTGGCTCAATTGTGATGCATTTGGGGCATAGGCGTCCTCTAATGGCAAATATGTTTTCCCCTAAATAGTGTGTTACTTGCTTTAACACGGATCTCTGGGGACCAACGGGAATCTTGATGGTAACTGCTCTTGATGTAACCACGTGCTTCCAGTATTAGTAAACCTTTCAGCAAGCTTTTCGAGATTTATTTCTTCGATTCTTTTTGCTAGCTTATCATAAAATGTCTCCTCGACCAATGGCGATCCATTAGTCTTCATCCTTGAGCGGTACACGTAGGCAGAACTTGATACTGGTGTTCCATTTTTAGATCTACTAATGAATTCGATATACGGAACTGCTAGCGCTTGCCCTGAATGAATACGGGGATTATTTATATGACGTATGACACTCTCCCTTCTGCCGGAAATCATTCCACAAAAAGAACATGCCCAATTAGGTGCCGACAAATCTTCTATACGATTATTCGTCACTATCTCTTTTAAACTTTTAAAATCCACCGAATCACCGCTGCGTTACGCAGCGGTGTCCATCCTGTGATAAGGATCTTATCGAGCCAGCAATATAAAACCGGATCTAACAAGATATCTTAAACGAGCTACCTTTTATCAATTCACGATGATTTTATAAAATAAGCCCTAGAGACAAAGCCTTGACTATCTATGTATCCATTGGATTGAAAAAGTTTGAGTACTGATGATATCTGTGTTACTACGATATTGGAAGATGGATCGATTACAGGTTGCAGTATAATAAAGTATTTCCTACTATCTATTACACTTATTTTGATTTGCGACATTATCAAACGTAATTGTAGATACCTCAGGTTAGGTCACAATTTGATTCAGAACAGCTCTAACCAGGAATAGTACTAGAAAAAATAATCGATCCTCTTATACACCTATCTTTTTAGCCAGGGCTACAACTTTCTTGCCATCGGGTGTCAGTTTATTAAATACTTTATTCTTGTTTACCTTACGTTGGACTAATCCTATATGCTCTGCCCTCACTAGAAGCTTATGCCCGTAGCCGTAAGCACCCAGCTTGTTAAGCAGTTCCCTTGTTGGGTAATCCGCACTGCCAATTGTCTTCAGAAGTCTTACTATCGCGCGTTCCTTTATTAATATCCGTAGCAACTGTGTCTCTTTCATGAGGTGCTATACGCTAACAAGTTATTTAACCGTTACTTTTGTTTAGGAACGTAGACGACAAAATATACAGTAACAATAATTCGAATTGTTCTCATATATTCAAATAATCCCAAATAATATGAGTGTTCTATATAGAACTTATAATATATCTAATCAATATTGCGTTGCATTTCACTTTAGCTGACTAACATGCCGAAATATCACCCCATTAGTGATTATTAGATTTCTTTTACCTTTTATAGGATAGGCTAAAGTAGTCATTGTCCCATGTCGAGAACCACTTAAAGCGCATCGGTACGTTATATGATACTTTGGTCTAGAATTTATTGACAGATTCTTATAGAGGATCAACTCGCCTATTTTTTGTCATATTTTAATGCCTTAATCTGACTGATAATCAATCTGGACCCAGAGGATTCTAATTGATAGTGTATCCTTAGTGGGAAATCCGCAAAAAAGGGTTTACCTAATATGAGAAAAGGAACGGTTGTGGAATTTATATATTACGTTGTTGGGAAAATTATTATCCCGTAAATATTGGATATGGATTATCTAAAATAGGTAGAGTCGGAAAAATGGAATTAAATTAATGACCTTTACCAAATGAAAATGTGAAGGAACGATAAGAATTAGAGGATCTATTCCCCAATCTGAGATAAGATTTTGGCATGGAATTCAAATAGCTTAACCGTATGTATATTCAAAGAATTCTTGAGAAGTCGTCCTACATCATCATATTTAGAATTCTTAGAGTTTGAATTGAGAGGTTGTTCATGTAAACGAGATATGTGAATATGAACAGATTATTAGGAATATTTCTGTGATTTTAGTCTATAAAACTTGATTCTACAAGTTTGAAGCAATGTTGATCTACTCTTATGAGGCATGAGTAATCATATCATAGATAGCCAATGAGTTAAACCTATTAACCCCTTTAAAAAAGGGCAAAATGTACAGTATATTGGATTTTAAAACACCTAGTATTACAGAGTTCAAACTTGGTCAAACTATTTATTCATGTTATTCCATTCCTTGGCATATTCTGGGATTTTTAGATGATAACCTCGTTTAGTCTTCTCTTCGAGCGTTCCTATTAATAATCATCGTCAAAAGCAGTCCGCAAAGAAATTTAAAGGGCTAGATTTATCATTATTGGATCTTATCCTTACTCTGCTAAAAGATTGTGAATAATAAAGGTCTCTATATTGGAAGAAACAATCTTAAAAGTCTTCCTAAGACTAGAATAGGTGCCTCTCTTTACTAAAGAATCCAAGTAACTTTAGAATGATAACTAGGAAACCGCCGCTCATCAGAGTCCCAACCAAAAATACGTCCCATCTTTTATATACCTCTGAAAAATAATAATGCGCCGATCTCAAGGAATATTTGAAGTGCTTCCACCCTATTTAAATTTGAGGTAGAATTGACTCTAAGATGGTTCTATTTTTATGCTGAGATTTATGTCCAGAACTCACCACGTAATAAGTTACGTTATGACTAAAAATTGTGCTGGTTAAAAATCGTGGACTTAACCACGCCAATTTCCTTCAAGACTTCGGGGTGTTATTATTCCCGAGTTTTCTTCTAAATGCCCCTATCTCGAGACGGAAGAAGTCGCATCTTCCTTCCAGATATCCCAGCTGCGATTATTTCTATTCCTGCGATTAAGAGTGCTATTCCAATCAAAAGTCCTACGAAGGCTAGCCCAGCGCGTGGTGCTGCCATTATGATTATTGAGATAATGATCATTAGGACGCCAATACCTAGAGATGACCATCTAGACCATCCGCTTCTTTCTTTATCCCCTATACCATGAACTAATCTAGATATTCCATATATCAATAGTGCCACTCCTAGGAGGTATATCAGAAATACACTGGTTGACAACGGAAATGCCATAACTATCAGCGATAATATGATTACTAGGATCCCTAAGCCTACGCTGGCCATGCGAGATTTGCTGCTAACAAAAAGACCTGTAATCACCTTCTCAATACCGACTATCAATAATACAACAGCGGCAAGATATACTCCCGCTACTGCGCCGCGTGCAGGATAAACCAATAGCGTAATCGATAATATTACTGCCAAGACTCCCAGCCCTATCTGGGCAGCACGTACCCAACCAGGGGATCTACTTTCACTCATACACTCTGTCGTATACAGGCTAGATATAAATCCTTTCAAGAAGATCTAAGGGTATCTTTGTTATGGTATGTATGTACTCAATTATATGATTTGTTGATTGAGTAAACATTATCCAACGTGGTGACTATTGATCGGGTAAGGCATTTCAAAATAGGTCATTTATGAATACTTCAATTCTATGAGATATATTTCATTATACGACGAACAAATTTCTGTAGTCCGAATAAATGCTCGCTTTAGCTGAAGGTGAGGCGCATTGCCAATTTCACATTATTTCTATTTTATCATTATTATCATTATTATTATCATTATTATCATTATTATATTACCATCGATACGAGGCTATTTGCAATTTTGATAAGAAAACATTAAGGGTATCTATCATATTGTTCAAGTTCGACTTCCCAGAATAGCTTATATCCGAAAGCCATATTCGATTTCACACAGTCATTTCCAGCAATTAGTAAATTGAGGCAGGAGACAGATAGACTTATGAGCAGATATCTTGATACAGTCTACAAATATTGAGGATGACTATTAGTGATAATAGGCCGGTGATTTCATATTTCCCGCTTGCTTCCTCTATTAGGTTATGTCGGATCCGATAATTATTTGTACATAAAGAAATATGGAATTACTCATTGCAAAAATATCCAAATTACCTGGTTTACTTTCATACACCTATAACCCCAATCCTAAATTCCTCCGTTCTATCATTTAGAAATATTACGCAGTACTAATCAATCGCTTTTGGAAGTTCAAGCATCACTAAATGCAATAATTTTATAACTGTAAATACGTCTGAAGAGGACTCTGTACCTATCTTTGTCAATAATCTGATCATCTTCTTTATCTCAAAATTATTGAATTTGCTCTAGATATATTTCTGAGATTAAATGTTGGAAAATAAGTAATGCACCAATAGCTTTAGCTCTGCAGATATTCTCTCAATTCAATTATGCTCGTGGAACGCTAGATCAGGTTTGGTGTCCATACCCTTGTAAAGTCCAGATTTAATATGGTTGCCACATTTCAGTAATATTTATAATTTTGAGATGAACGTAGAAATCATATCATCGAATAATGAAAATCACATCTAAGCCTAGCGATTTTGAAAACAAGTTCTACTTAGATAAAATTTTTGTCGCAATAAAAGATCTAGATTCTACCACAGATACTTTACTCTTCGTACAGCAAATGGTATCTCTAAGTTCATTATTAAGCAATTTTGACCAGAATTTAAATAATTCTTTTCCAGACATTGATGAAAAGGCGCAGGATCCTAGCTATTTTATTGCTGCCTACTTCGATACCAAAAATTTAGCTGAGGCATTATGGGTGTATAGGATAATAAGGTCACTAACTAGATACATCCTTCTTTCAGATAGATTCTATGAGACTGGAAATGAGAGATATGCCTTGCTCTCAAAACAGGCACATGAATTAGTAAATGAATTTCTACAAGAGTCCGATGCACAACATCTGATTTATTCTATAGATTATTTATTAGAGCAGTTTTCAGCGTTTTGGAAGTTTGAGCAGATAATAAAGCGCCGTATACTTGGAAATCATAGGTTCTCCTATACAGAACTAAAACATTTTATTCTATCTAAATCTTCAGATGCCTCATTAGTTTACGCAAAGGTATTGGATGCGAAGCTCGCCTAGCTTTAATGAAAATGTCGGTTTAGTTCTTCATTATAATCAGGCCTTGCTTGATATACTAGATGACTGGGAGGATATAGAGGACGATGTTTGCGAAGATATGCCAAATATCTTCGTTATGGCCGCCGTTGAGAAAATTCCGTACTATGAAATAAAAGTATGTAGACATGAATTAATTAGGAAAATTGCAATGAATGGGACCAACATATCTGGAGGATCTGTTAATAGGCTAGTAAATTATCTTCACGCCTCCAGCAAGAGCGTTTCTGTTCCTGAAAGCTTTGTCTTCCTAAAAACCCTATCAGATCGTTATTTCAATACACTGAGAAGAAACCTGTCTTTAGAAAATTCATGATATATTGCTGTTCAATATTACGTTAAGCTGTCCATAACTTGAATATCGAAACTTGCTATGGTCTGTCCTCACAACCACATGGATAAAAGGATCCTATCGAAAACTACAAGATACTTGATGAGACTAAGAAGATTTCGAAGTAATAATAGGATAAGTTTTAGACTAACGATTCCTGAGTCTTTATACAACTTCACTAAATAAATAGGGGCGGCTAGGATAATCTATCTACCCTTATCCATAATCCAAAGTTTGAGCTACACACTGTCTGAGGTTAAAAACCATCATTAGAATTAAAAGATAAGGAATCGAGAAGTGAGTCTAAAACAGTAAATACCGGACGCACGTAAGATACAATTCCATGATATGATTCCACAATCATTAGATTGTCGCTATATGTCTTATTTTAGTTGCTGATCCTCACAAAACAACCCTATGTGAAAATCTGATCAGAAATCAACAAACTAAAGCCATCATTTTTAACACCGAAAAATAAATGAGGACCCGGAGCATCAGTTGCTTCAGGATTGCAAGTTCGGTTTAAGCTTTCCTGCTACAACACCCAGAGGATACTTAATTGTGTCCACTCTTAGAATCACATTTCCAGAGAGGATGTCTTTTACGAGTGTTGCCATGTCCTTCGGTGCGCGTATGAAATCAGCAGAGGTGAAATTTCCTGCCAGAGTTGCCGTCGTCGCCTGGCCACTCAATCCCTTCTGTGTGGCACTTCTTAAGACGACTATATCATCAGCTCTACCCCCTGTTGTATGAGATAGTGTCACATCTTTGACCGCATCCACAGGTCCACCTGTGACTTTATATGACATCGTTTTTCGGTCACCTAATAAAGTAAGTTCAGCTTTTCCAGTAGCATTAGTGTTTACTGGTGGGAAAACGTTTTCACCTTTCAGCACTGCACTGAAATGGGCTCTGTTTGCATTAGTTGCGTTTGCATTAGTTGCGTTTGCATTAGTTGCGTTTGCATTAGTTGCGTTTGCATTAGTTGCGTTTGCATTAGTTGCGTTTGCATTAGTTGCGTTTGCATTAGTTGCGTTTGCATTAGTTGCGTTTGCATTAGTTGCGTTTGCATTAGTTGCGTTTGCATTAGTTGCGTTTGCATTAGTTGCGTTTGCATTAGTTGCGTTTGCATTAGTTGCGTTTGCATTAGTTGCGTTTGCATTAGTTGCGTTTGCATTAGTTGCGTTTGCATTAGTTGCGTTGTTTGACTGGGCGTATAAAGCTGGAGGCATCATAGTAACAGCCGTTCCAGTTATCAATGCTAGCGATAATAGACTAAACAATACTATCAGTTTAGAGCTAATCATAGTCGAGTATACGTGTAAGTAAGTATATATGCATATTGTCGACTGTCCAGAATGAACAGATCTTCTAATTAAGAATGTTAGGAAATTAGTTATTTCAGATTATGCTGCTTGTATTCTTCCCCCGAAAGTTTATTATTATAGCTAGACAGATATCATCGAGTTGTTTAGAGGCAATTCTTGATGAAGCGGGGTGTAGCACTTCTAATAGGAGGTGGAATCCTTTTGGTTATAGGTTTAGTGATAATATTCAGTTCAATCACTTCACTTGTTAATCTGGCTGATTCGATACCCCAAATCTCCGCAAAGGACTTAATCAAATCAAGTTTGGGTAATTTCGCGAAGGGTAACCAGACCAGTATTAGAGTAAATTTGGAAAAAATTGGATACGAGATAGCTCTCGATTCTTTCGGAATTCTGGTGAGCATAATACTTCTAGTCAATAGTGTAATTGCCTTTGTGGCAGGGATTATTCTAGTCATATATGACCGGAGATCCAAGAATCTTGTCCCTGTCAAGTGATCTCGATAGCAAGTTATAGCAGGTTCAGATCATTAATACCTGCCTACTACCGCGAGCTGATTAGATGAAACGCCTAAAACATGTTCTAGTGGATGCCCACGGCGGTTGTTAAATATTATCTTGACACAAATAGACTTTGGCATGGATCTCGATACCCAACATCATCGTATTTCATATCATATGATCTTTACTGTTGGCAACTTCCAATAATCTTCTTAGATTTGACATATTTTATATCTGACATGAGCTTTTTTCTGACATAAGATTACTGGATTCTGGTAACAATTCATTATTATCTGATAAGAATTACACTCAAATAAGGTGGATTAAAAATCCAGGATGGCCATAAATTTGGCCTAACTACGTTTAATAAACTTTATTAACAACATTTACGATTCAAAATCATGAGAGGAAGATGGGCTTCAGCGAGCTATAGGCGCGGGAGTAGCTAGGAGGCGCTCTGGAGCTCGCGATGGACCAACAGGCCCAAGCAAATGATGCACAACAACAACAAGCACAACGACAAATAGAAGCGCAGCAAAGACAGATAGAAGCACTACAACAACAAAAACTACAACCACAATCCCAATCCCAGCCCCAGTCACAGCAGGAAGATATCACACAAAAGTTGCAAAAATATGCTGATCTCCATCAAAAAGGGATACTATCTGATGAGGAGTTTCAGAAACTCAAGGCGGATTTAATATCCAAGATGTAACATTCAAGCCACGATTAGACGGACGGTTATAATCTATACCGTATGATTTTTTAACGTGCATATGTCTATGCTATAAAATCATTTACCTAAAATTTTTTTTGGAATCTATTTGAATATCCCTCAAATGGACTCGGTGGACCGTGATTTCCAACTCTTTCATACTATGGAGAATAATTAAGTTGCTATACATAAAACAATAGCGCTCGTCTTTAAAAATCACAGACTACACGATCTAGTTTTCCTACCTGTCTAATAATATCCAACAATTTAGCGGGTTCAATAAACTATATGTTTTATAAAAATAAGGTCGAGAATTATGACTATTACTCCAAATAAATAGGGTCAGTTCTTCCTGGGTAGATGGAATTATTTTTGCGATGAGTAAAAATAGCCCTAGCAGATGTATACCGACATTGTATGGGTTGATTCTAAAATGACAATCCCAATACAAACAGAAAACTATCTTTTAATTCTATGATTTTTGGGCCAAGTCAGACAAGTCAGCTGTAGTCCATGCTTCCTTGATTTTGTCTCCCTCAAAATGGAAAATATCGATCCCTTGAGCTTCAAACTTCTTATGAGTGGCAGGAAAGTCAGCAAAATCTTTTTCATGCGTAGCTTTTAAGCTCCACCTCATGGCGATCTTATTTTGTTCTCCGAAATCATCTAATATGGTGATCTTCATATCTGGAAATGCGTTAAGGTCTTCGGTCACCCAACGTTTGAATTCCTCCAGGCCTTTGACCTCTTCTGCCACTCCATGGTAAATTATATCAGGAGTAACATAATTCTCTGACAACTCTGTTTTCTTCGAATTAAATATATCTTCAACTAACCTTCGAGCTATTGTCTTATTTTGTGTATAGGACATGATCTATAACGAACATATGTTACCATTAAGGATTGCTATTTGTTCTTTGAAATTATGCTCAGACTCCGAAAAAGTAAAACAAAATTGATGACACAAACGAGCAGGAGTAGACATATCTTCTGTGAATAATAAATTACTGCAATGAGATCTTTAGCTGATAAGCACATCAGCCTACAAGACAAAAATGTTGAAGAGGAAATTAATGAGTCGAAGACAAAGTATCCTTTTCACTGCTGTTCTGGAAAGGATTCCTGTTATAAACCTAAAAAGGTGTTACCATCGTGTCACTCACTTATCCTGTAAGATCTGAACTAATCATACAATGAAATTGAGTTTGATAGGGGAAGAAAGGGCTACTGATCTAGTCAGATATTGATGTAAGTTATCTCCACTTTGATTTACCTATATGTAAAAACAGTCTAGAATATCGGGCAAAAACGTAACGAATCTCTTAAATAAGTGACATTCCAGACCTACAATATTAATGACGGCCAGCTCAGAAAAGAAGAAAAGTACTTTTACTCAGGAATTCTTTGACTTCCTTAAGACTTTCGGAGTAATCGGACTTGCAATTGCTTTCGTAATTGGACAGGCAGCATCTGCACTGGTAAATGCTTTTGTTAAGGACATAATTGATCCGCTTATAGGCCTGTTTCTTCCAGCTGGTAGCTTGGCAGCGCTAACAATAAAAGTTCCAAACCTGGCCGGAACAACAACAGTTTTCAGATACGGTGATCTTATTTCGAATATCATTAACTTCCTAGTAATAGCATTAGTAGTCTTTTTTGCGTACAAGCGAGCTCTCAAAATATAATATCGTTGAAGACAAGACTAAAGGAGAAAAGAAATAACATGTTCTTGATATAACTAAAAAACAGCGCCTTCTTGTTGTGATATATTCATCATTAGATTCACCGACTTCAAGGAAGTAGTAATTAATTCAGCAAGCTTTGTCATACATTAAAAAGCTGGATGCAAAATGATTCCCTATCTATTCATATTTCTGACTTTATTAGGTCTAAAGAATAAATACGTTATCTGGACTGAATCTTTATTAAATAGGCCTAAGATAGGTACTGTGACAGAGAATTCTACTGTAAGCCAAAAAATGTGATCTTGGTTTTATAAATGAGAGTTTGATAGAGTCGAGTATATTTAACTGTCCACTGTGTAAAAAATTAGGGTATATAGTCGCCTTAATACTTATATATATACATAACGTAACAATGTTCATTGGTTTGGAACGTTCACGCTCTGCTTACAGAGCTGGGTATTGATTATTATTGTTCGTATGAAAAATCAGGAAATGAGTATACCTCAATTATAGTAAACGGTATAGCCCCGCTTAATAACGCATCTTCACACGATCTCGCATTTTGTTCATCTGAGGGAGACGAAGCAGTCATGTCTATCTCCAGATCCGGTGCGGGCGTCATTTTTTGCAAAAAAAATATGGAGTCACTTTTGTCTCCGATACAGAAAAAAAGACAACAGCAATGTCTGATCTTTTTGGGAAACCCAAGGTTGGCTATAATGCGTATTATTAAGATGATCTATAAGGAACAACAAAAGGAATCAATCGGAGTTTCGCCGAAGGCAGTAGTATCAGAAACAGCCAAAATAGGTAAGAACTGTTCTATAGGTCAATACAGTTTTATCGGCAATAATTGCGAAATCGGTGACAATACAACAATATATGATAGAGTTAGCATTTTACAAAATACTAGGATTGGCAGGAATTGTATTATTCAGCCGGGAGTAGTGATTGGCGCTGACGGCTTCGCTTACGAGAGGCATCCTGAAACGATGGAACTTGAAAGATTTCCACACATAGGTGGAGTTGAAATAGGAAACGATGTCGAAATATGTTCCAATTGCTCCATAGCACGTGGGTCTCTCTCAAATACCGTTATAGGTAACGGCACAAAATTAGACGCCTTAGTCCATGTGGCTCATAACGTGGAGATAGGGAGAAACTGCGCCTTAACCGGTGGTGTTATTATTGGTGGTGGTCACAACCATAGGCGATACATGTTGGTTTGGACTTAATTCAACTTTAAAACATAAAATAAAGATAGGAAACAAGGTTATTGTGGGTTCAGGAGCATCAGTTATTGGTAACATAGAAGATGAAGATATAGTTGCTGGCGTACCGGCCAAGTCTATAAAACATAAAGTAAGATCCAGTCAGCTATTTCTTATGGGCGGACAGGCATCTAGGCGAAAATCTAAAAGTACTATTGATATAACTGAACAGTTGAAAGCGACTTGATCTGTACATATCGACTGCGCTTACCATCCTATCAATGCTTATATGATATAACGCTTTAAGAATCTAAATTATGGATAAGATAAGGTGTTGATTCGTGAAGAACGGAAAAGCATATAATATATTCCCAATCATGTATTGGGGCAGAATGAAAATAGCCCTCGTGGTGGCCTTTATTTTGATAGCAATGATTTTTTTGAGCAGTGGTAATGGTTATTTTGGGGATATACATGGACAGCAGACCTTGAAATCATCACCTCATAAAACCTCACCAGCTGCCACCGTGGCTGCTTTATCAAAAGCCTCTCCTGCGCCAGCATCACCAAAAGGTAAGATACCAACCCTAGTAAATGAAAAGGATAGCCAAAACCTATCTATCAAGCGCTTTTTTAGGGGTCTCGTCTATCCTTCTAATATGGCGTTTTTAGGTCCTAATGATATTTTAGTTACTGAAAAAACGAATGGTACCGTTATGAGAATAATAAATGGAACAATGCTCAAGGAGCCTCTACTTGATGTCAATGTTGCAGTAAGCGACGAAAGAGGTATGTTGGGAATTGCTGTTTCTAAAGAGAGCAAACTTCCTAGATATGTATTCGTATACTTTACTGGGTCACAAACAAAGGACGGTGACGATTTACAAGGTAAGAAACCTATTGGTAATTTTCTGTATAGATATGAGCTGGAGAATAATAAACTAGTAAATGGAAAATTACTTCTTGATTTACCCGCAGCTCCAGGGCCTCACCATAACGCCGGAAAAGTCTTGATCGGCCCAGATAATAACGTATACGTTGTTATCGGAGATGTGGATGGGAGCAGAACGTACACACAAAATGTAGGAAATGGTCCGCCATCTGATGGCACGAGTATAATATATCGAATTACACAAGACGGGAAGCCAGTTGGCAATGGAATTCTTGGTACAACTAGTCCTGTAAATAAGTATTATGCCTACGGCATTCGGAATAGTTTTGGCTTGGATTTTGATCCTCTGACAAAAAAATTATGGGATACCGAAAATGGACCTGGCTTCGGCGATGAGATAAACCTAGTAGAACCAGGGTTCAATAGTGGCTGGGTCAAGGTTCAAGGGTTTTGGATTCCGCAAACATATTTTGGTGGGCCTGTTTCTACAACACCTCCAGCAGGCTTGGTAGACTTTGGGGGAAAAGGAAAATATAGTCCTCCTGAATTTGTTTGGAATCAGACTGTGGGCGTTACAGCTATAAAGTTCCTAAACTCCGACAAACTAGGACAACAATATCAAAACACAATATTTGTAGGTGATATAAACAATGGTAATCTTTATCATTTTGAACTGAATAAGAATAGAACGTCGCTCCTCCTCAATAGTTCACTAGCCGATAAAATAGCAAATACTGCGGAGGAACGCAATAAAGTAGTGTTTGCTAAGGGATTTGCTGGTATATCAGACATTGAAGTTAGCCCATATGATGGATATTTGTATATCCTCACATTTCACAAAAGTCAGGGTTCTATATATAGAATTGTGCCACATATTGATAGATCCCAACAAAGTTGAAGCAGTTAATATAAAGATTTGAAAAAGACTAACGATCCTCTTAAAGGTAAAGTGGCAAACAGTCCAGCAGATCTCAAATCAATAGTATTTTTAGTGAAGCAATCAGAGACAGAAGTTATGTCTAATATCCAATATCTAAACGTTCTAACCTTTGACACAACAATTTATCGGATCATACCAAGCTCGGGCCAAGAGCAGGCGATAGGAAAATGGCCAATGAAATACGTTAGTTTATTCCACAATTATTTTTTATAACGGTGACGAGACAAATAAAATATCAGTAAGGGATCGATATGATTTCTTCTATTTTATAGAAATGTTTCTGAACTTATTAAGTAAAGGAGCCATGTAAGATTCTGTCAATTTCATATAAGACTCTAGTAATACCACTTAGTTATGTCTATTCAATACTGTATTAACTAATCTTGCCTATTTTTTTGCTATCTGGTCAGGATCAATACGTAAACTGTATTATACGATTCGTAGGTACTATTCGGTTTTTCTTGCGAGTTAATCTTTTTTCGGGTTCGCTCCAGTCCTTCTTCCAATGGTTTTATTGATATTTGGAGTTATTTGGGATTTAAAGACCACATTTAGAATAAAAAAATTGAAAGCTAGAGTTTGTTTTCTATTTTTGGTATGACCAGAATGTCTCCTCAGTTTAGTATCATAATATACATCTCAATTTTTTGTCATACACTAAAAACTCAACCCAATTAATCGACTACATTATCGACTTGACCAGTTTTTAACGTAAATATAATCGGCGCTTTCATTATAGCCTAGATCAGACATAGGTATTACCTTAATTCCATTATCGTGTAAATATTTCATCTCTGACGCAAACAATTCAGCATTAGTACTTGAAGGCCCTTTTGAGTCATCTATACTATGGTACGCAATTACAGGTATGGCGTCAATAAAGGCCTTCATATTATTATATCCAGTTTGAGAATTTACCTGTTCTTTAAATTTCTCAAATATTACCTGATCGTTGTGGAGATAAGTTCGGTCCAATGTATTCTGACTCCTCTCTCTTATGGAATATCTGTTTGCATAATTTAATGTCCCATTATTAGTGTAGGTGCTGCAATCGGTTTGTTTGTGCGTAACGTATCCATCACAGCGTAAAAATATTAGATCAGCAAAGCCATTATCTGCAAACCCATAATATTTGCTGATAATATTTATAACACTAGAATTGTTCCATGCATCACCATGTACAACTGCAAAAATATTAGGGCTAATGTTGTGACTTTCTAAACAGTGTTTCGAGCCTCCAATTTCGAATTCTAGATCCTCAGATCCCAATTGGTTAAGATCTCGGTGTGTCATTCCTTTCGATTCTATATCTTGGCCATCTTGTTTTAGCGCCTCTATGTCGCTCCAGCTCATCCGCGGCGTTCCATTCTCTTTGCCGTTATCCATCCCAATGTTTTTGGCATTATTGTCTTTAACAAAGCCGCAGGTTACAAAGAAACTACCCTTAAAGCCATACTTGTCCAAGATTGGCTTGACAACTGTGAATTGGTTTTTATGAATATCGCCAAAAGTTAATATCGCTAGTTTAGTTGTGTGATTTATGTCAGCAATGCTGTCATTATTAACCTGAGTAGTTTTAACATTTGCTCCTGTATTATGGTTAGTTTTTACTTGCACGCTTGCTGCTTCACTAATTGTATAAAATACGGAGCTTTTTTCAAGTGCCACTGGGACATTGAAATGATCAACATAAGAGTTATTCAGACTAGTTGCTAGCGCCGGTTCACTTTTAAGCTCACTATTATTTAACACGATGGATATTGACAATATTGGCAGGATTATGATTACGGGTCTTAGCAGAGTGATAAAATGATTTAATGACATAAAATAAAATTTACGATTGAACTTATTAATATATTTAAAATGCAAATTCGGGGATTATGTATTAGAATATTGTTAAAGGTAGCCTTTATCGGAAACAACTATTTAAATCTCAGTCATCATGCAATACAGCAGGATAGGATGGCCAGATTATAGCTCAGTGCATCCCACAAGCATTACATGCAATATAATCGGGACCCGAATTAGTATTGTATACCTATATACCCAATTTTGCGATATTACTCAAGGTGAACTAACTGACACCCACAAAGATAGATGTTAAGATACGGGTACAAGTGATAAATACATTTGAACAGGCCGTATAAATTGGTATGCTGCTCCTAATTAAGGATTTTTTTGCAGGGTTGAACCGGCAGATGTCATTGCATATATCTTAAGCTTCATTAGGCTGTACCGTGGCTTGAAGTTAGAACGGTCTGAAAATAGGTACGTCTTATCCCGTTACTTCAGTTGGAAATTCCGGGCTGGACAGGATCCGCAGTCTAAGTGGTTATGTCGTGACAGCATAACTTATTGAGGAAGATAATTTTGTCATTGGGAATACTGGAATAGATTGATACGCAAAATGCGCGAATTGAAGCTATATACTGAATTTCAGCTAACAATCAAATACACGATATACTGGGACCAGAAAGAAATTCTGATTAGAGTAAGACTTTTTTTGGATAGTTGTACTGTTTATATTGCTTTGTAAAAGTATAATAGAGATTATCCTATACAAAGTAATAATGAGACAAGAACATGTTACTCTACAAAATGTAGATGTTTCACAACTGTACAGTCAAATCAAGAAATATTTACAGGACAAAAAACTTGATATAATCCACGAGGAAAAGGAAGAAAACTTTTGGGATCTAAAAGCGCATAAAGGTACTAGAGGCAGTGTCATAATCGGAAATGTACGTGATGTAGAGGTTATGATAAGCGGCAACGAGGGTAATTATGATCTGATTCTACGAACAGGTGCATGGGGTAAAGATATAATCGTTCCGACAGTTATAGCAGGTGTTCTGACTGCCGGAATAGCTGCAATTCCTGCAGCTGCAGTATCAGGTTATAGAGCACATGCATTTGAGAAACATTTCTGGGACCACATCAAAAAGACATTGTCTGACATCGGAAAAGAAAACGCAGCAATGTCTGAACCTGTAGTGGTGACGCAATAAATTAAGCTGGTAGGCTAGTTACAGGACCATGACTACCTTATAGCTCAGTATACGAATTAGTGTATAGGAGATAAGGAGTATAAAGTATTCAAATTTGGCATTTGCAATAAAAACTAACAGCTTGCGATCCAGAACGGATTGTTTTCCTTATCTTTCTTACCGATTTTTTGACAACAGATCACAGGATAGTGAGCAAGATTATTCTTCAATATTTGGACGACTTAACCCCTCGACTAAGTGCAATGCCAATTTAGATTTGTAATTAAGTTATTACAAGTCCAATCCTCTCTATAATATCAAAATAAATCTAGTAATTATACAATATATCTACTATGTTAGCTAGATAAAGGCCGAAGCTAGTTCTGAAATCTTTTCTTGCCACGACCTATATTTAATTATGCCGCTTGCCACGAGAATTCCATTTGCACCTAGCTGTAGAGCCCTGGAAACATCTGATTTATCCACGATTCCTGCTCCACAAACCATCCCTGTAGAATCAGAATTGTCAGTTACTGCCTTTACTGAACTTGAAATTATTTGTGGCGCCTCCTTCGATATAGCCTTACCACTACCTATTAGCTCCGGCGGTTCGATCGCAACGAAATCAGGCCTGAACTTCGCTATCTCAACAACCTCGGCAGGTGTCCTCGCACAAACTATGGATATCATATTAAGTTTTTTTAACGTCTGGACCAACTTCAATATACTCTTCATGTCTATCCTGTGCTCACTATGATTTATCAAAGACCCTATACCTCCATACGACTTGGCAATTTCTGGTACAAAGTAGCCAGTACTCGATCCAGAATTGGCATCATCTACGTGCTGACATATTACAGGAATATCTATAATATTTGCTACAGTCCACAGAGAAGGCTGCGGCGGAGCTACAACTATCTCTACTCCTAGGTCATTACTGACTTTCTCGGCTGACTTTGCAAGTTCTAAGGTCTTTTCTCCAGAAATCTCTAGGTAGTTCTTAAAATTTAAAATTAGTGGATTCTTCAAATGATTAAATAGCTATTCTTTTTCTTACATTTATTATCCTAACTATAGAAATGACATGTGTATATTTAGAAATTTTAGTTATAATGTCAATTGGCAATTATAATCTACCTAGTCGCTCAGCTGCTTTATTTTCATTCTATTTTTAGGAGGTCGTAGTTGTACTAATATCTTTAAATTTTTTATTCAATTTGGCCATCCTTGCTTCATAGCCTTTATTATATTCTAGCTCCTCCGGCACCAAAGTCGCAGGATGAATAAAACCTTGGTTTCTAATGATCATTGCCCTCTCAGAGGCCCACATTCTTTGAAGATCCCAGTCCGCAGTACCAAATCCGTCATGTGGACCTGTCAACTTACCATTATGCATACTAAACACAAGACAAGAGACTATTGGTATGGCATAGTTCAAACTCGCAGCTGAATTTAGCCTTACGGGCATGAGAGGCATATGATGGCTCCCACGAGTGTTACCTGCTACAAAATGTGGATTGTTAAAAGCACTTCCAGCTTCTTCTGTTGCAGGAAAGTTCTTTTGCGTTCTCACTATCGCGATCGGATCGTCCTTTCCTACATATGTACCAGCAATATTGTGAAGTCTATCCGTGGATGCTGATACAATAACATCTCCGTCTGAAGATACAACCGAATGAACTACATACCTTCCTGGATACATCAGTGCTGCCTCAAGTTCTGGTTTGTCTTCCCACATCTTAAGATCTGCGATCTTGCCTGCAATAACGTCCATGATTCGAAAGGTTACCCCTGATGCTAATTGTTCATTAATTAGAAGTCCGGTGTTACTCCTGGCATCGACAAACATTCGCCAAAGAGGAAAGTTGAACGCCCCCGGTTCGGTCTTATCAGCTGCAAATATGCAAAATACCTCACTTGGACGTTCTTCCATCTCAATCTCTGCGACGCCAGGCCCCATGCCTCTTACATTTCCTGAAAAAGCGTCCTTCAAAAGATCTTGACCTGCACCATACAATCCTTGTTCTTTGGCAATCTTAGTTCCCTCACTGAAGGCATCCCACGCGAGTTGATGAATCTGTTTATTGTCGATCCCCAATGTGTGGGTCATGATAATGTGTATATCGTCGCCACTGAAGCCAATATAGTGGTCAATTAGCATCCCTTTTGATCTGGATAAAACATGATCCTTTACTTTTTGAATCAATTCTGAACTGGGACAAGTATGACCTCCGATTGCTCCAATGTCGGCTTTGATTGCAGATAATGTAATTTTCATTTCCTAATACTATTGTTGTTTGGGTGTGCTTCTTAAAACTTTTACGACTATCATTCACTATATATCGATGTGTGGCCTCCAAGAATTTCATGTCATTTTATCAATATCCACGATGTTTGATAATCTTAATTTTTAGTTAACAGTAATGTCAGCATTTGGAGTAAATGGTCCACATAGTAAATCAATTCAATTTTAATTTTTGATTATCGAATAACTAATGATGCATTAGATAGCAACTTCATTATATTAATTGCGGGATAATTATCGAAGAGAGGTTTTTATTGAAAATTTTGTCCTAATTTCCAGTGTAAGACTGAGTTACTAGTTAGAACTATCTTTAAAAGATTTGGACTAGATTTTTCAACACCTACTCATATGTCTTACAGCTCCAAAATATCAAATAGGTTCAGATAGTAGTGATTCAACTCGAGTTCTATTAACAGAGAGCAGGATCTATCATAGTTAAAAAATATATAGATTCGAATCAGAAGTATCGGATAGCAAGGTTGTCAGTAAGAAGTCACGGTCAGTATTCAAGTATGATCTGGATTAGCATAATACATCCCTATTTTAGGACCAACCAACAAAATACTTGTATCTTTTCTCAACCTCTTTATTGTTTCCTTCGACAACCTTCTTCGTTTCTGTCTGGAGTCTGTTGTTAGCGTACTCTCTAAACTTTTCTCCATCCTCATTCTCGGGAAATTTTGATAGGGAATATTGAAAATGACCCATAAACTCGACTGCTTTGCTACGGAATTCTTCTCTCGTAGGTTTCAAATTTCTAGATACTTTAAACCATGTAGAAGCACATGCAGTAGCGTAAATCTTCGCCAAGTCTTCTATTAAACGATCTATTTCAAAAAAGTCTTGCATTATTCATGATTATTAAAAATTGGCAGCTTATAAAATTAGTCATTCATTTGAATTTACAACACTAATAAGATTTGCCTTAAGAAGCCGCTATTATTGGCAAATATATTTTAAATGAAAAGCTTTGATGTTGATTAATGATATGTACAATGAGAATCCATACCGCAACGCTCCAAGTAAGCAAGTGATTCCACAGGCTTTCATGGACCAGATACGGTTGTAAACAACCACGAAATTGTGCTACACACAAAATTTTTTGTGTTTAGTGTAACCTTAACAATGGGTTTTCGACGCCCAAATGAATTTTAGTGGTCTCGAAATCTTGTAAAGGCTAACAGACATCATTACTACCATAGTTGATCTGGTTGCTCGTTTCGACTAGTCGGACCAAATCATTTTGTTTTATATTTATGTGCGAGAATTCTAAACAGAGTTTGTGTTGCAAGGACTCCTTCTCGATAATCATTATTTTTTATGCCCACTTCTACTAAATCCACTCCCACGAGTGTGGACGAGTGACTTATGCTCTTAATTATTCTAAGAATCTGAAAAGGGTCTAACCCAAAAGGTTCTGGTGTGCCTGTGCATGGCACGTAAGGTAGATCGTAGACATCGATATCAAAAGATATGTAGATATTCCTATTTCTAGTAACCCTCTGCAAATGATTGAGAAGCTCATCTATTCTATTGTGAACCCTCCAAGCATCGAAGGTAGTCACTCCAAATGCCTCGGCCGTTTTATTTTCGTGACTATCAGCCTGGCGAATACCGATCTGAATAATATTTTTGCCAGAAATGTGTCCTTCTTTTATAAGATGGTAAAAAGGTGTAGTATGACACAATCTAAGATCATCATATTCTTCTTTCATATCTCTGTGGGCATCAAAATGGATAAGAATGGGATTTTCCTTGGACACTTCCTTTATCTGAAAATACGAGACAGTATGCTCTCCTCCAAGCAGCACAGGAATTTTATTCGTGCTAAGAGCGGCCCTAGAGACTTTTGAAATCTTGTCATCAAGATACTTAAAGACAGTCTTGATGTGGTTATACCGATTTCCTCCCTTGGTCTTGGGTATCTTGATATCTCCTAGGTCGTAAATTCTCGCCCTCTCATAAATATCGATCTTTTCTTCAAAAACAAATGTTTCAGTTTGACGAGCAGATGTGATTCGTATCGCTTCTGGACCTCTTGCAGTACCTTTTCCAAAACTGGTCGTCAGGTCTAATGGAACACCATAAAATATCACCTGAGCTTCATCAAGAGTAACTGATTGGGGTATATCCGCAAATCCGTATCCAGCTTTTGTTTTCTCGGGTATAATAAACATCTGGTCTAGTCCATCAATAGTCAATTCTCAGAGTACCAGGTTAGACCTTCAACATTAAAACGCTTTTGTCATTAGTAATATCTGCGAGTCCCATATTTAAATTCAATTGGGGACAACAATGCAGCATTAGTTGTGGCTTCAGACCGAAGATATCGAACATTACAAAGTTGGATTCAGTTATTTACAATATTCACTCAAATAGATGTCTGACATCCCCTTCCAAAATTCCAGATTCGCCGTGTAGTCTGTCGATATGTTTCGAAAGGCCTTCCTTGGTATCAAAGGGGGATTGGCAGTATGGACATACTATACTGAATTTACTTAAATCTTTCATATATGCTATAGCCTTGGTATTAATAATGCACGCCGGCGTTCCGGAGATGGCTGTATCTTCAGAAGCCATGGATAGTGTTTCCATACTCTGGTAAATATCTTCTCTGGTGACAACTCCTAAAACTGCAGCATACGCATGAACCATCACCTGCCTAATACCATGCTTGTCCATAACAGCCAAGGCTTCCTTAATTGTTGAACCTGGGCCCAAAGCAAGAACAGGACATGTCATTATCTCTCTCAACTTAACTTTCGATGGATTCCCATTTTGGGAAATCACTTTGAAGAGAATATCAGTCTTGCTTACGATCCCAATTACTTCCCCGCGTTTAGATACAAGTACGCTTCTGCTATTTTTCTCTCTCATCATCTTTGTAGCCTCGTCAACTGAAGCGTCGCTTTCAAGTATGACAACATCCGGCTTCATGAGAAGTCCTACACGAGAAGATAGCAAAGATGTCATCGTATTAGGAATGTTCTGTTCCACACTGTATTTAGGCACATGATTTATTTATAGCTAATGGTCCAACTATCGAATTTATAATTAATTGATAAAAAATAGATTAGATCCTAAATTATGTATTTCCACATTTGTATTTAATATTGTTAAATCAAGGGCAATTGCAAATATTCATATTGAGCAGTTGGATTGAATTAAACAATAACAACCATGCCTTTTAAGCAGACAACCTTATACCAATACAGACGAGGTACAAGAAAAACCAAATGCATTATATGTCATATGAGATCTTCATACATTCCAGAATAGTTCATCCAAACTACGTTGCCGCGGCTTCCCCAAAAGCGTCTTAAAATTGAAATTGAGAGATGATAGTAATTGGTCAAAGGTAGCTTCCATGGTAGCAAGGTATTTCTCGATGTCGATATCTTCAGCAACTGCGAGTTCTACTGGCTTTACCCCATCTCCTGTCTTTGTTTTCACATAGGATATGATATCGCCGGCTTTGATTAACCTTCCATTGTCAGTTAATAACTTCGCGGCCTTGATATGCTGCGGAAGACCTTTGAAGGTTTCTACTTCTTTCTCCTTGCCATGCAACGCAATATTTTTTGTGCTTTGATTGTTCGACATTTTCTTACCATACTTTTCTGGCGACTTATTTACCATCACATTGAAACTCAGATCATTTAGAGGGATCTTCTTTAGCTCTAATCCCTTTGCATTTTCTTGGATTATATTTTTGATTTTTTCCCTAGCAGATTCAAAATCCTTTTCCGAATCGACTTTACTCAAAATATTCAAAATTTCATAAAACGCGTTACGGATGAATGGGGGGGTATGAGATTTTTTTCCAGTAAGCCCCTTTACGTCGACAGTTCCGTCTGTAAGTACACCGAGATAGTTCTTTTTGAGCTCACTGAATACAACGTAGCGATATTGTTTGTCAATCTCTAAATCAACTCCTAATCTAGTTCTCGCCCATACTGAGATTTCTTCAACCTTATTCGAGGAGGGATTCTTTAAAAAAAGGGAGTCTGTATCACCATAGATCACCTCGATACCTATTTCCTTGCATCTCTCAATGGTAGAAGTCGTAGTTACTCTTCCGATTGCGGCAGTAGCATCTGCTACTGGTAAACAGTAAAGAGGGAAAATCTCTGCGCCCATAACGCCGTAACTGGCGTTAAGAATAACCTTAATAGCTTGACTTACTACATTGTACAATTGGCGTTCTTCTGGTGTAATTGATTTATTCTTTGACAGATGTTTATAATAATTAACTCTTAGATCCCGTAACGAACCTATTAGTAGTGAAGTCAGACCCCTATTCACTTTGCATATCCAATGTGTCGTTCCAGGTACTTTTTGTTTAGGATCTTCCTTGCAAGATTGATGCACGCAATTAACTGTTTCGTATGAAAGATTGTGGACTTTGATAATACTAGGATACAAGCTAGCGAAATCGACTACCACTACTCCAAAATGAATCCCTAGCTTGGGCTCAACCACTAAGCCCCCACGATATTTTTTTTCTTTGATGATTGCAGTAGTCGACGCGGTACCCTTTTCCTGCAGTTCATCTCTTCTGGGTATGAGGAACCCATTAAGTCGATGCTCATAGTATAGCATTCCTCTAATCCATTGATTAACGCCAAAGCGCGCAATATCATCTATTGATAATCGTCCTATTCTCGCAATAACTACTATTAACTTCATCAATAAACTATCATTAAAACTAGTCAACCTATATGTTAGGTCTGCATCCTTTAAGCAATACATGGCAAGTGTTTCGATGGGTAGCTCTGAAATATCACCGTCAAATTCTAGTTTGGTATCGTCGAGCAGCGCTTCGGAGATTGCATTTAGAGTATGCTCAGAATATTTGTTACTAAAGGCATAAATCTGAACGGATCGATTTTGAAATGTTCGAAATAGATCGATATGTATACCATATTTTAATTGTACAGGTTCTGCCTGAATTCCACGTTTAATGAAAGTCTCGCGCTTTATTATGATAGGTACTTTGTCCTTTGGTATAATTTGTGATCTATTAGGATCAATTCTTGGATCCTGAGATCGAGCATATAAATATGGTAAGTCAAAATCATCTCCATTGTAGGTAATGACGATCGGATATGAAGCTATTATCTTAAAAGCCTCCTCTAGCAGTTCCTTTTCTGTATAGTAGATCTCTGCTTCGGGTATCAATGCTTGGCTGCTTTCATGTTGTTTATTCTGATTTAACAACAACACTCTCCGGTATCCATCACTAGCCACAAATCCAATAGCAGTAATACGACGATCATGATCCCTAGGAGTAGGCATTCTTCCTTCTTCAGATTCAACCTCTATGTCAACAGAGACTCGCTTAATCTCAGGAATAGGTTGGTTAAGTAGATTTGCCCATCTTGTAATTTGCTTCTGGTAACGAATATCCTCTGCTTTCTCCGATGAGACTTTCAGTTTATTCCACAATAGGTCTTCCAGCTCTTCTCGTACTTTGTCTGAAATGTCCATTTCATGGGTCTTGATTTCGTTACCTATTCGAAGATAAAATGTACCAGGAATTAAACCTGTATCATAAAGATAATTTTCGTGATATTTAATATCTGCTTCCCATGCTTTTACCTTTTCACGGAAACTATTTTCTGTCCCACCAATAGATAGCGGATCGGGTGCACTAATTTTCAGGATATCGATCAATTTATCCGATATCAGATCACGTCTTTTCACATTTTCGATGGTATATTTTCTTTCCAATTTGGCGACTTCTTGAGCTCTGGCCGCATATTGTAATTTAGTATAACAGTACGGTTTATGATTCGTCCGATCTCGCCAAATGTATATGGATTCATCTTTAGGACTATAAAATTTTAGATACACCTTTTGCTCTTCTCCTGAATATATTGCCGATAAAAGAAGGGCTGGGGTATTTTCTGGCAGCTCAGATAAATCACCAAATTTTTTTTCTCTGACAGTAAAATGTTCCTCTTGATGTGCCAACGATAATATATGGTCAATTGTGAATCCTATTAAATGTTCATCTTAACCTAGGAAATGCAGGACCAACCAACCACTGAATTTAGGTTAGGTTCGCCTGTTATCTGAGACATCCCAATTATAAGCTCTACATTGAGTTCCCTACAACACGCTACGTTTATGCCTTGGTGTAGTCAAGCCCCCATGAATGGGGAATATAATTACACTCTCGTAGCTATTCATTATCACGCTATTATTCCTTCATCAAGAGTTCAAGTTATATTTTCCATTCTCATTCTATTCTTCTCTCTTCTTTGAATAAATACAATTCCAAGTAGATACAACGCAATCATAGGACCAGCGATAAACCACATTGTGACTCCACTCCCATCAGGAGTTATTATGGCACCAAAAACAACCAAGATTATAATTGCATAGCGAAAGTTCTTTTTCCAGAAATTGACATCAATCATACCAGTAAGTGTAAAGGCGTACATTATCATTGGAAGTTCAAATGCGATACCAAACCCAAGAAAGAATTGTAAAACAAATGAAATAAAATCGTTAACATTAAAGAATGTCTCAACTCCAATAGCCTGACCGTATTTATACAAAAAGCCAAGCGTGAATGGAATTACAAGGATATAGGAGAGTATTATTCCTGAAATAAATAGGGCGATAGTCGGCAGGATGATGTTGACGATTAGGCTCTTGTTAAATTTTCTTTCAAAGGCCGGAGAGATGAAACCAAATATTTCTTTAATAATGATCGGCATCGATCCAAGCACTCCTAATAACATACCCACGTATATTTGAGCAAAAAATGCCTGACCTGGCGAGGTCTGTATTAACTTTACTTCGGGTGGAAGTAGCGTATCTCTCATATAAGACGTCAATTGAACTGCAATGTTATTAATTGGGTCGGGCACTGGATAATATAAGAATGAATCATTTAGAGGTTTTAATCCAAAGCTCATGCAGAATATTGTAATAATTGCTATAGAAATTGCTATATGAAATATTCTAACACGCAATTCATTGATGTGTTCGTACATTGTCATATCTGCGGAGGGCATGTCTCGATCGTCAATACTGTAAAACGTCTGTCCGGAATATAATTGTGTAATTTCCGTAAATCAGAGAACTGACTTTGCCAAAACAAAATCCCTGATTGATGCCTATATTAAAGTGATATGACATATCGGCCATGTAGAAATCATCACAAAAATGACAATATTCGTTAGCCTGTGCATGTTATAGGCTATGCATCTGAATGATAGTTCCCTGTTCTGTGTTTTTACTAGCCTTGAAGAAATATATTCTCCAAATAGTCGTTTTATGACAGACATTATGGTCTCATCCTTGTTTCGTTGATTGTACAATAGTTCGTTATATCCACGTTTCATCTGCTTTCTATATCTGCCATGTGTTCTCCATATCGGTACATGTTCATATCGAGCTGGAATAACACTGAATGCATGCAAGGTTTCTCTTACCAACTGATGATTATCTTCATTATCATATCCCTTATCAGCTGTAACTACGGATAGTGGAAGGGATATTTGACTATCCTTGTTATGATTGGCTTGAAATCTACATTATCATGTCTTGTAGGAGCTCGTCTTATCCTTATGTTGCAGATAATCTGTTGTAATACATCGGCTCTAATAGATAATTTCGCATATTTTCTTCTTGCTTCTATTCGTTCATCATAATACTGTGAAGCATGAGTTATTTTAAATCCTGTTGAATCTATTCCTACAAAGATATGCTTGGTACCACTAATTACAATGAATGACGAAATTATCTTCTCAAGCAGTGAATTGAGTTATTTTAAATCCTGTTGAATCTATTCCTACAAAGATATGCTTCGTACCAGCTAATTACAATGAATGACGAAATTATCTTCTCAAGCAGTGAATTGCTAATTCTGTCTGTCTGTAAACTTTTGCAATGTTGTAAAATGAGGAATACGTGACAATCGTAGGTACGATCTAAGGTAATGTGCCTCGACTAACCACTCGACAAACATCCTATAACTCTTACCTTCGTACTGTCTTATTGTAAGTAATACTAAATGCTACCATATCATAAATGCATGATTGCTCTTTCTGTGAAGAAACAATGGTATCCTTGAATTTCTCAAGACACGGTACATAGTATTAGCCAGCCTAACATATCTTGATTCTTTCAACATCCATATTGGATCATACGTCTAGAAAGCTCTAACGGTATTCAGAACATGGTTTCTACAGAGCCGACATATCAATAAATCTAAATCACATCAGCAAATTGCTGCAACCTGTTTTCCTAAATATCATCAAGACTCCTCTTTAACTAATAAAGTAATGCCACTACAAGACTTTCTACTGCCCTCAGAAAATGTGAAGTTTTATAGCACTTCCTTAGTCAGATACGGAATTAAAAAATATAGAGTCGTGATAACTGATAAGAGGTTGATTCTGTATGCACAGCGTGGATACATTATTAAATCTGATGATATTGTAAGTGAAGGCTTAGATAGGATCCAGGGATTAGAGTATTCGGTAAGAGGGTTTATCTTTAGAATGGCAAGAATTTCTATTCAATGCCTAACGAAATTGGAATTATACGGCCCTGTTTCTGAGATTAATCCGTTATTTCATACAATGCAATCTCTTATAAATATTGGACCACAGCTATAGATTTCAAAATTGTTTTTGCAAAAGCGAATTTGATTCATTACTATTCATTATAACCATAACCATAACCATAACTAAACTACTAAAATTTGGCTAGTTCTCATACAAATTAAGAATATAGTATGATCTTGCTCGATGAGCTAGTGAAGCATTTTCACAAGTCAAACATAAAATATTATTAGAAAATGAATAGCGCATTCCACTTGTGGCTGGACAATCAGCTCAAGGTAGAACGGAACGGCATCAACTATTGAGTTAAAGAAACCTCAATGTAAACGTCGTCAGGTATTTTTAATCTCATAAGCTGCCTGATAGCTCTATCGTCGGCACCCAAGTCAATTACTCTTCTATGTATACGCAATTCGTATTTATCATATGTATTTGTTCCTTGTCCACAGGGAGATTTTCTAGTTACTACTCTCATTTTCTTAGTGGGAAGAGGGTGTGGTCCTTTCAGCTTTATACCACTTTTTTCGCCAAGACCCTTTATTTCTGAGCATACACCTTCAAGTGTAGAAAGGTTTGTACTGGTAAGTTTTATTCTAGCTTCTTGCGGCATTCCAAAAATTCACTTTACTTTTTAGAGGGATCATATTTCTCTGTAACTGACTTAACCACGCCAGCTGCTATGGTTGTTCCCATATCCCTCAAGGCAAATCTTCCAATTTCTGGAAATTCCTTGAATGTTTCAATAGCCAACGGTCTGACTGGCTTAATCCTTACAACTGCAGCGTCACCGGTTTTCAAAAATTTAGGCTTTTCTTCTACTACTCCTCCCGTCTTTGAGTCAATTTTGGCGACAAATTCTGAAAGTGTAGCAGCAACTTGGGCAGTGTGTGCGTGTAGTACCTGGCGTATATCCGGGGGCCATTGCGGTAGGATGATGAATTACTATAATCTGTGCCTCGAATTCTTTGACCACTGTCGGCGGACTGCTAGCAGCGCCAATCATGTCTCCACGCTTTATTGATTTTTTGTCAACACCCCTGAGGTTAAAACCTATATTGTCTCCAGCTTCAGCAGAATCCATCTGCGTATGATGAGTCTCGATACTCTTGACTTCACCATTGACACCAGATGGCATTACGACTACCTTGTCATTAGTCTTAACTATGCCGGTCTCAACTCTTCCAACTGGTACCTGTACCAACACCAGTTATGGAATAGACATCTTGTACCGGGATCCTTAAAGGCTTTCCAATCGGTTTTTCAGGCGCTTCAAACATATCTAGAGCTTCCAGAAGAGTAGGTCCCTTGTACCATGGCATATTTTCAGATTTCTTAATTAGATTGTCACCTTTCCATCCAGAAACTGGAATGAATTGAACTTTGCTAGTGTTATACCCGACAAGTTTCAACATTTTTTCGGCTATTTCCTTAACTTCTTTATATCTCGCCTCTGAATATCCTGAATCATCCATTTTATTCAAGGCCACTATCATTTGGCTGACTCCAAGGGTTCTTGCCAAAAATGCATGCTCTCTAGCTTGACCGCCAGGTTCAGTTGCTGCCTTCTGTCTCACCTGGCTTAACTGAAATTACCAAGACCGATGCATCAGCCTCGGAAGCGCCGGTGATCATGTTCTTTATAAAGTCTCTATGCCCTGGTGCGTCAATTAATGTGTAAAAGAACTTTGGAGTTTCAAATTTTTGAAAGGCCAAGTCGATCGTGATACCTCTATCCCTTTCATCTTTGATACTATCCAAAACCCAAGCATATTTGAAAGTATCACCCTTACCTGTTGCCTCAGATTCCTTAGCAAATGCTTCTATAGTCCTCTGGTCAATAACTCCCATATCGACCATTAAATGACCTACACAAGTCGATTTACCATTATCAACGTGACCTGTAACCACCAAATTCATATGTGGTTTTTTGCTTGCGCTCATAATCGTAAAGCGATGTTAGGGCTTTATTTGTATTTCGATATAGATGAAAATTATTCTCCAATTTCTGTAATTGTATTTTGTTTGTGAACGGGGCATTCTGCTAGAACATCTCGTCTGATGAAGTGCTTACTTGATCCGGGTGCATATACACATCAGTACGGTCGAAACTGTAATTATGAGGGATCCAGAATCTAATGTTATCCCAGCAGAGAAAAACTGTATCATATGTTTATACACATAAAAGCTATATTTCCTATTTTACTCTACCATAATCATCTTCTATTCTTGTAATATCATTTTCATCAAATCTACCATACGAAATCTCTAGCACAATACAATCCTCATAGGCCTTGATTCTGTGCTTAACACCGGTACCTATCTTGATATGTTCACCTTCTTTCACGGAAACCTTAGCCCCATCAAGCTCTACTTCAGCTGTACCCTTTAATATCTTCCAGAATTCCCATCTATGCTGATGATATTGAAGGCTTAGTCTTGAGTTCGAGTTGATATAAATCAATTTTACTGTGCAGAGTTCATTTTCGTGAAACTTTTCAAATTTTCCCCAAGGTCTAATGTCTGTATAAACTTCCACATAAGGAAAAGTGATAGAGACTAAATAAAATTTCCTCATGTAGTCAAATGTGGTATAAGCTTCAAAATGAATTTCCCACATGAGAAGCCTCGAGTTATGTATATTTTATTGAGAGCATTGCTTTTGCGACTGTCTGATTAGCTCTACCCTATACTTATTGGTATATTGTCCAATTAACTGCAATCTACTTCTTAACCAACATTTTGTTATATTATATCTGGTATTAGGCCTAGCAAATATAAATGACAGGCATTTCAGCTAAGTGCATTACTAATTGTCACTGAAACCCAATATACTACTAGCGATATGCAGCATCAAATAATATTGTACAGTATGAAAAATTGCGGTACGAATTAAGCCACGGCTAGCAGCAGTTTTCGACCATCTAACTCTACATCTTTATATTTCACTTTTTCAATTGGCTGCTTCGTTACCACTACTGACCTCACTCTAACCAGATAAACTAACTCTTCTTTTATCTCAGCGATTGCATTAATATCTTCATTGTCAAGATATGCGACATAAGCTGCAGAGAGAATATCCGTTGGATTATAGCCCTGTTCTTTTCGTACCTGCTGTAAATTTCTTGCCAAATCCCTAAGAACACCTTTTGCTATCAATTTATCATCACGTCCTGTAGAAACAAAAACGATCAAATCGCCCTGTCTTGCCATTTCATATCCTTCAGATGCCTCGTAAGATAATTCTATATCTGACAGGGAAAGCGTGATTTCCCCACCATCATAATTCAATTGGAAGCTACCGTTGGAATGAAGCGATCGTAGTATTTCAGATTTATCCATTTCATCAAATGCATGCCTAACTAATAGAATTCTTTTATCTTTCAGCCTTGGAGCAATATTTTTGGTTACAAGTGTGGCATTTACGGCGACAGGGAGCTTGCTTTCAAGTAAATTAGAAATGTGTTCAACTGGTAGCGCTGGATCAGTTATACTCACAACCTTGTACTCTTCAGTGTTTAGTTGACTTTTGAGTACTTCTCCAATTCCTTGTTCATTTATAAAAGTAGGATTAAGACAGCCAATTAGCACCTTATTTACTGGCCAACGTCTTTTTAAATGGCCTTTTGTTCTGGCAGCATTTGCAAGCGATATTATTTCCTTCACTATATTAAAACTGCGTTCAACATTCCAGTTTACAAGATATTCATCAAGTTTGGGCCAGTTTTCAAGTATAATGCTTTCTTTTTCCTTAAAGCACTTTTGGTACAGATATTCAGTGATAAATGGCGCTAGTGGATGCAGAAGTTTTTCTAATACGAACAATGTATGACCTAAGACAGAATATATTACAAGTCGCCTCTTAAGTGACTCAACATTGTCTTCCCAAATATCATTTCTTATTATAGGAACGTATGTCTGACTAACAATATTAATCACATATTCGTCAATGGCTTTTGCACCATCGTGAAATCTACAATGCTCAAAACTATTTGTGACAGTATCAATTAATTTTTGCAGCTTTGAAAGAAGCCATATTTCCGCAACACCAAGGGAATCATTCTCGATTGCCCATTTCAGACTGTGAACATGTTTGTCAAATCTGTCATAACTACTATTTTGTTCGAAATAGATATGAAGAAAATACAAAGTACTAAGTATTTGATGGGGTCGACTTGCCATTTCTTTAACACTAAAGTTTAGCGCCTCAATCGGAGATGACTTCCACATAAAATAAAAACGAACCAAATCTACAGCACTATCAGTGAGTAACACTTTTGCATCAATAACATTTCCAATGCTCTTGCTCATCTTATTGCCGTTTTCATCCAACACATGGCCTTGGAAAAGAAATGAATGGTAAGGTGCAATCGGGGAATGATTCAGTATCACGTTCTCAATTAAAAGAGTATATGCCCAGCCTCTTGTTTGGTCAATACCTTCAGTTAGAAAAGCTGCAGGAATTGTTTTCTGATATTCCAGATTTGTTAACGAAGCATATGGAGCGGCCCCGCTATTGTGCCAAGTGTCTAAAACAAAAGGCTCTCTTTGCATATTAGCGCCGCACTTCTCACAGGCAATTTCTATTCTATCAATTTCCGGACGATGCAATGCAAAATCAGGACCATCTGGGAGACTGAGGGCCTTCCTCAATATCTCATTCCTAGAAAAAAGATATTCCTTATGTCCACATTTGATACATGCCCAGAATGGAAGGGGTGTTCCCCAAAGTCTCTCTCTTGTAATGCACCAAGGAACCTTTTCTTTTATAATCTCCAAGAATCTATTCTTCGGCGGTTCATAAAAATATTCTACGTTTTTTGCTGCGTCAATAGGAGCATTTTCGAGACCGTCTATCATGTAGAAATATTCTCTTCTTGCAAGCCAGACTACCTTGTGATGAGATCTCCAGCATGTAGGATACTGGTGGTTTATTATACCCAACTTAACTAAGGAACCAACTCTTTCTAGGATCTCAGTGACCTTTAGGTCTGCATCTCTTACGAACATTCCATTAAAAACGCCCGCCTTATCTGTGAAGTGAACAGCGTCGTCAATAGGAGCAAAGATCGGAATCTTTCTCCTCACAGCAATTTCGAAATCCTCTTCTCCATTTGCTGGAGATATATGTACTATACCACTACCTGTCTCAATATCTACAAATGGTTCGGCCACAACAAAATGTATTGAGTTAGATAGCCGATGTAATTCTGGAATTAAATCTAAAAATGGGTGAATATAGTGCCTCCCGTCTAGTTCGTTTCCGGTTATCACCCTATCGACTGAAAAATCTTCTATATGTAATTCTTCCATTAATTCCCTGCAATCTGTTTTCCGCGACTATCCATTTTTCATTTTTAACCGTCACAAATGCATATTTCGCATCAGGATGTACGCCGACTAACTCATCCGTGACTACAGTAAATGGCATAGTAGTCCACACAATTATGTATACTTCCTCACCAACTAGCTTTACCTTATAATATAACGACGGGTCTTTAACAGCGGCATATCCTTGCTTAATTTCAGCATTGCTCAATGAAGTTTGACACGACGGGCAATACGCCACAACACGAAACCATTCCTTTAGGATGCCGTATTCCCATGCCTTTCTTAGATAATGCCATTCTCGTTCAATATATTCATCCCTAAATGTCCAATATGCAAGTTCATAATCAAATGACATTCCCAGAAGTTCATCTACCCTTCTCCAACTTTCACCATAGTGTTTAATTATCTTCTTGCAGGTGTCTACAATTTTTTGTATTCCCACCCTGTGGATATTTTCAATCTTACTACCTGTTAGTCCTAGCTCTTTTTCGGCCTGCAGCTCAATCGGGAGTCCTTGCGTGTCCCATCCAGCTCTAAAAATGATATTATTCTTCTGTAAAGTCTTAAACCGATACCATAGATCCTTTATGATTCTTCCCCTCAAATGTCCTGCATGGGGTTCTCCATTCAAGGTTGGAGGCCCATCTACGTAGCCAAGTAAAGTACCATTGCCATTTTTTTTCAGGTCATTTTGTATAAGGGATTTGATATCAATGTTATCGAAGTACTGCCTAACCTCATTTTCTATTAGCTTGATATCAAATTTATTGGAAAGTCCCATTTATAAGAGCCGATATAGGATCCTGTGTTTATGTTTTTGGGTACCTTTACCATAAGATTATATTTTATTGTCTGGACACCAATTTCAACAGAATGTCTTTTATAGATAGGTTAAACCCTGGACAGAAAATACCCGATGAATTTAATGTCTTGATCGAAATTCCAAAGAATAGCAACATAAAATACGAGATCGATACTGAAACAGGAGCTCTAAATGTTGACAGAAGACTACTCACCTCTATGACTTATCCATACAATTACGGTATAATTCCACAAACAGTAGAAGATGACGGTGATCCAATAGATGTTCTTGTGCTTGGTGCAGATCCATTTATTCCCAAATCCGTAGTTAAGGCTAGACCAGTAGCCGTCTTGCTTACAGAAGATGAAGAAGGCCAAGACTCTAAAATCATTGCGGCTCCACACCATAAAGTTGATCCTACTTATTCTACGATTATTGATCTAAAGGATATCCCAACAGATATTCAAAATGAAATAAAGCACTTTTTTGAACACTATAAAGAATTAGAAGCAGGAAAGTATGTTAAAGTGACTGGCTGGGGTACTGCGAAAACCGCCAAAGAAAAAATTAAAGCGGCAGCAGATAATTACTCAAATTTGAAGCGAAGTTAGTAAGCATTTTGAAACCATAAGTTGTATATTGGGGCATCGGCTAGTTAGTGAATCTTTTTTATGATTTCAAGTCGTAGTGTTTCCAAAAAACAAATTTCCTAATGAACATTTTTTGATAGTCTGGGATGAGTTGGAGATCCCTATTTTTCTGAAGGAAAATCTTGAAGACTAGTGTTCAATCTAGTTAGCAGGTACATAGACCTAGAATTTAAATCAAATTCCTTTTGACTATTTGTCCTAAATCTGCATAAGTTGAATATTATTCTAAATTAAAGTATAAACTCATAAATATCATGTGTTTAAATGAGGAATCATTCAGTATAAGGCGATCAAAAACTGGATCCCTTTAATCCTAGACTACTCTTAAATCTATAGTGCTTTAAATTGCTCGCTCCATCCTATATATGCTTTTATCATCTCAATACTTACGCTAGGCTTTCTCATCTTAAATATTTCCCTGAAATCAAGCATAGTAATTGACCTCGGATTTTCATCTGATTCTAATGCTTTCCCGCTCTCGAATAACTCATTAACTACACGAAGTTGGGCAGATTGACACATGTCTTTTATATCGCTGGCACTATATCCTTCAGCCAGTTTTGCTAGATCCTCCTGTTTGAAACCATTGTCTCTATGTAATGCGGCAGTATACTGGTTGAAAAGGTTTAATCTGGACGCTTTATCTGGGAGCGTAACATAAATTCTCTTTTGAAATCTTCTAAGAAAACCTGCTTCGAGGCTCCAAGGCTTATTCGTTGCGCCAATGACGTATAATTGGGATTTTCTAAGTTTACCGTTAATGCCATCCATCTCGGTCAGAAACTGATTTTTTACTCTGACTTCCCCGCCCACTTCACTGCTGCGAGTACCTAGAAGCGAATCTATCTCGTCTATAAAAAGTATTACACTTACACCTTCATTCAAGCTTAATGTGTGTGCCATTGAAAACAATTTAGCAACATTTTTCTCAGCTTCTCCAAGCCATTTACTCATCATCGCCGCGGCATCAACATTTATGAAATAACCCTCAATTTCTGCAGCTGCAGCTGCTGCAAGCAGCGTCTTGCCACACCCTGGCGGTCCATATAATAAAATGCCCTTGGGCCAACCAAGAGGAAACAGATCTGGTCTTTTAGTCGGATATACTATTGACTCCCTTATTGCACGCTTGGCATCTTCAAGACCGATGACTTCTCCCCATGATACCTTCGGTCTTTCCTTCATTATCAGGTCATCAAAATCCATCCTCTCGGCATCTGTTCTCGTATTGTCGCTTTTATCAGAAAAATGATTTTCTGCCCCCTTGGTACGATCGACTGTGCTCTCAGTATCTTTTTTAGTAACTGGTGCTCTTTTCGAGTCCGATTCTCTACTCAAAGGCTTATCCGTGATGGGAATTTGCGACACTAGAAGCGCCTTTATTCGATTTTGATAGGCATTTGCTCTTTCGGTATATATCCTATTTAATTTATATTCAGGATAAATCTGAACTAATCTTACAAGGGCTTCTATAGCACGTTGATAATATTCTATGGCCTCGTTGTGAGAACCCTGAGAGTCTAGTCTAATTGCTTCCGCGGCACATTTGCTAGCACTATTTTCTAATACCTGGGGAGCTAAACTCATAATTATTACTGCAATCTAAAATTAGATAAAGCTTTGAATTACTATGATGTAAATCTATATTGTGCAACAAACTAAAAAATTTGCACAAAGACAACAGATTATTGTTACAGGCTTGAGAGCATCTCACCTATTCATCTATAGAGTTAATTATGGGGGTTGGCTTATCACACCCCCATTGACAGCGTCCGATCAATGGAACGAATAACATCAATATAGAGACTCTACCAAATCTCGACTCCGAATTCATGAAAATGAAAGAAAAATAAGAATGATGTTTGCGTGTGTCCAGCCTCTTAAATTCACACTAATGCTTAAGAATCACGCTTACTGAAAATCTTTGTAAGACTAGGAAACTCTTCGTGTATTTTTTTGTACTGCCTTCAGTTGTGCGTCATTAAGAAGCAAGATAGCTTGTTGATTTGCTTCCTTAAAGTCAAGGACGCCATTAGCAAGCTGGCAGGAGTCTATAAGTATGAGTTCAAGTATCTCACATATGTCAGCTATTTCCTCGTGAGTACTTGAGACATATCGAATAAGAGCTGATCTAATACTTTTCATGACTGCTATTGAAGGCGCCAGAGCGTTGACAACTTCACCGATATCCTTAGCAGTCTTCAATCTATCAGCGACTATTTCGAGAGATATCATTGACATAATTATAGTTATGCCTTTTCTTCTCGACTGAGATAGCTCTGCATAATTGACATTGCCATGCCTGAATGTCTCATCGTTTGGCGAGTATGAACTAGTAGATTCACGAATTTTCATTTCAATCCCACCCAATTCTGTATATATGTATGCCAATTTGGTAACTTCATTCTTAATATTATTAAGCACAATTTCTATTCGAGGCTTTAATGCAATAGTCTTCACCATCAATCCTTTTCGATCTTCTAACATAGATTCTGATTTGATCCATTTGGACTTAATTTGCATGTCTTGATTTCCCGCTAGGATAATTACAGGATTCATATAATATGGAGCATGTCCTGACCACTCTTGTCACCGAAGTTACACCTCCATGTGGTAACAGCTTAGTATTTTTTTAACATTGGCTAAATGAATTTAACTATCGCCTTTTATCTCCCGGTTTACCAACAATTAGCCTTAATTTTGATGCGCTCCAATCAGACACTGAATAATGACCTTGTTGGTAATTTAGAGGAACTGGGATTATCAAAATATGAGTCAAGTGCTTATCTAACATTGATCCAGAAAGGATCTCTTGCCCCAAGCGAGATTGCTTATTATAGCAATCTGCCAAGGACCAAGGTCTATTCAGTCTTGAAAAAATTGGAGAAGAAGAGATTGTCAGTAATCTCTCAACAAAAACCACTCATCTTTAGTCCGGTTCCTCCTGAGGAAGCATTCTATGAGATCTTGCAACTTTCAGAAAGAAGAATTAGGAATATGAAAAAAATTGTAGAAACCCTTCAAAGGGTAAATGACGAAATACATAGGCCGGTTGGATGTGAGGAGAAAAGGTATACTATATTGAATGCTAAATCCTCTTTTTCAAAGGTAAATAACATGATAGCATGCTGCAAATTTTCAATTAATGCTTCATTGGATACATGGGGAGTAAGGTTGCTCTTACAATGTAAAGATTCGATAATTAAGGCGATGACAAATAATGTCAAATTCAGGTTGCTTATAGACTACGAGTCCCTGGATGAAGAGAGTCTTCTAGAGTTGCCAGAAGACATCAATTTAAGGATTGGAAATATAAGGTCAAGTAAAATAATTATCGATTCAGTCAATATGGTTTTAACGGATAGTAAAAATGGGAAGGCTGCACTTTTTAATTCTTTAGATGTCATAGGTGTCTCTTATATCAGACATTTCGAAGAAGACTGGAATAATGCAACTGAAGTGAAGTTCGCAGAAAATTCGGATCTGACAATGGCATTAAAATCAACAAAATTAGCCCGGATCATGAAGGAAACCTTACTATATTATGATTTTACCACTGAGAGCACTAACTCACAGGCTGATAGATTGCGATACATATTGAACAAAGTTGAGAAGTTGGGTGTAAAATTATTGGGTGAGACTTTGGAAGAGATAGTTAAAGTCGTTGACCATTCATTGAGACTGATTTCGTATGGTACTCTATCATATGATAGAAACAATAGCAGCATCAAAATGAGGTGCTTAGTTGAGAAAAGAAAAGTAATTCCTTGGGCATATTTGCTTTGTTACTTACTAGAGCAAAATGGCTACGAATCGAAAACTATGCATAATTTAAAAGATTATTCAGAAGAGGTTATATACATGAAGCTCTCCAAAATTACTTTTTGACCAGATCAAAAGGTTTCATTGCATCTGGTATATTTGAAATTAAATCTGTAGCGACTAAGTGTAATCCTAATTTCTTTAAAGCCAAATTTCCTGCACTCCCGTTGATAAACACACCAAGTACTGCTCGCTTCGAATGGAGAATATTTGCTAAGAAGCCCGCTCACTAATCCAGATAACACATCGCCGGTTCCTCCAACGGTCATTCCGCAGTTATGTGTAGTATTCACAGCAACCCTTTCGCTGCTTGAAACAATATCAATCCATCCTTTAAGTAGGATCGTGATGCCATGAAGCTTGGCAGTCTTATGAACATTAGAAATTCGCTCGTCTCTACTGTCTCCGACTACTTCGCCAAAAATTCTCTTAAATTCCGCGGAATGAGGCGTGACAATTGTTTCAGTATTGTCAATTTGAGTCAAAATACTGGGAATTAGAGCCGATGCGTCTAGCACAAGCTTTGTTCCTAAGGATTGCAGGCCTCTTACTAGCGTCAAGAGCGCCTCTTTCTTGGCAAGTGTAAGCCCCATTCCTATGGCGGCAGCATCTGGTTTTTTGGGGAGCATAGCAACTAATCTATTGGCTGAACCAACAGTAAGCTTGTCATCAGCCAGCGGAAGAGCGATAATATTAGGTGATGAGGACCTGACAGGGATAATATTAGATCTTGGTACTGCAGTGTATACTAGGTCAGCACCTGATCTTAGAGCAGATAGCGACGCAAGAATTGGTGCCCCATGATAGATTCTATTGCCACCTACAATGAGAACTGTTCCGTTGTCACCTTTTCTGGAATCAAGCAATCTTGGAATAATAAATGTTTTAAGGAAATCTGGATCTATTGTTATAACTGAAGACAATTGACTTGTTCAAGGTAGTTTATTTTTAGTAGTATTCATTTGTATCGATAACGGAAGAAAGAGCAAGCATAAGATAGGTGATCTACACCCCATCTCTAAACTGACTGTCTATTTTAGTAAAATCGGTGCAATTCAAGACATTTCCATAACTGACTTTCATTGAACTAGAAGGAATAATCAAATCGCGTCAGAAGTCACGCCTTTCGCTTTGTTGAGTATTTGTATTTTAGTCTGTTTCCACAATTCTTACATTCAGTCAAATCGGGAGTATATATTATTTCACATGCTGGACAGATAGCAATCCATTGTCTTATACTCTTTATACCACTAATAGCTATTGTTTTTACTACAACTTGAAGGCTTGGTGCAACGTTAGCTATCCGATAATCATTAGTAATCAACGTTCGTTTCAGCTCATATGCAAGTGCTAAGATAGAGATATCTGCTCTGGAGAGCATAGCCAAATCACCACTTTTCTTTGCCACTGTTTTAACGGTTGCTATCGATACTGCTTCTGGTTGCATAATGACAAGATTGCCAGAGTCAATTAGAACATCCAATGCACTGTGAGATTTCTTTATGTGTCTTATCTCGTCATAAACTAGGGCGCTAGTGAAACATTTTAAACCTGACAAGAAAGGAACCCCAGCGTAGAATGCCGATGCATCTAGGACCGGTTCAGCATCAGAAACCCAATTTTCTAAGCTGTCTCAATCCCCTTTTTCTTAGCCGCACAAATCGAGCATCTGAAATATGCCGCGTGATCTTGATGAGATGGCCTGCAATAATATCAAATACTTCCTGTCCATCTAAGATTAAACTTAGGTCATGGCTGCATCTAATATTTATCTGTTGAACAGGCACTACTAATTGTGGCATTCTATTAACTGAAGCGATTGGAACAAGAGTTAGACATTCCAGATCCTCGTGTAGAACTGATCCACCAATTGAAAGCGAATGCCCAGTTGATCCTGTTGGAGTAGATATGATAATTCCGTCCATCCTCTGGCTAATCTCGTCGTTCATCAACTGAATAGAAAATACTGGAGTTCTTGTCAAATTCTGTCTTGCACAAACGATTTCATTCAATGCGGGATGAGTTGTAATGTTATCATCAATAGTGGCTTGGATTCTAAGATGGGACTCACAAACATAGTCTTTTGCGAGTATCGAGCTTAGAGATTCCTCAATCGAGTCTATGGTTGCTTCGGACAATATACCCCTATGTCCCCCAACATTGATACTAAACAAAGGTGTTTCACAAGGAATTAGGTTAAACGACCTAAGTGTTGTCCCATCGCCGCCCACGGCCATAAGTAAATCTAGATCAAGATTCCTCAATTTGTCAGGCGATACCAGGACGCGAGCCATCTATACCGAATGGCACAATGGAATATGTTTCGATTTCTCTGGAACAAAGTATGCCTATTATTCGCCTAGCTGCCCCTTCAGCCTCTGCACTATTTACCTTGGTAATTACTGCTACTTTTTTGATCTCTTTAGCCATAGGCGACAAAAAGTATCAACATTATTTCACTTAAATGCATTTAGATGTAACTGTAGAAGGGAAATTATTTGATGTGTGTAAATAATCTTGTCCCCTCAATGGTAGTCTTGTACTCACTGAGAGCCACAAGATTAAATATCCCCAATTTTTAACACTTTAGGATGGGCCGATAGCTCAGCTTGGTGGAGCGTTCGACTGATAATCGAAAGGTCGAGGGTTCAACTCCCTTTCGGCCCAAATCAAACTTGTCACTTTATTTAGGCCCATACCTAAGAGTATGTATCGACGACCATTGGCACACAATATTGAAGAAAAGGATCCTATGGTTATGTTTAGATATGGGTTAAGGGCCCCTGATACTAGAAGACAATATCCTCGACGGTTGCAATATTTTCTGGTTTATTTAAAAATGCCAGGAACGTTAGATGACCAAGCAAAACAGTTTATCTCAAATGCAAGAACAAATCCACGATGGGCAGAAGAAAGTCTTATGTCATTCATAGTATTTCAAAAGGAGAGAATTGTAAGAGGAGAAATATCAGAGTCAACGATTATGAATTATTACAAAGCAACGAAGTTATTCTGTGTAATGAATGATTTAATACTAAATTGGAAAAAAATATCGCGCGGTTTACCAATAGGGAGGAGGGCTGCAAATGATAGAGCACCAACAACAGAAGAAATAAGGAGACTAATTGAATATCCAGACAGAAGAATAAAGGCAATAGTCTTTACCATGATCTCCTCAGGGATTCGGATAGGTGCTTGGGACTATTTACGATGGAAGAAATAGAGAGTAATTGAAAATATATCCTGACGGGCGGATCAAGCCTATTGTGCTATTGCCGATATCTACCGGAATAAGAGTGGGAGCCTGAGATTACAAGCAGTGGAAACATATAGCGCAGATTAAGGATGAAAAAGGCGACATATTATCCACAAAATTAGTCGTTTATCCTAAAGAGCCTGAAGAGTACATTACGTTTATGACTCCTGAGGCGTACCGTGCAGTCAAAGAATGGATGGATTTTCGTGCCTCATTTGGAGAAGAAATCACGCACCAGCTGGATCCTTAGGAATACATGGCAGAAAGTTAAACCGAGGTATAGCCATGGAATGGGATTGGCCAAATATGGTAGAATATCCAGTTTTAAGAACAGGGCGGTTGTTTGCTAGACCTAGCAAACAAACAGCTACCGAATGCAGGTTCTCGTTTAGGTAGGCTAAATACTTTCCGAATTATAGATTTAGTCAACAATTCTTTTTGAGATAAAAGCTAGAATTATTTGCCATGCCAGTAGCAATTGTGACTCAGAGTGATTTCTATGAAATTGTCCAAGAGTAAAAAATGTTACCACAGTAGTTATGACTCTCTCAGTATTTGCTATTTCATTATTCGATCTTGCTATTGTCGGTGCTGTTGTGTTTGTTTCTGTCTTTGCCTTTTATCGGACTCGTTATAACAGTGATTAAAATCAATGCTGCTGCATATACAATAACCGTGACTATACCTAGGAACTGTACCATTTAATAGGTCCATTCTACTAACTCACTTACCTCCTGCTGGGATAATACCTTTTACACCTGGTGTCGTTGCGTCTGATGTAGACTCGAGTATTAGTGAACAAGTCAGTTGTGTGAAAATTATTCCGATGGCATTTTCTCCATTTCTTGTTCTTCTTTTGTGTTTAACAATTTATACACTCCAGCAGCAATCAATCCGCCTGTAATCGGTGCTACCCAATAAATCCATTGATAACTAAAATTGAACATCATCAAAGCTGGGCCAAAAGAACGAGCAGGATTTAGTGATCCACCTGTAATCGAACCTCCAATCATAACGTTGAAACCAAGTGTAATACCTATAGCCAGGCCGGCTAAAGGGACTATTCTAAAGTTCCTTGATGTAGTGGTCGCTAAAACAACGTATACTAGAGTAAATGTCATTACTGTCTCCAAAATTAGTGCTCTTATCACATTATTGTCAGAAGGTAACGTTACACTGGCAGCCATGGCAGAACCAAATATGGAGTAAACTACTGCTGCTCCAATTACTGCCCCAATGATTTGAGCAATTATGTAGACAATTGCTTCCTTATGTGTAATTTTACCGGCTACCAATAAACCTATTGTCACAGCAGGATTCACCTGAGCACCTGAACGATAGCCAATTGCATAGATAATCCCAGTTAACACAAGTGCATGAACTAACCCAATTCCGATCATCCCTAATTGGCCGCTATGTGAATAAACCGTGGCGGCAGAGGCTATTGCATAAACCAGTATAAATGACCCTAGAATTTCCACCAAAAATTTATTGATTAAAGAAGGTTTGAAACTCGTATTTGATTTGATATGTTTTGACATGATCTCTGCCGTGTGGTCTAAGTCTCATTTAATAAGAACGTTGCTGGAATTTCAAGATGGATAAAATGCTCTTATTCCTCCAGCCAATATTATCCTGTTGCTACGCAAAATATAGAATTGAATTGGTATATGGATACTCTGACGTACCATGACTTACTATGTTTTCATTGGCTTATGTGTAAAATCAATTGTAATTTTTTTACCAATTTACTCCATCATAGGTCCAGGTGGTGCCGGTTTACTCGTTCATCACTAGATTAGAATGTGTTAAAGTACTCCTTCTGACGATAGAATAAGTTCATAGGATAGCGAAATCTAATCTATCATCAATCCATCATCATTATAAATATGAAATGAAGCTCAGTACATAGTAGAACACGTTGCAGAATTGGAGGATAGAAAATATTGTTTTACATCAATACCAACATCATACACTGTATCAATCGTTATTATCAGTAACCTGTCTGCAAGGTATACCCGTAAAGATTATTGAGAAGCAGGACTTTTTTGGAGCGCTACTAGTAGCGGTTATTTGTACATGTGTATATAATTAAATAATGTCAATTCAAGAAAAAGACTCGAATATTCTGTGTATTTTATTCTCAGATCACTCTATATATAACACGAATAATTCGAATGGCTCCTGCGGCAGATGATCACAATCAATAGTGCAATATTCGAAAAACTCAAAGAATGAGAATATTTTCGGAAAATCTTATTCAGACTTGTCACTTCGATTAGATCGATAAGGAGCAGAATGGAAGAGAAATCATGAAATGCTTTTTCTAAGGTTCCAGATTTGAATGCATCGCGGGACATCAAAATTCCACATCGATACTTCTGATACATTCCTTAATTTTGCTTGCACTAACTGCAAAAATACCAGATGGTTTATGGAAGACCATCTGTGTAACTTAAATTCCTGAAACTGAAAAAGGGGTTACAAACGAGGTGAGATAAACCTCGCCATATTGGATGAGGAGAAGATAGACCAGGAATTTGGTAAGACTCAAGATCTGGCCTAAATTGTTCCCGTGGCATTTTATTTTCCAGGTCAATTCTCTAGAGGAACTCTAATGAAGGCACTATCTGTTAATGGTTGGTCGTGTTCGATAGAAAAGACAATATGTATAATTTGCCCAACAGGCTGACCCCGAACAATGCTAACTGATGAAAAGTAGAAATAGTCTGGATCTTATCCTGGGCACGTCCTGGATGCTATTGTTTCATTACATTCTCTTCCTTTACCTTCATATAGAAGAGCGTGTTGAAAATGAGTTTAAATTCTTGTCTATTCTCAAACCATTTCCTAGTCGCTTATGTCTATTTCGAATATGCTGTTTAATTTTCCACTACCTTCGAATCATGTGATCGACTCAAAGCGTGCTTTAGTATTAAATCAGTAATAAGGAAGGTTTGCTGACTATATCGCGGTTGACTATACGTATATCATCATATATAAACAGAATGAAATATGGCTGTTATATTATAAGGATAGATTTATGAATTTAATCGGGATTTGGCATTTTTTGGTACTAGTGGAAAGCTATGGATTTTTTGGTAACACGTATGAAGACAATAATTTCATTTTCTTCTTTTTTCGGCTGTTATGTAAATTGGGCTAATACTGAATATGTATCTGTCTATCAAACCATGAAATATCTTCAATACATTTTTTGGCTATCACGAAAATCATTGTCACACTGTAAGGATTGGTTAATGGGCTGTATATGCAACCGGCTGCAGACGGAAAAGTAGGACAAACACCAACGCCTTAATTACGATACTGTCGCATCGGCATCTGCCAGTACTATGAATAATTTTTATATAGAACAACTACAGCAACTGCGACAGCAATCTATACAGTTAGAACAACAATTACCGATATTGAGTGAACCCTCGTCTGTCCTAAGAATAATAAAAATGACACAACAGACAGTGAACCAACAACAAACACAAGAAGCAGGATCAGAGGATAATACGTGTAGTACTCAAGACTCTAAAACATTGAATCTTAAAGAACTTGAAAAAGGCCTCAGAAAGAGAGTTAGGATCTTATAATAGCATCCCTTATATCCTGATTCGGTAAGACAAAGGATAGAAGAAAAACAGGCTGAACAGAAAGCTAGTGAAGGCTAACCAGGACACTCCCAGCTAGCCTCATCTGCGTCACTACCTGAACGACTCACGCTGCAAAAGCCATCTACATAGCCTCTATTGAAATCATCTGAGTGAAAGCCAAATCCTTTCCCGGTTAAGATGTACCGATCGCATTTACTACCAGCACAGAGATTATTACCGTCTTTTACACCATAACTAAACCTGATTCATACGCTCCTTTTGCATATACATGTACAAGACCTACACCACTGACCGCTACTAGTAGCGCTCCTAAATGAAGATAGGACCTAGTCTACTAAAACTCAACTTTGTACCTTCTCCATTTTTGGCATTGAATACATTGGAACTTTAGGGGAGTGTGTTGCTCGATTTAACCCTTCTATAAAGAACATCTATATTCCTCCCCATATTTCACACTTTTTTCATATATCCTGATTGAGCATTTTCCTAGGTCTTCTTATCAGATTTATTTATACTTTTATAATTACTAACTCTAACTCATTATTTTCTTTATATATTCTAATGAACTTCTGTCTCGCGTCGAATGAGTTCACTTTATTACTTGAAAAAGAGATCGTTTTAGGAGTCTAAAAACCTTTTTCCCTATTTCGACAAGTTGGGCTAGTAAAGTGAATACAAGTGGCGACCCATAGGAATATAGCCAGATAACAATTACCACTACTACTCTTCTTTTCTATTAACTTAATTATTAGCAACCTGCATAGCCAAAGCGTTAATAGCACTAACTAAACTAAATTAGACGCTTTCGTTTATCTTTAAGGGATTATTTAGCGGTATAAAATCCGACGAATCTATTTCTATCTCGCTGCTTACGCCTAGGAAGCCAACTTCTGAATAATTGTAAATGTCTAGGGCATTCTGCGCTTTCTTTAATGCGCCGTCCTTTATCAGCCCGGCAACACCGTCGTCCAAGCGATACGCTATAATCCTATGGTCGTACGTAAAGTCTAAGTCTACCAATATTTTTCGCAATAATGTCGTTACTAGATAATAGATACGTGGCCTAATTAATTTATCTTTCTATTCGTTCATTACCTGACTTATTAGAAGTAATACACTTCACCGTAAAAAGGTATTGGAAAGGAATAGTGATAGTTAGTTTATTGATAACAATCCATGGGCTGCCTGCGGTGCTGAACCTACTAACGATATTTCCAGTCCACGTGCTATTAAAGCAGATAGGGGGCAAAGATCTTACGTAGTTGTAGGAGATCTCATATCTATACCATTACACAGTATGTTTAATATCAAACAAAAATGAAATACTAAAAATTGGACTACTTACAGCATTGGTAGCATTCAGAATGTTAGGTGTATTTGCAGCTGTTGCCGGTCCGGGTGATGGAATTGTCAGTTTCGCATATGCATTTATGTCTCCCTGTCACTTACTACCGCCTGAAGGGGGTGCCTCGTAGCGTTCCTCTGGGTGTTAGGGGGCTTATTCAAGTCCAGGTTCCTGAATCATTTTTTTCTGTCATTATTATAACATACATTATTTGATATTGAAGTTAAAAATATCTACAAATGGTATTTGATATTATTAAGAAATGACATTTAGGGATATACCAATCTGCCTTCCTTACTGTGTTAAATCTATCGTCTTCAGGTCTATAATACCTGATATCATTATAATCAACCGCCTTTTGGATTCGTTATAGTTACAATAATCAGGATTCATAATAAGATCGTACGCTGTTCTTGAAAAATAAGTTGTTTGGTGAACTAGTCTCGCGGTGGTTGGCTCAACCAGTCCAGTTCAGTAAACAACTCTTTCGATCCTGACTGTCTTCAGCGGATTGACATGTTTCTTCGTAATTGCAGGCATCCTTACAACCCCTTAAGAATCGATCCTGAGAGTTCTTCCCACATCAAATCTGGATGCATCAAATGGATGATTGGCTCCGTCGTTCTATCATGCCTCTAAACATTCAGTATGTTTCTTTGCATTAACACTATTTGCTGGTTGAATTTCAGGCCTTCCTTATAGATCGAAAGTTGTAAGCAGAGACTAATTAATTATTTTAGTCAAAATATTTCCAGAGGTATTAAATTTAACTCATATGCGCGTTGAGTGTAAAGTTCAGTCTATGTCTACAGTATCTCAATCGAAATACAAATTAATACTTTTAAATTGCTATTCAATAAGTAGCCATGGATCAAAATCAGATACATTTTAGAGCAGAATTCACTATAGACGAAGGAAAGATAGAAGGTTACAAGAAACTGATATTGGAAATGAGCAGGATGGTTGAGGCAAATGAGCCATCTACAACAAATTATGAGTTTTATCTAAATAAAGATGAGACAAAGTGTATTGTTCATGAAACGTATGCGAATTCGGAGGCAGCGCTTGCTCACAACAATAATGTTGCATCAAAAACAATACTCCCAAAGATTTTCGATGTCGCTAAGGTAACTAGATTTGATGTTTACGGTAACCCTAGTGAGGAATTACAAAAGCTGCTAGCAAGGTTTGGTGCACAGACTTACAATCTATTTGTTGGGTTCCGTCGTTGATAGTTTGTAAGACGTTACTATTTTTACTAACTAAAGATTAAGCGTAACAATAATTACTACAATCCAATTAATTGGCATTAGAAGAAAAAATAAGGACTGGATCAAATCTCTTATAGGCGAAGTTTGAAGCGCAATCTGAACGCTGTTGATAATTGTCTTGCAGCAAACTTAACTGACGCAGAAGCAACCGTTATTCCGAAGCCGATTTTGTGCATTATAAGTACACCTTATATAATTTGTTACTATAGCATGGTCTTAGGGAATACGAAAAGGGTCATACATCAATTAGACGTACAGCTTATGAAACCCTGTTAACCTGGAGGGAGAACTATTGATATGTCGCACGTAGATGGAGTTGACGATGGGGTAGGTTATGGTGTTTATGGCAAGACCGTCATTAATGTAGGTGTTGTTGGTCAGAGCAATAGCGGTTTTAGTGTCTATGGTTTGAGCAACAGCCGCGATGGTGTAGTTGGTTTCGGTCCACATGGTTCAGGCGCACGCGGTCAGAGCAATGACGGCCACGCGTGGTTGGGACCTATTTTCCATAAGGGGAGGCGGTTATCGGCCATTAAGTTTGGATAAGCTAAAAAGAGAAAGTTCGTATTCGTATAAAACGATAACTGGGCACTGAAGCAGAATAAACTGGAACAAGCTCTTTATTGTGCTGCCTTCTAGCAGCCGTTCTTTCATTATTCATCTATTTACTTATGGACCCAGGAGAGTCCCGGCGATTATTTCTCTTTGCTCTTCCTCGTCCGTGATCAAACTCAAAGCATGTAACGCCAAACTAATGGAAGGAAAATATTTTCAATGGAAAAACAGTTTATAACTTGTGATACCAAATGCCTAAAACAGAAGAGCCTTCCCAGAGTCTATCATAAGGTCGTTCATAGAATAAGATATCAACAAAATAGGAATTGTAGATGTTGTAAAACTATTTGCCAATTGCTTCACTTCTTAACCTAGCAATTACTACTTTCATCTGTTCCTTACTCTCCTTGTATCCATCTTGAATTAGATGTCGGATTGTAGTTTTTGAAAAGTCAAATGTCTTATTTGAAATAGTATGACTGTCATTCTTTCGTTCCAAACGAACAACAAAATCAACATCTACATTAGCCTTTAGCAAGTCCTGGTACTTCCAATGCTTGCCAGTTGCAAGATAAACAGCCTTGGTTTCTTCCTTCAATATCTCTCGTACTGCCTCTTTACTTACACCCTTCTCTTCGGCTAATTTAATTAGAGACTTGGCCAACCTTATGAAATCAGACATAAGGACTGCAACATTTTCATCAAATTCTGTTCTGTCATGAAATATAATGTCATTCTTTCTGTCAACGACACCGTCATAGTCAGAAGGAAGATAATCTTGTTTAGCAGGATGAAGATTTATTATACCGTATCTCAGTCTAGGTATATTCTCTTCCTCTTTCCTCACTCTGTGCCAATAATCTCTGTGAGCAAGTATGGTCTGCCTTAGCGGTGTATTAGCTAATAGTCCACCGTCCCAAAAACTGCGCAAACTGATATTGCCATTCGAAAGAGGAGAAGAAGAAGGACTATTACTATCTCCAGTATCTGCATTGTCACCTTGTCCTCTCCCGGCCAAGCCACGAGTTTCAACTTTTAGTCGAGTATAATCATAATTTACCGGAACTGAACAGCTTGCTAAGACAAAGTCTGCTATGATGCCATCGTCATATCTTATAACGTGTTCAAATTGTTCAGCATTCTCCTGATCCTTTGCCGAAGCTACATATTTCAACCTACCGTATCTACCGTATTCTGATTTTCTTCTTCCATCCTCTTTTTCGTAGCTATCGAAAACTACAGGAGTAAGATCCTGTACATCCACGTATTTGAAGGATCAAAAAATCTATTGTCTGACAGAGGTATCTTTGGTATAAACACGTTGGGCACTCCTTTAAAAATAAATTCCTTAGTGCTAAAATATCTTCTGGCAGATTCTCCTGAAGCAATTCGTCTATCTAATCCACGCCAAGAATCCCAATAATTTGTAAAGTATGGTAATATCTGGTTGAAATTGTTGGCACATTCATCCTCGTTTACGCTATTTGTTCAGCAGCTACTGTATATTCTGGGGTCAACAAACTGCTTGGAATAGCTGGCCTCGGGCAGCTCGGAATGATTGGAATAGGTTTGGTTCATGCTTTGGCTTTAACTGCAATAATATATGCTATAGCATATCGCTCTGGAGCTCAGGTTAATCCAGCTGTTACAATAGGATTGCTAGTAACAAGAAGAATTCATGGAAAAGAAGCGAGCACTGTTTATTGCGTGCCAAACATTAGGAGCTGTTATCGCTGCCGCTGTAGTATATTCAATGTTTGGAAGCGCAATGGCTGCTAGTGTCACACTTCCTGCAGATGATAATGTTACTAGAGCATTTATATTGGAAACTGTTATGACATTTACTCTCGTATATGTTGTATTAGCAACAACTACATCTAAAAATTATAAGATAGCGCCATTAGCCGGAGTGGCAATAGGGTTTACCCTTGGATTCAATGTCATATTGGGAGGTTCTATAAGTGGCGGATCTTTAAACCCCGCACGTTCTTTTGGCCCTGCGCTAATTCTTTGGAACTTTGACTTCCAATGGATTTACTGGGTAGCTCCCATCCTTGGAGGACTAATAGCAGCCGACGTGTATAAGGGATTGCATAAAGACTTAGACTTACCATCGCCTGAAGCGGAGCAAGTAAAAAAAGGTTAGTAGTCTTATGTATTACATTTGAGGTTCGTATATAGTTTAGATAGCGGTATACTGTGTCTCTACTACTAATGGTAGTAGATTAGTTAATCCGTAACTCTACATCGACCTATTTTGTTTGTAATTGGTAGACCGAATGCAATTGTAGCTCCAATTCCATCATCATTATTTTGGGGCCCATAGATCCAAATTATGTTTGACCAAGAATATTAATATGAATACTGTTATTTTGAACTAATTTTTGTTATTGCCATGTTTGCAGTAGCAATAAAAAAAAGTCAGGGAATTGTTTTACTTGCCGCCTATCGCGTTTTTGAGTGCGCCAAGTTTAGCAAGAGGATGTCCCGTTTGGTTACCTGTCTGATTACCTGTATTATTGCCAGTAGTCTGGGCCATTGCTGTCTCTAGAATCTGACTTATTGCTAAAGTTCCTGCCATTACTGCTATAATTGCAAGCAAAGACATTGTCAAATATTTACGATTTTCTTGATTCTTGAACATTATTGTAGAGTGTTACGCGGTGTATTTAAGACTTTTTTTCTTAACTTGATTTGGTTACAATTGATTAAATATTGCCAGCAATTTCATGTTTGCACTATAGTAATATTTTTTAGGAGGTCTAAGTCAATAGCGTCATTATCCGTAGTCTTCTATGAGATCAAAAGTAAAATTGCAATATGTTTTATTGGGGATGGTATTAGCCCTTAGTGTAGACAACTACAAATTTGATCTCATCAATCTGTAATTAACATGGCTTGACAACAAATGGCCGCTGGTTAACCCAACCAAGTATGAGACAGAAACCACATCTGTTGCAACAGATGACTTGATTATGGCTAGATAACTGCCAGCGACCATACATACACTTATCGCTTGGCTGTCATAAAACAGTTTACTTTAATATGTCCTTTCCTTAACCACTTTGGTCATTATATATCTAGCTAGCCTGACCTAGTCAATAAAAGATCTCCTACATATACACATTTTGTATTAATAAGCCATAGGCCAGCAAACAATCAATATTTGGACTTGAATGAATATATTAGTAGAGAGACTGATTGTTAATTACTGATTCATTTAGGACTTTGCCTCGTATACTATATTAAATGTAGTCTCAGCTGCTCGTCTGAAGCGCTTAAATCCATCAGACTTTACTACGTGTAATATACCAGGCTCGCCTGCTAGTGCACCTTCATTGGTTTAGCCGATAATAGAATACGTATCATTAATCACCTTTGTAGCTGCCAATTGATATCTCACTATCCAGTAGAAATTAGATGTTAAGAACCAGTGACTGGAGCCAAATTTAAGTTTGGTCAACTCGAGCTTAGCGGAACATCATAAACAACATATGCATATAGATTCTAATTGTTACTTGTAGAAAATAATCAATAGTTAGTCACAAGGCATGACAATTCTTACATGCCCAACAGTAATCTTGTTTTCATCTGTTGAAACCCTTCTTGACTGTAAGCCTTTTTGTTTGAGACTAGGCCTCTGTGTTTGTGTTGCTGTATGAGACGCTTGCATTAGTGTGGCCTGAGCCTAGGCTTGATTTATCCATGCTTATTGGGCTTATCTTCTTTGCATACGTTGAAATTGCTTTTTTTCAACATGATGTGCTACAACAGCAGCTGTAGCGACTGTAGTTCCTCCTGCGATCATTCCACCAACGACAACTCTTCTTCCTAACATAATTTAGATATACCTTGGATTACTATATATCTTTACCTAACTGCAGATTTCAAGTATGTATGCATCTTTCTTTCACTAAAGAAATACTTACGGCTGATCACCATGCCGTAGACAAAAGCTGCTAATGGAGTAGTATAATCATGTCGTATACCTCAACAAACTTCACGAGGTGCCACAAATATGTTCTTATGAGACTTTTGAATTTTTTGACAAGATAAAGTAGTTGTACTTAGTTACTTAGTTACTTAGTTACTTAAAACATCGATAATATCTGATATGATACCTCTAGAATAACTAACTTCACATAGTTGCATACTTCGCCTTCATAGAAAAGTTAAATTAAAACTCCTAGCAAGTATCTATATGTCTTCTATAGAAAACAAACGCGTTGTTCAAGAGTTCCTCGACGAAACTTATAACAAAGGGAACCTGAAAAATACAAATAGATATGTTACTCCTGATTTCACATACCATGCTCGTGGTGAGAGTATTGAAGGAATTGAAGCCTATAATGAATGGGTTTCCTCAGATCGTAGCATATTTCCTGATATCCGAGTTACAATCGTAGATAGCATAGCAGAGTCTAATAAAGTTGCTTCAGCTTTTATTGTAGAAGGCACACAAGAAAAGGAATTTCGTGGCATCCCTGCTGCCAATAAGAAATTTGAAACTGTAGGAATGAACATTTTCCATTTTCAAGACAATAAAATCAAAGAGGGATGGGTTGTTGTCGATGCGCTCACTGCGGCAGTACAGCTTGGCGCGGTTAAGGCAACATCTACAGAGGCCGACTAGGATAGAGCTAGGCTGGTTACCATCAATTTTTTTGTTGTCAATTGACTTCCCAAGACCGTTTTTATTGTCGTACTCTCTACCTTCAGAATCAGAATTGCTGCTTAATAATGCCGCTTGTTCTTTGGTCTGTCTTGTAGTAATCACTACATTATTGTAGCTGCCATCAATGCGTACGATAGAGTCGCCTTGCGCTTGGCTCTTTGCTGCTGTGTCGTTATCACCATCTAATGAATTCCATTTGGTCTTATACCTCAGTAGATATCCATCACAGAATTCATAAGCGTGCTTTTTATCATTTGGACAGCCCGTGTCATAACCGTGGTTACTACAATTCTAATTGTAGTAATCATAAGCTACGCAATCTTAATTGATACAATATCAATCATTAACCGCTGTCGGTCTGACAAGTGTGCAAAGTACTTCATATCAGCGTGTTAGAGAGTAGGTAATAATATATTCCTTAGTGAATAGATCTATTTTTTGGATAAGAACTATAACCATAGACTTAAATATTTGCATTAAACTATCAATTTGATGTCCTTAACAGAAGAGAATGTAAGTCACGAAAGAATTCAAAGAAGTGCTAATGATTGGAGGACAAAGTACCCTAACGCTGCCTGCTATATTTGAAAGGATACCATCTATGGATCTTAAAGAAGTTGTTAGTACTATGTTCCTAACTGATGGTGTAAGATGGCTACTTAAAATTCGTGCAATGAGATTAAGCTTGGTAGAAGATAAAGAGCCATTAGACTTGATCGAAGATAAAGTGAGTGATCAGAAGGTTGAAGACAAGATCAGAGAGTTGAGGACGAGACATCCTATGGCCGCTACTATCCTTGAAAAAGTACATAACATGGATCTCAAAGAAACTACAATGGCGATGTTTGCCATTGATTCCATGGAGAAATTACTAAAGTTTAGAGCAGCACTGATTCTAGTGTCGTAATCGTTCCTTTCAGTCATTTTTAGAAATCTAAGGGTTATCTCACTATAAGAGATGTCCTAATACGAGAAACATGAAAATGTAATAGTCAAACATATCATATCACAATAACAAGAATGCACAATCAATACAAAACGCTTAGGTAGATATTAAGTCTCTATAAGAATAACAATAATAATTCCAGCAACAGAATAATCATAACTCTAGTTCATTATATTTCAATGAGCCAAAATATTTATGGATCGGTCGGGAACCATTAACTAATTGGGATAATCCTGCATTCATATGACAAAAGCTTTGCAAAAATTTCGGTATACAGTAATAGACCCAAACAACGGTGGCCAGGAGAAGTATTTAGACGCAAGCAAACAGACTTCAGAAGAAATTGATGCATATCTAGTGGAAGGTCACAACTCGCTCAGAATCCAAAGGTTTGGCTTAGGCATGGACATACGATACCACGTTACCCCTATCTAAGCCAAACTACACTCCTTATTTTTTTGACTTGTACTTAATGAGGCAAAAGTTAATTTAAAAATCTATCTGCATATAACTTGGCATTCCTAATAGAATTAGAAAATACTCCCACTATCTCCACTACTTCCACCACGTGCAATTTCGTGCTCAGATTCCGTCTAAATAGCTGGAGATACTTAATTATGCTGTTTTCATGTATCTCCACTGAGGAACAAATATCTACAAAGCAATTTCAACGTATGCAACGAGGCCAAGCCAGATAGTCGTAGTTAAACCAAGCCAAGCTCAGGCTGCTCACCCCCGCCCAACCAGCATGAGGCAGCACAAATACAAGCATATCATACAGCAACCCAATCGCAAGGGCCTAAAGAAAGTATTACCAAAGAGCCTGAAAAATTAGCTAGTCTCAAACAGTAAAGTCTACTGTCTGAAGGGTTTTCAGCATAGGAAAACACGATTGCTCTTAAGCATGTAAGAATAGTTACATCTCATGACTCCTTATGGCGAGCGTCTAGTCACATTTGAATTTATACTTCGCAATGCATCTATTTCGGAAGTATTATCGGCAAAGTTACAGCATAGTTCTCTTATAAGCAGAGTATCCGAATGCATTAGACTGTTACCTCTACTAATCCTTACAATTTAATATTATTATTACTACGAACCTTTTAGCAAATATTTAGCTGCTATACTAAAAGGAACATGAAATGTGAACTTGTCTGTCTTTGGATCGTAAATAGCATAGATTGATGATAAATCTACATTGTGATAACTCTGACTGGTTGCCTTATTACTTACATTTACATTATTAGCTAACATAACTGGAAAGTCAATTCTAGTTTTTTTGCTTTGATCGCTTTCACCGCCACTTATTTGCGTGGCATTTGCCTTTACTCTAATATCTGTTGCTGATATATTAAAGCCTAATAGATTATACTTCAGATAAGGCATCGAGAATTCTGAGGGTCACGACTTGCTAATTATTTCACGCTTAAGAGTTTCATTTGGAAAAATCTGTTTCGCATCGATTTCTATCTGATGTTCAAATGGATTTTGAAAGTTTAAAGTATTGCCTTTGAAAAGGCCAAACAAATCATCAAACTTAACTAATATATTCATGCTGCGGTTATCAAAACTGATAAGTTCAGCATCTGCGATTTGTACTATTGGCCAAATACTATGAGCTAGCGATAATAGTGGAAGTAACACCAAGAGTAATACTGACAAACGGCAAATCTTCATGGGATTGTAAAATATTTGGATAATTGTGCTCTAGGCTAGAACGAAAATCCTTGACAACGTCTTGAGCATCCTATACTCTGCATTATTTGGAGAGAGATTTTGGATCATTAATGTTACTTTACATAATCTCTAGTACTATTAATCGATATCTTAATTTTGGAGTCCAGTGTATATCGTAACATCTCCCTATCCATCCGCAACATCGCCTTTATCTAGTCTCCTGTTAATTCTGATAATTCAGTTATATTAGTTGCTGGATTACTAAAAGTCCAAGTATCTATTTAGACAGGGAGTTCTACCCACACGGCAGAATGTTATGGCTATTAGTTAGCCCCATTCTTTTCATAAACTCAACCAGTTTTTGTATATATGCTACTCGTCATCAAATATTGAAGGAGTTTCCAACGAAATAAACTAACATAATCTCGAGAATCCTGGTCCGGATAGTCTAGGTCTACGTAAGAGAGCTATTTGTTATAGTTATGCTTACTCATTAAATTATACTCTTTTTATTCCTACTTATGCCTCTTCGATAAAACTCATAGTATAATTACTATATACTTTTACTCTTTAGTCCACAGTTTATTTGATTCCGAGTTTATTCTTTTATCTCTATTTATGCTTCTGTGAGATCTAGAAGACAGTCAGTATGCAAAATCGAACGGATGTTTAGTTAGTGGAAGCAACGTATTCTATTATATCTGATGTAGTCCTGTTATTATCTAATAATGTCTCAAGATGAACCTGTAGATGGACCAACTGGGGAGTATCGCAAAGAGACGGTTAAGAAATTAGAAAGGGAAGACGAAGTAGATACTATTGATAGGGATACAAGTAATGAATCTGTAGCCTGACTAATTATTGGTTAAATTAACTAATTGCGCTTGCTTTGACCCTAGTTATTAATAGAAATGGAGGCTGACTGCTGCTATCCTTATGCATTGCCGGCAAGGACTATTTGGGTTAGCCAAACTGCGGTACACTACGGTTGCTAGTAACCACTAAGTAATCTAGTTAAATATGGCTTGTATTTGTATTCATTATGAGAGATCCCCTGCATCACTTGTCTGGAAGATCCATCCAGAAATTTCTTATTAAACTTGCAATATCGCTAAAGATCAGTATTACCTTTGTACCAACTTCTACCCATCTGCACAAAGGTTGTTATACATCCTGTGGCTAAGCAGGCCGTGGTAAACCGCAGACTATATAGTGTTATGAGGTAAACGAGAAAAATGACATCTTTATCAAATAGGAGTCCAGTAAATTAACTGATAATTAAATTATGGTCGTAGTCGTTCCAACTGAAGTTACACCTGTAGTAGTAATACTGATAATGTTGCCGTATTTTGTAGCAACTATCTGGACTATTGTCTATACGCATAACAAAACTAAAAAAATGAAAAGCAATAACAGCGAGAGCGATGGCAGTGGCAGCAAAAACGTCATAGATAATTCGTAATGACTATAATGGCTGGAGAATATTGTTGTAAAGACTTCGAAAAAAAGCGTGGAATACAATGATATTTGCTATTACAAGGGCTAAGGAGGATTCATAACGCTATAACAAAAGACGGTTGGTATATGCGTGATGCATAATTTGATAGGCCTATAGCGTCGTTGGAGCCCTTTCGGTTCTGTCCATGGTGTGCAAAGAAACTAAAAAGGAGTTCATAAATTCCATCATGAAATCGCCAGAACCCTTTTTACTATATACACAAAAAATATGCGATTTTGCTTTATATACTCCGGACAGATGCCGACCTGTAGATTTGTACTATTTCGCGACTACCTGAAGCGATCGTTTTTGATGGCTAAATAATGAGTGGTTTTTAAACGGAACTCTGAATTGAATCCATTTAATAAATAAAGTCCACATATTATATTGGCGTCGGTACAGATTTGGCTATTATTCTTATAAACTTCTGCATCGTTACCCGCACTCTTACATCCGTTTGACGAAAAGGTAAAGAAATATGTAGAAGGATTGAAAGGAGACTATGGCAACCATAGCAGTAGTTATAAGGATAGCCCCGAGAGTAAAAGTTATAGTTTTGACAACAATAACGACAAAGTTCTATCGCTTTGCTTTAAAAAAGCAGAAACTAATAAGTCAGGATAACAATGGGTTACGGTTAAGTACTACTACTACTACTACTACTACCAAGCACTAATTCATTAATGTTACCATTCGTGTTACAAGAGAAACAACACATAGCCTATAGTCGAATTTTAGGCATTAGATTTGAGCATGTCTATATGATTTGTCTATTGTTGGCAATCCATTCAGACCAAGTAACAATTCCTAGGTCCGGCCTCCGCTCCTTTTCATCTAGCATTGTCAGATACTCCATGAGATGATCATCAGGGTCTCGGAAGTAAATTGCACTGCAGGCATCCATCCGATTACACTAGGTTCCATTGTCTCTTTAGCAAAGAAAGATAGCGGTACGATCCCCTGGTCTTTAAGTCGTTTTGGTGCATTTAAAAGGTCTTTAATTGCTGCCACTTCAAATGCAACGTGCAGATTAAGACCTAGTGGTATAGTACCAACTGACCATAATCCCAGCATAGAGTGTCTACAAGAACAGGAATGATCACCTACCCAGAAGAATGCGGCATTGTGCTCAGGTACCTCAAATGCTAGTTGAAGGCCTATGACATCTCTATAGAATGCAATAGATCGCTGCAGATTACTTACGGTTAGGTGTGTCTCAAAGAGTCCATACACTGGAACGTGTTTACCCATTATAAATTAATCATATTGCGTTTGTACTTAAACATAAACATCTGATTATTATTATAACTAAATTTTGAAGAATGGTTTTCTCATGTCTTTAGCTGTGCACTTCCAAACAGTACAGAAAAATCCTTACACCATATCAGACCCATATTATATTTTGCCAGGTCTGTTCCATTAGGTATATTATAATTTTGGTTTCCGTTATTTGCTTTCAGCCTTCCGAGATCTATGAAATTAGAGGCAGCTTTGTCAGTAGCGAGGTAAAGATGAACATTAGGTCCATTTGTAGATTTGAAGTTCTCTAGCCTGAGGATAGTATGTCCACCTTCTAATGAAATTACTTTTGCCAATCCCTCTGCGTCATGAAATCCATCACCTGCTCCAACGAAAGAACCTTTCATCATGCTGCGTGCTGTAATCGCATTGCTTCGTTGTTGTTGCCTTTGTTTTATAGTATCTAGGGTAATAGCGCTTTCATTAATAGTATTATTTATTTGACCAGCTCCAATCATAACCATATTTTTCTCCCTTTGACTCATCTGCTTAGCAACATTACTTCTATCTTGATCATTCATCGAAACAAATTTTTGATAGTCGTGTAACGCTGTATTTTTATTTATACTAGCCACAGTAGTTGGTAACGGTTCATTTACCGTGTTGCTTGTAAATAATGGAGAAATAGTATATATACCAAACGAAATCACTATTGCAGCTATTACTATACTGATAACTAGTAGGATCTTTTTGTTCATAATTGGTTGAGATAATAATTATATAAAAGAACTTTTAATAGTTATGGTGCAGATAGATAGATTTTGTTATTTCATTTTTTCTTAACAAATCTCTAATTCGATAAATCCTTAACTAACCAAACGCCGATATAATATACAATGCAATTTTGATAATAAATCAAAAGCATTAGACTCCTTACAGTTTAAATGATTTAGCAGAACCAAATCTCTTTGTCTTGTCTTAGTTCCCCTTCTCTTAGTTCTTACTTTTCCCCTCAGAAAAGACATAATAGCATTTCGTTTCATATTTTCCTCATCTCACATTTGGAATCAATTTTTATACAGTATGCCAAAATGGATATACGTAATCTGTCAATATATACGCGGGGCAAATGATGTGTATCTATCTCTTTATACATATCGATTTATGATAAAATTCGCATAAAATCTAGGCCAATACGCACCAGGAGCAATAGATGCATTTTCTTTTTCTGCCAAAACTAACAGATAGATAAATTCACTCTTTGTGAACTTGGCATTCAGCATTTGCCGCATTTTGTCTAGGAGGTAATCTGCATACCAAATCGGCCAATCTGGATCCTCGCCGTGTGTAGCAGCAAAAGCCTTATGGTGAGCTTCTGCAGTGTCATTTAATAGATTCGCCAGCTCATCAATTAGTTGTTTATTCAAATTATTCAAGTGTATATCTATGATGGCCTTGTTAAAGTTAAAAGCATTATGTATTATCAAATATTTATTTGAACCACGTTTAAAGAAAAACTTTGATAGATGGAATGCATTTACATCTTGATTTGTACATAGCAACCAAGAGGGAGATGGTGAACGACTAGTCAGAATTATGGCAAATCGTTACCCACAGAGATATATGCAGGTGCTGACTTTGTCGTATTGGTAGATTCCAATAGCAATCTTTTCTGTGTGATTCAGATAAGACGAGACTAGATTTATAGTCATTTAGCGAATCAGCTCAACTCAATGGTTTAGACTAACATTTTTGATTCTATGACTCTAAATCTACCGAAATCCAGAAATTTAGCTGGCGAGTAGACCAAAGAAATATCATTCCAAGTGAACCAGCGAACTGATAAACGGTAACCGTAGCAGAACAAGATAATATACCTTCTATGCCTAAACCAATACAAAGTATGTATATTACTACCTATCTACATATCAGTGATTGCATAAGAGCCAACATGGATTATAAGAAGTAGAGCCGGCGAAATGCAGCTAAATGGTCCTACGTGATTCTGAAAGAAGCATACCAAATATATCTTGAATCATTTTAAAAGAAGGAACTGATAAGGGGAAGTGAAGTGTGTTAACACCCTTGATTCTACCTAGCAACCAAGAGCCAGAAGAAGAGTGGCTAATCAAAGTCGAGAGCCATGTTATTCTTGGGATTAAGACCGATCATCATAAGGCGAGTGAGACTCATAATATGTTGTTATGCTTGTATAATTAGATTCACAATTTTATATTCTCAAGCTCTTTGTAACACTCATTACAAACAGTCTCATTTTCCTTTGATGTAAACAATTTGCCACATGATGAACACTTTATTGCATGTTCTTCATACATGTCTTTATATCATTTACTACAAATTATTAAAACAATTACTATCTTGTAATTTTTGTCAAGCGGATAACACACTTTCAGATTTAGGCGATGCCTCGAGACTTGATCACGGTAATTAATAAAAATTACAAAAAAATTGATAGCCAAAGTATCCGAATGTGAAAGTTGCAATAGCAAAGACAATGGTTGTACTGGTGGTTCAATTTCTGGGCAGCCACAGGTAAGACACTTGCAGAATCCTCCTGCTTCTCTCCTGTGTCACAGGGCATACTTACTACACCTGACTATAGTGGCCTCATTTACGACTTTGACGGTCATATAATGTCCCTACAGGTAGCACCAAAACCAAAACCCACAACTTCAAACGCAACATCAATAACGGCATCAACACCATCATCTGCATCTACTGGTAGGGATTCATTGACTAGATGGCTAGCGAGCCTGTTTGATTCTAGTGAGTCTTACAAACCCTACTTTTTTGAACTGTTGAAACGATCTCTTTTCACTAGAACAAAGCGTGATTACCCGACACGAAACATTGGTATTATGGAGTACATAAGGCAAATTTGACATGTTTTTTTAAATAGTGGCCATACTGCATATAGAGATGTAAACAAACAAGATTGATGACTGATGATACATATCCTAAAACTATAATCAATACAGCTAGAGTAGCTAGGCTAGCAACGGTCGATCTAGAATGCAAACCACATCTGGTACCAGTTGTATTTGTATATGATAATGATCATGATTTTTACTTTATACCAATAGATGAGAAGACTAAGCGATCCAGACCTGAAAATCTAAAAAGAGTAAAGAACATAAAAGAAAATCCAAATGTTGCATTATTGATAGATGAATACAATGAGGACTGGACAAAACTTTATTTCATTATGATTCAAGGAAAAGCTTCTATAATAGGAGGTAAAAAAAAATTAGATCAAAATGAAAGGTCATTTTTAAAAAAAGCTCACAAATCATTGCGCAATAAATATCCTCAGTATAAGAAAATCGGTGTTGGGGAACATGTTATAATGATTATGCCACGAAAAGTGATAGCTTGGAAGAACGATAAAGTAAATGGCTAATTAATATCCAATACATATCCATATGTTTATTATCTAGCAAGCCTGGCAAGCTGTTTTGTTATATCTAACATATTGTCAAGATCTCTTCCTGTAGGAATAAAGTTATATCCAAATACGATATGATCCACTCCAATCTGTTTTATTCTCTCAATATCACTTCCTACCTGATCAATTGTTCCAGTTAATGGGAATCTTTGGCCTTGACTTGTTGTCCCTGATTGGTTTTTTGAATTAATGTCTACGTTAGGATATGTTAGAAGAATTACTCTAAACCTATTTGGATCCTTGTTTGCTTTATTTGCTATATTCTGTATAGTCTTTATAGTATTATCAAGGTATTCAAGAGGTCCGCCAATAAGACCCAGCCAGCCATTTGTGTCGTAATTTACAATTCTAGAGTATGTGTTTGGACTAAATCCTCCCATATAAATTGGAGGATGTGGCTTTTGGACAGGTTTAGGTCCTATTTTTGATGCAGGCATATTGTAATATTTGCCTTTAAACTCAACGACATCATCTGTCCATATTCTTTTTAGTACTTGAAGAAACTCATTGGCTCTCTCACCTTTGTCTTTAAATGGCATATTAGATGCTTGGTATTCATCCTTTGACCATCCAATACCAAGTCCGGCTATAGCTCTTCCTTCTGATAAGAGATCAAGTGTAGCAAATCTTCTTGCCAAGATAACAGGACTATGAAAGAGTATATCCATTACAGACGTTCCTAATGCGATTTTGTTTGTTTTTGCAGCTACATAGGTGAGTGTCTCTAATGGATCTAGTATTATTTGATATTCATTAGGAAGGCTTCCGTCTGGTGTGGCAGGATATGGTGTTTGTGGATTTATAGGCCAAAGAAGTCTTTCAAAGACCCATAATGAATCAAAGTCTTCACTTTCAGCATTCTGTGCCATATGTATTATATTTTCTCTTGTAGCCTGCTGGCCAGCTTGTGGTAGTGTGATACCTACTTTCAAGGTACTTTTTCAGATTCTATTACTTCTATTTAAAAGATAACATCTGTGTAGTAGTTGTATTGAATGATAATTCCAGCTTTCACTAATTGCGTGTTCGGGTCTTGTTAAACTAATTACAATCATAATAGACGGACATTATAAGTATTGGAGAACTAGCTAGCGAGTAAATCAAGAAATTCTGACTGTTGAATTAACCCAACCTCTACGCAATGCCATCTAATAAGGGATTGAAGCCTATTCTAAAGAAGATCCATCTGTAACCTCACAATTATCCCACCATCACCGCCAACAACATCGTTGCCACTGAAAAAATACAATAGTTATGTTACCCCTATGCCAGCACACTAGAATGATGTATTGGACATCTTCTTAACTTTATGTGTTCGTTAAGGGCGTGTTCCAAACCTCGCTGAACCCTCAATTCTAGCATTACTTCAGTGAAAATTAAACAAATAAAAGAAATTAGACTGAAAGATAGTGTACCGTGTAATACAGTTATAGATTCTATCAACGGTACCAATCAAAAAAAGTATCTAGAAGTAGGAAAGCGAACTTTTGAAGATATTGATGCATACCTAAATGAAGAAAAAATATTATTCAAAATTCAACGGTTTGGCTTAGGCAAGGACACAGGATATCACGTTACGCCTGTCTAAGATAACTAAACTAAACTAAACTTCCCCTATTATTTTTTCGTATTTTATTAATGTAAAGTTAATTTAAAAATCTACCCATATCTAGCCTGACACTAAGAAAATATGAAAATATCTCCACTATCTCCACTACCTCAACCAGGAACAAATTCGTGCTCAAATTCAGTCCATCATAGGTGGAGATATTTGAATACAGTATGATGGTGTATCTCCACCTATTCTGAGCAGCTTTGGGACCCACTAAAGGTGATAGACTTGTTCATTTTCAAAACTAGATTTATCGAGATATCAAGTTTAAGCATGCATATGCAGTTGAATTTTATCGCAGTTAAAACTCAGATTGCTTTGAATTATGGGAGCAAAATTGCTTTATTAATTCTAAGGAACAACTAAGGAACAATATCGAACTCATATCATTCGGTAAGTCATCCCGGAAAGAGTTATTCTATGATACAGTATGGAGCATATCAGATTAAACATATTTTTAAAGCAGTATTTCAGATGTTAGATTGTGAATTGATATACATAGGCTTTTGATGATGCAGCTTCATTTGTATAATTAGTCATAAGAGCGTGCACAGCCGTCCTAACTAAGTAGATATAGTCATTCAAATGCATCATGAATTAGGCATCGCTTCTGAAGCATCAAAGTCTCTTTTTTGCTGCGCTACATTAGAGTTTTTACAGTGACACAGTTTAGAGTTAGAGATTGATACCACATCATTTCGTTTGTTCAGATGTAATAAGATCACCAATTCGTCTAAATAGTTTAACTGCCCATTCCCAATTAAATCCAGCTAAAGCTGTAATTGGAATAATTACTGCTGGTCTATTTATATCAGGTGGTCCCTGAGAGGTACTTCCTACGCCTAAACTCCATATACCGGCAATTATAATAAGATACACTATAGCACCGAATATACCTCCAAGAAAGAGAACAGATACAAAAAAGGTCCACCAGGAATTCTTGTATTCTCTTTCACTAACCTTATCTTTTAGATACCATAATCCCCTTAATATCCCTCCAACACAACCCCATGTGACTGCATTTATTGCGGCATGCTCGATTCCAGTTTTACTGATAATGTTATCAAAGGAATAAATGTAAAATGCTAAGACCGAAACTAGAAAACTAGTAAGGTAGATCCATATTGGGCCAGCATACATATTGACAAAGCGCCACTTCCAAGATTTAGAAAACAATACTTTCAGATATGATATCCGTGCCCTGGCTACGCACACCATACTATCCGAATACTTGCCATCATTAAGGGTATCTTGTGCTTGTCTCAACTCTTCGTGAATCTATTCATAGAGTTTTTCTCTGTCTACCTCCGGATCGCTCTGTTTCTTATCAATGCTACCATTCTCGTCTGCTCTATCTAATTTATCATTATAATTACGATTAAGCTTTTTATAAAATAATCCATTATTAGCTCCATAATTGCACCACTTATCAATGATTCTAATTTCCTTTAGTAGCCTATCATGCTCCATGTCCTTTCCGACTCGCCTTATGTTGTGGTATGTATTTGTATTTTTCAGGCTTATCGCTTAGAAGAACGGCTCAACGATTGTCTTATTACATCAAACGAAACCATGTAACAATATGGAATTGGATACAAAAGTATCATCCCATAAAGATATCATCAAAAAGCAAAAGGATATCAGAATACATAGTTGATGAAACATTGCTTAAAGTTGGTTCAGAATATGTCTGGCTCTGGGTTGCTATTGAGCCAGAAAACAGGAATATTCTAACACTATCTATATCAAAGGAAAGAAACATGCTCATTGCAGAGAGGTTTATTTCAGATTTAGCGAAGGTTCATGGAAAACATCCAGTTTCCACAGATGGAGGTACATGGTATCCACAAGCCTGTAGATACCTAAAGCTAAGACACCATATTCATTCCTCATGAGAGAAAAGTCTGATTGAAAGGACAATACAGTATGTAAAGGATAGAACAGAATGTTTTGATGACTATTTTCCTCGAATTGCAAACTAGAACATGTAAAAAATTGGATGAATTTATTTATTGATTATCATAACAAGGAGCTAAAACCGCTTAAGTGAACAGAGCCTATGATATTATACGATAGTTTATGTGTGCGAAGGACGATGCAAACAGTAGTGATTTATCACTTTATAAGTAACAGATTTTAGTTTTTAAAGTGATGAATTATTATAACATGGTCTAGGGAATATTGGCATATTCAATCTTTCCGGCTGCTAGTAAGTTCTTGGTATCGCTGGTGTTGGCTCCATTTCCAAATAAAGATTATGATGGTGTAAGAGATCACTGGCAAACTGGTAAGTAAAAGATAGCACAAATTGCCGGCGAACAAATATACATACGCCATAGATTATTTAGCAATCTTAGATCTAGCTGCATATAGGCCTTCTAGTTATATTGTTCTCGCTTGCTTGGTATGACTTCAATAAATATCAGTATTCTGAGCGTATACTATTCACTATTTGTCAGGAAGCCGACGAAATGCAGCTGGGTCATTCTACTTGATTCTGAAAGGAGCATACCAAATATATCTTGAATCATTTTAAAAGAAGGAACTGATAAGGGAAGTGAAGTGTGTTAACACCCTTGATTCTACCTAGCAACCAAGAGCCAGAAGAAGAGTGGCTAATCAAAGTCGAGAGAAACAAAAAAATATTTTATCAGAGGTTTCATCTATCGCTTTAATTAGATTTGCCAAAAGAACGTGTGTTAGTGTAATGATTTTGCTTCTCATCCCTATAGGCATCTATAGTGGGTATCATCTTCTTCTGACTACTACTCCTCATATGTCTGACCATACATAAACTGAATACGGTGACAGATCCAACTATAGACAAAGCTATAATGTTGCTTAATTGAATGGGGTTAATTAACAGTTCATTATTTTTGGGCACAAAACCAATATTATTTCTTAGTGAATCAGATGCATATCCTGTTATCGGGCCTTTCTGGACATTAATAAGGTATGGTTCACTCTTTATTTGTACAATTCCTTTATTGGATGACGAAGATGATAAGACGTCCGATGCAGCAACCATTGTATAATAATTAGAGGCAGATATAGAATCATATTTATGGTATAAAGGACCCCATTTACCATCACTAGATGAAGAAATTCTAGTTATTTTGGACTGGCTACTAGTTCCATCGCCCCAGTATACGGTTACTATTTTCTGTTCGGTATTCATACTACTACTTGCTGCATTACAGGTAGCGATACCGGCAACGGATACATGATCTATACCGGCGATGGGGGAAGTATTACCTACAAAAGCTATAGTTACATGAGGGACAGTGGTGGTAGGAGTTGTATTTGATTTTGCTTGGACATATAGTGTTGCACCGGTCACTATTATTATTATTATTAACACAAATATCATCATCACAAACGCAACTGAGGTAAAAGGTAAAATCAAAGAGAAACCCATATTCCTATGGATTATCATCAAATGCTACTACTACCAAAAGCACAGGTAGCCATAACTGCATTGAATTGTGCTGCTCCGCCTTTATAGTAGCCTAGTTGTTCATATTTTAATACATTTCCTTTACATATATCAGCTAAACTCGATTGAGATGAGGATTTAACATTCATAGTAGAAAGCCCTACAACGCTAATTAGCGGGATGAGAACTGCAATTGCTACCACTCCTACAAACATTAGTATCAACATAAGATTTTGTTCTTTCTTCTTCTTCTTGTTACCAGATAGTAAGATTGTACTCAATCAAATTCAACTCTGAGTGGAATTCCTGACGATTTCTGCAACATGGTTCTAAGATCAGATATGTATTTTCTCATGTTTTACACTATTTGTCTGATGCACTTATCTCCTCATGTGGCCTGCTTAATACTTATAATAAGAGATTAGTATTAGCCATATTCCGATGTTACTTAATATTGGTACTTTTTAATCCTTATACATCATTACCTTTAATCCTACAGCCCTTTAGAAAACCATCTTGAGTTTTTGCCACAATGTGTGAATCTACCAGCGTCAAATGCTTTAGGCCCTTTGCCGTCGACTTGACCATCTAGGAAACACTGTGTATGTTTCTTTGCATTCACGTTGCCTACCGGCGATCCTACTACTAATCCTAGTATTGCTATCATCACCGCGACTATCATAGTTAACCTATTCATTTGTTTATATGTAGATAAGAAAGGCTAGATAATAAGATAAAAGACACTTTTTGCAAGGAATTACCGTAACTTGTGACTTTGCTATAAAATATTTTAAAGATTAACTACGAAAGGGTTATTTTAGAGTACAACTATGGTTAAACATGAAAGAAATATCCATCTTTATTCTTACAGATGACCTTGCGCAAGTTACTGAAATTCTGAGAAAACATAATGTCGGCGGCATAACATTCTATGAAATAAATGGTGCTGGTAGAACAAAACGAGACACTATACCAGAAATAGTAAACTTCTATATGACAGGAAAAACAATCACCACTAAGTATGCAAAGCGAATTAAGGTTGAGACAATTGTACCTGACTCCACAGCGAATCAGATTGTTGATGATGTATCAGAAAGTCTTAGCCAGCATACTGGAAACGAGGCACATGGTATGATATTTGTCAAGGATGTTTCTGATGCACGTGAAATAGGAACTAAACAAAGAGGAGACGCAGTATTAACTAGTAAATAGTCTACTAAAAAATACTTTCCTACATGAGTATCAAAATCCATAGTTTTCAAGTAAGCTTATCCAAACTTCATTTACAGTAGGAAATGATGGTATAGCATGCGAAAGTCACTCTAATGGTACCGAATCCAAAATATCGTAACTCCTGTATAATGCAATATCAACATATTGGTCTACCAGCAGACCGCTAATTGTGTCTCAACAATATCTAAATTAATACATTTGCAATAGCGAACATAGTTAAAACATAAGGTGAGGTGTGGTACCACGTTGCAGATGATAATCTGTTAAATCTCATCTAATCTTTGGTGTACCAGATTAGATTGCACAGGTCTATCTAGACGTTATAATCTTAGCGAGTAGTGAGTATCTAATTACGCTACACACTATTACTGAAGTATCTCAGTGAGTCTACCAACAAAACGAATGTTAAATCGAATTTAGTAAAAACTTATAGCTTTGATCTTGGGTAGACCTATTGTTGGCTACTACATTCGACAATTCATGTTGGGATGATAATACTCGTGTAGTTCGCCGGCAGAATAAAGTAATCTCTACCAAAGTATCAGTAGACCTCCACAATAGATTCAATTTATTGGTTGAATATCTATTTGAAAGCGGACTATCTGAATGTTTCACTTCATCTGCACTTTTGCGTGATATAATAGAACATTTACTAAGCGAATATAGTAATGATTGGTGGGCTACGAAAAACTACAGTCATTAACTATACATGAATAAGAATATAAATAGAGCTTTATGAAGATCTAATCGCCAGTACTTTTTTTATATATTCTCTCTTTCTGCAATTGAAGCATGGAATAGAGTTTATCCATTTTATCGAGCTTCATATTCAGCATGGTTGACTGATTATATGGATCCAAATTTTATGGAATTACTGAAATAAACAAATGTTAATCTAATGATAAGAGTAATGCAAATCATCCTTCAACCAGTTTTATTTCAGCCAGATAAAGAAGACGTTCTATTTTCATTAGAAAAGGTTATCTCAGAAGAGTTTACTGCTTCTTCTATTGTTAGAGCATCACCAATAAAGGAAATTCCTGTTGAATTATTTGATAAGCAAAGAAAGCAATGGAAATCAAATGATATTTTACAATGGCTTTCAAACATCTTCAAACCATCCTCTAAATCATCTAGATTGCTTGCTATATGTGATTTTGATGCATATTCTGATGAGCTGAATTTTGTATTCGGAGAAGCGTATGTAGATGGTAGTGTATCGGCAATTTATCTTTCAAGATTAAGACAGGAATTCTATGGATTAAGACCAAATGAATCTGTCTTCTATCAAAGACTAGTTAAGGAAGCAGTTCATGAATTAGGACATTCTTTTGGTTTAGGCCATTGCAAAAATATAAAATGTGTTATGCATTTTAGCGATTCATTATCTGATACTGATTTCAAGGCAATCCGATTTTGTAATGTATGTAAAGGTCATTTAGCATAATTGTTCACAAGTATCAATCTCTCGAGGATCTATTACTTACTGCTGCCAACACTATATTACACCAGAGTTAGGGCATTTTCTTCATTTGAATTTGATATCCTAAGTAAATTCATTGCAATACTCCATTATCACCACGACCATATTTTTCATAGTGAACTAGTGCCTTAAGATCGATTCTTTCAAGCTTTTTAGGTTTTTCTGCAGGATAGCCTATACAGATAATACCTATGGGTCTGACGTCCTTTGGTAATTCAAGTATTTCTGATACTTTGTTGTCCTGAAATGCTCCTACAAAACAAGCACCAATTCCTTCATTTACAGCTGAAAGCAAAATAAGCATAGAAGCAAATGCACCATCTATTATGCTATAGAATTCTCTTCCACGACTACCATAACGACCTGCTGAGCGAGAAGTATTAGAACATACTACAATTAATAGAGGAGCTTGTTCTACATACCCTTGATCTACAGCTGCCTTCCTTAACTTCTTTTTTGTTGAAGCATCTTTTACTATTATAAATTCCTGAACTTGTGTATGACCAGCACTTGGCGCTCTATGGGCGTTTCTAATCAGCTTTGTAATTATTCGAGCTGGAATTTGTTGCCTATCTGAATCGGTACTCCCTTATCATCTTTCTCCTTTTTACAACTTCATCAAAATCCATAGTTGTATAAGATGAAATTGCTATATCTTATTCTATGCATAAAAACTTTTTTGATTGGGAGTTAGTTTGCTAGTTATCTTTGTAAGTAAGGTTTTCTGTTCCAATCTGAATCGCACAGTTAATCATCCCATAAGTCAGTCTGGTCTAACCCATTGATAATGAAGATAAGGATCTATTGATTTGCGTCTATACTCAGACTTGCAGTCAATTCTTTTACTCTTTGTTCAATCTCATCCCTGATCTCTCTGACTTTTTCTATTGGCTTGCACCTAGGGTCTTCTATTCACCAGTCTTTAAGATTGTGAAGAAAAGTTGCAGGACACCAAACCTTGTCCATACATCCCATGTTCACGATCTTGGTAGAGTTTCTCATCATATCTTCGGCTATGTCCTTAGGTCTCTATTTGCTAATGTCTATTCCGACTTCTTTCATTGTTTGTATTGCAAGTGGGTTTATTTCTGAAGTTGGTCTGGTTCCTGCGCTTATCGGTTCATAGCCTTCGGGAGCATAGTGTCTAAAGAATCCTTCAGCTATCTGACTACGGCCGGCATTTTGTATACATACAAATAGAATTGTACTCTTAGTCCTTGATTTATTAACACCAAATGAAAATTTCATACTTTCGAACTCTCTCTTGTAAATGCTACTCCTTTATCGCCTTTATCACCAGACTAGTTATTCTTCTGCCTTCTGCATTCTCGCCATCCATATACAATTTCTCTTCCAATATTTCTACATTAGAAAATCTGGCCTCTCTAATACTATCAAGATAGTGTTCTTTTGTTAATGCACCATCTGTACAACTACACCATTTATCCGAATCAGTCGATTCTGGGCTGACTTCCTTACTTGTAACAAGATCTGATATCACCATTCTCCCACGATTACTTCTAAGGATCCTGTAAATTTCCTTGAATGCGACTACCTTATCTATCGTTAGATTAATAACACAATTGCTGATGACTACATCTGCAGCGTTATCGTTAACTGGAATCCCTTTTTCTATATCTCCTTTTTTGAATTCCACATTTGTATATCTATTCTCTTTCGCATGTTCTGCAGCCTTTTCTAACATTTGGTCTGTCATATCAATACCAATACCAATCACTTTCCCACATTGTTTGACTTTATTTGCCGACAAGAATACATCAATTCCTCCACCAGAACCTATATCAATGACTACTTCTCCTTCCTGGATATTTGCAAATTTTATAGGAGCACCACAGCCTACACCAAGAATGGAAGATTGCGGAATGGAATTCAAATCGTTAGCATCATAACCAATATTTTCTGCAATTTGCAGAGGTAACTACATCTTATTGTCGTTATCACTACTTAGAAAAATCCTAAAGTTTTTCTACAAGATCTCATACGGAAATAACGAATACTATCCAGAGTAAGTTAAATGGTTCTCAGTAAATGTAGGCAAAGAAAGACGTAGTAAGGATATGAATATTGATATTGCAGAATTTCTTGAAGAAGAGGAAGTTAAACAACTAATAGAAGATGCTCCTACACTTCAAAAGAGGGCATTCTTGACATGTATGTATGAGAGTGGCGCTTGTCCTGAAGAGTTTTTGAGACTTACTAATTTAGATATAAAATTGGACTCTAAAGGAGCTATCTTCATTCTCAGAGGAAAACATGGGAAAGAAGAGTTAGAATTATCTCTTTTGTAAAAAGTTACAGGGAGGTTTGATCCATAATGACATTAGAAGGAACAACTAGTAACTATAACAGTAACAATCATAACGGTAAAGCTGGAAAGAAAAACGCTGGCAAGGTAGAATTTGTTCAGAGATATGCAAACGGAGGAGTACTCAGCTGAGGCAATAATTATAGGCAATAAACCCTATTTTGCTGTAATTATATCTGGGCAATTTGGCAATCTAGGTGGAGTATCAATTATATTGCACGAATCTATATCGCTGGATACAAATTCTGATGGATTGATCAAACCTCCTGATGCTAGGTCATATATTAATAAATCATACACCCTCAAATCAAAAGAGGAATTTGATCGATTAGTTGAAATAGCTAGGAACGAAACACTTGACGCTATACAAAAGGGCGAAGTCAATATGGAAGAAATATGTTGATGTTGACGATTTCCACATTTCTATATGCACAGCTGATACTATTTTTTACATATTTTCAAGACAAGATAGGATTGACTCACTATCTGTTCTTTGTTGGTGGAAATGGTTCAGGTAAATCTAACAATCTTACAATTTTCGGTTTCTTGGCATATAGAAATTTGACAAGCTCTGATATATCGTCGGCAAATATATCAATCACTTGGAAATGGAGAAGAGGGACTAGGGACTATATGTGAAGTACACTCTAAGAACTTTTGTTTGACTTTTTTATTTGGTTCACCTTTATGACCCAAAGTCCCAATTCTTGTATTGAATACAAATAATTATATCAATAATTACTTTTAGTATTCATATCATGAAACCTCATAAAAGCTCATCTGAATATTGAATTGGAATGGTGCGGCAATATGGTTTAAATCTTTCATATTCAATACATAAAAATATTAATTAATCGGAGTAAGCATTTGACATTATCTTGGCTAGCTCAGCTGCCCCCAGTCAGCTATTTATGTCGATAACTGCTAGAGCAAAAGGATGTTGTGTAAGATACTCCTTGGGCCATTCAATACCTTCATTAAGCATCTTCCATGAAATACCTGAATCAGTAGAACAGAATATGCCACGATTATTGACAGCGTAGAACTCTCCTGAAACCTTTGGATTTGCCGCAAGAATTGATATGATTATTCCACGTGGTTCAGGAAGGCCATTCGATACAGCCTTCCACCTATCATCATTACTGTTATTATTATCATCATCAGAAGCATCCTTAGTAGATGAAGTCTTTCTATAAATCGTTGATTCCGGATCTTCACGGGAATGAGCTTGATATGGCCCTTTGGAGGCAGATACGATAACAGTTTTAGGATCACCTGAATCAACTGCTAGACCAACTAGATAATCGTAATCACCAAGTCCTACCACTAATCTTTTCCAGGTTTGTCCATAATCATGGCTTTCAAAATATCCATCGCCTGCGGCAGAATATAACCATCCAGGCATATTTTTGTGAGTGCTAAGAGTATGAGTATCGCATGGTCCTCCTTCTACTTTATCTATCCACGTCTTGCCACCATCATGACTTTGGACTAGCGCTCCAGCTTCTATAGCTGCATAGACGTAACCAGGCTTAGTTTTATCTGGTTCAATCCATCGCACATGAGAAGTCCGTGGCCTTGGAGGAAAGCTCCATGATGTCGAAGATTTCAAATTATTAAGGGAGATCATTTTCTCCCAAGATTCAGCTCTGCCATCGGATCTATAAAATGCAGCAGGTTCAGTTCCCACATATACCGTATTGAACGCTTCATTGTTGTTGTTCTTTGCTCTTTCTAGATTATGGTGGCTGACTGAAACTGATGTTACATCTTTACTAGATATACTATCGATTCCAACATTGCCCCAAGTTTCTCCGTAATCATCTGTCTTCCACAACCCATTTCCAAACGTGCCACAATACATACGGTTTGGTTTACTAGGATCAAAGGATATGCATTGAGGATGAGTTCCTTTTAGGCATTCATGTATCTTCCAATTAGTTTTTGTTTTTGAGGATTCAAGTGTTAGAACCGAGTCTTGCATAGCTATCAAAAGCTTCATAGTCATAAGTCAAGTATAGACTGCAAGAGTATATATCTAAGCAAATTAAGTCTGCTCATTTCAGACACACAATTTTTATATTGTTATCTCGAGTAGCAATAACTAACCACATTTTCTGAAAAAGGGGTTTTGATGATTATGATTATGGTATAAGTATAGCAATATAATCTTCGCTACGTCACTAATGGTTATTATATTAATTTTTTTACGATCCTACTTAATGGTTGAAGGTATTATAATAGGATTTTCTGACACGCTGAGTATAGCACAAACAGTTGGAATAGTAGGAACTATGGTATTGACACTTTTTTTCTCAAAGAAGCAAATACAAAGTCTGTCAATTGATACACAAACTACAGGTCTTTCAAAGGTAATAGAGTTGAGAGCCAGAGCTATGACTCATGGAGAAATAGCTCGAGTTAAGTATCAAGGACTTCAATCACTTCTGATGTACAGTATTTGCGTAATCAGGCTAGAGTCCGTTAATGAATATGTTACAGAACACTTACCTGAGCAATACCAGATATGTCTTACAGCGTTAGACGAAATAGTCAAGCATGCATTTGAAATAGTAGAAACCTCAGATGACAATAGGGAAAAGCTGCAGACAAGTGAGCTATTCAAGGATACTTATTTAGTAAAGCTAGAGTTAATTTCCTATGCTACAACATAGAAAGCGCCTTGAATTACATAAGAGGCAAGCAGGCAAGCAAGCAACAACAAAACAAGAGACTACCTTTGAACGCAACTGGCAATGACAACAACATAGATGATGGTCGCCTAACTACGAGGAGACAAACAGTATTCTAGCAATAGCAGAAGCGAGAACAAAACAAGTTTGAGATAAAGGTTATACATATATAGAAACTCCACTTATTGCAGTCAGTCAGCATATATTGAATCTAAAGCGACAAAAGAAGAAGGTATCAACAAAACAACCAAAATGGGAAATACATGCCTATTTTCTGGATGCGTGTAATTGTGATTGGGGATGTCCTTGTCAGTTTAACGCTAAACCTACTCATGGTAATTGTGAAGGCGTTGCTGGTTACCATATACAAAATGGTAGTTATGAAAATGGTAAGAGAGTTAAATTAGATGGGTTTAATATGGCATTGATTGCTTCTTGGCCGGGTCCTATCCATGAAGGTCGTGGAAAAGCATCCTACTATATAGACAGTAGAACAAATGAAGAACAATTTGAGGCCCTATCAAATATCATTACAGGTAAAGCTGGCGGAGGGCCTTTTGCACTATATGCAAGCACTATAGAAGATTTTCAAGAACCAAAGAGAGCAAGTGTAAAGTTCCAATCACGTGGTATTAGGAGTTATGTAAAAGTAGGAAAAAATATTGCAGAAGCACGGCTTGAACCTATAAGAAATCCAGTAACAGGCAAAATACATAGAGCCATTATAGAGATAGCTGAAGCCTTTGAATCAAGCAGAATGGAACAGGCATCTATGAAGAAACTTATTGCGGGTGATGGTTACCTTAGCTTTCGCTATGAAGGAACTTATGGCAGTTTCTCAGAAAATACATGGAATGGACCATGACAAAGACCTACAAAAGCTACTTTCGCAGCAGCAAAAAGAAAATACACGTAGATATTTAAGGCTACAAGGCAAACCCTTCTGGATATGGAGTATTGAAGAACACAAGCATGAGGATGTTGGACTAATGGAGATTGCTGCTTTAGGCATATCATCGGTTACCATATAAAGTGACAATTGAAAAACCAATATTTGATTATGAAAAGTCGTTGTAGGATAACCTGCTTATTCCAGATACAAATAATTCATTACATCATGATAAGCATAAGCACCTATGAGTTAAAATGGCCACTGGCCTTGGTGATACAGAATTCTTCATTAGATTAATGATTTGGTTATGCTTGAAAGATAATACTTATCGTAATTCACAAATGTGTATCGTAACTGGTCCTAACCAAGATATTGCTATCGGACTCATCAAGAGAATGAAAGGAGTATTTAGATCTCATAACATTACATTTGCAAAAGTAAATAGTATTGAAATTTAATAACTGCGCTAGATGGACACCATTTTCAATTGCTCTAATCATTAACATATTAGAAGGATACAGCCGCTATCAACATGCAAGGATCCTGAGAGAGTTATATCATGTCGATACTCAACATATTGCATTCCTTTTACAAAATGTATAAACACAACCTTCCCTAATAGTATATTGCATATAACAATCTTGGTGACGCATAAATTCAAAGTTGAAGATAGACGAAGAAAAGTTGCAACCCTACTAGCACAGTCTATGACAGAAACTGAAATAGCACAGGAATTAAAGGTAGACCGATCAACTATCAGTAGAGATATCAGTTTGCAGCAAAAGTATTAGTTCCATAAACGTAGAATATCAAGAATAGCCCACTTTGTCTGAATAGCATTGACTGGATGATACGATACTAGCACTTTAGTGCCATTAATTACTTCTGCGATAGAACCAGCCTCCCCGGCTACGGCATTTTTGAAACTCTGGAAATTAGCAAATGATTGATTTGATTTTAGTGCTTGGTTTTTATCTGAATCGGCTATCTTCTGACCGTAGTGATCAACAAAAACAATATGTTCGTTATTGGTAAGGTTAAGTGATTGTAGCAATTTGTTAAAACCTGCTAAGTTTAAACCACCAGCCCAGATGCCCAGAAGAGATGGTCTACTGCTGTTATTATTATTATTATTATTATTTTCAGAGTAAATTGGGACTGCAATATTGGCCTGTGTAAAACCTGAAGAAGCAGAAATGATAACATTGCCGAGATATGTCATATGTGTACTAACTGCTCCTTTATAATAATCTCTAAAATCAAAGTTGCTTTTTGTGAGGTTGAGCTGACGGGAATATGGTTCCGCCATATACATATAACCGTTAGGCATAAGAAAAAAGATGACCCCAAAATCCTTGTCTGCTGACAGAATATCTCCTGCTATCTTTCTTTTTTGAATATCTACATCTGCAGCTATCCCATGTAAAGTCTGGTTAAGAGAAGACGCGTCTGTATGATTTTTTACTTCCGACAACTTACTTGTTATTTCTAAGATTGCTCCTGACTTGTTGAGCCGGTTTGCTAAATTGTTAGCCAATAGTGATACGATGAGAGCTTTGTTGTTGCTCGTAGTTTGATAATGAGTTTGATTCTGGCTATCTTGTGCAATTGCTAAAGTCATAGGCTTCATTACAGTTGTGGCAACGTTAACCAAGCATAACATCGCAACTATGTATACAGCTAATTTTATGTTTACAAAATGAAGTATAGAAAATCTTCTCATGTGGCATGTGCACCTATATTCAATACCTTATTTCCTTATTTATATCTGTCAACTTATATGAGCTACAATAAGTTATATCGATTTCAATACAAAGTCTAAAATCCTATACTTTGGATGTCTGTTTCTGCTCTTGAACCTGAACTTGCATCATCTTTCCTAAATTATATTAGCTTATAAAAAGATTGATTCTGAAATTCCGATATTCAGATATTGAGCACTATAATTACCGTAATGCAACCCCTGAAAATGACGGTGATGGCAGTGACGGCTGTGACGACCCTAGAGATAGTACCAGTGATATCAATATAATAATGCCATAGTTGTAACTGCATCAAATCAACCTGCAATTTGTCTAATTTTATGTCTGATGGCCTTTAATGGTATTTTACACCGTTTATTACCAACACTTAAATAATATAAGAATGAGAAGCTTATGATGTCAACAAAAAGAGAATCAGATAAAGCTACGACAAGAATTTCCGCTGAAGATGGTACTATAGGAGTAGAGACTGCTACATCAACTGCATCATCATTATCAGAGCAACGTCACTCAGTTGAAAGGGCAATAGAAGAAACTAAAGATAATCTTAAAAAAACAATCGATGAAGCAAGAAGAGAGATTCCACGAAATACAGAAGCAATTAATGATTATCAAGAACATACTCTCCAAACAACTAAAGAGATTACAGATAGTTACCTAGACTCTCACAAGGAGATTATAAAGTCATTTCAGTCAATATGGGTTCCTTATGTAGAGAATATCCGTGCGGTATTTTGGGATAATTGGGCTTCTCCACAAAGAATAACTGAAATCTACACAAGAACAGTGAGTAATTGTGCAGATAATACGATAGCTACAACCCGAATAGCAAACAATGCAATATTTGCAAATATGGGAGCATTCAGAACATTTATTGACCGTGAGAAAAATGATGCAAAAGAGCTTTCCAGAATTGCAGTTAATACAGCTAAAACATTTGAACAAACAACAAGAGACACTGTTCATGCTTCAGCACCAAAATATGACAGTAATCTCAGATAAGCAATAGAATATCTTCAATCTAAGGCGTTAGAAGAAGATCAAGAAATAAAATATTCTCATTCCTAGAATCCCCCTTTATCCTTTGTCAAAATATCTAGGATTAAAAGATCATAGCGATCCTTCTTAAAATGTTCCAATGCTAAACCAGGATCGTCAAACGTATCAACTACAAATCCGTTGTCTTCCAGAACATTCGCGAATGTTATACTGATATCAGATTCATCATCTACAACTAAAATCCTCATCATTTTGCTCATAATTAAACCACTTGCCAACTTGAATCGTTATCTTTTTACCTTCATGAATCATGCATTAAAATACTAGGATTTTTTTTGTGTCATTGTTTTTGATAATAGGCTAGAAAGGTAAAGTGCAACTATATTATTGCAGGTCCTGATTAATTTCTATATTTGACTACGCATAACAGAAGTTTGGTATTTATTCGGAATAATTACTAGAGGCACAGTGATGTTTCTACATGTATGGTTATATGATGTAATCAATCCAATTTTTAAAGATTAAGAATTGTTCTTCAGAAAGCCTTTTGACGCTATTATACCCTATACCATAATTGAAATATGAATTATATGAATCGATCCTGGCAATTTGAGCTGGAAAAGTATAGAAAGAAAAGCAGGACGGTTAATAGACAGACTCCCGATTATTGTTCTAGAGGACAACCCTTAGGCCTAGAAAAGTCCATACCACAAAAGCCGAGAAGAAAAAATGGTTTGGTATCTAGAATTTATCATCTTGCTTACCTACTATTCTATTCTTTTTTGTACCTGGCAAGAGCGACCCTACCATACGTACAAAATTGTTAATCAGAGATACTTCTGGTTTTACTTTTCCGCCACCATGCATTTTAGAATAAATAATGTCCAAATACTATTTAGTAGTTCTATTAGTTGCTTGGGAGATAGTCTGACCGAATGAATAATAGTCAAAGAATAATAGTCTAAGCCGGCCGGTAGGACGGACTAGCGTAAAAACACAGTATCAAATCATTGCTAATAACTAACAACAGCAGTACCCTATCACGCACGAACCAAATGAACAACCATATGAACGAAAGTGTGTTTGTAGCCGATGACAGTAGATGGACGTGATGGGGTACCTATCTTTTGTTTTGTTGGTTTTGGAATGCGAGCTGCTGATATTTCATAACGGATCTAGTATTTAGCTTTTATTCTAGAACAAGAATAATACAGCTAGAGTTTCTTATTCCCCTCGACCTTCTGTTATCGGGTATAAGACCGGATAAGTAGTTCTTTAGGCTGGACCGCTATCCCTTTTTTTATAATTTAATTTATGAATGACAATAACGGGAACTTATTTAACGTTTTTTTACCATTATGAGCATAGGGAGCGCGGTACCCCACCGCTACTACACATATGAACATGGACTCAACTCCAACAGTATCGTCCGTAGTAGCCCGTTGAACGAAGCCGACAGGGTACCACACCCCGCCACTATATCTTTACGTCATCAGTTAGTCATGACAGTCGGATTGGAGTGGCATAATAGAAATACGCAATCGAGTATATAGTATTGCTAGTTGCTAGTTCTGCATTAATTTTCTATATGTCGAATATAGTAGAATCAAATAGTGAGTGAGTTAGTTAGTTATAAGTGATACAAAGTATACCAGTCTATAGGACACCTGTATTTAAAAAGTAATTTACATGGGTCTGGAAAGGGTTCACCTACGAGCATTAGAACCTAAAATTAAACAATGAAATTGGGTTCTGATCGATCATATAGGTTGGTAGCGATCTTAGTGTATCTTACAGGATATTGCACGATATTAAGGTATGTTATTGGACCCATTAATTTGGTTAAAGATAATAGTGGCAGCTACTATCCTACTGGATTAATAACTAGAGGGAAAGACATGCATATGTATCGGACTGAGTATCCTTTTGAGACGTAAATAATCTTCCCCCATGTAAGGAAAGAATAGAGATAATCTAAATTGTTCATATACCGGAGTTGGTATAAATTTTTCGTGCTCCAATCCCAATTAGGAATGTTATAAATATCTGGTTATATACTAAAAGAGTTAACTAATTAACGGCTAAAAATGGCAAAAAGTTAGCTAAATTAGTTAACTTCATTTACCATTACTATCATCCACTCTAATTATAGTTAAATGATCGCCTCTGTAAATGTATTCCTCTATAATTTTTGGTATTGGTCGTATCGTTGAGCTGTGCCTTTTTAATTTGCTCTTTATACATTTAGGTTTCTTTTACCGCTGACAAGACTCCTTTTAAAAATTTGTAAGAACTGGTATCAGATCTTAGTTGTACTAATTATTCCGAATATTTTATAGGACATTCAGGGTCTACTTATTGACGCAAAAAGGGATTCAGAAAAAGCTGAAATATTTCATAAAATAAAACCATATCTAACATTTCTAAATGCCCATCACCACAAACATCATGGCCATCTGATCCCATTTCTCTAGCATTGTAAAGACGGATACGCCCTTATTGTGAATCTTCGGCTAGCTCTTTCTTTACTTTTATAACCAAGTCTTCTATGGTTAATGGCTTTGAAATAAAACGTTTTACTTCATCTAGAATCTCTTTTGTTTGGCTTCTTAAGCTCTCATTATACAATTCAGAAGCAGTAAGAAAACATATCTTTACTTTATTATCTAATTTCCTTATTTCTTTATACAAGTCATATCCATTCATTTTAGGCATATTAATATCAAGTATTACCAAAGAATAGTAGTTAGGCTTAAAATTAGAGAGTGCCAGTATTGGATCAGTAAATGCATCAACTATGTATCCCTCGTCTTCTAGACCCATACTTAAAACTGAAGTGTTATCGGGCTCGTTGTCGACTAGTAATAGTCTCGTCGTCGTCGTCGTAGCATTATTGTTATGGCTCACTACTATCATTTACTCCAATAGTAATAATATCGTTATTATTGCTACTAAATAATACATTTGTTATTAATATCAATTATGAATTCAATTCTTCCTTTATTCGTTTTACCAACTCGTCTATGTCAATGGGTTTTTGAATAAAGCATTCTACGTCAGAGTCTTCTTTTCCTTCTTTATCTTGATACCTTGTATTTGAACTTGTATGAAACTTCTTTTTGAGCTCTTCATGATATACATCAAATGCTGTGATAAAGCATATCTTAACTCTATCATCTATCTTTCGTATCTCTTGATATAGTTTAGATCCATCCATCTTTGGCATTTTATAGTCTATAAGCACAAAGTCATAGGTGCCGCTCTTGAAATCAGATAATGCTTGTAAGGGATCATTAAATGCATCAACCTTAAAACCATTATCCTGAAGACCCAAGGTATAAACAGTTGTAATATCCATTTCATCGTCTATTACTAGTATTCTATTGTTTTTATTGTCGTTATTGTTATTGTTGATCATATCTCTTCTTAACGAGTTTGTCTCGACTTACTCAAGAATATATTAAAGGTAAAGGTGGCTCCCATACTCCTACCATTTCCATCTAGAGAAGTATTGTTCAAAGCCCAAATCTTGCCTCCATGGGCTTCAATGATGCTCTTTGAGATGAATAATCCTAATCCGGTGCCTGCATTAGATTTCGCAACAAATTTTGTAAACAGCCTAGTCATTATTTCAGGATCTATTCCCGACCCCGTATCCTTTACACTTACTAAAGCCTTATTATCTTCTCCATCTTTCTCTATTTCTGCTTTAATTGTTATACTACCTTGCGTAGTGAACTTGACTGCATTGCCTACTAGATTAGAAATAACTTGGCTTAGACGGTTCTTATCCACTTCTATCCGAATAATCTCATTACCTTTTTGATGGATTAACTTGACATCGCTATCAGATCTTTCAATTTCGTTTCTATAGTCGTTTACTATGTCTGATATTACTTCATCGAGATTGGTTGATCAATATGTATTATATAAAAAATAAGAATGTTGAAAATAAAATAATATTTACTTTGTCATATTAGTGCCGTCACTTGTCATATTTCCCAATGACATGTTCTTATTCATCATTGTTGCTTGATTTCTTTGCTGCATCGTCATAGCCGATAAAGGAGTGGTCAGGCTTACTGCCATAGCTGAGGCCAAAACTACAATCAGTGCTGTGAATATGATTGTAGCGAGGGTTGTTCTAGTTGCCATTGGCTAATGGTATTAGAACCCTTTTATAAAAATATTTGACTATAGATGTTGTGGTTGACGGATAAAATCTGCTTGTTTTTGTCACACTATATTCTTAGCGCTTCTAGTGGAGATAGACGTGATGCCTTCCAAGCAGGATATACTCCTGCTGCCAAGCTTAATGAAAGGGAAAGCAACCATACATTGAAAAGATCATTCAGAAGGAAGATAGGAGCAAAATGAGCAGCTCCACCTCCTGATCCTGGTGATCCTCCTCCACCTCCTGATCCCAGTAAACCAGATGTTAGCAAATATGCACTCGCAACTCCTGTTAATAGTCCTAGTGTTGAGCCTAATAGACCAATTGCAGCGGTAACGGCAATGCTTATCGCTACAGCAGCTACAACTCCTGCGAGCAGTATTTGCTGGACACCACGGGCATCATCATCACGGTGGGAACGGTGGCAGTACCAGCACCAGTCAGAGTCTAAGCCAATCAAACTCGTGCGGTGGCAGTTCAAACTGTTCTGATCAAGGATCTCAAATCTCAGGTAATGGCAACAGAGTATCCCAAAGGAGCGATCAACGTCAATAGATAACGAATATACTTACCTTTTCTTTTTTTGTATACTGCTTACGATTTGAAACATCAAATAGCGTTGCATAATATATATAGCATTTTCTTTATGACTCGCTTTCAGGTTACATCATAAACATGACTAATACAATCGCTACCTTTTCGATGTATATCCTATACATCTATTGAAAAGAATGCCAAAGGGTGAAACTAAAAGTGAAATGCAGTTGTGCTAATAAAATCTTAATTTTTCCAAATTTACTTCGTCTTTTATATTCATAAAATAATTCACGATTTTGTCCATGTTATTCTTCCAATATAGTTTGCGAATTTTAGATATATCTTCAAATGTATCTTTATTATGCAGCATATAATCAAGTCCATGAATTCTTTTCTTTTCTCACTATCTTCTTGTAGCTTTACTATACTCCGCTCTTAGTTCATAATAATGATTCACTTTACCGTCATCGCAAATGTCCTGCTTCTTCATCATAAGAAAGTTGCTAATACCATTGTTACAAGAGTGTTGTAATGTAGGTCTCAACTCATGGTCGCAAACACTTGAGCCTGCTGGCAGTTGTTTCATGCATTGATTAACCAAATTATTACTAGATACATTTACTTCATTAAATGATTTTCGTAGTCCCTGATATACATTCCACCCTCCCCACAGAATTAGTCCTAAAAAGAAAATACTTATTCCAATACCGAATATTCCTTTTGATGGCATAGCATTTGCTTCTTTTCTGTTTGTTATAAACAAAATATACAAAGATTACCGAGTATCTAGTAGATAGACTTAACAATCTTTATCCAAAACTATACAGTTTTAGTTTTTTGACAATACTTGCAATACCACATTGGCTCGCTCTGGATGGAGTTATCCAGCCTGGCAAGGACCATTTTATCCTCCTAGTCTAGATAATTCCAGATGGTTTAGGCTATTATTCCCAAGTGTGGAAATTGATTCTTCTTCTTATAGGATTCCTAATGCATTTATGGTAAAGAATGGTGCAAAAAGGTTCCTAATCATTTGAGTTACCGCTAAATTTCCAAAGGTTATAACTTATAATAAGAGACAAAAGGATCTGGAAAAAGAACTAGAACTGTTCTTTTCTTCTCTAACTAACCTTGAAGATAAGGTTTTAGCATTATTGATACAGTTACCACTTTCGATGGATATAGTTGAAGGTATGAATAGTTTGGGAGCGTAATTGGAAAGGGTAGAATACTAGACCATTATGGAAGATTAAGAGGCGATAGAATGTTATGATAAGGCAATACAATTCATTGATGATGTCCTATCAACAAAGATGTTTCACGTTGTAGGTATAGAAAAAATATGGAACAACAAAGGAGTTGCTCTACACAATATTAGGAAGTATCAAGAGGCGATAGAATGTTATGATAAGGCAATACAGCTCGATAGCAAATATCCCCTTTTTTGGGATAATAAGGGAAAAAGTCTTAACAAGCTCGAAAGGTACCATGAGGCAATACAATGCTATGATAAGGCAATTGAAATAAATCCGGTATATAGTTCGGCGTTAGAAGGAAAGGCTTCAGCCTTAAACAATTTAGGTAGATCTGAAGAATCTCGGAAGTACTTTGATAGATCGATTGAGGGAAATCCTAGAAATATTTACGCATGGGTAGATAGATAAAGGGATTTTGGAGTATTCTTTCAGTATCGACGTCAGGGCAAACTACGTTAGGATATGACTGCTGTACTTCATTTTGGCTTCACATTACGTTATGACTAGCAGCCCTAGATGATTTAATAGCCAACTAACTTTTATTTCTTTTCTGTTGCTGCTGCTACTGCTGCATTACCCCAATATGGGGCTTTCCAAGGCAATAGTGCGTCATTGTTGTCATGCCTCATAGCGGAGCAATACTATACCGCATTCAAACGCTTTTGATTCAATCAGAGTGTATTTTTGAATCTCGTTCAAGTCCTTAAATATGGTCATACCGTTTCCAATTGCAACAGGATTAATAAACAAATAAAATTCGTCAACTAGTTTTTCTTTAATCAAGGAAGAATCAAATGAGGCACCACCATAAACGACGATGTCCCTGCCGTTTTGGCTCTTTAACTTGTTAACTTCAATGAGATTGCCTGTTGCAATATCTGTATTTATCCACTCAGATTTGTTCAGTGTTTTAGTGAACACAACTTTTGGGGTTTCTATCATCTTTTTAGCGAACGCATTCCAGCGGTCATCAGGTTTGTTCATCACATTTAACCAGTAAGAGATGAAGACATCAGTCATTTTCCGTCCCAGGAGAATGGTGTCAACAGACTCAGTTATTTTGCTTACATATTTTAAGGGTTCATCATCCAAGAGTCCGACCATCCAGTCCATTTCACCGTTTGGCCCAGCAATGCAGCCATCTATGGACATTTGCACCTGTAGTCTTAATTTTCTTTTGTTATTTGCCATTTGTAAAATAACAAGTCTCTGTCTTAACTCTATTACTACGACCTTAGTGAGACGGGTTTCTCCTCTTCGCTACAGACTCTGTCAAACTGTTTACCTAGGAACTTGATACCCATCTTTATTGTAACAGCAAGGATTGTCATTGCGAATGTCACCATTACTAACTCCTTCACTAAGTAGAGAATCCATCTTCGAACCGATATCGGAATGGATGCCACCGAATCCAAACTTTGAGTCAAATATGATTCACATACCTCTGGGCCCACGTCAATCTTGACCCTTTATTTAGGGCAATGATTCTTACTAAAAAGGGGCGCGCATTAGACTAATACTCAGCGTACTATTTTTCCATTAGAATTATATGTATTTGTCCCTCTGCGTAAACTTTTAATAGCAATATCCTTGTACTCTATCGTATCTTTGTTCTTTGGATTTATTTTAACGATCTATTATAACAATCTATAGCGTCCTTATTTCTCCCCAATTGATGTAAGAAATAACCTTTGTTAGTCCATATGGTAGATTGTTTAGAGTCTATTTCGATTGCCTTATCACAACAATATACAGCTTCATCGTATCTTGAAAGTTGCCCAAGATCTATTCCTTTGCCTGCTCCTGATGTGCATCAATCCAGATCGTGAGGTCGTCATTCCACTCTAGACGCATAACTTCTTTATCGTTGTCCGTGGGATCCTCGACTATAAGCCACTCCTTTCTAGTAGTATCGTCAAGTTCTCTAACTAGAGACATTAATTTTATTTTGTTGTCATTCATTATTGTTTCTCGGCTTCGGGTTCGCCATGAGTTTTCTTCCTTGCAGTATCGGCTAATCTCCGTTTGTCTGCTTCAATGCCGCCCTCGGCTTCTATCCACTTCCTCCGTTCGCTATCAGTTGGAATTCTTCCAAAGTGCATTAATTCAGCATGTAATCCAATCCTACAATGGCACTAAAAATAGTGGCTCAAACCGCACGTTTCGCCTTTCTTTAAACTTTTTATTCTCTATTAATGTCGGATGACGGTTTACAACATTTCTTGCAAATTATATCTGTACTGCTATTGTAAATGGAACTGACAGCAACATACAAACTACGGAAAATTGTTCATGACGAGTTGCATCATAAACTAGAAATGAAGGCGCTCCTAGTTTATAACTTATTTAAACGATATTAGACACTATGAACTATTAAAAATGAACAAGCCTTCTGATGAACATGCTCATCATCCTGTCTGTGAGGCATGCGGAAAGGAATTTGATAATGTTCACGAACTAACAGTTCATGTAGATAAAGAGCATCAACACAAATATTAGTAAAACACCAAAACTTGCTATCTGTTCTTGAGAGTTCTTCTAAGACTATTTCATGTAACTAATACCGCGAATAAATCCGTCTAAATAAACCCTAAGATTGCACAATATTCCTATGGAATGTAAATGGGTCGATTTTTACGACCTGTGGTGATTGTATTCTTTGAATTAGTAAGGCAAGAACTTCGGCTAGTACTCAGACTATACTTAGGGCATTTATCAAGCAGCCGATTAGGTCAGCTGAGTCAACATTGGACGCCGTTTCATCTGTGGCACTCTTACCATGGACTACCGAACGATTCATTCTGTTCATGACATTAATTTACAATAAACTATCAGTAGCGTTATAGGTTTACTCAATGCTATTCAATCTGATATTTTCAACTCCATAATTATCTCCATATGCGAATTGAACTTTTTCCTTATTACTTCTATGTATAGCCATCTCCTCTGGTCCTAAGAGTGAAGTATTAGTACAAGGCACTATTACTTCTGATAAACTAGAAGGGCCATTGAAAGACAAACAAATCTCAGATCTTGTCAAGCCGATTGAAGATGGTAACGCCCATGCAAACGTTCATACACAACAAAATCCAAAATGGGAGATTAGAGGGCAAATATCGAAGTGAAGCAAGCCAGCCTTTGTTGTTTCCGTGTTTCGATTCGCAGTAAATATTAGTATGTATAATTGAGAGTACTTGATTATGATCGGAAAACGGATTTTAATCTAATATTACTAGCTTAGGATAATTCCATCCAGCATAATCTTCCTAAAAATGTGATTTTACTTTTGTATACTGTTGTTTAATGAGTATGAATAAGTAGGTCTGATTTCTAAATTAGTCTATTTATGCGATAACTGTTCACAAAAATATGGAGGAAGGAAGGAGTTGTTCCTGACTTCAATACAGTAGATAGAAATTAAAGAGCAAGGTTGTAATGATATCTATATTATCTCTTATAAGAAATACAGTTATACTATAGAAGGTAACCGACCGTTAGGGATATTAACATGACAATTAGTTAATGATGAAGACCTTCTGCTGTCCTTTAACATTTCTTATAGGTTTCATCTTTTTGTAACTATTTATCACAAAACCATATTTGTCTTTGTTAAATTCTTCCATAGTCTCGTACTCTTTTAGGTAGCCAATCACAATATAACCTACGATGGATTGTTTGGTCCCTGCTAGCTTGCTAGAATCGTATCTGTATCTCTTGCAGGCTTCTGTGTCTATCTTGTTAGGAACATGAATGTACAGATGGGATGCTCTGTTCAGTATATTCCAGCTTCGTAGTTCTATTCTTTTTCTTCCAGTTAGGATTAGCTCGGCCTAGGGCTGCTTGATAGACATGCACTTCATTTCATGCTATATCCTATCTAGCAGAGATCACATTCAAGTCTACTATATTACAATAGTTGCTATCTGTAGTATCTACCTCAGTCCTGTCTTCCATCTCTTTGTCATATGCCCCGATTGCTTTGATACATAATTCTGTGTACAATAGTCCTGCTGCCGCCATCTTTTTCTCTATGTATCCAAACTCAGATAGATCTGTTCTTACAGGATCTTCCATTTCTTGATTCATTTCACTATATACTTATCATTTGGCATTTATAGCTCATTGGATCGATTTACTCAATGAAAAATACCACAGTGATTATTGACTAATCAGTAATCTTGGTGCTAGAGTCGTTTTATTTGTTATATTGCTGCTCCCACCTTTTTTGTTATATAGTCCACATTCGACCCTGCCTTTTTTAAACTCGCTCCAAATCCTACTTGTGCCTATATGACTATCAGGAAAATGAGAGCATAGATTAATAATTAAAAATATATCCAACAATTGGTAGTATATTGACTCAATCTTGACAAATGACGAAAATATAGAACTGGAAGAATGGGAAAGATTTGAAACTCAAGAACCAGGACAAAACAACGTAACGAGAGGATATCACAGGGTATCTACAGAACATGATCATTAACTGTGCTCATGTGGACACAGAAGAAGAAATCATACTCTAGGATTTGACGAGGACGGCGTAGTTAACTTAAGAAAAGCAGTTTGTCATGCTGATTCAAAATTGATGGATACATATGAAGAGAGCCACATAAAGAGCATTTATACAATTGATTATTGCCCCTGTAATGGTTTCAAAAGAAGTAAATTACAGTATTAATTAAGCACATAAAATTATATCAACAATACGATGAATATAATCATCTTATCATAGGCAAACCCTCTTTGAGAATTGAAAGTACGTTATATGATACGATAAATGTCTACTGACTTTTCAGCTACACACGCACGGTAAATGAATTCAGGGCTTTTCATAGGTTAGAGGAATGTATGTGCTAGGTCTGCTGAATGATATAGGGCCGGCTTGTTCGTCTCGACTTCTTTAATTGCTGGCGTATTGTGAGAACTATTCGTTATCCTCGCCAACTCCTCTACCTATTGACTGTATCTGTATTATTGATGTGTTCATGTTATCTGTAGTGACCATCTTCCCACTTGCAGGTATTTGGTTTCTGAAGTCTCCTATACTTATCCACGAGTTCTGATCTCCTCCTAGTTCTGTGGTTATACGCCCATGTTACGAGTTGTGTGTTTTATCTTTAGTGCTATTGATGCAGTTGCCGAGGTCAATCCCCCTGATGGATATTCGTATACATACGATTATAGAAGACCTCTGTTCGTTTACTAATTCTTCAAGCCTGTGCCTCTTATTCGGTTTGCCTCTAGCGACCCTTTTAGGTCTTTTCAGTGTTCGAAATGTCAGAAGAATTATTTGTTTAAACACTCTGGACATATCAAGGAAGTCATAATGCCGCTATGGACGGAAGTCTTAGTCTGAGATTAGGCGCATACTATTCACGGGCTCCCATCAATATGGGGGGAATACGGTTACTAAATAAATGGCTAGCGATAATAATAATAACAATAATAGCGGCAGTAGTTATTTATCACCTAAAGACCAACCGAAAAGATACAACATAGAGGCAATCGAGCGCAAAGACAGATACAAAGAAAAAAGAACAGCAGCAGTTCCGCAGTAGACTATGTCATCAACTTAGAAAAAGGAGCGAACGGATTAGTCATTTAGACTCTAGCCATAGTATAGGGATTGGTCTCTTGTAGAATAACAAAAGACTGGTTTAGGTATCTATTCGAATCAGAGCGTGAGATTGAAGCAAGAAATGACTGGCAAAAATAGCACCAATAACGACAGTAGCAATATAATATTACTTTTTTCGGGCAAATGATACTAGGCCTCTTTAACGATCCATAAACGTCAAAACTCAGTAAATATTCCTTTAACATTGATATAGTTGATAGCATTTTCTAACAACTTTGAAATTGTACTGTCCTTATCTTTACCCTTGATAGAAGCATCCAGTTCCATAATGGTGGAACACTAAATAAAAGCAGCTACGTCTTATAACGATATATTTGATGTTTTCAAACTAGCATCGAAGTTTTATAATTTTGAAGATAGCAGTGAGCTAGAATAAAGTCTGAGATTGATTCTGAATCTACAAAATCTTATTTTCTATCCAGATATAATCAAGACATCCTTATAAAAGACTGCCAATCTCCGTAATTACGGAGAGGAACTCATTTTTAACACGTTATATTGCACCCGCTGCATCTGTTGGATATATTAAAGTCAGAAAATACATTAAATGGATTCGAGTAACAAGACATATGCGCAACTGAAGAATCATCATGAAGTCAATCTGGAGTAGAATTAATCATAGAGTGGTCTGTTATACAGGATTATTATATAACAATATAAGACTGTCTCAGTACCGGTTTTGAGAACGATGCATATACCAAATTTAGCTTCTTCTCATACCAATTAAAGTATTGATTAGGGTAAAGGAAAATCTGAATTGTATAAATTTACAACATACAGCAGATTCCTTACTGAATAATTTCTATTGTATTATTTCTAATTTCTTATTAAGTAGTAGGAATAGGTTGCAATAATAATAATGTGCCTTCAGAATCTTGTATCGGATCATCATAAGGTTATAACTTCGTTCTTTGTCATGGTAATAGTTTTATTATCCCTTGTCACATATAGTCAGAGCGCTTCGTCTACTGTAACGTATGGCAATAAATCCACTGACACGGGGATTAATTATAGCCCTTTCAGACTCCCATTTGGTACAGGATTTACTTCTATTACGACTGCAGCTGCTGATACGTGTCGAAAGCTTCCAATAACCAATGCTACAAAAGCGAATTTAATAGATTTAACTAAACCTGCCGCACCAACAAGTATTCCTGTGTTTACATGTACCCAACATCCTCAATCTCATCCAAATCTGACAGCTGGATCCGTAGCAACAAACCAGATAAAGGCGAGAATGGCTTTCGCGGAAATGGTATCGTATAAGTCATTTGATGTATACTATGCAGCAACAGAAGAAACTATTGAAGACATGACCAATCCATACACTCCTAAGACTGATCCTGCTGGATGGACTAATAATGGTGATTATGAGATATCAGATGCATGTGATGAACATATCTTCATGAATAATGGAAAGCCAAAAACATATCCTAATGGAGCATTTGGATCGCCTTACTACTCGAATTCAGATAAAGAATGTATAATACCGGGATTAGGTAAAGGCGGATATTCAGGAAAGGGAGATTATCACAATGCTAATAAAATACCTGTTATTCCATCTGCAGACATTTTTATAATATTTTGGGGAGTACCCGGAAGCTGGAGCACAAATGCAACAGGTTCTAATACTCTAACCCATATTAGCACAACAATTAACAATCTATTTACTGGGACTGACTATATTAGTGGATTAAAACAATATGGTGTGACTGGTCCGGTGAAGGTAATCGGTAACTATGTAGATACCTCCACACCTATGCCACATAAGTACAATTGGATAAAGCAGACAACAAAAGTAATACAAAACGCAATTAATACCAGAAATGCACCTACGAAATCAGATCATACGATAATTTATTTAGTAGTAACTGATGCAATAAAAGGAAACAAAAGCAATATGGCCCCTGATTCAGGTGGTCATTCAGAAATAACTATAACAATCCCTGCTTGATTTGATTATCCTAGTTTGTTCTTCAGACTTATGTATAATGATAGGAATATTCGTTCCACTGGTAGATGATTGGAGGTGGTTGCTCATCCGTTGGTCTCTGTTAGTCGATAAAGAGGTTAACGAGTTCATTCCTTCATGGGACAAAATATCAGGGTCAAAATATCTATTTAGTGGGTACGGCCTTACTCCATCAGAGATGTTTCTACAAAGATTAATTACATCCACCATACGTACAAGAACTAAGGCAGCAGTGTGTAACCCATGTAGGTAATCGAAAATGTAACCTATCTGTGTAAGTGCAACATCTATCTATTGTTTTTGCGGTATTTCTAAAATCTAAGCCTAGAAAATGTATGAACAAAGCATATATGATTAGCTCTGATATTCCCGTGGCCACATCAAACGGTAAATTTACCAACTAACTACATGTCAATCTATCCAAGCCACAACTTAGTAACAAACTATAAAGCTGTCGTTAGGTGGAATTCAGTCGTGTCTGAGTGGAATGGCCAACTGAACTCCGAGCCTAATGACAAGATATTATTCTTGAGGCAAATATCTACTGATCGTCATCGTTTAAAATGATTGAAAACTCGATTTGGTAATTGGTACTGGGTAAATAATCCAAAACCCTCACCAATGAGAGATACCCACAAACCGATCATGATTTGTATAACCTAAAACGAAACAACGGCCAATGAGGAATCCCCGACTCGAGAGGATATTTCAACCAATCTATGAGGTACTAGGGTCCATGGTCGTGATGAATCGTCAGGGCATTGTTCTGGACTACACGATCAGTATATCTATAATGGACACTATTCCTAATCAATGCTACATTGCCTAGCAGACTTTTGCCTATCAATCTTTGTCTAATAGTCCATTGCTAATCAACAAATTGTTTATTCCAGAGTCTAGTATTGTGTATTATTTCATTTGGTAGTCTAGGCCAGACTGCAAAAAAATATTATCCTGATAGTTGACACTACTGTAGCATTCCTAGTGACAATGCTGGCGATTGTATTTTAGTCTTAATAGTCGAAATAAAATTACGAAGTTAATTTTTCTGGAAATTAGAAAGTCTAACCTGTCATTTTATATCAAATCGATAAATAGTTAGTATTGCCTACTTTTATATGAGGAAATCCGTAATTTTCATTATAATAACAACAATTGTCAATATTGTAGTTGCTATCGTGGTCTCGTCAGTACCGGCAATAATCACTGTATATGCCCAGAATACAACTACAATACAACAAACAAACTACAGCAATACAACTACAATATCGCCAATAAAACGACTGAATCCAAGTATTATTATCGACGCCATAAACGCCAAAATTAGATCAGTCTATGGCGAAGAAAGTTCGATAATAAGTAACATTCGCCATTGAAAAGCATTCTGCTAAATGAAACATTCTTCCCTGTACTCTGACGAAGAGTTTCCTAAATATGCTAACTATATGTATGCACATGCACATGGTGTATACGTAACTTTTAACACCTATCAATACGTAATAATGATGTACCAAAAAGACTTTGGTCTAGTTGGTATGTGATCTTGATCAGCAGATTAGCAGGTCAGTCTGCATGGATTGTAGGTCATGTATTACTTGTAGGTATACTGACTTGCTAATGAGATCAAAATCACTTTCTTTCTATAAAATCGTAAATACTAGTCCTGCTATGCAAAAATGCTAAAATGCTAAAAATCGAAAGGAATGATCGACCACGATAGTAGAATGATAGAAAGCAACTAGGGCTATACCAGTTGCCTATCAATGAATCAGCCAGTCTCCCTCTACTAAAAGTTCTACAACCTATAGAAATTCAATGCCATTCTTAACCTGTAATATTGTCGAAAGGTAAAGAATTAACTTCACACGAAATTAAAAAATAACTAAAAACAAATCGAAAAGAAACAGAAGGAGATTGACCCAGAAAAACACAATATGAGAATAGTAGAAGAGAACATGACAGAACTAAAACAATGCAAGTTATACTAACGATGATTATGGACGAAGACCGACAAAGAAATATGAAGTTAACGCCGGCGTCATCAGAATCATGTCCAAAGTCATATTCGGCATTATACACCTCACCCTAGCCGGCTAGATAATCATCCCGCTTCAATAGTACTCTTCATATCTCACTAGTCATAGGAATGATTATGTAGCAGAGAGAAAAAGGATATTCTTATTTCTGAAAAAACTACTATTTTATTTCTCTATTTGTACAAGTCATAGATTCTACTGTCCGTCATGATTATTCGGAATTCCTATATCGTCACAGGGTAGTATATGAAATCTAGTCTCATCTTGAGGCAGATATTTGTCTGAGCAATGCTCTTTTTCGCTTTCGTTTGCGTACACTGTGTTACCATGTGTCATACCGCCCAACAGTACCAAGCCTGCGAGGATAACCACACTTACCGTGACGATTTTGTTCATAATATAGTGAAACACTTTTCGTAAACAAAAGGTTTCTAAACGTTTATTTCCAAATAAACTACTATTTTATTTTTCTGCCTAATTCCAAGTCTTACTCTTCGTGATCTTGGTTTGGTATTGGTTCATGTTGATGGCGACTATTAATCCCAAGATACACCCGTAGTTATTCGAACTATCCTTAGATCTACCCACATTATAAGCTCAATAAGTGTTAGTATTCTGATGGCAGGCTCTTCACAATATTGTCAGGAAGCCGGCGAAATGCGACTAGATGGTAATACTTAATTCTAAAAGAAGCATACCAAATATGTCTCGAACCACGTCACAAGCTGGAACAGATAGATGGAGTCGAGTGCGTTAACACCTTGGTTTCTACCCAGCATTCGATAAGAGGGTGTAGAACGACTAGTCAGGATTAGGGCAAATCGTTACCCGTGGAGATATATGAAAGGTGCTGATTGTAAGTTATCTTCTGAAATTAGTTACAATTAGACAATTGCTTTGCCGGCATGTGGCAGTAAAAAAAGCAGGCCAAACTGGACGAGTTCTTATTTTACTGTCCTTCTGCAGATGGACTCAATCAATCCTCTACTTACTCATGCACCCTGACGAGTACCAGCAATAATTTCTCAGTTCTTTCTCGTCTGTAATCAAACTGAGCACTTCATAATTCTTCTAATACAGTCAGATGATTTCCAACTCCCCTTACTCTGTGCAGCTTGATTTCTTTCTGTTTTGTATTGATTCTGCATTGAATCATTTTGCCTTTATGTCACTTCCTGTCGATTCTGACAATCACTTTGTGTAGTTAGAGATTACCAAATGCTAAAGGTCTAAGTATTTATTTAGCCAGGAAGTCATATCCACATGGCATAATGCTATGGCTACTTCATAACTTCTTAACTTAAACTCGATTATGGGCTTGTACCTATACTATTCATCGTCAGCTGAAACATTAGTTTCATTTAATCATTAACCGGCTGTGTAGAAACCATCTCATACAGTCAAAGCTTTGTAAGAGTATAATACCAATAGTCTATTGAAAGAATCAATGTACGTCAGACTTGCAGGTACTATGTTCCGTGTTTTGAAGCATGCAAGGATTCCTCTATTTTCTAACAGGAAAAGTAATCACATATTTACAATATGGCAGCACATAGTTCTAGTTGCTATACGACAGTATGAAGGTAAGAGTTATAGAATGTTTGTCGAGTGGTTAATTGAAGCCTATTACCTAAGGTCATTTCTACGGTTGTCACGTATTCCTCATTTTACAACATTGCAAAAGTTTACAGATAGAATCAATAATTCATTGCTTGAAAAGATAATTTCGTCATTCATTGTAATTAGCTGTACCAAGCATATCTTTGCAGGAATAGATTCAACAGGATTTAAGATAACTCATGCATCACAATATTATACTGATCGAACAGAATTGAGAAGAAAATATGCGAAATTATCTATTGGAGTAGATGTATTACAACAAATCATATGTACAATTAAGATAAGACGAGCTCCAACAAGGCATGATAATGTAGATTTCAGGCCAATTATAACAAGGACATCAAATATTCTTCCATTATCCGTAGTTACAGCTGATAAGGGTTACGATAGTGAAGATAATCACCTTCTCGTAAGAGAGGACTTACATGCATTCAGTATTATTCCTGCTCGATATGAACATGTACCGATGTGGAGAACACATGGTAAGTACAGAAAGCAGATGAAGCGTGGTTACTCCAAATTGCTGTACAATCAACGAAACAAAGATGAAACCATAATATCAGTTATAAAACGACTATTTGGAGAGAATCTTATGTCTAGATTGACTAGAATGCAGAACAGAGAGTTATCATTTAGATGTATCACCTACAATATGCATAGACTGACTAATCTTGTAATATTGATGATGTTTTCTACATAGCCCATTAACCCTACTCTTTTTATATTCACATAATCTTATTATTTGGGTGTGATTTGGAAGCATCCATTACCTCCTCACCTTCTACCACAGGAGAAACTACCAATAGAACAAAAGTGTATCATGGTTCTAAAAGGGTAATAGAGGCTGAATTACGTTTCCTGTTGAACGCAAAAAGAAACGTAGATACGTGTATGAATTATACCAATTTGTTATTAGCAATTAGAACAGAGGCCATTAAGAAATCTCTTATGGATGCTAAAAGGAGAGGAGTCAAGATAAGATATCTTACCGAAATTACTAAGGACAATTTAAGGTGTAGTCATGAGCTGATGGATATTGTAGAGGAGGTTAGACATCTAGAAGGATTCATGAACAATTTTATGATAAGTGAATCAGAATACCTTGCACCAGTAGTTTTTGATGGTCAAACAAAAATCGCTCCGAAAATTATTTATTGTAATATCAGTTCATTCGTGGAACAGCAACAATATTTCTTTGATATGCTTTGGAATAAAGCAGAGACTGCTGACGAAAGGATTAGAGAGATAAAAGAGGGGATAAAGCCAGATTTTATAAAGACAATCAGAGATCCATATGAAGTACAGAAACTCGTTTTTGAGCTTATCAATGGAGCAAACAAAGAAATACTTGGCATGTTTTCAACCGCAAATGCATTCCGACGTCAGACAGAGTCAGGAGCAGTAAGATTACTGAAAAAGGCAAGCCTTCGGGGACTAAAAGTTAGAATTCTTACACCCTTCGACGAAAAGGTAGAGAAGATTATGAAAGAAGAACTAGGAGCCGATGATAACAGTAAGGCTAGCACAAATGGTAATATGGTTAACCATGATAAGGACAAGCAGAAGCAGGACGATCATCCGAATAATATAAATAAATTAAGAATTCGATTTATTCAACCTCAATTACAGACTAAAGTTTCGATGTTGGTTGTCGATAGAAAATACTCTTTAGTCGCGGAATTAAAAGATGACAGCAAAGATACCTCTGTAGAAGCGATAGGCTTGACTTCGTACTCCAACAGTAAATCTACCGTATCTTCTTACGTTTCAATACTTGACTCATTGTGGGCTCAAGTTGATCTATATGAACAAGTCAAGGAATCAAATAAACAACAAGAGATACTAATTAAAAAGCTCCAACTTCACGACACCCTACAAGAAGAGTTTATTAATGTGGCGGCTTATGAATTGAGAACACCTATTCAACCGATATTGGGTTTAACAGATATTTTGGAAAATAAGAATGGTAATATTGAACAGTATAAAGAAATTATTCCCGTTATAGGAAGAAATGCTCGTCGTTTGAAACATCTTACCGAGGATATACTAGATGTATCTAGGATTGATGGTAATTCATTAGAACTGAGAAGTGAAGTGTTTGATTTAGTAAGTATAATTAATGGCTTATTAGATGATTATAGAAAAGACCAAGCTGGGCTTGTAAATAGGCCTGAAATATCATTTGAATGTAATGTCGAGAATGCTTCCGTCCTTGGGGATAGACAAAGAATTAGCCAAGTTATTCAAAATTTATTAGATAATGCATTCAATTTTACAAAAGACGGCTTAATAACTATATCAGTATCAAGAAAGACTCAGAATACACATACAAAGGAATGGATTATCATAGTAAAGGATAGTGGTAAGGGAATTGATTTAGAGATGATGCCTCGACTATTTACGAAATTTGCAACTAAATCATTACATGGTATAGGCTTGGGCTTGTATATTTCAAAAAGTATTATTGAAGCTCATGGTGGCAGAATATGGGCCGTGAATAATACTAGCGAAAATGGAGCTACCTTTGGATTTAGTGTACCAGCCAATGGCAACATAACTAGCTAACTGATTAATTAATAGTTTTTATACCCAAAATTTGGGAAATGAAAATCAAAACTATTCTTCGTTGAATTCTATCCTCTTGATCATTTAGTGTAAGTTGAACGTTAATAGCAAATAATTCTAGGCGACACAACTAGTGATTAGCATCTCATTAGTAACTTTTTAATGCCAAATCCCATTATTTTGATTTATTCATATATCTTTATAGTATAGTGGCAAGATTTCTATCTAATTTCTATACAGTCATATAGTAACACCGCTACAAGTGTCGCATTAGAATTTCTTAATTCTCAGTTAAGTCTTGATATGTTGGATCTGTTCTTATTATATAGGAAAAATCAATATTTGACTTATCCCAGTAATTATGACTAATTTGGTGATTTTATCTTTGATAGATATGCATACGTCAAGGACTTACTAATTTATTTAATAGTTAGTAAATGATTAGAAATGGAAATAACGGAATCAATTCAGCAAATAAAGAGCATAATTGAAGAAAACGAATTAAATGTCGATAAATCATTAAAAGCTCAACATTGGTTGTATCGTAGCAGTGACAAAATTCCTGAATATGTTGATGATAAATTAATTGCGTTTCTTAAACAAGAAAACAAAATGGAACTTAACAGATTATGCAATGATTTATCATTTATAAAAGAGTCAATTGGAAACCTTGAGAAAATTGTTATGAATGAACTAAATTGCCGTGAATTTGGGACTGCAGAACATACAAGAGAGTGATGGTAGATGAAAATAAGAGGTGTCACTAGTGAGTGTCTTAGTTGCCCTAGCTACTCACAACTTATTTCTAAAGCTTATTGTGTGTTATTATGTTAATTAAGCTATATTAGTCATAAAAATTAAAAAGTTGTAGGCAACTAGGGCAACTAGGGCAATGAGTAAAAATACAATCCTAAATTAAGCTAGAAAAGATACGGTGAATATAGTAGATAGCGAAAAGGACAATTCAAAATGGAGTCTGAATGCTATACAGTAATTAATGTACTAGTTCGTGGTTGCAATTGTTCCCTTGGCATAATGCCAACATAGTAGTATTCTCTTTGGTTATTTTTCGTGATGCGATCTTTAGAAATCCCAAATCGCAGCAACTCCTTTCCTAATATATTTTCGTTTAATGGTTTTAACCCTCTCGATTTACAAAACATTCTGAATAGTTCCTTGAGCTTTTGAGTTGGTACAAGGTAGTCATGATTGGTTAGATTAATAACACATTGTTCTTCGATGAATTGCTTTACTATGCTTGCTTTGTGCTCATACTGCTCCTTTACCTTTTCTATTGGTATGTCTTTAAAGCCACCTTCCTTGATCAGTTTATCAAGTCCTTTCAGCCAAATTTAAAAGACCAGAAAGCTCCTCCTCGGTGGTTAGTTTATCTATCAAGTTAGGATCTTCTTCCTCTCCATCAAATAATGCAAAAGGCAAAATTATCCATCGTCTGTAATATGCATAGCTCCTGTCCTGTGATTCTGGAATCGTGTTTGTACTGAATATTAATTTAGAATAATTGCAAAAATTAAATGGTTGTTGATGTTTTCTCTGTGCTCTGATACTGTCTCCTGAGACTAAGATTTTAAAGATTCCTGTGTCCGTTAATTTACCAGCTTCCAGATCGGCAAAGGTATTGACAAATTTACAATATAGATCAGCACTTGCAAATCTGTCACCTGTCAATTCTTGCAGATTAACATGGCTCACGTTTTCTTGACCTACAAATGATTCTATCAGCTTTATTAAAACGCTTTTACCGTTTTTCCCTAAACCAACAAAAAGCGCCACTTTGTGATAGCATGTACTTCTATAGATACAATATCCGAACAATCTAACTATCGTGGAAATACCATTTTTTGATTGGATAGCGGTTAAGAATTTGATTATATTGGGACATACAGCATCAGGATCATATTTTACTGGCAATTGAACAAGTGATAAATACTCAGGATCATGTGGTTTGATTTCGCCAGTAAATATATCTAGTAACCATTTTTCACATTAATTATATTGATATCACTATCAAAGTCTTCGCGTTTTACAATAGTCCTATACTTGATATGAGCAATGATCTCGTTCCTTTGATAATTTTTGATTGAATACCCGGCTATTTTTTCTAATTCTACCTTAATCATCTGCTCTCCACCTGAATGGTATATTCCATTTTTATAATATAGAATCTCTTCGGTATCATCTAATGTCCTCACTGTGCATCTAGACATTATTTGCTTACATAGTTCTTTGGCCGAATGCGGATCATCTTCTTGTGATAGTTCTTCAGAAGATAAATTTCCTGTAAGATTTTGGTTTTGATTTGCCTGTTTGTATAATGAATTCAGATTTTGTTTTTTAATAAATTCTACAGCAGACTTCCATTGTCGTTCAAACTCTCTGTCATCAAGTGGTGGCTTGCAGTGAATGCTATTCCAATCTCTGGCTAGATCTTTTATTTCTTCTAATGAAAATATAGTGCGATTTCGAAGAATAAGAGATTCAATTACTCGTAACAATGACTCATGTCGATTGTGACCCTCTAGAATTACATAATCCTGTTGAAATAGATCTTTTATTGGAGTGAGAAGTCGGTCATCTTTTTTGTTTAGATAATCTATGCCGTGCTTTTCACATATGCTATTAATATGTTGTTCAAGTTCATCTGTTTGTAGCTCGTTTAATATTGCTGGCTCACAAGTTCCCAGAATTGTGTACCTGGTTCCATTCTTATGAACTGAAGGAGTACAGTACATTAAGCAATTACCTTGGCGCGGCGTCTACCAGTATTTTTATTTGTTCGCGCGAATAGGGTTTATCTTCTACAACACTATAGTTCTTTGCTTGGAATTTCTTTAGTCGCTTCCAGTGTAGCGTGAGTCCGTTCATTTCGTAAAAGTGCACGATAGGAGATATGTATCCGTATACTGTTCCTGGGGCTAATCTTCTATCATGTCTGAGATAGATTATGTAGTTTCTTATTCTATTTTCTAAGTTGCTTTCAGAAATAAGTAACATGTCTTGATGGTTATCCACGTTACAAAATTGCATAAAATAATCAAACTTTGCATTGTATTGCTTTCTAGTTATATCACTATTTATTGAATTGATAAAATTACTATAGGCTTCTGGTTCTGGTTGTTGTTTTTGCTGCTGGCTAATCATATCCTGCGCTTATACCAACGTAGCTCCAGCTATTAAAGATAGCATACACTATATAATTTGATACAAAAGTATAGGTAAGCCATTTAGTCGAGATACTGAAGAAACCAGTCGTAAAGACAGTCCATACACGGTTGCTTTTTACAACTTATGCTTAAATTTGAAGAATTCAAATAAAATAAAGACAGAAGGAAATGAAGCCAAACTGTATGCAACCTGAACTGGCAGCTTGGAATTTAAGGCTAATCCTAAACCCAAACACATTGTTAATGTTAGGCAAATAATACCTATCAGAACTGGTTTCTTTGTTCTGTAAAGAAATCTCTCCACATCAAGTCGACGATAACTAGTTGCATGATAAATTACTGGCAGAATAAACATTACTGTTGCTACCGTTACTGCATAAAGTGCTGTTAAGAGGATTATGCTGTCAAATAATCTAAAGTATGAAGGAGGATTTACTGCAATGTTTAGAAGAAAGCCAAAAAAAATTGAAGAACCTGAGGCCAATATCTGACACCAGCGCAAACCTGCGCCCATTTTGTCGTAATGCTCGGTAGAAGAACTTTTTACTAACTCATTTGAAGGCTTTCTGAAGAATTCTAGGAGAACGAAAATGAACGGCAAGGATGGTAAACTATAGGCTATCTGGATTGGCAGCTTGGAATTCAAAGATAATCCCAAACCTAGGTACATAGATACCATTACACAAATAATACCTATCAAAACATATCGCTTGGTTCTGTAAAGAAATCTCTCCACATCAAGTCGACGATAACTAGTTGCATGATAAATTACTGGCAGAATAAACATTACTGTTGCTACCGTTACTGCATAAAGTGCTGTTAAGAGGATTATGCTGTCAAATAATCTAAAGTATGAAGGAGGATTTACTGCAATGTTTAGAAGAAAGCCAAAAAAAATTGAAGAACCTGAGGCCAATATTTGGGGCCAGCGAAAAGAGACACCAACTCTATCATAACGTTCGGTAGAAGAGCGCATTACTGGATCATCATCTGAATTAGATGACATTTGGAAACTATAACTGACTTTCAGTATATAAAGCGTATTTTACTATGTCTCTCTATAAAATGTATGTTATACCTAACATAATTATTTATCTATGCCTAGTCAAATCAAAAATCTCATAATAGAAACGTAGCCTAGCACTTAAACACCTGTTAATTTAAATCGTCTATACGATACTAGATCCAAGAAAATCAATTTTATAATAGTTTTCTCTACCAATTTTTACCATGATTTAATTTGTCTCTACTCCTACAATATATGCTTTGTATTAATTATCCTTCCTATCTATTACGTATGTACCTTATATATCGATACAAAATAAAAACGAATGGCAAGGATGGTAAACTGTATGCAACCTGAACTGGCAGCTTGGAATTCAAGACCAACCCCAGAATCAAGTAAATAGATACCATCACACAAATAATGCCTATCAAAACATATCGTTTGGTTCGCGAGAGAAATCTCTCTACATCAAGTCGACGATAGCTACACACATGATAAATAATTGGTGTTAAAAACATTATCGTTGCTACCGTTACTGCATAAAGTGCTGTTAAGAGGATTATGCTGTCAAATAATCTAAAGTATGAAGGAGGATTTACTGCGATTTTCAGCAAAAAACCGAAAAATATAGTACATGATGTGGCTAGAATTATAAACCAGTCCAAGTCTGCACCAACTATATCATAATGCTCGGAAGAATAACGCGTCGTATGATTATCGCCAGACCCAGATGACATTCAAAAATATACCCATTCAACACTATATAAAGGAAGGCGTATCCTAATACGAAAATTCTCGCCGATTTAAAAAGAGAACTGTCTGACACGCAGTAACTCTTAGACTGAATTTTTATCTTTTTACACTGAAGACATAGCATCATTGAAAGGGTTGCACCAAAGAGTACAATAGAGAATACCTTTTACAAGAGACAATGCCAATATCTTCCCAATATGCAAACGCAATAGTTTTGTTATAGGCAGGATATAAGGTGCAGCATGTATATTATAGACAGAACATGTGGAAATTAGTGTCTGTAAGTTGAAGTTTACCAAAAACACTTTTAGATTATCTTGCAAAAGTACAATTCCGTTATAACCTCAATAGGCATGCTTTCACAGAGAAGGTTGCAGCGTGTGGAGTCAAGGATAAAGTCAAAGACTAAAGTTCAACCCGATTATTAGGTGATGAGACTAAGACAGACATAAAAAAATCGAGGGGATTGAGATGCTGACTGATGAAGATTTTGATACATTGATTATCATGATTAAAAGTCTGCGTCGTACTTTACTCGAAGAGTCCAAGATCTTATGCAAGTGCTCAAGGTGTGGTAACGTTTATTATAGTAAGCCTAAATTTTGCAGCAACTGTGGTCTTGATCTTACTTGGTGTCGATTCAGAGAAATTTCCCGATCAGATTTGGGATTACTTTAGAACGTTAGGCACGCATTGTGGTTTAATTGATCGAAAATTTGGAGCATCCATGGCAATTTATAAATCGGATTCACCCTTCTTCATATCGCTAGTTCCCTTGATTTCCGATGCAATAATCGTATTCCTAGTGATATCTGAGAATAGTTCGATGGTCGCCTAGTAACAACAGGATCATCGACAACGACAAACTCAGTTAAGGTGTGCTTCAGTGAAGAGTTTTCTGCCATCTCTAATAATATCATATGTATCCTTATAAAACAAGATCCGACAGCTGATCGCTCCTTCCGAGATTATTACACACAGAAGTTAATCATGGGCTTGAATGGTTAGCAGGGTTTGCCAAGGAGGGAGTTACTACGTCAAAAGATAGATCATAGAGTTGAAAGATCACGAGAACTTTTATCAACTATTGCTTATTAGACGAGAGAACCATTATTGAAAAGCAGACATGATTGGATTGGATTTTCAACCATGATATGTCATCTCATGCTTACATACAACATTTTTTAAGTAGTGAATCACTCAAAATAAGTCATTATGCAAAATGCTTCCGGAGTAACTTTTGTCATAAAAGAGATGGTAAAGCACCTTGCTAACTTGCTATTTGTCAATGGCCTATTCATATTCTTTGTTCGCAAAAGAACAAAATCAGGAGCAGAGTACAATACCAAGTTAATTGGACAGCCGACTAACTACTTTAAATTTGGCGCCGCCGTAATCGGCTTATCGTTTGCGGTTATTGCAATTTTGATTGTAATGGTATTCACTCAAAACTTAATGATACTAATTGCTGCTGTATTCATTTCTCTTGGGATGGGGCGACAGATCTTTGCCTCGGCACTGGATGTCGTAACAACGAACCTGAACGCCTTCGTGTCATCTTGGACATCAACTCTCCTATTGCTTGCAAAAAATAGGCTGATGGTGACGACGACAGATTGGCGTTCCATAGAAATTCGAGTCGAGATGATACTCATTAGCCGACGGCTTGAGTATAATTTGCCTGTTAAACTTGATGGGGTAACGCCAGAATCTCAGCAAATATTATTAGAGTATTTGGATGAGCATAAATTGGAGTTAGAGTGTCAGCAGGCTATTACAGATGATGATTCTAGCTACCTTGCATTTTTCCAATACGCAACTAAAAAGGTGAGAGAGAAGTTGCAATTATATGATGAACTGGAAGATCTACAGGAAAGAAGTGGAGGCGTTAACTCAGTAATCCTGATAGCATTGGGAACGTTGATTTGGTTAATCTCATAGTTTTGTACTGCTACTATTATTGTGTATACATTAATTGAACAATAAAATCCCTGAAACTTTTTAGAGTATATGAGATAACGTGCCATCGCTGTGTTCTAGTATCTGCTTACAGTGTGCAAGCATATTCTTGTACTCCTTACTAATGGTACAGGAATCACAAACATGTTCTGTTGTAAGAACTGCAGATCTTATACTGATGGATACTCTTACTTGTATAATGATATTCATTGCTAGTATTTGGTATCCTCATCTTCCTATCCTTCAATGCCCTGATAAAGGAAGGCTTAGCACTATCCATGAATATCCTTCACCTGTCAGTATTTACGCCTAACCAAGTTTCTGCGCTACATGTTCTTGAAGAAAAACAATAAAAGGATTCGATGATTCGGTAACGAGCTAATCGTCTAATCATTACCAGACTCAGATAGACCAAATATGGGAGAAGAGTAACCAAGTCAAAAATTATAGCAGAGTCTATTTTCTTTTTAGTATTAAGTTCTATTGTTGCCTTCGATTCATTTTATGATGTCGGCATTCCAATTTTATATCTTATTCCTTATTTAATATTGTTTCTTGGTTTAGCATATTATTCTTATTTACATTCAAATCGGCTTTGTCGTTCTGGAAAGAATCAAAGTCAGGTTCTATTTATGTAAAGGGCGGAACACATATTCATCTTGCATATGTGATAGGAACAACATCGCGCATTATAATATCAGTCTTGTTTATTGGCAGTTTGTTTACACCAAGTCAACGAGGATTAATTTACATTGATAATTCGACAGCAGTACTTGCAACTATTGTATTTGATTTTCTACCAATGATTTCTGTCGGCTTGTTGATTGGGATAAATAGAAGAATCCTTATCTGATACAACTTAATTAGTGAAGGAAGAGAGAACATATCTGAAAAGTCGATGCAGATTTTCTTGTTTAATTATAAAGACATACTACTTATGAGGAACATATATACGATGTTAGAGAATTGACTTTGCGCCATTATTTTTGCTAACTTCTAGGCCAAAACTCAATTCAAGCAGCTGTACTTCAGATATCAGATTTCAGATTTCAGATTTTAATGTTCTTTATATCGTATGATAGGCTTGCAGCAAGACTAGTTTGCCAGAAATTGGTTAATAAGTAAAAGTGCCTCTCGCATAGTATGACATACTGAAATAGCGAGCCCAGTTCGCTGTAGAGCACGCCTTGTAGTCCATCTCCTTAAATAGTTCTCATTTCTATAACGAGATAATGAGACAAGAACATGTTACTCTACAAAATGTAGATGTTTCCCAACTATATGATCAAATCAAGAAATATTTACAGGACAAAAAACTTGATATAATCCACGAAGAAAAGGAAGAAAACTATTGGGATCTAAAAGCGCATAAAGGTACGTAGAGGCAGTGTCATAATCGGAAATGTACGTGATGTAGAGGTTATGATAAGTGGCACAAAGGGTAATTATGATCTGATTCTACGAACAGGTGCATGGGGTAAAGATATAATCGTTCCGACAGTTATAGCAGGTGTTCTGACTGCCGGAGTAGCTGCAATTCCTGCAGCTGCAGTATCAGGTTATAGGGCACATGCGTTTGAGAAACATTTCTGGGACCACATCAAAAAGACATTATCTGACATCGGAAAAGAAAACGCAGCAATGTCTGAACCTGTAGTGGTGACACATTAAATTAAAACTGTAAACAAGAGTTGTAAGCTACGATGTCATTTTACGATTCAGTACAATACTTGGTAAGATACAGGATACATAGGACAAATGACGGTATGAAGATATTAGGATTATCACTATTAATAATGCTCTCCTTTACTATCATTACATTTTCTAATCCCTCTCATCTATCATTTGCACAAAATAGTACATCATTTGTTAGCTCATTCGAAAAATTAGTAAAGAAGGCCAATAATTTATCTCAGAGTTACCATAATGAGACCGGGAAATTTGCTAAAGGGCAAATTAACAATAAAACGATTATAGCAATAACAGATAATTATCTTCCCAAATTCCAGAATCTGGTTAAAGAGTCAAAAGCTTTGCAGCCTCCTAAACAATACCAAAATGCTACAGATTTATATACAAAGAGCCTTGAATCAGAGCTTCAAAGTAATAATCATTTCCGAAATTATATATCTACAAATAACTCTACTGAGAATAAATTGTCTTCAAAGTTATTATCTGATGCATTCAACTACGAAACTGAGGCATTTAAGAAGCTCAAGGCCTCTGGATCCTTTACAATTGTACCTTGACTAATCCATAATTTCTTCTCGACTACCATTATTTATTTTTATATTTTTCCTATGCTAACTTAATATGTTGTATTAATCCACGAGCTCAACCATATGAAGATTCTTTAGCACGGGGTATTCAGGATGTTAGTTAGGCGTTTATGCAGACTAAAAAACTACTCTGTCGCAATTTTATAAATCTGTGATCATATCGGGATTAACTTCGTATTATCCTAATAATAGAACCGATATATTCTAATAATATGACGGTAATACCATCCAGTGTTATAATATTGGTATCAAGAAACAAATATAACACCCATAATATTTGGAATTTCGTCTCCATGATACTGAATATTATTCTAATTTGTTCGTTATCATTATCGTCTGTCAATCGCAGTACGCTAGATGTTGCGAAAGTAGTTAATACAGAGGATGGTAATTCAAAAAAACTTCAAGATTGTGTGGATGAAGCAAAATTATGGTTATCATAGTATACAGGATCTAAACCAAGCTGCAGAAAAAAAGAATGCTACTAACGAATAATTATAGTACCTTCATTAGAAAACAGAAACCAATTATCATCAATAACCAAAAAGAGTAATGATAGTTTATATAATGTGGAACTAAGTTGGAATCCTGTAGACCTAAAGGAAGGAAGAGATACTATCTTTATGATAAAGTTTCTAAATTATAAAACGAACTTGGAGGTAAAACAAATCGATTATTCTTTTAAAGTAATAATATTATCTTCTGCTAATCTGACAATAAAGGATGTAAAAAATCAAAAAGCTCCAATTGGAACAGGCATACAAATAGTTAAATTCCCAATCCCAGGACCAATAAATATTTCAATTAATATATCTAATTCGCAGCTTTATCCTAGAACTGAGAATGAGAAAACCAACAACAACTATTTCAGTTCAAATTTTTCAGAAGATGTGAACTTTACCATCCTAATCCCACCTAGGGAAGTTTCAAATGAGCAACCATTCTTAAACTCTCAAACTTGAAACAGTCCAGATTATTTTTATTGTAGTTGTAGCTGCATCCCCTTTTCATGTCTAGATAGTTTCTTATTTCTCCTTAATGTGTAGGATTGTACACAGAATGAGTACTGTTGTTCTGACATGTACCAAAATTCAACCCATTCGAATTTGCATATTTGACACTTTGCCTTTTGAAGACATTTATAATTATCAATTTTGATACCTTAAAGATATGAAATGATGTATAGTAACAGAGGCAAGGAAAATAATTACTGATTTATGCTCCTCAGATCGATTTATCTGTTATATACTCATTTACTCTACACTGGCTCTGTAGAAACCATGTTCTGAATACCGTTAGAGCTTTCTAGACGTATGATCCAATATGGATGTTGAAAGAATCAAGATATGTTAGGCTGGCTAATACTATGTACCGTGTCTTGAGAAATTCAAGGATACCATTGTTTCTTCACAGAAAGAGCAATCATGTATTTACGATATGGCAGCATTTAGTATTACTTACAATAAGACAGTACGAAGGTAAGAGTTATAGGATGTTTGTCGAGTGGTTAGTCGAGGCATATTACCTTAGATCGTACCTACGATTGTCACGTATTCCTCATTTTACAACATTGCAAAAGTTTACAGACAGACAGAATTAGCAATTCACTGCTTGAGAAGATAATTTCGTCATTCATTGTAATTAGCTGTACGAAGCATATCTTTGTAGGAATAGATTCAACAGGATTTAAGATAACTCATGCTTCACAGTATTATGATGAACGAATAGAAGCAAGAAGAAAATATGCGAAATTATCTATTAGAGCCGATGTATTACAACAGATTATCTGCAACATAAGGATAAGAGGAGCTCCTACAAGACATGATAATGTAGATTTCAAGCCAATCATTACAAGGACAGCTCAAATTCCTTCCACTATCCGTAGTTACAGCTGATAAGGGATATGATAATGAAGATAATCATCAGTTGGTAAGAGAAACCTTGCATGCATTCAGTGTTATTCCAGCTCGATATGAACATGTACCGATATGGAGAACACATGGCAGATATAGAAAGCAGATGAAACGTGGATATAACGAACTATTGTACAATCAACGAAACAAGGATGAGACCATAATGTCTGTCATAAAACGACTATTTGGAGAATATATTTCTTCAAGGCTAGTAAAAACACAGAACAGGGAACTATCATTCAGATGCATAGCCTATAACATGCACAGGCTAACGAATATTGTCATTTTTTGTGATGATTTCTACATGGCCCTCTACACTATCTAGTTTAAATACGCTTATGAATAGAGGTGATAGTTAGACTGCATCTTTATTGTGTTTCCCTGCTCGATAATATCTAATGTTTGATACAGTATGAATTTGAAGGTTTATCGCGCATTAAAGTCTATGAATACGAAACTAATATAACCATCTACTAAGACTATAGGTGCGATGACGTCAAATCGTCCATTATTGTTATTGTAGCTCATAATGACTTCTAATTTCTATATTATAAAGCAGAAGTTGAAACAAAGAAAATAAGGATGCAAGCAAGAGATCTACAAAACAAAAAGTCCTAATAGAAGGAACGTAATAGTACTTAGCACGAATGTCATCATATATGTAAACATAGTGTCATGAACTTTAACCTAAAATGGTATTGTCTTATTTGTGATCATTACATTTTCATGATGAAATCAAGTGAACTCTCTAGAGTAATAACAAAAACCATAATTAGGACAGATTGGGTTGTGAAATGTTGGATTATATTCTGAATGGCAATTAAAGACTGTATAAAAACTATTTAGCTATGCCTTCGATAAAAAAGCTATAAAATGATAGTATATATAAAATATATTGAATATATAAATAAATTTTTAAATGCAATAAAGATCATTAAAAGGTAATTGATGTGTGTATAATGTATGAATCCATCCTCAATTACCAGATCAATCTACAAAAGAGAAAAAGAATAGAATTCCAGTAGATGCAGATATTGGCAGTAGTACTGTTACTGCAATAAGAACTAATAATAATACACAAGCAACAGCAGCACATACCGCTTCATCATATCCGATTTATTATGAAGCTAAAGAATGCCTATCTCAAAACAAGTCTCTCAAAATAGAAGACAAGAAATTTATGAATATTTAGAATTATTTTGCTACAAACCTGATAATACAATCTTCAAATATATATAACAGACTTTTTCAATAAAAAGAAATATTCTCAAAGAGAAGTGGAGAAACATAGATCAGCAATCAAGAGATATGGAAGTACAACATTTGTTATTGTAGGCAGAACACATGATCCATCCATTATGGATAAAATAGTAACTCCTAAGAAAAAAGATCCCTACGATAGAAGCCTTGGATATGTAGGATATTTATGGAAGAACAAGGATCCAGAGAAGAGACCGCCTCATGAGATTATACCTTTAGATTTTACTCCCATACATTTGCCATACCCAACCAAGTGGAAAAACATGTTTGCAACAAAGGGATTTATGATATCTCTTCACGTACCATCTTCATTTGCAAAATACAAGAATAAATTGACTATGGCTCTATATAGAGTTGGAAGAAAAACCAGCAATATCGATGTTAGAAAAGAATGGTCTTTTCTAGATGATTTAAAAAGTATTAGTGCAGATGCCCCTTCAGTCTTTTCCTGATAGTAGATATCTACAAGAAGAAGTACCACGAGAAAAAAAACAAAAACATGGAGAAGAAGAAGCAATTAATATTCTTAAAACCAGATTAGCAAAAGGACAAAAAATTACTAAGGAAGAATATCATAAATTGAAAAAAGCAATTGAACAATAATGATATTATCATTACTATTTTTATAACATGTCAATACGTGGCCTCTAGGCAGGTGTAATAATTGGAATAAAAGCCATGGACTTGCAGCATACCTTGAGCATGGATATTGAAAGTCTACTAAAATGGTTAAAATGTGTTTGACGTAGACACATCGAGGTAGTATGCCAGGGGAAAATAGTTCAAAAGATCCTGTAAAGATAAATCAATGTAAGGTACCTAAATGTGATGGCCCTAACTTTAAAAAGAGTGTTGCCAAACGTAGGGAGTCGTGTACAGGTTACTGGAATATATGTAATAGACATACGTGATGGAGCATGCTGAGTTGCATCCTGCATATCAAATCCAAAAAGCCCTTATGATAAATGAGCAGGGACTATTAACTTAAGAAGTATTATAGGAAATATTGCTCCTAGCCCAAGCATGAAAGCGCTAGTAAAAGCTACAACTATGCAGTTAAGTTAACTGAACTGATGAGCATAAAATTCATTATGTATTCTCATATTACGAGGCAGCATTTGACAAAGATGTCTACGATCTATCACTTTTGTTAATTTTAAGTACTACAGTTTTCAGAAGAATATGCCAACAATAGTCCACTTTGAAATGCCTGCAGATGATGTTGAAAGGGCGAAGAAATTCTATACTGATCTATTTGGATGGAAAATAGAAAAGTGGCCCGGAACAAGCAGTAAGGATAGTTCTTCTTCCAGTATGGAATATTGGATAGTAAGTACAACAGATGACAAAGGAAATAAAGCACCTATAGGTGGAGGATTGATGAAAAGACAAGAGCAACATCAACAAATTACTAATTTTATTGATGTAAATTCAGTAGATGAATATTCATCAAAGATAGAGAAGATAGGTGGTAAAGTAGTTGTTACTAAGATGGCAATCCCAGGGATGGGATATTTTGCAGTATGTCATGATACTGAGAATAACAGTTTTGGAATATGGGAAACTAATGAAGGTGCAAAGTAAGGGAGTAATCCAATAAAATCTTAGGATGATAAAAAAATTACTACTATTTATTATATTTATTTTCTAGCTGTTCTACAAATTATAGAAAGTAAGCGAGTTAGCAAATAATGAATATATGATTACGGTATCGAACATGAAAGTCTATTCTGGATTTGATATACTGACATTTTGTTATCCTTTCTTACTATTTGTGGTATAAATATACAGGTTTTTAATCAAAATGAGCCCTCTCTTTCACAGTTGCCATTTTGTTAAGTTTACTTTTTTCATTTTTGGTCGTAGATAGATAAGATCAGGGCCAAATTTCTATTAGATTATTAATAATGAGGTAGAGTAATAATGAGTACAAACTAGTAAGACGCATAAATAAGTACTCTTGGGACGCATGTACATATGATCAAGTTTCACATTTAGTTCAATAGATGGGATATTCAGGTACTTAAATGGAGAAAATGGCTCGGAAATGAAATTGTTATGGATGCGGGCTATGGATCAGGGTCACTCACAAAACAATTAACCAAACAAGTTCCAAGAGGAAGGTCTATACTATTGATATTGACTCCAACATGATAAAACAAGCGAAAAACAATCTTTAATTTCTTTGATAATGTTGTGATAATACAATCTAGCTTTACAGATATTGGGATTCCAAAAAAGATGGATATAATTGTTTTTAATTCTGTACTACATTGGATAAAGGATCACAGAAAAGTATTTCAAAAATTTCGGGAGGTAGAAGGCCAATGAATGACAGTACTAAGATTACTGGTATAGGTGTCAGCAGCAGTAGTAACAACAATACTCGAACTAGTGGCCAATTATTAATCCAGTGTGGAGGGCATGGAAATTTACAACAAATCATCATGATGTTAGAACGAATTACATATTTAGACCAATTCAAGGAACACTTTACGGACTGGAAGCAACCGTGGTATTTTGCCAGGTCTGACGATACATACAAGTTACTACAAGAAATAGGCAATATAAATACAACAGTATATTCTAGTAGTGATCATGTAATTCTCCCAAACCACCAGATATATTCTAAATTTATAAAAATAGTAGTAATGAAATCTTATCTAGATCATCTATCACTAGAGAATAATGATGGCATTGATAAATTAGGGACTCAGTTTTTTGGACGTGTTTTTTGGATGAGGTTGAAAATGTAGTTATAATAAATCAAATGCATGCTGGTTCTTAGATTTTGTTAGGTTAAATATTATTGCTCATAGACCTTAATCATAGCTGTATATTTGAATAAAACAAAAAAGCTTTGCTTTGTTAAACTGCCTATTATTGGCTTTAACTTTGCTGATGGCCGGCCTGTTTGTAACTCATGCAGCTCGAAATGATTTCACATATTTCAGCAAAATCTGCCACGGATTCCAAGCCATGGAATTTATTAATCGGGAATCATTCCTCTAACAGAACAGTCGTTATGTCCATTGCAAGGAAAACAACTATCGTATAATAGAAAGCGAATTACTTATCTTAACTAGAACACACAATGGCAGCACTATAGTAAAAAAAGGGAATGGCAACAGCAAAACAGTCACTAATGTTATACCAGAAATATTGAAAAAATTTGTCTCCCCGTAGCATGGGGAGTAATAAGAAATGACTAAACAGCAGCTACTTGTTCTTAATCACTGTACATGTATTATCCCTTTCATTGTTGTAGGATGGTATATGCAATGATATCCAAATGTACCAGTCATGCCAGGTTTAAAGGACAATTGGCTAGAACTTCCAGATAGTATATCCCCACTTGTTGCAAGTTGGTTTCCATTTGGATCATCTACAACTAATTGATGTTTATCATCTGTTGGATTTTTGAGTTGCATGGTCTTAGTATTACCTACCTTGAAATTCATAGTTGGGTTGATTACTCCGCTGGTAGTATTTATCCATCTGTAACCCGAAGTTAGTTCCTTGGCTGATAATTGAATTGCACCTGGGATTGATGGCTGTTGTTGGCTGCTGAGTTTGTGACGATGCTGAGTTTGTTGAATCTTTATTCCCTCCGCTACTACTAAAGTCATAATGTTCACCTTTCCTAGCATCTACTATTTGTGTGTGGTATCCATTATACAAATTCGATACCAGACCAAACAGAAGTATACCTGATAGTACCTGATAGCAGTACTATTGTTTGAAGATTGGATACTGAATTCTTCATGGTGCAGTTACCAAACTGATGTTATTTAGTCTGGACGTGCACATGAAAGACCAAAAGCTATCGTATGTACTACAATGTACTACACCATATCTCGTTGGTGGACGTCCTGAATATTAGTAATATGTATAGTCGATACCACATATTGGCGAGACTGGTTAAAAAGGATTACAAAGGTCCAACGGAGATTAAGATTGGGACAAAAAGCATATGGATTTGTATGTGTGGTTTGAGCACTAACCAACCATACTGCAATAACTCACATAAGAAAACAGTAGATGAAGAAGACAATAAAATCTATGCATATGAAAAAGAAGGCGACAAAATTGAAGTTAAGAATTGGGAAGTGGAGTACTAAGTCATGTCATTTTGTTATTATCGATTCACTACATATATGCCTCAGAAAATAGATCATGCGGGTTTGCTCAAGTTAGTATCATATATAGAACTAACCCTAGATACATAGCATTAATTATTTAATTCTGAAATTGTGGTGGTATTCAATGCCTGAGAAATATAGTAGTTTTAGAACTAGGAGTAGTATCTACTGGAGAGCTAAAGTAATAGCCATTGTTAGTATTGTACTTATGATATCATCTTTTTATGGATTATTTTTTTATTTTCAGGATGTCACAGAAAGAGATGTGAAAAATAATCTATTTGTCCAACAAAGAGATCGTCAAGTTATGGCAACAAAAGTCCTTTCTAAACATGTTGCATCAGACCTAGGTCTAGTAGAAGCCAGACTTGAGGGATTATCAAATTCAATATATCTCCAGCAAGGAGATTTAGCTAGTGATAAAACGAAAACGTTAGTTCATGCCAACTTTTTAAACTTAGATGATATAGTAGATCATTTTTTTGTTGAAAATAAAAACAATACAATGACGATAGACATTTCTACAAAAGGTGCAAAAACACTTGTAGGTACCGATGTCCTACAAAGACGCCATGTAGTGCAAGTAGAAAAGACTCTAAAGCCAGTATTTTCTAATGGTTATGTAGGATTAGATGGTAAAACCAGAATTGGTATAGTCTATCCTATTATAAATGCACAGACAGGGAAATATTTAGGATTGGTAGGAGCAACTATTCCCATTGTACAATTCCTCTCCAATTATGAAAATATTTACAATATAGAGTCTCGGTTTCTAGTAGCTTACGATAAAAATGAGAACTATATAGTTACTCCAAGGACATACCTGTTAGGAAAGAATTTTTTTGCAAAAGATGTTCAAGTGTTCTTTCATAATAACCAGATACAAAATAAGCTGTACAATCAAGTTTTCTCAGGTAAGCCAGGATACGCTGTCTATAACTTTGGAAGTGGTGAAAGATTAAATACAGGTTATCCTATATTTCTGTCTGGAAAGCCAACATACTTTGTTTTTGTAATTACACCCACAGGTACAATTTATTCGCAAGTTGACAAAGTTCTTTTTTCGCAAAGAATAGAGACTTTTTCACTGCTTGCGGGAGCTACCGTTGCAATTGTAGTATTAATTGTGTTTCTTATCAAATGGAGGAGTCTAAGTGAAGAAGTAAAGAGAAGAGGAAGGGAACTAGAAAATGCAAATAGGGAACTAGAAAATGCAAATAAACGATTGTCAATATCAAATGAGCAGCTAAAGATACGAGAGAAAGCTCAACAAGAATTTATCAATATAGCAGCGCATGAATTACGTACTCCTATACAACCAATCATTGGTTTATCTGAGGTTCTACGTTCCAAGAATATGGAAGGGCAGTCCCAACAATCCCAACAAGAGACTATCTTGGATGTGATAATCAGAAATGCAAAAAGACTTCAGAGACTATCCCAAGTCATATTGGATATCACTCGAATCGAGAGTGGCTTGTTAACTCTCAATAAGGAACAATTCAGTCTACAAAGACTAATAATTAATACTGTTGATGACTACAGAAATCAGATTAGAACTTCAAATGGGAATGTAAAGATAGTATATGGAATTAACAAAGAGGAAGAGACGACACGATGTGGAGGAGGAGTAGGTCAACAACGACAAGAACAACTACTACATAAACAGATAACAAATCAAGATGACACTCCAACAATCCTTATACAAGCAGATAAAGTGAGGATGACACAAGTAATCGATAACCTGATTAGTAATGCCCTGAAATTTACAAAGGAAGGGATAATATCCTTATCAGTAAAGACCAACGATAATGGGCAGGCTGTTGTTAGCGTAAAAGATAGTGGTCAAGGAATAGATCCAGACATATTTCCAAAATTGTTTACAAAATTTGCTACAAAGTCTGAATTTGGAGGCACCGGCTTAGGATTATTTATTTCAAAAAGTATTGTAGAAGCTCATGGTGGTAAAATCTGGGCTGAGAATAATCCTAATGAAAAGGGAGCTACTTTTTCCTTTAGTCTACCACTAATGGAACCATCATGGAATTAATTGCTATATTCACCTTTATAATGGAGCCGACTGTACAATTAGCATAACTCATGCAATCTGGATCTGGGTTATACTATGGTCTAGGTAAAATTACAGCCAAGAAGAAATAAGGAAAAGCTAACCATCATCTTCGTTTGAGCGAGAATACAACCTAGAATATTTGGGAAAGATTGGGTGTTGTCTTCTAAACAAGAGACATCGAGGCAGCAATAGAGAAAGTGAGAAAATTACAATTCTGATGCTTCAGTCCATTTTATTTACTCCAATATCAATGGTATAGATCCAGCATAGGCCAGTTCAGCATTTGGGATTGTGTTGACACAGTGAATGGATAATCATATACAGATATTGTATGCTAAAGAGTATCACAGGCCAGATTACAATTAAATGCTGTCTGTAACATATGAACTAATGTCAAAGTATGATGCAGACAAGGTATATACATCTATGGTAATAATCCATATTTTATCAGATCACTAAAACTGCTGATAGATGAGGGTGACGATTCATATAATGATAAATTGATTGCAGGATACAGATCAGAGGGATTAGATGACAGCTGGAGTCAGAACATGCGGCTTGTTTCTGTCAACTTTAATGCAGAGTATAAGGCTATGTTAGGACATTGCAAAATAATTTTTGAAGCAGACGGTGTGAGAAAATTACTATCAATCCGGATAAATTTGACAAATTGATAAGATCAATTAAGATAGCTGTAGATAGTGATGGAACACTAGATAAGGCGTCTAACCTATAAGATATATTGATGCATTTATTGGCTTTGAAGTTTTATCATTTTGAAGAAAGTAGCAGCGATGATTGACATTGATTGATTATGAGAGAACGATCATCGCATTAGCTAATCATAGAAAGAAAGGGGTGATTTTTTTCCTATTATTTTATCATTACTATCAGCATCGTAAGTGATGATCTCATTAGACCATCATTTGAAAATTTAAATGACCTTATTTTATGATTTTCAACTGACCTCTTTTTTTCTCACTTTAATACCCATATAGGATCTGTCTTTTTCATAACCGAAAGCCAGCCCATATCCGGTGGTTGGAAATTCATTTGCCAAAGAATTGCGATTATTTCTCCTCTATGATGCAGTTCTTCTGTTATAACATGAATTAGTACATCCCTAACTTTTGTAGTTCTTCTTATTCCATCGACGTTCATCCTTGAAACTGATTTCCATAGATCGTTTGGCGTAAGAAAATCCAAATAACTGTTGACCTTTAATGTGGAATTAAGGTAATAGTCCTCAATTGCTTTCCATGAATTGTAATTAGAATAAGGAAATGGCCTATTAGGATCTTCTAGACCTTGAATAGAATAATTAATCCACGAGTCTTCAACCCAAATTATATGCAGCAGCGTGTCTTTTAATGATAGCCATCCAGTTTCTCGGTTTTTAACCATAACTTCCCATGATAATTGTTGTTTAAATATATCAATATAATTCTGTCTTACTGTATGATTATAGTTAAACAGCTCTTTGAAGTCAGATATTTGCATTGTGATATTCTTTAGTTTTGCAATCACAGACCACTAATAAGGGATCTGTTCTTGCTCCTTACAGTGTCATCGATAATATGTTTCTGCATAGGAAATGATCTTTGGATGTGCTTTCAATGTCAAGCACAGACAATAAAATATGGCCTGTAACTTAGGTCTGCTCATTTGTATTTTTGATATGTACTTTGATTAATATTACTTATCCAATATTGCCATCTTTATTAAGCCACATGTAAAAGTCAGTAAAATCACTTGAAGAGTGTTGTCTAGAGTTAATGACAGTATCAGCTCGTTTATATTCATTATTGTGAATGGCAGGAGAATCACCAAGTGTTTGTAATAGAGCACCAACTATTTGCAAATTTGCATGGTACTTTTTAGTAACGGTTTCGATTAAAGTCCTCAATTACTCGAGTATCTACTTAACCGTACCTATCCAAACCTTCTGCAACTAAGTTACAAGAATGGGTCAAACACAGTTGATCTGTCAGTAACCAATCCTAAAGTGCTTCTAGCAGCAAACAGCATATTTCTTACTAATGCTACTACATTAGGAAGTCCTCAGTATATGAGGTTTAGCGGTACCCGTCATCTTAGTGTAAAAACGAATGGTAAAAACGATACTGCCAGGGGTCCGATAACCTGGGAGGAAAACTTTGCACATTAGTCATTAAAGTACCAAGTAGCGTAGTCCGTAGAACTTGGAGGTACAATCTTTTTTACCCTTATAATCTCTTTATCGAGGTCTATTAACCCGACGATTAATGAGCCGCGAAAACTTGTACCAAAACTCGTATTTATCCTAGTTTGTTTGTGATAGTAAATGTTAGTTGTTGTCCAGCACTAATGGTACCAGTTGCCTGAAAATCGCTTGTTTCCGTGCAATCACATGAGATCGAAGTAATAAATACAATAGGTGTTTTCGACTGTGTTATTACAAAACCACCAGGATTCAATGTAACTAATTGGCTATCTGAACCTATAAAAGAGAAAGATGATGGCTGAGAGTCATTATCCGTATAGTGATATCAAATTCATTAAATCCTTGATTAAAAAAGCTGCTGGACCGAAACAGACTTCATTAACCAATAGAGTTCCTGTAGGTTCTGGTTTTACAGCAGGTCTTTACCCCATCATTGACATTATTCGCTGCTTTCTATATTTTCCATAAGATCTTTCTGAATTACTGACAATTGCTTATAGACCAAATCCATTGTTATCTTATTTAGTATAACCCTGGCATTTTTACTATTAATAACACAAGGATGAGCTAAAAGTGGTACATAACTAATAAGCAAGTTATCGATAGTCTGGTAGGGAGATATCATGTGTTAACTGAGAAAGATACTTTAAAGAAAATACTGGAACAGGGACTTGAAGAAGAATATGTGCAACACAAAGATAAGATAACACACTTTTTCATGAATATGCAAAAACACAATCAAAATGGAACATTTGACATTTATTTACTATAAATAGGAGATTGCCTCAGGCCGTCGAGTTTAGTTCTATCATAAGTAGGCGTAACCGTAAAAGAATATGTCTATTCCCAATTAGGTACAGGGTCCAAAACTGACACAGTCAAAATCCTTTTTTTCCATTATTTGCCATCTAGATAAGTATTCTGAGGGAAATATTAGCTACTAAAAAACAGTCTCCCCATAATGCGAAATCTATTTAAATCACGTCATCTTAACAAGCCTGTTTGAAAAAGATAGAGAATTTGTCATTATGTATGTCTGTCTTTTTGGTTATCGCATCTACAACAGGAGATCTATTTCTAACCAGTTCCGATACATTTGTACAAGCACAATAGTCTCCTCCGCACAGTATCAATGCACGAATTACTGTACCTTTGGATCCGGCAGATTCGATTTATAATTCTAATAAAACCACATTTCTATCAGCAAAGAATATATCATTAACTCCTCACCGAATAGAAGAGACACATTTCTCTGACCAAGGATTCCTAAAAGGTGTAGGAAATATTACTAACGATCAGACTTACAAAGATACTTACTTATCTGATAAATTAGTCCAGAGCACAGGTAATGGAACACTCAAGACCTCAGATGGGCAAAGTATTGCTTGGATATCTTCTGACATGGGTAGACCCATTGATGGTCGTTGGGTCTACCATGGAATAATGTTATTCAATAATACGCAAAGCAAATCCTTGTCATTCCTAAATAATAGCGTTGGTTTATCAAAGAGCGTTCTTGGCAACGAGACAGATCGCATCTGGATTCTGAAATAGTTATGAATGCGTTTTATAGATCTAACCACTGATAAGGATGCTCATAAAACATCTAAGGGAGATTGGATATGTGGTGTATGTACAGTAAGAGGGTTATATGAGATAAATAGAAGATCATAAAACTCAAGGCATTTCCATAACATGATATGTTGGAATTCAAACACGAGTAAATGTATAATCCTCGGATGTCTTGTCGTTAGAGGCATGGAACGAATCGCTTTGAATATTGCTTAAGTTGTATGAAATCGTCAATTGAAGTATTATAAACACTTGTGTGATTTCTGGTTAAAACAAGAGATAGAAGAGAGCTTTGGGCTATATATCATATGTATTCCTAGGGTTCTTAAGCCATTAGTTAGACACGAATAACTAGTCACTATTACTCAGAAACTACATTGGATCTGCCACGCTCCTTTGCGAAATAACGGATATGACGCTAAATTGAAATAGATCAACAAATGGATTACCACGACCAAAGGACACTTGTATTGATAGATCTTCCACTGAAGAATTCCGAAGTAAGAATATCCTGATAGACCAATAAAGATCACACTCGATGTTGTGGCCAGGAAAGTATGCCTTCCGCCAACCAGCTAGGTTCTGGCAACGATATTGATCGAAATGTAGGCTTGTTCATGTAGCAGCAGTTATAGTGAATGATTGCTTATGGTTAGGATTAAACAAATTCCCTTACGACTTCGTGTCTTCGAGTCAAATATAAAAATTAAATTAAAAACCATTCCACTGCCATTGAACTATATCATTTTCCACTTTCACGTTAACGCAGTTACCTTGATTTTCCAATGTTGCAAACATCGCTAGTAATGATTAATAGACCGATGTGATCAAGTTCATGAAAAGTGTGACAAAATGAGATGCAAGAACCCTGTCATGAATCAGATCCTCGATGCTTACAAACCAATGTGGTCGCTAAATCATGCCATTTCTCTAATGGGCTGGGACTTTGAGACTTATATGCCTAGGGAAGGAACGGAAGAAAGAGGAACGGCCGATTCTCAGCTTCAAATCCTGCATAAGGATCTTCTGCTAAACAAAGATTTTATTGGTCTTGTTGAGTCAGCGAAGAAACTGGAGAACCTTAGCGACTTAGAGAAGGGTATTGTACGAATACTCAACAGGGAAATAACCAAGCAGATCAAGATACCCAAAGAATTGACTGAAGCAGAATCTCTGGAAAGAATAAGGGGAAACATGACATGGAGAGAGGCGAGAGAAAAATCTGTTTTCAGTATGTATGAACCCCACTTGAAGAAAATGGTAGAAATAAAGAAGCAAATCGCTGAGAAGATAGGTTATGAAAAGCATCCATATAATGCGCTTTTGGATATGTTTGAAGAAGAGCTTACGGTAGATGACTTGGATAAAGTATTCAGTGTATTGACTCCGCGTATTCAGAAGATTCTGAAAAAACTCGTCGATTCAGGTAGCCCATTTTGCAAAGAGAGCAAACTGGGAAAATCAAAGTATGATGTCCAAAAAGTTGGTGAGCTCAATCATGATATTTTGACCCTACTGCAATACGACATGAAACGTTTCAGAATGGATGTATCTACTCATCCTTTCACCGAGACTATGGGGCTCAACGACGTAAGGATAACTACGCGATATGAAGGAACTGATTTCAAAAAGTCGATATTTAGTACTATTCATGAAGCTGGTCATGCTTTGTATAATCTGCAATGCGATCAGTCATTGTCTATTACTCCTCTTGAAGGGGGATCTTCGCTTGCGCTCCATGAATCTCAGTCAAGATTGTGGGAGAATATTATGGGCAGAAGTCTGCCTTTTGTTCAATTGATTGCTCCCTTGATTAGAAAGCAAGTAAGTTTTGCAAACCAAGCAACGGATGACGAATTGTACCTTTATTTCAATAATGTCAAGGCTGATTATATACGAGTTGACGCCGATGAAGTCACTTACAATCTTCATATAGCAATAAGATATGAGATAGAGAAAAAAATATTTGGCGATGAGCTCAGCGTCTCTGAGATTCCTGAATTCTGGAACGATAGAATGGAGCAGCTGCTTGGAGTGAGACCAACTAACGATGCACAGGGAGTGCTTCAAGATACTCATTGGAGCAGTGGCCTCTTTGGCTATTTCCCAACTTACACTTTGGGAAACTTGATTTCAGCAATCATTGCTTCAAAGATGCGCAAAGATCTAGAGGATTACGAGGAAGACATCAAAAGAGGTAATTTCGAGCCTATCCGAAAATGGTTAAGATTAAAAATGCATCAGCATGGATCTGTTTATGCCCCAAAAGTACTACTTAATAATACCTTCAATGAAGGCTATAACCCGGATTACTTTGTTACCTACATAGAGTCTAAATACCTTGGGTTTTGAACCCTAGCCTGTTTGATTAAAGCTATACTCTTCTTACACTTTTTTGTGATTTCTTATCCATGGGACCACGAATTCAGACACAATTGAATTTTCGACCAAATCCCACCGAACCCGCTAAGACTTGGATTACATATACAAGTGTATTGCATCCCACCGAAACCCGGACCAACGCGGCCTAATATTTTCGTGATAAACGATATTATTAACATTATCTCGGGCCCCATTTGTCTCAAATCCTTTAAAAGGCAATGAGCATAGATGAGTAGATAGCGGTGTGCAAACAATGCTGTCACCCTATGCCTTGAAAGTACGAAAATTTGTACGTTGATGAAACCTTAACCTTATATCTACGAACAATACCTATCACATTACATAGCAACAAAATATCATTTATATTGAATAATGCCTGTTGGATGAATCGATTTATTAGCTATTTTCGCTATATTTAGAGCAAATGCTACTCTTGTATATTTTGCAAAATAAATTTCAATCCCGAATTGAAAAAGAGTATAAATATCAAAGAAAATAAGAAACTTGCAATCACCAAATGATGAAATTCAAAAGAAGAATTCTGATTTCTACTCAAATAATATTTGTTTAACCGTACTTTACCTACTATTTCTCCATTCTACCAGCTATTTATTTAGAGTTCAGGATAATTCTGTGCATTTTTTTCATCTCTGTGACTAGTTTGTTCATATAATATTACTGCCTTTATGTGACTACATGGAGTTTGGAAGAGCGCAAAATGTCTGCATGTGCATAACCAGCCTTTATTTACGCTTTTATAAATAGAGTATTTGTTTATCCCTGACATTACCTCATAATCAAAATCATCTAGATGATCTTTCTTCTTGATTATCGTAAACCTTTTGATCTTGCGTTGTTGATATTTACTGAAAGTTATGTATTTACTAGTCTCCGTAGCCGCAGTGTTTGGCGAAGCAGTATTATTAATATCATCCTCTACGTCATCACTACTCATTGACAAACTAGCAATGATTAATATCATTCCGAGTCAGTTATATTGTTATTGCCATTGCCATTGCCATTGTAATTCCGCCTACGTATGCAGTGTTTCTTCGATGGAAAATATTGAGGCGCAAAATTGAGTGGGACTTTCAAAGCTTAATTTGTATTGCTATAAAAGTTCATTTATTTTTCTGTGGACATTCCATAGTAACTCTTTTTCATAATTTTAATATCACAGGCAGCTATGCATGTATAAAATATTAGCTCGTGGTGATATAGTGAATGTTATAATTAAATATAGAATAATGCAAAGCAATTGTTATTAAATTAAATAGGAGTAATTATAACAATATAGTATTTTTATAGCGTAATACCAGACTTTAAAAATATAGTAATATACTTGGAATAATCATTTAATATATTCATAATAAGATCATCAAAAGATATAGTAGTATCCAAGTTAGAGATTCTGCAATCAGTAAATGTGGAATTATCGTCTAATTAATAATATTTCTTATACTTGTAAGTTAATTATATAATAATGATTAGACCAATTCGATATTGCTTTCTATTATGCCAAAAATGTTATTTTCGGTATCTTTACAGTAAGCAATCCAGCCTGCTCCTGGAATTGACATTTTGTCCATTTCGACAGTTCCACCATAATCTATTATTTTTTTACAGTAATCATCAACAGATGAAACATTAATTGTACATATGTATCCTTTAATAGGATCATATTTATTTGATATTGGCACTATGCGTTTCATCAATCCGCCATTAATTCCATGTTGGTCGTCAGGCCCAGTTATGATTAAACAATATTCTACATTGCCAAATTGTTTAAATTCCCATCCAAATACATTTTTATAAAATTGTATAGCCCTATTAATATCATCAACTTGTATTTCGAAATATATTACTCTTGACACTACCACATATGGTATGTATATGACTTCGATATAATAATAGTGTGTTATATATAACTGCGGTATAGAAGGTAATTCTGAATAAGGAGAATAATTCCAAGTTCAGATTTTCATATCTGAATAGTTTTGCTTCAAATGATGCTTCAGTAATAGTCTATAATGGTCATTGTAGATCCTATTGTGCTCTGATCTTTAATCATATTAATTCACATACTACTCATAGTAACTGCTTTAATCTGTATTTAGCTTACGGATTGTGATTCATCTATGAACTTTATTTGATAGTTGCGTAATTGAGATATCAAATTATTACTCAAATGGATTTTAGAGTTCTCTCACTATTTTTTTAATGAGATTATCCAACTCCTATTGGTGGACGTTTAGATTCACTGTGCTCTAATAACTTATGATAATTGAGTATGTACCAATTCTCGAATACCTTTTTACATATGTCACATTCGAACTTTTGTTCTCTAGCAGCAGATTTAACTTGCTCTGCGGCAGCCATATAATTTATATGAAGAGGTAATAATTAAGGTTTGCAAAGTATTTGTGATGTCTCTTCCGAAAATCTATACATCTTAACACTAAACTATATTGCCTAGCATTATCCGTGTAACTACAAAAGCATTTAAACAGATAGCAGATGGATTGATTGATTGATTGACGAATTTATGTTAATAAACATAGTATGTTGTCAAATACGCTGATAAGATTCTAATAGTCGATTTAGTAGCTATTGAACTAGAGTTCAAATGCGTATCTCCTTTTAAAAGTATGGACCTTTTTAATACATAATTAACCATGTCTAGTATATTACACCTAGTTCTATACAATAAGCAAGTACAATCTATAAAGTAAAATATTACTCCTCTACATATAGATGTGATGCTTGCAGTATTAAGAAACCGTAACGACTTTGGTCATATGAAGTTTCTGTACAATTACATACGAAATCTAGACTGTGCTTATAAGGTGCTTTTAGCTTGTTTTTTCAATCACTGACTTCCAAAGTTATTTATAAGATAGGATTTTTAGTCGCAATTATCATTGCTGTTATTATTTGTAGTTTTATAATACTTGTCTATTTTCAATCACAACAAACCTTTTTAGGAAATTCAATCAACATTGCAGGTAAAAATAGATTTCTAACGATGAGCGTGTTGTTTCAGACTTCAGAATATTTAAATGGAATATTTTCTTCGTTTTCTTCTCCCTCCGCACAGGTCTCCTCATTAGCCTCATCTACATCTAACGCCGCGAAATTAAATCATGCCATAAATAATTTGAATACAAATTTATTAGTTTTAAGAGATGGCGGAAAAACTTCAAACATAGAATTAAAACCATTGTCATCAAAGTTTCTGGATTCATGGAGGATAATTAATAATGATTGGAATAGATTTAGAATCTTTATTACTTCTGAAATTGTTAAGCCATCTCTACAACAAAAAAGAGAACAACCACAATCAAAAATACCTGCTACTACAGCTACCTCTAAGAATGTTACTAGTATTCTTGCTGCATCTGCGACATCGGCAACAAAACTATACCAATCTACAAAGCCTGAACTATCATCGTTGGCTTCGAACGTAATCGATTCATCAGATAGGCTAGTAACACAAGTGGGAAATGATGCAGCGATAGATTCAAGGAATTTAATATTGTTAGAGATTTTTCTTGCAATAATAAACATCGGTGTAGTTCTACTAATACTTTATTTTGTAATAAAAATACTCAAACCAATAAGTACACTTACATATGCAACATCTGAGGTAAGGAAAGGAAACCTCGACGTTTCAGTTCAACACAAAGGAAATGACGAGCTCTCACTCCTAGGCGAATCATTTAATTCTATGGTACAATCTATAAAAAATTACATTAAAAATCAACATCAATTAACTTCTGAATTAAAGGGATTAAATGAACAACTCAAATATAAAGACAGATTAAAAGATCAATTCATAAATATAGCGGCTCACGAATTGAGAACGCCCATACAACCAATACTTGGCTTAACGGAAGTTATTCGCTCCCGTAGTGCAGACTTCAGCTACACACAAACAAGACGAAGAATTCTTAGAAATCATAATTAGAAACGCTAAAAGGCTGCGAGGTCTTTCAGAAAAGATTTTGGATATTTCGAAAATTGAAAATCGGATTTTAAGACTTGATAAAGAGAGATTTGACGTCAATGAAAGATTAAGAGATATAATAAATGATATAAAATCAAAAGAAGGTGAGATAGAAATAATTTTTGCTAAGCCAAAGGTTGATCCTGTGATTGTAGATGCAGATAGAATCAGAATTGACGAAGTTATATCAAATCTCTTGACTAATGCTATAGAGTCTACAAAGAATAGTGTGAGCAGTGGCACAAGTGTCTATGACCAACACGGTAACGCGATAACAGTCTTTACTACTATAAAATCTAATCAAGGGCATAGCAATAAAGATAATATCAATAGTAAAAAGGAAGGCGAAGTCATTATCAGTATTAGAGATATGGGTACTGGTATTGATCCTGAAATACAAGAAAAATTATTTACAATGTTTGTTACCAAATCAGAGAATGGATCTGGGCTAGGTCTGTTTATCTCTAGGGGCATTGTAGAAGCACATGGTGGCAAAATATGGGCTGAAAATAATGCTGATGGTAAAGGGGCAACATTTTCATTTAGCCTTCCAATTTCTGAGAATTGAGTTTGTTATTTGCTATTTGCTATGCCTTTGAATAAATATTATCATGAATGTTAATACTTACATATATTAGTAAATATTCTAAACATGAGGTTATCCATGATTCCATTGTATGATATTCATAGTGTATTTAATTCTGTTTAATGCAAACAAAAACTAGACTGATATTCTTTCACTACAGTTTAACTATATCTGTGCTGTATTTACCTAATGCGGATTTCTGTCCATTAAATCGTTAACCATTAATTATCTAATTAATATTACCACTTCCGGCCTTTAAAAGGGCAACCTTAGTACAAGATGTTTAATAGACGAGAGAAAACTAAAATTCATAATATAGAATACAATAATGATGCATTAGAAATATCTATCTAAAATTAAATTAACTACTACTCATAATTATTCTAATACCACAAAATCGTACAGTTTTGGAATCAAATATCTACTATGAATACTAACGTCTATGACCAGTTGAGTCTGGTCTTTGAAGAAGATGTCAGTAATTGGCTGGAGCTGCTGACGACATGAATAGCTCCTATCAATAACAACTAATATCTGACCTATGTGAAGGTACTTTCTGCAGTTAGTTGGAAAGTCAGATTTGTATGTAAAAAAAGGTTATAAATCCTAAATTCACATACAACTAGTGTCATTCAATGAACTTTACCTACATCGGGTACATTTTGGGTTACTTGTAATAAACACGCATGTAAAGAACTAATTAAAAGATCGTAGTCAATAGAAGGAGTTGTTTATGCGTTTATGATAGAGAAAAAAAAGAAAACGATCCGGACGTTATTATCAAGTTGACTGGCGTAAATGAGCAACAGATTGAATCGGCACGAAGTATTATCAGTGGAATCAGAGGTGTAGTTCAGGTTACCTCTGAATTAGGTCAATCCCTAATGTTTAAATGATATATTACAAGAAATTTGTCATTACAGACGAATGCATATTCCAGTAGAAAGAACTAGCATATATTATGTATTTATTTTACCTAGTGTTCTTACCTAGCGTTCTTTACCTCAAGATGTAATTTTATTTGATTAATTTTCATTTTATTATAATTCTGTGCTGTTATTAGGCTGTGAATTACTTGAACTATAAAGCATACTACTAAGGGGATAAATTTCTTTCAACGCGCACTTAGTAACGAAGAAGGAAAGTCTACCCCTAAGTAGTGATAATATATTATTTTATTGTTTGTGAGAATAAATGCTAAACCAGATGCGCAGATTATCTTCTGGATTATTTTATTTAGCAGTAGAGTTAGAGGAAGACGTAGAAGTAGCGAGCAGCCGCGCGGCTGGCTGCAGCTGCCATGATTCGTAAATGCAGAATGAGCTGTAAGCCAAGAATAAAGATCTGCCAAAACCTATTGTTGTATAGGTCCAATTCCAGTTTCCCACTGAGATGATGAAGAAGGAAAGCACGTGTGTTAATTATCTTTTAATCTCCTACCAAATCGTAATGATCTGAAATTGGTATTCTCTTAGTTTTGACCGACATTTTAGTATCGATCATTACTTGACATGTCTAGATATAACAACACATCAATTATCACGCCCCAAAAAGAAATGAAGTCAATCACTCCCTCTTCCTATAGCTCTGCACTTATCGAAACCAATACCTATAGAATGTCATGATTGCCGAAGTATAAAGAAAAAGAATTAACAGTAGACGAAGTCAAGAAAATGATCTATAAAGAAATTCACTGATGCGACTGTTCACCCCGTCTTTAAAAAGGCAATAGAGAGACAGTAAAGGCATAATGCATTGTAAGCCATACTTGTTTAACCTATTAAAAAAATACACGCTAAAATCAGCGATGCGTTATTCTCTTTTCTCTGTAAGCAACTAACAATTCTAAGAAGAATCCTGCAACTGAAGATGAACCAATAGTTAAGGCAGTTTCTAGTATTACCTTGGTGTTATGATGTTCAAAAACTTCCTTATAAAAATCCTCGTTAAGACCATGAGCTAGTAGGGCAACGGATACGATACCTGCAACTATTAATGCACTTAAAATGGTGTTTAATGTAAGAATTCTTACCTGTCCTCTATTCACCTTGACCTGACCGTAATGTTTTAAATTGTTTTCTATTAGAGGTATGTCTTCATCATCGAATACTACTCCTGAGATATCTAGTGTGGCTATGTATTTATCAGGCGTCTTAACATCATGAAATTCTACAATATGGATCAATTTATTTGGTGAGAGAAAGTCCTTAACTCTTTGCACATTATCTTGTTTACATACTATCTTTATGTGTATAGGAATATGCATCCATCACAATAAAATAAACTTAGTATAATAACGAGCTCCCTATCTCATGGTTTACAGAACGTACTCCACCTATCTTTCTGATACTGCTCTCCACTTGTTGAATTTGATCTTCACTGCCACTCACATCAATTATGACATCTGGGTCGCCCTGAGATTTCTTTTCTACTCTAAATACAAAAGTGACAGCTTCCATTTTTTTAGATTGCTGTATAACACTTTTACAGGCGCTACCACTACAATTTACTAATAAAGTGCCAGATAATTCATTATTGTCATTGTCACCCATTTTAAGATATTCGGATCATTATTGCAGTGTTGAGGATTTATAACTTTGGTCTTATCGAAGCGCTGATACAAGAGTTTGATTGTTTTTGATATGCCTTCCCAATAATTTTTATCAATTATAAACTAACATAAAGTAGGTATTACTAATAGCGATACAAGTAATGAATTGATAGCTGTTCCTCTGTATTAACTGTAAAGTAGATGACTTGACTTTTCTCATATCTAATCTTGTTATTATTGACCTCAGACTGGCTTTGTATTGTATAGCTGAATTCATTGGTAACGGGGCAGGAGAGTTCTTAGGTTGTCCTTCGACATGTCACCACTCTTACAATCTTCAGAT
>CAVXZB010000083.1:0-19935 GCA_963765895.1 uncultured Nitrososphaeraceae archaeon | reverse complement strand
GCTGCATTTCGCCGGCTTCCTGACAATATAGTGAAGAGCATATCTACAGTACCTAGTGCCGATCAATGATTTGCTTCTATGAATCTCAGTAGATTTATGTCTATAATATGTATTACATGTAGTCTAAAGGAATTGTTTTAATATAGACCATACTCTTAATTTAGATATGAAGACACTGTCTTGTCGTGATGCAGGATGCGACTGCGATTAGGTGCTAAAGGAGAAGCCGAGGAAGAAGTTATTAGAGATGGAGCCGAATATGGAATGAAAGAACACGGAAAAACACAACAAGATATGACTCAAATGCAAACTAATCTTAAGGTGGCTTTTCGTACTTCTTGACATAAGCCTTATTTTTTTATTTCTACATTATCACAAGAAGTATTGAGTTAACTGCACTTTAGAGGTTTGGTCTTATTTGGTCAGTTACTCACTCACTGCTACGGTCTTCATGATAATAAGACTTTGCTGTCAAAATGCACGACAAAAATCAGATCTTAGTAACAGAGGTCCATAAAGCACTCAATATTAAATTCTAAATGCATTATAGAGATGACTATTACTATCAATATTTGATTTCGTATGATTTAATCCGTGTTTTGACGTTATGTGGCGTTGGCAGCAGGAAGCTATGGCCTTGGATATTATGAAACAGTAACGGCTCCAATGACAATCGCTGGTAAGATTAGTTTGTATTTCCGAGTCCTAGCAAGAGAGATATTAGACCGATAACTTAGCCGCCTATCAACTACACATACACGACCTGCCAACTATCAAGTATAAAAGCTTCACAATCTTTATCCAAAACTATATGTTTTAGTACGTGTCATCACATTTGTACTATCACATTGGTCTGCTCTGGATTGAGTTATTCATCTTGGTAAGGACTTTTAATCACTAACTCACTCAGGATTTTGCCTCATATACTATATTAAACCAAGTCTTAGCTGCCGTCTAAAACGCTTAAAGCCAGCTGACTTTACTACTTTGTGATATATTATGTTCACCTGTTTATGCACCTAGTGCAGGTCCTTTTTTGCTCAAGGATGCAGGGACACACACCGTGGTTGATGTATGATATTTAGATCACGGGTAAGGATGCCGGCCTTGCATGGCATGTTACATTTGTTACATTTGAATATGGCATCATGAATTTATAACAATTTATTTTCTTGGATAGTTTAAACTATTGCTTTCCTTTTTATTTGTTAATATTGGATATGAACTTTAAAATAGGTTATAGAAGAGGCTTTTGTGGAGTACAGATTGCCTAGTATGAATTCGGAAACAAACAAGTATAGCAACAATGTTATCGGCCTTTTCCCATTTTATTACTATAATTCCATTACAAATGGCTTTGATGCTCTTACCAGAGCTTATTTAAGCTCGTTGCAGTTTAATACAAAACTATTCAACTTTTTTGGAGAAGCTTATTTGACATACCTTGATACATTTTCTGAATATAATAGGACTTGGAAGAACCTGCCAGAACTGGATAGTACATTAAGAAGTAAATTTGGTAAGATATTTGATGGATATTTGATGCAAGGTTTAGGAAGAATTCATCAAGATCCTTTCAGATACCATTGATGACAATTCAAAGTTAGTCAAAATAACTGGCCTGGGGAAGATGTATCAATATATATCAAACAATTCTTCCGTATGGAATAATGATTTTGTTGAACCAGTCAGAGACATGTTATATGGTACACCTTCGCAGAAAATTTGCGAGTTAGAAAAATATTCACTATTTCATTATGATTACAAATCAGGCCTCACCAAGCACGAAATGAAAAATAGCACAGTACAAAGACAGCATTATGAGGAAGAGGAGAAGAAGAAAAATAAGCCTCCACCTGTGCTTGTAATCTATGCATTCATAAACAGACATTATATCCTAATTTCCTGCCCGAAGTGAGTGTAGGACCAGCTTACTTTACCAGGGGCTGGATATGTTTGCTACAGATTGGGGAACCCCATCAGCATATGATAGAACTTTAACCATGGGCCATTTTGTAAATAAATACATAGACAGATCTGTAGACCTTATCAGAAGGTTACAAAATCTGACAAAATATCATTGCTTGGTTATTGTTGGGGAGGTGATTCTGCGCTCATGTACTCTGCTTTACATCCTGAAAAGGTGAAAAATCTAATAACTATTGCTACTCCAGGAGATTTTAATCTTGATAATTCGTTACTTTCTGTATGGACAAAGTCAATAAATGAAGATTATATTTTAGACGCGTTTGGAAATGTACCTGGCATACTACTAAATTCTGCTTTTAACCTTAGAAGACCTATAGAGTATAGCCACAAGTATTTCCACTTCTTTGAACAACCCCATGACATAGAATCATTAATAGAATTCTTTGCAACAGAAACTTGGTTATATGATAGTCCACCTGTAATTGGTGAAATCTATAGAGAATTTGTAGAGTATTGTTATAAGCAAAATTTACTTATCAAAAGTAAAATGAGTATAGAAGAAGGAGAAATAGGAGTAAATCGAGATAATAATACTAACACAAATACTGCTGACTAAAGATTAAGTTGTCAATCTAAAGAAAATTAGTATGCCATTTCTTAACATTATAGCTAAACATGATGATTTGGTGGAACCTAATTCTAGTAAGGCTCTTAACGATGCATTAACAGAAAGTCATGATAAAGATCTATTCGAGTTTAATTCTGGACACGTTGGCCTAATGATAGGAAAAAAGGCTCATAAAGAACTATGGCCAAAGGTAGGAGATTGGATAAAGAATCATTCATAGTTGCAATATACAGTTTAAAGTGTCACTCTTCCTATAGGCAGTATTTTTCCTTATTTGATTTTGATAACATAAAATTTACAGTCAAGTCTCTTCAATTCATGATTTAGTATAAATTATGTTTGTCAAGAAAATAGTATAAATTTATTATTTAATATTCATCTTTGAATAGTGGTTTGAAATAAACTATTTCTAATTATAAAACTTATATTTAATGTTAAACAATATAAGTAAATATTAACTCTTATACTTTTTAAGACCTGATTGATATCTTATAATAAGGATAATATCAAAATGAAGGCAAAATGTGGGCACATTGTTAGAAATGAAGAAAGTTCATACTTAAATACACATTATGGCCTATGTAGACGATGTCTTTCTAATTTTGTTTTCCTTGTTGAATTAGAAAGTCAGTATGGAAAAGATGCCTTAATAGAGTACTGGTTTGCTATGATACTCTCTAACATATCAGAGGATAGAGAAAAAACGAACTGCTTTCTTGATCATCTTATTGAATACTACCAAGGTAAATTAAAAGTTTCAATGTCTAATAACGACAGATATTTACAGAAGATGTTGTACATGCTGCATTCACTAAGAGAACCTAGTAATGAAAAATCCCTAATATAATTTTTCTATGTAATACACTAAATTTATTTGAAACGGTCAAGGAATAGTCGTGCAAATTTGATGTTATTAGCACTATCCTTTCTCAAGTAGATAAACTAACCTCCGCTATGTCCAAACCTCCAGAACATCATTATAACCCAGGCCATTATTGTTAGAAATGTCAGATGGATGGAGAATACGGCCGTTAGTTGCATACTATATCACATAATATACGGCTGAAACAGAAACAGCAATGATGGCATAGACAATGAAAAATTCACCGTCAGATTAAATAACGAAAACCAAAGATCCACTTTATCTGAATGTGTTACTGTCGCAATGAACATACCAAGACTGATGTCAATGATTTACTTCGTTCAAATTAAACCTTCAGTCGCATGACTTCGAATAATCCCAGCATAATTGTTAGTCAGGATCCACTTCTCCAGAAATTTCTTATATAGTCCCTAGTTCGATATCACTATCTACTCTACCTATACTTTACCTTTTTATTATATCTCTATAATTTAATACAATGTTAGTTAGTCATTTCAGGGATAGATATGACTACTAGCTAGGGGACACTAGGGACAGAAAATATATCGACTCTTATGAGGCTTTATGCAATTATGTAAAGTAAATCTTGCTAATCATATTATATTCAAGTAAGCCTGTTTTGCCATTTGTATACAAAAAGGATATCGTCATGAGTTCTGCCGGTCGGCTTTACAAGATAGTAGTAGTGTACATTATAGTGGACAATTCGGAATGTTTTTCTGAATTTTTAATCACTCTCTTTAAATAAATGAGAAACTAATCTTGGATTCGATTGTTATGTATAGTCCAGATCTGTATGATTTATGTGTAGTAATACATCATTTAGTGGCAGTATGTTATTACATAGAATACCATACGTTATATCCACACGTAGGACAATCTTTTAGTGGCTTTACGAATGCAATAAAACCATCTTATTGCATTTTATCATATCTTAGCTTCATAATTAATAAAGTAATATTTAGAGCAAAACCTGCAGCATTGGTTCCAATTATTACTGGGTCTGATTTGTGAATCCATAGATAACCCAGAGAAACATCCCACTTGCAATCAAGATCATCAGATGAGCAGAAACATCAAACATCTTTTTTGTTTTGTAAGTTTTCATTATCTGCGGTATGAATGATAATAGCACTAAGATACCAGCGATAGTGCCTATAATGCTAACCCATGTAACAAAATTTTCCATTACATTTGCATCAGCACATAATGTGTACCGGTTTTTAGCGATATTTCGAGTTCAATAAGAAATTTCTGAATGGAGTTCACAGACAAGTGATGCAGTAAATGTCTCGCATTAAGCACGATTATAGCTACAAATTGCAACTAGATTACTCATTGGTTACTAGCAACCGTAATGTACCGCACTGACATGTGTGATATCATGTTTTGCCGGCAAAAGCCAGGGTAAGAACGCCGGCGTGCATACATTGTATTAATAACAATGGCCAAAACAGGCAGGCATAAGTAGTTTATTCGATAGTAGTCAGTCATGCGACAGATTCATTACTTGTATCCCTATCGGTAGTATCTACTTCGTTTTCCCTTTCGAGTTTCTTAACCGTCTCTTTACGATACTCCCCAGTTGGTCCATCTACAGGTTCATCTTGAGACATTACTAGATGATCACTGGACTACATCAGATATAATAGAATATGTTACTTCTACTAACTAGCATATATGCTACTCGTCGTTAAATATTGAATCTAGTTTCCCACGAAATAAACTAATATAATCACGAGAATCCCGATCCTGATAGTCTATATCTATGTAAGAAAGCCATTTGTTGTAGTTATGCTTACTCATTAAATTATACTATTTTTATTCCTACTTATGCCCCTTCGATAAAACTCGTAGTATAATAATATATACTTTATTCTTTGATCCAAAGTCTATTTGATTCCGAGTTTGATCTTTTATCTCTATTCATACTTCTGCGAGACCTAGAATACAGTCGGTATGCGAAATCGAATCGGATACAAAAACTGATTGAGTTTATGAAAAGAATGGAGTTAACTACTAGCCGTAGCACTCTGTCGTGTGGATAGGACTCGCTGTCTAAATGGATATCGTGTATTATAATAATCCTGTAACTAACATAACTGAATTGTCAGAGTTAACAGGAGATGAATAAAGGCAATGATTCAGCGCAGAATCGATTTGAAGCAGAAAGAAATCAAGTCTCACAAAGAGTCTAAGGGAAGTTGAAAACATCTAACCATTTTAGAAGCACCACGAAGTGCTCTGAGTTTGATTACAGATGAGGAAGATTTGAGAGAAATAATTGCTGGTACTCGCCCAGGATCCATAGGTAAGCTCCATGAGGGCAAAGTGCCAGGCAGAGATCATATCTGTAAATTCAGTGAAGTGGCCTGCTGTTTGACAGTGTAGGCCATTTTATCTTTTCATCTGTGAGATATATTCTGAGATAATTCATCAAGACCATCACTAGTCATTACTAATTAGTCCAACGGTGGATTGATTAGATATGTCGTTGTCTTTGATCCTGGCGATCATATTACGAACAATTTCTAACGCACTGATACCTTTCGAGAGGTATATACAAGATTGTTCTTACATCTTTTGGCCCGCGCTCCCATATCGCCGGCGATCCGTTATCGTTATATTGTGAATTTACTTTAGTAGTTATATCATAACATTCGAATAAATACCGTGTTACATACCGATCTGGGATATCTTTAGCCCTGTTTCAAAGTCTTTTGCTGGTATTTCAAATGTGTCAACTTTACCTGTGAATGATAAAACCTTACGTTCCTTGTCGGCATTAAACTTAATGTAACTTTGTTCGTCCTTCTGATGTCGTACTCTGATATGATGGCTGTTGCTTTCTATCAATTTCTTCAAGTAATGAACGAAGCTTAGTTCGTCTGTGCATCAAATCCATTTTTTTTATTTTCTCTTTTATTTAATACCTTGTACGTTTCCATTTAACTTATTCGATATAACTTAGACCATATGCCAACTATATACGTTACTATATCGAATAATTGAAATTGGACTATCGTTACTATTTATAGAATAGTGAACTTCTAGTAAGCCTCGTCAACTTCTATGTTATGTAGAATGTGATATCTTTCCATAGTTGATTGCCCGCGAGTCCTACATAGAAGAGATTCTAAAGTAGCTTAACAAAACCATAAATGTGAAAAAATATTGATCAAATTTATCCTATTAAAACTTGGATGGAAATAAATTTGCCTTCAATGCATTATTTTCCAAAGAATGTGAGTTTAAACAATTTTTGATTAGATAAAATAGTATAGTATATTAGACCTATCATTCTAGCCATAATGGGACCACTAGGTGCAGTCACCGAAAGCAGTCTACATTTTCTTGTCTTATATACTGGAGTAAAAGATGGAACTCGGCCGAGTCCACGCTATATCCTAACAACTTTGCCTACCGCTGTAACCTTTATCACTTTGCTCTGCTAAAACAGAGACATTTTCGAAAGGGCGATCCCATTAATCAATGTAATAGACAAAATTGTTGGAACTTGCAGAACATAGGATGGAGACAACGACAAGACCTAGGCTAGAGCAAGTATTTTTTCAAATCCAGGTCGCATTGTAGGCCAAGGGTAATTTTTCTTTCAGCATTGCTTTTATCCGTTTGAATCCTCTCGATCCTCGAACATAGGTGTCGCAGACTACCTCCTTCAGTTGGCCCTTACTGACTACTTTCTTTGTCATCATCTGCGCCTCTGGAGCGCAAAAACAATCCCGCTTTGAAACAAGCCTTTGTCTCGAATCGTGACCGCCGACTGTGCCTTTTGCTACTTCCATGCAGTTTCTTAACTTTTTCTGCTCATTTTCTATCTCACTATATACGTTTCCAGAACACTGTCACCACCTTATCTGATTCGAACTTGCTCTCTAGTATCATTTTCATTTATCCTAGTAGCTATAATTTAGTGCCTGTATTAGACTATATACGTTACTAAGGTGAAGAGGTCTGATGCTCTTTATGTCTTTACTATGTTAAATTAGTTCATTGTAGGTATTGGTTGTTGATTTTTTATGAAATTGAAATAGAATAATACTAGATTTGTTTGATATATTATACACTACTAGAAAAGTCTCTAATAGAAGATCTATAATGATTATTACAGAGACGCCGGCGACCAATTAGACTCATATGACTATTACCATCTAGTAACCCAGTATGTATCAGGACTGAGATTCTTTATTTTGATATATTATGGATTCTTACTGACTAGGTAATATGAGGACTCGCCGGGCAATCAACTAACTTTGGAAAGATATCACATTCTACATAACATAGAAGTTGACGAGGCTTACTAGAAGTTCACATTTCCATAATAATCCCGAACTCTTTCAGACGTATGTATTACTGAAGAGGCCACGTGATGAATGTGACAAATTTACTTCCTTCCATAGTAATATCGCCGGCTGTTTCGCCGGCGAACACAAGATGCTAAATGATTTAATAGATATTCCAGATTTATAACTGAGATTGCCAATTAGAAAAAGGCTCATATACGTATATACACGCGCGGTTGACTGGTTTAGGCATCTACGTAGCCGCCTGCCTACGCCTTTCTGTCACAACCCTTAGTTTCTCACCCATTGCCTCATCGAATCTTTTGTTAGGATATTCCTGACGCTCTCTTCTAATCCTGATTCCTTTATGATTCTTCAATCCTTTGTGTATATTCGTAACAAAGCATTTTCTTCATCCTCCATGTGCTCTCGAACCTCTCGCCGGCATATTCATTAAGAGAATAGATACTAAATGCCACATTGTAACAGTCCAAGAATTGTGTTCTGGGATTGGAATGGATGATGATGATGACAGTGACAGTGACCGGCATTCCATATATATCGTAATAACCGTTCCTCGACCCGAGTTAATGCATTAGAAAGTCGTAATAGACCTTTCGTATCCGCTCTATAGGATTTAGAGAACATGCGACAATGACACTAACGGTATCAGTATGATGTATAGTTGTCTTTATGGTAAGGTCGTGAGTTAATATCGGATCAAGAACTATATCTTTACTTACGTCGTTTGGTTTTAATTCAGGATGGTTAATGGCTATAATAGACCAGATATTGTCAACCTTGAATCTAAATCGTATATCATGTAAGGCATGTTTGTCAGCTGGTAGACTATCGATAAATGACATTGATGACAACGATGACAGTGAAGAGACCACCGTACGGTTATCTGTAATCCCTCCTTGTCTAGGTTTTGTAAAGTATGTTCCTTTTAGACTATAAATGCAGGTCCGGAATCGTACATCTGCTCCGCATATCCAGCTCTGACAAGTTTTGATATCTTGTTTCTAAAAGTTCCATGTGCCATAGAATATTCTTGACCATCTACATTAAAGTGTGAAAAATCACGAAAACAAAAAGGCTTCGTTTCAATCCTAACTAGGTAGTGAATGTGCCTTTTCATTGCGTAATCTAGTTTTATCTTCATTTTCAAATCACATCGGGTTGGTATTGAAATGCTACGGTCCCTGTCATTGTCATCAGAAGCAAAAAAAGGTGTTGACAAGCTCCTTCTTTCCTTATTGACGATACCAACGGTATGTGGCTTTACTATTTGATTCTCTGAGGTATCCTTATTGATGAACCGTCTATGCAACCGTTTTTGATTCATGTCTCGATGTTATCTGATATCCTTCTTCCAAGACGGATCTCAATGACTTTACCTGTATCTTTACTTACAGTGCCACTAAACCATAGACTCTCGATTGATTCCTTAGCAGTAAACAATGAAATGTATTTTTTGACCTCTTCAATCCCAATAGAGAATTCAAAAATTATATTCTCTCCACAAGTCCTAGATAATATATGTTCAGCAACAACAAAAGAACCATTCGAGATTACCTCGTTCAAATCTTTGATTGTGGCTTTGTCTCTATTGTGAAGCTTCTCCAGCGTAGTAACTTGCTCAGCCAGGTGTTGCTTTTCATCTTCTATTCGTTGTATACGATCTAGTTCCTGCTGTTCACTCTCTATCAAGACTTCTTTGTTTAGAAAAATTGAGTTAGTTATTGATTGATCTTTTTCGGCATATTGCTCACTTTGTTCACTATTACTTAACTTGAATTCCTTGTTGGGTTGAGTAATACTTTTTTCGGCCATGTTGGCCTAACTCTGCGAGGTAATACAGGGTTGTCGGCCGGCAAATATCGCCTTATGCTCCTGGGACTGAAACCTTGAAGATGAATGTGGTAATCGTTTAATCTTTTTTACGGCCTGATTATGTGATATCTTATCTACAAGTGTAAGCCTATTGTACATGACAGGAATACTGAAATGCTTTCATGGCATTTGCAAAAAGCGCCTGAAATTCTCTTGATATATCCTCGTAAGTCCTGTTGTTATAGTCGCTCTTGGGTCATTTAAAATACCCATGGTCATATCTTTTAGATGTGCAATGTTACTGTGTTAGAACATCGAACTGAATCATTGCTTAATATTTCACTGCTCTCTTGAAACCACGGTACACATTTTTTGCAGAGATTCAATGTGAGTGTCCTGTTCTGATCTACTCGAACATTAACTTCAACTGTTGCTTCTTGAATGCAGTCAACTGCTTCACATATAGGGTTATTAAGTTCAGAGTTGTTACTATTATTGGTCATCTGAACTAAACTCCTAGTAACTAAAATGTTTGCTTGATTGTAAGGTTCCAAACTTACTATCAAGTGAACCTTTATCTCTTATTTGCTAGATAGGTGCTCCCTTTGAAGTATTCTTAATACATATCTGCTACGCGGAATATCTCCACGTTCTGAATCAATTTGTCGCATCAGTTCAATAGGTAATGATAGACCGGTAGGAATTACTTTTTTCAACATTGTAATCTTGTAATACCAATAAATATTGTTGCACGGTAGTCCTTCCATTGCAATTTAAATATAGAACAGACATTTTCAATACGATAGCAGAGATCTTTACTGCAGTCAGAAACTGATCTTACTTACTTGGCACTATACCAGAATATTTTATCCAATATTGATTTCACCTTGTCTCACAGAGATTTTGTAAACTGTTTGCAAGCGATGGTCAATGAAAACATAGTAAACAAGGTCGATAAGACTGGCAAAAGAGGCTCAGAAGTACACTCTTCTCTAAGTGACAATGCAAGAATTCAGCATCAATTACGAATACTCAAAGTCGATAAGGATTACGAAACGAAGAGAAGTATATATCAACTATTAATTTATTTTCACAGCTTTTTAAGAGAGGCGAATTGCTTAAGCGAAGGCAACTGAATAAAAAACTACTTGAATTCTGACTTAGATTTGAAGATTTTCAACAAATAAACAGAAAGCAAAACCAGGTGTCCACTCCAATAGACAACATAAAATATACAGAAGTTAAATCTCTTTTGCATCCTATTAGAAATATTGGCATAGTGGAGTATAGAGATAACGAGAATAGTCCCCTAGCAAGGAATAATATTGTATATTATCTATACATACCTGGATTCACTGTAATGGAATTTATAATGTACATAAAAAAACTAGGAAGAAGAAAAGAGCCACGCCCATTTTCACATTATCTACCATTTATCCCCTATGTATATTACAGAAATTTTACCGATACAGAAATAGAGGAAGCCATTCAACTATTTCATAAGGCAAGATTAATTAGGATTATTCCTTCTATTTTTGCAGAAACACGGTACTACCTTTCGGATGATTCGCTAATACGTTTTATAACTATCATAATGTATATTCAAGAACTAACTGTTCATAAGACGCTTACTAAACTTACTTACATTGAAAAACCTGATGATAACGACAGACAGGTCCTTGGACTTTACTTTGGGAAGAAAGGCACTGATTTTACTATCGCCAAAGCACATGAAATTAGAAAAAACTTAAGAAAGAAGCCTGGTACACGAATCGAAGGTAAAAAAACTTAAGAAAGAAGCCTGGTACACGAATCGAAGGTAAAAAAATTATTCAGGAATATGATAACCGAATATGTAGCTTAATGAACTATCTCGATGAGATGTATGGAAACAAATTCAAGTTAAATGAGTTAATGCTCGATCTAATTGTTAATTTTCCAATAATTGATCAAAATTAGGATTGAGTCAATGTACTTTAGTGATAGCTGCTGTGTTACTCCTGTTTTGCCTGGCTTTGTTAATATCCTTTTAATGTAATTTAGAACGTTATTTGGTGTCTTCAGTAGATGTTCTATTCATTATTTCATTTTACATTAAACTTTGAGATGATGATTTGACATTTTTCTTTACCAATTCCTCAGACTTAACCCATGCCAATTTAGGATTATACTGTATCATTGACATAATCTGATTGAATCGCTGATTGGTCTCATCACGAATAGTCTGAATATCCTGTTCATATTTCTGCTTCATTGCCTGCATTTCTATATCATTCCAGACAATTTTACCTCTATACTTTTACCTCTAGCTTCCGGTGTAGAATATATTAAAAATGAGATTGAATATATTCGATAATTATCTATTCTTGTCAAGAACGCCTATTCTAGCTCCTAGCTCTTTGTTTAGTAACACTTGTGGTTTAATTTTCGCTAATTTTGGATTCTGTCGTATCATTGCAAATATCTGGCTCATTTGGTTTTGAACACTCTCTAATTCCTTTTTATGTGCTTTTCCAGCTCCATAATCTGATCATTTTTCCACTGCAATTCATTAACTTTCTTGGTTAGTCTATGCTCTTCATTTATGGTAAGATCGTTTATTACAGACTACATATCCGAGGGCCTTATTATTACCCTCCAGTAATTCCATGTCTGAGGGTTTGAAATATGACTTGGTTAGACCAGAATGATGACCCATCAAATATTCGCTATATAAGGGATTCATACCAGCATTGATATAGGTGGTTTTGAAAAACTTACGAAAGCCATGTGTTTGCATGAGTTCAGTACGTTGATGTTGCTGTCCAATTGGTAATCTTGTACCAGTATGCTCCAACAAAGTGTTAATGGCCGCATTTACTACATGAGTTGAGACTGGTTTAGGTTTGTTAATCTGTGTAATCGGGTCGAATACTACACGGAATAAAGGTGAGTTCGGGAGTAATTTCTCACCTAGTCTTCGACGCCAGTCTAGGTATTGATCTATATACTTGGTACATTCAGGATACAGAAAGTTGCATATTGTTCTTGTTCTTTCTTGTAAACACTAATTTTATATAGATCATACTTCTGAATTTTTTGAAGATCATGAATTCTTAGATATGGTAACGCACCTCTTCGTAAGCCGGCTGAAGTCATTAGTAGAATGATACATTTGTCTCGGAGATGTGTCGAATCAATCAATATTTTTATCTGTTCTCGTGTGTAGGGTTTATCTTCTACAACACTCCTAAATTTAGCCTTGAACTTTTTTAATTTCTTCCATCTCAGATCGATATCATTCATTTCGTAAAAGTGTGAAATTGGTGAAAGATAAGTAGATGTACTACCGGGTGCTAGTTTCTTATCGGTCTTTAAATATATGATATAATCTCTTATTAAACCCTCCAATCAAGACAATTCAATTTTTAACATATTATCATAGTTATCAATTTTACAAAAGTGCATAAAATAAGAGAAGAAATAATGATAATTTTTCTTGGTTGCATCTGAATCAATACTGTTGATAAAATTCTTGTAAGCTTCTGATTGATCGATATATTCAAGTTCAGTCGACATTTCTTTTGGATAGTAAGATGAGCATGAGACTAATATTAAAAGACAATGTACGTTATCTATTCCAGTAGAAATAAACATAACATGTACCAGAGGAACTATGAACACGATTAAAGAATTTCTTTCACCAAACAAACTTATTTATGTTATAGACATTAGCGATACAGCTCCAGACAATCAAGAAGAGACCACATTAGATATCTCAGGTATTATTTTTGATGATCAAGATTTGACAATAATCGAAAAACAGCTAATATTTTTTGGTCAAGTGAGCTCGAGAAAAGAAAAAATGAAACTTTTTACCCAAAACACAATTTTAAGCAGTTTAGTCGTGGCAGGCATTGTCTTTATTACTCTTCTCGCTCATAATTTTAATGAAGAATTCTATCATGAAATCTTTGTTACACATGACATCTGGGCAGTTTTAATAACAGCCCTGATTGTTGGAAGCTCAGCGGCCGCAGGTTTCTTGTTAGAACTGCTTATAATCTATCGTGAGAGAAAGGAAATTCATCACTGAGATTTACTGCTCTATGCCATCTTTTACTACTTCTTATTATCACCAGCTTGATCCCCTTCAAATTACTAGAACTACGATTTGCAATGTCTACATACAAAAAATTTTGTCAAATCAGTGACAGCACAATTGAAAAGATGACCGAATATTGAAGGCCAGTTTGTGTTCCAGTTACCACCATTTGGATACATATAGAAGATATGTCAGGGACAGTTAATATCAAGCAAGTTCGGTTGTTCGAATGAAATTAGCATAGTAAGTAATTAAAATTCCCTAACGAAATGCTAAACATCACATCGCATTATATTTTCTATGATTCAGGCTTATATTCATAGTATATATCTTGCTTTCATAGGTACATTATCTTACCCCCAAAAGTGAGCAATTGGTATAAGGAGCGAAAATCACAAATCGTTCATACATTCATGTATATTGTGATTAATTCTAGAACTGAAAATATTCAGGCTCATCTCCAACTACGATAGACAAATTTTCTAATAGATCTTCATTAGGGTTTAGAATCAACACCTATAAAATTAGCTCCAATGTTATAATACCTGTTACCTGGCCGTTTGATTAACTGTATCTTGGTTATGAATTGTGATAATATGCTGCTTCAAGTCCTTAGGAGAATCAAAAAAAGCATCATCACAAATTTCGCATGTAAATGTCTGTTTAATATTGTCAATTATTTCGGCTTGTTCTGCTGTCATTGACGAAGGTGATACTATTTCTGGCCACAATTTGGCAAATAATATAGGCAATTTAGCCTGAAGCCACCTATTCATTTTTTCTTCCTCCTCAAGATTTTGTCTAAGGATTGGTATTGCTTCCTTAACGTTATCATCAATACTCATTTTTATTGTAGTCTGTAGTAACAAATTATAAGCAATTATTTCAGCATTTTCTAATATTGCATCTTGCTCTATTTCCTTTAACTCGACTTCTGCAACAGTCATTACCTTTTGTAACTCTTTTTGAATAAGGGATGGAGCAGTCAAACCAAGCAGCTGTGCTTTTTCATTGGTTGGTGTTCCCCCAAACTTTGTTATTAAATACCTAAGTCTATCTTGTTGTTTCCTTGTTTCTTCTAAATGATATTCTAGTATTTGTCTGACTTCAGCTAAAAGTGTACTTTGTATTCGTGATTGTAGCCTTTTTTCTGCTACATTTTCTGTTGCTAATAGATTATTCAAGTATATTACAAATTTATCTATATTAAAACGCTGGTTTTCTATGTTATATATATAATTATTTTGTTCGTTTGTCATCCTCATAATCTATATTCATCATATCTGATTTAAGTAGTTACCACCAAGCATGGGAATTACATCTGCCACGAGACAGTTGGCATATGGTACCTTCGGTAATCAATAAAGAGTCAGACTAAAATTAAAAGGAGATCTAAGAAAAACTTTGGCCTATAAGCCTCAAGAATTAAAGACTGTCTGCTGTATACTGCTGAAATTTGCAAATTAAAAACTAATTTTATCTTTAATTATATAATTGACAATATTTACTTTTATCTTGGAGTATTTGTATTTGCACGGATAGAGCCCCAATAAGGATCTTACAAGTTCAAGAGATTTCCCTTTTCAGCGTCTTATTATCATGTAATTTTTGGAAGGATTTTCAACGAATATTTTTCCTAGATGTGTATAAACCAGGTAGCCAATATCTCTAGTTTAAGCTCAAAACCACTGCAATAATTCTGTTCTATCTTTAACATTATCTATGTGAGCTCTGCGCGCCTTAGTAAATAAAACTTACATTTTCAGAAAGTATATTGATGATTTGTATACATAATGTCTTTATATGATGATTACTAAGTAATCTGTAGCTAAACCAGTAGACGAAATGGCTTCTTATAAAATGTCTATCGTATCATAATCTACATACCATATTAGCAATGTTATCCATTAAATGATGGTAGACTAGTCAAATTCAATTGAAATACACAATTAAACGAAAAATTAGTTCTAGTGCGTTTGGAAGCATATATATGAAATAGTGGATAAAGAGCAGACTAACAAGAGCTATGCACTAAAGCAGCTCAACATAAATCTAATAAGTAAACAACGCTTCGAAAGAGAAACTCAGATACTATCTGAACTAAATCATCCTAATATTATCTAAAATCTTTCAATAGAATATGGGAGGCAGTTTCTCATTTCAAAATTTACCCTGCAGTCATTCCATGTGTTCGACTTTGCTACATCTTTGTTGCAAAGTTGATAAAGGATATTGTATCATAACTGACTTTCTTGTTGTTTTATTTTTGGGATTTGAACCCATGATTCGATTACCCACGGATTTATTTTTGATACTATTAGTAACAATACCTACAATTTTATTTATTCAGTCCATCCATTCAATTCTCACAATGATGCTGCGTATTGCAGAGTCTCAGTTAATTTATCATTCCTAGTTGTTTTTTACTACGCGCATACAGACTCGCATTCTCCACGCAAATCATCATGATACTCTGTAGAAAATTTATAATCCCCTTTCTCAGAACTTCTACATAGGAAGTTCGATTTGATATTTCATTATGGCATCTATCTGCAACCTTTAAGATATCATATTCAGTTAAACCTCGTTGTAATAGTCCAGTGATGACTGGTCCTACATTAGGGCTGGACTTCTACTCTCTGCAATTCCTTTTCTCGTTCCTTTCCGAGCTCCTGAATTTCTGATTTAAGTTCTTCTATCTGGAGTTCAAACCCTAGTTTAGTATTATACTGAGTCTCTACGTCATTCATGAATTTATTTACTGCCAAGCAATAGTTTATGCCATTTGAGATTGTAATATCTATGACCTTATCAAGCAACGTTTTCAGCTGGCTTGAACCGAATCCCATATCTGCAAGTTGGTTGTACACAGGTAGATTTTCCGAGTGTATGTAGATTTTATCTTGCAACAAAGATTCTTGCTGACGCAGGTTCGCAGTACGCTCTTCCAGTTCTTCTGTAGCTATCTCTAGCGCTCGTTTTTTGCCATCTGCATGCTGGATATCAAGTTCTGCAATTAGCCTCTTGGGATGGTATTCATATTCTTCAATGCGATTAATCGCGTTGGCAAGTTTGGGAAGATCTTCGTTGATAGATATATTCTGTCTATCCAATACTTGCTTTGCATCAGTATATGACTTGATTTCTAAATCTGCCATTTTCTTTTGCTGCAAGGCCAAGTCTCGGGCATTTTCGATTTCTGACTTTTGATTCTTGAGAGTTGAAATCTCACTCTTTAAATCTTCAAGTTCATTCTCCAATTCTTTCTTTTTGGTTATCTTTTCGTCTATGTACTCTTCAATTTTATGTAATTGAATGTGATGATCATTTGAAACTTTGATAAGTTCTTTTATAGATATAGCAAATTTACTTGATGTAATTTCAAATTCTTTACATTTTTTGTATATATCTCCTATCAATTGTGCAGCCGCATCTGCATCTATGTTCTGTTCTGCTCGCATAGCAATGTCATAGTTCGAAAGCCAATGGCACATTGAGCCGGAGTAAGACCAGCAGAATTCAATACTTTTGCTAACTCCCGGAGTGCATCAGCTTCAGGTTTTCCAAGAGCAATACTCCAATTATTAATAATGTTGCTAACTGCTCCTGCACTAATGTTGTTGTCCTGTGCTATAATGTCTCTGCGAAGGCCTAGAAGCCATTGACTTATTACTTTCGGTTTTATTGTTTCAGAAATAGCTGCTGGCATAATTAATATCCGTTACATAAGAAAATACACTTACAATATATAAAATGTCTTTTATTTAGACGTGTCAAATAAGCAGTCAAATAGGTCAAATACGCCGTCAAATAGCCTTGTCAAATGCGTCAAATGGCATATGTGAACCAGAATACATATTTCTTCAGCTATGAGATCTAGATTAAATGCAAGCGCAGGCGCAGCCTACCTTAAGACGACAGCCTAGGTGGGTCGAAGATCCAAATATCCGGGGCACTAAAACAATATGCTGGCAATACCAGTACGACGTTAATAGACACACAAATTATAAGCAGGTACGTCGTCGAGATTTGAAGTGATTTGATAGTAATACTTCCTTACTTACGTGCTATTTACTTTTGTCATTATGGAGGCTTTATCAAAATCATTATTAATATCACAAGATTAGTAAATGCATGCATTTTTGCATTGTTCATGATTTGACTACAAGTGCTCCCTACATATGATTATACCATGACAGGATCCTATCCAAACCAAGATAGCACTTCTTCCCCAAGTAGTATGTAGTGGGCTGGGCGGGATTTGCACTCTAGAATCTTTTCTTTTTCGGAATTCGTCATACTCTAATACAGGAACTCCAAGTTAGGTCCTCGTTATCACGAATTTCATATCATCGTTTATTTTTGCAAATATGACTATTTTAGCTCTAATTGGATCCGAGTCGGAAACACTGAAAACTTGCAATTACTATTACGATTGGGGACAAAAAAGGTAACATTATAACCTGGTTGGAAACTTATTGGCACCTTCAAACACTTCATTTTATAACGCCTTCAATCTTTTGCTTGGTGAACTTCACCAACTATCTATTATGGCGATTAAACTGTTGAAATTTGTCAAGTTTTTATCGGTACTTATTCCTATATTAATTACATGGACATGAGCGCAACATGTGTTATGTGTGGTAAGAAATCACAGGACTATGCGATAGAGTGTTCATGCTGCGGAAATTTCTTTTGTACTGAAGAGTGTAAAGTAAGGGGTCATCAGAAAAAGATGAGTCATCACACTTGGCTTGATTATAAACATCTCTATGAAAAAATAATGAACGATCCACAAGTTAGATTAATTACAGTATGCGATCTTGATGGCGAGATAATGTATTCTGGTCATAGGCAAGGAACAAAGAATTTGCTGACTCCAGAAGAAAGCAGAAATTCACTCGAATTAGCTGTCAAGAGTTGGAAGATACGCAGCCAACTTTCCTCAAAGATTGGCAAGGGGAAGTATGTCTTGGCTGAATACGAAAAGGTTAAACGAATAACTATGCCATTAGGAGAAAACCATCTCCTGTATATAACTACCGAGGTAGAATGTAATCATTCGACACTAATCGATATGATCAGAAATTTAGAATGGCAATAATGGGATATAATGTCATTTTAATAAAACATGGCTCAGCTAATCGAGTACCTTGATTTGACAAGATTGGAACCCAGAATCTTGTTTACATAGTTTGAATTTATATATAATATAGGGCATAATTTAATTGAACATTATGGATAAGAATAAGCCTTCACAATCAATTCCAGATGAACTTAATACTCATTTGGAGAAGTTTGGCAAGGAATCATGGGAAATGAGTTATGATCAGTTTGGGTATTGCCAATTCTGCAATTCAAGAATCGACGAATTAGGTTATTGTGCCTGCGGTGGATGTTCGGGATAGTAGCGATAAAGTGCAGAATATCGTGCTGTAGAGTTATTGAAGTTCATAAATGTGACTGAATTCAAATAGGCCAACAATTTGACCGTAATATAATACATAGGCAAAATTTACTATGAGATCAAATTAAATTCTTCATCTTGTCACATATGCTTAGAAAAAGTATCCCCTTCGTCGTAGTTCTATAAGTTCTTTGAAATCGCATATATTCTATTAAACCAGATTGAAATAAGTGGAACAAATATTCTTTGAACATGGTATGGGTAATATTTGCTTTAACTAAGATTTCTACTTGTTTTACTTCGTTACCATTGGCAATTTTTAGGATTGATATAATTATGTCAATCCTATTTCTATAGTAGATTGGATTCATATCACAATTAAAATTATACCGACGATTATACTAATTCTAGTCTTGTGATGAACATGTTTGATTTATCACAACTGCAGCTGTTAAATTAATTAGAATTGTTAGCAAATAACTGAATCATCCACAGGGATGTTTTGAGAAAATCAAGATAAAATAAAATATAAGAATTACGCTACGCTATTAATTGAATGTTTCCTAACTTAATCACTCAAGTATCGCTTGAGATATCTATTAGTATTCAATAGCTACCGACAACATATCTTAGAAAGGTAATCAATACTTTCAGAACATAAGCAATTCTAACATGGATGAATGAAATTCGTGTTTAAAATGAAAAAAACTACTTATGATAGCTGCAGCTTAGATGGGATTCAACAAATCTGAAAACAGATCATAATTATGATTGGAGAGTACCTGTGAAATGCAATCTAACTTTACTGGTTTTGTAAGGCTAAAAATACTCATTGTTGCAAACTTGATTTATACAAGGTTTTTA
>CAVXZB010000082.1:0-14337 GCA_963765895.1 uncultured Nitrososphaeraceae archaeon | reverse complement strand
TAATGCACATCTCATGCGTTTTCTAGATTACTCAATTATTTAAATCGGGTGGAGATATGATTAAGTCTAAAAGATGTCCATTTTATAGACTACCGCCTTCCTAGCCCATTCGACGCACAAGTGTATAAATCTGAATCTAGAATAGTGATCATCACGGTGAAATTGTTAGATTTATTGCATAGTGAAAGGTGCAGTCTATGATCATTATACTTTAAGATAGAGTCTATAAATAGTGAATCCTGCATCTGCTGTCACCTCATACTGTTAACTAATTGAAGGAGGATGTAGGGTGACTCACGACTGCTTCGTACCAGTGTCTTTTTTCTTGTTTTGATAAGTGAAGTATTTACCCCCAACCTATTTGGTCTTAACCATTACCGGCACATCCATTTCTTCTGGAAAGTGCAAGCGGCTTATTCCTCTGTTTGCCGGTTGATCATAAGTTCTGAATGCATGTACTAGCCTGGCTCCTTATGTGGCTTATCTTGTTCAACCTCAATCCTGTGAGTATTAGCCCAAGGATCCTTACAAATACCTATGAACTGCCATGAAACGTTCATATCTGAAATACCGCCTGCTCTCTCGCTTGGCGATATATATAGCTGAGATAAGATGTATTATAGTACAGTAACTTGTCGGTCGATGATTCATGGGAGAGAACTGTGCATTGCCTCTTCTGTAATGCCATGGCAACACTCACCAACCAAAACTAGACGTATAATGCTGCGATGCAACACTTGTGGAGCTCTTGTATTTGCAAATGGAGTATTTTCACAACAGAGAATTAAGACATTGAGAGATTATCGATTTACACCTGTACGTGACCTAGTATAAGGTTATGTCCATAGTATGGCCAATCCTCGTTCAAGTAACACTGTATCGTAATTCGCAGGCGATAGGAAACAACCAAGCTTTAAGGTTTTCTAAAGTCAATATAGTATATTGCCAAACAGAGCGAAAACAAAGGTCAGCGACGATGTTGTGATACCTTTAACGTTATCTACGTATTATCTTCTAAACTTTTGACTGTTGCTGCTTTCCTATAATCGAAGAATTTCTCAAGTTGCTTGCTTACATAACCTTCAAATAACTTTCCTACGGGGCTATATGGAAGTTCAAAATCAACCTCATCTATCACTTCTGTCTGCTTTTGATTTTTGTTAATGTAAATATCATTAAATTTGTGTAAGTGCCTCCACTTTTTTAATGGGCCAGTTAACATTTCATCTAAATACTGATATGGTCTTATGGATTTTATCACGGAGTGCCATCTTCTCCTGAAAATCATTAATTTACCCTCAAGCCAAAATTCTGATCCTTGGATAAGTTTTTGGCTTGTGCCATTTGTAATTTTAAGTTTTATCTCTACGGGAGTTATTATTTCAAGATGTTTGATATCTGTATAAAATTCCCAAACTCTATCTATAGGACTATTTACAACGAAACTCTGTTTGAAGGCCCACAAATATCGTATGATATTCGTGTGTCTGATATTAAATATCTATTATAATTTCGAGCTTCGTAGCTCAGTTTCAAATATTAAACATCAAACATATTCTACATACTCTTCGAGTCGTATAATTTTAATCCTAATATTCGTCCTAAGTGCCATTGTTGTTGTATTTACCCAGTATGCTAAACATATAGAAAACGATTTACTTGTGTTGGGTTATGTTCAAATAATTGCAAAAATAAGAGGAGTCCTCAATATATTGAGGTTGATGTACATGAGTAGGTAGTATTTCGCTTTGTCGTCATCTACTATGCCGGTTTAGGAAGTACCAATATCTCGCCAACCATGTTCGGAGTATGTACGTGGCATAAGTAAGTTATAGTTCCAGGTTTATCCGCGGTAAACGTTACTGTGTGGATATGTCCCCTATCAAGTGGAAAGGTTCCAACACCTTCTACAGTTATCACATGATGCGGACCTTGTACACCTAAGAAATGAAGAGTGACCGTATCGCCTTGATTAACGACTATTTGGTCTGGAGCAAATGTAAATGCTCTCATATCCCATGCTCCTACTTTGTTGGGTGGTCTTAACACAAGCCCTGGTCCCGCAGGAAGCTTAGTATTTGGAAACTTCTCGGCTGGATGTGGTGGAGTATTCTGGCTGCAATTACCACACGGTACGCCAGCTTGTATGCTCGTTGTCCCATCAAAGTGTACCGTACTTATCCAGAAAGTTTTGTTAGTTGATTGGCTTGGGGTGACTGTTACAACGGTATTTGTTGCTGGTGTTGTTGTATTACTCTTGGTACTTTGTGCTAATGCGGTATGCCATGTTTGGCTTTGTATTCCAAGAATCATAGCAACAGATATGATAACTACTACAATAATTGCCGCTGAAATTGTAAATGAAGGCTTGCTTGATGTTTTGTCTTCATTCAATTTTTTTTGCCTGATCTATTCTTGTTTCTAGATATTATAAGCATTTTCGAAGCTCGTTGTTACAAGTTGTGGTTCTGCTCAAATTCCTCTCCTATTATTTACACAATTTAGACAATTTTGGAAATAATCCTATTACATTTCTACGTTGTATCGCTCTTAGTAATATACCTGATCCCATTATTACATATCCTATTATACAAATTGTCATAATTACTGATATCCATCCGCCTTTATTCATCACTGATACTCCTAATGCTGTTGTTCCGATAAGTGCACCTCCAAATATAAGGAGAGCTGTTGTTACACTTGATTTGTTTTTTTCTCGTATATTAATACCAAAGGCTAGGAAAAACAGGATTATTGATGAGATACCAAAGTTAGAGATCTTAAACGGCTCCTTGTCTATACTCATTGGTAAAAATCCGTGCTTGATAATACGTTCCATAGATCCATCTGCTATATGGATCAGTAATAAGGTCATTGCGGCTATGGCAAGCATTTCCGATATTTGGTGCTTGTGAGTCCTTGTCTGGATCTGTGTCATTTCAATTAAGTCAACTCTAATTGTTAGAGTATAAAATATAAATAGGATGCTCAATTCCAATTTTGGAATCCAGATTAGAAATTCAATTTTGGAATTTGTCCCTTTGCTTATAATCATAAGAACAGAAAGCACTTCTATTGAAAGAATTGAATAACAAGAAAATAACGACAGGAATAACAAGAAAAAAGACACATTCGAAAATAATGACAGCAGCGACAACTATAGTTCCAGTGTTTGCATCTGCTACTAGGATTCTTAGAATACAAAAGCAAAGATCGCAACAGACGATTGAAAGAAAAGGAATCAGGAATAAAAAGATCTATCTTTACTATTTGGCCGGAGCTATGATCGCAATAGCCGGAATATTGCATTTAGTAGTTGCGTACAACGTATTAGGAGGACTGGGTGGAATAATAGGTTCAGTAGTAGGGCCTGGTCTATTGACTGCAACCTTTAATATAGATAAATTAGGATTCTTCTTTTTAGTAGCTGGAATAGCGCAACTTTTTGGTCGATACCAATGACAAAAAGATGGAGAAGAAAATGGTATTATATAGGAATATGTGGAACAATAGCATTACTCGCACTATATGCTCCAACCAAAGGTCCTAACCCAATTACCACGGGTGGAATTAATATACCAATATATGATATACCAACAGAGATATTCCAAATTGCCTATGTTGCAATCGCGGCCGCCATCGTAATAATAGAAAGAAAGCAAAGATCCGAAATAAAGCTAAGGGAGTTTGAGTAGTCTATATGAGGACTTCACAATATATTTAAGATATTTGACAGAGGGCGAAAGAACAGAAAAAATGAATCAAACATAAGGAGTTACTAAGATAGCGATATCTAGCTAATATAAGCAGTATCTGAAACCCAGTTTCCCTACCTTTTTTCTAGTAGTAGGAGAATTGAATATTTTTACTAGCTAAACCAGTCTCTAGAGATTTAAGTCTTTGTTTGAATCATCTTCTCAGCAGGTTACATTAGATTTCATCCTTGAGAACGCAACGTTCAAAACACCGGAATCTACCCTAGTATGCCAGACTTTTGAAATGACTCTGACTGGCGATCCCAGTCTAAGGATCAAATTTATGAAAATGATGTCCAACTATTGGACTGTTTTTGGAGTAGTATCAGCTCTTGTTGTTTGCCTGGTTCTTGAAGTGTCTTTTGTGAATATTTCAGGATTTTCAAATCTGCATAATTCTGCTGATGATATCCCGATATTTTCTGCTTTAAGTATGTTATGTATTATCTCACAGCTAATTATAATGAACTTTGTTCGCACGAGAAATGTTCCCTTTGAAAAGTCAATTAGATTTGGTACTTCTGCCAGTGTTGGGAGCCGTGATCTGTAACATATATCTGATATTCTATCTCTAGAATCAGTATCATTATAGCTTTTCCATACCTCAAGCGCTAAAGCCCCACATAAGAAGGAACGAGACGTCTAGGACTTCAGGAAGGACAACAGGTCGGTGTTGAGCTGATCCTGATATGTGGCCGTGAGGCCATGAGGCGCGCCAGGATAGTAGATTTCCTTCGCGCCTTTGATGAGCCTGGCCGATTTCTTAGCTGCGTCCTTGACGGGAACGATCTGGTCGTCCTCACCATGCAGAACCAAGGTTGGGACATCGAACTTCTTGAGGTCTTCAGTGAAATCGGTCTCGGAGAAGGCCTTGATACTTTCATAGGCATTCATGAGGCCGGCCTGCATGCTCCAAAGCCAGAACTGATCCAGGATTCCCTTGGAGACCTTGGCCCCTTCTCTGTTGGCACCATAGAACGCGATGGCTAGATCCTTGTAGAATTGCGAGCGATCCTTGGTCAGACCCGAACGCATGTCATCAAACACTTCTATCGGTAGGCCCTCTGGATTGGAGGCGGTCTTAAGCATGATCGGGGGCACAGCCGCGATCAGGACAGCCTTGGCAACTCGCTTCGTTCCATGGCGACCGATATAGCGGGCAACTTCACCTCCGCCAGTGGAGTGCCCCACAAGCGTTGCATCGTTGAGATCAAGCGCTTCGATCACGGCTCAAGGTCGTCGGCATAGCCATCCATGTCGTTCCCCGAAGAAGCCTGACTTGACCGGCCATGACCGCGACGGTCGTGAGCAACTACGCGAAAGCCATTTTGCACAAGGAACAGCATTTGGCCGTCCCAAGCGTCTGCGCTAAGGGGCCAGCCGTGGGAAAAGGTTACGACAGGACCTTTACCCCAGTCCTTATAGTAGATTTCAGTCCCATCCTTGGTAACGATTGTGCTTGAAGTCATACTATTTTGTCACCCCTTTTGTTGCATTTAGGATTAATTCGGCGATCTCAGCTGGGTGTGTTACAAGTGACGCATGGCTAGAGTTAAGGAATATAGTAGTAGCATTCATTCGTTTTGCAAACATACGTTCCACATCAGGAGGGATAATGTGGTCGCCCTCAGACACCTCAAACCATGAGGGAAGTTGCTTCCAAGCTGGAGGGCCAGATTTTTCAGTAAAAAGTGATTGATGAGCTGGCTTTTGTACAGCGGCCGAAGGTTTCAGCTTCAGTCGCATTTGCATCTTGAACAAACGCTCCGTGGAACATCTTTGGGTTTAAGTACACAAATCCTCCGCTATCGGGAACCAATAATCCTGGAGGTAGCGATGCAACAGGGACGAAATTCACTGCAGATTCACCCTCATCAGGAGCAAAGGCTGAAACGTAGACAAGCCCTGTTACGTTTTTATTATTATAACCGGCATTCGTGATTACGAATCCACCGAATGAGTGTGCTACAAGTATTGTTGGTCCGCCAACTAGGTCAATTGCGCGCTTGACGATAGCTACATCATCTGCAAGAGAGTGCGCAGCAAGTTGCACTGCAATAACTCTATGTCCTGCATTCTGCAGAATAGGAATTACTTTACTCCATGAAGATCCATCAGCCCATAAACCATGGACTAGAACGATATTCGTAGCGTTTGTTGCCATACCTTGTTTTCCTTGAGGTTGCATTAATGTTTTATTCTCTTAGGCAGCGGTAACGGAGCCAGAATATGTAGGCGACACAAAGGCCAAAAGTAGAATTATACTCAGGCACAGTAAACCAAAAAATTTTATATTTTTCATTCTTATGGCGACAATGACAATATCTCGTATATAAGTATGAATATTACGAAAAAGTATTTCCAGATAAAAACATGGTGTTATCTGTCTTGAAGGAGAAAATATTTTGAAAAATTGCCATCACGCCGTAAGCGTTATCGCTTTGGTGCGGTCCTTGATTAAAGTAAAAACCGTCTATTTCTGCAGTCCTTGCACGACCGCCAATTTCTCTAGATGAATGTTCAAATAACGTTACTATCTTTCCAGAACGAGCAAGCAGCGCAGCAGTGGTAAGACCTGCAAGCCCGCCTCCAATAATTATTACATCTGAATTCTTGAATTCATTTGCCATTGGATAGTGATATTTAAAACCTTGCTGTTAAGTGTTGCTCTCCTACTGAGCAGCCAGCTTTAAGAAATTTGAATTTTTTGATCAAGGTCATCTTATTTACTGTCAATTCTACTAATCAAAGTCCCAAACTACGTATATGGAAATCTATCTTTCTTTGTGGATCACTGGTTCCTGCTTTTACATGGTGTATTCCAGGAATACACTTGCTCATCTTGTTATCTACATTGTTACTATTTCTCTTTTCTCCCATTCCCATTGTTTAGAATGTTCGTAATCATTGATGTTTTCTAAGTAGTATAATTGCCACCTGACTTGTATTCTGCCTACCTACAAATGACTCAATTAATTTAATAAATATACTCTTCCCATTGTTGTCTGAACCGAATAACATAAACGCCTTTTCAAATTTACTGCTCTTCAACAAAGCATAGCCGAATATTTGTGTTGCAGTAAAGACATCTTGCGAACGCAAACCGGTCCTAGAAATCTAAGAGTACTGTGACATTTTATACTAGGATCATATTTTATGGATAACTGATTTGCGAAATGAAAATCTGATGAATGTTCCTTCAGCTCTAGCGTATGAATATTTAGCAATCCATTTTCGACATCGACAATTTCTTCATTCGAATCAAATACGTCTCTATTTGTACGAGTTCTTCGCCTTATCTGTTACTTCTTGTACATTATGGTTAGAGATCTCAGGATAAAGTAATTCTACCTGCGCTTCAATTATGCATTCACCGGGCTTGCAAGGGACAAAATTTCTTGAACTATTCGTAGACTAAATTTCTGAGTTGAAGCAGAGCTTGGAGCCGTAGAACTGGCTATCTGCCTAATCCGGCTAGCTAAACTGATGAATAATGCCAGCTATTACCTCAGTCTAGTGATGGATTTATTAAGTATGTAGTTGTCTTTGATCCCGGCGGTCCATTACGAACGACTTCCAATTCTATGATACCTTTCGAGAGGTGGTACAAGATTGTTCTTGCATCTTTTGGCCCCCGCTCCCATATTGCCGGCTCGACTCGTAGTTGCAAGATATCACCATCTGCCATAAATCATTGGTAATAGTGGAGGTAATGTTCCTCAGTGGAGATAATGTTCCTCAGTGGAGATACTTGAAAACAGTATTATAAGCACCTCCACCTGTTTTGGACTAGAATTGAGCATGAATTTGCCCTTAATGGAGATAGTAGAGGTATTTTCCGCTAAATTATAAGGGATGCACTATCTAACTTTATATACTTTTAGAATGGCTATATTTTTAGCAAAAAAAAATTATGGGGGAAAGGTTGGTCTGGCTATCTTGGACAGGCGCAACATGATATCGTGTGTCCATACATAAGCTAAACCTTTGAATTTTTGATCGCTGTCTTTCCTTCACTTAGATATACATCGATATCTTCTGATACTCGCTTTCCTACTTCCAGATACTTTTGATTGGTGCTCCAGACAATCAAGAAGAGACCACATTAGATATCTCAGGTATTATTTTTGATGATCAAGATTTGACAATAATCGAAAAACAGCTAATGTTTTTTGGTCAAGTGAGCTCGAGAAAAGAAATAATGAAACTTTTTTACCCAAAACACAATTTTAAGCAGTTTAGTCGTGGCAGGCATTGTATTTATTGCTCTTCTCGCTCATAATTTTAATGAAGAATTCTATCATGAAATCTTTGTTACACATGACATCTGGGCAGTTTTAATAACAGCCCTGATTGTTGGAAGCTCAGCGGCCGCAGGTTTCTTGTTAGAAATGCTTATAATCTATCGTGAGAGAAATGAAATTCATCACTGAGATTTACTGCTCTATGCCATCTTTTACTACTTCTTATTATCACCATCTTGATCCCCTTTAAATCACTAGAACTACGATTTGCAATGTCTACATACAAAAAATTTTGTCAAATCAGTGACAGCACAATTGAAAAGATGACTGAATATTGAAGGCCAGTTTGTGTTTCAGTTACCACTATTTGGATACATATAGAAGATATGTCAGGGACAGTTAATATCAAGCAAGTTCGGTTGTTCGAATGAACTTAGCATAGTAAGTAATTAAAATTCCCTAACGAAATGCTAAACATCACATCGCATTATATTTTCTATGATTCAGGCTTATATTCATAGTGGCTATGTAGAAAACATCATCAATATTACAAGATTAGTCAGTCTATGCATATTGTAGGTGATACATCTAAATGATAACTCTCTGTTCTGCATTCTAGTCAATCTAGACATAAGATGCTCTCCAAATAGTCGTTTTATAACTGATATTATGGTTTCATCTTTGTTTCGTTGATTGTACAGCAATTTGGAGTAACCACGCTTCATCTGCTTTCTGTACTTACCATGTGTTCTCCACATCGGTACATGTTCATATCGAGCAGGAATAATACTGAATGCATGTAAGTCCTCTCTTACGAGAAGGTGATTATCTTCACTATCGTAACCCTTATCAGCTGTAACTACGGATAATGGAAGAATATTTGATGTCCTTGTTACAATTGGCCTGAAATCTACATTATCATGCCTTGTTGGAGCTCGTCTTATCTTAATTGTACATATGATTTGTTGTAATACATCTACTCCAATAGATAATTTCGCATATTTTCTTCTCAATTCTGTTCTATCAGTATAATATTGTGATGCATGAGTTATCTTAAATCCTGTTGAATCTATTCCTGCAAAGATATGCTTGGTACCACTAATTACAATGAATGACGAAATTATCTTTTCAAGCAATGAATTATTAATTCTATCTGTAAACTTTTGCAATGTTGTAAAATGAGGAATACGTGACAACCGTAGAAATGACCTTAGGTAATAGGCTTCAATTAACCACTCGACAAACATTCTATAACTCTTACCTTCATACTGTCGTATAGCAACTAGAACTATGTGCTGCCATATTGTAAATATGTGATTACTTTTCCTGTTAGAAAATAGAGGAATCCTTGCATGCTTCAAAACACGGAACATAGTACCTGCAAGTCTGACGTACATTGATTCTTTCAATAGACTATTGGTATTATACTCTTACAAAGCTTTGACTGTATGAGATGGTTTCTACACAGCCATTCATAGTATATACCTTGCTTTCATAGGTACATTATCTTACCCCCAAAAGTGAGCAATTGATATAAGGAGCGAAAATCACAAATCGTTCATACATTCATGTACATTGTGATTAATTCTAGAACTGAAAATATTCAGGCTCATCTCCAACTACGATAGACAAATTTTCTAATAGATCTTCATTAGGGTTTAGAATCAACACCTATAAAATTAGCTCCAATGTTATAATACCTGTTACCTGGCCGTTTGATTAACTGTATCTTGGTTATGAATTGTGATAATATGCTGCTTCAAGTCCTTAGGAGAATCAAAAAAAGCATCATCACAAATTTCGCATGTAAATGTCTGTTTAATATTGTCAATTATTTCGGCTTGTTCTGCTGTCATTGACGAAGGTGATACTATTTCTGGCCACAATTTGGCAAATATTATAGGCAATTTAGCCTGAAGCCACCTATTCATTTTTTCTTCCTCCTCAAGATTTTGTCTAAGGATTGGTATTGCTTCCTTAACGTTATCATCACTACTCATTTTTATTGTAGTCTGTAGTAACAAATTATAAGCAATTATTTCAGCATTTTCTAATATTGCATCTTGCTCTATTTCCTTTAACTCGACTTCTGCAACAGTCATTACCTTTTGTAACTCTTTTTGAATAAGGGATGGAGCAGTCAAACCAAGCAGCTGTGCTTTTTCATTGGTTGGTGTTCCCCCAAACTTTGTTATTAAATACCTAAGTCTATCTTGTTGTTTCCTTGTTTCTTCTAAATGATATTCTAGTATTTGTCTGACTTCAGCTAAAAGTGTACTTTGTATTCGTGATTGTAGCCTTTTTTCTGCTACATTTTCTGTTGCTAATAGATTATTCAAGTATATTACAAATTTATCTATGTTAAAACGCTGGTTTTCTATGTTATATATATAATTATTTTGTTCGTTTGTCATCCTCATAATCTATATTCATCATATCTGATTTAAGTAGTTACCACCAAGCATGGGAATTACATCTGCCACGAGACAGTTGGCATATGGTACCTTCGGTAATCAATAAAGAGTCAGACTAAAATTAAAGGAGATCTAAGAAAAACTTTGGCCTATAAGCCTCAAGAATTAAAGACTGTCTGCTGTATACTGCTGAAATTTGCAAATTAAAAACTAATTTTATCTTTAATTATATAATTGACAATATTTACTTGAGTATTTGTATTTGCACGGATAGAGCCCCAATAAGGATCTTACAAGTTCAAGAGATTTCCCTTTTCAGCGTCTTATTATCATGTAATTTTTGGAAGGATTTTCAACGAATATTTTTCCTAGATGTGTATAAACCAGGTAGCCAATATCTCTAGTTTAAGCTCAAAACCACTGCAATAATTCTGTTCTATCTTTAACATTATCTATGTAGCTCTGCGCGCCTTAGTAAATAAAACTTACATTTTCAGAAAGTATATTGATGATTTGTATACATAATGTCTTTATATGATGATTACTAAGTAATGTGTAGCTAAACCAGTAGACGAAATGGCTTCTTATAAAATGTCTATCGTATCATAATCTACATACCATATTAGCAATGTTATCCATTAAATGATGGTAGACTAGTCAAATTCAATTGAAATACACAATTAAACAAAAAATTAGTTCTAGTGCGTTTGGAAGCATATATATGAAATAGTGGATAAAGAGCAGACTAACAAGAGCTATGCACTAAAGCAGCTCAACATAAATCTAATAAGTAAACAACGCTTCGAAAGAGAAACTCAGATACTATCTGAACTAAATCATCCTAATATTATCTAAATCTTTCAATAGAATACGGGAGGCAGTTTATTGCAAAGTTGATAAAGGATATTGTATCATAACTGACTTTCTTGTTGTTTTATTTTTGGGATTTGAATCCATGATTCGATTACCCATGGATTTATTTTTGATACTATTAGTAACAATACCTACAATTTTATTTATTCAGTCCATCCATTCAATTCTCACAATGATGCTGCGTCTTGCAGAGTCTCAGTTAATTTATCATTCCTAGTTGTTTTTTACTACGCGCATACAGACTCGCATTCTCCACGCAAATCATCATGATACTCTGTAGAAAATTTATAATCCCCTTTCTCAGAACTTCTACATATGAAGTTCGATTTGATATTTCATTATGGCATCTATTTGCAACCTTTAAGATATCATATTCAGTTAAACCTCGTTGTAATAGTCCAGTGATTACTGGTCCTACATTAGGGCTGGACTTCTACTCTCTGCAATTCCTTTTCTCGTTCCTTTCCGAGCTCCTGAATTTCTGATTTAAGTTCTTCTATCTGGAGTTCAAACCCTAGTTTAGTATTATACTGAGTCTCTACGTCATTCATGAATTTATTTACTGCCAAGCAATAGTTTATGCCATTTGAGATTGTAATATCTATGACCTTATCAAGCAACGTTTTCAGCTGGCTTGAACCGAATCCCATATCTGCAAGTTGGTTCTACACAGGTAGATTTTCCGAGTGTATATAGATTTTATCTTGCAACAAAGATTCTTGCTGACGCAGGTTCGCATACGCTCTTCCAGTTCTTCTGTAGCTATCTCTAGCGCTCGTTTTTTGCCATCTGCATGCTGGATATCAAGTTCTGCAATTAGCCTCTTGGGATGGTATTCATATTCTTCCATCCGATTAATTGCGTTGGCAAGTTTGGGAAGATCTTCGTTGATAGATATGTTCTGTCTATCCAATACTTGCTTTGCATTAGTATATGACTTGATCTCTACATCTGCCATTTTCTTTTGCTGCAAGGCCAAGTCTCGGGCATTTTCAATTTCTGACTTTTGATTCTTGAGAGCCGAAATCTCACTCTTTAAATCTTCAAGTTCATTCTCCAATTCTTTCTTTTTGGTTATCTTTTCGTCTATGGTACTCTTCAATTTTATGTAATTGAATGTGATGATCATTTGAGACTTTGATAAGTTCTTTTATAGATATAGCAAATTTACTTGATGTAATTTCAAATTCTTTACATTTTTTGTATATATCTCCTATCAATTGTGCACCGCATCTGCATCTATGTTCTGTTCTGCTCGCATAGCAATGTCATAGTTCGAAAGCCAATGGCAAATTGAGCCGGAGTAAGACCAGCAGAATTCAATACTTTTGCTAACTCCCGGAGTGCATCAGCTTCAGGTTTTCCAAGAGCAATACTCCAATTATTAATAATGTTGCTAACTGCTCCTGCACTAAGGTTGTTGTCCTGTGCTATAATGTCTCTGCGAAGGCCTAGAAGCCATTGACTTATTACTTTCGGTTTTATTGTTCCAGAAATAGCTGCTGGCATAATTAATATCCGTTACATAAGAAAATACACTTACAATATATAAAATGTCTTTTATTTAGACGTGTCAAATAAGCAGTCAAATAGGTCAAATACGCCGTCAAATAGCCTTGTCAAATGCGTCAAATGGCATATGTGAACCAGAATACATATTTCTTCAGCTATGAGATCTAGATTAAATGCAAGCGCAGGCGCAGCCTACCTTAAGACGACAGCCTGGGTGGGTCGAAGATCCAAATATCCGGGGCACTAAAACAATATGCTGGCAATACCAGTACGACGTTAATAGACACACAAATTATAAGCAGGTACGTCGTCGAGATTTGAAGTGATTTGATAGTAATACTTCCTTACTTACGTGCTATTTACTTTTGTCATTATGGAGGCTTTATCAAAATCATTATTAATATTACAAGATTAGTAAATGCATGCATTTTTGCATTGTTCATGATTTGACTACAAGTGCTCCCTACATATGATTATACCATGACAGGATCCTATCCAAACCAAGATAGCACTTCTTCCCCAAGTAGTATGTAGTGGGCTGGGCGGGATTTGCACTCTAGAATCTTTTCTTTTTCGGAATTCGTCATACTCTAATACAGGAACTCCAAGTTAGGTCCTCGTTATCACGAATTTCATATCATCGTTTATTTTTGCAAATATGACTATTTTAGCTCTAATTGGATCGAGTCGGAAACACTGAAAACTTGCAATTACTATTACGATTGGGGACAAAAAAGGTAACATTATAACCTGGTTGGAAACTTATTGGCACCTTCAAACACTTCATTTTATAACGCCTTCAATCTTTTGCTTGGTGAACTTCACCAACTATCTATTATGGCGATTAAACTGTTGAAATTTGTCAAGTTTTTATCGGTACTTATTCCTATATTAATTACATGGACATGAGCGCAACATGTGTTGTGTGTGGTAAGAAATCACAGGACTATGCGATAGAGTGTTCATGCTGCGGAAATTTCTTTTGTACTGAAGAGTGTAAAGTAAGGGGTCATCAGAAAAAGATGAGTCATCACACTTGGCTTGATTATAAACATCTCTATGAAAAAATAATGAACGATCCACAAGTTAGATTAATTACAGTATGCGATCTTGATGGCGAGATAATGTATTCTGGTCATAGGCAAGGAACAAAGAATTTGCTCACTCCAGAAGAAAGCAGAAATTCACTCGAATTAGCTGTCAAGAGTTGGAAGATACCAGCCAACTTTCCTCAAAGATTGGCAAGGGGAAGTATGTCTTGGCTGAATACGAAAAGGTTAAACGAATAACTATGCCATTAGGAGAAAACCATCTCCTGTATATAACTACCGAGGTAGAATGTAATCATTCGACACTAATCGATATGATCAGAAATTTAGAATGGCAATAATGGGATATAATGTCATTTTAATAAAACATGGTTCAGCTAATCGAGTATCTTGATTTGACAAGATTGGAACCCAGAATCTTGTTTACATAGTTTGAATTTATATATAATATAGGGCATAATTTAATTGAACATTATGGATAAGAATAAGC
>CAVXZB010000081.1:0-6184 GCA_963765895.1 uncultured Nitrososphaeraceae archaeon | reverse complement strand
AGTCGGTAGTATTACAACTACATCTATCTGTACCTCTACCAACAAAACTGGTGCTGAACGAATCTATCAAGAAGGATCAGAAATGTCAAGACTGCTGCCAGACTGGCTGACTTAATGGACCAAAGTCTACTGGGCGTGGTACAGTCTTACCATGGCTACAAGGTTGTCATTGCCGCTGTTTTTGCTATTATCTGTAACCATAATCGTACTATCAAAACAAAAATGAAAAATGAATCTTAGGATAACTAAATTTAGTAACAAATCAAGTCTATATTACTTCCAGGTCGAATACTGGCGGACAGTTCTTGTCATATGAAGATCCGAGTTCTGCATCAGACAGAAAAATCGTATGCCAAAATCAGATACAGTTTGTTGGTGTGCCAAGATCTGTCGGTTATAGTATATACCTGTTGTGGTCCCCGTAGTTCCTTGCTGACTGGTACCTAATCTCCTGGTAACTTCGGCAAATTATACTGTTTTTGAAAGATAAGGCTGTATGTCAGGCCAGTTAGCCTGTGGTCAGCAGCCAGTCTGGCCTAGCAAAACAGCCGACGTATGTCAGAATGCTTGCTTGCTTGTGAAGGCTTTGTTTCACTATAGATTGGCCGACATTCTATTTACAAGTAGTACAGAGTAAGCGAAATTATGATTTTCATTTTTCTTCTTTTAATCACGCATTATCATTTAGTAGCAATTGCGAAATGATGTAGCGCAATCTGTAAAAATAGCAAATAAAAATAGTTAAAAAGCAGTGTTGCGGCAATCATCACATAAGCAACTATACTACGTAGCCATTTATGTGAAATAATAGAGTTCATTCATTGAAAAATAATATTAGTTTAATACTAAAAATTTATTATAAATAGTATTATTTACTGGGATAGACAAAAGACATCCTTCGAGAAGAAAGTTACAGAATCTGATACAGAGGGTACCCGGGGTAAGAAAAGATGGCATATATTATTATTTTTAGTTATCAATATCAGACTTCCTAAAGACAAAAGTTACTTGGCGATGATGTATTAATTTGATCATATACAGTCTGCATATTACAATGGTGCGAATAAATATGAAAACAGGAAGAGAAGTTACGTTGAAGGAACAAATAGAACAATTAAGAATGGAAGTTGGACGTTAAAAAGAAACTGCAAAGATTTAAGCGATATAGTATGGAAGCTTGTGAACCAACTTAACGAACACATAGAGGACGAAAAAAGAAAAGACTAGTCAGTGGTCACTTATAACTTGCCTCACTTTTCAGGTACGTATGAACAATCAAATTACTTCAGTTTTTAGTAACGATTGTCAATAAAATATAATGTTTATAAAATGGTTTAAAACTGAAGAATTCGATTGACTAATGGGATGATTCTTTCCTGAAGAATTTGTCAAGGCATTAACCTTACAAAGGCGGAGGAAGACGAGAGAAGAAAGGGTTCGATATATTGGTGGCTTAATAAAACCAGAACCTTGCGAGTACAAAGATGTTTACGTCTTCGATGTAGCCAGTCTATATCCTAAAGAGGTAGTAGAGCATAACCTATCATTTGACACGGTAAATTGTGCCTCTTGTAAAGATAATCAGCTTGCGAAGTTACCTTGTCAGATTTTTTATGGCTTGAAAAAAGAGTGACACGTGTGTGTAAGATTCGATGGAATACTTCCTACTATAACGAGAGAATTCATGCAGAAATGACTTGAATATAAGGCCTTATATAAAGCTAAAGAAAAGTATACAGAATCAGAACTCCGAGATTCTCAATTAAAGAGTCAAGCATACAAAATACTACTCAATGGCGGCTATGGACTAATGGGTTATAAATTTGTAAAATATGAGAACCTCCAGACTGCTGAATTAGTTACTCGATACGGACGCTATACAATCAGTGAGATTAGAAAAATAGCCTCGGACATGTTTGTATGGGATTTGATTTATGGTTGCAAACTACTTGTACTTTGCATGTTTTATAATCCATTGCAAATAGAAAATATTATAATTCAGGTTTGCCTTTACTGACACCATTATACTGTGTTTCTTCTCCCGAGTATCATGTCATGCCTCTTTTGCAAGAAAAGTAATTATTATATGGGATAATGAGCGTATCTTGATATGGCTAGACCAGAAAGCCTCTCTGAAGATAACAGCGGTACCTCTGTTTCTGCTATCAAAAAATACAAAATTCTTAAACTATCAAAATGCAGAGATATTGCTTACTGCAGCAAAAAAAGGAAGAGATGTAACAAAGAGAGATAGATATAGGAATAGAGATTGTAGAAGAAGATGAAACTCAAATCTGCTGAAATATTCAATAAACCCAAAAGTAAAGGAAGACCACGTTCCCATAAGACCATTGACACAAGGGAAGTTAGAATAATAATAATAATAATAACAATATGAATCCAAAAACAGAAGAAGCAGAGATACTTAAATTAAGGACAGAAGAGCTGATTTTAAAAACAGAGGAACTAAAACAAACAAGTAATTCTCTGCTAGCATCAAATCATGCACTCGAGTTAAAGACAGAAGAATTAGCTAAGACACATGCAGATTTATTTGAATCAAACCATCAGCTGGCTTCTGTAAATAAAGAGCTTGCAACAACTAACAAAATGTTCGCAGATACTAATAAAAGATTTGCTCAGCTTAATGAAGAACTGTCAGCAACAAATAAAGAGCTTGCAAGGGTTAACGAGGGGCTTGCTTTAGCTAATGAACAAGTTAAATCAAAGGAGGTAGCCACTAGAGAGTTTATTAATATAGCCAGCTCATGAGCTAAGAACACCAGCGCAGTCAATATTAGGTTATGCAGAGTTAGCAAATACAGACCCGGAATTATCTAAACATGATAAACAAGGTATTTTAGATGCAATATATAGAAATGCTAAAAGACTTAAGAAATTAACAAGAGATATTTTAGATGTCGCAAAGATTGAAAGTAATACGTTACAACTTAATAAGGAAGTATTTTATTTGAACGATGTTATATCAAATCTTGTATCAGATCTCAAAACACAGACCACCAATATAGGAATGGGCAAAGTTATCGTAAAATACACTCCATATAGAGGAGGTACAAAATGGATTAATAATAATAATAATCATAACGATAATGCTATTATTATAGAAGCAGATAAAGAAAGAATAGCTCAAGTAATCTCAAATATTCTAAATAATGCTATTAAATTACCAAAGCAAAACTCAAAGAAGGTGGAGTAGAAACTATAGACATTGATGCTCAAAAGAATGATGACCAGGCTATTATTAGTATAATGGACACAGGTACAGGCGTAGATTCTGGGATAATGTCAAGACTATTTGAAAAGTTTGCAACAAAATCTTACCAAGGAACAGGATTAGGATTGTTCATATCAAAAAGTATTGTAGAAGCTCATGGAGGCAGAATTTGGGCCCAAAACAATCCAAATGGTAGAGGTGCTACTTTTGTGTTTAGCTTGCCATTATCTAAATGATATTATATTGATCACTTACTCTGGGCGATTCTATACCGTATTAATTATCATGCTCCTGAAATTTTCATTATTCCACGTCAATAACGGTACTTCTAAATAATAGAGGTTGATTAGAGATAATTAATACATAAAAGAGAAATCAGTTGCCTGGAAATGACGAAGTGATCCTCATATTCTCGTATTTATCAGGGATAGTATCTCAAAATCTGTCCAAGCACCCTAAAATTCAAGATAATGATTTATCATTACCCTCTTACAAAGTTGATTCTAATATCGATATTGTGAAGGAACATAGACCTAAAAAAAGTAGGAATAGCCACAACAACAATAATGATGTTTTAGCAAATACAGATAGTAATTGTCAAACTACTAGAATTATGATAGTAGATGATGAGTATGACATAGCAAGGTTATTTGCCATAGGTCTAGAGCGCAATGGATTTGTCGTAGATGTATTCAATGATCCTTTGTCTGCATTATCGAATTACAAAGCTGGCCTTTATGATTTATTACTTTTGGATGTAATAATGCCTGGCGTGAACGGGTATGAATTGTATAAGAAGATTAGAGATATCGACGATAAAGCTCGGTATGTTTTAGAAGTTGATTGTTTTGTTAGAAAGCCTATAGAGATAGACAATCTTGTAAAAATAGTAAATCAAAATTAGAAGATTCAAAATATAAATAATCATTACGGCCCCTTTAGAATTAAGTAGTTGCATATAAGGCATGCAATTCAAGAGATATTGACGATTGTGAAACCGTTAGAATATGTAATCTATATGCTCCTTGAATGCCCTGGTAGTTCATCTTATCACCTTGATACTGAGACTAGTGCTTCCTCAAAATGCATAAAGCTAGGCTTCACCAAGAGAATATTGCATAAAGCAATCTTGGTAACGCATAAGTTCAAAATCGAAGACAGACGCAGAAAGCTTGCAACTCTATTAGCACAGTCAATGACGGAAACTGAGATAGCACTTGAACTTAAGGTAGACTAATCAACTATTAGTAGAGATATCAAAGTACTAAAAAGGTTATCACAGCGATTCGTATTTGATTTAGCAAAATCTGACCTGGCATACTATTACAAACAGTGTCTTGATGGAATCGAAGAAGTTAGGAGGAAAGGTTGGAAGATATTTAAAGAACAGAACAACAATAGCCTGACGCCAAAAGACAAACTTTTAGCTTTGAAAGTATTTAAGGAATGTAATGAAGCTAAATTTACGCTCTTCAAGGAAGGACCATCAATCATGCATCTAAAGTCGCTAGAGGAGCGATTAGAGAATATTGAATCTAGACAAATCAATCAGTGATCTATCTAAAAGAATTCAAAGATTAGATGTTTTTGATGCCTACGTTAACGATTCGAACCGCTGGCGAGGTAAAGAAATAATTCCGTTAAATGAATGGATTCAACTTAGAGGAACACCTTATGCACTAGAATGCTTTCCTGATGATTATGACAAGTTTTGGACATTTCTAACAGAAAGTGAACTAAGAAATGGTGACGATCAGACAAGGAAATGGTATTCTGATTATTTTGACTTGATGGAACACAGAAGAAATCCAAATTATGGTAAGTAAAAATGTTTTCACTGTCTGTTAAGCCCAGTTATAGACGATCCCATATTCATTGGTATTAACAAATTAGTTGCCAAAGGATTGGAAGATGATAAAGTTGATAAAAAGAACAATTCTATACTATACCCTTGTCATGTAGTTAACAGATTTGAATGTTCCTATCAGAAAGGAAAATCATCTAACACAAAATTTAGTGTTGAAGATCTGTTTGAATTGGCCAACGTTGCTTTTGCAGTAGAAATTGCATTGGCAGCAGCTAGAAAAGATACTTCGGTTCAAATAAAAAATAAACAGGATCTTTATCAAGCATTAACAGATCGAGAAATGTTTAATATGATTCTGGAGCAAGGACTTGATTATGTATTATCTGATAAAGAGACATTCGATGATATGTCTAGGTTCGAACAATTGCAGAGAGATAACAGACATAAAATTGTGGATTATTTTATGAATATTAAAGACAAGATAAAATTGGAAGATTTAAGATTTTATTAGCTCGTTTGGATTCTAACTTTAGTTTTGCATTTTAGGTATTCTTCTCAAAATAGGTACTGGATATTCCATCGAAATAGATATCCAACAAAACAAAACAACAATCTACACCAGACACCATAAAATATAGTGATTCCATTTGCAGGAAACTTTCACATAACTGGTATAGAAGAAAGTAGAAAAACTGGTCACGGTGTAACGGTGTTTAGTGGTGACTTTGGTTTAGGGTACAAGTACTATATCTGCAATAACTAGTCCAGAGTTCAAGTATAGCGTAACTGGAAGCCTTGATAATACTACCAAAGTATTGACATTTGAAGGAGAAAGAAGTATGTCTTGATCTAGAATAGCCATTCCTTAGCGTGTCTATTCTTTTTGACATATGTTGCACATACTTACCTGCGTCTTTAGACAAGCCTTTGCAAATCTGCTTCTGAAGAATAATCTGGTTTACCAGAATGTTTTATAACTATGGTATTGGCAATCTTTTCATATTTGTATCATAAAGTAGATTCGACCACGGTCGATAGATGAGCTTGCGTCAATATCGCTTAAATATTCAAAATATTGACTTGATTTTGATGAGCTTATTAAACATGACATGCCTTTTAATAATAATATATTCTCAGTATTA
>CAVXZB010000080.1:0-16653 GCA_963765895.1 uncultured Nitrososphaeraceae archaeon | reverse complement strand
AGATCTCATTTATTACTCGATGCCTCCTATATTTGTACTAGCTGAAGAGACGTCATTATTCCATTATCACTTATATGCAGGGTCGTTAAATCCTCTATTTGGATGCGAATCACAAAATGACATCCCGGTTTATTGAGACAGAGATGGAATCGTTACAAGCACAAATCGATCTTTTCAAACAAATGAGGCATCATCTATTATTTCAGATGAATAGATATCATCAACAAGGGAAGAGTGAGTTGCGAAAATGATCAGAGATTCGTTTTCAGATTCTTTATCTCCATATAGTGACTAATTATCCGAGGCCAACATCTTTACTATATCCGTCTTTGTTATTATACCCACGAGAATATTATCTGAATCTACTACTGGAATACCACTTATTCTATTTCTTACCAATATATGAGTAACTTCAGCTAAATCAGAATCACTTGTAATAGTTATTGGATCATACTTCATTACATCCATTGCTAAAATATTGCTTTAATGCTAGATGGGATAAGAATCTGTTCTCTTCTATGTGCTCAGCCTGTCTCAGGTATGTCCCAATGGTGACCATATATCCCTATCCCAAATAATAAACTGATGGGTAACAAATCACGCCCTGTGATGATGCCAACCGGCTTTCGATTTCTTGTCACAACGATTCTGGATATTTTATTGTCAGTCATTAGCATAATGACCATATGTATAGGTTCATCCGAAGTCACTGTCAATACTTTTTTTGTCGTATATTTTTCTACTAAATCTTCGACTAATTTCCTATGGCCGTAATGCACTGCATATGAATCTACTAAATCACTCTTTGTCGCTATTCCGCCGAGAAGTCCATCTTCACCAACTACAAGTATCGAACTAATCTTGTGTTCTAACATTAACTTGGCACAAGACTTCAAATCCCTCTCTCCTTTAACTGTTATAAGATTTTTGTTCATTACCCCGTCTAATCTGATCTCCTTGAATTGTCTGTGTTGTGGTTCAGTGTATAGTATACGCGAAATATCCTTTTCTGTAACTATCCCTAAAGCCTTTATTATCCCTAGCAATTACAATCCTACTAATATTATATCGGAGTAAGGTATCGCGGGCATCAAAGAGTGTATTTTCTGGTTCAAGCGTAATGGATTTATTACTCACTTCTATTATCTTTAATTGAATATAGTTCAATGCGTTTTGGTTCAGCATCCATCATATATGTACATTTGATCATGAGTTTTATATATGAAGAATTTGTTTTCGCTGTGATGCAGTGTACCGATTATTCAAATCAATTCTACAGATCGCAATATTATCTTATTAACTATGGCAATAACGAATGCATTGATAATTTATTGAGAAGACAACTTACTAGTCAAGTTGATAATATCTTGTATCTACAAGATAATAGTTAAGATGGTAGTTAATACTAATTTACACAGACATGAAGGGTATATGTAACCAATTAAAGAAAAGCTCACTACCCAAATCATCAGTCTACAAGTACCAAAGAATACCGTAGAGATAATTTGAATCGAAGTATTATCAAGTTGATGACAAATGAGTATTTTTCACAGAAATGTAATAGTAGGGCTCGGAACAGAAAATGTATATCCTCATAAAATATCAAAAGTTTTTGTTGAAGAAACACGCATCTCATGGATATTTCTAACAGGATTATATGTATATAAAATAAAAAGTCCTAAATTTGGTAAGATTCTAGACTTTTTATCACTAGAACGCAGAAAAGAGATCATGTCAAAAAGAGGTCCAGTTAAATAGAATTCTCTGCGGGAATATGTATAAAGAGGTTGTGAAAATTGTCAGAAAAAATAAGCCGATGTTCTACGAATCACTAATCTGAAGGGTAAGGGCGAACCTTTAGAATATGCTGTTAAAATGAGAGAGATTCCAGAACGGTATCGTCTGGATAATCTTTTGTTTATGGGAAAAGTTAACTGTAGAACTATCGATATAGCAGAAATTCTGATTAGATTTCATATTCGTACAAGAACATCTAAAGAGATCTAACAATACGACCAACCAAAATTCATAAATGAGAAAATAAATAAGAACTTTAATACACTTGCAAAACTTGTAAAGGTCGGCTGGAAATTGCAGAGAGTACTACTTTCTTTTGTCTACGACAACAAAAATTGGTTTCTACATAGAATTCATAAAGGCAAAATTCATGATATACATGGTGACTTACACTTAAATATTTTCATTGTACAAAATAGGTTTTATCTTTACGATAGGATTGAGTTTAATGATACCTTGAGCTACGCCGATATTGCAGAAGACGTCACACATCTCTACATGGATCTTGATCATAATAAGAGAACCAATTTTCAAAAATATTTATGATAATTACTTATTATGGTCTATCCAGTAAATGGACTTAATCTTATCAAAATAGTATGAATATACAACGAAAAAAAGGCATTACCTGTCCTGTAGTGATGTCTTTTTATCTAACAATCATGACAGTACAACGAGCATGTTGGTCTACGCCATTTGTCACTTTCCCAATCAAGAATCTATTTAGTCAAGTTCTTCCTCTTGTTCCTATTACTATAGATCTATATCCTTGCTAGTAGCGTAGTCAAGATAGACCCTACAATGGATTTTACATCAGTGAAAATCTCGGTTTTTTGCTCTGCAATATTTTCCTTTCTTGTCATATCCCTCACTTCCTTGAACCAATATTGCGCTTTCTCTTGTATATTTTTGAAGTATTGATCTATCGCATATGGAGAGATACTATATCCATATAGATGCTTGCAATACCGTATGCTTGCAATAACGTGGATACAAATAACTGAGCATTTTTGTCTTTTGCAAGCTATATTGCATACTTAGCCGCATTTAAGTAACATTCCGAGCCATCTATTTGGGCAAGTATTTTCTTATCTGTATTTGCAATTACTATCGCTAGCTGTTGGTATTACATCTTCCACTACCATATTACTTTATTTCTGAATATCATGATAAAGTCTATTATACGTTCTTGATTCGGACGATGTTTAGTACAGTCTATTATGTACCATATATTATATAATATTCTAATTCTAGTTTAAGGTAATACTAATAGTCAATATTTTTATGCGTATTGCAGATTAGGCGATGGTAAAATGTAATAATATTATATTATGCACTGTCATGCACTACAATCCAAAAATGTAATATATTGTTTGTTGTATCAATGGTTGATGAGCTTAGAGTCAATTCCAGTGTCAAGCATTATGACTAAGAATGTAATAGTCCAAACTGAGGATCAAACCATCCAAGCAATTTCTAGAACTATGTTTGAAAACAATATCGATAACGTCCTAATTATAAGAAACAATACATTGGGTAACAACATAGAGATCCAATATGAGGTTACTGGTATTATAACTGAAAGAGATCTTGTTCGAATAATAGGCTCATTTGATCAGACACTCTATCATACTCCGATACAACAGCTAATGAGTAAGCCGGTAATCAGCATAACATCCAGTAGTTCGCTTAAAGATGCGGTAGAGACAATGCAGTCAAAGGGTATAAGACGACTCCCGATAATTGAGCAAGACGGTAAACTGGTAGACATAATCACAGCTAGGGATATATTCAAGATAATAATTAAGAATCAGGATACAATTTCGTCTTTTGTAAGTAGCCAAACACTTCCCCATCTAGGTGAATTACATGAGCGGTTCACTCAATATTGGTCAGAAGATCTTTGCATAAAAATCTATAGTGCCACATATTCTAACCCTCATCTCCAATTTCCCCTAACTAATAAACAATAGAAAACAAGAATATTCCCTATTGTCATTCGTTTAGTTTTGCTCCTGGCCTACCTTTATTTCAATGAGCATCAAAAATAGTGTGTAAAGTAATATCTCAAAATTGCTAGTAGCCTCTTTTTACATCTACAAATATAGTATCTATATTTTCAAGACGTTCGGACTTAACAGTCTTAACCACTATAATTTTCCTGGCTATTATAAACGTCTTCGAGGATAATTTGTCAAATCTATTACTGCAACTTATGGGCGACAATGAACCTACATTTATATGTAATACTCAAGTATCTTTTCAATAGAATCTTTTTCATTATCGTTTGCATAATCTTGATATCTTGTAAAGTCAAGCGGTGTGAGTATGCCAATTGGGCCGTTATCCGAATTATCAGTAGCATTATGAACGACAAGCAAATGTCTTAGGTTATATTGTAACATCATATCAGCAACCTCTGATGGAGAGGAGTCAGACTCGATAGTAATTATAGGAGAAGACATTATCTCCTTATTTGTCACAGTGCTAATACGTAAGTCATTAATACACACTTTCCTCACCAGATCTCGTTCAGTAACTATGCCTTGCGGCTTGCCACTGGCATCAACTACTACCAAAGAGCTGACATTCTTGTCCTTCATCTTCTGAGCAGCTTCTCGAGTAGAAGATAATTCCTCAATGGTTTCAAGTTTTTTCCTCATAATATCTGCGACTTTCATAGTATTGATTGATATATTGTCCAAGTTTAATTAAGTATTCGCTGTCTTAGGATCATTTTTTGACTCTATTCGATTCTGTCTACTTCACGATTCAGCCTAGAGCCTCGTACCAATTGGCATTTTATGATGGCAATATATGTCATTAGATCTATTATTAGGTAACTATCATAATACTTAGCTCACATTACCTTAGTTGTTGTACCTTTGATGAGTTTTATCTTTTTTTCATTGTTACTTAAAGCTTAAGGTTACTTCACCAGTCATTACAGATTGGCCCTTGACGACTTTTTCTTTAACCTTTTTTCCATTAACTGGGCATAGCAATCTGTTCTCCATCTCCATTGCCTCCAAAACAAATAGAACTTGTTCCTTTCTGACTTCAGTCCCTACATTTACTAAAATTTTCGCTATCCTGCCGCCGATTGAGCTTTTATTCCTTAAATGAGGCATGGATTGGAGATTCCTTTAAGACTGTATAGACCATACCATTTATTATCACGATTGATGGCTCGCCTTCTCCTACAAAATCTAAATGAAATGACTTATCATTTATCTCTAATTCATCTGGATTCAGCTGTTTTATTATCAATTCTTTATCATTATTTACTTTGACTTTGTCTCCAACGATTTCTATGCTATATGGAATATCGTTAACTTTGATTTTTATCTAACCCACTTATGGATATTAAAATGACTATGGAAGAGATCGATAGTATCGAATCTACTCGCTCCCATGGATCGACAGCCATTTCTCGTCTTTCCTTGTTCAAGAATTCAATCTTCTTTGGTAATAACGATATTAAGACTGCTCTGCTATTTCTCGATCTTTTAATGAAAATGGCCTTAATTTTTCTATAAACGATGTATAATAGTTTCCGATGGTACGAATAAAAATATCCAGTTAGATAAAATTAGGGATTTTTTGAAAAAAGAGTCAGATATAGCATTCATCACTGGTCTTAAAGGTCACAAGATTTCAGATAGATTTGTCGACAAAATTATCGATATATTATCCAGATATAGCATAGAAGAACTAGATATGTTATTCCATTGCACTTTTTAGTCCTAAAGGACATGCAATCTAAAAACCCAACAAATACTAAGGCTTAGTAGGAATCTTGGATGCGATCGAGCCAATTCAAATTTTAATGATCAGACCAACTAATTGATTCATACTTCATTTCAAAAAATCTGATAGACTAGTTTGTTTTGAGTTATAAGATGCTCTTTTTTCTGTCTTGGGGACTTGAACACCCTCATTCTATGCTACTTCTGACAAATCCAACATTTTTCTAAAAGCGTTAGCAGTGCCAGGTCCAAAGACAGCATAATGATTGTTTGCTGCCTACAACTGCTAGGTTTAGTCTTTCACTTTGTTCCTCATCTCTGGCTCTCTTCAGAAATCTAGCCCATTTTTTCATTTCCGAGATCCTATTCTTTGTATCTTACCAAAATCTTTTACTTGGATCTATTGATTGACCGGGCGAGAGTATTATTACTATTGTGTTATGTCACGTGATATGATTTGATTTGATGATGATGGTGTTGCTTCAATAATGCTGAGAAAGTTATCATTATCCGACTGGTGTATTATATTGGTGATAATGAAACCAGAACTATTGAGTAATTTATGAAACTCTTTTTCAGTTCTTATTCTTCCTTTGTGAGTGAGCGCAAGCATCACTATGTCTATAAATTTACCAATGAATGGTTTGTTTCCTTCTGGCATGATTAGATCAATAATCAATAGCTTAGGATTATTCTTGTTTTGTCTATCATCATCTTGGCTTGCATTCACTGTCATAATTGTTGTTGTAGCCGTTGCTTTTGATTTTGTTTTTTCCATAGCTTGGAAACAGTTCTTTAAAATAATTGCAGCAGAATCATCATCCCAGTTAAGAATTACATTTTTTATGATATAGCCATCTGCACCTAGAGGAATAGATTTGAAGAAATTTCATTCTACTAATTTACAACGAGAAAGAAATCTTGCTATCTTCAGTTCTTGGATTTGTAGACTCGTTAATAAACAGGTTTTTGGCGCTTTCAATTGCATGAGGTAAATCAAATAATATACCACTGAGATTAGGATTATTCTTTAGGAGAGTTGATAGAAGGATACCCTGTCCTCCTCCAATATCAACAACAGTATTAAATTGTGAAAAGTCATACATGGAAGAAATCGATGAAGCATATGACGAGGTAAGTGATGCCATTGCACTATTGAATATCTGAGCAGCTTTTCGATTTTGATCCTGTTGAAAATACTCAAACATGTCCAAGCCATTTGTATGTTTAAATGAATTTTCGCCAGTCTCTATGCTATATGAAAAATCATTTATAGCTCTATTAAATGACTCTAATCCAAACATTAAGGCAAAGTTTCTGATTGATCCTTTTGCTTCTGATTGAAGAAGGGCAGCTTTAGGCGTTATATCGAACTTTCGTTTATTATTATTATTATTATTATTATTATTATTTTTATTATTATTATTATTATTATTATTGACTTCCTTCTCTCCTTCTTCCTCCTCAGTTTCAGTAAATATTCCTACACTTGCTAGCATGCGTAATAATCTATAAAGAGAATCAGGATGTGTTTTAGACTGCTCTGCTAATTCTTCAACACTTTTGGGACCATTTTTTAGATAATCAGCTATTCGAAACTTTGCAACAATGTAAATAGCCTGGCTCAACTGGCCATGAGTTAGCATATCCATAACTGTAAAAGAAGAGTTTTGTAAATGTTGCACATGATTCTTACTCTTGCTATTGTCATCACTTATGGAATGGAGTTGGAGTTGGAATTGGAATTAGGCATACATATCAACTTTTAATCTTATTCTTATTCATTTCGTGTCTAGTCTCTTTGTCTGTGATATCTGCTAACACCTTGATACATCTCTAGTCCTGTTAGAGCTGACGAAAATTACGCTCGAGTCACTAGCGATTCACTTTTTATGTGTTGTTTTGAGATTTTATTTGTGCAATAGTATTTGAAACAAGTTGTTCTACAGTTTCATTTGCCCTTTCTACTAAGGGCGAATCTTGATGAGACATCAACAATTTATCAAACTTAATCTTAGAAAGCCTTTGTGCAGAGACCACAGCTGTTACTGGATCTATTGATACAATAGCTGGAGCAATATACATATGATCTGCTCCAAATACATTCTTATAGATACTGTCTGCTCCAAATATGATTCTATCTTCGCCATAATATAGTGATATGTGACCTGGTGTGTGTCCTGGCGTATGAATGACCTTAAGACTTCCAATCATGTCTCCATCTGAGACTTGATTATCTACAATTATAGGCTCTAATGTCATACTTCCAAATTTCTTAGTTAATTCTTCTACCGAAAGTCCAGACTTTTCGAGTATATTTTGTATTCCTTTAGTAGTTGGGGGACCAGGATATGGTGGATTATGGGCTAAGTATCCTGCCTCGATCCAATGAGAATAAATTTTAGCGCCTGTTCTATTTCTTATCTCATTAGCGGCTTGTGCATGATCAATATGCAGGTGAGTTAAAATAATACGCTTTATATCTTTCATCTTGAAGCCTAAATTATGTATATACTCCTCCAGTATTGGCAGTTGCGGAAGGAATGAAGGATCAATTAAGGTCAAATCATAATCATCTATATTTTCTATAAATAAATAAGGAACAACCTTTCCACCTGGAAAAGGATGGGTAAACCCATCTATTGAATGTGCTTTTTTTGTTATTTCAACCATTTTTGAAATCGCCTCAGCATAGAATACACTAATAATGACAATAATAAACAAATCGTTTGGGAGATGTTTGAGCCACCTATCTAACATTATATCGAAAATGCATATGCTCAGATTTTTGCTTCAGATGCAGAAGTAAATATAGTAACAGTCGTAGTAAAATGCCGTGACGGGAAAAACTCACTTCATGCTCGCACTTTAAATTTAATATATCTCTTCACAGCATAACCTCAACGGGCGCGCGCCACCAGCCTATCTTTTTTCAACCTCTTACAACCTAGCCGATAATGAAGTAAGTTGGTCTGATAAGTGTGCTATAGCCTCATCTTTCATTTTATCACGATCTCTCATTGATTGATTCAGTTGTTCTAATTTTCCGCCTTTGCTCTGTATATCTGCACCCTATCTTTTCTAGTTGATGGACATTAAGGATAGTTAAAATAAGGTTCTATCTTAAGAAATATTTCAGCTTTCTCTGAATCCTTTTTGCGCCAGTATGTTGAATTAGAGTGTCCTATAAAATATTCAGAGTAATCAGCGTAGCCAAGATCAGATATAGTAGTTTTGACATAACGTCTGAAGGAATGTAGTATTATCTGTCTTCGTCGTTCATGTAATCAGGTATAATATCTCTTAGACCATTCATACCTTCAGCTATGCCCATCGAAGGTGGTAACTGTATCAATAAAGCTAAATCCTTGTCTTCAAGGTAAATCATGGAAGAAAAGAATAATTCTATCTCTTTTTCTACATCCCCTCAGTCGTTTATCATGAGTTATAACTTTTGGAAATTTGGCAGTAAATCTAAAATGGTTCAAGTACTATTGCACACAATTCTTTACCATAAATGCATTAGGAATCCTATAAAAAGAAGAATCAATTTCCACATAATTAAACACTTGGGAGTAGTAACTTAATAATACTGCAATTCCCTAGATTAGGAGGACAAAATGGTCTTTGCTAGGCTGAGTAACTCCATTCCAGGGGCAGGACCAATGTGTAATGCAAGTGTTAGGATGTATTCTTGTTATCTTATAGAACGGTTATCTACTTAACAACCTACTGTTACTACTAGACTTAAGTATAATATTCGCTGTATTAATACGTACATGACTGACTACCTACTAAAAATAATGAAACCACGATTTTGGTTACAGGTGCAAGCTGGAACCGTTGGAACTGAAGTAGTAAAACAGCTTCACATCGCCATCATCTCTTTCTATCAGATAGTCGAATTAGAGCAGTTCTCCGTTCGAAAAATAAAGCAGATAAACTCAGAATTGAAAATAAAACAGTTGAGATTGTTAATATGGATTATGATAAACAAGAAATTATTGTTGATTCCATTAAACGGAATAGATAAACTCTTCTTACTAACGTTACCTACGCCCAACATGACTGAAATCGCATCAAGTCTAATAAAAGAAGCAAAGAAAAATGACATTAAACATATAGTGAAGTTGTCTGTATTAGATGCTGATGCTGAACCTGGAATTATGATCGGACGTATGCATCGACAAGAAGAAAAAATTATAGAAGAATCTGGAATACCATACACTTTCCTACGCGCAGGTGCATTTATGCAAAACTTCATAAATTTTTTTGGCCAAACAATTAAAACTCAAAATGCTTTTTATCTTCCTGCAGGAGAAGGAAAAGTTAGTTTTGTAGATGTTAGAGATATTGCAGCTGTAGCTTACAGAGATACTATCGGCTAAAAATAACGGAACCAAAAGCAAACAACAATATGAGAATAAAAAATATGATATTACTGGCAACGAAGCAATTATCAGTATAGTCAAGTCAGCAGAAATTCTTTCTAATATTCTTGGTAGAAGAATATCTTATGTAAACGTATCGGACGAAGACGCCCGCAATGCAATGAAGAAAACTAGGAATGGAGGATTGGCTTGTTGATGCTTTGATTGGAGATATATAATGTTATTAGATCTGGTTATGCATCGCAATGACTACTGCTAATTGAACAAATTACAAGACGAAAGACGATATCATTTGAACAATTTGTCAGAGATTATGTTAGTTTCTTCAATTGAATGAAATTAGTTTCGCGAATGCGGGATAATCTAAACTAAGGAGATAAAATGATCTTCCCAAAGCTGTATAACTCCATCGAAAGTGGCCAATGTGGTAGTGCAACTGTTGCAAACTTATCTCTCTTCTTTTACACTTTTGTATATTTTATTGATTACAAATAGCAAAGCGCTATGCCATCAACAGGATATTCAGAATCGTAATAAGCATTTTCTTTTTAGGTTTGATTTGGTTCTATGGGGATATACATATCAAAATCAAAATAATAACCTAATCCAATATAGTAAAACTACATTAATCGAAATTATCAAATGGTATGAAAGGAAATTCCGGCAAATAGCGTTAGGATATAACCAGAATTTGTGGCTATACCAAAAGAGAGATTCACACTCACAAATTATTTTAAATATTTATGGGAAAGGTAGAGCAAACGGGATGTCATTTTGTGAACCTCTGCCATTACCTCCAGAATTAGAACTTTTCGAGTTTGTGTGTGTCGTTAATATATCTCCGGCGTTTGCTTTTGTCTTTACATTGTTACCTGGCGAGGACGAAATAAACGTGATTGATTCTACTTGCGATCCACATGACGATGTCGCAGACTTACCGATATTCTCGTTAGTACATATTTTAGCTGTGGCTTCATTTACTTTAGATCCTTTTGACAATAATAATACACCTGTTAATAACAGTAGAAAAGAAATAGTCACACCTGACCATAGAATAATTGCACTTTTATGACGGCTATGATGATATTTCGTAGGACTACATTTTGACTACTGCTTACTATATTAGATTTAAGGATGTTAGTGCTGTAACTTTATACTAGGATATTCTAATTACTTTAAGAATGAGATAGTCAATTTTGATAACCAGGATATTATATTAAAAGTAGCTACGTCTATTACAATGTATGCAATATTTATTTTCGAAAAAAGTGAGCTAATTGAGGATAAAGAAAAATTATGTGTCCAACTTAGCTGTATGACAGGATAGGAGTTTGGTCCCTGGATACAATAACAAATTGCTTAGTTTAGTTGTTGCTATTCTATCTATATTAGATCAAGCTTGCTACCATTTATGTATACGCATTTATTGGACAAGCCGCATGATATGAAGGGGTATATATTATATAATACCATAGATATGGAAGAAGGTATTCACTGTTATGAATGCTGACTATTAATCAATGTATCTCAGCCCACAATTTTTGCTGATGGCAGGACATTTCATAAATCATGTGTAACTACATTGCAATGTTATGATTGTCGTAGAGTTATCGATTACCAAGCAAAGGGCGACAGCAGCACTAACAGAATTATTGTTTGTGTTGAATGTGCGGGCCACAAAAAAGAATTGGTATAAAATTACAGTCCTAACTCTAATAATTGTGTTATATACTATCAAAAATCAATAAATACATAGTACAACTCTGAAATGAGATGCCAAAGTCTCTTGATGTCCTAGTTGACATAGGTTGATAATACGCTTAAACACTGAATTTCATCATGACTATTATTATTGGATCGGAAGAAGGGAGTTGATTATCGTTGTTGCAATCTGTGATTTTTACCCTTAGCTGATATTATTCATAACTTTTTGTATAATTTATCAAAAACGACGATTTAAAATAAATATTATCAAGTTCTTAATAACAAGTGAAAAGGATATTAACTTAACACAATTGATATTTATACCCAAAAATATTTTAATACCTAGAAAATAAATGATCCATGAAAAACTTGTTTAGGGTGTCAACTTCGTATGTTATATTAATTGTGATCTTCTCATCTATACTTGTCGTAACAATAACAACCTCATTACAGTCAAATATTATAGCAATTGCAAAACAAGAAAAGAATACGGTGATGAACAAAATAACAACTGGTACAAATACTACAGATAAAATTCCTACTACTTCTACTACTGCCCAATCAGTGTATCAATCACAATCAATGATAGTGCCACAATCAGTTGGAACATTTATCTGGTATATAGTAGACGAAGCACATGAAGATGCAGTTAATGAGAGGCACAAATACATTAGTGATCATAATCCCATCTATCTCCCAATGAACCTAGTAATACAGCAAGGAACAGCTATATCTTTTCTTGATGCTGATGCTCCATGGGACACACCACATCCTCACACAATAAACATCATGGATAGCTCCAACAATATTGTCTATACCACAGGTAAATTAGATTACACAAATAGTTCGACAGCGAAAGTCTTGCCAGTAGGACAATATACAATACAAGATACAAAATATCCTTGGATGAAAGGAAACCTATCTGTTGTTTCTAATCCTCAAAAATCAGTTGGAAATCTAATAATGGGTGGCTTTTACACTCCTACTAGTCAGGTAGCAAATAACAAAGATAATGATGGTGGAATACACCCTGGATGGCTTGGATATTACAAAGAACAATTTCCAAAAAATGGATTTAAAATACTGGATACCTTTAATTTTCATTATGCTACATGTAAATATTGTCCTGGAGGTTTTTGGCCTGACCAGAAAACAGGAGATCATACACTTATAGTTTATAGTACAAATCAGCCATTGAAGCAGGCTCTTAACAAGCTTGGAAAATTAGTATGGGAAAATGTTTACATATAATTAAAAACTCTCTCTAGGCTAGACATAAATAGATAACAATTTTTCATGATTACTATAATAATGTGATTTGATTTAGGTATACCTTGTAAATACATTAAGACATATTGAACATATATTCACTATATTTTTTTCATAATTCTTTTAATATTTGTCTGTACTGCATAAGAATGCCAATTGTTTGCGTAGCTTACAATCACTCAATGACTCTGAAAATAAAATTACCTGATTAGCCTGCTTTAAGAAATAAATTTTGTTAAATTGGAATGTCGAATTTACATAGTATTCATCTATATAATACAATAAGGACCAAGTCATTAATCTAAGCTGATTCTTTTTCGAACTAATCTTGTGATAACGAATGTAGATGTATTTTAAAACCTTGTATCAAAGAGAAGAATTATCATGGGCAGTTGACTCGTATTATTAGTTATTACCTATTCTTAGCTACTATTCTCAAGTTGTCATTATTTTTTGCATTATCATTTAGTATGTGAAATTGTGTATGATAACTTGTGTCAAGCGTACTATTAAATGTATTTGTAATTGCCTGTAACATTCAATATGTGTCTTTTAATATTTTTACATGCCAATTATAATCACTACCTGACCGAGCTTTCTCTCAACTTGAGCGTATATGCATGAGTAACAATTGTATGGCTATAAACCTCGTAAATTAAAATATGAGAGAGTTATATAATTTATTAATAGAAGAATAATGTATGCCTAATCCGAGTCGGCCGAGAAATGCAATTCTCGTTATATTTACTTTGATTTTACTAATAGTTATTATGATGGATTTATACGGATTGCATACGACTAGCGTCATCGCAAATAATAATGAAAATAGTCTAGGAAACCAAACCAATGGTACTATTGACGATTTTATAGGAAAGGTTAGATATAGAATAACAACATCTTCTTGCAATGATATCGGAATATCTTCTACAGTCACAGATCTGAGCCAAAATAACAATGGAAATAGTAGTAGATATATTATATCAGGGATCGGGAGTGATTCTGCTAATAGCATAGTACCAAGTAGTAGTTCTAATGCTGTTGGGAGAATGGCTTCTAGCGGCTTAGAAGAGGATCACAGCAATAATATTGTATCTATATTAGGCGGTAGCGATGATCATACTGATGATAATGTAATATGTGGAGGTCTTGGGAATGACATACTTGTAGGCAGATCAGGTAACAACATTATATACGGTGATGCTGGATACGATAGACTCTTTGGTGGACCAGGGAATGATATTCTTATTGGTGGACCAGGTGCAGACTATTTCGACTGTGGTCTTGGAAATGATACGATAAGAGATTATCATCCCTCAGAAGGAGATACAAAGACCAATGATTGTGAGAATTATTAGCATAGGATGATTTTACTACTCCATTTTCAGAGTCTCTAAAGCTTTTAAAATACATTGAATTTTGGACAAATGCGTTGTATTACTTATTTATAAAAATTACAGCTGCGTTCTTGATATTTATCGCCAGGTTTAGTTTACAGCCACGCATGGTGGAAGGCCCATGTGCTGCCTTCTTACCTCCCAGATTTCTTGCTCATGATGCGGTAGACAACTAGCCCCTTTTCCATGAGTTATCATTGGCGCTGATGCTTATATTAAATGAAATGGATATCATTACTATAGATGATAGCTAATAGTTTGATGAAGAAATAAGATGTTAAAACACTATAAAGTTGTATGATGTCTACAGTTGCATTAATTAGTTTCTTTAAGATGTAGCAAAATATTATGGCGGTATACTAAATTAGTTGGTGTATTTACACTCTTCTATATATTAAAAGACATAACAAGATATAAGTTGAATTCTGTATTAGTTGCAGTCGTAGGCATTTACAATCAACACTTTTTAACAGTTGTATTGTTCTTAGTTCTATATATGGTAATATTCGACTACAATGGCTATAGTAGCAATAAACAACTATTAGGATATGTACCCTTTTCTTTGTTCTCGTCTAGTTTATTATGAGTGAATCTAGTAAAATCTAAAAAGTCCTTAACCCATTTTGATACGCATTGACTCCCTTGTTAGTAACGCGATAGAATGTGGATTCAGAAGAAGTTTTAATCGATTCAATAAGACCATTTTCCTCTAGTATGTTCATAATTTCAGATACTCTGTCCGGCTCTGTTCACTTAACGATAAATCTATAGCTTGAAGACGCCTTATTCCGTTTGTGCTTACTAGAAATAAAACGCCTCCAGAATACGTATGTTGTGGCATGTATTTGTATTTTTCAGGCTTATCGCTTAGAAAGCAACTGTTAACGATTGTCTTATTGCATCAAACGAAACCATGTAACAATATGGAATTGGATCAAAAGTATCATCCCATAAAGATATAATCAAAAAGCAAAAGGATATCAGAATACATAGTTCATGAAACATTACTTAAAGTTGGTTCTGAATATGTCTGGCTCTGGGTTGCTATTGAGCCAGAAAACAGGAATATTCTAACACTATCTATATCAAAGGAAAGAAACATGCTCATTGCAGAGAGGTTTATTTCAATCTAGCGAAGGTTCATGGAAAACATCCAGTTTCATAGATGGAGGTACATGGTATCCACAAGCCTGTAGATACCTAAAGCTAAGACACCATATTCATTCCTCATGGGAGAAAAGTCTGATTGAAAGGACAATACAGTATGTAAAGGATAGAACAGAATGTTTTGATGACTATTTTCCTTGTAGATTGAGGAATTGCAAACTAGAACATGTAAAAAATTGGATGAATTTATTTATTGATTATCATAACAAGAGCATAAAACCGCTTAAGTGAACAGAGCCATTATAATAATAATACTTTTAAATGGTCTAGAATATGTGATTCGATAATGTCCTGGACTTAAATTCTTCCCTTTGCTAGTTATGCTAAGCACAGTTTCAGGTTTCAGGTTTAATACCATCAGGTGTACCACGACTAATATCATGGTATTTATGAAAGAGTTTGATAAATTGTGAAATGAACGTGATCTCCTTCTTCAATACATTAATATTGCCTGAAAAAGTTATTTAATTAGATTACATTCAGTAACACTTATCATTCTATGTCACATGATTATCTCACAGATTACAAGTAACCATCTACTAGTAACGAATGAGCATTCAGTTACACATTTAGCATAAGTATAGACATTTGGACATTAATTATAGTACAATTTACCTGACCACTGTGGGAGACAATAAAAAACTCATTATTCTTAATGTTCATAATAAAACAGTTACTACTCTCCAATATCTCAACCAAGAAGTCCACCTCCTAGGTGTATTCTATCTATATGTTTTGATAAGTCGGCTTTATTCAGTTTCATTCGCAATAAGGACATACAATTCTTATAGCCTTCGTTCTATAGTGGATGTTATAACAGCCAATTGTTATGGATATAGATATATGACAATAACAAGGAAGATATTATAGTTGAGGGGTAGATAGAGAAGGATTCACGCGAGTTATTTCCAACCTCTTAAGTAGTGCTATAAAATACCAAGGGCATCAATGGTGGAGAAGACGGTGTTGCGGCACTCCAAGGTCCTACTTTCTATACATATTGCCAACTCAATAGATATAGGAAACTACCTTGGTATATTCTATGAGTTCATAATGCCACATTTCATGTCGCTATTCATATGGTCGCAGGTATAATTTTGGTTACAATCTTAATCATTCTGACTTCTACATCTACATCTACATCAAATAAATTTCTACATTTTATACTACAAATTAATCATA
>CAVXZB010000079.1:0-4517 GCA_963765895.1 uncultured Nitrososphaeraceae archaeon | reverse complement strand
CTGATAGTAAGTACCAGAGAGAATCAAGTTTGTACACTTGGGGAATCACTATCTCCTATAATGTGACCAGTAGTATATACGCTAGCTAAATTTTGATATCTTTTAGTATTTGACTAGTCTTTAATTCTCCGTCCTTAATTGAAGCCTTTATTGTGTCTATTGAAAAATCTGTATTCTACATTCTCTGCTTGAATTATCCTAACATCTGCGTCAGGATCAACTCTTTTAGCTTTAGATGCTCCACTAGCTCTTGCTACCTTACCACCAATAACTAATATTCTTCTTCCACTATCCTAATTACTTACCATTGTTGTATTGTAATTAATTACTTAATCAAGTGATAGATATACTTGTCATTATCCTTTGAGTTAATGTGTTGTCATCGATACAGTAGTGGATGTATTGTAATAAGATATAGACATCAAAAAATTGATACAATGTTTATCTCCACTACTTTTACACTTGTTTTGAGCACAAGTTTGCTCTTGGTGGAGGTATTTTTTATACAATTGTTTCTAATAGATAGCATGCAAACAATGTCATTCATTCTGAAAAGCATAGATTAGATTTATGAGCAACCTCGCGATGGGTCAATGGAGAATGTTCAAAATAATACAAGAAAATTTTGGTAAATAAAAGATATTAAATTGTAGGATTTTCTTAACTAACATAATTAAATAGTCACTACAACATATATAAAGTTTTAACGTCATGTACCTGAGGTAAACTGTTTGTTATATTTTAAGACAAATGATAGAAGGAGGTGGTGGTTATATCTAACGCATCTGAACTTCAGACTGGATTAGATAATAATAATCATGATGGTGCGGGCAATAAGGAGCTTTCCAAACAAATACATTTTATGATCTGTCAATCATGCTTTTGGTGTGCTTCATATATATCTTCTAAAACTATCTCAATTGCAAAATGTCCTAATTGCTATAATAACAAAATAGAATGGATGCCAATACTCAAGGTTGATCTTCACAAATTAACTTGTAGTCCTAAAGAGGGAGATTCAGTTGCTTACTATTGATTCTTGAATTAGTTACAATAAATCAAAAGCCATATTAAGATAACTTCATAGCTGGTTTTCTCAGGGAGCATCACTAATCTTCCATAAGGAATGAATCTGTCGTATGTAACTAAACAACTCTTATAGTTTGCTCGCTTCTCCAAAAGGGTCTGTTATTACTAATAATAAAAATACTTAGCAAGAAAGTAAAAATATTTGAGATTCGAGTTAATAATCAGTAGATATTATTAATAATCAATTCCTTTTACCTGAAAAGGTTACAAATGATACTCAAAAGTCTGTTCTACTTCTAGTATTAACTTTGATTATTACCGGCTTTAAATGCCCTGATTTCCTAATAATGTAAATGGCAATAATAATGAAATAGCTCCATCATGATTCAGTCCTAAAATGTGAAAGCCTATCAACTCACTCAAATTAAGATATCTCGAGATATCTCATGTGGGATAGAAATCAAGTGGTTTGTCTACTCTTGTGGCAAATCCATAAGTAAATATTCCAAATCCTATCACACCAATGACAACACACACTAATTCCAAATCAATAGGTAATACACTTTTGATATGAGATGGAATAGTATATGGCAATTCCCTACCTGAATTTACTTCTTGTTTTACAAATTGTGATCCATAAAATGTACAGTACCAGCAAAACCAATTGCTGCTATTACTATCCCTACGACAATGATAATCCAGTTACCTTTAGGAATTGAAATGTTCCGGTTACTACGTTACTTTCATTCTCTGATGATTTTCTTTCCATTATTTTCGTTATTAATCTATCAATACTGTCAAATCTCAAGAGCGTTAATCTTAAGAATGAGTATATCTAAAAAAATAAAACTTGTGTTTCTATTGCACTCACTGCCGGAACTAGAAGCATGAGCGGATTTGCAAAGTAGCTGCTTGGTAGCACCGTTTTAGGAGTTATGACTTATGCTCATTGTACAGTTATACTAGCCAAGTAGCCTTTACAATAGTGAATTGTTTTAAACTTTACTTAGAAGTAGGAACCTGTAGTATTTATATGCCATATCGCACCTTCAATCTCACCCAACTAATGCAAAATATTATTTGTTATAACGAAAGTGTACATACACTATCTAGATACTGAAATTGGTGTTATAATTTGGATAATGAAATAATAATCCAAAAGGGATGACAAATGGGATCCGAGAAGAAAGAAATATTTTCATCCTAGATTTGCCATAGTCTTACAAGGACAGAAAATAAAATGGATAAATAATGATCTCAGAAATCATAGATTAGTTTCAGGTAATCCTGACACTCTTGTCTCTGATGGAGTATTTGATACTGGAGAAATCTTAGCGGGAAAAACTTGCTCAATACACTTTAATAATTTTGAAAAAACAGTAAATATCTCCTATTTTTGTTTCCTGCATCCTAATGAGAGAGGAGCAGTAATAGTTTTGTCAAGAGGGAGAAAATTTACTCGGTGATGAACAACGTTTACAACTTCTTGAATCTACGCTGGTTTCTGAGATCTCTCCAGAATTTAAGAGAATGCATACTAGCTCAGAAAAATATGTTGATCCTGTCGTGCTGGAGCAAATACGAGATCCAGAATTAGTGACCATGCAAAATAAGATCCTAACTATTGTATTTTGGGATATAAGTGGATTTTCTGTCTTATGTGAGAAACTCAAGGATCATAAAGAGTTAATCGTAGAATTTCTAAGAGAATATTTTTCTGAAGCAGCACTGATAATCCGAAAATATGAAGGCGTACTTGACAAGTTCATGGGAGATGGAATAATGGCTTTTTTTGGTTATAAGGACACTGATATTAATGATAATGGAAAGAACGGTGCAATTAATGCAGTTAAAGCGGCTATAGAGCTTAGGGATTTTTTTAATGATATGAAATTAGAATGGATTAATCTTTGGATAACAAAGACTGGACAACAAGAAATATCTACTGATTTGAGGTGTGGAATGAATACTGGCAATGTATTGGTGGGACTCATATTGACAGAAGTAAGAGATCAATTTACAACAATAGGCAGTAATGTAAATTTAGCTAGCAGACTAGAATCTGTAGCTAATAAAGACCAAATAATCGTATCACCATTTACAAAAATAAGAATTGAAGATCGATTTAACCTTAAGACGATATCCATAGAGAGGCGAATAAAGGGATTTGAAAATATATCAGAATGTTATGAAGTAACTGACAAGAAACAAGCTCAACCACATTAAAATTCCGTCGGACGTTTAACTAGCTCTATCATTTGTTAATGTAGCGAAGTAATAGAAAATAAACAACTGTTAGGACAGCTACAAAAGGCAACACTTTACAATTCAGAAAACAAAATATCTTTGGTATATTATCGCATATTCACACTGCTTATGATAAAGAAGACTGTAACCTACTAAGACATATAGTTAAGCGCTGATAGAGAAGTTGATTATTCCCTTATTCCATTGTCTATGTATATTGTGAGCATTGGGCTTGAGCGATATACATGAGCCTCAGGAAACGTTCTAGTCGAAACCAAAAACGGACTGCATAACCCCGATTGATTGGAAAATTCGTGAAGGATACATGCAACAAATGATACAACTTCAATTCCCATCAACGTTGGGAACAGATTTTTCAGGCGTTATCAAACAAGTCCGGAAGGGGTAATATCTTCGACTTACAATCTGTGAAATTGTCTATGTAGAAGATTTTCCTCTTAATCTTCTTGTCCACGTAGCAAGGTTTTCAAGTAGTTGTTTTAAGAATTTGTTGGTATTCTCATCAATTAACTTGCCATTTGCATCAAACTTGTCCTGTGCGAAATGTGACTATTACCTCTGGTCCATTAACTGGATGCATGTTCAAGAATACAAACATCTGACGTAAATGGTATTGTGCTCTTGCACCACCAAGCATTCCAATAGATGCACTCATAATTGCTACTGGTTTGTCATCAAATGGATTATCTCCATATGGTCTTGATGCAAAATCAATTGCATTCTTTAAGACACCGGGAACAGAATAATTATACTCTGGAGTAGCAATCAATATGGCATCTGCTTGTCTTATTTTTGATTTAAACTCCAGTTACCTTTTCAGGCATATCCATCTCGAGATCCTGATTAAATGGAGGAATGCCATCAAGGTCAAATATTTCCATGGTTGCATCCTCTGGAAGTAAATTAGTTGCTGCACGTAAAAGAGCTTTATTATATGATCCAACTCTCAGACTTCCTGCAAAACCTAGAATTTTCAACTTGGCTTCCACTTTTTCGACTTGCGATTAGTTAAAATAAAAGATAGTTATGAACCTTTTGTCATCTTCTCTAAATTCGCATACTGACGAGAGATTATGTAGTTATATCTGTCACAGATTTGTATGGAAGTCTTTACAAAATCTGCTATACGTAAAGGCACAGCACTTGTGGTCTTGTTGTGAGTTTGATGAATGTTTTGCTTAATGTTTAATTATTAGTAAATGTTAATGCTTTGATTATGT
>CAVXZB010000078.1:0-85446 GCA_963765895.1 uncultured Nitrososphaeraceae archaeon | reverse complement strand
ATCACTTGGGGAATTAACTGTTGTACTTACTCAGTATCTTGGTAAGAATTACCAAATTTTTTTGCTTCAATCTCTTCTACTCTCCTTCTCTTTCATTCCCTATTAGGCCTGTTGTCTGATATATGGTGGTTTTAGAGATACTTTTGCTTCCGTTTCTGTGATGCTAACTAAATTTGATCCCTAATTTTGTATGTAGTTGGGATCAGTGAGAGAGTAAAAGACTCAGTAAAATGTTGCTGACTATGAAGGCGATCACCATTGCTACTATAAGAATAATTAAATGAACTAATCCCTTTTCCCGAAATTGGATGAGAATAATGGGTTTTAGTTTGTGTAAGCAATATTCATTTTTTCGGCATCCAGCATTATATAACTTTCTTTATTTCTTGTCCTACAAATCAATAGCGATATGAGGAATACATCTTGCTTTTACAAAATCTGTTAAATGGTTAATACCTATTTTGTATAAGTCGGTGTGTAATATTAGTTGTAAAGCACAACAAAAACATAAGGTATCACAATTGGAGCGAATTCAATTAATTATATCTCCTATTGGAAACACCTGTACAGAAGGCTTTCGCGTACTGCCACTTGCTCTGCGTCTGAATGTAATAAAGTGGTTCCTTCTGGAGCAGCGTGCAATGAATCTATTAATTCCTTAAGCTCCTGCGTAGATATGAAACCATTATCGTTATATATGGCTTTTATATGTGCCTTTGCTAGTCATTTCTTGATCCCTGTCCCTGCCTCCTTTACCATCATGTAGATCTTTATTTTTGTTAAAGACTACAAGTTCTTTTTCGAGCATACTAGCCAGAAATGACAATTAATCGATGCGAATATCATAAACCTGTTACAATTTTCTTCAAGAGACAAGTTTAGGATATGTGAGATCTGGTTTGATACATATATGCTCTATATTTTATTGTAGATCTTACGACAGTTCTGTTTTTATTTTTGCTATCAAGTCATCTATTCTAATAGGTTTTCTGATAACAATAGGTTCTTCTAAATCTAGTGTAGGTAGTACTTCTTTTAATTGTTCATTTTGTATATCAAATGCAGTCATAAAACAGATCTTAACCTTATCATCTATTTTTCTTATTTCTCTATACAATTCAAATCCATTCAGTTTCGGCATTTTGATGTCAAAAAGCGCCAAAGAATACAAGCCTTGTTTAAAAGATGACAATGCTAATATGGGATCATTAAATGAATCAACTATAAACCCATTATCTTCTAAGCCAATCTCGAAACCTAAAGTTACATCTGGTTCATCATCAACTAATAAAATCCTATATGGATGTTCTTTTATTTTATTTCTGTTACTCTGCAAAGATTTCATATAATTATCCAACTTAAAGATTATTATATCTCAATTTACTCTCTTATGAAAAAAGTCTCACAGCGTCTATAATACTCCTTTTCTACAGATGTTTTTATAATGTTTTTCTTATATTTTATTTCGAACAGATGCAATTATAATTATTTCTCCAACTCGTTGTTAGATGTAATGTTAGTATAACTAATTATATTTGTTGTTGTTCTTATTATAATTATTAATGAATTCTAATTCTTGCTTCAACTCTTTTACTAAATCCTCTATTTTAATTGGTTTTCGAATAAGACGTCTTATACCTAGTATTGGGAATAATTCTTTTGCAGTCTCTTTATAATAATATATCTCAGAGGCTGTGATAAAACAGACCTTAACTTTTTTATCTATTTCTTTCATCTTTTGATAAAACTCAATTCCATTCATATTGGGCATCTTGATATCAAGAAGTAACAGGTCGTATAAACCAGCTCTGAATTCTGATAATGCTATTTGAGGATCGTTAAATGAATCAACTTCAAATCCATTATCTTCTAAGCCCATCTCGAATCCTAAAGCGATATCGGGCTCATTATCTACAAGTAATATTCTATTGTTCATCATTTATGCCTGTTATTAGATAAGATGGGCTGCTGCTCTTGTTGTTTGCTAATTGGTAGGCTGAATGCAAAGGTAGCTCCTCCTTTACTATTAGCATTATTTACAGCCCATATTTTTCCACCATGTGTTTCTATTATACTCTTGCAAATAAATAACCCAAGTCCTGTACCTGTTTGAGACCTTGTAGCAAATTTAGTAAAAAGTCTAGGTAATATTTCAGAATCTATACCAACGCCAGTATCTTTTATAGTAACAATAACAACTTCTTGATCATCTTTTTCCTTTTCTTCAGCAGTGACATATATTTCTCCTCCTCCTTTTTCTTCAGTAAATTTAATAGCATTATTTAGAAGATTAGAGATGACTTGAATAATTCTTTCTCTATCCGCATTTACTAAAGAAGTCTCTTTATTTGATTCACTATACGATAATCTAACATTTCTATTGTTCTTTTCAATATTACTTTTATAGTCTTCTATAACTTTAGATAACAAATCACTTAAATTGAATTTCTCTTTGTTTACTTTTAATGTCTTGCTTTCAATTCTCGTAACATCTAAGATATCATTTGTAAGCCTTTGAAGTCTTTCGGCATTTCTATATATAGCTTCTATCATATCTTCTTTTTTCTCAGGATGTCGTCGTAATAGCTCAGAATATGTTAGAACAGCTTGAGTAGGTGTTCTTAGCTCGTGACTTGCAATATTAATAAACTCTTCTTGCATTTTACCATGAGTTTTTAGCTGTTCATATAACTTTACTTGATTTGACAGGCTCTCAAAGATAGAAATATATGATAAAACAGTCGGTTGACTTGTAGAATAAGTTGCTAATCCTATTGCTTCTATAAAATCCTCCTTTGAATCATCTATTTTTTCTATTACTAGGGATCCTTTTCTGTCAACTACAAGAATACTGACCGTACATACTTTGATTTCTTCAGTTGGTATTTCAATAGATTGAATATCAAAAAATTTGTTTGCCTGATCTGCCATCATTATATTTTTTCTAATTTCTTCAATGATGTTATTAATTGGGGTCAGAATCCTAACATTTACATTACATTCCGCCGCTTCTTTTAATAATTGTATTATTCCTAAGCGCTGTTCACGAAGAAATGCATTAGTCGTAGGAAGTAATAACAATACTTCCTCTTTAGATAATTTTACTAAATCAACGAATAATTCTTTCGTTCTTGATGGGATCTGGATAACTTCTGTACTCCCCAAAACAAATCCTTCTTCTATCTCCTTGATTCTGTTTTCAGCCGGAATTGCTTTATTCCAAAAGCTCTCAAATACATATTTCTGCTGCGCTACAATGTCTTTAACATTACTGTAGATAACTTGTTGTATTGATATAATTGGTTGTTGTACCTCTTCTGCTAAAGTTGCAGAAGCCAAGTATTCTGTTTCACTAACAGAAAAGTTTGCTTTAATTCCATCCAAGTGTCTAATCTCATATGCAAACTTCATCATCAGCTCTTTACAGGTACTTGACGTTGTCTTTAGTAATATCTGTAATGTACCTTAATTTAATGCCCCTTTTTCTAAGGTTAAGCAGTAATTTCCTATATTCTTCAACTTCAATAGTTAGTGAAAGAGCTTTATGGTCACCACAAGAGCTTATTGTATTTGCTTTAGATAAAAATTGTAATATTGTATTCATTACATTTTCTGAACCGTATACGATCTCTGTCTTTTCAGGGATTTTGATACGAGAAGAGAATGTCAAGGATGATAAGTAAAATGATACAAATCAAGTATATAAGCAAGGTTTTCTACTCAAGCGGATAAGTAAGCTGACTTTTATAGTACAAAATCAATTTAAAAAGATCTAGCAACGATATCATGTAAAAAATCATAGGTATTAGACAATATTATAGACCAGAGTAAAATAGTAACAATAGAGTAAATAATATTTGAAAAAAATATTGTTATTGCAATGGGTAATGTGGCGATCATAGACCCAGTACGGTCTAGGGTTTTTGGAAATGTAAGATGATGGTACTACCATCTCTACGTCACAGTCTCCGTTGCTTGTTGCGCTGGATCACTTGCAGTTTGAGCCGCTCCGTCCTTGGTTGTTGATTTATCCGTCTCTGATTCTTTCCTTGTTTTTGATTATCTTGCTTTGAAATCTGGACTATGGTCCATAATTCAAATAATTTTTTTATCTAGAGTAGCCTCTGGAGTGTCCTCATCTGCCGCTTCGGTGGCGGTTTTGAAGAAGTTATCTGCCTCAACCTTGAAAAACCCTTCTCACCATTCACACCCTTCAAGAGATGTCGCTAAATTTATAGCCAAATTAGTATTCGATAAACTGAGCTCAAATACAGAGAATGTATTAGAATCGCTAGATTGGCAGACAATAACACTGCAAATGCTCAACGAGTTGTCTATATGCTAACCGTATACGGTAATAGACGAGTAAAAGTAGGGATATGGAGATCTTGACATAGTATCGCCTTTAGTCTTAAAATGTTACTATATCCGCGTATCGGAGCGGATTCAACTTCTATTTTTTATAAGCTTGCATAGAGAGAGTGCATTTTATAAACCTAAAAATATAACCTTCTAATTAACTGCGAGGATATCGAATCAGAAATAAATACTTCTATAAGTCGCTAACTACACACTTGTTCCAACTCTTTTATTCATCCATCAAAGAATCGTTCCGATGCGTTCATTAGAAACTTCAAATGGGCAATATAGTTGGCACTTTTATGTTCATAGTACAACTATTCATCAGGAGAATATGGTATTGAAAATACATTATTATCGAAATGCAAATCTATGATAGAAAAACCTTATCAAGTTCATAAATACTCGGCATGCTATTAACATAAGGCGATAATGGGCAGATATCACTAGCGATCACTAGCGATCATCTTTATGAATAAATTCCGTCTGAATTTCTCAGTCAATAGCACATAAAATTTATTTTTTATACTATCTTCTAATGGAAGTAATACGTGCTGACAATACGTATATGTTATATATACGGGTATATAATCCGTGTTGGATTATAAATCGTTCAGGGAGGCTAGGACATTTGTACACAGTACGTTATTTTTGCTACATGTGTCATATTGCATACATTGCATACATTGCATACATAGATGAACAATTTTCAAAAGATAGGTTTTCTAAATTAGTATAATGGGTTTGGAATACTAACCTCTATAATATAAGATGTGATCAATATAGGTATGTCAAAGAACTCTACTCAAAATATACCAGAAGAAGCAACAAAACTCAAAAAATTATCCAAAACAACAGCTAGATATATGGAAATGGAAGAATTCAAAGACTCCGATCATCATACAGGATATTTCTGTTATAATTGCATATACTTTATGAAACCAAATCATTGCGCCATAGTGACAGACGAAGGAGTCGATGTATACGACAAAAGCTCTGGCGAAATAGCATCACATGGAATATGTGCACTATGGGAACCAAATAAAGCAGAGGTGCGCTAAGCAAGGGACAGTAAATCACATATCAAGGTCAAGAATATGAGTAATAATAATAAGAATAACACTATAGGGTATTGGGCATCTCAGGAACAATACTCAATGCACGATTTGCTCAACTTTGTGTCTGAGGCAGAAAGAGGCGGCTTCAATAGCTGTTTGACAAGTGACCATTTCCATCCTTGGTGGCATGACAATGGCTATGGAAATTTTACTTGGGTTTGGATAGCGGCTGCTCCTGAGCATACTAAGAAGATGCAATTTACAACAGGAGTTACATCTGCTGTTTATCGCTACAATCCTGTTATCATTGCTCAAGCATTTGCATCTCTTGATGTACTTTATCCTGGTAGGATAGGCCTTGGTATAGGTTCTGGGGAAGCTATGAATGAAGTTCCAGCAGGTTTTGATTGGCCATCTGCTGATATTAGACTTGCGAGGACTACTGAATCTATTAGAATCATAAGCAGATTATGGAAGCAGGGAAGAACAACTACACCAAAAGGAGAGGATAATAACGAAGATCATAATGGATTTGTAGAATTTTATGGCAAATACTTTAAAGTTAAAAACGCAAAACTATACACACCACCCACAGGAAAAATACCATTATACATGGCAGCAATAGGAGAACAAGCAATAGAAACTGCTGCAAAATATACTGATGGTTTAATTACGTTGGCAAAACCAGATAAAGCAAATGAAACATTTGAGATATTCGATAAAGTTGCAATTAAGGAAGGAAAAGATCCTGGTTCTTTGGAGAAAATAGCAAAACCAAAAGTATCATATTCTGAGGATTATGATAAAGCTCTAAAGTCCACAGAATTTTGGAGAGCTTCTCTTCTAGAAGACGCATTTAATCTAGACATAAGTGATCCAAGGAAACTCGAGCAAAAGGCAAAAGATGAAGTATCAGATGAAAAGTTAAGACAATCAACTCTAATAATTACGTCAATAGAAGATTGTATTAAGCCATTAGAAGAATACTTCAACGCAGGTTATACAACGCTTTATCCTCATAGCACTAGTCCAGATGAAATAAAGTTTATCCAGGATTTCAGCAAAAGAGTATTGCCTTATTTCAATGATGAAAACCAGGTAAATTGAGGTAAGGACGATTTCATCTAGTGTTTCAGAATCAATTCGGAGCAGCATATGATTTCATAAGTCCTAAACCACGTTGACTTATCATTGGAACAGTTAATTTGCATATTATTAATCAATGACAATAATGGGGAGAAGTAGAGGGAAAACTCAAGACAAAGGAAGTTTTAAACGTGCAAGAGATAAGAAGAGCAGGAAGATTGTCTCATCAAAGATAAGCAGGTTTGCTAGTGGTTTTGCAATTCCTGATGATGCTAAAAGCAAATGTCCTAAATGCTCGTCGGATATGATACGACATCCTTCTTTAGTATCAATGCCTTTGAGTTCATCACCCGATGATCCAAATAACGTAGGAAAAATAAACATAGAAGATCAGGACGCAAATTTTGTCTTCAAATTCAGCTCTTGCAAAACCTGTGGATATAGCGAGTTCTGTCTACATAATAAGGAAAGTGGGACCAGAGTTTAGCTTTTACTACAACTATAGACAATGGCCATAACTATCCTAAGAGTTAAGTGAATGAAGTGTATTGATAACGTACGTAATAGCACTGACAAATAAGGAGATAATGCCGAAGGCCCAAATAAGCTAAAGGAAGAGAAGAGGAAGATAAAAGAATGCGCAGCTATAGTGAATTCCGTAAGTTAGAAGATAAAGAAAAAGAAAAGACCAACATATAAAATTCAGGTTGGCAGCACCATTCAATTGTTGAACGATCAAAACGATCCTTTAGATAGTCACAAAAGTTGTGTGCAATCCAGTGGCAGCATAGATAGCCGCTACTCCCTTACGATGGAGATCGTGTTGTTCCTTGATCTTTTTTAGTCCTTTGTGCTTTTTAATTACTGTTGTCTCTCCTCCTGCTATCTATGTTGGTTGATTGTTTCCTTTATGATGATGCTCTGGCGTAGGATTATTATTATTATTATTTTTTTTATTATTTTATTTTTTTATTATTATTATTATTATTATTATTATTTGATGCTCGTCCATCTAAGCTTTGGGACGGGAAGAAGGAAGGCACGTGAGGCAAAGAATAACAAAAAATTTGCCATCTGTATTTGGATGCTACACTCTTGATAATCTTATCCACTAACCTATGTCTGGTTGCCAGGATGTCCTCATTACTGGGTTTAGATGGACTGGTCTGAGGCTGGGCTTGAGCTTGCAACAGTAGGGTACGAAGTAACTCGTCGGTCGTCTTATGGCCACGTTCCTCCTTTAGCTGGTCTAGCAGCCGCTTGGTTGCTAGGGAGATCCTGATGTGGGTTAAGGCCACGCTATCTCTGTCCAGCCGCTTGGGTCTTACCATAGTTATCGTTAACGATTATAGTTATTTTTCTTATTTGCTGAAATTAGGATGAATTGGTTATATGATTTAATTAGTAACCACTGGGCCAAGAGCTTTTAATGGAAAAAAGAAATCAAAGGTATTTAGCGACGGCTGTGTTAGTTGCGGCCGCTGCTCTTGTCTCTACGCACGGTGACCAGACCTTTAATTGTCCGGGGCAGCGTACAGGTTGATCGAATTAGCCATTTTCATTTTCGCAATGGCCGTCTTGGGTTGGATCTTGATCGTGGTATTGGGAACCACTACAGCGTTTGGAACAGACAGAGGTAGGGCAGGGTAGGGTAGGCAGATCAGCGGAGATCTTCTAGTCCCGCTTCATGTTGTGTTGTGTACAAATGGTGAATATTTTACCCGACTTACCAGACTTACATTTATTGCTATATCGCAGACAATTATAAATACCACAACCAGTAAAGTTCCAAGACGTGGCGACTAAGATTATCGCTTAAATATAAAACTAGAACTGATAAAATAGAAATCGATTAACTATACACATCTTAATAAAAAGCTACAGCTTTCGCAAGAGTATAGCAACTTAAAGTTTGAGTTTAATTCCGTGCGTTCGTGGGACGGATAAACACAATAGTGATCGCATTCGTGGCTGACGGCTTAGGAATAGCGGTGTTATCGACCAAATCTCAAATAGCAGAGGCACGCCTAGCCATGAACTAAAGTAAGCCGTAGACACTTTGACGGAATCTAAGTAATCCCTTTTTCTTCTAAAGCCAAATCGTAGAAATCATATTAATGCCAAACTGCACAGACAAACGGAATGCGCAATTTCAAGTCCGTAGTATTTTTAAGCGATATCGGCCAGATACCTCTGAAAAATGAACGCAGAGGAAGCCAAGGCATTTCTGAAGGATAGAGGAATACCGACTCTGAATTATCCTCACGGTTACCTACTAAAGGTATCCAGAAGGGAAGGCAGTCCATCGCGCCGTATAGAGATGGATGAGCTGGATACGATCCTAACATTAGGCAAAGTTAAACTGATTGCAGTTGAGGACAGTGTGGGAGACATCCTTATCGAAGTCGAAAGGAAGGACCTAATCCAAGACTAATGCAAAAACATCAACGATAATCTGAAACTATCAAAGCGATCATTATATACGAAGATATTTCCTTGTCCAGGCTCCCTTCACCCTTCTCTACTGCTGTCCTAGGACAGTGATAAAGTGTCATGTATCTGTCTGTTAATGTGGCTAAATTTCCTAGGTACTTGTATCTAGTGAGAGGAGATTTCATTGCATCTAGATACAATATCCGGGAATTTGATAAGAAAACCTCATCTACTTTTTGTTCCAACCTTTACCTATTGCCCTATTATGTCTTGGCATCCACATAAAAGCACTGATATCGTATTGGGGCCAGTGGTTTGTGAACCAAATTTGACATAATTTCGTGTCCCGGGATAATAACAACCAAGTCATTATTTGAATAAATATTAGCACGTCGTTGGTCCGGGTTCGGTGGAATGCAAGACAAATTTGACTCAATTATTCCACCCGATCATACAGGTACTAAAGGAAAATTTCAAATAGTCGGTCAATTTCTTATGATAAGAATTAGGTAGGCTTCTGCCAACTTGATGATTTTTTGTAAGGTGCAGTAACTTGACTTACATCAATTGCACTTCATAACTTGTCTTCAATAGTCTTTGACTTTAATAGCGTGGCACTCGATGGTCCTGTAAAAATGCCATAGATTTCAACTCGCCATGCCATTTCATTCTCTCCTCCAATAACTAGAAATGGCATTTATATTCGCACACTAAATAAAGACATTTCCTCAGCTAATGCTGATCTACACGGCCCAATCTCTCGCAATTATTCCTGCCTGTTCTAAAACTGTCTCTGTTGCCCTTTTCTCTCTATTGGTGGAATGCGAACCTATCTTGAGGATCTATAACTGCAGTATTTATAGTGTATTTATAACTTTACGATCCTGAATGGTATTGTGAATGTCTGTCAGGCGATTATTAGTACGACATCTTATTGTAATTGTCTTTTCAACACTATTGTAACTAATGCATCTGTCTTCTGTATTAGATTTATCAATTGACGGAGCAGTTGTCGCTGGTATTAACCGATCGGTGTCATCAAATTCACAAGACATCAGCAATAAGGGCAATAAAGACAATGAAATCAGAAATATCTTTAATGATAGTTGATTATTCGGAGGATTTCGTATTCCCATTACGACTTAGTTCTCATTATTTCGTCTTTGACAAGTATAAGTATAATTTAACGTTACAAAATAATGATCGATGATCGATGATCGATGGGTTCAGATTGGAAGATAACTAAATGTTGTACTTGCACACATAGGTACATATCAATTACCTACGTGGGAATTAATGTGGATAATGCTGCCTTACTTCGTAGCAACTATTATAACAATTATTTATACCAACAAGAAGGTTAGCGAGGACAGGAACAATAGCACACATGTAGACTCAGAGCCAGGGATATTAACCGTGAAAGACTAGTGAGAATTCAAAATTCAAAATTTCTCTTGTAGCAAAATTATGTACAAATGAGAAAAAAATGTGAGTGTAGCAAAAAAACGCTACTTAGTGTGCATAAGCGACCTCCCAGATGGCAGGGGCGCTTGCTGTTTCGTTGCTGCCATTCCACTGCACATTAAGCGTACCTGTACCCTCTAACCGCATATATTGAGGGTATCCGTACATGGTTGCATTTGTATTAATAACAGGGGTTGCTGCTGTAATGATTGAAGGGTTAGTAAGAGTCAGAGTAGCTGAGTTTGTGCCGTTCTTCCATTGTAAGGTCAGTACTTTTGGATATGTATGTACTCCTCCAGGAGCAGTTATGTTTCCCCCTGATGCGTGCGCAGTAACGCCATGCATAGTTTCGACCAAGACCTTACTTGGTCCATTTCCTTTGGCCAAATAGATATCATTGGATGGCTGATGGTTAAATGCCGCTGAAGTGGGCAGTACAAACATGTCTGCAGTGTAGTTACCATAATGACCAGTTGACCAGTACCAGCCGTCGTATGCCTGGTTCCAGTTGATTGTTCCCCACTGCTTGTCTATATACCCTGTTCCCTGTACACTGTGAGACTGGCCGCCGAAGGTTAAGTTACCATGAACTTTAGCAAAGGGCATTGGATCATTCGTAGCACTGAATCGTGTCAGTGATGGGTCGAAAAACCACATACCGCTGCCTCCAAATCTTGTGGGTGGAGCGGCACTATCGAAAACAAGATCAGCCCCAACTCCATTCTGCGTCGTTGCAAAGTGCATTTTAGCGGTGTTCAAATCACCACGAACCCAGTTGTCACCCATCGTTACGTTCATTGTATTACGTGCAGCATTGAATTGGCTTACATCTGCTTTCGCTTGTCCAAATAAATGCGTGCCATTAGGAGTCGTGATGGATAAACCAATGTAGGGCTGAAGTGGCCCATTGTTGTCCATCCAGGGCTTTACTTCGTAGGTAATCTGCATTTTTGAACCGTCTGTGAATTGTCCTTGCAGGTACCACCACTCAAAAGTTCCTGGCATTGGATTGGTTTGCATGCCAGCATCTGATGGTTGCATCGTAGGTGCCTGTCCTTCAAATATCCTATATTTTTGTGTGTCACCTGTGATAACATGATTCGTAGTTGTTGTTGCTGCATTTGCGATAGAAGTGTACCGATGAAAGGCTTACTAGTCCTGACGATAGTACTGCTACTAGTACCGATTTTGGTAAGAAAGAGCATATTATTACCTCCTCGAGTAGGAGACGAAGCTCTTAGTCTAGTCTTACAATAATTCTGATTAACTTCGTCTTTCGACATTCGATTTTCTAGGTTTAATCTAGTATTTACGGTTTTATTTTACACTGTAGCGTACTGCATGCTAGTTCTACTATGGTAGTGTACTAGGTATGTACTCTTCTGCGCTATCAACTAATTTTTTCTCCTTATCGTTTCTTGAATGCGTATCAACAGCAAATCAATTTCTATATTACGAGTAAAGCAGAGACATAAGATCTATAATAACAATGAATCAAAGCTACAAATTCACCTAAAGGCATTAGATGCAATCATAAAAACGAAGTTAGCGGCATTCGAAATATTGGCAAACGGTTCTCTAATCCTTAGCGTAGAGACGCTTAATGAAGGCTTGGAGAAAAGAGAGGTATAGAAAATAATAGCGGCATATTTATCAACTCCGATTAGCAAGGAGTGATTCATATAATGCAGTCACAAACCCCTTACTCAAATGAAACTACAGATCAGACTATTTCTATTTGTAGAAGTTTAGACCTCAACCTCGCGGATGGAGATGTCGATGAGTAGTGGCGCAGAAGAATCGACCTTAAAAGGCAGTTATTATAGACTAATGCTCTACGCAGGGTTAATCGGTGCTCTTTCCTCTCTTGCAGCCGCTGGATACCTAACACTCTACAACCAGGGTGTCAAGTTCTTTGGGCAGCATAGCATATACCTATTTAACATTAACTTTTGGCCGCTTATTCTGTTGGGAGTAGGCGGTGTTTTCATTGGCCTTGCCATCAAGTTCTTTGGGGAGCATGGAGGACTGGGGGTTGCTCAAAGTCAGTATGCCAAGACTGGTGGCGTGAACTACCGTAACCTGCCAAGCATACTTCTTAATGGATTCATAGCATTATGGAGTGGTGCGGCAATTGGTCCTGAGGGAACGCTCACCTTTCTTGCAGGTGGATTAGGTACTTTTGTCTCCGATCGACTTAAGCTTCAGAAAGACGACATACAAGTACTAGCTTACAGTGCCATTGCAGGTGCATTTGGTGCTTTCTTTGGCTCTCCGGTAGTTGGGGCAGTGGGTGCATTCGAGTTCATGTTCATCAAGGAGATAAATTGGTATCGTCACCTCATCCCTGGTCTCATAGCAGCAGCTGTTGGTTATGGTGTCTACACTGCGATTTTGCATCAGTCATATTTAGGTGTATACAGCTTCCCTGACTTTGCCTCTCTTCGTTTAGTCGACCTGGTCTGGGCATTGCTGGTGGGAGTTATTGCAGGGGCAATTGGGATTTTGCATAAGCTGGTATTCGGACTTACGCATCGGGTCTTTGGCCGATTTAATAAGAGACCGGTCATGCGTGCTATCATAGGTGGGTTGGTTATCGGCTTGATTGGTTCATTTCTTCCACTGACACTTTACTCTGGCCAGAACCAATTACTACAAATTGTTCATAACCCTGCCGCGTATGGCATAGGGATATTACTGCTGATGATGCTCGTCAAGATGTTACTTACAGGTACGTCATTTGCTACAGGCTTTGATGGGGGTCCAATCTTTCCATTACTATTTATAGGAGGTGTGCTAGGACAGGCCCTATCAGAGATTCTAACTTTCATTCCACAGGGTGTGGGTGTACTTGCAGGCATGGCAACTGCTCCATGTTCTTTCCTCCCGATGCCCTTATCACTTGCTCTCCTACTGGGGTTATTCGGAGGACAAACCGACCTCATACCAGTCATTGTCATTGGAGCAGTAACAGGTTTCCTGATGTCCAAGGCACTCACTCCACTGCTTCCCAAACCTCGCCCACAGCCAGGTAGTAACAAACAATGATATTGAGTGACGACGTGGCATGAACCTTTAAAGCAATGAGTCTCCAACTACAGTAACATCCATTCTAGATATAACTCCTGCAGAATCTCAAAACGTTATTTTAGAACAAATGTCTGAATTTAGCAAATACAAACAGAACCTTCCAATTTATTTTTAAGATTTGTAGAATGGTACTTATCTAATGGTAAAGGAGATTCAAGCATTACCACACCGTGTCATTTAAGAATTGTCTATTGAGAATACCTGGTTCATATAATTACAAGAATATGGGCGCTAGATTTCATAGAGAGAGAGACGGTAGGCTTTAAACTACTGCCAACAATCCACGGGCCTAAAAAATTTCTTCATGCAATATAGGATCTACGATCGTGTCACAACTTTCATTACACCCATCAATGCTCGCCAAATTCCATCTCATTAGATCGGATTTCACCGCTTACGTTAATTATACCGACCCGACCCAGTATTTGGAGCGCCGGCACGTTCTAGTAGCCACATGTTCACCATACGTTATTATAATTGATGAAAAGGCAGTTTCTGCCATCCATCTGTATCCATATCCATGTGAATTACTCTTAAGTATTTCTTTCATTATCTTCTTGGATTATGTCCTGAACAAACCATCTCCTTTATTTAAAAACATTAATGAACTTGTTCCGATACAACATCCTGTACAAGAAAATGAGAAGAGACTGAGGGCAAAGGAGAAACGGACGAAATTTAAGATTAGTCAGAATGACTTTGATGTCACGTGGGGATTTTCTTACTATTTGTTGTATCTGTAGAAAAGTCTTCTTTTGATTATATTACAGGTCTAGAATAAGATCTTCTGTTTCCTATCTGTTTAGTGGTTTCATAGCACAATTCGTGAATAGCAGATCACACTAGGGACAGAGTGGATACTTGTAAAATAATAGTTTAGACTTATTAACTAGGTTTATGCTAATCTTGATCTGACGATAATATTAAAGGCAATGATGATTGCGATGATGACCTGATATCATTACTGCTAAGAATTTCATCTATCAAATTCCTTGCCAAGTTGCTATACATTTTTGCAGCATCATTAACTAGTATAGTTTCAAAATGTTGCGTAGGGTAATCATCTGTATAAAATGGGTGAGATGGTAAGTTATAACTCACTGATGAAAAATTATTTTGGATTATCGAGATGTACTGCTCTGGATTATTTCTTATCGAATGAATCACAGAAGAGACAGCCTGTATAAGACTTGTTCTGCTGCGTCTACTAGAACATTCCAATATGCATGGTAAGACTTGAATTTATGAGTAAACATTCCGATCCAGCAACTGGAGAAATGCAACAAAGGCTTGTAATTTAATTTTCATAATTAACGGAAAAATCTACGAAATTGTAATCGCAGCACCAGATTCAAAGTTTTCTGACTATCCAACACTGTTTGGACGTATTGTATCTTCCTTGGGATACTTGTGCTCGAACCATAGTTGTTTGTAATTATTAGGGAACAAAGGGGGCCGATATTACCGAGTGCAGATGTAGGTCCGAATGGTTTGTGTATACTTACGGTACAGCTGTTCCTTAAGGACTACACTACTCCAACTCCCACTCACGGCAGATGAAAAGTTCATACCCATGCCATTAATCAGACTCGACTTTGCATTCGTATGTGCTTGTGAAACTATCGATATCATGTTAACTTGTAATTTATTTCACATGCATATAATCACCGCTAGACACAAATGCTAATTTATCTTAATTCCGTGGCATTTTGTTCATAATTCCAGTTATAGTACGATTCTCGAAAGGGTTCGTTAATCCACAGCGAGCTAGACGAACGATTTCAATACTATCTAGTATGTAATATACAAACAGGTACGCACTAACTCCTTAGCACGCTTTGTGACTACTCGAAGATATCGGTATCTAAGAGAACAGTAACAAAAACGCTGAGCTGAACTAGAAGTTATCAATCAAGACTTGAAATAGACGTTAGAAGTAAACAGAATGAAGCGGCAGAAACTTGAAGAGTTGCTAACCCAAGAACAGAGGTCTTCTATAGCAGTATGAAGATTTAGCTATCAATATATTATACTTGAGATATGATACAAAAAATGAAAAAAAGACTGACTATCTCTTCGTTTGACACCATAGAAATACAACGCCAATTAAGCGAAGGTAAGTTAAAAGAACGAGGTAGGGAGTTATTACAAAAGCGCCTATTAATGACTTATTTTGAGTCTTACGTTAATCTAGATAAGAAAGATGCCACAGTAATATGCTCACGTGATACGATAAGTGACAGGGCTATAGACCAACTAAATAATGAAGTTATTGACTTTATAGTACGTGAATACCAAATACCTGAATCAAAAATTATTACGTACTTCAGAACTCAGTTTATCACTGCAATTAACAATAAGACTATAGAGTTTCCAAAGTCTAGCATAATTCAACCTACGATTGAATGTGGAGGTGAGGGTGAGAATTCAGAACCTGCTACTATCGTTGTTCATAACGTGGATACTCAGACACCACAATCATTATTCCAGGCAGACAAGGAATTAAAGGAAAAAATGGATAATATGTTTGACCTTCGTGATACAGAATTGCAGAAAGTTGGTCGATCTGTAGAGTTACGAGCCTGTTGGGTCTGAGAACATAGAAGCAGGAAATATCCTTTTGTTGTTCGAGGTTTCTACCAATGATAAGCCCTAATTATTTGGCTGTTGTAGCTGCTGCCACTACTTTTAATATGTTAGTTTTCTCTGTGGTTGTCTCCAGCCCTAGCAGCAGGATGTCTATCATGACATATGAAGAGCAAAATGAACTCTGGCGACTCTGGAAATTCTCATGATAAGAACTCAGGTTTAATGCAGTGAAGAAAGCAGGCTGGTATATCAGGTCATTCTGGTGCGCCAAACTACAAGGTTCATCTGGAGGTATTATAAGAATCAAATAGGTGACATAACCTACCTTTTTGAACACAAATCCGCCTCCGGTGGCAGCAAAATGGTTATTATATCCGCTCCAAATGGCGGTTTATGACTTCTCATTCTCATCTGGGTGTATATCCGATGTTAATACAATTTCTGAATTTAAATTTGACTTTTCAGTAAATTGAGATAAAACTGATTCAGAAATACACATTTCTACTCGAGTAATATAAAATTGCATCAAGTCTGTTATCTTCGCATTGAAGAATTTTTCTGCCTCATCCCGAAGAAACCTCATGTGAACATTGTCTTTATTGTTGCTATATGGGTAAGACAACTTTTCATCGATGGATAATCCATAGTTGTATCTATCGTTATGATTGGATTGTGGTGACGATATCTCACTAGTAGCTAATGGTAAATTGTAATAAAGAATATTGAATTCTACAGGATTATTTCGACACGCGTCTATAATCGATAGAAAGGCTATTTTCAGTATATACTCATGATTCTTTAACCTTTGTTTAACTGCTACTTTGACTAACTCTTTAATTCTACGAAAACCGTCGTCATTATCTTGAAATTGTCTAACAACCGAGTCTAGTTTTTCTTTTTGCAATCGCAGTCTGGCTAACTCAAGGCGCTCCTCCTTACAAGATGTACGGTGCTGTTCCAATATCTTGTATTCCTCCGATATGTCTCTGCTTAGTTGCTGAAAGGTTCTAGCTCCATCCAAATTCTTAGCAGTTATTTCTGCGGCCTCTCTTTTGAGATCTTGACATTTCCGCTCAATTGATCGAAGATCATTATTGGCGATCAAAAGAAGTTTAATCACATGTTGTACACTCATACCAGCAGCCTTCATCTTTTGATGTAATTCTGCCAAGGGTGAAATGTTGCCATTGTTCTCTTGATAAATTCGGGTAAGAATGCCCAACTGACTTAGTTTCCAATACTCCAAATTAAATTGAGTTGCTTCTGGTTCTCTTATATTCAAAATAATAGCAACATCAATTGGAGTCTTTCCTTCAGAAAACAGTCTATAGGCTTGCGCCGGAATGGATAGAGAAGAACGTCCTGGCTCTACCTTATTCAGAATGACTTTAATGTCCCGTGGAGATTTTCTTACTATTTGCTGTATTTGTCGGAAAGTCTTCTTTTGATTATAGTATAGATCGACGATCAGATCCTCTGTTTCCTGTCTGTTCAGTGAATTCATACTTTCTATAACATAAATTAATTAATTCTTAGGCATAAAGCAGTGTTATCATTTGTTATCATAATGTGTCCATAGTGCTTCCATACATCATCATCTATATTCATCTGTCTACTAGTGTTACCACGATAGGCCCGTGTTATGTTCAACTGTAGGTGTTATTATACGTTCAATTGTAGTCCAACAATTGCTATACATTTCTTACAGGCTAAGTCAAGTCTGCGGATATCAATTTGAATTTGGAGACATGGAACAAGGCTCTCGTGTGTGCAAATGACAAATACTATTATATTATTCGACGCCAACTCGTAACATACCAGATCGATGATTAGTTGAAAATAAATCGAGGCCTCAAGTGAATACATTATGTCATTTAGTTCTTGCTGTAGTTCTGCTGTGGCTGGTAGCCACTGCCTAGCTTGTACAGATATATGCAAGTCATTGACTTTCTTTGCGACGTCTCCTACCTGCTGGTACAAGCCATGTAAGCCGGTCTGAATATTCAGGATTGAATCTGTTAGTACCTGCTTTTTCTTGGTCTGGTAAACCAAGTTGTTATCATGTCCTCCCATTTCTGTCGGACTCATTTTCATCTTTGCTCCTCTCATCTATTCTATTCTGCATCCTTGTCAGTTCCTGTCTAATCTCTGCCCCAACTTCTGCACCTGCATAACTAGGGTTACCGTCTTCCGAACTACGGAATGTATCGTTCGAATCATTCGGATCGTTCGGAGCCACATTTTGAGCACGATTTTGATCGTTTTCTTCGAACGATTGCTCTATTTCTGAACGATGTGATGGTTCGGTTTGATTGCTATCGTTCGGAATATCGCTAGTGTTTTGAGAGTGATTTTCGTCTGCGAACGATTCGAGCGATCCGAACGATTGTTTCCGGCTATCCTTACCTTTGCATATCGAAATGGTCTTGATCCTAGTATTTGGATCCCTGGCAGCCTCATTATCTATTATAATGCCGATCTCCCGAAGGTTAGTCTTGACTTCTTTGAGCCGACCACTTCAGTACATTAGCTGCCTTGGGCCATTGCCTATTAGATGCTACGTTTATCTTAAGTTCCTCTGCTGCTACTGCTTCTAAAACTGAGAGCAACTCTGTTGCAGTACCAGTCCATTCACTTTTATCTTGCATAAACCTTACAATCGTGCTTGAAAGAAGGTTTTCACCAATTGCTTCTTCCGATTGTAGCTCAATGTTCTTATCATAGGCTTTCAAAAATTCTCCATCGTCATAGCCCATGCACCTAGACGCAATCTCGGCTATTTCGGCAAAGTCCGCCATCCGAGGAAGACCTTCGATCTTGATGCCGCCGTTACTTTTAACTCGCAAAACCTTGACCAGTATGTCAAAAATATATCCTAATAGGTCTGGCCTTAAGGCCTCAAATTCTGCCTCTATAACTTGCTCCTTGCGGCGACTCTCCTTCGCAATACGCTCACGTTTTCTTAAAATAGATCTGTCAAGCAGATCGGCCCTCAAGCCTATTATGTTAATCCCGTTAAGTCCTGTCGCCCGTCTAAAATCATATATTATGTCCTCATCGTCTGTGAATAGCTTCTCTTTTGGAAAAGCCGTCTCCTGTAGCGAGCTCGACAAAGCATGTCACTTTGCCAATCCGTAATCCTAGACACGTTATCAAAGTAGGTAACATAATTATGTGCCAACATCTGTACCATTTCTGTTTTATCTCGTGGAAGACTTAACGTCTTTGTGATACATGGATCAATCAACTTCTTTTCTAATCGATGCTCCGTTGTTTTTGCGCTTCCTTGCTCAGCCACAACTACCGAGATAGGCTTTGGAATTCCTGGATAAAATAGATCCACGATATAGCCCTTCGATACCTGTCTTTCGTCTCTATTTTTGATATTCATCAAATCCATGAACTTGTCAAAGACATCTGGTGAGTATTTCCTGGAAGGATAAACCTGCGGCTGTTGGCTCTTGTATCTTCTAAATATAATAGGACTAGGTTCTATACTCCAGCCTTCAGGTGTGATCTTTACGACCTGCCACTCTTTGTTACTCAAATCATAGTAGATTGTAAAAGGCTCGTCTTGTGCACTTGTCACACGCAAATCCAAAGTTCTTGTAGCACCTTCAAACTCTGCTTTGGCTTTTAATATGTTCAGTACATTAGTCACACTCTCAGAATTCAATATCTTGTCTTCAGAAAGGTAGTATGTTCTGCATAACCAATTCTTGAACCTAGAGTCTTTGAGGCGAAGCGTTTCGACATGTCCACCAATCTTTAATGCGGCATGTGGAGTTCCATACTGATCTAGGAACAATTCAGAACAATGCTCTTCGGCGAGGCTTAGTGCTATTTGAGCGACGCTTTTACACTCGTCCGAAGAGTCGGAGTCCTCATTATCTTTATGTAGTGAATCGAAAATCTTCTTCCAATTCTCATCAAGACTGTCGGCAAGCATCGTTACATGTTCCTGCCCAATACCTTTGTTCTTCAGTTTAGTTTCAAAGTCGTCGGTGAATTTAGTCCAATTAAAACTGGCTTTGACTATGTCAACTGGAAAAATTACTGTTTTACTCTCATATTTATGATTGAGTAATAATTCTAAGGTTTTATTGCGTGTGTAGAGAACAAATCTAGTAACAATTTCTGACTGTTTTAATGCTGGACTTAATTGTAGTTCTATAATCTCATGATTATTGCCATTACCACTGCCAACTTTGAAATTGTAGTTGTCAGGGTGTGTACGGCCTTCATTTTGTACTCGTTCACAAGCCTGCAGATTGCTTATCTGCCTAATGATTTCAACCCTTCTACTCTGTTGCTGTTGGTTAAGATCAGTGCGCGGTCTGTTAATCAGATCATCAAAGTCATCAATTTGGAACAGAAGTAATTCACCAATGTCTACGGACACATCACTTATCAACTCCTTGTCTTTGGCTGATAAACTAACGATGTATTTCGCTAGTGTCAGTTCCTCGTCGTCGTCAATGTCCTCGCACTTATCGACCATTAACCATTAAGACCCCCAGGAGGGAAGACTTTCGCTTTGCCTTCTGAAAATATATTTTCTGCTTCGTATACTCCATAGCGATTCGAAAATCTTTATCTAACTCACCGAGAGATATATTACTGGTCATGTAAGGCGTCTTTCCTTATGTGATTTTACTGTGTTGGCGTTAGTTGCGGAATTTGGGGCCACCTCTAACGCCTGCTCTTTTTTATGACACTGACAGTGACAAATTATTCTATATTTTAACAAATCATTTCTATACGAACCGGTACAGTCATTGCAATTATCTGTTAGACACCTGTTCACAGTCTCTATCTTTAAACAAGAGATATCTCCTGTTGATTTTTCTAATCTTCGATTGAGGGTGAAATAATTATGGTCATTTGTCATTTGTTTTGCTGCCTCTGGGTTTCTTTGAGTGCGAATTATATTGGGTATCAGAATTCTGATCTTCTTTTAAGTAAATTATGTCTTCTAATATCCTTGACAGTACATCATTAAACGAATCGCCAGTGTTTCCGAGTTCCTTCAAAATCAGATAATTTTTCTGTGAAACAGAAATTGTTGTCAATTCCCTATGCGTGTTATGCATACTTTAACACTTGTTAGATTCATAATTTAAATGGCCAAGAACCTTTACTTTTTTTGTAAAAAGGTAAAGGTAAACTGGGAGAAAAACCGCGTCGTTATACACATCCAAGAGGAGAATTAAATAAAGCAAGAGTTTTAGAATTGTTGAAAAAAAATTGGACTGCAGGTACTAGACAAAAAGAGATAATAGAGAAACTTAAGTTGACTAAACCCTCGGTCCATAATATTTTAAAAGAGTTATTTTCGGAACATAAAATCTATAAGTTAAACAATATGTACTACCCAGAATTTGACGACGACTTTGTTTTTAGTTACTTCATTCCTGATTATATCGGTTCCATCCTAAGAGAATACATAGGAAGCAAGAAAATTATGATAAGCCTAGCACCCAACGCGAGTGACTTCAAATTCAAAAATAAAAATCCACTTGGCAATTCCCTTTTTGGATTTGCTAATGTGATAGGGGCGTTGATAACATACGTCATGATAGAAAGTAGTATTGCCTATGGCGAAGATATAGAACTTGCCAAGACTGAAGAATTAATAAGGAATATATTTCACGGTATCATTTGGCAGGATATCTTTTACCAGTTTCGAAGGTCATTCAGAACCTCTTATGCTAACACGCAGGCAAATGCCAAAAACGAACTTAATAATTTATCCGAATCTTTAATGAATGTTTATCCAAGGCTGTTTGAAATGTTAGAAAAAGACAAGAAAAAATATTTTAAGGAATGGGTAAAAGATAATACTCGGGATAGTAGTTTATACAAAAACTGTCATCATGAGTGGAGAGAGCGTACTATTTTTTAAATTTGGCAAATTTGATGAATGCATTCATTGTCGTTATCAAAGATTAAAGCAGAAGTTTCAGAAAATATCTTGTTTAATTAGTCTCTTCTGTACAGTCCGCCCTTAAACAGTTGTTTTGCAAAATTGGATTTTTCAGTTTCATTCATCGAACTTAGTGATGATAATAACGATTCCATTTGGTTCTTAATTTCAGAAAACTGTTCTGTGATTACCTTGATTTGTTCATCTTTTTCTTGAAGTTTTGCGTTGATTAAATAATCATTACCCTTGCTTTTTTCATTTAATTCCTTTATCTGGTTTTGAAGCACATTACCATTGTCTATCGTAAGTAAAGAAATTACCTTCAAATAGTCTTCTAAGACCTCATTTTGAGTCGGCTTATAATAGGAAGACGATACACCAATATCATGTCCCATAGTAATTTCTACGTTAATGGGTTTCATAACTTGCTCTGCTCTAGTTTTATAAAATTTGCGAAAACCATGCGCTGCTTTCCATTCATGACGCTTCGTGCCCTCTTTTAATGGCTGGCGAATTCCCTCCTCCCATATTGCTCTTTCCAGAAGTCGCTTAATACCACTACTTTTGAGTCTTTTTGGGTTGGTTGCAAGACCCCACCTTGCACCATAATTCATGTTTGTCGTTTGCCATAAATCACGCATTAGCCACGATTTTGTTGTTATCTTTTCTCCATAGGTTTGACGAAAATCCATCCAGTCCTTTAGTGAATCGTATGCTTCAGGGGTGATAAAGGCATAGTATTCTTCTACATCGCCAGCATAGACCAATAACTTTGCTCCCTCAATGCCACCATTTTTGTTCAGAATGGGCTCAACATTTCCCCACTGTAAAAGATCCCACGCGCCAAGTCGAATACCCGAAGAGATCATGATGAAAATAATTGGTTTTATTCTTCTGTCAGGGTAGTCAAGCAATTTACGAATTTCATCAATTGTGGGTGCCCTGTCGGTTGATGACTGTCTTCCTCTGGGTAAGCCTCTTGTTATTTTCTTCCAAGGAATAGTCATTTCACAAATCTCACAAAATGATTTTAGAGATTTTACGTAATTGCGTAATGTTGCAGCAGTGATATCGCGATTTTCGACTCTAGTTTTCTGAAATTGCAAGAATTTTATTATATGCTCTATTACCCATCTTAATTCATTATTTGCCTTACGCGCAAAAGAATTACAACGATATTCCATATTGGCCTCATCGACTTCAAATTTGATGAAGTCTAGGAAGTATCTGACTCTTCTTTCATAATATTTTCGTGTTACTTCTGATCTAATAGAAAACTTGAATAGTGAGTAATAATTGGAAGAGGAATCTAATATGGCGCTTTGCGACTGGGCTACCGAATTCGCAAATGTTGTGTCTGCCATCCCTATATAATGTATTATAGTGGTGCCTAATAATATGACAAGTTTGGTATGGGGCCAGTGGGATTCGAACCCACGACCGCCAGCGCCCCAGGCCTATACCCTAATAGAGATGGTATCCTTGACCAAGCTAGACGATAGCCCCTCGATAAGGAAATTCATAATACCTCTTTTAAACGTACACAATTCGGAGCAATATTTGAATCGCAATAACTTCTTTAGAATTGCCCCCTTTCTTAACAATTATTAATCGCACCCCGAGTTGGAATTTGCGGTTCTTGCTAGCAGTTCAACTTCGGAAACCAGGAATCATTTAGACGACCTTCATTTTAATCCTTAACGTTCAAAATATAAACGATAGAAAATTCTAGAAATTAACAGGTATATCCGCAGATACATTGATTTTCCCCCAAATCCATAACATACTGGTTAAATTTGTCTATAGTCCCGACTCTTAGATTTTTAAACAGACCGATGGCATATGTCGTCATTTGACGGCGAGTACCTGGAAAGCACACGATGTACTCACAATGGCATATTTTGATCATGATAACAATAATAATAACGCAAAATAATTATAGGCAGTTTCTCTGGAAGGTTCTTGAGGTCAAGAAATGAGAATATTGATCCGCATATATTCTTAGGACTACCGAATATACACGAATCCATCTTATATATGACTCATAACTTATGAAAATGAATGCGGAGTGACTTCTTTTAGTTCAAGGCTATTTGGATATGCCTATTCATGCTTACATTGCTCGCAATTCAATCTTTTAATAAGGTGATATACATTTACGGGTAAAGGTAAGATAGTCAGTCAAGTGGTGAGAAATTAAATTAGACTTAACAAATAACAAAACACCGAAAAGGGGGGTGGCGAAGTCCTACTCACACTTGGTGATGTTTGTAGCCTTGTAATTAAGGAACATCAAGTTGATGAATTGCAGGCAATTCCTCTCGATACTTACAGGAGGATTGCAACAAGTTTGGCGAGGCTGATGAATAATATTTCTGATGGTTTGGAAAAAGATGTTACAGACAGATTAATTGAACTCATCTCCTTGGCCGGTAAGCTATTGTTTGATATCCGTAGGAACAAGATTTTTTACTCTATTAGCAACAACGTTTCATCATCCAAATTGACCCATACTTTAGACTATTCTAGACTCACAGAGGAGGAGAAATACATTCTGGATGCAAAAACCGAATATGAGAAAAGACAAGATATCATCCTGTCAAGTATGCTTAAAGGCAGGGCATTGATGATGGAGATGCTGTCGGAGAAAATACGTTCAAAAAAAGTGGCGATAAGATTTGTCAAACCCTTTGGGCAATTCTTGGGAGTAGATATGATACGTTATGGGCCATTTCTTGGTGAAGATGTGACAATATTGCCATTTGAAAATGCTCGTTCTTTAATTGAGGCTGGTATAGCGATAGAAATTGATATTGAGTATTGAATTTAGCATATTCTAATACCCTATGATGTAATCTATAAAGCTAAATAATTTGTTTTTGTAACATTTGCCAATTGGTCTCTTTATAGTAGGAAATACAGCGAGATGAGCATAAAGCATACAAATCGTTACGCAATTTGTTATAGATCACATTTTGTAAGATCAGTACAGTTTCCATATATGGTGAAAGTAATAACTTGATAGATATTAGTTAGATGTATGAAATCCTACTATGTTACGTCTTGTCTTTAAATTGCTAATCCAGGGATGACAAAGTATAAATTCCTATGGTTAATGCGTTTGAAAGTTGCGGTAACACCAACTGAAAGTAGCAGTACGATGATACATCTAACAGGTTAGATTGAATTTACTGGCGCAATTTAAAGAATTACAATACGTCACAACAACGAATATCCCTGCAGGGCAGGTTTGGATCCTAGTAGCGCATACCCATACAGGCGTTTGATTTAATACTAATTCATCATTTTAATTTAGCTGTTCGAACGGGATCCTCACTATACTGATTCCGTGCTCGGGCTACGACTGATACAAAAAGGGAACAGACAAATCGATGCGTGAAGTAATATCTGAAAGATGCGGAAATACGAGAACTAATGGGGCTAATCATTCGAAATCTAATATAACTTCTAGAAGGATTCTTTACCAGCTGACGTGGCCGTGAAGCCCGTGTGCCCTAATCCTGATAGCGACAACTCAAATGACTAATTCGTAGTTAATGTATACAATGGTATACAGAAAATTGTTCGCTTCACACGGGGGTCATTTATTTTATGAAAGAACAAGGTAGCGACATAACCATCCGGTTATGTCCACTGCCTACACCGATGAATGAACATGCTGCATTATCTAACCAATCTGTAGCCATCATTTGATATGCCTCTTTTGGAGGAGTTAAAGCGTACTTTCGAATTCTCCTGTGGTGCTTTTTATGTAAACTAGTGTAAACGAAGGTACTTTTCAGCCCATTTTCTGGGTAGATGGACTAAGAAACTACATTGTTTGCATAAATAGTCCAATCTATCAAATTCTGACGATGAGGTCATTATAACATGACAACGAGGACATTGTAGCCGGCGGTGTATCAGTCTTGGACCTCTTTCCATTTCGATATCATTCACTCCCTCTACCTGGAAAGTATCAAGTCGGACGTATACCGAGGGTTTCTTCCTCTGCATATCCAAAGTTCATTCTGCTAATTATTATAGCATATAACCCGCTTCAGAGAGGGAGGGAGGAGCTGCTACAACAAATTTTATAGAATCTTAGAGATTATTCACTTGAGTATTCATTTAATGCTTATTATGATCTATATTTACATTTACTTGTGTTTTAAGGCTGTACTACACATCATGAAAACCGTCAGGCCGATACAAAATCAGAAATACTGAATTAAGTTGGTGTTATTATGCTCGACGATATAAAACATTTTACCTCTTTTTGCTGCCTTGACAGATACGTAAAGAATGATACAATCCCGAGAATTTACCTAACTCTAAAAATTAGCCGAATACAAAATCGTATGATACCTTTGTTACTGTTTGATGAAACATGGATAATAGACTTTGTTTATCATTATGATAGAGTAATTCAAATAATTAAGCTGGTTCATATACCACTTATTTAATCAAAGTAAAGTATTTTATTATACGACTAGTTATTTAGTTCGTACCAAATTGACACACAATGGAATTGATATAGATGAATTCATTTTACTTACTATTTATCCTACTGCAGTAATCTTTGCGATAGGTTATATTGCAAGAAAAATAAATTTGGCTGAATCGTTAAAGTACGCTATCCAGGCCGTTGCAAGTATTATATTTTCCATCATTTACCTGCTCACCATACCTAATGGCGGGGCCCAAGGTCTTGCTCTAGTCCTCTTGTTATTTGGTCTAGTCTTATTATATATGGCGAGAAAGGAGAAGTTGACTCCTACTTTAACCTAAATCCTATGTATCTTTTGAAATGGAAAATATGTATCGGCTAGAAATTCCTGTTATTTAAATTCGCCTAATATATAAATGATCCTGGTCAAGAGGATCCATGAAAAATTTTCCACCTGGCTTAGACCGCGTTAGCAAGAATGAGAGTCATTCAACTATAACTCGTTTAATACTACCTAGTAATTACTTTCACTCATCATATAACAGTACAGGAGGGATAAAAGGGCTATTGATTTGGATACCTAGTATCGAGTTATGATCGCAAATAGTATCTCAGCTGTCTGCTAGGAAACGGTTACTAAACGGTTTGGTTAGAGAGCAAACTAGGAGGAGATTCTAATCAGATCTACAAACGTTAAATCAAAGATAGCTCTGTTTGACATAGATGGAAAATAAAGCGATCTTTATTTTCAGAGCTAGTTGAGGCATAATATTCAAAGGTTTTTGGAAACCCCTAATTTAAAGACTGACACTAGAACTGATTGCGTAAAGAGAGAAGTAAGGTGTGTCTGAGTTCATCTCCCTGCTTGGGCATCCCCTATCTGGGGCTGGAATATATAATTAAAATTAATTTTTTCTCAACCAGACATGAATAGAAAGACTGTCCTAGACTGGTCTAGCTTACTTACGACCATAACCTAATTCCATAGATAGGGTTGATTAATCATGCTGATTAGAATTATGACTATTAGGTAGTCCCTGATTATCGGCTCGAGTTTCCATGGTAAAGAAAATTATTTACCATGATGAGTAGATTTGTACGTCGAGGCTTTGTTGAATGAGTAATACTTGTAGCCAAAAAAGGAGGCAATTACGAAATTAGGCACTGACAATAAAAGGAAAAAAAATGAGGAGTGCAATGATGACATAAATAAACCGAATATACCCGCTGAGCCTGCAATTATAACTAAAAATAACATAGTGCTCTTCTGAACTGGCAATGTTGTAGATCTATGTCTGCGCTATAAAGACCTTTCAGGAATTTTCCAATTTGATCTCCTGTAGGACTACTAATTATTGCCTCGACTTTGCTTGTCCATATATACGTCATCAATATTTCATCAGGATAGTTCATCTAATTTTTTTTAACAAGTATATTCATACACCCTGTAGACGCTCCCGACGTTCAGATAAGAAGGGTAATTCCATTTAGCAGTATCAAGCGTTATCTCACGTAGAGGTACCACATTATTGAGATAAATTCTCTCATTCTTTGATTGGCCTAATATATTATAAACTGACTCGCCCACTAATATTTGATTAGCTTGGGTTATAGAAGCAATTTTTGATGCTATGTTAATTGCGGAACCCAAGATGTCGATATGCGCTTTTTGAACATCCTTTCCATATACAACTACCAAAACTTCCCCATAATCGATGCCGATTCTTACCTTAATATCAGGTAAACTCATTTCTTCAAAAATTGGGGATATGATGTTTCGAATAATATCAAGTATAGTCTTAGAACAGCTCATTGCATTGACGCAAGCCTTACTTGGATCGTGCCCTGCTGGAAATAACACTATAACTGCATCTCCTACGTATTTAAACACATATCCGCCGTAACCAGAAACGACAACGCTTATCTCTTGAGCGAATACCTGAATCAACAGAGCAAACCTGTCTTCTTGCATTGAGAGACTCATTTGGGTTGAATTATTGATATCTACAAATAGGAAGACGAAGTTTGTTTTCGAGTTCACGTGTCTTCTCAACAGTTTCCTGCTTTCTTGGGTTGACATGTCAAGTTGGACCCCATTTTTCAATGTTTTTCTTACTCTCGCACGGATTTGGTCGAATAAGGAACCCGCGGGCAGTTCATCGGTTACAATGTCCATGAGCTATCGTTCCCTAGCAATCAAAAAATAACCCAAAGTTAGGTTCCTAATCATAATCATTCTTAATTTTAAGACCATATATTTGTTCGATTGGTCAATATAGGTCGCATCAACCTGCCTATGTAAATGTGACCCATGAGCATTAAATTAAACGATTCTGCGTATTACCAATATATTTCCGGATAATGCATATATGCTAATGCGTGAATATACCATCAATAGATCCAGACAAGATGTCAGTTAAAGTAGATCTTGTACAGTCTCTATATAGTGTAATAGATGAACTTGGCAAACAAAATATTCAAAAAGACCTTGTAAGTTCCGATCTTCAAGCTTCAAGAAAATATCTACAGATTATTATGGACACTTGCCTGTCAAGGCTGCGAAACACCTCAAAAATCGAAATTGCTGATAATTTGGTACTGAGATCTCTGCGAGGCTCTTTTACATTTCATGCTTACTGCCTCGACCTTGCCTTCTGCAAGAAAGATTGAGGTTAATAAAAAGCTAAAAATCGATTTAGCTATTCCAAATGTACGATGCTTGATGAAAAATCCTCAGAAGGCAGTAGTTATTGCTATCATCCGCGAGCCTGAGAGTATAAAAAAAATTTCACAGCTTAAATCGATTCAGCCTGAAATCGATAACATCTGGTTAATTTCTGCCCGACCACTACAAATTCCACATCTGAGAAATTATAGTGTATTTCAAGGGGGTTCCTCGAAGAGATTCTGCGATATAATTGTTGATATAAAAAAGTTTTTGAGAAAAGCTGGAGACAAAAGCATTAGATTTGTTCATTCGTAGGTAGATCGCTTATAGAGGACAATTGAAAATTGAGTATTTAGGAATTTCAAGGATTCCGCCTGCATTGGTTAGAGCCCCTGATCGCTGTGACTACTTTATGAATTTGCCATCTGAGACTAAATATAGGCTTTATATTGATTATGTCTGATGAATTCAATAATGAGTAGAACTCTTTCTATATTCCATATTTGTAAACCTTGGACACACCAACCTGTATGAGTATACTAAATTACGGGCATTTAGGTTCCTCACCATAACCAATTCATCTCCTAATTTTAACTGTAAATCAAGTCGCCGCCAGGTGTTATCTTAGGCAATCAGATACTATTGACATCATTGACAGGCATTTAGTAATATCAAGTATGATGACTGTCCTCCTATAAGATTTTCAGATCATATTTTTAATGTGCTAAGCCAGTCTTGATAATTAAGTTAATAAGTTAGATATTCTAATATAGACATTTATAGAGACGGAATGAGCTTCCTGAGTGCCCAAGTAAGACAGTCCGTATTAGCCGCGCTGGCTGACCGGGAGATTGTCAAGATTTTGGATTGCGCGTTAGTTAGGGAGAGATCAGTAAATGAAGTGATTAGAGAGTGCAATATTCCTCATACTACTGCTTATAGAAAAATTAAGTGGCTTCTAGATAAGAGACTTCTTATATCGACTAGGAACGAAATTACTGAGGAGGGAAAGAAGTTCACTTTGTTTAGAAGTGTGTTCAAATCACTTAGAATTAATTATGAATATGATAATATTGTCGTATACGCAGAGTATAATATTGATCCGATGGAAAATGTAACTGAAAAATTACTATCCCTCCATTGAATGAAAAATTTGAGCGGTTGAAATAGATTACAAAGCTAACTGTTATATCTCAAAGTTATCAGCGAGTCGCCTTTGGGATTTGTAATAGTAATAAAACCTGAACCATAGAAGGACGCTAAAAAAAACCATGGCGGCAACGTGAATTTCCAACCCGATCTCCTCAAAATTTTGAGTAATAAACAGACCGTTTTGTTGCAAAACGTTCGTGATTTCGCCCATAATCCAAATAATAATAAATATCGAAATTTGAGATTGAAAATTCCTAATACTTCTCGATTTAATTACTATCCAGAAAAATATGCCAAGGGCAATAACTAAAAGGGGAAGGGTTAAATTATTTGAAATGTCCTCAGCCGATTCGATAGCTACTATCTAGATCCACCTCTCAGCTTTTTTGTAAGTATAGAACTCGGATATAGAATCCGTATCATGATGATGCCAAACACAATTAGGATCACGACGGATAACGGCTCAAGGAATCCCTCTCCTAACATATGATATCCCAATAGCTCAGCGAGGTGATAAAGACCGTGTATCACAATAAACAGTGTTAAAACAATTGTTAAAGTTCTAATTCCATATTTATTACCGCCCTTAATCCTAATACTGATATATAAGGGAATTATCGCAGCACTGAAAATCGCGATGATACTAATAACATGAAATGACATAGTGTACAAATTATTATCTTCATTATTGGAGTCACGCAATTAATAAATGCTAGAACCTGGGACATACCTATGGAGAGCAGAGTCTCACGCCACTAAATTCTAAAGGTAGGGTTGACTTCGCTTCGAAATTCCAAATTCCAATTGTACTATGTGATACCATTTGATATTTTTAATTTTATAAAAATTTGGAATTTGCTTCCTTGAAGGATATGAAAAAACCTCAACTAATGGTAACGTGAACTAATATTGAATTGTGAAGAACCAAGACAATACGCGACTATAGGACTCAGGTCTAAAAATAATTATCATTTGTAAGATATAGAATATCAGGAGTTTTATTAGAGCCTCGCTTAGACTTAAATTGAATTTATACCCGTCTGGTATTCAGAGGCCGGACCGGACAGACCCATATTTTTATCATTTCCTACTTTCAAGTTGTTATCGAGAATGGAAGGATTAATAAAACAATAATAGTGATGATGCGCCTTCAAATTTTCTAACTTTAATTTAGTTAGTATGATAATTTTATGGGCTAGCTGCAAGTCTTCTCTATCTTTAAAGCTGTCGTATGTGACGGTCTTGATATGTCCGGCTTTGGCGCAACGTGATAAGATTATTCAAGCAATATTTTTTAAGAAAGTCCTGCGAATATTATTACGACTAATGTTCATACCAAGATTAGAGAAATATAAATATCCAATTGATGAAGATTATCGACATTTTTTAGATTGCGAGATACGTAAACAAGGTAGGTTAAATGATTGCGGACGTTGCAAATATGTTTGGGACCATTGGTATGGGACCGACACCCCATACGATACGAATGCCGATCCTTAACAGTTGGATATGCCAGTCCCTTCTCTTCAAAACAGTTATTTCATTCTGATATAACGGCAGAATTAGTTATCAATTTTTTTCTAGTTTTTCTATCTTCTTCCAAGTTTGGCCTTGAGGATCCGCATTTATAGTTACCAGATGTAGATATCTCTTGGAGAATTGAAGGTAATTCTTTCTGGACGTTACCACGAAACGGAATAACAATAGCAATCATGTCGTATCTTCTTAATAAGAATTATTGAATAGTGTTCTGAGCGAATGCTCTTATACATTTCATTAGCGAAACAAATTTTTTAGGCATATCAAATTTTGATTATCAGGAAGAAAAGAAAGCTATACCCGATTAATGTATGTCCGTAACCGTACGTGTGCATGCTGGCCTGCACTTATTAGCTGGACACGGCGTCCTGTAGACTAACTGTTCTGGGAAGATACGCAAGGCGACAAGATCTGGATTGTACCGTCAATTCCAGGTGGTTTACCTTATGTAGCTAATATCAAATATTCAATGACATTCACAAGTACACAGTGTGATGTGAGCCTTCGTTTTTATTAAGATAATCATATAAGGTACAAGATAAATATTCTATAAAAGTGTTATAGTAGTTTCTTTTGATCTAATCTATACTATTTAACATGAATTAGAATTAAATAAGGAGAAGTTATTCTCTATTATAACTAGAAATGAAACCTGTACATAGATCCAGGACAGAGATAATAGGAGCAATTTTGGAATGTGCTAACGGAAACGTCATAAGGATAACTGAAATTCAGTTCAGGACATACTTATCGTATAATCTTTTAAGAGAATATTTGAAAATTCTTATTGAAAATGATCTTTTGGAATATATTGAAGGTGAAAGGTCTTTCAAGACAACTCCCAAAGGAATGCATTACTTGGAAGTTTATAATCGAATGGGAGAGTTGGTAGTTCAAAACACCTTTGGCAAGAGAACTATTAATGCACGCGCCTAAGTTTTTGCCAACTGTGCAACATACCAAATCCTAATACATTCTAAGCTAGATTTTTACTATTTACCTAGTTCTGCAAATCTATAAAAGGAAAGTACTAAACATCCGCCCAGTAATACAGTAACTAGTGAAATTATACATTCTTTTCTTGTGCGAATTGTAACGTATTTTTTAATCCTAAATTCTTTTCCCCAAGAATATATTCCAAATTCGGAAGGGAATACCTTGATCGTATGATTCTAATGGTGGCGGCTGCAGATTTGGAATTTCTATTTTATCTCTTTGCGTCTAATTTTGAGAACATTCGTTTTTCTTGTGCCGTTCGAGCGTTGTGGATCAACTGAAAATGACCTAACATAGTGCGACGACTAAGAAATGTTTGAATCGTCTAACGCAATCCCAAAAACGCTATAATATATTCGCCAGCTGTTTACTCTAAAACAGTAATGTTAATCCAGAAATTAATTTGAGCCATAGATAAATTGGGTTAGGTGAAATTGAGGAAAACAGATGACAATTACCGTTTGTTAGAATTTCCTACTTATTTTCAGTATATCGAGCATATTTTTCCATGAAGCCTCCCTCCGGTGAATCATTTTCCAAGATGTTTTTTCCAGTGAACCTGAGGAAGACATCATTTAACGTTGGTCTTCTCAAATCTACACGTCCAATATCGTTGTCTTTAATTACTGTTCTAAGGATCGGGATTAAATTATGTGATGCATCATCTACATGGATAGCGGCCACCCCACTCTCCTTGTCGAATTCCACCTTACGTACAAATCTGAATTGTTTCAATATCTTTCTAATATCCTCTATAATTCTGTCTTGACTACCCTTATCTGTTAATTCGATCTCAATAATCTCTCCTCCTACATTTTCCTTAAGCCTCTCTGGCGAATCCAGTGCAATTATTTTTCCCCTATTGATAAATCCTATTCTGTCGCATAGTACGTCAGCTTCTTCCATATAGTGTGTAGTCATTACCAATGTAATTTTCTCATATTGTACTAATCCCTTAATATAATCCCACATTATTCCTCTGCTTTTCGGGTCTAGGCCTAATGTTGGTTCATCAAGAAACATTACCTTAGGTTTATGAAGGAGACCCCTAGCAAGTTCCAACCTCCTTCTCATACCACCCGAGTATTTTCTTACTTGATGGTCTTTCCTATCGGTAAGCCCTACCAATTCTAGTACTTCCAGAATTCTCTTTTCTCTTATGTGTTGAGGAACACCATAGAGCAAAGAATGTAACTTCAGATTCTCGTACGCCGTGAGCATGTCGTCGCTACTGGGAGCCTGAAAGACAATCCCTATACTTGACCTAACTTTTGAAGAATCTTTAACAGTATCGAAGCCATTTACAAGAGCAGTGCCGTACGTAGGCTTTAGCAGCGTGGCAAGAATATGGATGAGAGTAGTTTTTCCTGCACCATTAGGTCCCAAAAGCCCAAACACTTCGTTATCAAAAATATCAAGGTTAATCTCATCCAAAGCGACCATATTCTCATATTTCTTGACTAAATTACGAATCTTTATCAGAGAGCCTAATGCACCAACAGCAAAGTCTTCATAGAGTACAATTATGATTTTCCAAATAAGTCAAATTCCGCAGTAGTAGTTTAGCAATTACTTGTTCTGTATTACTGAAGCAAATTGCTTAGATATCGGTCACTTAATCGAATTATATGCAACTGCAATTTGAGTTTTAATATCAGCCGACTGAAGTGGGCTTTGAATAGTGTTAACTGAAGCAGGTTCGGTTCTACTATTTCTTATCGATATGACCAAGGCGTTGTTTCTTGGTTGGATATCCAAGAAAGTCCTGAAGGTTAAAGACTTAGCGTAGACTATTCTGTGTGGCCTTATCTCTTCGATGACATTGCTACCGAGTGATTTCACGAAGTCGCGGATTTCGAGTAGTATTTGTTTGGGTTCCTGCTCCAAAGATGATAAATGACTTTCAAAAGATATTTCTCTAGCCTTATTTGAATAGAGTCCGAAATTCATATGTAAATATATAGCTTTAGAGAGTATTTTAAGTATTGTAAGCGTTTGTCTTCTAGCATGAAAACATATTGTTCTGAAGAACCTGCTATCTTAAATGGCATGCCGAACTGTACATTAGAAGGTGTAGCCTAAGAAAAGAAGTCACGTCTTTATCTTAACTTTGCTATCGGAGTTTTTTATACTAATTAAGTAAATGGCGTCCTTAACCAGCAAATAGGTCTACTATTACAATTGAACGAGCAATACGACATAGATCTATTTTAGTTTCTAGAAAACATGTTATGAGGCTAGATCGAATTTGTGTGGGCAACACAAATCTGGAAATTTTATCAACGTCGAGGTTATGCTGGTCTCTTTTGGAGTGCTCCGGAATTAGATATCACTGAGCAAATAGTAGAAGCTACTTTAAAGGTACGAAAAAAACAGTAGGGCATTGCTACTCTATGAACGTTCTTTTCAGCATGACTGGACAGTGCTTGCCTAATTTAGCTTTGGGTGTTAGTAAGCTTCCTGAATACCCCGTCCTTAACAGTCACTATGCCAGTTTCTACAAGCGGTCCTTCGTCCAATGCTCTTTCCATTGCTTTATTGCCAAGTGCGATTGCTTCATCGATACTCAAATCGGGATTGTACTCTCGTTGGAGCACATCTAAGGCAATATCAGAGTAATGACCTATAGCAAAGCCAGATCCACGAAAATAAGTCCCGCTAGGGTCAACTTGGTACAACTGAATACCTGTTTGATCCAATCCAGAAATTATTATAGAGGCGGCCTGTGGTCTTACAGCGTAGATTGTATAGTTATGTAAGTAGGAGCTAAGGTACTTTGCAAGGGAATTGATATCTATCGGGCTTTCATAAGAAAGGCGATGCCTTTGGGCTGCTATCCTAATCTCATCTATTAATTGTAGTATATCGCCAATATATCCAGAACCAGTAGCACCAATATGCTGATCTATGGTAAAGATCTTTTCAGCAGGCTCGACCAGCGCCTTAGTTGGTTTAATATGACTCGAAATCAGTGCAAAATCTCGTGTTTTTATACCAATGGTAGTTGACCCTCTGCTTACAGCTTCTAACGCGCTGTCTACTAATACCAGTCGTCCTTCTGGACCATAATAGTAGGGATATCTGGTATTGTTACTAACTGCTGAGCCACCAATTTCTGACATTTCTAATTCACATGCTCCTGTTGCGGAAGCTGCATTACATTTGGAATGACCAAAGCATCGATTCCGTTCCCTGAACCAGGATCTCTCTCCATTGCAGCAGATACCGCTTTTTCCGCAATCTGCTTTGCCTGCTCGTTAGTCATTTCACTCTGATATAGATTTTCAAGCACACCATAAGCAACTGGAGCTCCAGAGCCTGACGCGGCGAAGTCCTCACTGGTTATGGCGCCACTCATGTCGGCCACATAGACATGCCCGCCCTCACTATCAACTCCTGCGACTATCAACTCTACAAAGTATGGTTGGTAGTTCTTAAGACCAGAATATGCCAAGTTGGCAATCAACCTTGAGGATTCCTTAACTGTTAGAGGAAATCCCCTACGTAGTTCTATCAATTTTCGCTCACCTTTAGCAACTTTGATGATGTGTTCTGCGTCTGACAGCTGCCCTGCAACAGCAACAGCTAGTGTATCATCCATTCGTGTTATTTTTTGGGTTATTTTGGATCCTATAAAGAACCCTTTACTTGCTCTTCTGTCAGAACCAAGTATAACGCCATACTTGGTTCTGAGCCCAACTATCGTTGTCATCTAATAATATATAGAAATACTTATTATTATTGACCACTTTTAGAAAAGAATGGTCACGACAATGACAATGGGTTACCGGAAACAATATTGTCATGATTATGTCCAATGTATATCGCAATGGTTATTTATTCGTCTACCTTGCTGATTCAGTAATTAAGAAGTCTAACTGAACTCCAGATTTGAAGTCTATTATAAAATAAATTTTCTTGTCTATTATTATCTTATTTAATATATTTAGTATTTGTTGTAATCGAGCGCTTGGATTACTCGACAAAACTCAACAGGAATATGAAGTACAAGTCAATAAGATATAAGTATGCTGATACTAGCTTTCAGAACATAAAATCTAATAACTTTGTAGCTAGTAACTTCAAATGGCTAGCCAAATTGGTCCGCCAATGATGTGTACGCGATGCACATATTTACTTGGATTGCAGGCAGTTTAGTTTTTATTGTATCGCTTCAATTTCAATAAAATGTCTTAACTGATTAGTACATGCATGATTTAGTAAAATCAATTTGAAAATATTATTAGATCTAGGAGAAGGGGAATGAATCACATCTTTTTGTTAATCAGCTGTGGAATAGTACTTGTGATACATTTAACACTGACGTCTATCTCCTTCTAGTAACCCTAAACCTGTATGTATTCTGTCTATGTGTTTGGATAATTCGGTCTTGTCTTTAAATTTTGACTGACAATATGGGCATAAAATGTTCTTGTGTGTTGTTGATGACATGAACTTTCTATTATCTTTTAACGCCAATCTTAATTAAGCTCAAAGTTTTCAATGTGTTACAAAGTAATATTACGCGCGATATCACTTGATCATTTATACTGGTTTTCTTTCAGTTGCGCGACTCATTCTTTAGAAGGAACACTCATCAGATAGTCAGAGGATCGAAGTCATGTTTAGATATAACAGGAATATTCGTTAATCTAAATTCCTATCTGGGTAACGACAATGTTAAATCTGAATTTTACCTCGTGTCTTATGTGCAACCTGATTAAATGTTGCATTTTGTATTAGATAGTCATTCAGGAGATTCACAGATTTAAGGGCAGCCGACTATGCATTATTTTAGCACAATCGCCAATTTTATATCAGTCTCTACTGTGACGCTGAGGCAATATCTAGCTAACTGGTTAGGTATTATAGTAAGGCTAAACATGGAATTAAGTAGGTAAGTCTGAGATAATTATTAAGACCTAGCTTTGAATACTTGTATCAATTAAGACCCAATCCGAGATAGATAGTAAGAAATGTCTATCTTATAAGGCAACTTTGTATCAAAGATTGAATTCCAACACACACGGCTCCTAACTTATTAAACTAGGCTAGCTAGCGAATCAATTATGTCAATTTTTCCGATCGCCTAACTTGATCACGCCGATTCCACAAATAGGCATACATATCACCCCTTCATGACCACAGGCTGGACACGCAGAACTCATACTAATTCTAGTACCGATAAACCTCCGAGGCAGACCAAAAACAATCTTTACAAAGCAGGAAATTTGGTATTAACAAACTTTCACTTACGTTGAAATACCCATTTTCTGAGGATTTGATTCTTCTGCTATTTGTATGTCTGTAAAGAGCGGCTTCTGTTGCCATTTCTTGCTTTTTGTTAGCAACTGTGTATGACGTATCACTTACACCTCTCTGATTAGGATTTTCTTATACTTTAGTCGCGAAGAATATATAAAATTAACGCCTATATCTTTTCTGAAAAATACTAGGAAAATTATCTTAGGCACCAGGATCTTCTCTCTTATCACAATGTAGCTGGATGTCTGAGCGAGTTCATTTGTCGAATAATCAAACCGTACGAGTTTTACAACTCCAATTCTGACCTTGAAATCATGGGTTACTGTATAACTCCGCCAGATCAGAGATGATCCTGGTTTAATGGTAGCAAACGAGATACAGTAGATTTCATGGATGATATATGCCATCTGAAAAATATTCCTAGGTGAAATGATTTAAGAGGGACGTCTACTTTGTAAGACATAGTAATATGGGTCAAAGATTAGATAAATATATTTAGATAATCTACCCACTCATAAAAACACCAGATGATGATATTTGGAGCGCTGCCGGAAAATTGTCATGCTCCTTGTTTGTAGAATTTGTAGGTAATTCCCTCCTAGAAAAAAGTAGTGTCTGAAATGAAATCTAAGTAGATTAAGACGACAAATAACAATTGTAAAATGGTATTTTATTGGCAATGACGGTTAATCTATTATATCATGAGGTTTGACATAATTCTAGTAGAATAATAAATATATATTTCTGGATAAATCAGTTTTTAATGAATATGTCGTTTTTCTGAGAAAAGATTAAAAATTCTGTAAACTATTTATAAAAAGGTGTCAGTTTTACTGTGTCATCTAATCCAATGGGAGAATTGAATTAATGGGATTTTAGAGATATCAAGAAGTTGGATTATTCTAAATTCCAAGCTAGCGGAGTTATATGGGCATTATGGTGATGTGCAGCCAGCAATGACTCTGATTTTTACTAATATGAATCTGCTACATGCAATCACTACTTTGAAAAAATAAATGAAATCAGGCCTTCTGCAATATCAATTGCTACTCTTTTCCCTAGGATATCTTGATATAATTCTGAAACCAAAGTCTTGACATACAATGACCACTTAATCCCAAGGTCATGTTGTATATTAAGATAATATGATTCATTTCTGTTAACTATAGTATGATCCATCCACGATACTGTGAGCCAGCTCCGTAGAATTTCTATAAAATCGCTAACGTCGTGATTTTCCCTCATAAATGTAAATATGTTCTTAAAATTTTGTTTTTCTATTTTTTCTGCTAGGTGTACGATTTCCTCATCGTTCAATCGATTGATTACTGCCTTGAGAAATGGTTTTGTCATTGGCAACAGACCCATTTTTCTTTCGTACCTTTCCCACTCAACGTGATTGGCAAATATCCTCGTAACAAATGCGTTTAAGTTCATCTTCTCTAATTTGGCATCTTTTTTTAGCTCGTTAAGAAGTGGCACAGGAAGTCTAAACGTAACAGTTTCGGTCTTTATCCTAGCAATATCTGAAGATTCTCTTCCTCTTCCACCATAATTGCTCATTCAATATTTCGAATCCGCGGATATGTTAAAAAGATTATTGATCCGATATTGTGATTCGTAATGGAAAATCAGCCTATAGATTTCCCAGTCTAGAGAGCGATGCCCAATCAGTTTAATAACATAAGGATCCATAGTAGATCAACAATTCGCAAGAGTCTTAAATTCTAAATTCTACCCTTACCCACTGGTCGAATACCAAATAAGTTTCTAACGTGTTCAAATCTTTTGTATAGGATTGGAGGATAATTTGAAAAAATCATTTTTGATGGTAGGCAAAGATAACTGAGATCAACCAGAATCTTTACACCGGTCACAAAATTATAGCGAAGCTTTATGTACCTGTATTTTGTCGCCGATCTGGATATTCAGATTAGATTCAGATAAATAGAACCCTTCGGTTGTGCTGATCCAGATAAATCATTTTCAGGCTAACAATGATTTCCAATTTCGTATTCATGCGATTAATGAGGCCCGATGATATATCTTTGGAGCTAGTATTTATGACTGCATTATCTAATACTAGGAATGTTATTGATTTCATCTCTTGTTCCTAGTATTAATCCATCCACTTCTGGAGCTATTCTTATCTCATCTCAATACCTTATCCCTATATTTTTGGCCATGATATTCGCAGCAGCATTATTATCATCCAGAACAAGAATTCCTCACATAATTGTTCTCGTAATATTTGGAATTGGTCTTTCTTTTCTCAGTTTTGTAGGTTTAGACTTTGTAAATGTGAGCGGGTTCAGAATAGATCCACGGTTGATAATAAATTTTGTAATCCCTCCATTGATTTTTGAAGCGATGATGAAAGTCAATTATAAACAATTTAAGACAGTTAGAATATCTGCCCTGCTGTTGGCAACTGCAGGAGTAGTCGTATCCACGTTTGTGGCCGGCTTCCTGCTAATGTATGTTGCTGGCCTGAGCTTCGCCGTCTCGTTTCTTTTTGCTGCGCTAATCTCCCCGACGGATCCAGCTATAGTGATAGAGATATTCAAGAAGTTAAGAGTTCCTAAAGGTCTTTCGACATTAATGGAATTTGAGGCTAGCTTCAATGACGCTACTGGCTTAATTGTATTCTCATCAATTCTTGCAGTGGTACTGGGTGTGAGCAGTAACAACGGCAGCGGCGATGGAATTTCGAATCTAATCGGTGAATCGGAACACTTTGCAACTGTATTTCTAGGCGGAGCGGCTGTGGGTTTGAGTATTGCGATAACAACAAATAAGTTGCATTCATTAATGAATGATCCCTTTTCCGAGACTGCCTTGACCATTGCCACTGTATTTGGTTCAGTCGTACTTGCGAATTCTCTCGGAGTGTCGGGGTTAGTTGCTGTAGCAGTAGCAGGGCTATATTTTGGAAATATAACTGTCAAGCGTGAAGCATATATGAGCCTCAAAGTTCGTACAACCGTGTTTAATTTCTGGGAGATCATAGCCTTTCTTGCTAACTCTGCAGCATTTCTTTATTTAGGCGTGAGTATGAATGTCTTAAGCATTGGTCAAAACATCGGATTAATAATTTTAGCATTTGGCATTATATTTTTAGCAAGAGTAATCTCTACATATCCTATACTGTCTATTGTTAGTAAATTCACACGAGAAAAAATTCCATCGACTTGGAGACACATAGTTGTACTTGGAGGAATGAGAGGAGCACTATCTGTGGCACTAGTTGCAACTTTACCAGCTGAAGATATAAGGCAGCAATCTGAAAAACCTGATTGCTACTTTAACTTTCGGAGTGGTTCTCCTTTCGTTAATCATACAATATATTGGTCTTACAAAATACGTCAAGAAGGTATTTCCTCCCGAGGTCGAACAATGAGGCGGGTTAATGATATATAGTTGTATTAGCGCTTTGTTCAGGTTCTGTCGGGGAGTATAGCGGATGGACACATGGCCTATGCGAGCAACATTGAAGGAAAATAGTGGTGCAAAACAATATCTACCACAGGATTTAGTTGATTTAAATATCTGCATTGAAGACATAGGAACCCATTCTTATTATGGTGATTCGGTTCAATAAACTGTAAAGGTCATCTAGATAACCCTTTAATTTTTTGTTTGTCTATTCTATTTGTTTGGTATAGTCTAGTGGCGGAGCCATTGATGAGCTCGATCTAGTTAGACTATGACGAACAGTAAGAAACCGAAACTTCAAATCAAGGAAAATTACTTTATATAGTATAAAATCGAATTAATCTATATTATATTCACGGAAATTGTAGTATTAATTCATTGCAATAATACAACAAGACTGTATACAAAGACCATGTCATCCTCGACAATGGCATATTTGAATAGTATCTGTTACAATAAGTCATAAGAAATTGTGACAATGAGTTGAAAGTCTTCAAATTGTTATCCATCATACATATTCAATGTTGGCTAAAGACTTAGCGATTATGTGGAGACAATATGTAGATGAACCTATTTGCTGCGTTAGTCATATGCCGATACCTGAAGACCAAATCCCCGGAAAGGATTACTCTAGAATTTTGGGCTATCATTATATCCAAAACTTACTGTCCAAATGTGGAATTTCCAAATCTTGTTATCCTGTTAGGAGAAACACCCAACTCTATTTTCTATTTATATTTAAAGGTTCTAATTGCATACTTTATGATTCCGTGTGATTATGCTACCTGGTATGGTGAAAGAGAAGAGTCTTACTCTACTCCATTTGGTATACATTTTTGTTACTTTACCTGAAGAGAGAATGTCGAATCAGGTTTAATAGAAAAAAGAAAGTAGAAAGAATGGAACATAAATTTAGAATAAAGTTAAATTCATAAAATAATATAGAATTAAAACATCTTGTTAAACGAACAGTCAAAGAAATTGAATCAAGCCAACAACGAAGATGTAAAGCCCAAAATGAATATTAATTTCAAGCATGGATGAGAGAACTAATAATAATTCTTTATGAAATCAATATGTGCCGCAATTTAGAAGCTTCCATTGTAATTTCTAAAACACTAAAAAGTATATAAAATATTATAACAAGCATTATGTACCTATATATACATGCGCACTTCTATGGTTATTGAATAATAACAATGCGAAATTATGTCGTACTTATAAATTGGGCAGAACAGGGAATAAAAAATGTCAAAGATACTGTAAAACGAGCTAAATCCTTTGGAAGTGCATTAGAAAAAGCAGGTTGTAAATCTCTTGGCTTTTATTATACGATTGGAAGATATGATATGGTATCGGTAATCGAGGCTCCAAATGATGAGGCAGTAGCATCAGTGTTACTCAGCACTGGAAGTCTAGGCAATATACGTACTGAAACACTCAAGGCATTTTCAACGGCTGAAGCAGCTAACATAATTGAAAAGCTATCTTAATTGATAATAATATGACTATCAATATAATATAACTGTGGCTCTACGGTCGATCTGAAACAAAGCCCCAACCAAACAGGCTAGTCTGGGTATACGATCAGTTTGGTCCCAATAATGTCCCTTTCTTATCATTTATTGGCTTGATATGCTTCCATTTCATATAATCTCGTGTCCCAACCCTTATTCCTGTCGATACTGACAATAATATAATTAGCTTGATGCATCGATCAGGATGTTGGATCAGTTTTCTTATCTCTTCGACGTTAGTATCCTATCGTTAGAATACTGTTTCACCTTCCGAAGATAATGTGCTATTAATCCTAATTTATCTGAATACGAGTCATCCTGCAGAATAACTTGAGGGCTTTAACGTAATTTCCAAGTGTACCTGCAGTTATCTCCTTTTTCACAATTCTTTCTTTCTGCGATAACACAAATCTGATAATAACATCTTCAACATCATCTTGAGATCTGTCCTTAGTAAAACAAAAGAATTCTAGCGATCTTAATGTTACTATAATTATGGTTCTAAATTACTATGCATTCAATCCAGGCCAGTTGATACGATTTCAAGTATAAATTAATAGTAATAATCATTGTCTCCAGAGCCAATAAGCTAGCGTTTATAATTTCTATTCTTATATACCATAACTTTAACAATTATAAATTTATAGCGGGTTCAGTGGGATGTAATACACCAGCGTATATAATCGAAGTTATTGTGTCTCATTTGAAGCCTGTGGGTATGCGGGTTCGATACCGGTTATAAAGCGCCACGATCTTGGCAGGACGAGGAGCAAGGTTTTGTCTAATGTGTCTAATATGTATTACAATTATCTAATTATGACACTCGATATTTGGTTAGCATATGATTGATATTAGTGAACATAAGAAAAGTCAATCCATAATTGACAGGCATAAAGGTTTGGCAGGCAGAATTATCTATCAACCACGGCCAAGAGCTCAATCAATTGATCTAGTTCCAACAAAGGTTCAAAAATCACACGGTAATCAAAAATTTCAGAATTTGCCATCACCATCAGGATCCCCGCCTTATCATCTCAAACTAGATAACGTTTTATCGACAGAAATCATGGATAAAATTAAGAATACTGGTAGAATCATATTTCATACTGTTGGAGATACCGGAGGAATTGGATTCGAAGTACCTCAGCATATTGTGGAAATGCATATGGAAAGCGATTTTGATGCAACCAATTCTCAATCAAGCCCTTCATTTTTTTATCATTTAGGAGATGTGGTGTACTACTATGGTGAGGCAGACAATTACTCTGAGCAATTTTATCGGCCTTACACTCATTATCCCGCATCGATCTTTGCTGTACCCGGTAATCATGATGGTGACGTAAATTATAGAACTCCTGAAAATATTCGTCCCACATCGTTAGAAGCATTTGTTAATAATTTTTGCAACAAGACTCCCACAATCACTCCTGAAGCAGCTGATGTAGATAGAGATGCCATGACTCAGCCAAATGTTTATTGGACACTGGAAACGCCTTTTGTAAATATTATTGGTCTATATTCTAATGTTCCTGAAGGCGGAAAAATAAATCAAGAACAATTTGATTGGTTTGTCAATGAGCTTGGTTCTGCACCTATTGACAAAGCACTAATAGTAGCAGTACATCATCCGGCATACTCCCTGGATAATTTCACTTCTGGAAGTGTGGCAATTAAGGATAATCTTGAAAATGCATTTAACAAATCTGGCCGAATGGCAGACATGGTTCTTTCTGGACATGTTCATAACTATCAACGATTCACTTACGAAGCAAATGGTCATCAAGTCCCATATATTGTAGCCGGTGCTGGCGGTTATCCTAATTTGACTTGTATGCAGCGTACTAGTGGTTTGCCTAATTTACAATGTACTCAACAAGAACCCGATGACAGACTTGACGTTCCAACAAATTTGTCAAGCTATAACCTGACATTGGAAAACTATTGTGATAATCGTCATGGATTTCTGCATATTGAAGTAACATCTAATCTTATTAAAGGAGGATACTATACAGTACCACGGCCTCAAGAATCATGGAATGCCTCATCCCAAAGAATAGATAATTTTGAGCTTGACATAAAGACACATAAGTTAACTAAAAGTACAATTTCAAGATAATAAACTTCTTACATCCAGAGTCTATCGGCTCTTATGATGATCCAACTTACCACCTGCGAGACTCCCTGACCACGATTTAGAGAGTTCATGTTATATAATAATTGTTATAAAGCAGGGATATTTTAACTGCAGGTTACATCCTGAGATAAAGAACGTACATCTGGAATCCATAAAGCATCATATCAAGTACAAAAATCCTGAGGCACATAAATCAGAGTTATTAAAAACGCTAAATATTCCCAAGACCTACTCAGGACTACCTGATTCGATTAATAAGTAAAACTTTCAGGACTTGAAGTGATCTTAATCACCCATAAGCGACATTGTCTATCCTACAAATTGATATCTATAGATAGTAGTGGTTAGCTGACGTGGACCAGCATATTAATTCAGTCTATAGCCAAAGTTTTAACACATCAGACAATGTCGGATTTTGACATGTCCTATAGGTATATCGGAAAATCACTTCTAATGTAGATGTGCGGCGCGCCAGATTATAAACATTCTCTAAAATGGGAGATTATATTTATAGAGTGACATTTTGATGTATTAAAGTGCATACTTAACATGAGGCGTTCCAAATGCTGCATTATATAGATAGAATTCTCATAGACTTTACAGCTCGTAAGTGCGTGTCTCCCACATTAACTGATAACAGCTTTCAAACCAAATTCGAGTTTCATTACTCTTGAAACTCTTTATGCATGGCTTGACGACCACCGCGCCTCGAACGCGTTCGCGTACTTAGTATACGCTATTTCAGTAACAATACTAACTTACTCACGATCAGATGTCTTTATATCAACATCTGGCTGAAAGTCGGTATTAGTATCTTTATCTGCTTCACAACCAAAGTTAAATTGGTCTCGATGTGCAATTTGTTCGAAGTTAAATCATCTAAAATCAAAGAGTATATGCTGTCCCCATCATGAGGTCAATGAACTACCTGGATATCCCACTTGGCAACGTCATGTTCGACTGGTGCGTTTGCTTCCAATGGGTCCCGTATCACTTCCAGCTCTATCTTATGGTGTCCTGTTGGTAGCGGTTTGAAGAAGAGATAATAACTTTCACTCATAGTTGGCTGCTTTCCGACAAGAGGCACCTTCATCTGGTAGACATTATCTTGGGGTAAATCAAAAATGAATGTCTGTGATGTGCTCTGTCGATTTTAGTATTTCAGTGATTATCTTTGTAATGTATGTTGGAGTTTCATTCCATCTCTGCAGTCTTAGTCAAAGGAAAATTCAGACAGATATTACCAGGTTTAGATGTATCCTGAACTATCAATACACAAACCATCTTGAGCGAGATAAGCTTGCAAAATAACAAAATAAGGTTTTCATGACGACCATTTAATAACTTAGTCGAGCTGTAAATATACAAATGACAAACTGGCATGAAAGTCCACTAATGATCGTAAAGAGTGCTGATCCTGTAAAAGATGATGGTGCAAGTTTAAAGAAAATGCTGGCTGAAATAGAAGCTCTTTTAGCCAATGGTGGATATACTCTAAAATCTGTAATTGAGTGCAACGGTCAGATCTTTGTATTTCTAATTAATGAATCAGAACTAAAAGGATCTAAAATAGTATCGTCTTAATAATGTGCTAATAACGCTATGAAAATATACAAAATTTCTGCAGTAACGCTGATAGTTGAAAATATGGAAAGGTCTTGCAGATTTTATTCTCAAGTACCAGGCTTTAAGTTAGTTTATGGATCTTCTGATGATACTTTTACTACTTTTGAGATTGAAGAAGAGGAAGAGCATAAATCAAAAATGTGTCTAAATCTAGAATTGGGAATCAATAACAATCGTGAGCCTCCTAATCATATAGCAGAGAATGATGATGGCTGGAAAAGACAACACTTTGGTCGAATAATCTTTCATACCGAAGATGTGGATAGATTATATTCTTATTTTAAGAATAACGATAGCATTTCAAATTTAATATCGTTTGAAAATGAACCTACTAATGCTGCATGGGGAGAAAGATATTTTCATTTAAGAGAACCAGATGGATATCAGCTTTCATTTGCGGAACCTATTGCTGGTAGTAAGGGGATTTATAAACTGAGACACTCATGAGAATGGATGGGATAGATTATATGATCACAATTAATTTATTCTTCTATAACGTGATTTGTGGGATCTTCATTATCGTCTGAGTCTTTCATTTTATGCTCAATCTTTCTTGAATCACCAATCTCATATTAGAATGTAATTTCATTCAGACGTAAAGTGAGGAACATCTGGTCTGGACTTTATTATTTCTGTCGCTGTGATATGCTTGCATTTTAAACCTCTAAAGTTAAAATCCTGACAAGTACATGTTTTTGCTTCTGCATTTACCTCGTAGTATTTGTTCTTGTCTTTACTGCTTCTTATTTGATATAATTTTTGTTCTCGATCAGTTTCTACAATTACTGATTCATATGAATTTACTTCCAGTATGTTATAAGCTTGCTTTATGCACCTTTTTTCTTCTTCCCCTGTTCCGCCTTCTACTTCGTCAGTCACAGTCGTTCTTCCACCAAATTTGATCGCCTCTCTAAATATTTGCAAAGTTCTATCATCTCTAGTTTCTGAGATATACACTACATAGATCAATGCTCTACGCTTTCCCTGATATACTCTGACTACTCTTCCTATTCTTTGAATCACTTGATTCATATTTGAGGTAGTAGCTAAAATTATCTCTATTCCTACTTCAGGAACATCATAGCCTATCTCTAGAGTATGTACTGATAACAAAGCATGGAAGTCTTTACCCCAAGATGAAAGAATTTTCTGTCTTTTTATGGAATTTATAGTACTGTCTATTACCATAGATTTTATTCCTTCACCTTCCAAACTGGTCTTCAGCTTGTTGATAGAGTCAAGTGTTTCACTGAAGATCATGATCTTCTGACTCGGATGTTTTTTCGCTATCAGATTTACTGCTTCAGATATTTTGTTTTTAGCACAACTTAACAAGACTCTTCTCTTTCTTACATTCAGGAACCATGCTCTAGCTAGTCCTCCTACAAACCCACCTTTTCTTAAAAGTAGGGACATCGATGTTGCATCATACCTTTTGAACCGTGAAGAGATATTCCTAATTTTTGTAGAATATGTATCATAAAGTTCCTGCTCTTCGTCTGTGAATTTCACTTGCATAGGAATAACAACTGGCTTTGTTAGTCTGCCTTCTTTTACAGCCTCTTTTAGCATGTATTTTTTAACAGGAGGTAGAATTGTGATGATTGTATTGTATCTTGGATCTTGCTCATCTATTGTTGCAGTAAGGCCTAAAAGGGCCTTACTAGAGTCTTCCACAGCTATATCAAATACTTTTCTAAGCACTTTGGATGTGTCACTCACAAGATGCACCTCATCAAAGATTATAATCTTCGATCTTCGTACAAGGTCAGGGTTATAGATTACACTTTGATAAGTGCTTATTGTTATTTCCCTTATCTCTTTTCGTTCCCCAAAGTATACTCCTATCTTATCATCTGGTATGCTATAGTTTAACAACCTTTTGAGATACTGGGCAATTAAGACTATGCGCGGAACTAATAAGAGGATAGCCATGGGATAGTCAGAAGGAGAAGAAGAAGGAACTGAGATAATGTCTGCTGCTCTTCTCGCACATTCAAATGCTATCTCTGTTTTACCAGTTCCGCTGCTGTATATTATGGAACCCCGCAAGCCACTTGAAATCCATGCATCTACTGCTTCAAGCTGATGTGCTTTCAGATGAAATGGGAACTTTAGTTTAGATATTGCAGAAGATTGTGCGAGAATAACTTCTTCAGTGTGAGAATCATGCATTACTTAGACATTCCTAGATTTCTGAATAAATCCCTCTTTCAATAGCTGAAAATCTAATCAAGATAAATAAGCAGCAGCACTTAAGGTAAAGGGAGAGAGGGTCTATTGGCAAGAATTTTCTCTATGAGCAAAGATAGATTCTAAAGTTAAGATCCTTCAAAGTTAAGATCTCATATATGTGATGTTGAAATATTATGTCATTAGCCGCTGTCTTCTTTCAATTTCCTGGAGCCTTATTGATAGTGCTATACGCTGTCTGATCACTGAGATATAGCATCATCTTTCAGCTTGTCACGATTTCTTAGGGATTGATTTATTTCCTCTAATTACTTACCTTGCTTCATATATCTGCACCTTGTCTAAGTCAAGTCTGGAATATAGAGAAAAGTCAGGCTGGATTCTATTTTGCGAAATATTTCTGCACTTTCTGAATCTTTTTGCGCTAATATGTAGACCCGGAATGTCCGATAAAATATTCGGAATAATCAGTACAACTAAGATCCGATACCGGTTTTTACAAATTTTTAAAAGGAGTCTTGTCAGCAGTAAAAGAAACTTATATGTGTGAAGAGCAAATAAAAAAGTCACAACTCAAGCGACAGGACCTATAACAAAATTATAGAGGAATACATTTACAGAGGCGATCATTAACCTATAATTAGAGTGGGTGATAGTAAGGGTCAATGCAGTTAACTAGTTCAGCTAACTTTTTGCCATTTTTGACCGTTATTTAGTAAACTCTTTGATTGATAAAACTATATAAAGTGTTCATTTGTCCTGTTAGATTGCTCTAGACTCGATTTAGACCTTAAATACTTTCTCGAAGTTAATTTTTATTTAGGATTACGTTCAAATAATTTTGTGGTACTGTAGAATCTTACAAGTTATTAATTTTGGGATTGTTTTGCTTTTTTGCATGTATAGATATAGCTTATCAACATCCTGGGTATGAAAAATTATTCTAGTTACTAGTTTGGTAGGCTTTAAGTATTTTGTACTCTTTGATTTTGAGGCTATTAATTCCAAATTTAGGTACATGCTGGGCTTGATTCCGCCAATCCTGAAGGTACTGAATCGGTCGTTATAGCTACCACCGTACACAAGAACGAACCCTGGCAGTCTGGAGTAAAAACTGCAAGACCTTTTCATATCAGTGATCAACAGTGTTACCGCAGATATCCTAAATACTTGCAAATTCTGTTTACTGCCTTACTTGACAATCCAAATCGCAGCTTACTACTTATCTACGTCTTTTTTCTTTTATTTATTTTGGATCTTTTTCTGGATTTTGCCTTTTCATTTCGTTTAGATCTATTTGGACCAGCGCCTCTTGCTGGCATCCTTTGGATTTTGGACGAGATCTCCTTATTTACTTTCTTGATTATTTCAGTCGAAATGTTTTTAGACATCTTTTCAATTTGTCGTACTTGCCTTTGCAATTGCCTAACCTGAACTTGAATCTCTTTGCTTAGTTGGGCTTGCTTTTCACTCGAGTGAATGTGCTTTTCAATAGGGCGGATTGTAGATATAACTTTGTCAAGCTTTTGTTCATTTAGATTTAACCGTTCAGTAATCTGAGTTTGGAAGGCTTGAATAGCTTTATCCTCTGGTTTTGAGGTATAATACCCTTCTTTAGAATTCTTGCCTGTTAATGTGCCAGTCGATTTGCGTGTCTTTCTTTTATTGCTTCTTTTCCTAGTTCTCGTGACTGGAGGTTCGACCAGTGATTCGTCATCACTGAGATTTTCATTATCTACTCTCACCTCCTCCATACGCTCTTCTATCGGGAGCTTATCGGAATCGTCCACTTTGTCTACATCCTGGCTCTCTGGTCCTACCGATATCATTTCAAAGCTTTCTTGTACTTGTGGACTATCTTCGACTACTTCGTCAAAGGTGGTAGCTTCTCCTTCAGTGTTCGAATTTGAACTTGCAGCGTTTTCATTCCCAGATATGAATTCATTCTCATCTGACATGGCAATTAGTATATTTGTAGATAGAACACCACCTATATATTAATAGGCTGATGATGACGGGAATACCTATTATGCACATAGGAAAGAATACATGATCTTGATTAATTGATGTTGGCATTTGTTGTGAATCTGACTTGGGAGACCAAATAGTAGTTTCTAGTTAATATTAAATAATGGAAAAATGGTCAATTGCGATTCGTTTTTTGCGCGTACCAGCCTTAATGCCAGTAGTTATAAAAGTTGTGGTAGATTATGTCAAAAACTCTAACTGCTGACCAAGTAATTTACCTGAATATGCGAACCTATCTTTCATTATTGCGTTAAAATATGCTGAAAACATTGATTTATCAATACAAGATCCATGCATGGGATATATCATCTCCGGCTTAACGTTTGCAAGACGCTTGGCCGTTCTCCTTACAGGGTCCTCATTAGCAAAGATTCCAATAACTCGGTAAAGCGATATCATCTGGTCTGAGAGATCGTTTGATACAACGGGCTCATTAACACCAGGTTGTATAAATAGATCTGATGTGAAAAGAGACTTTGAGGTAGCTTCGAAAATCATCATGCTGTCCCAGTGATGTACGTGAGGCGTCATTAGGAACCTAAGTGTCATTCTGCCTATTTTCAATGATTCGTTTTCCCAGAATGAGATATGATCTATAGGCATTTTCCATCCGGTAAGATTTAATTTGGAACTAAGGTCACTACAAAATCAATTTCGCCTTAGATGCTTTGAGAAACTCCATTCCTCCCCACTCATCAGCCTCAAAATGTAAAAAAGCTATGTATGATAATTTTTCTATAGGTATTACTTCTTTCACCTTCTCCTCAATCTTACTATACATACCAAGTGGCCCGGTATGAATTAGAGTTGGCTTTGTATCATTAATCAAAAATTGATTAAACGTAATACCATATTCGCCGACAAAACCCGCTATCCTGTAAATTCCATCCTTATCTCAGTATGTCAACATCCTTCGGATTAAGATGCGTTCTGCTGATTCCTCTCATCATTCAATTGCTATAGTCTTCTTACATTTATAATCGCACATTCTATAATCTGTCTTAGGGCCAAACTATTACCACGAGTACTTGGGCCTGGACGTGGATGTCACTAACTATGCGCAATTTATGAGTCTCGTGGGGATTAGGTTATACTTCGAGTAACAATTCGGAAATTTGTACAACACAATGTAATACACTCATTCCATCGTTATATTAGCTCGTGCAACAATTAAATTGCTATAATAAAATTAAGGCGCCTTAAAATTCCAACTTCTCATGAGACTATGATGTTTTTGCAGTCTGTTGGCAAGTGCAAAGGACAAAATTTCGGCTAAGGAAGTGGGCAATAAACTGAAGAGTGGATCGTGTTCAGTTGGGCTCAGATCGTTAACAAACATTTTTCATTCTTAACTGACCTGCTACTCACAAAGCAGCCTTGGGATCTACGCTATCCCTCTTCTCGTATAATTCAAAATCTTTTGAAAGAGACCAGCTCAACAGTATTCTTATTGTTACTACGATAGCAAGGGTAACTAATTCATCGATTGAACGGCTAAAGATCGTCTTTAAAATATCAAGCTGCAATAACAAAATCTAAGGAGATTAGCAAACCCTCTCTAAAAATCTATAAATCATCTCACGAAGGTTTGTTGAAACTGGTTTCCCCAGAATCCTTGCAACGGATAATTTTGAAAACATAAATAGGAAGTATATAATTATGCCAGTGATAAATATAATCGCAATAACCTCTATCGCGAGTACAATGTAATCCACAAGCTGTTCGAGAAATAAGTTGTCTGTCATTTTTATATTTCTAATAACAGATCCTGATTTATTCTTTATACTTACTGTGCTAGGTTATGTGGTAGCCAGATTCTTGAAAGATTATTCCTTGATTTTGTGGTGTTGGCATTTGGAGTAATCCACTATAGCGTGCATTGTTTGGGATTTCTGGAATTCATAAATGGTAATTATGTTGAAGTCAAATACTTTATATATCAAAAATATTCTCTTGGGAACATATGATATGAAATTGGGTATGCTATTCTTAGAGAGCCTTTCCTCAATTTGTATATCTACCATCGTAAGTTTCAGGTACAATAACTCCTCAGGATCAAACCCATCCTCAGCCGTTTCTGTAATCGGTTACAAAAAGTAGCGAATTAAAATTAATCTATTCAGGAACTAATAATGAGCATAAAATATCACTAAATTGAAGTTTGGCATGCGTGTTGAGCGTCACACGGAAGAATGTTCATTTTTTTGTCATGCTCACTATCAGCCTTGTCTCCCAGCACAGGTTTAGATGTAAATAGTTCCGCTTCCTGCTGAAGATATAGCCCTATATTTATCGACGTGATGCATATAAGGGCAAGGAGAAGAACAGCGACTACCACACTAGTCTACTGCAAGTGCTCTGGTGTTCAAGTATGAAGATCTCCTAATCGTGAATAATTTGTTCACAACTGGTTTTGGGCCTCAATCCATAATTAGTTTATTTAAAATCTCTTATGATAGATAATATCGGGTGATTACATTGTTTCATAGTATCTCCACAGCCTAAATTAACAAAAGTGGGACGCAGTTCTGTTTGTCTTTTACCTCTATAAACTCTATAAACTAATAACGGGCTTATTCATTTCCCAAGTACTTTACAAGTTTAAATGTATGACTGCATTTCAGCCGTGATAAGTAATGAGATGAGTCTCATGTTCTGGGCATATATGTTTCAATATGATCTGCGTGATCAAATTGATAGATACATCCACAAGAATATTCGATTGTTTTGTATCTACCCCTATTAACACCTCTCTTTACCCTATCTCTATCCGACAATTGTTCCATATTGTCTTCAATAGTATAATTCTCGTTAAACTATATCAGTCTTACCAGCTGAGGTTGCCTAATTGAAGCCTAGATCGCTATCGGTATTATTAGTCGGGCCCCTTATTCCAAACGAAATCCCTCTGTTAACGCTCGATACACTTTCTGCTCACAATCCGTAGAAGGTAATATAAGAAAACGAGGAAGGCTACAATGAGGAAATTTTCATTTTAGTGAAATAATGTACCGGTTCAAAAAGTACTAGGACTCATAGACTACGAGAATATTATACGCGGGACACATCTATGTCTTCAAAATATTTTTCAACTTTATGAGAGATTAAATAAAATTACTGTGAGACATACAACACAATACTGCTTATGCAATGAGCTTTAATCATCTCCAATTAGATACTCGAGAATAAAAGCCCGACGAGATTATTCATATTGAATACACTATTTGATTAAAGTAACAAAGACATTATTAGGTCCTTTTGACGTAACATGGTAGGGGATAAGATTATGAGTGAATTTGCATTTTTCCGTTTTCTAAGCACAAAATGCTTTCGACTGAGGAGAAGCATACTAAACTGGACATCCTTGAGGTAACAGAAGAGGTTTTGCAAGCACATGGAATAGAGTGGGATTCCAAAATATCCAAGATTTCTCAAGAGGAGTTTAAAGAAATTCTTGGGGATATAAGGAAGTTGCGAAAAAGAAAAGGAAAGGCAATGGAAAAACCAGATGAAAATGAATTACCTGAGTTGGAAAGTACAAAAGAACCCCTCAATTAGTGAGGCATCGATTCAAGTATACTTCAATAAGAGCTGGAGTCCTAGAAGGACTCTTACTCATGTTAATGTAAGTTCGAGTTCGATAGAGTGATGAATTTCATAAGAATATCACCAATCACTAATAAACTGAGCACCAGAACTTTGTAAACGATGATGAATAGGCCAAGGCATCATACCTGTGTATTAGCCGTGGTTTCTCACTCCGGTGGTTAGTTTACATGACACATGATACACTCCACTTAAAAAATCGATATACATGTTAGAGTCAGACAGGAAGTGCTCTATAATGCTGGTAGCTAGTTGCTCTAGTTTTTATGTAACTTGCTGCATTGCATTTGACTATTTTTTATCGTAAGATTTTTATTTCGACTCTCAACGCTGCTTTTCAGGATTAGTTAGAGGAAGAATCCCGCCTGAAATCAGGTTTACTTTAGCTAACCACTATCCGTGACCATTTTTTGGTTTCATTCATTGCTTGGCCGAGATTAAATTAGAGTGTCTGTGTATGTCGAGCCTATCTCTAGGACTAGACTATTTTCATTCTTCATAGAAAATAAAGCAATACATTCGTCGACTCGAAAACTGGCAAGACTGAACAACAATCCAAAAGCTTTGTAATAAGTGGTATATTGGAGACGACCGGGAATAATCAAATAGATAACAGGGTTATAATTAATGAACTTGCAGGTAATTCTCTCTTTCACAAGGCCGGGAGATATGACCAGATGGTTGTTATTGCGCTATCCGCAGATTATGCAACAACTGTACAGCAAGAGATCACTGGACTTTACGGGAACAATATTGGCGTTATTCTGAATCCTTATTGGAATTGATGAAATTAAATGAACTCCATAACGGACACTTCGACTTTAATCCGAGGGGACAAATCATACCGGCGGAGCCAGATTATATCATTTAAATCGAGATCTAACTTGGACTAGTGATAAATTTTAGAATATTAATCAATTGTATGTTAAAACCCTGGTTACCATCTTGGCAGGACAAGCAAAACCGGAGACATATCAGTAGTGCCGATCTTTGGTGGTCGTTCGTAGTCGTTTTTTCCGTGTATCAAAACCGCCTCTGTACAGGTGAAACGGACCATATTTGTAAGACTTGATATTTCTAGCTTTAGTACTGGCATTTCTATCTAACGAATCAAGAGTTGAATCCTTTTTCTCATTGTTGGAAATGTATCTATCTGAGGCATCGTTGACAGTCTGTTTTGTCGCTTGCCATCTCAAAACAAGCTTTGTTGCAATAATGATGCCTACGATAAAGGCCCAAACCCACAATGGAGGATATTCCAATCACAAGGCCCCGCAGTACAAGCTCAAATTCAAAGATGACTTTCGTCGAAATATTAATCTTTTTGAAAGTCCAGATTAGATCTGGTGTAAAAACTTTCATATATAGCGATTTATCGGAAGATGTTGTAATATGAAGATCAAACTAAAGATTTCTGAAATATCAACCTCTCTAGTTGTGTTGTCGATAGTAACAATTGTTATGTCAGGCCCACAACTATTATCACAAAATACTTTTGCACAGCAAATAGGTGCAAACAGTACCCGAGCATGCCGCAGGTGTTACTACTAAGCTTAATGCAATTAAATCCGTATCTATACCCGTTTCAAGAGGCTATGTTAACGGTAAGATTGAATATTTTATAGCAACTGACGCTTCAGATCCCCAAATTGCAGCATCAATAACAAATACCACAGGGTCCAAGGTTAACTTCTCTCCAATTCTAGCATTATCTCCAGAATCTAGTCGTCAACAGGGTTATGATTTCATTAATGGCATAAAGCAGAGTAGCTCTCCTATGGGATTTCAATTAGGTGTTTCAAGTGCATCACCTGGAGAAAAAGGGTATAGTCCATTATATGCATTAAATTTTGTAAAGTGGAATGCCAATGTAAACCCCAGGATATTGAAATCTGCATCCGAAGTATTAAGTGCAGAAAGAAATGGAGAACTGACTATCTCAAAAACTGGAATAGTTATCAATAGTCCTGAAGTTACACCGGGCAAATAGTAAGATGAGACCTGCGGTTCATCTTCACTGACGATTTAAATTAACAACATTATTTCCGTATTTACATCTTCTGTTATTGTATGTTACGGCACGTTAACCTTGATTACTTAGCAACTATCTTCTATTCCGGCTCAAAAGATAATGTGGATACTCCGAACAACAAGTACGATGGAGGCCGCGAATGGATAATGACTCTCCCTTTATTCCCGTCAAAAGCATGTATGCTAATTCAGCGGTGGGAAAGAGTTAACTAGAGCGGCTTGATATCCAAATTATCCAAATAGGCAAGAAGCCTCGTATGCGTACAGAATTGTGATCAGAAAGTTAGCGCTAAAGTAAAATGTTAGTAATAATAATAATTTTGTTTAGGCATAAACCTGCGCCTAGTCAGTCAGGATCTGGGAGCCATTCATAAAAATACATTTTTCAAATTTTAAAACCAAAGATATGCAAACCACGTCATTCTGTCGATTAGCTATTTATCTGGTTGGAGATATCTCCTTCAGTGTAACCGTTGTTGGTTGGCCTATTTCTGTAAAACTATTCTGATCGTCATTTACTGAATTTGCAATGCCACGGTATTCCTGGCTATTTTCTATCACTATTGGTCTAATGTCTTCGGATCTTAGTTGATGTCTTTGTCTTGGGAACATTTTCTCATAGGGTCCAATTATCTTATTACAAAATTCTATACCCTTCTGCGTAGGCCTATAAACTGTAATCGTTCTATGACCAGAAGTAGTTTCTGATTTGGTAACAAGCTCATTTAGTTCGAGTTCAAATAATATCGATCTGTGTTTCTTCAAGTTAAGCCCACAGAAACTGATAAGTGACGTTTGATTCAAGGCGCCATAATCCACCAACTTTAGTATTATATCTTTGATAATATAGACTCTGTCGCGATACGGAGACATAGTTGATTTTTTAGTTTTTTTTCCTAACGATGCTATGGATAACAACCTGAGTCCGCCTACACTTACTAAGCGTCTGAGGTTAATATAAATAGTTTAACTATGTTAACCTAAATGTCTCATTACATACTTTTCATAATTTAAGAAGTTGAAAGACCTAATTAGTATTTTTAATGGTGACACATCTGGAATTTGATTTAATAATTATACTATTATACAAATTTTATATTAGATTTGTGCGTCGATCAATATAAATATATTATATGGTTGAATTGCTCAATACCGTATTTGCCTATTTTCTCTATTTTAATAGACTTGAATCTCATGCGTCGATACTACCAGTAAACTTTCCATATTCGTGAACAATCAGTACCAAGTTTGTAGAGCTGATAATGGTTAGCTCATTTGTCGTTATGTTGGATTAAAGCTTGTCTTAACAAGTCCCAACTCTATCGCCGGTGTAAGTCCATCGACGATAGACCAGCCCTCCTTAATCAAATGGCCTTCAAAACGAAAGATGATAACTCCTACCGTTTCAAATTTTTTATTCGTAGCCGGTATGCCTCGGAATTCCTGTTGTTGAATGCCCTCCAGTATCCAAGTTGTGGCGACCTTTTTTCCCTCTGCTATGCCATCTATATAGGTGAAATGTATGTCACGAAAGGTGGTGTGATCTGTTGCTACGCAGGCCTTAAAGTTGTCTACTCCTATTACATCCTCACCCCTGGCGTGATAAATGAAGTCTGGCGTTACAAACCGATTTGCATTTTCGACATTCCCCTTGTTAAACATCTCGTCAATAAAATCCCTAGCTATTCGCTTGTTTTCTACAAGAGACATATAATCATACACCACTGATCTTTTATTAATCTTCTCTAAACTACAAGACTTTGTATTTAATTATGTTAGGTCACAGAATTCTCTTTTTTTGAGATATGATTTTTAATCTCATACAATTGTACTTACAGAAGATCTGAAACCATTATTAGGGCACTAGTCTAGGCATGTCACTAAGTTGGATAGACTTATTACCATCTTACATTTGTAGGAAGCTTCCCTCGCAACTATTATCCAAAAGTCGGCCTTATCATGAAGGTCCACTTGTGGTACAAACTCAAACTGTTAAAACAATCCTTTGTTGAGACGGAGAACGGCACTTGCCTGTGCGCCGGTTATAAAAATTGCCTCTTGGATTAATCACGAAACGTATATCTTATGAGTTGCCGTCGTATCTCCGATATTTACTCAATTTTTGTAGACACATTGAGCGCAATTCCATCAGTGAAAGATGCATCTGGCTAGCAGTTTAGTCCTAAGGACTGAGACATCCCAGAAACTCCCCTAAGTTCTTAATATCGGCCATAGTATCAATAGTGTATGAGCATTAATCCCTTTGCATTCTGCAATTTGCGCGTTTAAAAAGGATTTTTAATCGCTGTAATATTTTATCCGAAGCTTCAGCGAGTAAATCGGTTCATCGATACATCATAGCCTACGAAATCTAGTCACAGATCTCAAATGTCAGCACCTATTCGTAACGTAAACGCGTTACCTTGAATTAGAATATTCCTATTTAAAAACATATTCTGACTATTCTCTGTATTTAACATTTCAACCAATTATAGAGAGACTTCAATATAGAGAAAAGTTTGTATTCTGTTATATCGATCCTATCAGATGTTCAAAACCTGAAAAATGGTTAAGCTCTGAATTAACTTTGTAAGTTCACGATGTTAGTCTAATCTAATATACTCTGATACACAGACTATATTGACTTGAGGAATCAAATCACCCTAATTGTCGCAGTCGCTGCCGTCATGGTTGTGCTAGCGCTCGTCGCAACAACGCCTATCATAACCAGCAATGCATTTGCCCACTCGGACAACAACCATCACCACCATCACCACCATCACCACCATCACCACCATCACCACCATCACCACCATCACCACCATCACCACCATCACCACAACTAGATTTCATAAGCAGGGAAGAAAACTAACTGCGAAGTAAAACTTTCCAACTTTTTTTATAATGGACATCGACATGCCGGAATGCCATGGCCAATGAATACAAAAGGGTTCTACTATATTAGAATAGCAAATTGGGAATTCTATAACAACTGTATACAAGCCGTGACCTCAGAGACCGACTTAATAAGGCTTCCACCAATAAACAAACAAGGTGTGAAAATGTCGCTGAATCTAATATACATTATAATGATTCCCTCAGATAGTGGGGCTTTTCTTTAAGCCACTTTTAAAAATATGGTAACGGATCCTAGATAGGTACCCTCTGTATACACTTATCAAGTGCAAATCGGCTCGTCTGTTTACGTGATCGTAAGTGTTGAATCTTTAATAGTGGATACGCGACCAATTATTGAACAGGGTTTGAGATGAGCTCATTGGTTATCAATATTTAGCTAATTAATAAAGGATTGTTGTATGTTTGTATAGAGATTGGTTATGTTGTATTTATGCACAACAGAAGGGGGGTTACCGGTGACTTGTGTTTCATCGTTTTTGAAGATCACATAGGTACTATGACAAGATACACAAAATATGAATAATTCGGTTAAATGGTCCATGCTTGTTCTAAAATACCACTAGCAATCTCGTTTCTATCTAGCTTTGATATAGCCATGTCTCGCGTAATGAGGAGGCAGCTTAAAGACTATCAGATGGAAAGCGAATGTCATTAACATAACTATTACAAAGACAGCGATAAGTATTATCCCTATAATTCCAACTGCTTTCATGGGTTGATTATTACCTGAGTAACCAATGATCATAATAAATCTTTAGAAACTAGTGGCTTACCCTGCACTCACTCTTAGCTAGTATTGTAATCATCAAGATCATATTTCGTACGTAAAGAAAGGTCTCAAATCAGCCTCATATATGGTTACGGTAGTAATCGAATCGCTACGCAAGTACTATCATCTTTCGTTAATTTTTCCATTAGATTGAAGGGCTTCTAATTATACTCGGAAAGTGATTGCAATTTTGTATTAGTATCGAATGAAAAGCATTATATCATAGACTCAATCGTAGGAGATGGTATTTTTAACATACCTATGATGGACATTTGTACTAGCAATCTAAATGAACGGTATTTCAGGTTTGGGTGTGGGACACGCTTTTTGCTACAAACCGACTTTATTCGAATCGAAGCTTGTTAGAAGTAATTAAAATCACGAGGCAAAAAATGAATAAACGTTATTCAAAGTTCTGGCATTTCTATCATGCCTGCCCGCAGATCAGGAGATTATTCTATCCCTAGGTCTGCCAGTTATTCCAACTGCCATCATTTCGATCCCGCTTACTAGAAATGCAATAGAGATTATGACACCTAGCAGCGGCAGTCCAAAATTTACTGGATGAATCATTACTAGAATAGATATACCTATGCTTAAGATGCCCACCCCAATCTGCAATGCCTTGGAGCGACCTGTGGTCCCACCGCGGATGCCATGGACTATTCTCGAAATACCGCTAAGTAAGAGCGCTATAGCACCAAGTAATATTAGGATCGCTAAGGTGAATATTGGAAATTGCATTAGAATTATTGAGACACCAATTATTAGCAAACCAATTCCAATACTGACTAAGCGGGATCGACCAGATCGTGGGTTTATTATCCCGATAGCTATCCGTTCAATCCCAATTACAAGGAGTATGATAGAAAGGATAATTATGATAGAAAAAACGGCGGGTCCTATGTATAGTATTATAACCAAGGAAAGTATTATGCAAATGCCTCCTAGCACTATTTGCAACATTCGAAGCCAGGGAGGATTTTCTTCTAATTTCTGCAATATCCTTCTGAATGGATTATAATATTTAAATCCAGCGAATAGGTATAGCAGCTCCTAAAGAGCCGACAGTCAAGATATAATCTATAAAGAAAGTATTCTATTTAATAATCTAGAATCTATAATCTTTCTATGAATTTTGTCTATATGCCAATGTATTTTAAAATTGGACAAATCAGACGGTAAACTTTCTAATTATCGGCTGACTACAGTAATTATATGCGTACATGCGCATTCATGTGGTCTCTGGGTGTTTATTATTAAATTTAATAAAATCCCGTGTTTGACGTATTAAAGAACTATTTAAATAAATATTATTTATTTTTGAAAAATGCAATGTAAAAATCAATTTAATACCACAGCCAGAAGACCGAATGACATTAACATAATTCATCAGGAGATGTCGTACACTATATATTAGATTAAGGGAGCAATTCAGCCCTAATTTAAGTCGAGCTCTCTTCGCACAGTTCAGGAAAGAATGGTATTTAATCATTGGGTAATGTTATTATCGAGCTGCTATAGCAATCAATTCCAGTCATCTATTGTCGAGCCTGTTAACTACAGAACGATTAAAGAGTTTTAGCGACTCTGTGCTTCTTGTTGCCATTACGATATTGGCATATAACTTAGTGCCCCCAACGATAGTGAATGGTCAAATTAATCAAGACGAATTAAAGGATTTTTATTATAATGTATACGGGCTAATAAGTAGTTTTATGGTAATTTCAGTTTTCTGGATTTTTTCTATGAACTTTTTTGATTATCTAAAAGCCCCGAGCGAGCCCATAACATTAGTCTCAATAACCTTCTTTGTTTTGATACTACTAACGCCAATTACTACTGTCGCAGAGTTACAATATAGAACATGGCAAGCAGTGACAGTCTTAGCGCTCCTACAAATTGTCAATTCGTTGCTGTTGATATCGCTGTGGCGGTATCTGGAAATATCTAAGGATTTACAAAGTAAGGAATTGGATAAATATATAATGAAAAAGATATACACTCGCTTGAGTGTTATTCCATTACTTTACATCATTTCCATAGCTTTGGCATTCGTCAACTTTAATCTTGCAGTTATTTTCCCAGTCACTATGATACCGTCCTTGATCTTTGTGGCAAAAGTTTTTAATTTTAAGGAAAATTAATAAGTCAAAATACCTGCGGCTTAATTTTAGCGACCTGTTCCCACTTACTGGCACATAGATTTGATAAAATGGTTAATAGTCTATATATAGAAATAAAAATTATGTTAAGCGGATTTAAATTTTCTAGAATAAAATCTGGGACGTTTGACTTTATTTAATCTTATCTTATCTTACCTTATCTTACCTTACCTTACCTTATCTTACTCGATTTACATTTTCCATTTTAGAGGATTAGATTTGAGCGTAATGAATGAGGAAAGCCATCAGAATTTTGAGGCGAATATTGTCAACTGAAGCTGGCTGGAAGACATAGTTACTCATGGGCTAGAATTATGCCATCCGATAATGATGATCTCTCAGATTATTGACATCTAGTCTCGACTACATAATTGATGTGTCAGATTTCGAAATCGTTGTGAACAATTCTTTTGAGTTTGTGGTTCGGTTAACGATTAGGTTGGGATATGATGACTATATCCTTAAAGTCATAGCCGTCGGCGTTTTCTAGACCAGATAACAATACTTCGTAGCTTATTTCAATCAATATAATTCAGCTCTTCGAGCGATATATTTTCTATTCATCTAAGATTTGTGATTCTTTTATCCTTTCTTGCCAGGTCTGGTCAAGAGTTAGATTTACGGTGACTTGTATCGAGTTTTATCAGTTATATTAAACGCATACGAATCACTGTGTGCCGGTTTAAAAATATCATTAATTCGTCCACCGGTGTTATAATAAAATGCATCGATATCCAAACCATCATGTCTATCCTTCCTTTATCAACTTCTCTTCGACTCATAATGAAAACTTCGATTCATAATTCGACTGAGCCGGGAGCACATCAAAAGCTAATCTATAGTCAATCAAAAGGATTAGGTTTACCCCCAAAATAGAGCATTTCATAATCCTGTGAATTATCAGCAGGAATATTGAATTCGTTGATATTTCGCATGAAATGCGGAATAATCTTCATTACACCTCAGTCAATTAATCAATTGATGTATTAATTATGAAGTTCAGAAGAATCGGAACAAGGTTTACATTTGCCCTTTCCATATGGCAGCGGTAAGATTGCTAGACATTCTAACAGTCTCCGTACAATGACGGATCCGGATTTAGTAAGTGTGGTGTAGCAGATATTGTCAGTATTACAAATTTTTCTTCTTTCAACAGCTTTCGTAATATCATGACATGTTCATCGCAAGCATACATCTTGATATGCTCTGTGGTTTCGAAGCACCAATCTGCAATCCCATTACAATCATCGCAATAACAGCATCTATTCAATGCTGTTCCACTTTCCTAAATATAGAACAGTCGCACTCCAGACAAAAAACAATTGGTGTGACTTCCCCATTTTTCAAACTCTTAATTGTGGTAAACATATGATATAGCTTTGTGTGCTTGCATTCGCAGACTTCAGAATCGCTCATCCTGGGTCGCCTTTAGTAGAACTGTCAAGATAACGAGATCCATATTGACATGTTGTTTGCACAGATACCTTATTAACTATCACCGATTACCAATTAAACTATAGATCTCTATCTTATTATGCACTACTGTTATTTTTTCTGAAATCCGTTTATGTAGTAGTACGTTCCCTATCACTAGATAAAGTCATGTTTAAGAAAGGGTTTGGTGATGGAATCTTATATATCCCTAGTTGATTATTGTATTTGCATTTTGTAATTGCTATTGGTCGAACAGAACTGACCTATCAGTGGCTGCGCCTGCTGAAATATTCAAACTTCTGCCAAGGAACTCTGACAAGAAAGCGTGCATTTAATCATCCTCTTGGCCCGCCTTTAATTGTTAAGAGCCAAAAAGTGTACTGACATTACTTATCAAACACTCGGGAAAGGTAAAGATAGCAATAGAATTTATATAATTTGGGGATCGGTAATGCTTTATAGATTTGCCATCTAGTCAGCACTATCACATATCAAAGATTATGGATTTGATTACGATTATAGATCCTCATTCTGTATTAGACGTAGGGACAGGTTTTGGAAAATATGGAATTTTGTGTAGAGAGTATTTAGAACTCTGGGATGGTAGGCAACAATATTCAGACTTTAAAAGAAGAATTGACGGTGTAGAAGCCTTCAGTCCCTACATTACTCCGCTACATAACTACGTTTATGATAATCTCTATGTTGAAGACATGCGAGAACTGGTTGCCAAGCTGGATTATAGCTACGACTTGGTATTACTTATAGACGTCTTGGAACACCTCAGTACACCAGATGGAAAACTTCTGTTGGAGAAGTTATTATCAAAAAATTTAGGGATATTGGTCTCAACTCCAAAAGACCCGAGTGATCAAAAAAGTGCCTTCGGAAACACATTTGAAACACACAAATCAAGATGGACAAAAAAAGATATATCAAAACTAGTTACCAATAAAAAAAATGATTCAAGAAATATGGACATTACAGCAAAATCAGAGGCTGATTACGACGAGGATAGATCTTGTTATTTTGTTAGAGATCCTGTAAGCATCATAGGATATGTTGGTAGTACAGCAGTAGTACACAAACTAAAGCGAAAAAGGCTCATTAGAAAACTCAATAGAGTCCCATATATGGAAACTGGCCTTAAATTTATTGTTCGAACTATTAAACCACAAGGAAATATATTGCTAATATTTCTTGTAGCTTGCGGGATCTTATTTCATTAGGATATTGGCTATGTTAATTTCGAATGAGAGATTGAGAAAATCCCTTACAAAACAATATAATGTAGAATGAACCTTCTGCGAAAGTTTTGATTAAGCTACGATAATGTTCGTTCTGGTCACGCTGTGAATGAGAGTATCTGTTGACTATGTGGACATCGATCATCAGCTACGCAAATATCATTACCCACGGGGAGAAAGACTGCTTAGATCCTAACTTTGAAAAATATAGGATTTACACGATTAAGCGAGTTTATGTTTATTCAAATCTTTACATAACAGATGCATGATCGAAGAGTTATCAATTATCACAGAACCATGCCTTCCTAACCAATACAGCTCTAATAAGAGGACTTATTACAAGATCTGAGGGGGCCAAACCAAAAAAGTATATTTTGGCACCACGTCGAATTATTAACCATGGCAAAGCCTGACCCAAATAGGACACGAAGTAAAAAATCCGCAAAGATGATCTTACCATCCGAAAACTCTGTTCTTGCAGTATTTGAAATCCTTGCCAGGGGCCAGCTTGTCAGCCAGGGTATTTTTATAGTAGCGAAACTGAGGATACCTGATTATTTAAGCGACGGCGGAAAGACCGTAGATGAATTGGCTAATATTACAAAGACTAGTCCTAATGCCCTCTATAGGTTGCTACGAATGCTGGCTAGTGTAGGCATTTTTCGTGAAACCACTAAAGTTGGAGCCGGACGAGAGCAGAATAAACAAAATACAGTAAGAAGATTCGACCTAACACCAGCGGCGTCTTTGTTGCTTTCAGAAACAACGAATTCTATTAGAGACTTTGCATTATTGTTTGGACTAGACTCCTTTAATAGAGCTACGACTAACCTTTTGCATGCCATAGAAACTGGTGAGAACTCGTTTAAATATGCAAATGGTATGGATTTGTTTGAGTATTTCCAACAAAAACAGAACGAGACTGATGCTGAGGCGTTTGATAATGCCATGAACTCCCTTAACTTATCATACGTGTCGACAATTTTCACTTTGTACGATTTTTCGCAATTTAAGACCATTCTGGATATCGGCGGAGGACAAGGAGTGTTTCTGTCGACCATCTTGAAGAAAAATCCAAATCAACTTGGCATTTTGTTCGATATGCCTAAAGTAATACAACGTGCCAAAAAAAAGTATTGGACATCTGCAGCTAAGCAATTTGATGACCATGATAATTCCCTATATTCACGTTGCAAGCTGGTAAAAGGAAATTTCTTCAAGACAATACCCTCCGGTGCTGATTGTAATATAATAAAAAATGTAATTCTGAACTGGGATGACGAGTCAGCAGCATTGATCCTGAAAAATTGCTTACATGCTATGAAAAAGACTAGCTTGACAAACTTATACAGACCTAGTACACAACGGTCACACCCAAAATTGCTAATAATTGAAACGATCATGCCTGAGGGAAATGCTCCCTTCTTCGGAAAATTTACGGATATACTGATGCTTATACTCACCCGAGGTGGGAGACTGAGGACCGAAGCGGAGTTAATCAAATTGCTTAGTTCCTGTGGGTTTAATATTGTTAGCATTACAAAACCACCTGACAATGTAAGCTTTTTGAGCATTGTCGAAGCAATCCCTTCCGAGGAACAACGATAAGAAGATATAATTAGCAATAAAAGAGGCTATAGCGTATCCTTACATACTATGGTGCTTGGCACCTTCCTAAAATCGTAATTTTTTTATAACTCATTTTCAATCATTTCGCATGCATTTCTGACACTTGTCGCCAATTAGAGCGTAGCTATTGATATTTTAAGTCAAAATAGCAAAAAGTCTGCTCTATCCTTTCCTTTCTTTCCTTTCACTAATGCGACATGAAATAAATTAACACCGTATAAGAAATAGAGATAAGATCTCAACCTAGTAGTCATTCCTAATTTGATAGATTAGTATTACTAATCTTGGCTTGCACAGGAGATTGAAACCTTATCACGTCTCTATATCGTAGCAATTAATCGTGCAATAGGAGTGGATTCTATCTGTAGGTTTACTTGGCGGCAACAACTGAATGAAGACATTGTAAATGGACGATCCTTAATATTGGATCCTCAAAAGAAGGAGCCCTGGCAACAGTTTTATAACAACAAAATATGCTTCTTATCGTACTTTACAGAAATGATACGATTGCAAATAATAACTAACATTACGTCGAATTCAGTTAGGGTATACGCTATACTAGTTTTTGGTAAGAGCCTTATGTTCTTCTGTTCCGATTCATGTTGTAAAAGTAAACCTTGGTCTGTAAGAGTCGTGTGCTTGTCACATTTAGCACATAATAAAATGCATCATTAACCTAAACATATTCTAACCTTGGCAATAAGGAGGAGATTAATATGAATCCGAACAATATCATTGACAATAGTTTTCCAAGTTATATCTATTCTAGCTAATATTATATTTCTAGGCCTGCTATCATTCTAAATATACATGAACTATAAGTTTTGATTTCTAAACAGTATTTCGACCGCAGCTTTGAATTCGGCTCCAGTGAGTGGAGATACCTGTGCAATCTTTATATTTTCTTTGACATGTTCAGGTTTTTTATGACCAATGAGTGGGGCTATTAAATTAGGAGTAGATCTAATTATTTGGACTACTTTTGCAACCTTGCTTTCTAGCCCAGTCCCGTAATCTGGGACTTCATCTCTTAGCAATCTGGTTTGGAACAATGGTATACTAGTAAATATTCCAATGTTTAATTTCTCCGCCGCTTCCAGGATGGTCAATTTATTTTCTGATCCTACAGTCTGATTCCTTAGGAATAATGCCTCATTATAGATTAAATTATAAGGAAGTTGAACGAACCGAAATCCATGTTCTTTGTGCCCGCAGGCCTTTTCAGCAAGATCTACGACCTGTTCCAATGAGATATACTCCCTACTCTCTGAGGGGACCCTGAAACAAGTCCACGTAGCCATACCATAATATCGAATTTTGTTGTACGCTCGGTATCTCTCATATACTCGAAAGGTCTCTAGAAGCATTTCCATAAACTTGTCTCGAGACACATCATTAAACCAACTCTCGTATGCATTGTGAATATAGACTAAATCGAGTGTATTAACACCCAAGTTACATAGTGATTTATCTATACATCGCGCTATATATGCAGGATTAAGGATATGATAACCTGAACTTATGTCATTTAGTTCTATTATGCCTGGCGATATATACATCCGATTAATGTATTCCCTCAAGTCAATGCTGGGGTAATCTTCGTCATTAGTTACATAACCATTTTTCGTGCATATAAAAATTCGATCTCTGCTCACTATTCCCTCTTTTATCAATCGGGCTAAAGCACGTCCTATGGATTTTTCTGATTTCATTGCTCTATAGTTTATAGCAGTATCGATAACATTTATTGCACCAGATTTAATAGAATCATAAACTGCGTTTTCCATATCTTTGTCATCTATATTAGTTGTTTGACCCAGGTATGTTCCCATACCTATGCTTGAAAAATATAGATTATTAAAAAACCGAAAGTGGTCCGAGGGCATGCCTTCCTTGACTGAATTAGCTACGTACGCCAGCGTACCAGCATGTGTTGCAAATCCTTCTATTCCATCTTCGGACTTCATAAATCGATCTTGACTTGGGGCCTGGTAGACTAAAAGTCTATTCCTGACGTGAAGTTGCAGTTGGGCACCATCTAATTAAGACATACCGTTTAGCTCAGATTGTTATAGGACAGTCGGAACCATTATCCAATCAAAGGGGTTATGTGTAGCGAGCTTTCAAGAAATCAAAATACAGTCCAAAAATAGATCTATATGGTACTCTGTGTGGAGATCACAAAAGAATAACTTATCATAGTAACCCAGGGCATCATGGCTTACTGGATTAGATGTCTAAATAACCGATTCAATGAAATATTAGGTTATTGGAAGAGAATAGAAGGTAAGCCAGAGGGAGCTGAAGTATCCAATCAAAAAAAGAACGTATAGATTAATTTGTGCTGAATTTTGAAGACTATGTCGTATTAGATGAAACTAAGCATTAGACTTTGCATTTTCGGATTGACCGTCATTCTTATAGCTCTATTTGAGAATCACAGTCGTAAGAGGTTTCCGCATTACTGGGCAGTCTGCATGGGTGCTTGCCTAAAATCTCGAAAGTCTAAAAGACCAAATTCTTCAATGAATTTATCCAATTGTTGTTTATGATCCATTAGATTCAACTTCACTTTTTTCATTTCATTCAAATTAGTCATCATGACCATAAATCTATCGTAATTCATCTGCAATCCGTAATAATCTCGCACCCTGGCTAGTGTAGTTTCGTAATGGCTCTTTATCCCAGACGCCGTAGCATCTGAAATGAGGATAATGTCATAACCTAAATTGAAGGCATCTCTTATTGAAGTTTCGACACATATTGATGTGTCCACTCCACAAAAGATTAAAGTATTAATTCCAACACTTTGCAGCCATACTCTTAATTCTGTGTCTTGAAATGCGGAATCCCTTCTTTTTATAATCACATGGTCCTCTTCATGTGGTTTCAGCTCATCAATTGTTTGGGCGTCCCATGTTCCTCTAACACAAATAGGAACTTTCAATCTCTCCTCTCTAGACCTTGGTAACAGTGTATGAACTTTAGTTAGAAGATCAATTCCAGTGGCCTCCCGAACAGCTTCAGTAAAGAAAACTGGTATACCAAATGATTTACATGAATCAATGAGTTGTCTGACTCTAGGGACTATCTCTCTGTAGAGTGGAGTGTTCATCCCCAGCTTGTCGTATGATCCATCCCTGGCTACAAATCCGTTCTGCATATCGACAACTACTAGGCCTAAATTAATCCTAGATTCTCCAACCTTGATTTCGAACATATCTCCTGTAGGTCTAGCGAATTAAATAAAGATGTCTGTCACTCTTGCAGATGTATATGGACCTATTTAATTCAGAAACCTGTGTCAATTAAAGGACTCGTGTTTTGAATACTATTGGGGATTATATGCTAATCTATCAATCAGCCAGGAGTCAAGACTAGGTAAGCAAAGCAGGAATAATGTCTACATCAAACGCATCGGAATTGCCTTTAAATTTTTTTTGACCAGATGATGTTACAAAATATTTCAGTTACATTCATTAATTCTACCATAAAGTAGACCCTAATCTGTATCGTCAAAATATTAGAAAGTCGAATATAACACTCAGAAAAAATTAGGTAATCTAATCACGCTCTGAAAAGTTAAAATAGGTACAAGTGATATGTGCAAATAGTGATATATTGCCATTGATGGCTACTTCAGAGGAGCATTTAGCACCCGAGTGTTAAAAATGCATGGAAACAGAATGTTAAACTGCTGCAATATTTGTTCGAAAGATGCTGATTTTTGTCTACATCTTGGTGCGAATAGTGGATCCAATACACTGTTTTTCATCTGTAAGAATCATTATCACCTCATAAGGAAACTAAAGGGAGAACAAATGATCGATGCCATATGTCGGGACGTTAAAAAATATTAGCGATAACAAATCATTTTTTAATAACACATCAATCAGTTTCGAAATAGTAACTCTGTAAGGAACAGTGTTCTTGTATCATTCAAGCCTTATTCAACTATTGTATGTGTTGGACTAACAGCAAAATTCCAAGTTTTACATAGATATGCAGGGCCTATTTGGCCAAAACCGACGTATGCCCGTATTATCGAATCTGACATGAAACTTTTTGCAACACCCAACTTCACGATCTAATTCATAGGAACAACTGCTATATTGTAATTTGGCATTGACCATTTAGGTCTGTACTGCATCTAGGCAACTGATCAAAAATTCAAAACTTTATTGCTTTATCCCAAATAGAAATTGAAACTGTGATAGGGAATAAAAAACTGTCATGGCAATATTCTTATAAAAGTATCGTATCTATGAATCATAGCAGATCGGCAAGAGATAATAATTTGATAGATAGTGAACTTCACAATGTACTATGCTAAGAAAATTAGTGGCCGTTTCAAATTAGGTAGGAAAGATGAGGGATTGAAAATAATCTCACAATTTTGGAAGGAGAATGTAGGAAAGGTGAAAGGTTTGAAAGGCTTCCTGTTGATGCTCGACCCTCATACTTCAGAAATTGCCACTAACATTACCGTGTGGGAAAATAAACAATATATGGACAAATATTATTCAGGTGACGTAAGTTATTCTGCAATTCTAGATAAAATACAATTAATGATGGATGGCGAACTAAAAAGACACGAGTATACCGTCCTAGATTACACATTCAGTTAGCCCATTTCCCGGAGGTTATATCGATGGCTTAATTTCTCGGCTTAGATGAATTGCAATTGACCATATTATGACAAGATTTTCTGACCATTTTTATTCGTATTATACATCATCTACCCGAAGTGTTTCTTATTTCTCAATTCTTGATTGATAACTATTCAGATTTTTGTGTAATGGCCAAGATGGGCTTTAACAATGGCTAAGCTTTAATGTCGAAGGTAGTCTGCAGATAGGACAGGCAATTATGCGTCCTGCCACCTCGACCCGGACACCAGGAAATTTCTATGTCCTATCAATTGGTTACAACAGTAGTTTACAGTAAGTTATAGACGTTAATGGTAATTTGTTATATAGATTTCTCTCTAGTGTTGCAGTGTATCTGGTGCCTTAAAACACGTAAGTATGAATGTGGATGCAGCCAAGATTGATCCTGCAAATATTTGATATAAGTCGATTCCATATTCTTTACTATAAGGTTTATCCCCGTGGTCAAGTTACCATCTTTATGAGCCTGTTGCTCAATAGCAAAGGTATACTAAACAAGTCAACCTCTTTCTTATCCGTAAGGGAAATTTGAGATTGGAGTGGTCGGATTCAGGTAACGAATTTGTAGCAGATAATTTTCTACCTGATATGATTTCTTTCTGTCTTCAGGATATGCTTGAAAACAAGTAACGCATTATGGAGGCCCAATGTCTAATTAATAGTTTGTTAACATATATTCTCGATTAAATGGGAAATTGTTTCCTAAGTTGATAGATTACGTTGTATTTGGCGTCATAACAAGCTAGCAAAACCAAAGGCATATTATTGGAAGAGGGGCATACATATGAATATTAATGATGGATAACAATAAGGGAAGAGATATTCAAAATAGGGTGGAGAATTTACTCAGGGACAATGCTTCAACATCATACTCGAAGGAAGAGATTATTAATTTATTGTCGTACGACGGAGTTGGCACGCAAGAGGAATTAGAAAAAATTCTTGGTGAAATTGAAGTATGGAGCTCTATGAAAGATAGCAAATCATCTATTTGCTCAGCATGCAAAGGAGGAACTGTTTACTTTCAATGGGAAAGCGCGCCGTAATGTTCTTCTACATTGATTGAGCTATAGGCAGTTCAATTCATGTTAGGTAACCCCTTAATGCTGACACTTGGGTTTACTTTGAAATTGGCTTAACAAAATCGCTGTAGGCTATAAATTTCATAATCTGATTCAGAAAAATTAATTCAAATCTGGACGGGGAGTCAAGGGCTGGTCTTTTTCTTTACTCCGGGCAAAGTACAACAATTTTAAGAGATTATTCTCTATTTGTCTGGCAGATCCTATTTTGACTGATTGTTTGATTATATCGGGATCATCCTTTCGATGACGCACATATGCTAGTGCAATTTTGTTTCCTCTTGGATTCAAACTAATAATAATTATTCCGAACATACTGGCAACCTTCCTTTCTCATAGTCTTCAAAGGGTAACTTAATCCATCTAATTCGAATTCAAATTGCACAATTATAAGATCAGTAGAAAAAACTCCAATCGTACCAGTTTTATTTTTGGTAGCTTGAACCAGATAGCTATTGAATATTAAGGTTTTTGCTTAAGCACGTATATCTAATGTTAGTTCGAAAGCACCTAGAATAATTTGTCTCTATATTCTTGCAAAATAGCTATACGAGTTAATGGAGATTTGCTCTCGATACAATCTTGCTATCATCTTCCAAACCGGATCATGAGATTTGCTACGGATGATTTTAATAGTAGACCTCAGATAGAGTTTGTTTAATGAACCTATTTCATCATGATAAACATATTTGTGACCAATGTGGTCAAAAGTTTGGAAATAATGACGATCTTATAGAACATTCAAGAAGCGTCCATCATCATCCGATTGTGAAATGTAATAATTGCGGTATGGAATTTATCCACGAGAAAGACAGATTACATCATGTAAGAGAAGAGCATGAAATAAAGGCTGATCATCGTACCCATAAATGGGAGCATCCTCATGATAAAAAGACTCCACAGGAGCAAGTTGACGAAAGTACCCACAACTTTGGTGACAATTTCTGAGAACCGATCTTGTAATCTCTATATTGACTTACTCTTGCTCTAGTGCATCAAGAATCTGCCCCCTGTTATCTATCTATCCATTGAAGTGAGACTAAATCTTATTCTAGATCTCGTCGAGCGTGATATGAGTAGACGTGGCCTGTTTTGTCTCGTTTACTTTATTCCTTACAAATGACTCACTTTTCATGAGCTAATGAGTCTTATTACTTGGTTAGGCAATCTTTCAATGAATCCTTGTGCATTTGTATTAGGTACACTCGCATACGGTATCATTTCACATGATACCATATCATATGTGATACCATATCGATTCGTTTTATCCATATGTCTGGAATAAGGGAAAATTAGATTAGACTAGGTCTTGCTAGAGCCATCTGCAACATGATCTATTAAAATTAAACAAATTTGAGTTCCTCGAATGCTTTATTCTCGGATTGGTTATCTATTATCCTAAGCCAATAGACAGTCGCGCTTGGATTTAGATCAAGGGTTCATATCCCTAGCGAAATAATTTTAGATAACTTTATTTATATTTAATTTCTGTAGACGGATCGACTAGTAGCTGAAAGACAAAAGGAAGGGGTTCAATTAACTCAATATTAATTTCTTTTTGTGATAGGAACAAAGTATCCTGGTAAGTGGATTATGTATATTCCGATAAACCCTACTGCGCCGCCTAAAATTGCAAAAAGCAAATTCTCGGGCAGATGGGTATTAAAGCCCAATTCTCGAATAATTAGTTGCAGGAACACAGTGATTACAATGCTAGAAGACCCAATCGTTGCGGTTAGCGAAGCACCAATTCGACTCAGACCGGTAGAGTAGGATAATGATCCAACAAATGGGATCAGCGAAAATAAGACGAGTATGACGAGAGCATTCGTAATTGATATAGGCCTTTCAAACGAGATAGTAGCCGATCCGTTCAGCAAAACACCATTGGTACCATACGCTAGAATTCCAATCATTAACATCGCAAACAGTAAAATGCCGGACATGAACATAGTTGTGCCAGCTACCTCTATTGGGGAATATCTTGACAGAAGTTTACTAAGAAAGAGCACGCCAAGGGCAAATCCAAATGCCGAAATCATCGCTTCAAAATCTCCAATACCAATTGGCCCTATAGAATACGTTGTGGATTTCGTTGTATAGTACATACTACTGTCAGAGCCCAAATTAGAGTCGCTCAGCAGCGCCAATACAAAACCTATTAATGCCAGACTTATCCCAACACAGTGTGTTTTTTGTAGTCTTTCATTCAGAAATAATCTTGCTAATAGAACAATGATTACTATCTCAAGCGGGCCTGCGACAAGGAGTTCCTTGGATGCACCGATTTTGGTTATAGAATCATACCATGTTAGTATGCCCATTGCAAGTGACAACGATGCTAAAATAAGTAATTTTGCAGATCCTGTGAACAGAACCATTATGGTTCGTTTCCTTTTAAAGGCAAAGATTGCAGTCAGCAACAACAATATACCAGCCAAAGTTATGCTCGTCGAAGAGAGTAGTAGGGGAGAAATACTGATGTAAGAAGAAGTTAAATATTCTATTATAATGGATTCAGCTGAAATCGCAATCGCATATACAAAGACTATCCAAGACTTCCAAATTAATAAAGTTGAAGCCAACTATTAGTAGCTCGTACAGTATTCCATATAACTCGTAGAGATAATAGCGCAGTCCTTATTTATTATTAGACTTAGGCATACAGGATCTACGAACTATAACATGTAATGCTAATCCGTTGAGTTCAAAGCTTGAACGTTGCATCAAATTAATTCAGCCTAATTTGCTTGATCCCTTCCAGCATATTTTTTTCCAATTTGAAAGATTTTGATAGGCAGTCCTGATTCAACTTCCCCTTACTTAATACAACCTAACGTAAATAATTTTGCTACAATACTTCTATCGAATCTTCATTAAACCCCTTTTTAACTAATAGCTGTTTGACTATCTCGCGGTGATCTCCCTGGAGTATGATCTGACCCTCTTTATAGGTCCCCCCAGTACCTATTTTTGATTTTAATTCACTTGTTATTGTCGTAATTTCAGAGTCCTTCAATTTGCTCGCGATTCCAATTACTACAGTGGAAATCTTTTTGTATTTTCCACGGATCTGTTTCGATATAACTATTCTGGTTGTCTCTCTGTCCAACTCGCGCAGGATTTCACTCATCGAGTTTTCATCGTCTAAGTTTGACACTAGACCTCAATATGTGGTTCCGGTTCAAAAGATTTACGGATAGATCTTGCCGAATCACACTGTATGCTGTCTGAATTCTAATAAGGACTGCTTGCAAACACCGTAAATTGGAAAGTATTGGCCGAGGTATTGAATGAAATTCGAAAGAATAATAGACAAATGTTCTTTTGTTTATAATTCAGCATCAGTTTATAATCTGGGTGTGATCTATACACTATTTATTTCCTATTTTTGACCTCTAGATTCGTGTCATGCAATCTAATCTGACTCTTTCTTTGCCTGACACGTTATTCTTGGCTTGGATCAGCTTTGACTTTCTTGGATGCACATCAATTTCTACCAAAAATAGAGTACTAATAAGAACTGGATGATAATGGTCCTAGTTCGCGGGGCTTAGGAGACCAAGTTGCACGGTAAAGTCATATCATGCTTCATATCAGACTGAGTAAAATAATGTAAAGTATCCAACAGGCATCCAAAATTAATTGCGAAAAAGTGATCTAAATCGGGTACGTCGTCATTAGTGATATACTCTTTTAACTAGCCAATGTCATTTTTATTATGTCTTTTCGGAAGTTTCTTCTTATCCTAGTAAGAGCCCGCTGCACATCAGCTATCCTCTGTGTAGTACTGGTCTCTATTGCATCAATATCTGCCGCCGTATAGACATGATAATAACCCCCTGCTGCCCTGGTCTTGGCTGCCTTATCGCAAAGATTAAGACTGACCAATTTCTGTAGTGCTCTGAATACAGTACCTTTATTTCTTCTTAATCTATCTGACAGATTCTCCAACGTCAATTCCTTGTTAGATTTTAATAAGATATTCAAGAGGTCTATTTCAGGGGGAGATAGACAAAATAAGCAAGAAAATACGTCACTGCATGAGCAATCTGCTCTGGTAAGGAGTCTTATAGAAGAGTACAAGATTCTTTCCGGTACCATAGATTCTACCTGAACCTATTACTGATTCCAATGTTATTAAGGTTTTGTACAATGCATGCAAAAGCCATAATACTTAATAATAGCTCAGGCGATATTGTACAGGCAATGCAAAATTGGAATGACGAATTGAACGAAATTATGGAAAAAAAGATGAAAGATCTAGCTAAAAAAGGCAACGGTAACAATTTTTCTGATAATGTTAACACAACTATGGGGGCTGCACCTCTTACATTAAATGATAGCAACTTTGAAGGTACCATTAAGAAAAGTCACCTAATTGTAGTTGATTTTTGGGCTCCCTGGTGCGGGCCTTGTAGAGCAGTCTCACCTGTAATAGAGCAATTAGCAACTGAATTGGCTGGAAAGGTACTTTTTGGTAAATTAAATGTAGATGAAAATCCAGTTGTTTCAAGTACTTTTGGAATCCAAAGCATTCCAACTATTGCGATCTTCAAAAATGGAAAAATGGTAGATGGGTTTGTCGGAGCGGCTTCAAAATCTCAGATATTATCAAAAATATCTACATACATAGATTGACAGGCTTATCATAACCTCTCTGGAGCTACAGATATACCAGAGGCATAATTTTAAGATACTCTTGGCATACTCAAATGGAATGGCAGTTGCGCTAATTAGACAACTAAATTGGAGTACTAAGAGGCAGCTAAAGCTGGCCCTACGGATTGAATCATTGGCTTGAAAAATGCCATAACTCTTAATAATTAAATAAAGCTAATGTAACATTACTTTATACAAATGAATTGACTAATAGAAGGAACGTCACTTTGCGACAACAAAAAAAGCATATAGTAGCCAGGTGGGGCTATGTTTCTATTTAAGGTAACTCTTGATGATAGTAAGCTGGAATTCTTTCTCGTGAACTCCAGTCCGATATATCTTTGTTCTGTATTTACACAATGGGTCGTTACACTAGGTCGTATGAGTGCTACTGATTTAATTTCTTCAGTATCAGCAGTTTCGATCTGAAACTCCGTTCCATATAGAATAATCTTAGGAATTTTGAAGATAGTTGGCCGCTCTCCTTTGAAAAAATAAGGAGGACGATATAATTCGATTCGTAGTTCATTTACTCTCCTATCTGGATTGCTGCCCTGCAGTCATTACTCTCCCGTCTGCAAGCAAAATCGCATTAGCATGATATAATCTATCTACTCTCATGGGGGCCATCGAAGACCACTTTTTGGCTAAAGGATCGTAAAGCTCTGGTTCTAGAACAGCGAGCGGATCATGGGGTACAGTTCCTGGCTCATGGATTTTTGATAGGTGCCTGTTTCTTTTCGTGCTATCTTTCATTGTATGTCCTTTGATTCCTGTTTTTCCGCCTAACACGAGGACGGTCTGATCCGGAAGAAGTACCGAATACACATAGTATCTTGGATGTTTAAGTGGCTTAATGGATTTATATCTGGGGTGTCTTTCTGAAAAATCAATCATTTCAACATCGTTTATAGCCTCAGTACCTGGTTGGGTTCCTCCTCCTATCAATAGGACACGAGCAACATAATCTGGTGGTAATAAAGGAAGCAAAACTGAAGTTCCCTCTTCCCTTTTTATATTATTAGGGTTTCCAATTGTCGTCCACTTGTTGTTACGAATGCTATAAGTTGCACTCGGAAAAGAACGAAGTGAAAAAGGGAAGGTATAATGTGTATTATATGAACCAGCATAAAAGATATCACCAGATGGAAGAAGGTGCAAGCGTGGATACATTGGAACCCAATGATTTGCCCCTACAACTTGCTGCCATTGGCCAGCATTATCGTCGGGTGAATAAACTTCAAGTTTATTAAGAAACGCCCACGGAAAGCTTTTTGATAATCCAGCCATGGCCATAACTCGGCCGTCTGGTAGCGATATGCACGTAGGATACCATCTAGCATTCTTCATCGTCGATGCCTTTTTCCACTGTGAATTCATGGGTTCAAAAATGTATGAATGATCCAGACCACTAAATGGCGGAATGGGAAATCCAAATATTTTACCGTCGTACTTGGACGTTCCTCCTGCGACAATTAATTGGCCGTCGGGTAGAAATGCATGTCCAGAACAGAATAGGTCGCCATCAACTTCAGTAGGAATCTCATAAACTCGATCACGAGTGTGCCGAATTGTTTCTACCTCTCGAAAAGCTTTTTTGGAAGTGTCTCTGAACTCTGTGTCCTCATCGATCTCCTGTATCCCATTAGGCTCAAATACCTCAGCGGGATATGGTGAATCTAGGCGCGTTTCATCGTTCCCAGAACCACCGAACGCCAGTACCCTCCCAGTACGTAGTAAAGCAAGGTGAACTGGTAGATGTCTAAAACGATATTTGATCGGCTCCCATAATCCCTTTCGAACCGGATCCTGCTCGATACCCAATTGATCGAGTAAATCCGTATCATCATTTTCCATAGCTGAATCATTTATAGATAAATTAGCCGATCTAATTAGTATATGTGTTAAATATCCCTATTTTTCCAGTGTGGTATTTATTTATGGAATATAAGAAATCTTTTTGTTCTCCTTCAAATATGACTTATCCCAAATTGTTATCGGTCATGTTTAGTGCACATAGGGACCGATCCTTAAGAGAGCTGATTAATAAATTCCAAATTCCATATCGGTACCACTGGGATAAATATACCTTGGAACCTAGAAGTCAATCTTATACCATCCATCCATTATAAAAGTGTCACTGATATAGAGAATATAGAGGCGGCAAATTTAGACCAAGCTAGAAATGAGAATTATCTGCGTTGTATTCGAGAGATTTATAGTATCATAGAATCTGCATAAAAATGTTATAGACAATAACTATAGGAAAAAAATACCCTCTCTACTTAACAAAAGTCCAAATAGATTCAGTGATAACCTCAAGCCAATGAATAAGTCACATGGTTTTATTGCTGTTACAGCAGTGGCGATGTTGCTAATTACTGCAACCGGATTGGCTCAAGGAGTATTTGCTAGCAACCATCATCACAACCATCATCACAACCATCATCACAACCATCACGGTCACGGAAGTAGTAATAATTCACAGTCGTTGGCACAGGCAAATAGCTGCGGAAATGGCTTTGGAGCCTCTCATGTCAATTGCCAGAACCTCGGTTCTCAGGTTCAAGGAAACGGTAATGCAGTAAATATAATTGGGACACAAAGCTAGTAATATAAACTCGGTGCTAAATTCCTATTCATTTTTTCTCCATCTTTCGAATTTTGTTATTTTCACCACTGACTTAAACATCGTGTGATAGGTTACATAAATGGTCCCAAAGTTGTTTCCATTGATAGCACTAGTTTAATTTTTATTTCCCAGTTTGAACAGTATCACGGCATATGGCTTGTCATTGGATTATGACGATGTATTTAAATCGCCTCAAACTACTTGCCGAAGAGAACAAGATTTCTACTGGTCAACTTGAGCATTTTCGAAAGAGAGGAATTCAGGTAATATCCCCATCTGAAGATTTTGGATTGACTAACCTTGCAAAAATATTGCCTGAGATTGTAATTGGTGCAAGCGCAGAATACATAGATAGTATGAATGTCCCTTATCAAGCTACAAGCTATCTAGCGGCCAACGCAGCAGATAATGTTGATATTGGGCCGTTTATTTACAAGATTGGAGGGAGGAAGACAGGAGGGGTACCTTTACTTTCTGGTGGTAGGAGAAAACAGATTGACAATGCCTTTGCTTCAACACATAGAATACTGATAGGCCATGACGCTATAATGGTCAGTGCGGTCAACCTAATGTTGAACAAACGAAATATTTGGAATTGGCATTTTTTTGGTGATTTCTTTAAAGAGAACAATCCAGGTGTTTATGACGATCTATGTAAATTGGAGGAAAAATTTGGACCTCCTCCGCTACTTACTTATGTCGTAATAGCAAGATCTGATAAGACATTTAGAAGACTAAACATCATACAGGAGTATCAGAAAAATCGTATCGCTGTTTTAGATAAGAAAAAGGATATACACGTCATTTTCCTAACCAATGATGATGGATATAGCTTTGCCAATAACGCCCTGCCCGAGTCAGACTTGTTGAACTATGTGATAACTGGCAAAAAATTCGATCTTCATAAGGCTATGCGAATTCTTAGAGACAAATATCATATACAGAAACTGTTGAACGACGGTGGCAGACAAATGTCAAACGGTGTACGAGATTCCGGTCTCTTGGCCGAAGAGAGAGTTACACTCGAGCCCTATCCTGGCGATGAGATAATGATGTATAGTGAAGAAATCGATCCCACCTCTATATTAGGAAAGAAAGGACTGGGCATAGACGGAAGTGAATTGGAAGGTGCAATACTTTTACACTCTATTGCAATCGGAAAAGAAAGGGCTAATGTCTATACCTACCCTTTAAGTGATGAAATTGTGTTATAATTGGTAGTTAATAATGCCCGATCTTCTTTTTGAATCTGCAATTGTTTAGTTGAATAGTTAAAGAGTCATGATCAATACAAAAAAATACTAGAGCTTGATTAACCACGTATGCAATAGATATTTTAGAATATATATAGTTGACAATATGAGTTAGTAGTTTGGTATTTATTGACAAAATACTATTGGTTGCCAATGATAAAATGGTCCTTATTACTCGTTATTTGAGAACACATCTAATTTAGGATTCTTCAGAGCTGATAATTGTGTCTATTAGATAATACTTTTAATACTCGATTAAGGAAACAATAGACGTAAAGCATAATCGTAAAGTCTATCAACCTAATATGCTAGCTCGATCCTCAGAAGACTAAATTTAGCTTGTAATATCTAATTTTATTCGCAGTAGGCACTGCATCGGATGCTACACCGTGCCGTCCTTGGGATCCCGTTCTTATACAGACGAAGATTAAGATCCATAAAAATAATCCTCTTATCTCGATTGTCGGAGAAAATTAATTCAAAAAGATGATTTATCAGGAAATTTATAAGACATGTAATCCAAGTTTAGATTACAAATCTTGGAGCGTACTATGATTGTAACAACTAGTCTGGTCATGAGAAGTCCAGAACTGACAGAATTGCAAGAATATAAATTTGCTTTGACCTGACATGTAACAATAACCTACTGTCAGAATAATTATAAGCAATAACTTCAATTTTCTGTCCTCATGATCTTCTGCATGCTATTTTCAAAGATTTGGTGTAATCCCTGATTTCGTTCAGGAGGTTACTCTTCTTTGGTGAATTGGTTATCATATTAATTATTGCGCTAGCAACGATTACTGCATCCGCACCGGAGTTTGACATAAGCTGTACATGTTCGGGTTTACTTATTCCGAATCCTACTCCGACTGGAACTTTTGACCCAGCAATTTTTTTTACCTTTTTGAGGGCACTGATTGAGTAATTATCGAACGAGACCCGTGCGCCGGTTACACCATATACAGAAACTAAGTAAAGAAATCCGGTAGTCATAGCAATAATCTGTTTTACTCGAGGCACGGAACTGTTAGGAGACGCGAGGAAAACCGTCGACAGGCCGATGTTAGTGGCATAATTGTGATATTGACGTGATTCCTCTATAGGCATATCGGGTAAGATAAAGCCGTCTATTCCAGAAGCTTTGGCATCTCTCATAAACTTCTCCATACCCCTTCTCAAAACTATATTGCTATATGTCATAGCAACCAACGGAAGATCAGAATAATCATTTCGAATGTCGCTGGCCAAGTCCATTGCATTTTCGGCTGTGATCCCTCTGCGAATCGCAAGGCTAGAGGCATTTTGGAGGCTAGGACCGTCCGCAATAGGATCTGAAAATGGGATGCCAATTTCGATGATATCTGCACCACCACTCACAAGCGCCCTAACTATTTTTCTACACATTGGAGGATCAGGGTATCCGGCTAGGACATAACAGACAAGCCCACATTCCCCTCTCTCCTTTAATTGTATAAACCTGCTTGACAGCCTACCTTTCAAGTCTGAATCCTAGTTGCCGTTTCTATTTAGCCTAAATTTTTATGTTTTGTTAAATATAATAACCGCGCTAACTGGGCTTAAGTGATGAGTTCTATTAATCAGGCCAGCTTTCATCACTCTCGATTTAAAGGAATACGTTTAGAATTTCTTTATCGTTTGTCTAGAATCTTCTCAATAGTATACTCGACCAGACAAACATAAAATTAACGAGTTTACTATCATTATGCTGTAAATGATTTGCTCTATTTATTGGATATTAAAGCTGTGTGATCAGGTGCGTATATAGGGAAAGAACAGATGGAAAATAGGAATCGAAATAGGCATTAGGAATATAAAGGAGGTTGCAAAAATAAGCAAAACTCTAAGAGATTTCATCCATCATGAGAGCTTCGGATATTGAACATACTTTACGGCGGATATATGCTAGATGGTAGTCTGGGAAAGACACTCTTTAGAATTTATGAACCGGAAATTGGTACTGGTGTACAAATGCGTCAGTTAACCTTTTGTGGATTGCTAGGACAATTTTGTCGAAGTGCTTGGCCTTAATTGGAGTGCTTAAGTATGATACATTAAAGAAAAAAATTAAGATATTATTTGTGTATATTTTATCAATATGTTGTATTTGTGCAGCAATTTGCGATGAGACTGAAATTCAGGATCCATCTCCATAACAATGTCCCAGAACCTCTTCGAATGGTTAAGTTGAACAAGATGTGCTAGTTCATGAATGATTACGTAATCTATTAGTTGGATTGGTAGCATAGCTAAAAGCAAACTAAAATTCAGGTTCCTTTTTTCAGAACAGCTAGCCCACCTAGAAGTATGATCCTTTATAGAGATCTTGTTATACGCTGGTAGGTTCGGGTTCGTTCGAGCAATAAATTCAAGACGCTCGGTCACAACTCTACGAGTTTCCGTACAGTACCACTGTTTAATTTCATTCTTACATTCACGTAAATTAGTTACATGAACTGTTATTTTGCGCAGGGTTGTTGAGATGGTTACAGAGAACCCCGTATCTTTAACTGTCTGCAGATTGTATATCTTACCTAAAAATAAAATTGTACTAGATCGAAGTTTTTCTATCCCGCATTCAGCCTGTACTTTTTCATAGAATTGTAGTGCCTTTAGGATCCATGGTTTTTTACTCTCCAAAAATCGTGTAGCTTGATCGATTTCATATTTATCTGCAGGAGCTACCATATAAATCTCTGATATATTGGCCTTCAACCAAAATCGGCCTGCTCTTTTGCTCTTCTTGATCTCTATATTTAGCACTCTGCCATCTGATAAATGGACTGGCAGAAAGGACACGGACTAACACCTGCACAGCCATTTAAATGTCATTCACTTATTTATTAGATGAACCAAATTACAGTGATTATTAGTTATCGAATTCTTCGCATTTTAGGCAGGAAATTTATTGATATCATATCGGCATCTTGGTATATCATAAGGATAAGAATAAAAAAAGAGAACTATATTATAACCTGCTAGTGGGATCTATTTGTATTTGGAACTAGTAGAATATAGGCTAACTTTCGATGAATAGCAGCCAAAAAGTACTAAACTGTTTTTATGGTAAGTCCGATATGTTTTGACTATCCATTAAATGTGATAACAGCAGAAATTTCATTTACATTTCGTACAGCCTTTTCTAGCCATGTTTCCATCCCAATAATCAATTCACCTCAGTTAATCTAGAATATAAGATAGAATATCAGCTAGAAGCGTGTATTTGGCACGCGCTGATAGGCTCCCGGTTTATCGGCAATCGCATCAATTGCTGGAGAGGACTATAACTATTTTGTCTAATTTAAATCCGACAATTTTTTATCTGAATATATAGAAGGACAATACATGCAAGAATATATAGACGGGTTAAATAGTTACATTTTAGATGGATAGTGATTCTGATTCTTTTCTAAAGTGTTTGAAGTGTCAACATCAAAAGATTGATCATGACAGAAATGCGAGTAGAGATAAAATGAAGTGTATGATTGGTGCATGCGAATGTAAGAAATTTGTTCCAGACCGGAAATATTATAGAGCGAGTAAGAAGTGATTTGATCTAAAGCTCGAGATGCTGCTATTCTAGTGGACTATTGGATTATTTTTCTTAATAATGTCTCCTCAAATGTAATCCGGGAAGAAGAAAGGGTCATTGAAGAGTGTCTTATTACAAACACTAGAGATTAGCTGTCAATGATATTGTAATAAATCTTATTTACAAAATAATGCTTCAATTCAGGTTCGTATATTACAGTAGATTCTTCCACTTTTTCCAGTCACTGTGGATCTTATTGAATCGATAATCTTCTAATAATCTCCTTGGCAATTTCTTCCTGTTTTATGAGTTCTCCTCTTCGACCAGGAGTCTTCATCTGTTGCTGATTAACTTTTATTCTCTCTTCTAGTAATTCATCCGGTCCATAGTAGTTATTAATTCCAGGTACCCTCTTCTTTTCCAATTCCTTAGCATATCTCTCTCTAAAAGAATATTCAACAGAAATTTCCGAGGAACTTTCTTGGGGTAGGACTAATGCTACCGGTTCAACGCGCTCGCTCATAATTAATCTCAGTGGGTAGCATATAAGAATCTAATCATTACATCTTCTATATTATGGGGTCGATTGCTTCTGATTCTCTCTGGTAAAAATATCTAGTTAATTTTATTGAATATACTTCGATGAATTGTGGTTCGTCAAGAGCTAGCTGTGTAAATAGAGATCGAGTGTCGCTGGCACATATTATAAAAACTATTTCTGAATCAAAACCGAAATTTACAACAATATCAGAAGGCGAAATATGGGTTCGAACGGCTGGAAATTGC
>CAVXZB010000077.1:0-20071 GCA_963765895.1 uncultured Nitrososphaeraceae archaeon | reverse complement strand
GACCGCCTCCAAAGCCTGTAGCAGTTAAAGTACTTGTAAGCAACATCTTGAATAGCATCATCAAAAGTAGTATCCCTATACCGTATGGAGCAGGGTTATGAACAATTTGTAGTAACTGGTTCTGGCCAGAGAAAAGTGTCAATGGAAGAAATGAACCAATCAAGCCGATAATCAAGCCGCCTATGATAGAACGAGCAACCGGTTTCTTATTATTAAGTCGGCCAAAAACACGATGGACAAGTCCAATACTACTTTGAACAAGGTCCCAATTAGCGCCCGTGATGATCCCCACTAGCAATGCCCAAACAAGGTCAACTACACGAAGAGCGGGAGAGTTAGGGAAGCTGTACACACCTAGATATGATGTATGCAGGATCGCAAAGTAGACACCATAACCCACTGCTCCTGCAATGAGTCCAGGGATCAGGTGACGATACAAATTTAGCTCCTTGAGGAACATGTACCTGACTGCACCCACTGCCCCAACTATGGGAGACCCAAAGAAACCGCCAAATGCTCCTGCGATGGCACTGTAAACTCGTACTTGGACATCGTCTTTCTGGAGCTTCAGCCGTTCAGACACAAAGGTTCCTAATCCACCAGTAAGAAAAACAAGTGTCCCCTCAGGACCAATTGCAGCACCACTCCATAATGCTATAAATCCTTGAAGAAGGATACTTGGTAGGTTACGGTAGTTGAGGCCACCGGTCTGTGCGTATTCGGTTTGAGCAACGCCCAGACCTCCACGCTGTCCAAAGAACTTGATCACAAGGCCAATGAAAACACCGGCTATGCCCAACAGGATAAGAGGCCAAAAGTTAATGTTATACAGGTATACGCTATGCTGCCGAAAGAACTTGATACCCTGATTGTAGAGTGTGATGTATCCAGTAGTTATAAGAGAGGAAAGGCCACCGAATAACCCGGCGTAGAGCATTAGCCTATAATATCCGCCTTTCAATCTCGATTCTTCTGCGTCACTACTCATCGACATTTCCATCCGCTGTGTCTCTAACATCAAAGTCTATACTTCTACGAACAGAATTAGCCTGATCTGTAGTTTCATTTGAGTAAGGGGCTTGTGACTGCATTATACGAATCACTCCTTGCTAATCGGCGTTGATAAACATGCCGCTATTATTTTCTATGCCCTCTGGCTAACGAGAAGTGCATCTAAGAGCAGAACCACTCAGACACATTTAAGAAAGCCTCTATGACCAGCTCTGAATAAATCCATCGCTCAGCAATCAGACAATTAGACAGGAACACGTTACTTTACAAGACGTAGATATTTCACAATTATACGATGAAATAAGAAATATCTCAAAAATTCTCAAATTGGATATAATTCATGAAGAGAAAGAAGAAAACTATTGGGATTTAAAGGCAAATAAAGGTACCTTGAGCAGCGTTATAATTGGGAATGTGCTGGACGTTGAAATAATGATAAGCGGTAAAGAAGGTAATTATGATTTAATCTTTGCGTACTGGCGCATGGGACAAGGATATAGTGGTTCAACAGTTATACCAGGTGCTCTGACTGCTGGAGTGGCTGCGATTCCTGCTGCCGCAGTATCAAATTATAGAGCACATTCATTTAAGAAAAATTTCTGGGATTTTATAAAAAAAGACAATGTCCGACATCGGAAGTGATAAAACAACAATGTCAACCGGTAATAGTGACACATTAAATAAGAACTGGCACACCAGCGTTTGTAATCTCTAAGTGTAAAGAAGACAAATATTCTTGGGGGTTTCTCGATTAGACAAGGAATAGCAGTATTACTAGCTGGCGGCGTTCTTTTGGTTGTTGGTTTGGCCGGGACAATCTCTTCGATCGCCTCGCTTTTCAGCGTGGCAGATTTACTGCCCTAGATCTACAGGTTCTCCAGACACTACTAAATTACAATTGTCACTAAAATAGATGAGTAAATGCTCGGAAGTACCAACTACCGATATAGAGGACACCATTTCCGCAGGTATCCTTAGATCTTTGATAAGACGATCTATATCTAGTATGTCTGATGACAATAATAAATATACGAGATGATGTGAATACGATCTTATGAATTCCAGTATCAATAGAGCTTTGATATTTCTAGGAGGAGGTTCGCTTGGTGTATATGAAGCCGGCACTTACAAAGCTATCAATGAGGATCTTTCAGCATACTTTAGAACGGTAGGCAGGGAAAGCGAGCCAATATTTCATATCGTATCCGGAACATCAATAAGTCTAATCATGAATTGACAGACTCTGTATTTGCTTTCTTGAGATAATCAGCAAGTCCATGGTTCATAGTATTCAATTGTTTGGGCGATACTGTATGTAATGAAATCAATGCTATTATTATGGCAGCAAATGGGTTTATGCTTGATTCCCATCATGTAGGCTTTTTACTCTCTCAAGATAGAATCTGTGGATGTTACTAGCTATCTCGTCAAGGCAATCTTCCGTAGCAAAGTGTCCTGAATCAAGCCTATGTATCTCAGCGTTAGATAGATCCTTTAGGTAAGCCTCGCCGCCTTCTCTAGTAAAGAATATATCATTTTGTCCCCAGAAAATCAATGACTTCGGTTGATTCTCCTGTAAGAATTTTTGCCATTTTGGGTATAGTGCTACGTTAATGCGATAGTCATAGAACAAATCCATCTGTACGCGTCTCGCATTTGGCCGCTCCATAAACCTAAAGTCTATGTTCCAATTATCTGGACTGATGATTTCTGTTTGCTTGTGGCCGTGTAGGTAGACTTGCTTTATCGTCTCGAGTTGTAGAAACCCATATAGAGGAGCTTCCGCTTCAGGAGTACCGATTCCTCCAAAGCGCGTTACGCAAGCCATCCCATGCACTGGTAAAGCCAATTTCATATGTATTTGAGTTCTGTATTATTAGCCACTCAAGCCATTCAGGATGCCGAGTCATGATTCGGAAGCCTACAGGCCCACCATAGTCTTGCATGTAAAGTCCAAAATGTGTAAAACCTATGGTCTTCAAAAAATCTTCCATTATCTCAGAGAGTCGATCGAAGGTGTAATTGAATTCATCCGGACTAGGCATATCAGAGTTCCCAAACCCAGGGTAGTCGGGTGAGACGACATGAAAATGGTCCGCCAGAGCTGGAATAAGATTACGGTATTGATGAGAAGAAGCAGGCCAGCCATGAAGCAAGAGTAGCTTCGGATTAGTTGGTTCCCCTGATTCTCTGTAAAAAATAGACAGCCCATCAATTGTTACTGTTCTGTGAAGTGTACGTGTGCTAAGCAATTTTTGATTTGAAACTTGTTTGTTCATGTTAAACGAAACTCTCTATCTATATACTTAACAATTGGGGTTTACCAGTACCTTACTGTAAGCCAGTCGACGCAATAGTTGCAGTACGTTTGATTATAAGATCATGATACTCTGAAAAACGATCTTCAAGATTTTCTGGAACAGCTTTGTAAAGACATAGTACAGTTATAGGCGTTTCAGACCCTTTGATTGCTTCATTAGACATATTTTCAAGTTGGAGAGCGTCCTCATATCTTCCCTGTTCGATTAATTTAGTTGGCGAAGTGGCCAAGATATTTAGTCCATTTTTTGATCTCTGCTTTGCCAGTTCCCCGATATCGCGTATACTATTAAGACTTGGCATAACAGAAAAGCTGCCGTCATCATAAAAACCTTCATCGGCTGGAATTATTATTATATCTTGTGAGTTGAATAGAAAATTTACATTTTCGACTTTGTCAATTGATTCTATGAATTTCTGTTGTTCTTTTGTGTAGATAAGCAAGACATTAATCTGATTGCGATCAATGCCTCGCCTTACATAGGCATTAACAATCTCCTTAAATTGTGATTCATTATTATATGTAAAGACGACATGGTCACGATCCTTCATTTCTAAGATAATATCACTTACATAATCCATCTTGTTGTATAAGGCTTCTTGCTCATCGAGAAATTGATTTATCATATGTCTTAGCAGCTCTGGTTTACTAGACATACCCATACTTTTGGCCCTAGGTGTTTCTAGGAATTGATCCAGTCTTTTGATCAGAAGTTTTGGAAGGTGGACATAATACCAATCCTTACGTCCCATAACATGAGTAGTTAATATGTGCTATTATAGTATTGCATCTTATTAAATCAGTATCAATACAGCATATTCAAGCAATCACTTATCTAATCAGTATTCTGATTATATGCGTTTGGCAGCAGATAGAGTAGAAGCCCTTGGATATCATAAATCCTGTTACTGTCTCGATAACTGTCATCAGCTAAAGATTAGTTTGTCAGTACAAGAACACTAGTAAGAGAGATATCAGACCGACCGACTACTACGGCGCGCTTATGATAACACAATCGAATGAGGATTCCTTAGCCAGCCAAAATCATGGTACATATTGACAATATGACTTTGATCCTGATGATGTCGGCATTAACTTCATGTCTCATTTTCCTTTCCATTAGTTTTTCTATCTTTATGCTGCTCGCCGGATTTTTTCTCTCCATGTCCTTATGTAGGTGGCAACGTATCTACTCTATATGTTCGCACATTTTTTTTCATGTTCCTCTTGCCTAGCATATACTTTACAGCCATGTGCTACCTTGTAATTTGCCGGTCTGCCGGCGATCTCATATGACACCATAAACCCGGAAGAAAAAGAACTGTTCTGCAATATTCTCTTGGCGCTATATATAGATTAGATGTGATATATCTTACTACAGTAACTTGTCAATTACTGACTCCTGGGAACGAACTGTGCATTGTCTTTTCTGTAATTCTATGGCTACATTGAAACCTACCAAGACTAGACGTATTATGCTAAGATGTAACACATGCGGCGTTTTAGTATTTGCTAACGGAATGTTATCCAAGCAGAAAATCTAGACATTGCGTGAGGTTGTATTTACACCTATGCGTTGACCTACCTATGATATAATACAGATAGCACGGTTAATCTTTTACATAAGTGATGTTTTATCGTAGTTTCCGGGCTTCAATTTTGCTTCGTCTGTTCGCCGGCCGGGATAAGTCTTGCTACTGTTTTAAGCAAGCCGGCGTTCCCAAATCTATTCCTAATCCACAGGCATAAGAACCCGATCAAGTAGAGAATATCATTCATAGAGTGACTGCTGATTATAGAAGTGTCCCTACTGTCCCTAGCTAGTAGTCAGTATCTATTCCTGAAATAACTAACATGTGATTATTATAATATTGTAACGGTAATAGGATAGTATAGTAGTAAAGATAATATAGATAGTAGTAGTTAACGAGGGACAATAGGGACAGAAAATATATCTACTACATGATGCTTTATGTAATTATGTAAAGCAATTCTTGCTAATCACATTAAATACGGCAATCAATGTTGTTCTCGGGATTCTATCTACAAGTTATAATATTGACCATTTATATATATACAATCGCTCTTTTCTATCATCATTTATAACTAGTCAGGAAGCGATAAATAAAACCATGTTTATCGATAAATGATTTGATACTAATAGTCGATGCGGACTCACGTGGCTTGTATTTCCTTCTTGATGATTAGATCTTATGCTTGTTTCTATACGATTCAAATTATGTGTTATTCTTTCCCATTGAACTAGTGTGATTAAATATCGTCATATAACTGCTTTTAACTATATTGATTGACATATAATTGATATAATTGAGTAACGAAGAGAATCTTGATTCAGCACAGAAGGACCAAAAAAAGATAGGAAAAGCAGGGTCTAATCCGCAAACTACCGGCCCATCAGAGAGTCTACGTGAAGAAGCCGCAGAAAAAACCAATGATGGAGATCAGTCAGAAGAGCCCGCGTGATATCTAAATAAATAAAAAGCAAAGTTACACAAATTATTTTTAATTAGCAAAATTATCTGTTCTGAACAATCGTAGGATCCGGTGCTTCTAAAAATAGAATAACGGTAATGCATGCGACTATATTATGAAACACAGAGGATTAACGATAAAAAAACTGCCAAACATCGTTAATATTGAGAATCAGCGAATAGAAGCTGTGCTGCTTGTAAGCGAATTAGGACATTCACTAGAGATTATCAAAGAAGCAAAAGATAATCAAACTGATAATAAGGATATCAATCGAAATATGGATATGAGTATAGAACTAGGAGACGTGAAGGAAATTAAACAGTGATGACCCATTCATCATTGGAATAAAATTGTGGCAAGCTTATGGTATCGCATGGATTAATGCATATAATGATTTTCTAAAGGCCAGGGCTGACAATATCAAAGTTGATTCTAATGAATTTAGTATCAGGCGAATCCTAAATCTAATCCTAATTCTAGAATCGCACAATTATCTCAAAACTAGCCCTATTTAACCTGAGGAATTATCTCATTTGAAAGTAACTTTACCAAATTGTTTCTGTCAGGACTGGAGTTAATTAATACTATATCAGTAAATCCTAATTCTATATATTGTTTGATTTTCTTTATACCTTCTTCTGCATTTGATATGACAAAGGCCATTTCCTGCATTGTATCATTCCCTACTACCAGACCGTTTTCCTGTATTTCTCTTGGGTCATGAACATCTGCTTCAAAAAAGGCCTTTATCATTGCACCTTTCCAAAAGACAATTGATTTTATAGCCTTATCTTTATCTTGATCGTAGGAGGCTGGCATAAATACTGCCTTTGTTAATGAGTTGTAATCTTTTCCTGATCTTTCAGATCCTTGCTTAAACGCGGGTAACACTTTATTCTTTAGGATTTCCAAATCAAGCTCATTTGTTACTAGCCCATCGCCTTCTTCACCTGCAAGCATGGCAGATTGTGGCTTCATAGCCAAACAAATAGTGGTATTGGCTTAGGGGGTTTGGTATATAGGTTAGAATCCTTCACCCAATAATATTTGCCATTAAAATCAACCCATTCTTCTGTCCATAGCCTTTTGATAAGAGTTATTGCTTCCTTTAATCTTTCGAATCTTTCAGCATTAGATGGCCAATTGTTTCCAGAGGGAACTTCATTTACAGCCTCTCCTGTACCTACAGTTAAAAATACTCTATTTGGAAACATATATCCTAATGTCGAGAATACTTGAGCTACGATAGCAGGATGATATCTTAGTATTGGCGCGGTCACAGATGTTCCTATATGTATTCTGTTTGTCTTGGCTAATGCTCCTCCTAACCATGGCCAAGTGGCACCAGCGAATCCTCCGTCGTGCCACCAAGGCATATAATGGTCACTAACCCAACATCTTTCTAAACCATTTTCTTCCATTACGCTAACATCGGATAACAGATCATTTGCATTTACTTGTTCATGAGATGCCATAATACCAATTCTTGCTACCAAATTATTTTGTCACCGAGTACAGTATTGCCCTCATTACAATTCGATAGTAGTACCTTATTGTTTAAATTGATTATATTAATTATAGAACACTTCATCGATGGATTATAACTAACTCATACCAAAAGGATAATTTTAAGACCGCCACATGATCGATACAACTAACCAATGTTCACAGCATATGCTTATCAGACCGATACGTTACTGTGTGTCTCCTCAGCTATGGTTATGTTTAGAACCAAGACTAACAAAGTAAAATTTTCTGCGGTACATTAATTTTCTGCGTAGACATATCTCATACGAAATCCTTTTAGAACATTGCAGGTCAAGATTTCCATAGTAATTGAGGATAGATCTCATTCCAATGGCCAATAATCTCAGTGAGTCTGTAACAACGTCATAAAATACATGCGTCTCAAATTGTATTATACTCAGCTAATTCGATCAGCCAAAAAATAGTTTTTGTGTTAATCTACGACTATTGCGTCAATTTTTCTTGTTTTGCTTCCTTTGCTAAGGCCTCTCGCAGCATCTGCATATGTCTAGTTCGATCTTGTTTTATAGTATTCCACATATCTACAAGATCTGATTTACTTTCTTTTTCTGCATCAGATGTGTAATTATCCACAGTAGAGTACAGAAACTGAGCCTCTTTGCCAAGTGCAATGAGGATATCATATGTCGTCATAATCTATGGGGTGGAATTCCTACTACCAGCTGATAATGGGCGCTAGTAATTCCGACAAAACTCCTTTATTGTCTGTAGTTGGCTTGCCGGAACTAAGTTTTATCACGTCCGTATCAGTTGGACCAGATATCTTTGCTAAATCCGGCAATATTCTCTAAGATTTAGCTTTCTATTCCTGTTTGTTTAATCAATAATAGGTATAAAGATGGCCACAACTGGGAATATGATCACTATCTTTATCTATATGAAAAAGGAATATTCTGAACAACCAATGTCCACACTGGATCTCACATACCGCTGGACTGCTTGCAGTTTCGTTTTTGCCGGCTTCTTGGACTAAATCCGTATATATAATACCGCACTGAGATTGTCATGTCTTCAACAACGCAATTTCAGCTCTGAATTACGTGGTCAGTATAAGGCAAAAGCTTATGCTCCTGCGAGTGCAAAATCGCTCCTCGCCCCAATGACAATTTCACGACGCGATCCAGACGATCATGATGTTCAGATCGAAATCCTTTTCTGCGGTATATGTCATTCTGACCTTCATACTGTCCGTAGCGAATGGAGCGCGGCGCCCACTGTCTATCCATGCGTTCCTGGACATGAGATCGTTGGCCGCATCACCAAGGTTGGTTCTGCAGTCACCAGGTTCAAGCCAGGTGACATTGCTGCCAGTTGGCTGCATGGTTGATTCTGATGGCAACTGCCACGAGTGCCAGGATGGACTCGAGCAGTTCTGCCCACACGTCACCCTCACCTACAACTCTCCAGACGTGCACCTTGGAGGAGTCACCTATGGCGGCTATTCTGACAGCATTGTAGTCAATGAGCACTTTGTCCTACACGTTCCTTCCAACTTAAATCTTGCCGGAGCCGCGCCTCTCCTCTGCGCAGGAATTACAACATACTCGCCCATGCGGCATTGGGGTGTTACCAAAGGCAATAAGGTCGGTGTGGTAGGTCTAGGTGGGTTGGGTCATATGGCAGTAAAGTTAGCTCATGCACTTGGGGCCCATGTCGTAGTCTTTACCACGTCGCCTAATAAGAAAGAAGACGCACTTCGCCTAGGTGCAGACGAGGTGGTCATTTCACGAAATACCGAAGAGATGAGAAAGCATAAAGGCAGACTTCGACTTTATCCTTGATGCGGTTTCTGCCGAGCACGACATTAACTCTTACATACGATTACTCCGCCGCGATGGCAACATCACCGTTGTAGGCGCACCGGACAAACCTTTTGCCGTTCCGGCCTTTAGCCTTATATCGAAGCGACTCAGCATCTCAGGCTCGCCCATAGGAGGTATTGCCGAAACGCAGGAAATGCTCGACTTCTGCGGCAAACATAACATCACTGCTGACGTAGAAGTTATTCCAATCCAGAAAGTCAACGAAGCTTACGACAGGCTGTCCAAAGCAGATGTAAAGTATCGCTTTTCCATTGATATGACTTCTCTGAAATCACAGTGATATCGTATTACAAACAAACAATTGTTATTCAGGAACAACTTGACGGCAGCAACATCGCGAGACTAAATAGAGAAGCTTAGCGTATTGACGAGCAATACAAGATAACCAAAATCAATTATAAAAACGTAGTAAAGTGATTATGAAGAGTTGTTACTGCTATTCCTAGTCTGCCGGCAAGGATAGCCCCGATCATAACTGTCAATTTCTCTGCGATTATATATCAACATATTAGTATTGTATAAGAGGCTTTATGAAAGGCGATCATCCCCATCCTTTCCTATCGTATTGTTGTGATTCTGTGCTATAAGCCTATTCAATTATAATAGTAGTGATTGGAAACACCATAAACTAATTCAATGCATGTCAGAAAGAGAATTATGAGATTAATTGATGACTGTATTTACGTTCTTTATGTTATAACATATGCTTCAGGTAAAAAAGTCCGGCACAAATGAAATGCTGATCTTTAGTTCAATAAGAAATTACTGAATGCAATTTATAGACAAATAATGCAAAAAACCTCTCATAGCGAGCACAAATATAATCTACAATTAGTAACTGGTAACTAACAACCGTAATGTACCGCACTACAATAAGTGATATAGAATGTTCGCCGGCGGAGACCACATTAATGAATGATGGAGACTAGATTTAAGAAATCAAGCAGACAAATATGAACACAATAAATCATAGTACATGAATCAGTATCAGCTTACTCAAGCCAGATATACTGGCAATTCGAGCTACTGGTACTGTAAGCGCAGGCAGCATCTGACATGTCCTATTACATTCCAATCTAACGGGTAGCCATATCTTACTAAAACATCCAGATGATAGACTGACAGCAGTACCAAGACATCAGACAATAATGGAAGGACCACCTTCCTCTTTATAGCAAGTCTATAGGCTGCAGGCCTGTCAGTGATTTATCCACATTATTGGTATCATATTGATAATATTATGTGTATGTATTTAACGGTGAGATATATTCCTAGAAGTTATTATCTACGGTAAGATACGACTACTTCTCCTTCCAGAGATCTTTCGTGAAACTTGGTTCAGAGACAAGTTTACCCCCCTTCCATCAGGATCGCGTAGTCCAGATCCAGTCGCTTTTCGCCGGCTCTCTTTGGACATAGTGAAGAGCTTGCTGCAAACATTTCATTATTTGGTTAAATTTTAGCGAACTACATTTAGATGATACGTCCAGTCTGCATTATAGTTATAGCTAGTTTTAACAGGATTTAGTCTAGCATTAATATTTATTATAAGTTGTATGTTTGTCCCAAATATGAATTGCATAATTCATGAATTCCTAGGAATACGGGAGTTTCGCCGGAACCTAATACTATATGTAAAGCCCAAGTGCCAAATGCCGGCAAACTGAAACGTCGTAATGCGTATCAATCCCTAATTCATCGAAGTATCACATTGTAGGATATTATCTGACGCGGTTGCACGTATCTCTTTGGGACACAAGACTGTTACTATAAAACCTTAATTATTACATCCCATCTAAATAAAAACCGATAATGGCAAGTTATTATGAGCTAGGAGCGACGATGCAATTTTGATACAAAAATCCCTGAAAATATATGGTTCTACAATATTTCTGATATTTGTTATTTTGACACTAGTATCATCAATTACCACAGTTCCCTTTACGGATAATATTAGCATAGTTTTTGCAAAAAAAGACAAAGGCGGCGATAAGGGTTCTAGTAGCGATAATGGTGGAGGCGGAGGAACAACAACTACGGAGGAAGGTAGCGGCAATAGCAATGGGGGAGGCGAGCAGTAGTGATACCGGTAATACTTCACCTGCCCAGGCTCCAACAAACCAAGAAACCTGTCCTGATGGATCAATGCCTGATGCTAATGGTAATTGTCCGGCACAAACTACAAACACTTTAAACCCAAACACAGGCACAACAAGACAATCACCTGATGTCAACAAACCATGTCCAGTATCAGAACAAATTCGCAATCCAGACACCGGATTATGTGAATCCATTACAGTCGAGGGGCCGGCTAATAATGGTACAACTGGACCCAGCGGAACAGTGCCACCTGCTAATAATGGTACAACTGGACCCAGCGGAACAGTGCCACCTGCTAATAATGGTACAACTGGACCCAGCGGAACAGTGCCACCTGCTAATAATGGTACAACTGGACCCAGCGGAACAGTGCCACCCGGCCTGAGCGTAAGTGGTAATTGTAATGCGGTAGCACTTAGTGATGCGACAAACAATTCTAGCTCTGCATCCTCAGCGAGCAGTCACCTGCAATAACAGCGTAGTTAATAAATACATATATCAGCAACATCTCAGTCAGACTCTTCCTCAAATTCAATCGGCTATTGCTAATAAAGGTCCTATAATTCAGTCAGATAACATGAAACTAGGTCAGGCTCAAGTAATCGGGACAAATAACATAATTGTCGTTGGAGATTTTTCTCCCTTTAGGATAGTTGGCGGACACATATCTGCTACTCTACCTAAGGGGAACAACATTCAGATTGTAGTTGGAGAAATAAGTACAACAGGTGTATTATCCAAAGCAGTACCATTATCGTTAGTTAAAGCTCGGGATTTGACTATCCACGATGCATTATACACTACCAACCTAGGTAATATCGTACAAGGAAGAGATATATTTAGTGGAAATACAGTAACAATTAACTCCCCAAATATTATCATTTTATATAACGTTGGAAAATTAGTTACCTTCTCAGGTTCCAATAGCATAGCATACACCGCCATAATTGCCTAAGTCTCTTATTCTTATTTTATGGATAAGAAGAATGGTGAAAAATGAGCGAAGAACTAGACTAATCAAAGACTTTTAGTTTTAATACATGTGATATGCACTTGAGAGGATTCGGCTCTTTTTTACGCTTTCAGCGTACTACCTTTGCATTTTATGAATCTAAATCCAGATGTTTGTATTTGTATTATCTACTTCATGAGATTAAAGTGCAGTGAGAACTATTCCTAATGTTATGGGGTGTCTCAACTTCTTCTTATCAGGTAGAAGGCGGCATAATGAATAATGACTGGAATATATTCACAACATCAGAGGAAATTAAGAAAAGGATATCAAAGCTAACTACTCGCATATTTTACAGAGGCAGTAAGAGAGTTATTCTAGAACCAGCAGCTAATGCAGTTAAGTTTTGGGATCCAAAATACTATGAAGCTGACTTTGATAGCGCTAAGAAGTTAGATTTGAATGCATTTCGATTAGGTTTAGAATGGGCACGCATACAACCCGCAGAAGGCGAATGGAATGAGCAGGCGATTAACCATTATAAACAGATGATACTATCAATGCGTAAAAGAAGTCTAGAACCCATAGTAACTCTCAACCATGTTACACTTCCTCTCTGGATACTAACTCCTCCTATAACTTTTAAAAAAAAATTTGGACAAAACTTGTTACCTTCTCCACTAAAGGACTGCCCCTGACAGATCCATTACAAACAGATCTATATTGGAAATCTTTTAAGGGATGGGAGAGTAATAAAACAGTAGAGAAGTTTATAGAATATTTAACAAAGATTGTCTCGGAGTTTAAGGATATTGTTGATTACTGGATAACAATAACTGAACCAGTTTCTTCTATCATAGGTGGTGGATATATATCTGGAATATGGTCTCCTGGTTTCTGCCTTGATGGCAACAGGGCTAAAAAAGTATTACATAATCTTATTGAAGCACATGTTAGGGCATATGACACAATAACAAAAATTGACGATATTGACGCTGACGATGATGGAGTTCCTAAGAAAGTCGGATTGTCGCATATGATGATGGAAGTAGAGCGTGCTAGTCCTAGAAGGATCTTCAACGTCCTAATGGGAGACAACGTAGAAGCTGCTAACAGGTTTGATTATTTCATTAATGATTACTTTCTGAATGCTGTAATAAATGTGGAAGAGGATATTAATTATCTCAATACACTTCAAAGATATAATAAGACTAGCAAAGATTTTGTAATACACCCAGAATGGTGTAACAAACTCGATTTCGTTGGCCTTAATTACTACAGAAGAGTGTATGTCTATCATAGTAATATTCTAGATTTTACGTCTGCAAGATTTATTGGTGGTGCAATAGTGAATGATCTACTTGGAAACAAGCAGCCACATAGCATGCTAAGTGATTTAGGATGGGAAATTTATCCGTCTGGATTATACAATATGATTATACGAATTAAAGATAAATGGAATAAGCCTGTTTTAGTTACAGAGAATGGTATTGCTGATAAGGACGATAAATACAGAGCGCCATATATCGTTGCGCATATTCAGCAATTAAAACGAGCTATCGACGATGGCGCAAATATCATCGGATATTTACATTGGTCTCTTATGGACAACTACGAATGGCATGAAGGATATAGATCAGAAGCAAAGTTTGGTTTGTATAATGTCGATCACAATAGTAATGACTTTAGTCGAAAAATTACCAATGGAGCAATTGCTTTAAAGATGATCATAGAAGATTCCCTTGTCAATAATGGAGTTATCACAGATGCTGTTATTTACAAGGCAAGAGATAGATTTGGAACATTTACTGATGACGGTTCGAGCGTTATTAAGTAAATTATTGCTATCTTCTAGACTGCCCAATAATAGTTATAGCTGGGCTTTGACAATCCTATCGTTACATGAATCTCCCCTGAAAAGATCAATTTGATTAGTATTGGCAGTTAACAATTCTTTTATTCCCTTACCTGTAGCGAACTTACCATAACTCCATTTTCTAATCCTGGAGTATTTTATGAACAAATGAGATTGCAATTGATCCTTCACCGACTGCAGATGCAACACGTTTGATGCTGCCGCCCCTCACATCGCCTACTGCGAAAACACCTGGCAAACTGGTTTCAAGCAAGTATGGTTGACGGGTAAGGGACCAGCGTGTATTGGTCGGATTTTCAGGCAAAAGGTCTGGACCTGTCTTTATGAAGCCCTTAGCATCTAGCGCTAGGGCAGCCATCAAGCCAGCTGGTGTTTGGATCGGCACCAGTCATGACGAATATGTGCCTGATTTCGTGTTTTTCAGTCTGTCCCGTTTGATTGTTTCGCCAGCTAACCAATTCTAAATGATCGCCACCTTCGACCGCCACGAGTTCTGTATACGGTCGTAATGTTATAGTAGCCGTATCTTCGATCCGGCGAATCAGGTACCGTGACATGCTCTCAGCCAAACCTGCAGATCTGACCAGCATGTGTACGTGCTTTGCAGTCTGCGCTAAAAACACAGCAGCCTGGCCCGCTGAGTTTCCTCCACCGACCACAATCAATTCCTCTCCTCCACATAACTGCGCTTCCATGAAGGTCGCGCCGTAATAGACGCCTACGCCTTCAAAGCGCAACAAGTTTTTGCATGGCGGCCTTCGATACTCTGCCCCGGTTGCAATCACGATACTGCGTGCAGGAATCAGGGATCCGTTCTCAACTTGGACGACATACGGTTTGTGATCGCAGACGAGTCATGTGCCCTTGGCAATCATCATCTCCGCGCCGAACTTCTGCACCTGGTGGTATGCCCTACCTGCGAGCTCCTGGCCAGAAATACCTGTAGGAAATCCCAAGTAATTTTCTATTCTTGAACTTGAACCGGCCTGGCCGCCAGGAGAACTTGTTTCCAGCACTAGAACATCTAGTCCTTCTGAAGCGCCATACACTGCAGCAGCCAACCCCGAGGGACCAGCGCCGATTATGACGAGATCGCGTACCTGAGTTTGGTCAATAGATTCATTGAAGCCTAGGCAGTCTGCTATTTGCTGCTTACTGGGGTTCCTAAGTACAATCGTACCTCTGCAAATCACTACAGGTATCTCGCTGGCTGCGAGATGGAAACTATCCAATAGGTTCTGTACATCAGGGTCGCGTTCTAGGTCTATATATGAATAGGGATGTCCATTTCGCATCAGGAACTCTTTGATTCGATGCGTATCAGCTGAATGGGTTGACCCGATGAGCACAACATCTCCCATGCCAGCCGCCACCAATTCAACCCTGCGGAGGATGAAAGCTCGAGTCAGGATCTCGCCAAGCTCAGCATCACTCTGGATCAAAGCCAGCATGTGTTGCCGATCCAGTTCTATCACCTTACCAGACTCTGAGTACGCACTCGGAACATGATTCGCCGGCCCGAAAGCATGCCAACTTCGCCCGTGAACTGACCAGATCTATGGATGGTAACAAGGGTTTCAACGGCACCCGAGGGGCGTACAACCTCAAGTTCGCCCGAAACAACAACAAAGAACGGTGCTGCGCTGTCTCCCTGCTCGCAGAGCACTTCGCCACGTTCTGTCGTACGCATGTGTCCTAGCGCTGCAATACGACTAATCTGAGGAGGTGTTAATTTCGGAAATATCTGTTCAATGTGAGCTCTGGTTAGCGGAAGTCCCTTGCGTGTATTGCTCATAGAGGTCGCTTCCGGTACGATTGCTCTTTGCAAATCATCGCTAGGAACTTTATATCATATTCCATTGCGACAAGGGATATCGACATCATATTCTGTGATATGGTTCTACAGTCTAATATGCTTGCTGTAGGGTCCTATGTTTAAATCAACTTAAGTGATTCTAATATAACAAATCTTTTGCCTCACATACATTGCTCTCGCAGCCAACCACGCCTAGATTAAATGTCGTCTTGTAATAAATATCACCATAGCCTACACCGTCGTCAACTCCATCTACGTATGACATTCTAGGTGTGACATATTAACGGCCCACCCACCGGGCAAACAGCCTTCTATGTGTTACATGTCTAATCGATGTATGATCCTTTTCATTTTTCATAAGAACAAACTACAGGAACAAATTATATAAGGTGTACTTCTAGAACACGATCGTTTGCCGGCAGGTTTGTGTATTACCTCCTCCTCAGGATATTGAATATTGTATTCCACTTGTTCCCCTTTTATCGCTATATATAGCTTAGATATAATATATTATACTACAGTAACGTGTCAGGATTTGATACATGGGAACGATATGTGCATTGTCTTTTTTGCAATGCTATGGCTACGTTAAAGCCTACCAAGACTCGTCGTATAATGCTACGATGCAACACGTGTAACGCATTAATCTTTGCTAACGGAATAATATCACAACAAAGAATTCAGACGTTGAGAGATTTCGTATTTCGGCCTCTACTTTGATTAGTACTTCAATGATGGGCGTCCAGTGCATCCAAGTCTAAGGATAATCGTTGACATATGTTAATATATCGTATCCCTAGACGACCAGCTACTGGTCTTAACGTTGGTTACAATGTGTCTTTGTGTCTCCATTTATAGTACCAACACAATCAGAGGAAAACTAGATGTGGACCGATGTCGGCTATTGGCTATTTATCGTAATAGGTTTAGTTTCAGTGACGCCGCTAGGCCTGTGGGTAATCCGTGGCTTGACGGGCGCGAAATTCCGGATCATTAGGATGCGGAGTCAGCGGCGTAACGTTGACCTTCATCCAGACATGAAGAGGTAACGAGTCTAGAACTTCGCGAAGCTCTACCTCGTCTGCGGCTCGGAATAGCCCAATGCTGCGCCATTCACCTGGACCGAGTGGTGGGCGCCATAGTCGGATCAAATGGCCTACTTTGGCGAGCTCAGCGGCACGCACTGCCTCCGCTGCGCGCAATTCATCGACTTTGGTGTGGCTAGTTCCCTCGGGAACCGTTGTGACCATGTCAGTTAGGTATTCCATAGGTTCCTCCTTCCTTTGATATGATTTAGTCATTTCTATTCCAATGCTGCTGGTCGCCGGATTTTTGCCCCGTTCGATTATGTCTTTCGACTGATTGTACTAGCAAGTATCATGTACATCACAGAAGAATGAAACTTTGTAGTAATAGGAATGTCTAACTATTTTCACAGTTTGCTGTCTCTATATCAACACCTGGCTGAAAGTCAGTAATTGTGTCAGTACCCGCACCACAATTGAGGTGATCTTTACCTGGACCTCCAGTAAGGATATCATTGCCAGTGCCTCCAGATATTTGGTTGTTGCCGGAATCGCCTTGTATTATATCATTTCCTGCATCCCCATTCAACATGTCATTTCCTTGACTTCTTGCGAGACGATAATCTTCGTTACCACCACTAATAATATGCTTTTTGTGTTTGCATAATATCAGTACTTTCTTCAATGATTAATCCATGTTAGCAAAAATCTCAGGCTAGAAAGAATGCATTGCCAGTGCCCCAGTTCAAAGCAAGTCATCTAGACTGTGCATGCATAATTATACGTCTAGATTTTCGTTTTGGTGCATGTCCGCCCATAAGGAACAACTGATTCGAAGTCACTTTATGTTTTATAGACGTGGCTGGTACCCCAGCGACGATATCTTCATCTTCTATATTACCTATAACCGCTGCCTCCTGAACCCACGATTACTTTATTTCCTATCCTTATTTTATGCTTTAAAGTCGAATTTTGTCCAAGCCAACATGTATCGCCTATAATTGTGCTGCCTCCAATGGTGACACCTGCCGAACAGGCACAGTTTTTTCCTATTTGTACATTATGAGCTATATGGACTAGTGCATTTAACTTTGTACCGTTGCCTATAATAGTATCTGAGAGAGATCCACGTGCGATTGAGCAATTCGAACTGATTTCAACATCATCTCCTATCTGAACTCCACCAATATGTGGAAACCTCTCAAGTTCAAGTGTTTCTGTGTGCCTCTCATATGCAAAGCCGTCAGCGCCAATCACTGTCCCTGGCTGGATAACACAATTCTTACCAATCCTAGTATTTTGCAAAATGTTAACTCTATCATGTATTGTTGTGTTATCCCCGATTCTGCAGTCGTCGCCAATGACACAAAATTCACCTATAGAACAGTTCTTACCTATCCTGGCTGCTTTGGGTATTATTGCAGTTCGTGAAACTTCACGTAATTCACCTTCTGCCCGTTTGTAGATCAACTTTATTATGTGTATTATAGTCAATCTCGGATTTTCCAAAAAAACTAGACATTGTTGACGTTTTCGTTCTTGCCTCCGACCCAACCGTTGCATCAAACTTTTGTTGCAAAGAATAACACCTGCCCGAGAGTTTGAAATAGAGCTAATTGCGTCATCCCCCTCTGAGGAACAAAAGGAAAGATCATTAATGCAAGCTCTATTAATTGGAGCTACTGAGCTTACATTAATTGGTGCACGATTTCCCCATATTTCATATGAGCGTATACCAACCTCCTCGAGCAATGCCTGGATATTCCAAACCAATTAACCTCGTTACATCACTTTTATATATAAGCATTAGCAGACTAAGTGCACTAAATCTTTGAAATAACTATGTGCGTTTATATTTATAAAAACTTAGATATAAGGGGCATCGTTACAGAAAAGTAGTCGATTCCTGTCATACTCTTCAGTAGTATCACTGATTCATTCCTTAACGCTTGACATCATATTTTTATTGAGTATTAATTTCAGTATTTAAAAACTCTATCAGCCTGATGTATTAGTGTAGTAAGATGTGATCGTTGTCACCGTCACCATCAACCATCTTGTTATGTGACCATCCAGGTCAAGTACTCAGGAATAATAGTTCACACCTAGAATGCTTTTGGTCAAAACAAAATTACTATTCAAAGCAAAATAGGTTTGCAATGCGTCTTCTACTTGGTCATAAATGTCTGGGAGGTAGGAAGGTTGAGTATTGCCACCACCCCAACACGTCATCCACTTTATTAAATTGAATCTTGTTGTACCATCTAACCGTAATAAATCTCTGATAACACTTCCCTATTTCTTCTATGCTTGATGCATGGATGAAATCACCTGCAGGTTTCATCTGTTTATGAGGATTGGGAATTACATGATTAACAATATTAAAAATTTCTTGATTATTCATTTTGCCATAACCGCAAATAAAGATGTGACCGTTAGGACTTAGCAGGGAACGTAAATTGCTCCTAGAACTCGTTTCATGTCTTTGGCATAATATATAGCGTAGCAGGATAAAATGAGATCAAATTTAGAATCATGCAACAAATTGATGCATTCGTCGAAAGATCCTTTTATAGACTCTGATTTGTTTTAGTTGGTTTGTCTCGGCCTTTTAGTTAACTTCAGTCACGGCCTCTTGTGATATATCAATACCCAAAATAGAACCACCTGGTGAAACTAGGTCTACAAAAGGGAAAGTATGTTTTCCTGTTCCACAACCGAGCTGCTGAGACTTTCACATCCCAGGATACGGTTTGCATTGCTTAATAACCCAGTCTTCAAATTTATAAAGTGTGCCCATGCTGTTGAGATCGCTTCCCGCCTCTTCAGCGTCTCATAGTAGTGTATATCAATCCGTTCAACCAAGGTCGTTCAGTATCTTACTCCCATTTCAAATTGGTGGCTTATAATTTCGATTATAAAAAGGGTTTGGCAATTTGTATAAAAAGTTTATTCAAGATGAAATTCAATAGTTAAAAAAGATCTCCAGCGCAATTTAACTGTTCTTAATAGGAATATGATGAAACGGATCTAAAATTATCTCTAGTTAATGGGATCTGGACATTATCAGGTTAACAGGTATTTTCATGCTTTGTTATCTTTGAACA
>CAVXZB010000076.1:0-31233 GCA_963765895.1 uncultured Nitrososphaeraceae archaeon | reverse complement strand
TTTTACGGCTATGTAGAAAACATCATCAATATTACAAGATTAGTCAGTCTATGCATATTGTAGGTGATACATCTAAATGATAACTCTCTGTTCTGCATTCTAGTCAATCTAGACATAAGATGCTCTCCAAATAGTCGTTTTATAACTGATATTATGGTTTCATCTTTGTTTCGTTGATTGTACAGCAATTTGGAGTAACCACGCTTCATCTGCTTTCTGTACTTACCATGTGTTCTCCACATCGGTACATGTTCATATCGAGCAGGAATAATACTGAATGCATGTAAGTCCTCTCTTACGAGAAGGTGATTATCTTCACTATCGTAACCCTTATCAGCTGTAACTACGGATAATGGAAGAATATTTGATGTCCTTGTTATAATTGGCCTGAAATCTACATTATCATGCCTTGTTGGAGCTCGTCTTATCTTAATTGTACATATGATTTGTTGTAATACATCTACTCCAATAGATAATTTCGCATATTTTCTTCTCAATTCTGTTCGATCAGTATAATATTGTGATGCATGAGTTATCTTAAATCCTGTTGAATCTATTCCTGCAAAGATATGCTTGGTACCACTAATTACAATGAATGACGAAATTATCTTTTCAAGCAATGAATTATTGATTCTATCTGTAAACTTTTGCAATGTTGTAAAATGAGGAATACGTGACAACCGTAGAAATGACCTTAGGTAATAGGCTTCAATTAACCACTCGACAAACATTCTATAACTCTTACCTTCATACTGTCGTATAGCAACTAGAACTATGTGCTGCCATATTGTAAATATGTGATTACTTTTCCTGTTAGAAAATAGAGGAATCCTTGCATGCTTCAAAACACGGAACATAGTACCTGCAAGTCTGACGTACATTGATTCTTTCAATAGACTATTGGTATTATACTCTTACAAAGCTTTGACTGTATGAGATGGTTTCTACACAGCCTATTTTACGTAGCGTATAGTATGTTTAATTATCGGCTCTTCTATATGAATTTTAGCTCTAGCTATGATTAAAGAAAGACCACCAATAGAACAACTCCAACAGCAACAACAGATAAGCAATAATGATAGCGAAGCCTACCATAATTTCATAGACTCGATAAGTAGCGATATGACTCGCAAAATCTACAGAATAAACTTTTCATATTTTATGGCTTTTTGCAAAATAACAGATTACGAAGAAATGGCTTCGTTACAGGCTCATGTATTGGAGGGCTTGATACGCGATTATATCGTATACTTAAGACAAGAGCGTAGGCTATCTCCGGCTACTGTCTCCGGTTACATCGCTCCGATTGCTCATTTCTACAATATGAATGACTTGGAAATAAGATGGAAGAAACTAAAGAAATTCAAAGCAAAACACTACAGTGTCGTTGAGGATAAGCCCTATAGTAGAGAACAAATAAAAACACTGATAGACGCTGCGTCTCTACGAGACAAATGCATTATTCTGTTAATGGCTTCTGCTGGCCTACGAAGGGGGGCATTCAAGTATCTAAGGATAAGAGATATCACAAAGATAGACAAGTACTGACTATACCGCATAAACGTATATAGAAAAGAGCAAGAGCAGTATGTAACATTTTGTACACCAGAGTGCGCTAAATATATCGACCAATATCTAGAATGGCGTAAAAGATTAGGCGAACAACTAAAACTAGATTCACCGTTATTCAGAATAACATTTGATACCATTATACAGATAAATCGACCAATAGCGGTATCAGACTATGTAATAACTAGAATGGTTTATACATTATTAGATAGCACTGGTGTTAGAGCGCGAGCTGAAGGCTATAAGCGTACTGAACTAATGCAAACTCACGCATTTAGAAAATACTTTAAAACAACCTGTATCAATGCGGGAATGAATCCACTGTACAGCGAATACCTAATGGGTCACCGCAACAGGCCTAACCAAGTCCTATTTCAAGCCGACCGACTCTGAACTATTAGAGGGAAATGATAAAGCCCTGGGTTATGTGGCCGCAATTAACGATCTAACTATAAACGAAGAGTGCCGTTTGCATAAAAAAGTTGATGAACTAACCAAAAAGAAGAATGAAATTGAAATTATGGAAGGCAAACATAATGAAGAGATCCAGGCAATGCGCGATCAAATGAGTCAGATTTTGACAATGATACAACATAATCCTAAACTGGCTCATGTTAAGCCAGAGTCGTTAATAAACAAGAAATTATGATCACATTGGGTTAATTTAGCTAATCTAAGGGGCTGCTAATTGTTGCAAGCATTTTGGATAAATTATTTCTAACAAATCGTCAAATGGAAATTGATACTTTTCAATCACTTCAGCATATTTTTCCTTATGATATTCGATACATCTTTTTAATTCATTGTTATATTCTGTAATCTTCGACCAGGCTTTCTTAAGATATATATTTTTATTTTTGACCTTTCTAAAATGTTTAGATCTTTCTATGTATGTATTTCTGCGTATTTTATTAGCAGTTTGAGTACCACTATGTTGCTCTACCCACTTTATTTCATCGGTAGTGAGAGCACGGATCTTTTTCCAAATTAAATCGGTTAAAAAAAATACAAGCTTATGTAATTCCCAACAGTCTTCTAAAAACATCTTTACTGATGGATCGTAGACATCATATCTTAACTCTCCATTTAGAGAGAAGGCTATAGGTCTAAACATCCCTTCATCACGTAACAAGTTGAATGATTCCTGAACTTCTGGCTCTGTAAATTTCATATGCCAAAATGCCATATTGTTACGAGCTTCTAAAATATCTGTTATCGATAATCCTGGCAGTTTGCATGTATAGACATAACTTCTTTCCTCAGGAATATTCCGCTTATTCAACGTTTCCACCTTCCAAACAAAAATGCCAGATTCAGACTCGAATGTTGTTGTGGTTACTGTCTTGTCGACTTTGTTCTCTTCCCTCTTAGTTAGCCGTGTCAAATCCTTTTCGGATAAATTGTTCCTTGACAAAAGAGCAGCAAATTCTTCAGATTTAAATGTATATGCAGGGGACTTACTAAACAGAACTATTAAAAGATACAAACCCATTCGCCGTTTTGTCTCCTCATTGGAGGTACCTTTTGATTTCTTTCCATACACTTTAATGAGAAGTTTGAAATGTTGCTTTCCTTTATTCGTAAGAAAGTATTGGACCTTTATTCCCCTCTCCTTCGTATCTATTTTATCTATCACTTTATTGAGCAGCAGGTCCTTGATGCACGAACTAAATGTCGCTGGCGCAATTTTCTTATATAATTCTCGCATTTTTTTATAAAGCTCTGACCAAAATAAGGAGCCATTTTCTTCTAAGGTTCTTATTATTGAGTCCTTGATCTCGTCATGATACTTCGAAGTTATAACTGAAGTACTTCAATTATACCAAATATAATAGTTATGAACTCTATTAATTATGCAAAGTTCAATTGGAATTGGCATATCTTTGCCAAAGGATCTTATGCAGAAGATAGATATAGATCGCGGAGATATTCCACGTAGCCGGTATGTGTTAAGGATACTTGAAAAGCAGTACACATTTGAGACAAATAATGATACTGGTTCGCTTGATCGTAGAATTGAGACCCTCCAATCAAGCAAACCCGCGACCATAGGTGGATTAAACCATGGACAATAATAATAACAAGGCGGATGCTAATAACCTTATATGTGAGGCAACTGACTGCTTTGAAAATGCTACCGACAATATTACGATAAAAGTTGGCGGCCTGGGAGTAATTACTCTGTTGCTTTGTAGCAATTGTATACCTAAATTTCAGGAGGTCGAGCAAACATGATAGTCGCTGATAATTGCAAGTCAATCGAAATCGTGGCATCAGACCGCATAGATAGCCGTTGCAGCCAGAAAGGAATTGTGGAACTAAACCAAGCCTTGGCAGAGTTTAATAGTCTAAATTCGGTACTGGGACAGGTTACATGAAATCGATGCCATAGAATTTGAAGGGGCTCAATTTAATCCATCGATGAAGGCAGCTGTCGAAACAAAATTGGCAAGAGGTAACAAAGAATGAGTTCTGATGTAGACAGCAGTATTAATCAAGACAATGTGGATATAGATTCGGTAATCGCGAATGTAAAACAGGAATTCAAAAATTTCCTCATTAAGCGCGAGCAATTGGTAATAAAATTAGGTAAAGCATTAGAGAACGACCATCAAAATAAGAAGGAGAATATATGTGCAGAAATCAAGGGCATATTACGTCAAGAAGTAGCCGATGGGCTTATCTCAAGACGAGATATAGAGCGATATAGTCTAGACGAATGGAAGAAAAATACTAAGCCCAAAAAGGAGGAGAACGACAAATTGTCGTTCTCTCGACAAGAGCAACAGGCTACCCCACGAGTGCTAGTTGATGCACACGGGAACTCAATTGAATCAGTTGCTATTTCAACTGCTGATCCAAACAATAATGTTGTAATTTATGACGACCAGCCTCAGGATATAGAAAATCTGAACACAGATGCATCTCCTGTTGACAAGGATCTAGAACAGGCAATAAAAAAATCTACTTCATTTACTACTGCAGACCAACAATTATCTGAACAAGATGCCGTAGTTGAGTCCACGACCGAAAACGAAAGACTTAGGTCTGATTTACAATCTAAATCTGACGAGAATTCCACCTTACACATACAAGCCAAAGATCTTAGATCTAAGTTAGAAGCGTGCGCACCTCATAGTAATCAAGAAGATAAATCCTTCTACGCTCCATTTCAATATCCATACGATCCTTTGCAACGATATATGGCGTCATCTTTCAAGAGACATATCCGATATGTACCATTCATTGCAAAAGTTGATCCTGTCACTAAAAAGATTCTTGATGTTCAAATTCACGAAGACAATAATGAGTCTGAACAGACAATCTAACGATGACAATGACACGTACTAGTGTTTAGTATTCTTGGTGACGAAGGAATGGCTAGGGCAAAGTTAGATAATCCAATGAAGGTTCATATGCAAAGGATAGTACGAGGTGAGGGGAGACCCTTTTGCTATCACGATTTTTTAGAATTCGAAGTAGACGGGAAGAAATATAGTATGACACATGGGACATATAGAAATAAGATTTCGCAATATGTACGAAGTGGTTACGCGCAATTAGAATACTATTCAGGTCTTGCATTTTATAGCCTTAAGGGATTTAACTTTGCTAAACCTAAGCCAGCAATGACAGGTAACCATACGGTGGTCTCTCCATTGTCATCGTTGCCATCGTTGTCATTTATGGATAGTCTAGCAGAGACAAAGATGCCTTACGTGATATACGATTTGGAGTCTCCAGCTTACATTTTTGAGTTATGAAGGCGCTGTGCTAATTCCATTAAGACAGTGGGGGCCACAACTACCCTTCTTTTTAGTGATTTCAGGCCCGAATTGACTACCTGAACCACCCCCTACACCAATATACTCTAGGTATTGGACAAGACACAATAGTTATTTTGGGCTTCCATAATCATTTTGTCAATGGATTGTGATTTGGAGCGAAATCACCTCAGACAATATGAGGAATAATATACATTCAGAAAGCATGTAAAGAAGTCTACGCATATAATATATGTATAGAATGATAAAATATGTCGCACTGATAGTCGCCATAGTCTTGATGGGTGCGCCGCTAGTGCATGCATACTCATTTCCATTCTGGACAGAAATTAATATGCCTACGAATCCGGGCTACAGAACCATCCATGTCATCATAAATCATGTTAACACATTAACGGATACGAGTATAATGCGCATCTGTGTAACCGATACTAATACAACACATGGACTATGTCATTACATGAACGCTACTGAGGAAGAAGCCCAGTTAAAGGGTAATGATGTAAATGTTTCAGCGGGATTTTTTACATTTCCCATAGATCAGGCTCCGTTCAGTACAGGATACGAGATAGAGGTCTGTCTTAAGGTCTTAGATCTGCACAGCGAGCGATGCACATCGTATAACACTAATTTTGCCGGTGAGAATGAGACACTCTCTTTGGACCGTAGGGATGTAGTTCCAGTATCCTTCGGAGGAACAATGGTTGACAAAGGTAATGCTCTTATTGAGCAAGGCAATTACACAGGAGCTATACAATCTTTTGATAAGGCTCTAGTTACAGATCCAAATGACAAATATGCTCTGGAAGGTAAGGGCTATGCGCTTTATAACTTAGGTAATTATACAGAAGCTATACAATACTATGATAAAGCTCTAGCTATAGATCCAAATGATGAGTTAGCCCAAAGTAACAAAGGTTTTGCTCTCAACAACTTAGGCAATTACACACAAGCCATACAATCATTCGATAAGGCTTTAGCTATAGATCCAAATGACAAATATGCATTGCATGGTCAGGGTAACGCTTTTGACAGATTGGGCAATTACACAGGAGCTATACAGTATTATGATAAGGCCTTAGATATAGATCTAAATTATATGGCAGCACTATATGATAAAGGCTTAACTCTTAGCAATGAAGGTAAATTCGCAGATGCAATACGATACTACGATAGGGTTTTAGACATGGATCCAAATAATACTCATATACTAAATAGTAAGGGTACTGCTCTTAACAGTCTAGGTAATTACACACAAGCCCTACAATTTTTTAATAAGGCTTTAGCCATGAATCCAAATGATAGTGATGCACTGAAAGGAAAACAAAATGCTATTTCTAAACGATAAGAAACTTGAAGACATAGCGTCTACAGCTTAATGCAGATTTAAGTTCGTTAATATTGTGATATCATTATTTCTACCTTTTTGCGGCGCATATTTGTATACCATAAAATAACCCTTACTATAGATTAGGCATCAGTCTACACATAGGACGAAGCATTTTTAATAATATTAATAACCTGGCACTTTTCATATCTTATTATAACGCTTTTTCCGAGATGATTATGCCGGATGTGTTTAAAAATCCGATAATCTTATTAGATATTCACGAAATTAATCATCCGCAACTGGTCCAATTCCAGATCATGATTCTTTGATCGTAACTATGTGACACTTCGGATTTGATTCTATTAGTGAATACACCGGTGAGAAATTCGAAGTCGCATGGGAAGACGGGCAAAATTCCTTAATGCGCGTATACACTAAAGACCTGAATGGAGAGACTAGAATTCGCAGGGAACGCCAAGAGTATCCTAATAAAAGATTTGATGAGGCAATAGATGAAAAACTACCTACTGTCATCAAGATGCGCGCGGTGCCTAAAGATGCCTAGGCAACTTGTTAACCGAAAAGAGGAAGGAAAACGGATAGTCCAAATAAGCGGCGCCGTTACGATGATCAATGAATCAAACTATCTAGTCAGATCGATATCCGGTAACAACACATATACCGTCATTGCGACCAAATCTGGATGGGTTTGTTCATGTCCAGATCATGCGTCTCGCGGTGTAATGTGCAAGCTAGTATATGCAGTTGAATTTTATCGTCGTCAAAACGCAATAAGTTAAGCTCACTATGAATTATGCGAACACAATCGGTTTATTACTTGTTGTACTTACTGACATAGGTGACATTATAGCTTACAGAGATGGGTTACACTTCTGTCGGGAAGTGTATCCATATAGAAATCAATAGAAGGTTTAATCTAATACATGAAAGAGAATGGACTGATAATATGGTATCTAATATTTGCAAGCGATACGGTACATCCAGAAAGACTTACTACAAGTGGAATAACAGATACAAACAGAAAGGAATTGAAGGACTTCTAGAAGTCGCTAAAAGACCTCATACTATCAAGTACAAGAAGATAACACCAGAAATAGAAGATACAATACTTGATCTACGATTAACCAAAAGGTTTGGATGTAATAGGATCAAGTTTCGATTAAAAAGGATTATTGGATTGTCATTAAGTACCAAAACTATATACAAGATACTAAAGAGACACGGTCTTAACATCCTCAGGTGTCAATCTAGAATCAGAAAATACAAACGATTTGCCATGAAACATCCAAACGATATGGTACAGTTGGATATCCTTGACCCATTCTATCTCAGTAATTCTAGTCAAAGGAATTACATCATTAGTTGTTTAGATGATTGTTCTAGGAAGGTAGCTAGCAAGTGGTCTGAAAGAGGTCACCTATCTGTGTAACTGCAACAATTACTAATCGATAAATCTGGCTCTGAGAGCATGGTTTAGTAAGCTCGGAAATAGTGGTCTAGAAGGGTATACGCTGCATATCGCAATAAACGCCCTCTTTTAAAATGAGATATCAAATGTATAGAGTGTCGATTTGATACGCAATGACATCGATCAGATGGCATCTGGCATAAATCCTAATACGGACGTGCGTTTATCATACCTGTTATAATTTTAGAAATAATTCACTACTCTGTAAGTCCTATGTATATTCTCGCTCAGGAATTACCGATAATATTTTTCATTTTATGTGTAAAGTGAGATTGGGGTGTACAGGCTTTAAGATAACTATTCTTCTTCTAGGTAAATAATGTCTACCACGAATTGATCCTCCACATTATATACTAAGAGTCAATATGATGCCCTTTCCAGTGAATCGGCACATCGCGCTATAATTTTGGTTAATTACTAACCTTAAGATCATAACCTATAAGGAATTCATCTTCACTACTGCGGAGGTGTTCCTGTAAATCCAACTACTTGTAAATCTTTTCTAGCTACTTTTCGTTCTTGGAGAGAGAGACTATCAACATTTTGCTCCATCGCTGTAAATGGATCTTGATCTGAGTGAATGAAGGCAAGCAGACAAAAGCGGTTTTGATTTGGTAAATTTGATGGTGAAGGAAGTAACTTAGACGAAAGGTCAAAGGCAGCCACTTGAGGATGGCCAGGCCAAATTTGTCAGGCCTAAAGTACCCAGTGTTATCCAGTTAGACCCGACCATTTCCGTGCCAGATTGAACATTTGCATTATATCCTGCGGGTAGTGGGTTAAGAGTATTCGAAGCATTTGAGATAACAGCCATGACTCGGTACTGAATTAGCAATCAATGGCCCTCGATTATGTACAAGTACATAAATACGATTATGGACCTCAAGCGGTGAGTTAATTGTAGCGACTGAATTGCTACCGTCTACTATCCCTTCACGAAACTGGAAAAAATCAATCTGGTAGCTTGGCGTTTGGTAACCTGCCGGTTTAGGTACATCTACTTTGATATCTGGAGATTTTCTGTGATCTAGCAAAGTAGGAGGCCACTGTGTTGGATCGTTTTTACCATCAGTATTTTCTCCTCTTGAAGTATCAAGAACTGTATGACGAATGTATAACTCTATACCACCTAATGATGGCGGATCTAAACGATATTCATAAAGTCCACGTCCATGTGTGGAAGCTCGAAGTAGTCTACTTGCATGATGAATCTGGAGATCAAACACTGGGGCATCTGGAAGGCCATTTTGCAGTAGATTCCAGTTGTGGCCGCTGTTAGCTGAATGCCATACTCCGATATCTGCACCTACATAGATGTTGGAAGGATTTAGAGAATCAACTACTAAAGCATTATGTTCTACGTCAAGTAAACCTGTTGTTCCACTACCACTACGTGCTTCCCAACTATTACCGTCAAATCGCCAAACGTGGCGAGGATCACCGTTTCCACCGAAACAAACGTAAATGGATTGTAGGGAATGATCAGACCAATCAATTGCTATATCAGATATTAGTCCTACCAGTCCCAGAGCTCCCCCTACGACATTATCAATGCGTGCAACTGACCATGAGTTGCCTACTAAATCTGCTCTATAAACCCGTCCATTAGTGGTACCAATGAAAAGGCGCGTATTGTTGGCATATACCATTGAATATATCCCGGCTGGTCCTATGGGCAAAGTTATTCTATGCCTAGAATTCGAAGGCCATGTTTTTCCAAAGTCATCGGAAATATAAATTGTAGAACCAGCACCAAATGCTACAGTCTCACTTTGAGGAGATCCTATTAAAGGTTCAACCATAAGCGACCAATCAGGATCAATAGATACTTCCCACTGATCATCTTTTCCTCCCGTAGTAGTCATCAAGACAGTCCCATTAGCATAAGTAAGAACCCGATACGGATCAGTTGGATGAACTACGCAATATCCTCCATCTCCTCCCGTTACATGGCGCCATACTTCGTCTCCAAAATATTGTGCAGTACCGTTATCTTGTAGACCACAATATACAATTGCTGGTTCAGTCTCACTCATACCAATATAATTAGTATTAAGACTCGATAATCCTGTATTGCGACCTTCAAACGAACCGGCATTGGCAGAATCTCTAACAAGTAAAAAACAACCACCATCTGTTCCAGCCCATATGCGATTGGAATTGCCAGGTTCAAATACTAACGTGTGAACATCTGAATGTGCATTATCTCCAATAGACGTGGCCGTCATCGAGTAACCAGAAGCCGTTGGGGTAACATTGCAATACTGAATATTTGCTGGCCAAGGAGGAGAATTTCCGCGATCTCCTCCTAAACACACTATGTTGACATTGTTGGGATCGACTGTAATACAAAGGTCATAGTCACCCTGTCCTCCAGGCAGTATATTCGGTGTATTGGATATTTTCTGCCAAGGACCAGTTTGGTTATCCAATCTGTACACACCAAGGAGATTGCCATTCTGATCCGCAGCAAGAGCATAAACTACACTAGGGTTATTTGGTTGAACTGCTAGTGCTATACGTCCTACATTGGCTGAAGGAAAATTGCTTCCTATAATTGACCATGTAGAACCCGAAGTCGAAGTGTATACTGGACCACCCCATGGCGCGGCATAAAATGTAGAACTTGAACCAGACTTTGCGACCACCACGCTACAATGAATTCCAGGCCGTCTCAGTTGCCATAGAGGACCAGAGTTGCTTATAGTTCGTTGATATAAGCCATTTGTTGTGGCTGCAATGACATTATCGGAATGTAGAGGATCCACACTAAGATCATAAAATGCGAATCCTGTAAGAGGGGGAGAGGATGATTCTATGGCCCAGCTGTCTCCACCATCATCTGATACGATTGGACCAATACCGCGATACGCAGGTAGCGCATTCGTTAGTCTGCTTCTGAAAATGTGATCTGCGTCTCCTTCTCCTGTACCAACATAAATAATGTCATGATTTGCAGGCGCAACAGCTATTGCACCGCAGGCTAGGCTTGTACTTGCAAAATTATTCGGATCAGTATCGAACCCATCCATAGTCGAGTACCACGATCTTCCACCATCATCTGAGCGGAATACTCCGCCATTTGCAGTTGCGACATAAATTCTATTACTATTTGCAGTAATTGCCATTCTACCTACACGGCCACCCACCGGCGGATCACCGACAGCCTGACCGTGGGCAACTACTGCGGGCCCAATTGGTACCCAGTTATTGGTGCCCTGGATTGCAGGCATTCCAGGCATAGCTCTAGCTATAGTCGTTTGCGGTAATCCTATTTGTCTTGCAGCAGTACCCTTGCGGTGTTGGTATTCTTTGAGTATGTGCTGCCAATATTCTAGAGACACATCGCTAAGAACTTCGTCACTACGTCCTGGTTGCAATCTACTGACCGAAGAAATTGATCCAATAGGAAATTCCTTAGATTTTTTTGCATTTTTAATCTGTTCAACAGCCGCCTTGATTTCTATGGTCTCTGTTTCTTCGTTTTTTGATTGTGCTCTAGAAATTATTCTTGAATAAGATGATTCTATAACGGGAATTAACCACTTATACGGCCCCTCATCGATCAGCATATTTTTTTCCTTAGTTGCCATAAATTTCTAATCACCTGCAATTGGGCATCTTTGGTTTATTAACTTTATATTTTATGTCGGGCTATATCTTTACATATCATCCTTATGGATTACATAAGATTATTCAGTCTATATCTCCACAAAATACTGAATAAACATTCTCATTCTACTGAAGTATTTATCTTTCATGTCTGTTGATTTTAGATTGAAAGTTATCCTCAAATATTGGTTCCTTTTTGATTTGCTGACTAAATTTTCTAGAATGTTCGAAAGATGTTTAGTACTGGAATACTCCAGCCTTTGATTTACATCATAAGATTAACTAACGTGTTCCATTTTTGTTAATGTTTAACGTGACTTAGAGATAGACAACATTCCAACTCCTGCGAATAGAGCCGTTACTAGCATAGGAATAACGAAAACTTTTGCTTCATCTTCAGGTAGGAGTTCCATGCCAATCGCAGCAGATACTAATCCGATACTTACTACACTTAGTATTATTCGGATCAGTGGATATTTTGATATAGCTTGCAATATTCTTGGTTCCCTGTAGTCCTTATTAAATATGCTGTAAAATTCACATGAAGGTGTTACGCCATTTATGACTAATATATAAATAGAGATTGCTATTGGATTTAAACATAACTTGATGAATTCGATTGAATGTGGTTCGCAGCACTAGTAAGTGGGTTCATTATTATGATTAGTTAATGTTGTTATAAGACTGAATAATAGCACTAATTATAATTGTGCTGTGGCATCGTGAACCGGATCTTATCTTTACCAAGAGATGAATACTAGTCCTTTTGAGCTGTCTTCGTCAACATAATTGTCTTAATAGTTATGTTTTTTGTCTAAGCTTCTGCAGCTTTAAGAGATAGCCACGATGCCCTTTCTGCAGCGCAACTTGGGAACTCAAGTTAATACTCATGCCCTCTACATCCTTTTCCAATTGGAGATTCAATGTATCCAAAACTTTGGAGGTCTTGCGGAAAATTTCGAGCAATTCACTGATTAGTTTTGTATAATCTATATTGTTAATTCTTCTTAATTCATAACCATGAATAAACTCTTCAGATTTCCTTACTAGTTCAACACTAAATTCCAGTTCACTTAATTGTGGGAGCTTGGAATAGAGCTCCTTTTGCCAGATTACATTCTGGAGAATGTCGGCAGGGTCGCCTTTTGACTTCTGCACCATAGTCACAAAGGCGTCCAGTTTATGAAGCAGTGTGGAGTGAGCAGGAACACAAGCATCAACATCGCCTGACTGTCTCTTGTAGCTAGAGCTCCCCTGTGGCATTCGCTGTACTGCATTTTCAAGATTTTTAACTGCTACTTGTAAAGAGAATGGATCACCTAATCCTTCGGACATTATCAATTCAAAGAGCATATCATCCATCAATTTTACATGTAAACGTAAAAAGTCAAGATAGGTTTTGTTAGAAATTTTTTCTTGGAATAAAAGCTCTAATGCAGCTAAACTTTCCTCTTTTGTCCTGTGGATATCAAAAGTGACAGAAATTCGATTGAATATAGATGCGTGAAATTCCAAGTTATCACGGATCGCGGTCCCAAGAGATGATGGTTGAGCAGCAATACCAAATCCATTAACAGCCATTCTATTGACTATTTCATAAAATAAAATTGGCACTAACTCGTTATCATCTATGCTTGGTACCCTAAGAGTTAAACCAATCCAACGGTTTTCACCAGGCTGCATATTCTCCAATGTTATGACATCACCAGATCTAAATGGTTGGCTATGTCCTCCTATAATCTCGATACGTGCATCCTGAAGATTATCTATTGCCGTGGGTGACTCATACAGCACATTCACATTGCGGGGGAACGTAGCTCCATTATGAATTATACCATAAAATGATACCTGGCCACTTCCGCTAGTGGGATATACGCCCATGTTGCGTTGGGCCTTGTTGTTATCATTTATTACCATGAGGTCAGTTGATGGCCATCCGGGTGTGTGACCTAACAAGCTGGGAAGGATAATTGGATCCGTTAATGTTGAAATTTCCACCGCCATACACAAATGGTTCGAAGAGGTTATAGGCAGATCCCATTGATACCCAGCAGACATTATCTTAACCATCTCAGCCGGAGAAAAAGTCACACTAGGATCAAGAGAAGTACCGGCATTTTGATAATTACTTCCAGTACCAAGCTCAGAATACAGGAAATGTGGTGTTACCACCTCTGATGTTCCAGTAGCATTACGACTTATCCGGGCGAAAGCGAAGTTATGGCCTAGCGTTATCATTTGTGGGTTCTCGTTCACAGGCTGATCGTTTGCATTGAATGCTCCAGGAGCATCACTACGTCGATTCCATAAGTCACAGGTTTGAAAGAATACTGGATTAGTCGAGGGTTCTAGACCGATGTCATGGGATGTAGCATTATCTGTCCAATCACGCACATAGAAATCTAACGTAGTTGATATTTCTGTTACTTTGACAAAGAATGGATCAATTGATGGTTGAATCACAGCAATACCGTCGGTGCCAAGGAGGCTATGGGTAGTGAAATCAGCATTTCGCAGATATGATACACCATTAGGGAAGTTAGCAAGGTCAGGAATATTGGCTGTAGCAAAAATTCCGTAGAAATCTTTTCCAACAGCCATAAGATGCTCATAGTCACCCATGTAAGGTAAAAACGCCGGAGCAGGAGTGTTAGATGGTACAGTTGCAAGGATGAAGTTACTAGAAGTCGCAAAATCGTCATCTGTTAGCTCGAGATGCGTTTCCCAACGTTGTGCAGAGCCAGTGCCTGTAAGCTGTTGGTACATAAATCCAACCTTACCACGGCTATTAATTGCCAAAGCGGGATTTTTCGCATTAGAAACTGTCTTGATATCGAACCCATACCATGTGCTCGCCACTGGTTGTTGATTTTCTAACGTGTAACGTATAACCGGTAACTGGCTGCTGGTCTGCCCAGGCAATATAGACTTTCTTGTTATCTCTCGAATCAACAGCAATAGAGAGATCACTACCAACAAAACGCTCCTGTCCAAACGTGGAGGAATTGTTCCATGGTACTGTGACACTCGTCACTACACGAGTTCCACGAAGACTATCAACTGGATCTAACAGATCTGAAAATCGACTCGGTCCTATACCCCAATTATCATCACGTACGACCACTATATCAGTTGTTATTTGAGCCGACGTCGAGAAGCTCCCGGTCATACTCCGCCAACCATAGAATATACCATATACTATTCCAGATGCATGAATAAAAGGTCGAATGGGAGGAGCATCTTGACCTAATGTGGGTCTAGCCTCAAGAGGCACGGAATTAAATGAAGGTATAGAAATTCCAGCATCAAGAGACTGGTCTATGGTCGCACTAGAAGTAGAAGAAGCAGGACAGGAGCCGTTGATACCAACGTAAATCCTGTCTTTACCACTGTCAACACCTCCGGTAACAGTTGTCGCTTGTATGTATGGCTGATCTATGGGATTACGTGATTCTATAACTGTCATAGGAGTCATGCCACTGAAATTGTTGGTAACAAGTATATTTAACAAGAAAGTACCAGGGAACTTGAGGATTCCAGCATAAAGATTGTTGCTAGAACCACCAAAACGAAGAGTAATATCACCCGTAGTGGGTGTACTTGGCACTATGGAGTTAAGAAGCCAGATATTGCCACCATCAAGAGATTTAAAGATTGGACAGTTCGAACCACCCATAGGGTCAGGAGTAAAGGCTGAACCAGCGATTTGAAGAGGATTGGCTGGATTAACCGCCAGATTAGGCTCACTATCTTGATTAGTTTCGTTACTCATAGACTGCGGAATCATGTTTACAACTATTATCATTCTAGGTCTTTCCTATGTAACCCCAAATTGCCTGATCAGGGTCCTTATTCTTTCAAGTTCTTGCTTTAGACGAAAATCTAGAGGATCAAGAGCTGTGTAAACTTCTGCCTTCAATTCTTCTATCTGACTTTTATAAATGAGCCAGATTCCTTCCTGACCTACATGAAATTTTGGTGCTTGGTGCCACATTATATCGATGCTATTCGGAAAATACACTGTTATGGTCTTTTCAGAGTAGGTGCCTTTCTCCAGGCTTTCGATGTCAATGTTGACCTCCCACCATTGTGGATCATGTTCGCTCGCTCTAGACGGCATACTCGGTTCAGTAGAACGAGACGTAAGAACTTTTCCGACTACTATAATCTCTGAATGAATTAGACGTTGTAGTATCTGACTATCGGACAACTTGTGGATTTCATTTGTAACTTGCAGTCGCAGGGATGTATTATCTTTCGTGACTTGAATGTGACCAACTTCTAAAACAGCAATACTCTCACCATAAAGCCATCCTTGAGCAAAGAAGATCAGCTTATTTCGAAGGCGTGCCGTATGAGGAGCACTCAGTTGAACAGTGATTTCTTTGCCAGTGAGATTACCTAGCATCTTAGGTGCGCTAAAAACATCTTCTACTCTCACCACTGCCATTGAGTCCGTAATATTGATGTCAGAAATTGTTGCAGAACTAAGCTTTTCAACTGTTCCTTGAAAAATAAGTCTTGATTGTTGTACTAACTCCGCTATCCCTTCCTGATCCTTCGATCTAACTGGATCTTCTGAAATGCGATCTGACAAGTTTTAACCTCTCCTTAGAACTTTGATACCAAGCAGCATGAGATTAATAATCCGGGTTGGTACCAGTATGGATTTAGCTTCTAACTCTGGCAAAAGTCCTCTTACAAGTGCCATAAATACGAGTGGAAAATATGCGATCTTAGGTTCTTGAGACACCCTGTGCTTTAACATGTGACTCGTCCTATCTTGTTACCAGGAGTGAATTTATTTAAGGTTTACTGATCAGCACTTTATTTATGAATTTACTGTTCTGAGAACAGGGAACTCGGGGACTTTTCTTTATCTTTGGGAGAAAGAAGGAAAATAAAGTGGGACAACCGGCCCCGCTGAATGTGCCGTCAAGTTCCCCGACTTTCCCGGTTTCCCATATTTCCCAAAACCACGCTCAAATCGCTAGCGGTACTGACGGAAAACTCGGCTGGGAAGTGGGGGCGCGAACAAGTTCGTGTTTCCCGTTACCAGATATTCCATTGGTCGCTACAGACACAAAATAATCGAAAACATATCAGTAGGACAAATTCTTTTACGGCGTTCCAACTTTACCGTATGAACCGCTTCCAGACCATGACTTTGATCAGAGTCCAAGTAGTTCGATATTTGCTAAAAAGCAAGGATATCATTATTGTATTTCATCCTGAAATAAAGACTGCGTATTTGGAATCAATAGAATATCATATAAAGTACAAAGATCCGTCAGCACACAATCAGAGCTATTAAAGTTGCCAAAACTTACTCAAAATTAAATGATCAAATCCATAGGTAAAAATATCATGATCGCTGTTGAACTTAATATCTGTTATTCCCTAATTGATGATATCTATAGATAGTAGCAATTAAAGATGTAAACCAATATGTTTAATTCAGTCTATAGCCAGTAAGTTTTAACACACTGGACAATGTCAGATTTTGACACGTCCAGTTTAATTATATCGGAAAATGTGGCTTATAATACAGATGTGCGGCGCGCCAAATTATAAACATTTTCTAAATTGAGGTATCGCTTGGAGAGTCATACTTCGTTCGATGGGCATAGATGTTGATAGGACAAAGGTTCATGTGTAGCTCAATTATGGGCCCGCAAGATTCTCATACCATCAGTAACATCAGCTCATCATGTTTTTGTTTTCAACTCAAGTATTTCCTATCAAAAGCAAGGTATATTGATGATAAAACTAACCTAAGCTCCTTACCTCAGCCAAGGTCATATACCTAAGTTATTGACAACGAAATAGCACTTCGTTTCTAATCATCAGCAATTAGAATCTTCTTCTATATGGATGATGCAGTAAATTCAATTACTAGCGTCAACACTGTTAGTGGGTGTGGTAAACAGATTTGCCTATGTTTCAAGGGTAGTAACAAGGGATATGAAACCGGTCGCAACGGGCCATTTAGTCAGGACAGGTTTGCGCAATGCGGCGATGCTTATGAACGCGGCTTTATGGCTGGGTGTCTATCGGTAGTGGGCAACAATGAAGTATGTAATCTAGCGGAGGATGCGTAGAATGAAACTAGTACTTAGCGTAGTAGCAATCGTGGCGCTAATGATAGGAGCACAGTCGGCCTTTGCGTTAACTGAGTACCAGTTAGGATTTAAACGAGGAGCGAGTGACGCTAGAATTCCATCAGTTGGAATGACCCCAATCCTAAAAGCCGCTATGGATGTAATTGTTAAGCACCCACATGCCTTTTTTCAAGGATGGATGGACGGATTCTGTAGTATAGATGATATGGCAAGTGATGCAGATGAGTTTACATTTGATTGCTCACGGGAGAGCACACAGGATCAATTAGGACAGGGCTTTCAACACGGAGTATCTGACGCATATCTTGATAACGCTAATATGAGTAAGTTAGATTGGGTAAAACAACCAGACAACGCATTAGATAATCAGACACATAGCTTTAGTGATGGATATATTAAGGGCTGGTGCTCAATAATGAGGCCGAACTCTGGAAAGGAGACGGATACTGCGGACTTTGACTGTAAGGATTATCATTGACTAGCCACGGAATGGTCCACTAAGATATGAAAACAATCGTAACAACAATCGCAGTCTTAGCGGTTCTAAGTACAGTAGTACTAATGCCAAAGCCAATATACGCAGAAAATTGTTACAAAGATGGATATAACGACGGTCTGAATCACCCCTTTAGTCAGGACAAGTTAACACAATGTGGCGATCCATACGAGCGCGGGTTTATGGCTGGATGTCTGTCTGTGAAGGGCAATGATGAGCATATATGTAACTCGGCGGAGGATGCGTAGGTAAATGAAGGTCTTGATAACTGCAGTTGCAGTTCTGGTGCTAATGATAGGCGCACAGAGTGCAATGGCCTCGCAAAAACCATACTGGTCAGCAACCGATAAAAATATTCAACCAGATATGAAGGCATATCATCTATTTATCGACGGAGTAAATCCGGTTTGGGGCAAGAATGGCACAGATAATAAAGAAATCATGGAGTTAAGTCATGATGGTCTTAAGCTTTGTTTAGGTGATTATAATAATGACTTAGTCTGTCGTAACATAACTGTTACACCATCGGCCTTTAACGTCATATATGACACAGGCTTTTTCGTAATACCAAGGAGTGTGAATCAGAGTGATTTAGGAATAGATCTTGACACTAAATATCAACATGTAGGAGAAGGTGTAGGCTTCGGTAATGGACATTTTGATATAGATAAGTTATATCAAGACGTAATCACGGTTCATGTATGTGTTGACAAATATCATTTTAAACAGGGCACAGAGAAATTTGGAGAGTGTTGGAATGCAATCAGCTAGCCGGAATTAGGCTGAGATATTCTGTATTGGCTTATATTTCAGTGGTCCACATAGAACATTGGATGCAGGGTCACCTTTGTGGCAACATGATTTGTACTACATCCTAAAAGTCTGTCATTTCTATATCCTACTCTGTAATTGGCCTTGACTCCTGTATGTGGTGGTGGTCTACCTGCAAGAGGACTGGTATTCATATCCCTCCAACCCCAATCGGGGCCGACGCTGGGCCTATGTCTTGTTTGCGGATTCTTATGTCGACTTTAGAACATGCCCTGACCTGCAATGATTGGCCGATCTCATACAGAAAATATAATTAAGGTTCCAAAAGAATTTGTTGAATTACTAATGATAGTATCACATCGTGGGATATTATTGAACTATGTTTCACAATACAGCTGTAGTTGTTGATCTAAATCATGAATGAATCGCATTTTGTTACTGTTCAATATAGATTAGAATCTTCTTCTATAAATAATAAGTAGAATGTTCAATAACATCGTTAACTACAATTGTGACATGTGGAGTAAGGTCAAACCAACTATCGTAATGCCAACAGTCATGATGACAATAGTGCTAAATTCTCTGGTCGTAGAGTTAAGAAATGCTGGATATAAGGTCGCAACGGATTTCGTGGAGGAACCAAAGAAGGGTTTACCATCAAGGGCTGAAAGTAAATAATGAATAAATTTATTATTTTATTTTTGATTGTTGGCTTGGCAGCTTGTATGGTTTCGACCAGTGGTTTTAGTGTGGGTCTGGTCGAGGCTAAGGATTCAGATAGTGGTGGCGATAGTAGTGATTCAGGACCCAGCGATAATGGTGACAATGGCGGTAGCGACAGCGGTTCAAGCGATAATGGCGGCGATAGTGGAAGTAACGATAATAGTGATTCAGGCGACAGTAGCACTAGCGGTGTAGATGATAGCGATAATAGTGGCACTGGTGATAATACTGCTCCCACCGATGATACACCAGCCCCAACACAAGACGACACCCAAACGGCAAACAGTGACACGGCACAAGTTACCCCAATAGCACCGGCAACGACAACGGCAACAACGCCAACAGTGCCTCAAGAAGACGCTGCTAAACTTCCAGATTGCAATGGCAAGTCTAAAGACTGTGTGACAACGCGCGGTGATATCTGTCTAAAAGGCTCATATGCGCATGAATGCGAATGCGATGGTAAACATGACCCTAATTGTCAAAAGCACAGTTCTAAATGTGATAGTATCCTGGGCTGTGGAGGTTTAGGAAACTTTTGCCATTCCAATAAGAATGCAGGTGTATGTAAGCCATTTAACCCGTCACACCTTGACCATAATACTAAGGTCGTAGTCATACACAAAACCAAGACAATCCATAAGAAAGACTCTACTAGTATACCGACCGTATTCGTTCCAAATGTCGGTCTAGTTCAACCGTTGAATTGTAAATTAAATCAAGACAATGGAAAAATCGGATGCGAGTTCGTCGTAATAAAGGTGATTAACTAACCACATCTTTACTTTACGAATTGACAACTCTTTTTGTCTAAGGTCAGAATCACTTTAAATACTTCGCAGCGTAAATAGGGTTCGTGCCGACTCACAGACTTGTTAGAAAAGATCATCTAGTCTTTATTATTGCTGTCATATCTGCTCTTGTTATCATAAGCTCATCAATCAGTAACTATTATGGTTATTTTGATGTTACTAAAGTAGTATATGGTCAACCAGATCCAAACCAAACGAATTCTAATACTACGAATTCGGTAAATTTGCAAAATATCCCATTAAAAAAAGTCCATGTAGGAGATATTGATGTTGCGTACAAAATGTTTGGTAGAGGTGACCCTCTAATACTTTTCAATGGCGCTTCTGATAATATGAATGCCTGGGATCCATCCTTTCTAACGGGTCTTGCTTCAAATCACACAGTGATTGTGTTTGATCAACGTGGAATTGCAAATACGACAGTCGGTTCCAAACCATACACTTATCCACAACTAGCAAACGATACAGCTGGTTTGCTTGATGCTCTGAAAATACCAAAAGCAGATGTTATGGGATATTCTTTGGGAGGACATATAGCTCAGGCATTTACAATTAGCTATCCAGAAAAGGTTAACAGACTAATACTTGTTGCTACAACATGTGGCGGAAAAGATGGTATACCTAAACCACCTGAATTTCTTAAATTGCAAGCCGATACCGTAAACAAATCTCTACATAATATTCCCATTACTCAGGAATTGAAAGCGCTTACTGTTGCCTCGTTAGGATCAGGATGGATCAAACTGCATCCTGAATCTGCTGTCATTCCAGCAAACATTACATCATTACAACAATTGAAGCCTGGTTTGCCCCCTGAAATAGCGAATAAGCAGAATAACCTAGGTAGTTGGGAGAAAACAAACTGGAGTGGTGCTTGTGATAAGGAAGCGAAATTGGCAAAGCCCACGTTAGTCATAACTGGAACAGATGATAATAACTACATGCCGCATACAAATGCTTTAATTCTAGCAAGCAAAATTCCAGGAGCCTGGCTTGTACAGATTAAAAATGCTGGGCATGCGGTAATGAGTCAATATCCGGCTGAGATTGGTAAGATAGTAAATACATTTCTATCGACTACTACCCCAAACAAATGAATCATCCATTGAATGAAGCATGAACTGATTTCGGGGATCTAGCTGCGACATGATTCTAGAGACTAAAACACTTTTTTAGGTAGGATAGCTCATACTAGTAATGAGCCCTTTACTTACGGGAATCTACTCCCTTGGCCCCATACTAATAGAGCCAATCTCTCAAAATGAAATCGACAATCCAATTGGTGTCAATTTGATATAAGTTCCAACCTAAAATCGTGTCAAATTTGATTCACACACCCTTGGGCCCATAAGTGGTAAAGTGACTAAAAGATAATCCAGTATAGGATAGATGAGGTACCAGATGAATTCTACATTGACTTGCGTACAACGCACCAAATCAATTTCAAGCAATTGCTTCCAGTGTGATAATCAGTCAAGCTATAACGCATGACTAGGATAAAGGTCAGACAATTAAGATATATAACCACTGTTGTAGGGACAGATGAAATGGTCTATAAAGACGATTTTAGTATGAACACTTGTCACAAGTGTGACTATTGCGATAATAACAACGGGACTTTTATGACTTGTAATATCTGCGCTAAAACATGGTGTGCTCCTAATCAACATTGTTATGATAGTCATTTCCTAAACTGTAGGGGAGTAGAAAACGATGACGTATCTACGTAAAGACAACTTCTAGTATTTCCTCACAGTGTTTACAGCCTTCTTTATCTGCATGTTTCTGGACTATTCGCAATAACTTCATCAAAATTTCCTCGGCGTCTTTGTTGCCTAAAGCCTGTAATGGAGCTATAATTTTTTGTTCCTTTGCTGTTGGCCTTGTTGTAGTCACTTAGTTGAAAATTCTATCTACATTATATAACTACTAGATCCCTACTGGTACAGTCTCCCCCACTGTTGTAGGGACAATTCACACCATTTTTATACTAAAATGTTCTAGTCTCGATTGATATGTTAAATACATTCCTAAAAGTAATTTAACAAAGGATTAGTTCATTTTCTATTTTGATACTACAGAGTATAGAAAAACACCGGTTATGAATTAGGTGTCTGTTGGAAGATAATCTAGAATCCTTCATTCTGAAAGATGAGATAAATTATTTACCGCACCGATATACTGTAATATATTCCTACGTGTAGGACAACCACGAATAAAAAGATCAATCTTTAGAATCAACGTTGGCATGTTTAATTGATAAAAACGTAAAATAACAATAGCAGTTAATAAGAGTATTGTTACTGATTAAATTAACACAAATGTGATCTAGATGATTATAACTCCTCTATTCTTCTATTATTTAACGTCAAATGCTTTGCTACATTACAGCAAATAAGCATTTAGCAAATCATTGCTAATGACCTAAGTCACATCTGCACTTGTGACCGCCATAACCAATATGGACAAATGCTTCATCTAGGATTAGGCCACAGACTAATAACTCCTGATAAAGCCAGATAATAGAAATAGACACCAGTTACTCTCTTCCTATTCCTGGAGGTACTTTGTGAACAAAGGAGATTGCAATTGATCCTTCACCGACTGCAGATGCAACACGTTTGATGCTGCCGCCCCTCACATCACCTACTGCGAAAACACCGGGTAAACTGGTTTCAAGCAAGTATGGTTGATGGGTAAGAGACCAGCGTGTATCGGTCAGATTTTCTGGCAAAAGGTCGGGACCAGTCTTTATGAAGCCCTTAGCATCTAGCGCGATACAGCCATCAAGCCAGTGAGTATTTGGATCGGCACCGGTCATGACGAATATGTGCCTGATTTTATGTTTTTCAGTCTGTCCTGTTTGGCTGTTTCGCCAGTAGACGGAGTCAAGATGATTGCCTCCTTCTACTGCTACAATCTCTGTTTGTGGTCGCAATATGATCGTGGGAGTATTCTCTATCCTACGAATTAGATATCGTGACATAGTAGCAGCCAAACCAGTAGATCTGACTAGCATGTACACACGCTTTGCAGTCTGTGCTAAAAACACGGCAGCCTGGCCTGCTGAATTTCCTCCGCCTACTACAACTAATTCCTCTCCTCCGCACAACTGTGCTTCCACAAAGGTCGCACCATGGTAGACTCCTGCACCTTCAAAGCGTGACAGGTTGTCCAATGGAAGCTTTCGATACTGGGCACCAGTGGCAATTATAACAGTGTGAGTAGAAATTCTAGCACCATTCTCAAGCTCTATAACGTACGGTTTGCGGTCACAGATGAGTCTTGTGGCATTAGCAACGAGCATACGTGCACCAAACTTCTGTGCCTGGATGTATGCTCTAGCTGCCAGATCCTGGCCAGAAATACCTGTAGGAAATCCCAAGTAATTTTCGATCCTTGAGCTTGAACCTGCTTGACCACCAGGGGAATTTGTCTCCAGCATTAGGACATCTAGTCCTTCTGAAGCACCATATACTGCGGCTGCCAGTCCTGAGGGACCAGCACCGATGATTACAAGATCTCGAACATGGGTTTGGTCAATAGACTCATTGAAACCAAGGCAGTTTGCGATTTCTTGGTTAGTGGGATTCCGAAGTGCAAGCTGGCCTCGACAGATTAATACTGGTATTTCACTGGCAGAAATTTGGAAACTATCCAACAGATTCTGTACGTCAGGGTCGCGTTCTAAATCTATGTAGGAGTATGGATGTCCATTGCGCATCAGAAACTCTTTGATCCGTAACGTACCTGCCGAATATGCTGACCCAACAAGGACAATATCTCCAACGCCAGCAGATATTAGTTCTACCCTACGAAGAATGAACGCCCGCATCAATATATCGCTGAGCTCAGTATCAGTCTGTACCAATCCGAGCATTTGCTGGTGATCCAGTTCAATTACTTTACCTGGCTTGGTAACACGTGCCCGAACTAAAGACCGTCGACCAGAGAGCATGTTAACCTCTCCTGTGAATTCACCAGGACCATGGACAGTAATAAGGGTCTCCTGGGCCCCTAAGGGACGTACGATCTCGACTTCGCCTGTGGTTACGATAAAGAACGGTACTGACGTATCTCCCTGTTCTATTAGCACTTCGCCAGACTGCACCGAACGTACATGTCCATGCACTGCAATGCGATCAATCCGAGCTGGAGTTAATTTCGGAAATATCTTCTCAATACGAGAGCTGGTTAGAGGAAGTCCTCTGCGTGCATTGCTCATAGTTACCGTCTCTAGTGCAGTTGCTTCTCATACAGTTAAGACTACTTTGCCCCTTGGATGTACATCTTTTTGGTAGTCAAGCGCCTCGCCTGCTTCATCCAATGAAAATGTCTTGTCTATATTTATCCTTATATCCTTATTTTCATCTACCCACTTTGCCACTTTGGTCAACCGCTCGCTATCTGCTTGTGTGAACTGAAATATGGCTTTGACGCCATGTTGATCCATTAGCTGTGGGTCTGGTTGTTCTAGCATAGAAACAATTATGCCGCTTCCTTTCTTTAAGACTTTAAAAGACCTCCTGTATGTATCACCACCTACAGTATCAAAAACTGCATCATAATCATGTATCATATCTTCAAAGTTCTGGGTCTTGTAGTCTATGACCTGGTCTGCTCCCAACTCTTGTACAAACTGCTTATCATTTGTGCTTACTGTTGTTGCTACATATGCGCCTAGATGCTTTGCAAGTTGTATGGCTATAGATCCTATTCCTCCTGCACCACCATGAATTAGAATCTTTTGCCCTTTTGACAATCCAATATTTTCTACAAGTGCTCGCCAAGCACTAACGCCTACAAGCGGTAAGGCTGCCGCTTCGGCATGGCTTAGCCTCTTTGGTTTATTTGCGATAGTTTCAGTCTTTGCCAAAGCCATTTCTGCAAATGCTCCTGAACCTCCGTTAACAACACCAGCCTGTCCATATACCTCATCTCCCTGGTTAAACTCTGAATTAGAGACACCTTCTCCAACCTGTTTGATAACACCAGAGAAATCCATCCCCATGGTAGATGGGAATTGAAGCTGTATCATTTGTTGCAAGCCTCCTTCACGAATCTTCCAATCTGCTGGATTTACGCTAGCTGCTTTTACGCTAACTAAAACTTTTCCTGCAGATACAGCTGGTTCAGGGATGCTTTGGTTAATCTCAATAACCTCACTGCCTCCGTATCTGTTAATTTGAACTGATTTCATTTCTATATCTGTCCTCCTAGGTATCGTTTTATGGTCTTAGAAAATGTTTGCAAGTCCCAAGAGTCTTCATAGCGCACTCCATTGATATAGAAAGTTGGAGTACCCTCAACACCGCTATTGATACCAGTTTTTAGTGATTCATCTATTAAAGAAGTATAGACATGTCCAGCCAAATCCTTTTTGAATCTATCAATATCTAATCCCACTTTCTTTGCATATTCCAGTAAATGACTATGATCTAATGCTTTCTGATGTTCAAACAAATAATCATGCATCTCCCAGAATTTGTCTTGAACTGGAGCAGCCTCAGCAGCTTCTGCTGCATTTTGTGCATAAGGATGTATATCATTAAGCGGAAAATTGCGAAATACAAAGTATAGTTTGTCGCCAAACTGCCTAATTATTTCCTTGACTATTGGATGAGCCATACCAGTATATGGGCATTCATAATCGCCATACTCTACAATATTAAATGGCGCATTAACAGAGCCTTGTATATGATCAGAACCTATATTTACAGGCACGGTTAATTTTTTAATTGCTTTGCTTGTTGTACCTTTGCTTTTCATCTATCGTACTTATGGTTCAGTGCTCTTAAATATGGCAGTAATTTCTTAATGAGTAGGTAATATTAAACATACCAGATGACACTGATTACTGTTGAATTTATAACATTGAAATTTTATTGTTATGTATAGATATGTCTAGAAAAACCTTGTAGTCATATTAAACAAGTAAACCTTGATGCTGAAGCAAATACGAAAGGCTGTGAAGAATGTGAAAAGACTGGAGATGACTGGGTACACTTACGGCTTTGTTTATCATGTGATCATGTAGGATGTTGCGATTCTTCAAAAAACAAGCATGCAACTAAACACTTCAAAGCTACTGAGCATCCTATCATAAAGTTATATGAACCCCTTTAGTAAGAAGGATATTCCTCATTCTCCTACTGATACAATAATCTATCGTTATAATTTAGCAGCGACATTTTATATTTGCTATGTACATCTCTGTAGTAAACTTCAGCTCACTTACTATGGTTGTTCATACCAACTAAGTTAGTTACTACTACTGTGCTTAAATAATATGATACTTAATCAATATTAGATGCAAGTAGGAATTGATAGCTTCGCAGCATGGGACGACACTGGCATTTCAGTCAGCCCATCTGAGCGTTTGCAAAGATTAGTCGAACAAATTGAATATGCCGATAAAATTGGATTGGATGTGTTTGGAATAGGCGAACATCATCGTAGGGAATTCCTCGATTCGGCTCCTGCCCTCATCCTAGCTGCGGCAGCTGCGCGAACTAAACGCATACGTCTTACCAGTGCTGTGACGGTATTAAGTGCTGCAGATCCTGTAAGGGTATTTCAAGAATTTGCAACCTTGGATCTTCTATCGCAAGGCCGGGCTGAAATGGTTGTTGGGCGCGGCTCATTTGTAGAAGCATTTCCTCTCTTTGGATTACGTTTGGAGGACTATGACTCACTTTTTGAAGAAAAGCTTGATTTGCTGCCTAAAGATTCGCGATAATAGTGAAAATGTACATTGGTCTGGCAACCATCGTCCTACTCTAAATGGTCAGGGAGTATATCCAAGGCCCTTGCAGAATCCTTTGCCAGTATGGCTAGGCGTTGGTGGCACACCAGAATCATTCGTGCGTGCTGGTTTGCTTGGACTCCCATTGATGGTAGCAATCATAGGCGGCAAAACTCACACATTCAGGCCTCTTATAGATCTCTATAGGCAGGCTGGAAGGCGAGCCGGGTTCTCGCCTGATCAATTGAAGGTAGGTGTACATTCGCTTGGCTATGTTGCAGAGAGTACTCAAGAGGCAGTAGACGACTTCTATCCAGGTTATGCACGTACCATGTCTGAGATTGGTAAAGAGCGAGGATGGCCTAAAATGACGCTTGCTAGTTTTGATGCGCAGCGAGGTCCTCAAGGTGCGTTGCTTGTAGGCGATCCAGATGAAGTAGTAGAGAAGATAAGTAGGCACAGCAAAGCGCTAGGCGGCATATCGCGCATCACCTTTATGATGAATCCAGCCTCTTTATCTCATGAGAAGCTCATGCGAGCAACTAAATTAATAGGTACACGTGTCGCCCCTGCACTTAGTGAAGTGAGTGAAAACAATATTGAGGTATTGTAATGCAATATGCGCTTATTCCACTTATTATCATGTTGTCGTCTTTTTTGTATCCTTGTGAGCAAGGAAGAAGAGCACAATAATTGGCGTACCACAGATACAGATAAACAAAAGGAAATTCGTAGCTAAAATCCTTATGACTAAGTACGCAATATGAAACATGACTAGGTATTATGAAGGAACACAGCAGAGTACAGACTCAGGAATGTGAGATAGCCAATATTTGGGAAGTTCTGGGAAGACGATGGTCATTATTAGTTCTAAAGAATCTTTGCGATAGAGATGTCATTCGCTTCAACGAATTAAAAAGGGCTCTGCCAGGAATAAGTAGTACTGTTTTATCAGACAGGCTATTAGAGCTCGAACGTGAAGGTCTTATCTCTAAGAAAATTTATGCTGAAATACCTCCGAAAGTAGAATATCGTATGACGCCACAAGCAAGGGAGCTAGAAATTATCATGACTGAATTGGGAAAATGGGCAAGCCGCTGGAAGTCACCACAATTACAAAAAACTAAATTCCGATAATAATGCCATCGTTATGTTATCATAGTCATAATAATTATCATATTAGATGAACATAAAATCAAATTCTGGAGAGTGCATTTAAAATTCGCTCAATAAGAATTATGAATAGGCATGCAGCACTCAGTAGCAGTAATTAATTCCTATCAAGTTAGATTCTAATTTGTTGGTGTGATCATGATGACTGACTATGTATGAAAATACCACCGTTTTTATATATTTACTATGTTACAATTATGTGTGATTCACAATTCAAAAGAAAATAAGTAGCATATTAGTTCCAAAATAGAGACTAAGCCAATAATACAACAGCTAAAGGATAAGAATAATACTACTGGTTTTCTGATAAACAAAATACCACTAGAACATAGTGGCGAAAAATCTAGCTTTAAGATCATCAGATCCAAATACCCTCAGAATGTCTATTACTAAAAGGTCACACATTGTTCTAGGATAGTTGTTGTATTTTGAAATTACATCTTCATAGAAGCAGTATGATGCGATATAAGCAGGACTCCTAGGTGTAGATTGACGTCCCAGGACGTTGATGCAATTTATCTATGCTAGGAGACAACGTTAGTAATGTACTACCAATAATAGCAAGCTTCTACAGTGCACTATTCCTCCTCAGCCAGGTGTCTTTGGATGTAATTTACAATCCTAAATGAACTCCTAACCATGGCATAGGTTCAATATAATGTTCCTATTCTAGATAGCGCAAGCGCATTATCCTGGCTTACATCATACTAAGATGGCCACTGTCCTCATAAAACATGGTGCCGGGCTAGATAGCGGCGATCCTACTCGTGATCATTGTCTTACAGCATAGCCTGGTCTTTGCACTGCCAATTTTTTTCAATTATTTTTACTCGCCCTTATCAACTGCTATGGCCAGCATTGTCAAAATCCGACTCAATATTATTTAATAATATCTGCTGTTGAGTCCATCTAGGAGTGCTCCTCTAGTTAAGCTAGAATCCCTCGATATTTTATCAGTTAACCATTCAATGATCTTATGTTGTGATAGCGGTAATGCCATGATTAAAGGCTCATTAGGAAAATACCATGTTAAATAAATTTCTAGGAATTGGCTCCTCGCTTCTTCAAAAATACAAACTCGCGCCATCACGTTCTCAAAGATCGTTTTGAATCGAATTCCAATCAACCAACGGAGGCAAACGCACCCCCTCCGCCGGCGGAGGCAAACGCACCTCCACCATCTGAAGCAAACGCACCACCATCAGACGTTATAGAAACGCCCCCATCATCCCCGTTATCGTTATCAGATCCATGATAATGGCTATGTCCGTGATTGTTATCTCCGAAATTCTCATAATTATTACTCGAAGAGATAATAATTGCGTTTCCATCCTCCTCATTACCATGGTAAGTGCTTCCATGGTGGCCAACACTGTGAATGCCGTTGCCTCCACTATTATGATTATTATAGCTATGATCTGATGACCATGATTTTTGGTGGTCGTTATTATAGTAAGCATTGTCATTGTTACCATTGTCATTACTACTATAGTGACTACTATCTTCATTGTAGTTATTACCGTTATCCGCATCCGATGATGATCCATGGGAGCCAGAGTCGCTTTGGCCAGTACTGCTAGCGGGATCCTGTGAAGCTGCAGGAGTAATAGGTTGATAGTGTGCTAGCGAAACAGGCTGCACCAGACTATAAGAGTTAGTTAGGTTATTTGTGCTCGTTCCTAACTTTGGAATACTGTTCATACCTCCGTTATCAAATTTGCTCGAGTAATGCAAGACAGTTGGAGTAATGGGGTGGTAATGAGCAAGAGCTGTAGGTTGTATCTCGTTTGAAGTCGAATTGTTTCGACTATCGGCCACTTTAGATGGTTCATTAGGTCGGTAATCTCCTTTATAGTTTGGTAGTACCGGGTTCTGCGGCGCAAAAGCATATTTGTTGAAAGTGAGTATAGGGAAGACATTTAACGACAAACTCAAAGAAGATATTGAAGCTAGCAATGCTAACACTATCGTAGCCAGTTTTAAATTGGTACTATAATTTGAATACAAAGAATGTTGCTCAATCTGCATGAATGGCTCTCAAATATAAAAATAATCAGTACTTAGAATCTGGAAAAAAGATCCTATATGAATACAAATGTCTCGTGACATAGACCATAAGTTATGAGATCGCGGTTCCTGGTGATATCGAACCAGTTACGTTAGGTTAGGTCACATGTATCTCCTATAGGTTGTTGGTTAGACCCCTATCCCCAGCAACCGACTTCATTTCTTCAAACTACGAGACGAAACTTCCTTATATTTATTTCAAATGAAACTGTAATTGGATTTCGGGGAACAAGAAGTATAATATAAATAGAAAAATAAGAGCGATAAACCCGAATTCCATAAGAGTCAAACTTATCGATTTGATGCGGCGCCCATAAGACGGCTTCATGCGTTCTAACTGAACTACCAAAACTGCAGATACACTAAATGGAATTAATACAATGGAGACGAGGCCCGCCAGACCTGTAAAACTGGTCTTGCCAACGCCAGATCCAATAAAGCCTGTAACGCTAAGCATAATTAGTATACCGGTAATTATTGTGGCATCAACTTGTAGTATATCTTTGTCTTCTAGCACCAAGCCTTAGTCTATCTTACCA
>CAVXZB010000075.1:0-23393 GCA_963765895.1 uncultured Nitrososphaeraceae archaeon | reverse complement strand
TATAACGACTGGAGAAATTAGGCCACACAAGCATGATTATTTGTCGATTATCCAGTCGCCAGTAACGTACGATCCTCGCGCTACCTGTCCCCGAGTAATCAAGTTCCTAACTGGAAGTACAAACAAGAGATGGGATTTCAACTCTTGTAAGATTATTTGGGTATTGTCTATACAGGAGCCCGCGTTACGAGAAAGCAATTATGTTAGTTGGTCCCGGCAGAAACGGCAAAAGCGTCCTCATCAAACTAATTGAAGCTTTAGTAGGAAAGCAGAATGTAAGTCATGCAAGCTTACAGGAATTGTTAGGAGATAGGTTCGCAAGTGCAGATCTCAATTGTAAACTTGTCAACGTCTTCGCTGACCTTGAAGCGGATAAACTAGTAAACACTGGTAGGTTCAAAGCCCTTGTTTCTGGTGATAGTATCCGGGCACAACGGAAACACCAGCAAGCCTTTAGTTTTAGAAACTACGCCAAACTGATTTTCAGCACGAATAAGATACCTGAATCTATGGATAACAGTTATGCCTATTATCGTAGATGGGTGATATTGCCTTTCGACAGAATTTTTGAAGGTGAAGAAGAAGATGCGGATTTGATAAGTAAACTAATCACCGAAGAAGAATTGTCAGGTCTTCTGAACCTGGCACAGAAGGGCTTGACTAAACTCATTAAGGAAGGTGGTTTCAAAGATACACCCGTGGAAAAAATAAAGCAGCAGTATGAGCGTAATGCCAGTATAGTAGAGCAGTTTATTGAGGAGCAATGCGTTATTGATCTAAATAAACCGGACATCTGCATTATGGCAACCACGTTGCGGGATTCGTTTCAAGAATTTTGTCGGACAAGGCATACTAAAGTGTTAGAAGAAAATATTTTAGGAAAAGAGTTGGCACAACTAGGCATACTAAAGGATCGTGTGATGAAGAACAAGAAACGGGAATATTACTATTTGGGGATTACAACCAAGCAGGCATTAAGAGGTGAAAATGAGACGTTGATCCCTACGTCTACTACCATCTAGTGTAATATTTGGGCTCATTCATAGGACTTTTGAAATTCTCCGGATCGCATTTCGAGCAGGCCATTTTTCGTCAGTTGTAGGATATTGCCCTAGTTGCCTTAGATGCTGTTAACTTATTGTCAATTCAATAGAATGTACTTTATATGACAAGATACTATTACAATTAAGAAGAAAGTAAGAGAATAAGTTGCAACTTACTAGGGCAGCCAGGGCAGTGCCAGGCGACAAATGCTAGAAGCCAGAATTCGGATTTTTACCAATTGTAAGAAATGATTCTCGCAATCAAAAGGAGATCGTGCAGTCTAATCATGTGTACCTATCTTATAACTAAATCAGACCTCATGAAGAATCGAAGCGAAGACGCTATGTAAATTGTCTGGGATTCAAATTGCAAGAGAATAGGTGGAAGACTGTCGATCAGAACGAAAAGAATATTGTTCATATTACCATCGCTCGGGATTAGGAAATTGTATCTAATCCAATTTAGAGTTAGCTGAGGTAGTGTTAGGTGAAGCGCTGAATCCAAACTATAATAACTCATAAAAAAAGGAATGTCAACACATTGGTCTACAACTAGACCATTAATTGTGTATCATAATATCTTAAAGTAATATACTAAATTGGAATCACGATTTAAACATAAGACGAGGTGCCGACACACCTTGCAGATGATTATAAGCCTCACGATTTAATTTGGTATATCACATATTTATTGCACTGGTCTACCTAGACGTTGTAGTAGCGGCGAATACATAACTATCTTCCTCCGAATGCCGCTAATGGAGAAATATTGATTTGTGGGTAATAACATGAGTAAGCACCATCTAGACGAGGTAATGATACCATTTTGCTTAACACTATCACTAAAGGTATCTCCCCGGGCCTACCAGTAAAACGAACATCATATGGGATTTTCTAAATACTTATAGTTTTGATCTTGGTAGACCTATTATTGGCTGCTAGACTCGATAATCAATTTAAGGATAGTAATGATCACATAGTTCACCGGCGAAATAAAGTACTCTCAACCAAAGTATCGGTAGACCTCCATAATAGATTCAATTTACTAGCTGAATATCTTTTTGAAAACTGATTATCTGAAAGTTTTACTTGATCTGCACTTTTGCGCGATATAATAGAACAATTACTAGATGATTATCATGATGGATTATTGGCCTATGAAAACGAGCAGTCATTAAATGGTATAAATAGTCCCATCATAGATCATTACTACAGATAAAATCTGGAACATATGGAAAGTCACTGTAATTTCGATGAGATGAAACAATTACTAGCATCTAGATTTCTAGACTGGAATGTATCAAGTATGAATACAGGGATACGAATTTCCACCATACTTAAATACTTCTATTTATCTATCTGGGTAAGTGTCAGGAGAATCTGATGGTTTGTTCCGGAGTGGTTCGATCCGAGGAGATTGGTATCTAAATCCAGAAGCTTTCCCAAATAATTCTGAGTATTTAGCTGCTTTGGAAAAACTGACAACGGAGAGTACTGAACGTAGTAAATTCTTTCAGCGGCTAACTCCGGAAGTGGAAAAGCTTCTATACCAGCTTGGAGAGGAAGTTAAGAATAAGATAGGAGAGGAAGCAGCTGAAGAACTGTGACTCAACTCATTAGGTCATTTGAGAAATCACGTCAAGATATTAATCCCCATGAATATATTACACTAGACGACGCTGCTCTGAAGAAAGTCCAGTCCACCAAAGATCAAACAAGAGATAGAATACGAGCTATCCTGAAAGAGGCCTCTGTCGATTCTGAGGAACTCATGAAGCTACATGAAAAGTACACAAAAGCAATTAAAGATCTCTCAAAACCCATGGGGGGAGGCCTTAAAGTGGAATTAGCTGAGGTCGTCGAGAAAAGTAAGGTCCCTAAGAAGATCGTGGAAGCTACAGACTCGAGCAATCCAATAATTACGAAGACACCTCCCTTTGATAGCAGCTGGTCGTATCTGGAATGGTGGTACAAGGGAGGGCACGGATCGCCTGACTTTATTACCTTTTTAGATCGCATGACTGGAATGATAGGGGATCGCGCGGAGTCAGCAAATGTAAGTGAATATGTCGCACCGCAAGACTATTGGCGTGTTAATTATGACACTTCTATGGGGTTTGTTAAGAACACTTATCCTACTGGAAAATGGGATGTATGGTTAACAATTAGGGGTGGAGACGTATGGTGCAATAGATGTTTTGATACGTGGATACAGGATGCTCGCATATCTCGATCATCATATGAGCTCATCTATCTTGTTTACCGCAGACTCGTTTCCCGGCGTTAACCTGCTAAATGATAATCCTCACAATGTCGGCTTCTGGTGGGGGCCTGTTGATATTCATGCAGGTTGGCCTCAAGGATGTTTTCCAAAGTATCCAAACTGGAATGGAGAGGATCGTTTTTTTCACTTTATCACAGAAGATAAGATTCCTGCCCGAAATTCTAATCACATATCGGTTGGATTGTACGATGATATATCTAATGACTCTTATGGGATTGATAATCATTTGACATGGAAGAATAAATGGTTTCTTAAGAAGGTAGTTATAGATATACAGGTCTGACATAGAAAAAATTACTTCTCATTCACGCATAAACTTTCATATAAGCAAACCTAGAATGAGAAGTAATATCATGAACTAGTATCGTACTTTTGAATACACGGTTAATTATAGGACCGATTAATTTTCTTAATTCGTAATCGTCTCTTCAATTCGTTAATAACGTTGCATACTGTGATTTTTCCGAGCCATTACATGATACAGCATTTTATAATAACAATATATTTATCCTTTCTAGAAGAAGATTCAGAATACAGTGGAAAACAACTCCATGCGATAACTTCTTGAACAGCAAGGAAAATCTCTTCAATTCATCGCTAAAAGGTTGAAGCAATCTAAAGGCAAATTATCAGCGACGGGATAGTTGTTAAAGCTTGTAACTAAAGTGGAACATTGCAGCACAATTCAATTGCTATTATTAAATATTTTTAATCGATTGGTTCTCTCCTTATGTAGTAGAATATCAATCAATCTGTTACCCAACAGAATTCTATCTCATATTGTATTCCAACCACCGCTGTAAATAATGTTATTAATGTTTAAACCAAAGTAAAGAATCTGATAGATGTGTTTTCAGAATTACCTTCCTTAAAGACTAACATTGCCTTCTACCTAGACTTTCTTATAAAATGCGCCTTTGTTTAGGAATTCGATGGTTACAGTGGGATGATGTCAGTATTATTGATAATGCCAATACTCATAACGATGCAACAACTGATGCCTACCATCTAAAATGTAATCTATATTTAGTTACTTTCAACAATACTTCTGTTATTTTTCCCAGATTACAGTTCCTTCATGTTTGCCTTGGAAAGCCCCCGGGATTGCCCTAGTTGCCTTAGATACCGTTAACTTATTGCTCACATAATACAGAATTATTAATTTAGTCAAATGTTAGTTAGTACAAAAAAGAAAATAAGTTAGGAGAATAAGTTGCAACTTACTAGGGCAGCCAGGGCAATAACGCCATACTCCACAAATGCAAAAGTCATGCATGAATTCACAAGGCGAATTAGGGGTACACGATCTATTGTGTTAATCAACGACGGCGCGTTCAACGTATCTAATGTATAGAAAATCAACCCTGACGCATTAGGTTTGTTACTCATCTCTCACGAGAATCAGTGCTTAAATCACTAGTGATATTTTATCCGTCATGGTATCCATAGTATCCATAGTAACATATTCAATTCTGCAACGAGAGATGATGCTGCAAAATGCATATCATCAGGTTAATGCATAATGTAGAACCCAATATAGCACTATGGATAGGTAGATCATTTTTGTGGTAGCGCTTTCTCTTAAGAGCGGCAACAGAAAAACAGATAAAATATCTGCACTATCTCCATCACCTCAATTCTGAGATATCACATCTTCAGTCAGAATACGAACCAAAACCCGAAGGTCAGAAATGCATAAAGTTAACATTCACGAAGGAATATACGCATAGCGTGAACTCAACTATCAATTAAAAAGATGTTAAATCATTATCTTTAGACGATTCATGAGTCTGATGTTTTCTGTTAATTGGAAACTAACAAATAGCTAATACCCCATCTTTTTTATCTGTTGTTTAAGATTATTCAGATTATTCTTATACTTTTGTGTATCGCCTATCCTGTACGATTCAATAATATTTTTAAAAGCGCAAATAAACATGTCAAACCTTTGTTGGTATTTCAGGTCGCCAAGTATTTTTTGATTGTTCTTATATAATTTATTAGTCTCTGTATTGGGCCATTTTATTACATCTATAACCTTACCATTATCCTTAAGTACGTCTGCATAATGCATTTCTAGCCAGAAGGGTTTTGACCAAGATGGCCAGAATATAAGAATCCGTTCTTCTGTAAAACATAGAGCACCTCTAGGAAGGCCTACTCTCTGCATAATGCTCAAAGGTTTCAAAAATACTAAGCAATATTCTCCCAAGTCCTTTTCTTTATATACTTTTTCTCTATTGATTATGATGCCGGTTATTTTGGAAATCTCATCCATCCATTTGATTAGCCGAAATATCAGTACTAGCATAATAGACATAACAATTGGAACGAAATAGGAAAGATAGTTCTGAGTTCTTTCGTAACCGAAAAAATATAACCATAGTAAAGCTTGAACTAAAAAAAGTATCGAAAAGATTATTGACGGAATAATCCTTCCTGAGTGGCTAGGTGTAGTTAAATGATTCTTATACTCTTGGAACTTAATAGCATCCCATATTACATATAGGGAGAAAACTATTGGAAGGCCCCAAAGAAATACGTTTCCAAAATACTCAAAGTATGTATATACTATACCATTGTATTTCGTAGCATCTGAGCTCAAAAAAGTGATGAAGTATGAATAAAAGAAGAGAATAATAATGTCGAGCACAAATCTTACATTTCCGAGGAAGCCGAGGTATACTCTGTCCCTGAGCGATTTCCTGTGTGAAATCCAGCTGGAGATAACCAACACATACAGGAAAATCAGAGCTGATGGCCGTTATCAGCCCATTATAATTTGAAAAAGTATAACTGACATCCATGTGTGGTATGAGATTCGTCAACGGGAATGAGATTTTTATAGCGACACCAAAACCTGCAATGATTACGATTCCGTAAATAACGTCTAGTATCGTGGGAAGGAATTTCTCAAATTTCTCTTCAATAGGCATAACTGAGATTCTTACTATGTATTACCCAAGTAAATTCTTATAGGTTCCGTTCTACCGAATCTAATTTTCTCTAATTATCAACGAATTCCTATTAGCTTATTGATCTGATCATTCCGATGCATGAAGAGCCATCGGTTCTTGATAAGAATCTCCGCAACAAGTAGTAAGTGGTCGGACCTGAAAACTGGATACAATTTGTGTATCAAGTGTATGTCATTTTATTGCTTATTTCCCCGATACTTCACCGTATCATTTTCTTTTTTCTAGATATTGTGGTTCTATCTTATAATTATTAACTACAAATAGGATTTGATTGATGTTGCATACTTTTTTCTCATTCATATTACATACGCGTTTGACTGCGGGATACCAATCTTACTAGACCGTGTTTCATGAATGATCCAAAAATTTACCTATAATGAACAGTAAATTAATCTCTGAATCTGTCCCAGAATGTTTCGAAGATGGGGGCTGGAACAATTCTACCATCAGAAACTGCAGCCAAATTAAAGGCAGGTATATTATCATCCTTTACGTATGACCAGCGCCATACTGCCCATCCAATAATCCCCATCATTCCAAGTCTTTTTACGTATCTTGATGCTTGATTTTCCTTTAAAGAAGCATTGAATTCTGGACCAGAATTAAATTCCCCAATAAACAAAGGCATACTCTTTTCAATTAGCATAGACGTCAGTTTAAAGTAAAGAAGGTGTATAGGAGAAGGAGGATAAGGGTGGCAATCATAAATCACGTTTTGCTTACTAGTTGGACTTGCCCTAACCTGCAATGGTAAAATGTCCAATAAGCGCTGAGGATTAGCCCAACAGAAAATAATAGGCTTGTCTGTTTCTTTACGTAAGGTATTTATCAGAAAGTCATAATAAATTCGTATCTTAAAATAGTGAGAAATTGAAAACACTGGAGGCTCATTTAATAGTTCAAAGCCAAAAGTTGATTTTCTGCCGTTTAAGAGCTTGACAACATCCATGAGAAATGTTGCCTGAGCTTCCCATCCATCGATCCCATCTACCGTTTGCAAGTTTCTGTTCCACCAACCATCCCAAAAATTCTTCTTTGCCTTGTAACTAGGTATACTTTCAGGACTGGATGTTTTCTCAAAATGGTTTGACATCAATGAATTAGGAAACCCAATTCCAGACCCGATCCAAGACGAACATTCCCACTGATGATTATCATAAATACACTTTATTCCGTATTTATCAGCTGCTTGTCCAATTGCTAGTAGGTCTTCCTTGAACTGATTCTTATTGAGCTCCCAAGACTCCCAGTGACAATGTAACCCGGACACAGGTCATACCATACCTAGAAAATATTGCAAAGGAATCGTTAACGTAGTTCTCGGGAGGCTTTGGAGTATTTCTGTTTTGATAAACACTTGATCCGTAACCGTGAAAATTCACACCTATGAGTCTCTCCAGAGTTGTCATCAGATGTTTTGTGGCTGCCGGCTTTATAACGATTCGTTTGGATAGTTGAAAATATGACACAATAAATTCATAGATAACTAACTAATCGGTGGACCCTGAAATCACTACTGGGGGCGGGAATTTCTTGATAGAAAGTTTGCAGTGATGATCGAAGGTTCATGGCTACCCTCATGGCTACCCCAATCCTTTTTTCAAAGACAGTCTGCTAGAGACTTTGAAGGCAAGATTGGTTTTATTCCAGCGCTGCCAGTACCATATAAAAATAATAGAACTTCAACGTTGATGGGAGGTTGGGAATTAAGCATTCCTAAGACTTCTAGTCATAAGGAACTTGCATGGAAGCTGATTGAATTAATGCTGACGCCAAAGTTACTTCATTCTTTTCTTCTTCAAAATGGATTTCTTCCGACTCAGATATCTATCGGTGAAAGTGAATTATTAAATTCAACTGCCTCGTCCTATCCATATTATAAACAATTAGTCTCTATGGTTCCATCTGGACTAGCACGACCAGCAATTCCAGAATATCCTCAAATTGCAAATAATATTCGACAGGCGATCTACGACGTTCAATTTGAAAATAAGGATCCTAATCAAGCATTGCAAGAGGCAGCTGCGAAGTCTGCTAAGGTGTTAGGTTGGTAGTAGCTGATCATGTGTGGCACTTAGGTCATGCACACGTGCAGACTCATCTCCTAGTTACTAACTAAGTAACCCATACAGGGCATGTCTACAGTCACCATAATATTTATCATGGCAAAGAACATTAGAATCTTGAAAAAGTCTGATTTGATTAGCTCGGAAACAATGTCTTCGATGTACGTTATGAAAAATATCGTATTAAAAAGGTTTTCTGGATCGAGAGATCAATGTATAGACTGTCGTCTGGCTAGATAAAAATATGTATGCCTATCGAAAGGCGCGCCAAATCTGATATTCTATAGATAATAGTTATTTAGACTACATCTCCAAATGCGCATTCCTTAAATAATGCATGTCAAGTTGTTTGATGCCATTTCGTCTATGTCCAAACCGCTTGCCTGCCATCATATAAAGGAAAGTGAAATATCACTGGAAACTGGGATGCTTCGAATGCTAATAATAATGGACAACAACCTATGAACCCACCACCTCCGTTTTCACAAGCACCAAGTCAGGATGAGAGTCAGAGTCAGAGTCAAAGCCAACGCAGTACCAATAATAACAATCCAAGTGTCATTAATAACAATAACAATCCTACAATAATCATAGTTCCAAAGTAAAGAGACGAATAAGTTAGAAGGCAGATAATCCTGACTTTGATTGTGAGAAGAAATGAAAATGAAAATAGTAATTGGTGTAGTGGCAATCTCGGTCCTAATGATAGGCGCGCCAACTATACAGGCATTCAAAGGATACAGCACAGGGTAGACCGTGTATTTTCGGCCCTGATCATGATCAGTGTCTCATTGAATACCTCGAAAGCATCCCTGGCACCACAAATAATATAGATCATCTTTCAGGGTTTAAAGCAGGATATGCTGACGGATGGACAGGACGAGCATATCATCACTTAAATGCTACTGAATCTTGGGTTAGGGGATACACAGTAGGTTGGAGCTCAGGATGTGGCGACGCGGGAAGAGCCATAAAGGCTTGTTTTCTTCCGCCGGAAGCTTCCTCTCCTTAAATTTCCGGTGGTAGTGAAATGAAGACAATAATCCTAACTGCAATCGCATTATGTCTAATGATAGGCGCGCAGAATGCCTTTGCAATGTCTGACTACGAATCAGGATATGAGCGCGGCATGAATGATGCATCGGCTGGGTGTAATCCAAACGGGTGTCATGCCCTAGGTCTTAATAATCAAACAGGGAAGTTCGTTAACGGGTATTTCGATGGCTTCTGTGCAATCAAACCAAGCCGCTGTAACAAAATGCGATTCATTCATGATTTAGATCAACAATTATAGCTGGACTATAAAACATAGTTGAACAATGTCCCACGATGTGATACTATCATTAGTAATTCAACAAATTCTTTTGCAACCTTAATTATATTCTCTGTATGAGATTGACTAATCACTGTTCCTATTTCAGCTGATTCTTAGCGTATGACAAGTACTGACACGTTCGTTTTAGGTACAGGAGTTTATCACATCGTTAGCCAAAGGACAGCGCGAGCTTGTGCCGTTATGACCTGTGCTGCTGCATGAACTCCGTTCAAAGGCAGCCCCGGTACATATGCTACATGCTGTAAGCAACACGAGCTACGGCGGCAGCGGCCAAGCCAGTGGCACCAGTACGTCCAGCAGGATTTAGAACTGTAACGGTCGCGCCCACAACTCTATTCCAAAAGAAAAACCCATCACCAGTTGTAACAGCCAAGGCGCCCAAACCAGCCTCAACGGGCAAGTTACACCAAGACCAGGTCAAGAAGGTGGCCGACACCAACTCTACTGAAAATGCTAATACACAGAAGAATCCTTTCCAACAACTAGTTGACAAAGTAACTGGTAAAGATGATACAACGTCAAGTGGCGGTGGAGGTGGAGGGCGCGAAGACAATGGAAAAACCTTCAAAGAAATTAGATGTCAGACTGGATGTAACCAGCAGTAATATATAATCGGTAGGGCGAGGACATGGGAATTGATGAGGCGCACATTCGGGATCTTTATGATTCGCGTCAGCCACACCGTGTTTAAATCCTGATTGATAGGCCGTTTCTGCATAGACAGCGGGCGCGCCTATCATTAGGACTAGAACTACAACTGCACTAACCAAGACTTTCATTTCAACTCATCCTTCTCTTCCTGAAGCTCAACGTGCCTAGGGATCACCAATATGTGCACCATATCTTGAATCAGAGCAACTGAATGTAAATTCATCTGCATCACTTCCCGTGTGCGGATTTAGGATACAGAAGCCGTCGAGCCATCCCTCGTAAAACTGATGTGGATGTTGATCGATTATATCAGACTCTTTCTTTAGTGTTTTACTATTGAATGGCTCGTTAGAGAACCTTTGTCCTTCTTTAAACCCTGCCTGGTATTCAGTTAACGCATACGCACCCTGTGCGCCTATCATTAGGACTAGGACTGCAACTGCACTGACCAAGACTTTCAAATTACTCCACCTACTAGTTAGGGATGTACCAGCATCAGCTTGGTTATCACAGTCGTCTTGGGTTCTCCCAGAGTCCAAACAACCTTGATTCCAACCATTGTAATATGCATTAGTCCAAAATGAGCTCCTGTTGTCCTCTGCCGTTGAGTGATGATACACTCCTTCTGTCACTCCATCATGATATCCTACTTTGTATGCTTTTTGATAGTCTGATTTTGCAAAGGTCAACTGTACGCCGATTAGTAATACCACGATTACAACTGCGCTAATTACTACCTTCATTTACCTACGCATCCTCCGCCGAGTTGCATGCGTCCATGTCATTACCCTTCACAGACAGACACCCGGCCATAAAGCCGCGTTCACAAACATCACCGTATTGCGCGAATCTGTCCTGACTAAAGGGATGGTTCAGACCGTCTTTATATCCCTTGTTACTATCGTTGAAACATAGTCAAATCAGTTGATCACACCTACTAACATAGTGTTGACGCTAGTAATTGAATTTACTGCATCTTCCATATAGAAGAAGATTCTAATTGCAGTTGATTAGAAACGAAGTGCCATTTCGTTGTCGAGGCTTGTAACTATAATGTGAAACAGTATTGATAGTGTGGGACGATTTGATACCCACAATGGGCGTTCTAACTTGACCGAAAATTGAGTTGTTTGAGAAGAGAAGTATCAATAACCAAATATTCGTAAACAAAGGACAACCGTAAGCACTGAGTCACGTAGAATGAAATTGCTAAAGGCAATCCATGGACAATTTATTTTTTCACAAAAATAAATTAACATAGGAATGTAAAAAATTATGGAGCTACGTCGCTCGCTTTACTCCATCCTGTATGAAAGGCGTCATTATATATTGCACAGTATATAGCACCACCTTGACAATTAGGACTATCTGATTGACCAGCCTGGAACGTCTGCTATTCCATCGGATTGGCCTCGATCTCTGGCATCTCCTATATCTGAAAAAATTGATCTGTGGGGTCTTGCTTGTGCTGTTTGTGCTAACGTTACGGGTATTATCGTTGCAATTATAATTGCAATTACAATTGTCGATTTAATTTTCCCTGTGTCGGACATTATTTCAGTTAATTCTACAGTAGAAATATACTTATTCTTTTAAAAAGAAGATACTGACACATTTTTCTAATTAGTAATTTTTACACATTTGGCTGATCAAATGATTATGGCCTTGAATAAATCATAATCTTCAGAATAATACACATAATACGGTGCACCAATAATTTAAGAGTGAGTCAGAATATGCTGGTAGAAGGAGGACTATAAGGTTGCATAACAATATTATCGAATTTATTTGGATTAAGACACACGGTATCATCAATGTACAGTCTGGCTAGGAAAACACCATAAAATGACTATGGATAGACTTCGGTATTACTAATTTGATCTGGTGATGGTTGATCCCTTCAGCAACGTTTGATTCAGAAAGTCTTGTCGACCGTTACTACTTCCTTGGACTCCTTGTTTTTATTGCATGGCAGTTAGGACATAATGCCTGACAATTTGATTCATTACTATTTGATCTGTCCCCATTCTTATGATCCCAATCAACAACGTTGAGAATTCGCTTACAGTGTGCGCACTTATGATTTTGTGTTCTTAATACACTCTCCTTTACTGAATCCGAAAAGTGTTGTCTCTCTCTACGTTTACCCCTCCGCATGAATTTCTTGATTGCAACTGCTACAGATGATATAATGACCAGTATAGCAATTATTATCGCCACTCCAAAACTTGTTTCATCGCCCTGGTTTGTCATCGTGGGTGATGGAGGTGCCTGGTTTGGGGATTTTGAGGGTGGCAAAACAGGGGGTTGGTCAACAAAGCAAGAGCTAAGGCCTGATTCATATCCTTACATAAAAGCATTAGAGTGAAAATTTGGACCTTTCCCAGGTTGGTTAATGTACCTTTCTGATGGATCAGGTACCTTTGCATCATCACACCCATGATTATATCCAGAGTCATATCCGGAAATTGCATATACGTACTGTCCAGGATGAGTTAAAATTACTGCTAATATTACCAGAATATTCAAGTAATAAAATGTCTTTGCCAGCAAACCGAATAAATAACAATAATACTTATTCTTTTAAGAAGAAGATTCTGAAAAGTTATATACCACATTTTTCTGTCCTGCCGAAAAGACCAAAATCCAATTGCCAATCTTAACATGTGTAACTGGAATGTGGAACAGCATTCGATAATGTGTGATACTGTTGCACTTTGTGGTTAGATAGAATCTTCTTCTATATCTCTTAGTCAGAATGTTCAATATTATCTATCTATCTTAGATACTGTAGGTTGGCACAAAGAAAGTGCATACTTCTTCTTGCTCTAGGATAAATCCAGACACTGGCTGATATATGTGATAACCGTTGCCAGTCCACAGCACTGTAGGATGGCCGGGCATTTTGCTTTCAATTTTCAGGATTCGGTTCATTGCCCTATCGAGTTTATCTTTTGACCCAAAATCCTTTAGGTCTATATCTATCGTTAGGAAGCTTGGTGGAGTTCTATTAATACCATCATATTAAGTAAATGATGGATATGCATTGATCCTGCAATCTTCATGGTTTGATGCCCTAAAATATTCAAGGACTTCTTGTATGCTAAACACTTCTTTCTGATAGCCTAAAGCTTTAGTCATAATATTCCTTGGGAAATTTGGCTCTTAGTAAGATGATAGTATAACGCATAAGTTATGTTCTACATCTACAAATTTCTGACTACTAAGGGCGTATTTTTCTTTCAGCGCGCCAGTATACACATTGGTAGTGTCTATAATATTTCCTCATTAATGAACCACATTCTAAAATCACATAGTCGATAATTTATCGCTGACAGATTGTTCAATTACCAGCCGTATCATTTTAACTATGCCTACATTTTTGAATCGACGCTCCCAGAAGATCTAACTAGACGAGTTTACAAAGGATTTTATCTGGTCTCACTAGGATCAAAGCCAAGTCGTTGTTTTGCTTTGCCGTAATATTTTTTTACATTCTTCCATTTTTCTAACTTATCAACAGCTAAATCTTTATCATTCAACGCATCAATATAATTCGGATCTATTTCTAGAGCTTTGTCATAGCATTTAATAGCTTCTTTATATTTCTCTAGTATATAGAAAGCACGACCTTTGCTATTCCACACACGAATATAATTCGGATCTATTTCTAGAGCTTTGTCATAGCATTTAATAGCTTCTTTATACCTCCCTAACTTATCGAGGGCACGACCTTTATTATTCAGCGCATACTTATAATTCGGATCTATTTCTAGAGCTTTGTCATAGCATTTAATAGCTTCTTTATACTTTCCTGACTCATCTAGGGCACGACCTTTATTATTCCATTCTACAGCATCGTTTGTCTTATAGCTACCCTTACTATCTTGATGAAAATTGTACTGTTCAACACCATCGTTTATAGATATGTTTGTAACTTGAAATGCTTCATTTGTAGTTAGATACTCGTTAATCCTGGTAGATATGTCGACAGGCTCGGTATCCTCCATTCCTGAAAATCCTGCTTTAAACGAAATTTTATTCCCGGATATATTCACATCTTTAATCTCCAGATCGGCGCATACCATTTGAAGTTCATCAACCCATTCTCGAGCTTCATTTACGTTTATGTCTGTTGTATCCATCGTTACTGTCATCATTTTGGTCGATGGGTTGTAAGTGAAGGGAACTTCCTCCTTCGGTGATGTTATGTGTTGATCAAAATTGGTAGCTAAACTATCTTGTTCTTTCTGTGTCTTTAGTGTATTTGATACTAATTCGTCGATACTTTTCCCAATTAATTTGCTAAAGGGTGTTAAGGAAGTGAATACTTCTTCACTTTGGGACGTCTTTGGAAGAACTCTTAAAATTTTCTCTATCGCCAAGGCCAATTTCGTTTGAAGGCTCTGTTTCTCTATAAAACTAAGATCTTCTTTGTCCCCTATACCTTCAACCTCTGTTACAAGTCCTTTCACGCTCTCTTCTATTGATTTTACTTGTTCTGTCGGTGTATTGTAAGCTTTAGATTGCTGATTAACATCTTCAGAAAAAGACTTTAGAGCTTCTAGATATTGATTATGTTCCCGCAAAACACGCAAACCTCTCACATTATGAACATCTGCACCTGCTAGATTTATCAACACATTATCAGTAACAGATCCAGAGAAGTCTACGTCATAAAGTGTTGCACCTGCGAAATTTACCATACCATTAAGGTCTACTCCTCTAACGTCTGCCCTAGTAAGGTTTGCTCCGGAAAAGTCTATCATTCCCTTTAAATCCGCGCTTCTCAGATCTGCTCCGGAAAGGTTAGCTCCGGAAAGGTTAGCTCCGTAAAGATCTGCACTTTTAAGGTTAGCTCCGCTGAGATCCGAATTCTTAAGGTTAGCTGCAGTTAGATTTGCTCCGATGAGTTTTGCATTATTTAATTTGGCTTCAGTAAGGTTTGCCTCATGTAGATCTACTCCTATTAGATTTTTTCCACTAAGGTTTATTTTACGAAGATAAGGCGGCATATCTTCTTCCTTACGTTTTTTGTTAAATTCCTCGACTTTACCGTCTAAGAGTAGCCTTAACAGAAAGTCCTTTTTTGATTCTTTTTCTTCTTGATCATCATTGACTGATTCTGGCTCTGTAACTTTTGAATAGTGTGCAAGTATGATTTTACCTGCAGTTCGACAATCTAGGAGTGGCGTTTGCTTTGGTCTTAATTTTTCTGGCAAGGTCCTAATTCTATAATCGATATATCTACTTACTAATTCTGGTGTGATGTCACCGTCTTTGTCGACACACTCTCCTTTATCTAAAGCCTCAGCTAAATAAAAAGTAAAGAAACTATGACCATGTTCTTTGTATTCATATGCCTTTTGCATAGGTTTACAAGCAGTTAAAATGCAGTTTCCTTCACCCAGTAATTTTGACTTATTTTCAATGAGGTTTTTTGCTTCATTGGCAGACTCGTCCTCACCTTTCCCTCTTGGGCTTGCCTGCCCCAGCATAACAACAATCTAAAATTGTAAATATTGTTTTTGAATTGCAGTCTTCTCTGGCCTTTGACAGATCATCAAATGGAAAGCCTCGCTTACGAGGCTTATCTGGATCTATCTCAGATGTAGAGAGATAATGTTCTCCATCATCTCCTAATACCCCATGCCCAGAGAAATAAAGGAGTATCGTATCTCTGGGATGTATAACAGGATCCGAAAAGAAATCTAATATCGAATCTCGTATCCTATTATACTCTATCTTACCTCCTATCAATCTGTACTTTAATGGAATATCGTAATCAAGTTGCTTTAAAACTTCGTACATCCTATTCCCATCTTTTTCACAGAATTCTAAAGGCTCAAGCTTATCGTACTGGCTAATGCTAATTATAAGTGCCCTCTTTTTCCCTTGATACAGGCTGCCGCCAACTTCTCCAGCCAATTAGCTTACTATTAAATCAATACACAGTTAAAGATTACTCATACAATTTGCGATAAATATCGTCAATATTTAATAATGCAATTCATTTATTACTTTTATTGAGTTTATTGCACGCTGCGGTAGAGAAGATAAGGGGAAGAAAGTGCGAAAAGCTAGTCAAAAGAACTGGAAATGAAATTAATTTATCTGCAGGTGTAGAAGCAGGAGACTTTAAAATAAATGTGGCAAATTATTCAAATGTTATAAAAGAACTTGTTCAAGTTCCTGAAACGGCAGTAACACTAGATGATACGCAGTATCATTTGTGTATTGCAATATCTGATATGAAAGAGATGCCTGGATTAAAGGAAAAATGTATATCAATAAGGTTGCAACTAATAATTGGATTTAACCAGCTGCGAGCCATACTTGCCAGCATCAGGGAAGAACCAACAGAAGAGCTAAAAAAAGAGCTCGCTAAGTGGCTTAGGTATATGAACGATTTACATATACATAGTATCTCAGTTCTCAATCCTGAATCAGCTATCAGGAATAAGACAGGTGCGACGCTTGAACAAATAATGCTATATCAAGGGGTAGACGAACAAAAACTTCAAGAGGCTGTTAGGCAACTGGAATAATATTATATCTTAATGAAAAAATTTCTACTGACTTAAGCAAATTTCAAAAAACAATCGACGATATATTTAAGCAAAACAAATACGTCAACGTGAATATTTCATTCAGAAAATCAAAGAAGAACAGGAACAGGCAGACTCTAATATAAAATCAGGCAATCTGATGAGTGCTATGGCATATAAATTAACAGCCGACTGGTATTCATCTATGCTAGTTATTACCGCGCATTAGGTTACTTATTTTTGGATTTTTGTTTTGAATTATAGAACAAATTAGCAGGCTGATTTGTTTATTGGTGAAAGTCTTCATCCTCAAATATTTTTTACTATAGTTTCTCATCTAGTAGTCAGAATAATATTTCTTTATCTGCCTTTGTGATTTACATGATTGTAATCACAGGGTTATCATGGTATATTGATTCTAAATGGATCAAACATTTACACGCGGAAATTGACTTGCTCTTTGAAGAGACAGAGCCTTTTCCCATTTTAAGCCCATGGAGAATCATATTTGATGTGGCTAACCAGTAGAAGAAGAGAATTTATTGTTCCACTCTATCGTCCACCGTTTCATATAGTGATAAACTAAAAATACGTAAATCGCTATTTCTATTGGTAAATCGTATGGAAAAGGAATAAAAAGCCTAACAACAAGGTCGATTACAAAGATAACAATCAAAAGTAGTACAAACTTTCCTAATCGTTTGATTCGATGAGAGGCCCATAAGTTGAGAACAGGTATCACCGCATATATCGTCTGCTTTCGTAGCGGTACTGGATGCTCTGGATTCATAGTTCGAAATAAGGGTATAGTTATAGATATTATTTGCTGTTTGTTACAAGATAGGATCGCAGCAATGTTACTGTATTCGGCTGATTATTCCTTCATCAGGATCACCAAAATATTATACCAGATATGGCTTTAAAACAAATTCTCACAAACAAGATTCCTTGGGTAGTTGGCACTTTCGGCGATTTGTGCGGCGCTCAAACATGTTTTCGCGAGTGAAGCTTGTTAGGCGCATAATTTTACTTTATTGTAATTGACTATATAAGTTGAAATAAGTACCGGGTAGGATTAGTTAACAGGCAATATGAGTAGTGGCTTACTTAAGTCATGTTCTGGAAGCGGTACAGATGGCATAATTGGATTATTATAAACGAAATTGAGGATAATCAGGAATTGATGGTCGTGTTCCTGCAAACGGGATCATAGAGACTAGTTATCTATAATATGGATAAGATGAAGCTGTCAAATTTAATAAATCATTTGTTCCTGCAAACGGGATCATAGAGACTAGTTATCTATAATATGGATAAGATGAAGCTGTCAAATTTAATAAATCATTTGTTCCCATGGATTTTGAGTCGGCAATACTTTTGTTTGGGTAAGATAAGAGCCAAATATCTCAGGTTTTAGTTCAATCAGCTTCCATGCGAGATCCTTATGTGTGGAAGCCTTAGGTATGCCTAATGCATAGCCTCACATCAACGATGAAGTTTGATTATTTTTATATGGCACCGATAGCATTGGTATAAAACCAATCCTATGTTCAAAGGATTTCTCGAACTGCCTTTGAAGAAGTGTTACAGGTAGCCATGATCCTTCAATCATGACTACAAACTTCCTGTCAAGAAATTCCTGGCCCCAAAAATGATTTTTCTGTGGTTTTATGACCGCATGGATCTGCTGTTTGATAAAATTCATAGCCCTTACACGTTCTGTAATATTAAAGGCAGGAAACCAGTAACTCTATTTTGTCTGATGTCCAGACTTCGTGTTCAGTATTTCACCACCATGCATCCAAAGATATGGATACCATAGGTCAGGCTAAACAGTTCTTGTCTATTGATTCTATAGACCATATAGGCATATTTAGCCAGCTGCGCGCACCTCATGAGAAATACACAGCTTCGTGTTGGAAGTCGGCCTATACATCAAATATCACTTTTAGGGAATGCTTATTATCTGACGTACGCACATCTGTATTATACGCCGTTTATTCCAATTTAGTTCTTCGGGATCTGATGGAAATTACGATACAGCATATGTTTTAGATTAGGGATAACATACTCTGCTATATACCTACAATCTGATTAGAATGCGCCTCATGATATTCAGCATACATAAATTTTATCACCATCCTGGGACGTCGGTTTACACCTAGATCGTAGCATTTTTGATAATATTTAATACCTGGCATCACTCCTATCTTATTATAAAGTTATTTCCGGGATATTATGATGGACGTGTTAAGAAATCTGATGCTGTCCGATGTGTTAAACTTATTGCATGATTAAATATGTTGATTCGCATCGACTAATTGCTACTATCTATAGATATAAGTCTATAGAATAGGCAATTCTGCTAAGTTCATCAAATCCTGATAGTTTTACCTATCAATAGGATCAGCTAGTTATGAGTAAGTTTGGGCAATTTTAATAACTCTGATTTATGCGTCGCTGGATCTTTGTACTTGATATGATGCTCTATGGATTCCAGATGTGTATTCTTTATTTCAGGATGCAACCTACAGTAATAGTATCCATTCTTTATAGCTATAATAGGACAGCATGGACTCTGGTCCAATTTATGATCTGGTAGCGCTACGTAAGGCATAGTTGGATCATCATAAAAGAAGTCGGTTATAGAGATGACTTTGGTTGCCTCGCTGTTTGTATTTGATAACGAAGCGTTGTGTAACGGGGAACATGAACTCGCGTACCCTTCGACTTCCCCGTCAGGTTTCCCGTTGGTATCGCTAGCGAATTGAGCGTGATTTTCACCAGAACGGGGACTCGGGAAAGTCGGGGAACTTGTTGGTACCTCTAGGGGAATAGATGATCCTTCATTATCATTTTTTTCTTCAGCAGATGAAGGAAAGTCCCAGAGTTTCCCGTTTCCCGTTTTATGCTCAGTTTGAGCGTGAATCTGCGTCTTTTCCAACGGGAAACTATGCGGGAAACTTTCCAATGGCAAGTTCCCCGGTTCCCCGTCAGTGACGTTTTGCTTTATCAACAGGACATCCTTAGAATGACTTGCCTTATTTTCAGGCCGCTCTATTACTATCCCGATCTCTCTTAGGTTAGTAGCAGCTTCAGTAAGTTTATTTCCTAAGGCTTGTGGGGACTGAGGCCATCTTCTTTTATCTTTGGTATCTAATCCCAGCTCGCCGCCAGCAATTTCCTTTAATGTCGTTAGTAGGCCGGTCATAGAGCCTTTAAAGTAACAGACACCTCCTAAACACTCGGATAGATGAGCTCCTTCCGACATTCTTTTTTGCATGAGTCTAATTATTGCTTGCGCAACTTGACTTGTATCTAATGCGTGCTCGTTTTGTTTTGCCAGGTTGTTACGATAAGCTTTAAGAAATGCGCCATCTGGGTATCCTAAACATCTAGATATGATTTCGCCAAGCTGGGCCCAATCGGCCATTCGTGGTAAATTAGTCAATTTAATGCCAACTCTATTCAATACCTTAACTATAACATCAAAGATAAAGCCCAAAAGCTGCGGTTTAATCGTCTCATACTGCTTTCTTAATCTTACAATCGGCCGCCTCTTATCTTCTGAAATCCGTTTTTGATGTAGAGTAAAAACCCTCTCCAAAAGATCTGCTCTTGTAGCGGCTATATTTATGCCATTAAATCCTACGCACCTCCTAAACGAATAAATGAAATCATCATCGTCTGTGTAGAGCCTCCTCTTTGAGAACCCATTGCCAGTGACAGCTCTGCATAAATTGTTGGATGTTGATAAATCAAGACTGGAAATATTATCAAAATAGGCTACATAATTATGCGATAATTGTTGCAGTAACGTCTCCTCGCTTTTTGGAAAAGATAAGGTAAGAGCGCCGCATGGATCAACAAGTTCTTTTATAAATTCATGCAGGGTAGACTTCGCGGAGCCTTGCTCTCCATGAGTAACAAGGATAGGCTTTGGAATTCAGGAGGGAAAATACAGGCTAATATAATATACCTCAGTAAGAATCCTGTTCTCTATATCATCTGCAGGAATATTGATAAGATCTAAAAATTGCGCAGAAATATCTTCTGGATATTGCTTGGATGGCAATACCTGTGGTAACTGGTTACGAAATTGCTTGAATACTATAATTCGTGAGGACTGTTCTTCACCTACTTTGCATCCATGTTTTATAATTTTCCAACCACTTCGAGTTGCTTTAGCAATGTCCCCAGCTTTGTTACTTAAATCATAATATATCTCGTTACTGTCATCTGGCGCGTTTAAATCTACATTTCCAGCCACGCGAATTTCGAGTCTTCTCTCATTACACTGCTCTTCGGCTTCGAATTTAATAATCGTTTGATACTTTGCTCGCCTGCTCATTGCTTAAAACTGGGATTGAGCGCTCATTTTCAAAGTCATCACTTTGAAGTTGCTTTCCGTAATCATAACAAGTCTTGATAATCCAATCCCTAAATCTGCTTGAATTTATTGGAATGGTTTTGACATGATCTTTAATTCTGACTGCAGCGTAAGGATCTCCTAACTGATCTACAAATAGTTCTACAATATTTGTTTTTAAGATAGCTATGACATCCGGTCCCTTGTTATTTTTCGACTTCTTATTCTCATTACGTTCAGAGCTCTTCCCTTGAGGCGATCCCTCATTTGCTGAACTATTATTTTTTTGTGTGCCTAGATCTTCCTGTGATTCCTTGTCATCTCCAGATATGGGATTATCGTGGTAATCGGTATTGGTAACTGCAGACTTTTTACCTACTAAGTTATCAGAATCATTCATGGTGTCCTATTTACCAATTTCCCATCTTAGGAACCGTTTTGCACTTAATCTAAAATAGCGTTGATCAACACCCTCAAATATTCTACCTATAGTCTCTTTCAACACATAATCCAGGGTAGTATCGTTCAAATCTGCTAGTTCTTCCTTGATCCGTGTCGATAAATCTGAGAGATTTATGACAAATGCTGGTACTGGCCTATAAACTGGTATTCTGTAGATTAGCCACTTGGCCTGCTCTTCATATTTCCTTTTGGTTGTGCCGCTTTTTTCATCTATTTCCCTTACATTGTCGAGCTCCAAAAATAGTTCATCGATAAGCCTTCCCGTGGACCAGGCTTCCTTCACTACTCTGGTTTTCTCTTCGACAGTACCTGGCTTCAACCATCTTTGGACGCACCTATACTATAGCATATAATATCTCTGAGCCTCAGCTTAAAGTCCCGGACACTTATGCTAGCAATTATCCTATTGATAACTTCTCTGATAACATATTCTGCGGAGTGATCATCTAATTTATAGAATACTGATTTCGCTTCTTCACGCAAATCTGTGGGATCTATTATGAATTCTGCGCGGCCCACTTCATATAGATCGTGCATGTACACTTTAGCGCGCTCTCTGTATTTTTTCTTCCATAAGTCGTCTTTACAATCCTCTATTAACTTGCTGTCTAACTGGATGTGTATCTCATCAATAAGACTGTAAAGTTTCCATTGACTGACTTTAAACTGTCTTCTAACAGGAAGACTAAAGCACTTATTCAATGTGACGTATTTAATTGCGCATGCTTTTGTTCTGGTCCTGCACCTCTTTGACACAGATGAACTCGTAAATGCTTTGGATTTATTGACGTGATTCTTCATCAGTTGAAAGTGGTTATCTTTATCTTTTGACGATCTATCCTTTCTAGTCAATTTCTTTTTTACCTCTGCTCGGTGATGGGATTTGAAAGCTGGTCTCCCTGTACAGATCGATAGATCTTGAGCAAGATACCATTTGAAACCTGCTCTTGAGTACACCAACTATCTTCGTCAATTGATAGTTGCTTGACTAGACTTTCATCGATAACTGTGATGCTCTTGTCAGATATTCTATGTATCTTTTTCTTGATTATTACAGCAGAAAAATCTTTATGTTGGTTTGATGTATTATCACTATCCATCACTTAGCCCTCGTGCTAATGCACTGGATTCAACCGCAGTCTGACCATGGCTACCAACCCGTACAGATTGCAGTTGTGGTTTTATTTGATTTTCAGCGATCTTTATGTTCCTTCTGCATGACGGACAGGTGGCATAGAAAGAAAGCCTACCCGAATAACGCCATGTGTAATCACAGTTCGAATTTGGACAGTGTATAACAGTCCCTTGCGAATCTCTCTGATTATTCATGTTATTGTTCATAATATGCAGAAGGATTATATATAAATGTATATAGCTATACATAGAACATTGGCACACTGCATATCTATACATAGAATGAATATGAACAGATTAGGTGGCCTACAGGAAAATATAATAGAACTCAAGGTTGAATGTCCAGTGGAATCTGAAAATACGAACCATATTGGCAAAGCACTTTACCTCTCCCAACCTAGTCCTAAGACTTAGAGGTAAACAAAGCGGATTCAGAAATGAGTATTAATCCAATTATCAAAAGCAGACGAGGGAATAAGTGTGTGTCAATATTCTACTTCAATATTTGTAATAACTTCGCAG
>CAVXZB010000074.1:0-3328 GCA_963765895.1 uncultured Nitrososphaeraceae archaeon | reverse complement strand
AGTCAGTTTCATTCTAATGATTCTTGCAAGCTTTGGATCAATTCCTCCAACAATTGGTGCGTTGCTTCAGGAAATATTGGACGTCGGTGTTATATTAAATGCATTAAGGGCAAGATAGTTAATGGTTTTAGATACCGTTATAGTGTACGAATCAAAAGCACCAGTATCTTGACCTAGTATGCTGCAGTACGTGGCATAACAATGTGACAATTGCGTTATTTTATTCATTTGAAATACCCTTAGTTTCTGATGAAGCAAACTTAATTGTATTTCTTGTTGATCTGATCGAACAACTAAACACTGAGGAAATAAGAATTCACTAGATTAGCATATTGCATCCAAAGTTTGCGCAGTTAGGTCTCTTATGATAATGTCACTTTCAACAATCATATCTTAACTATAATGCATTCTGTCAATTCCAATATATTGATGAGAATATTAAGTTAGTAAATCAAATCTGTTTGCTATCGATTTTATCCTAACCACAAAGAAAAAGATAGAAGATTAAATAAATAGACTATTATTATGGAAAATTGACTAATATCTGGAGATTTACAGTTCAAATACGATGATAAAGACTAATCCAGAGCAAGATTATTCTTATTGGAGCATGTCTATTCCAGATCTTCTCAGACAATTTAATAAGAATCAAGAGCCTCAACAATATCAACAAACTGGATTAACTGCTGCAGAAGCAAATCTTAGATTATCTAAATATGACAAAAATCTCCTTAAATCTAAAAGGGAAACAAATTCTATATCGTTGTTAATCTCTCAGTTCAAGAGTCCGATAATAATTATTTTTATTTTCACTTCAATATTATCATATTTCTTAGGCCAAATAGAGGACGCCTTAATCATTTTATCGATTGTAGTTGCAAGTGGGATATTAGGATTCTGGCAGGAGAAAGGTGCAACGGACGCTATTACGAAGTTGCTGGCAATAGTGCAATTAAAATCAATAGTGCTTCGTGATAGAACAGATTGTTCAATTCCTTTTGAAGATATCGTTCCAGGCGATATTATAATGTTAAAGTCAGGAGACAATATCCCAGCAGATTGTATGATCATAAATTCAAAAGATCTTTTTGTTAATGAAGCAACACTAACTGGTGAAAATTATCCTGTAGAAAAATCAGCCAGTATATTGCCAGAGGAAACATCAATAAGAGAAAGGACTAACTGTCTTTTTGTAGGTACTTTCGTAGTGAGTGGTACTGCAAAGGCATTGGTATTAAAAACAGGGACTAATACTGAATTAGGTAAGATATCTGACCGATTAAGACATAAAGCGCCAGAGACAGAATTTGAAAGAGGTGTTAGAAGATTTGGATATTTTCTAATGGAAATAACACTTATGCTTGTCATTTCAATCCTTGCAATTAATGTTTATTTTGGCCGTCCTGTATTGGAATCTTTTTTATTCTCATTAGCATTGGCGATTGGATTAACCCCACAACTTCTGCCAGCGATTATAAGTGTAAACCTGGCTCATGGTGCAAAACGCATGGTGAATCATAAAGTAATTGTAAAACGACTTGCATCCATAGAGAATCTTGGAAGTATGAACATATTATGTTCAGACAAGACTGGAACTTTGACAATTGGTGAGGTAAGACTCCAAAGTGCAATAGATGTTTCAGGTAATGATAACAAGAAGGTTCTTCTCTATGCTTTTCTTAATGCAATTTATGAAACAGGCTTTACTAATCCTATAGATCGAGCAATTAAAGACTTTTGTTTGAATCAACATATTGATAAGATGTTATCTGGGTATAGCAAATTGGATGAAATCCCATATGATTTTATTCGTAAGAGACTAAGTATTTTAGTCTCATGCCCAGATAGTGGAATAACGCAAACACAAACGCAAACAAAAGAGATAAAAAAATCAGTCATAGTTACTAAAGGCGCACTTGCTAATATACTAGACGTATGTTCATATGCTGAAATTGATGATGGTGAAGTGGTAGAATTATATAAAGTTAGGCAGAAAATTCAAGATCAATTCGAAGAGATTAGCAATAAAGGGTTTCGGGTTTTAGGTATATGTTATCGCATATACAAGATGCAATATAATAATAATGATAATAATTTTACTTCTTCAATTACCAAGGATGATGAAGTCGATATGACCTTCTTAGGATTCCTTATCTTTTTCGATCCGATTAAGTCTGACGTACTACAATCAGTATCTAATTTAAAAAAAATGGGTATATCGCTTAAAATAATTAGCGGTCAACAGAAATGTTGCTGCGTATGTTGCACGCGAGCTAGGCATACAAAATCCTCGAGTACTTACAGGTTCAGCCTTACATCATATGAGCAAGGATGCCCTTATTCGACAAGCTTATGATACTGAAGTCTTTGCAGAAATAGAGCCAAATCAGAAAGAACAAATTATTTTAACGCTTAGACAAACTGGTACGAATAATGTTGTAGGATATATGGGAGACGGAATTAATGATGCATCTGCACTGCATGCTGCTGATGCAGGTATTTCGGTAGATACAGCTGCTGATGTTGTGAAAGAAGCAGCCGATTTTGTACTACTTGAAAAAGATTTAGGAGTATTAGCCAAAGGCGTACAAGAAGGAAGAAGGACATTGCTAATACTCTAAAGTACGTCTTCATGGCAACTAGCGCGAATTTTGGGAACATGTTTAGCATGGCTGGTGCGTCGTTATTTTTGCCATTTCTTCCGCTCCTACCAAAACAGGTTTTACTTATGAATTTGATGACTGATATGCCAGAGATGACAATATCTACAGATAATGTAGATACCGAAAGCGTCGAAAAGTCTAGACAATGGGATATTAAATTCATAAGGAAATTTATGATTGTATTTGGCTTATTAAGTACAATATTTGATTGTGCTACCTTTGTAACACTTTTACTTGTGTTACATTCTACAATAAATCAATTTAGAACCGCATGGTTTATTGAGTCAGTTATTTCTGCGTCAGTGATTGTATTGGTTATCAGGACAAGAAAGCCACTGTTTAAAAGCAAACCAAGCAAGTCCTTGTTATTTGCTACTCTACTTACTGTTGCTGTTACAATTATTCTCACCTTTCTTCCTATTGCACAGATATTTGGATTTATTGCACTTCCACCTCTATATTTATTTACGGTAGGTCTAATTGTATTAATCTATATTATTACTGCAGAACTAGTAAAGAAGGTATTTTATAATAGAATAAGACCTTAATATCAACAACCGCCGCCTGATGTATAATTCTTTTTTTAAAAACACCTTCTTTAAATTCGTTCTTGAGTGGATATCTTGGTTACTGTTGAAATGACGATACTAGAAATGAAGAATGAA
>CAVXZB010000073.1:0-113878 GCA_963765895.1 uncultured Nitrososphaeraceae archaeon | reverse complement strand
AGTTGTCCTTCTCTAACTCACTAGTTTCAATCTAGTTTGTATTCTTGCTTTTCTCAGTTTTCTCCAAATACTGTGTAAATCTAGGAGGTATATAGAAAATCCTTTATGGTGCTATCTTGAGAATTATCCTTTCAACATCTGCTGAATGAGCAGGATATGTCTCAGTACTAGATATCTCTTAGCAAGGTTATCGATATGTTTTTTTGCACCAGCTGTGGTTTGGTCTATAACTTTGCCTTTTATTGTTATCATGCTATAAGGGATTTGTTTCTGAATCAATCATAGAAATTGAGACTCTCGGATCTCGTGATACGTTCTTATGTTTCAGCAGACCCTTTGCAGTATTTACTAATATTACTCTACCACCTATAGTATTATCTTCGACTAAATCTATCCACACTGGAGTAACCTATGGTGACCCATCTTTATTTACAGTAGCTAAAAAAGCAAAATTTTTACTCTTAAAAAATTTAGAAACATGCTCATCTCCGATATCCGCTTGGTAACCCTTGCTCATCAGTTATAGAACAGAGGTATCAATTTGTGGTGTATATTCCATATGATCTGAAATGACAATGTTTGACCTGCCACCTTGATCGCCCGTAAGAGATGATATCATGATCGAGTCAATACCAGATAATTTCCTTGAAAAGGATATCCGTAACCTATTCTATATTTATTTATAAGGTTGGTTTGGTAGATTTGTCACATTAAATATTATTACAAAAGAATTTAGAAAGTCATGGCTTTAATTTTTCATCGAAAATTTATTCTGTAATAAATATTAAATAAATTTGCATTATCTTACAGCTATATATGTATAGCATCTTTGAACATTCTGGTAATTCAGTTAGCTAATGACGCCAGACAGATTAATCTGTACTGGAAAGATTTCACTATATACTAACTATAAAACTAACTAAATGTAACGAGCTAACTAAAAAATATTCCTGCTGGATCAATTATTCTTATTTTTGGTATTATGACCATAGTTATTATTATTATTACCATCCATAATCAAAATGGACCGGCCATGACAGTCAAGTAACTGTGCCTTTTGACGCGTGGACTTGAAATGTGATTCATAATCCTTTTGATGATACAAGCAGAATTTCTTTAATTCTAAATCTTTATAGCTTGATGGAATTGACCTTTCATATTCAAGGATTTTGTTTAGAGTATCATTATCAATATTGTGATCAACTTTATCCTCAGTATTGTTATTGTCATTATTGTTCTTGTAAGATGCAGAATTAAAATGAAAAAATGAACCCATATCTGAAAATATAGTAATACCGGTTTTATTGTTTTTTATACCATGATTTAATAATATTCTTATGAGTGATAAAAAGTTCAGCTTATTATTATTGTTATTATTATTATTGTTATTATCATCTTCTTTATCTATTTCATAATGAAGATGATGATTATTGTTATTATTATTATTATTATTAACCTTGATTAAAATATGATGCTAGTGAATCAACAATTACTAGTGAACCATCTTGTATATATCCTTCCACATTCAAAGTCTTACTCTTGCCATTACTTCCGTTTAGCAATATCTGTCTCATTGTAGATGGATGCTCATAATATGACAATATTAAGACAATCTCATTATTCTCAAGTAGAGATTTGACATATTCTGGATATACTTTTCTTAGAACTCGTATATCAGAATAAACTATAAGGTTATGAGAGCCAGGTAGCGTCGTCGGTAATGCCTCTAAAACGTGATGAGCTCCTCGTGTTATATTATTCTCATCTGGTGCATTAGAATGGATGTTATATTTTACGTCTTCCCAGTCTTTAGCATATGCTTTATCCATAAGATATACCTAATTATGTTATACATTATATTAAATGCTTATATTGTTATTGGTTTGAGGCATTATACCATAGATATTTAATGAGTTTAACTGACATTTTATGATACTGACAGCTAGATTCATAGTCAGGTCTTGTTTTAATGTTAAGTCTCAATATCATTTATTTTCATTATCAAGTAAATATTAGTGGTAGTAAGTGAATTAGATGCATGAGTTTTTTTGGTCAATAATAGTAATACTCGTGATATTGTAATCCTACAATACTTAAATCTAATGGTGGTGATCCTTTGGCGAGTCCTAACGATATCTTTCTGCTGCAAAAGGTTTTATGATCAATGCCCTTGTTACCACTGCTCCCAAAAGTTCTCGCAGCAGCCATTACGCTATTACCCGTGACATATATCCACTCCCTGCTTCACATTGTTATCAGCAATAGCCGCAGGATTCGTGACAAGAGCAGGAGTTTCCCATGGCTAAGAAAATGTATGCATGGTATGAAACGCTCTTTGTTATCGGATCAGAATCTCGTGAAGAAATAGTACAGTACGACCACTAGTCGCGAAAGTGCTGTGAGAGGAACCTCCGCATCCGTATTTCAAAAAAAGAATTAGAGTGGATCTATGCATGCTAAGTTGGCATTTGTCAGAAAGAAAGTATACAGATCTTGAAGACAATATCAAGTTCGATATATTATTAATTGAGAGAATTTACAAACTACTTATAGATGATAAAGAATAGAATTAAGATGTCGTATCAACGGTCAACTCTGGCCTAATCAGCCAAAAAACGTTGCCGCTGAAACTCAAACGATCAAATCTAAATTGGCTCCGAAGTCGTAGGAGATTGATACTAGCATTAATAAAAATCTCCACAAAATTTACTTGATTGCGTAATATATATAAATAGTAGCCTGTGTATCCAACTAATATTTGTCACACTATATTTTACTCATAAAGTGGACTGAGCAGGGCATTAGTAAAATCAAGGAATCTTCAGACCGTTACAGTTCCTTTAAGGCATCGGTCGAAAAAGCGGGTGGAAAACTTATTGGAGGTTACTATACTTTCGGTGAATACGATGTGGTAATTATTATAGATGTCCCAAACGATGAAGTAGCAATGTCTCTGATGCTCAAAGTTGGGTCAGCTGGAAATGTGCGGACCAAAACTTTGAGGGCATTTACAGCCGAGGAAGCAAAGAAGATTATTAAAGATCTCACATAACCTTCTCTCGTAAATAGATAAAGTATTTAATATATAATATATTTTGGATGCTTGGATTCAATATCGGGACCAATTTATAATAAATAATACACATTTTTGTTATTTTAATAATGTTTGTTTGTATTAAAATTTTATGGGCTCATGGCTTTTACTGATCATCTTCTATTGCTTGAAAAAAGCCACAAGACTGACTCAAAGATTCATACTCAATCGACATTCAAAGATCAGAAGAATAGAACTAACTAACTGAAATTTGATAGTAAACTCAAAACCACAAAGAGTATCAAAATACCAGAATCAGTTTCGCTATTTAATGACAGCAGTTAGTCCATTCTAGTAGCTATACTTATGTGCTTGCTGATATCTTTATTATCTTTCAAAATATATTGTTGCTATTCTTACTACTCGCGATATATCCGTTACTAGTTATACTGTACTCCAATTATTCAACGATTAAATGATTGTCTTCATCACAAAATGTGTCAATCAGCGTCCCTGGTAAGTAGTCGAAATTGATAATGATTAGGATTTATTGAGGTGTTAGCATCAACTATGTAATTTTGCCGAAATATGCTCTAACGTGCGGTCTAAATAAATAATATATTATAAGGATATTAATTGCTATTCCTATTATGTTAATAGTGATTTCGGAAACAATAGATCTATTATTGATTTCATCTCTATTAATCATAGACGTATCAAATACACCACCAGATGTAGTCGACACTATTTGAATGACTATTCCTATTATGAGTAAGACTATAGTTATAAGCCATGCCCATTCCTTTCCTTTGAGCAGACCATAAAACATGGTGAGATATCCGATACCCATTGCCAAAAATACACAACCCATAACAGCCGAAAAGGCTCCAAAAAATTGGGTTATGCTGTGAGAGGTATCACTTGGATTTGGTGTCAGAGGCAGGTTGCCTGGAGCAACTGAAATCAAGACCCATAATGCAATAAGAGATACTCCATCTATGAATATTAGAATACCCCCAACTATGGTCAAGACGGCAATTATGGTTACCCCTGTTGGCCTCCTCTGTTTTTCCAACTAATTTCCTTTTTACCTAATTCAGAGTAGAAAAACATTTCTCTGTGAGACGCGATTCTCATAAATTAAACAACCAGTATTGATATCATAGATAAATTTATTATTTTTGTATGTTAAAATAGCTGTCAAAAGCAAGATTTATGTGAACATCTTGTGTAATGAAATAATGACTAAATCTGCATGTTGTTATGCAAATTGTTTTATTGATAGGAATTCAGCTAATAAAAGCTAACCTATTTGTCATGGCTATTTTTACTATCAGGTTTATTTGCTTGACTATTAAGTCATCTGCAGTAACGTATGTAAATTGGGCCTAGATAAAAGAAAGATAAAAATTGAATTGGAAGACGAGGAAGGAGGTAAATATAATCTTTCACTAGAAGGCAATATATCGAAAAGTAAAGTTATGAAGGTTTTTGAGTTGATGGATATGCTAGACACAAGAGGTAAAGATAAAGGTCCTGATACCGTAAATCATGATTATCATAGTTCTGAACCTTACAAGAAAGATTTAGCATCGGTTGGCGCTAGAATATGGGATATCGTAGAAAACCAATTTACATACAATTCCTTTACATCATCAGATGTACTAGAAATATACGAGCATGAATTCAAAGAGCAAACTCAACTAAGTATAATTTCAACCTATTTATCTCGTTATTCTGATTGAAAAAAGTTGGTAAGAACTAAAAATGGTAAAGAATGGGTTTATAACATTCCAAGACGGGCAGCTGAGACTGGAAAGCCTTTGTATGAAAAGCCTGAGCCATTTTCCCAACATCCCTTAGAGCAGGACTTTCAAGCTAGAGACATCAATTAGCTAACTTATTAACTAATTAAATAAATTACTCCTGCAGGAACTGATTCTTGATCATATTTTTACCTGTTACTGTTTATAACTTTCATGAAAAGAATTGTATTTTATTCCAACCATATATAATTGAATGTGGATTTACTGACTATTATTCTGTGTTATCCATTTTGCTTTGTGAACTAAAAATAATAATACCTTTATAGATAAATGCACTCGTAATCTGCCCAGGCCACTCATATTCAACTCACATAATATTTTCATTTTGTTAAATGAGATGTTTAATTCCTACAATTATATATTGAACAGCTATTGCCGCAATAAAAACTGCAAATACCCTGGTTACTATCATAGATCCTCGCCTGCCTAATAGTCTGTAGATTGGATTTATCATAAGTAGTACTACATATGTAATCCCAATCACAATAGCAATGGAAAGCATTGTGATTACTATACCGTATGATTGAAATGAAATTATTACCGAAGTGATGGCACCTGGGCCCGCTAAGAGGGGAAAAGCCAAGGGAACTACTCCTGAATCCTCGCTACTGCCAGCATGTCCAAATCTCCATGCGCCGTGGGTCAATAATTCAATTGAAACGATGAATAGTAAGACACCCCCTGCGATCATGAAACTGAAAATTGTTATTCCAAATATAGATAGGATCTGTGTACCAGCAATAGCAAATACTACGAGTAATGATGCGGCTGTAATTATGGCACTAGTTGATATACGCTTTCTATCACCACTCTTCATATCTTTAGTAAGGGCAATAAACAAAGGTACACTACCTATTGGGTCTATGACTACAAAGAGGGCAACTGTAGATTTCAAAAGATCGTTTAATGACCTATCGATGTATGGATAAAGGTTATTCCATACTACTGTTAATGCATCTAGGAACAATAACATTTAAAACTATATCCTGTAAATGTATACTGACTTCTTGGACATATATGTTTGAGTCTTGGCAAGATTTGGAATTGTTATTATAATTCAGATTAACATACATCTACTAACTGAAGAGAATTACTAATAGCAGCAATAGCAATAGCAATTGATTAAGAATATAAAAATTGACTCGCATAAAAATGGATAATCCACAGCGAAACTTTCCTATCTAATAATTTTGTTACATTATATGTTTGTCTGATCATTATGTGTATGATACTCATTAGTGATTGATAGACTTATTGGGAATAGGGTAACGTAAAAATTCTAATTTCGAATCTGCCTTCATAATTTATGATTTAAATTATAACACTTCCAGTCTTAATTATATCGGATTTTATCAAAATACTATAATAATTTTTCTGCTAAACAGATTTTTTAATTCATAGAACTTCAAAGAATAGATTGGGTTTTTAATAATTGGAAATATACATCCGTATAGCTAAGAAATTCGGAGCTGTCATAGGGACTGAAAATTCGACATACTATATCATAAAACTTAACGTCGGCATGAGATATCTGACTAAAATAAATAAAAAGGATATCTTCCTTTGGTTTGGATTAGGGGAACTTTTTATCCCACTTGAGTGCCAGTAATTTCTATGAATCTATTATTATTCCCGAAGGCAATACCTAATACTCGATCAGTATTTGTGCTTTGGACTTGCTTCCAGCTTGCTCCATGGCCATCTATTGTAACTTTAAAAGGTATATCCTGACCTTGTGGGTTTTTGGCATCGAGAGCAAATCTCGGTATTTGAACAGTCAGCATTCCGCCGGTACCTCCAGGATTAATGATTATATCTCCTGCTTTTAATTCCGGGTTTGGAACTATTCCGACTAGGGTCCCGCCAGTAATGCTATATTTGATTGTAAGATCTCCTGCATGTTGTGTCCTTAATACATATTGGTTAGTATAGCCTGTTTTTAAGACGCTTTGCAAAGTCGTAGGGTTGAGTTGTGCATTTACCGCCTGAAGTGGCAGAGTAGCAATCAGAATTGCAAAGAATGACGAGATAGATATCAATGTTATCATGCCAGTTCTGTTGCTTTTTGGATAACCTGAAGTTTTTTCTTTTTTCAGCATATGTGTATAGATAGGTAGTTGCAGTATATCTTAAACCTTTAGTTAGTCATATTTATTCTAGTCAAAATTATTTATGGGTTAAACTGTGAATCAAACAATAAAATTAATTTAACAGATCTCAATATAGAAATAATGTTAATTTATAACCTTATTCTACGATTTTGATGCCATTATTAGGATATGAATAACATAACAGAATCCTGTTCTGAGCAGGAAATCAAACGTTTCTACATCTGTAAATATAAAAGGGGTAACTCTGAAATGTTGTATGAATCGAAATGCGGGCTGGTAGTTCAGGGGTAGTAATGTTCGATTCGCAATCGAAAGGTCGCGGGTTCAAATCCCGCCCAGTCCATCACCTGGTGATTGAAAGTTTGCGCTAGGTTTCAACTACGAATTTTTATATTGTTGACAAGTTTGGTAGTTTTATTCATCCGTGTACCGTGAATGTGTCAACAAATTTGTCAACAATTTTATGTTGACACAACGTAATTAGCGGTAAGTTTGACAACACTTGCAATAAGTTGTCAACATATGGTTTGATGATGTTGTCAAAGATAGAAAGCGAGTATGGATTAAAACAACTGATAAAGAAATATTCTGCTTTATAGTCTGGTCTATAGTCCGGTTTATGCTCTGGAAACCAGAGTATTTAATAAATGGTATATTGTATCTAATTTCGATGAATTCAGAACTAAGAGAAGAATCTAGTGAAGCCGATTTGGCTAGAAAATCTGAATGGATAAGTGTAACCGGAAGGATAAGGAAAAAGGAACAAGATCTGTTTAATACACAGCTAAAGCGTCTGCACTATGAAACTCTTAACGAACTTGTCAAGGATTTAATCGCCGGTAAAATAACAAGAATAACTGAGGACACACAAATTGAAATAATGAAGGCACAAGCTCAGGCTTCTGGGCTATTAACTATTCAATCAGGAGATCATTATGACTTCTATAAAAGAGTAAATGATGATGATTTCCACAAATGGCTAATAGAAAATTATCATCCGCATACAGCTAACTGCTTTCATAGTTATTATCTTAAATATGTTGAGATCTTTTTTGGCCCCAAACCGGATGTTCCACTACTTAAATTTGCTCCCCACAAACGAAGCTGGATTCTTCAATCTATCAAAAGGTTTGGAGATTTTTACTTTAGCCGATATGGTACTAAGGATGTCAAGCAACTTATTTCGAGAATTATTGAAAGGTATGATCTTAATAAGAACCTCGATATGAAAGATCGCATTTATCTTGTGAGCCCTCAATTTGTCGAAGAAAAGATCAATAAAATAATGTCAATATCCGGAGAGATAGGATTCACATGTAGACTAGGATTATTTTGTGGATTAAGAGAACAAGAAATATTGTACATACGAGAAAAACCAATTTGCATTCAAGCATACGGATGTGATTGCGAAAAACTTCATGTTGTGAATTGTAATAGTAATGGAATGACTGTGATTGCAATAGGTTGGAGTAGAGGCAATAAAAAAGCCATTGCAACTATACTGCCAACAAAATATTGGGACAAGCTTCGAAATACATCAAAGTTCGACAATTACGATATACAGGCAGCACATAGAATTCTAAAAAGAGAAGCAGGTATCGCATATATCGTATTAAGAAAAATACATTACAATGTTATGAGATTCAGAAATGCCGTAGAGCTTGATGAGGCAGAGGTTTTGGCAGGGAGATTTACATCAATCAGTGCCAGACATTATGTGCTCAATGATCCGGAAAAATTATCAGCAAAATATACTGGAGCATGGACAAACTTTGGATTAGATTTGTCAAAAGAAAATATTTAACGATGAAATTGATTCTAATAAAAGTTGATGTTTAATTGTTTGGCGATTCTTTATAATTTCTAATGCGTATCTGAAACCAGATTTTAAATACGAATCTGATCTTTAGATAACGATTATAGAAACAATTAATCTATAGTAAAGTTAGGGTTTGCTATTAGTAAAATGAAAGACAAGTACGTGGGAAAGGTTGATCCAGAAAACCAAAAGATATGGACATCAATTGCAGAAAATTATTCTATGATTGAAGGAGCCCAGCTTTCAAATAGTTTTATATTACTTATGGTTCTCAATGGGTGCAAAGAACCAGCAAGTACCACACTTATTTCCAGATCGATATCTCTATACAGTGGTGGACAGATATACAAACCTGCTTCAACTCTGAAGGATTCATTGGAACATCGTTTGAAACGCGAAGGATATGTACAAGGAACTGATCTAAATAATAAGAGCGTATATTCTATTACTCCAAAAGGTAAGAGGTTATTGAAAGGTTGGATTGCTTTTTTATCTGCTTATCCATGAACCGGGGGTAATCCATTGTTCTAGATAAAACATTCAAGACCTCAATTCTCTATTGTAAATAGCAACTGAGGCTCTGTAAAGTAAAGGAAAAATCTATAGCTTTATGATTCCGATATAGGTTATGCTGTGTCAAATAAGAAAAAGAACAGAACCCGAGGATATAGCATATTCTCTGTATCTTTATTTCCTAGACCTTTCACTGAGAAGTACTTCCAAAGCTGTGTCTAGGTTTGTAAACGAAGTCATACTGCCATCAGAGACTGGATTCAAAAATACAAACCAGAGATGTCAAGTTCCAGAAAGATACGTATTACAGAGTTTATAATTGATAAAACTATCATTAAGGTTGGTTCTGAATATATCTGGTTATGGATGGCCATTGAAAATGATAACCGGGAAATCCTTCAAATAAGCATATCCAAGGAAAGAAATATGTTTGTTGCAGAACGTTTTATATTAAATCTTGTAAAAAGATATGGAGAACATCCAGTTTCAACTGATGGTGGTACATTGGTATCCTCAGGCTTGCAGATTCTTGAAACTAAGCCATCATATTCATTCTTAATACGAAAAAAGTGTCATAGAAAGGACAGTACAATATATCAAAGATAAGACGGAAGGTTTCGATAATTATTTTCCTTGCAGAAAAAGTAAATATAAATTACAACATATACAAAAATGGTTTAATCTATTTGTCAGTCATTATAACAGTAATTTATTGTCTTAACTTTACAGAGCCGAATTCACTCTTTACTACCTTATTATATACCTCTATCTTTCCTTGTAACTGGGGATAGGAATTTGGTATTTGTTTATCTTCTATCTGATTGTGTACGAGGAAATGTCTGAATATTCTGGATGTAAACTACTTTTCCTTGTCATGCATTATCTTCTTGGCTTACCATTAATGATTATCCAATCCTCTTATAATAAATTGAGAACATCATCAACTGACCTGTTTCTTTCTGACCATCTATCTGCTACTTTTCTAGAAAAGTCATCAAGACAGCTAATGATGTAATTCCAGTCAAAGGAATTACTGAGATAGAGTGGGCCAACGATATCCATCTGCAGTATATCGTTTGGATACATCATGACAAACCCTTTGCGAGTTCTTGCCTTGGCCTTACACCTGAGGATATTAAGGTAATGTCTATTCAATATCTTGCATATTGTCCTGGTGCTTAGCGAGATTCCAACAATCTTTCTTAATCTAAACTTGATCCTGTTACATCCAAACCTTTTGGTTAATCGTAAATCACGGATTGTCTCTTCTAGTTCTGGTGTTATATTCTTCTAGTACTTAATAATGTGAGGTCTTGAAGAGACGTTTGATAAGCCTTCTATCCCTTTCAGTTTGTATCTGTTGTTCCACTTGTAGTAGGTCTTTCTGGATATACCGTATCGCGTACAAATATTAGATACTGTATTACCATTCCATTCTCTTTCGTATATTAGATTAAACCTTGTTTTGATTTATATATGGATACACTTCCTGACAGAAGTGTAACCGATGTTTGTAAGCTATAATGTCACATATGTCTGTAGCACTACAATTAATTATTGTTTTTAGTTGACAATTTTTAATGAGAATGTTCGATATATCTAAAGATTGGATCTACTGCATGTCAGGATGTGCTCAACGGATAATATAGAAATTCTTTATGAAATGATTATGCTCTTCTTTATAATAATGATTACTCGAGATGTTAAATCTTTAATCATTCTTTTCTTTAGCTTCTGAGCTATCATCATTTATTGTATCGATAATTTGGTCTCTTGTTACATCTTGATAAAAGGCAGTATTAAACAGCTCATCTACGATCTATACCTCTGCTTTAAAGACTACTCCAAAAGAGAAACGACAGTTAATTGAACCAGAGTCTTTATTCTTTAAAAGACTCAACTGTGAGAAACTTAGTAGATAGGCTATAGGATGATCTACTATTGTTGATTGACCACTGTTTAATACTAATACATGCAATGTAAGATAATCTAAAATAGATAAGATTAGCTCTTGAAATATAATCATCTACAGGTTTGATAAGATCGTTAGAGAGTTGTCGCTAGAATTGTTTTAGGTAATCTATGTCATCATGAGAAGAGATTTCAACTAGATATCAATTTATATCTAAAAGTTCTGACTCTACAATCAACATGTACTATTTCAATACTATCTATAGTTACAAATAGATATAGATCTTATCTGCAAACAGGCTTTGTAGAAAACATCATCAATATTACAAGATTAGTCAGTCTATGCATATTGTAGGTTATGCATCTGAATGATAGTTCCCTGTTTTGTGTTCTAGTTAATCTAGACATTATATGCTCTCCAAATAGTCTTTTTATTACGGAAACTATGGTTTCATCCTTGTTTCGTTGATTGTACAGCAATTTGGAGTAACCACGTTTCATCTGATTTCTATATTTGCCACGTGTTCTCCATATGGGTACATGTTCATATCGAGCTGGGATTACACTAAATGCATGCAAGCCATCTCTTATCAAGAAATGATTGTCTTCACTATCATAACCCTTATCAGCTGTAACTACAGATAATGGTAGAATTTCAGATATTCTTGTTATGATTGGCTTGAAATCTATGTTGTCATGTCTTGTTGGAGCTCGTCTTATTTTGATCGAACATATGATTTGTTGTAATACATCTGCTCCAATAGATAATTTCGCATATTTTCTTCTGGCTGCAGTTCGCTCAGTATAATATTGTGATGCATGAGTTATCTTAAATCCTGTTGAATCTATTCCTGCAAAGATATGCGTGGTACCGCTAATCACAATGAATGATGAAATTATCTTTTCCAGTAAGGTATTGCTAATTCTGCCTGCAAACTTTTGCAATGTTGTAAAATGAGGAATACGTGACAATCGTAGGTACGATCTAAAGTAATGCGCTTCAACCAGCCATTCGATAAACATCCTATAACTCTTACCTTCATACTGCCTTATTGTGAGCAATACTAAATGCTGCCACATCGTAAAGACATGGTTACTCTTTCTATGAAGAAACAATGGTATCCTTGAATTTCTCAAGACACGATACATAGTGCACGCCAGCCTAACATATCTTGATTCTTTCAATATCCATATACGATCATACGTCTAGAAAGCTCTAATGGTGTTCAGAACATGGTTTCTACAAAGCCCTGCAAATACAAAGTATTCGATTATAACTGCTTCACTAACATTATCTTTCTTAGTATTAGCGGGTATTCGTTGTATTGTTCTATATACCATATTGTTATCTTCTGATGTCGATTTCGATCTTCTAATAGATACATATTCTTGGTCGATCTTCTCTAACTTATCATAAATTTCATCCAATTCATTTTTTACGCCAACAAATCTAAATTAAGAACATATGAATTTAATAGTGAATTCAGCGCGAGAAAAATTGGCAAAAATAAGTCAACAATTAAATCTAGTTAATTGGCCTTATATATCTCCAAACTCTGGCCATAGTACTTCTATTTGCTCCACTTGGTGTTTTATCTTCATCCCACCATTTATGCGTCAAATGTTGAATCTCTTTTTGCAAATCAGTTTTACCATACTCTTTCCATCCTCCCTTGCTACTCCATTGGTCTGACCAATATATCTTAGGATTAGAAGGATCGTTGTTATCTAATGTTAAAGTAACACTGTGATGTCCGTCTAAAATGCTTAGACCAAACACACTCCAACCTACGTCATGATTTGCCATGTCCAATAAGACATCAAAGACTTGAACGTTATCCTTAAGATGATCAGGTTCTCTTGCTCCACTTGTTGCATCTTTATCTTTTTTATCTACAAATGTTAACATTCTTGCTTTACCAGCCAGTCCATGTTTTCGATACATGTCCATCGCTTTCTCTATTGTTTCATTTGTCGTTTTTAATTCTTCCCCGTGCAATTCTCTCTTTCCCTTGTTCAAAGTAACTATACAGCTATCTTGGCACTTAGGGTGACTACATATTGTGTGTTCATCATCATCATATTCTGGCAATCCAGCATTTTCTATGAAATAGGACTTCATTCTTTCTATTGTTGCATCATCAAATGTTCTTCCTTCTCTTAGTGCTTTTCTTCTTCCTAATTCCGCACCCATCAATCCTACTTGTTTCCTTAAAGGTTCAATATTTGGATCATCCTTGTTAAGGTTCGAGATTATTTTATTAAGATTATCAACCATTTCTACCAATTTATCGTCAGAAAAACTGCGCATTTGTATAAAGGTAAGAAATGGCGGAATTGTAGTAGTAGTTGAGGGTTTTGTTTGTGCTGGTTGTCTTTTAATAATATCTATTCCCCCCTGTATTACATGTACCAATTCGTGTGCTACTAGGCGTAAACCAGATTCAGTACTTGGTCTATATTGACCATTATTAAATACCAAGTCATTTCCTATCGTAAACGCAAGAGAATTTACTAGATCTGCTGTTCTCGCAGCCTGTGAGTCTGCATAAATCCTTACGTTGCTAAACTCATGTCCGAATCTAGATTCCATAAAGTTCTTTGTACCGGTTTCAAGTGGCGAACCGCCAGCTGAACGAACCTTATTAATTTCAGTAATAACTTCACTATTTGCTTCAAGCCCTCCAGAGGTAGATGATTTCCTATTAATATTCAATTCTTCTTCCTCGTCTTCTCCCTTTATCGCATCACAGGCCGAACATTTACGATCGATGCCTTGCTCTTTTACATTGTTAACCGTCGCAAGCGAGTCAGAAACAGGCATTTTCATCACTTGTTCTGCAATTCTGTCAGCCTCTTCCTCATAAATATCTCCAGGTTTACTGATTTTCAATTTTGTCTGGATGGATTTGGCATGATTCTTGGCTTCCATGCACATAGGACAAGTCCCATCACAAGGACACCAAGAGTCAGGATTAATACTGCGAAATATTGTATTATTTGGTTGATGAAATGAGCTAGCCCTATGAAAATTTTTACTTACGTAAGATCGATTTTTATCAACTCTAAAAGGATTTTGAAAATTTGACTTAGACTCACTAACGAGTTGCATTACTAATTAGTATTTTTACCAACAAGAAAGCAGATAAGTTTAACTGTTTGTTCTCTTCTTTTCAACTCCCTGGGCCGACATAATTAATTGATTAGTGTTATCATTTAGCAATTTTTTATTGAATATGTTCAACATATTTAAAGTTCGGATCAACTCCTCAAGTCAGGATACACCACAATGTATATGTAGGAGTTCTTTATTAGATGTTTACTCATACTCTCCTTTATAACGATAGTTACGCCAGATGTTACATCTATAACTATTTCTTTTTTTGCTTATGAGTCTACTTTTTGGTTTTTATGGCTAATGAATTACATTAGTGTCATTCTTATTAGAGATTACAATACTTGATTGTTCATGATTCTTGTATTAGTTTTCTACACTCTATGATGGCTTGCAAGGTTTCTCTTTTCTATGCATGTTTTCTCAACCATCTGTAGCGTAGATATACATTTTGAGATGATTAACTTGTGGTTCCAAATTTAGCAGTTCCAAACTATTGTAGCTTTGCAATATAATGAAATCGCTTCATCTTTTCATTTGATTTATTCTAAGGATCATCAACAGTAGTCTTGAGATTTGTTGATAAGTTCCGCTAGTCCAACCCAAATTATCTTGAGGATCTAGAAAGTATTTCCACCATATTTTTTCTCTTTTCTTCTGTCCATAACTATTATCAATATATCCAGAAGTGGTGGGTGGCCTTATGTGTAATATGCTAAAAATTTATATTGCAAAGATCCCCTCATAAGTAACGTCTTTGCTTTATTTCCTTTTCGCTCTATTTTTATAAGTATTTCACTAATTGTATTACACAAAAGATAAAATTAATTTAATCCATACCCATGCTTTTAGTTTCACCATAGACTGAAAAGTCTCCGATATATTTGGTCTTTGTTTCTGTACCGGCAGCCAGGAAAAACACGGTTTTAGAGTAGCAAAATCCGATAAGACAATCGAATTGGAAAGTCAAAAATATGGTCTTATTTAAGGAATGAAGCTGTTATTAGCTATTAACCTCTCCATTCTTAATTGGCTAGATTCTATATAAAGTGTTTTTTAGCATATAGAATTCTTAAAATATCTTTATACTATTATTAACTTTGTATGCCGCAAGGACTTGTATGCAAGGAGAAATACGAAGACTGGAAGCTGGTGTCCAGATTATGCATAAAAGGAGACATCTTCTTTTTAAAAAAGGATTTTCCTAGACCCCAATATGAACTATCTGAAGTAGAGTCATGTGATCAATGTCCTGTATTTCCGCCTGCTGGACAAGACACCTCTAAGGAAGAAATTAAAAATTTAATCGGGGATACGCTTAAGGACCGGCGATTTCTTAAGGACTTAATTATAGGAATACTGGAATAGAAGAAAAACGCCATCTTTTCTCAATCCCATTGATCTCTATAAATCCTAAAAGATTACCTAGCACAATTAATTTGCACACTAGCAGATTCGATTTATTAACTTAGAGCCTATCCCAAAATTATCCTCCTGTAAATAAGAATGCAACATCCCAAACATACCAACGCAAAATAGTTTTCTAACTTCTTTTCATATCTAACTAAAAGTTTTCTGAACCTGTTGTGCCAGGAGTTAGTTCTTTCTACAACCCATCTTCTTCTCTTACCATGATGATTACCACCTTTTGTTATAGATTGTTCTTCTCCTCTATGCCGAATATTTGGTAAGTATCCTTTCTTGATAATACCATCCTTAATCTCCTGAAAGTCATGTCCTTTATCAAGACAGAGGTTTTGTTCCGTTTTACACACGTTGTATGATGGTCTTTTAACTACGATATTATCCAGCGTGTTTATTGCAGTCTTCATCTTGTGTGTATTAGCCGAAGTTATAACAATAGATAGCGGAATACCTTATCCATCAGTTAACACATGACGTTTTGTTCCTAACTTACCTCTATCAGTAGGATTAGGTCCAATCAGTCATCTCCCCCCTAAAGGTGCCTTTACAGATACACTATCAAGTGATTGCCATCTCCATTGAATTCCTACTAGGTCATCATATACTGTTAACAATCTAGACCATAATTTTTGAAATACATTAGATGTAGTCCATTGTACAAATCTTCTATGACAGGTTGATCCAGAGCCATATTCCTTGGGCAACATCTTCCATTGACATCCAGTTCTTAAGACATATAGAATGCCTTCCAGTACCTTCCTAAATGATACTACCGGACGTCCGATTGTATTAATTGGTTTTTCGTTTGGAATGATCATCCTGATTTCATCCATACTTCATCCGGAATTCTTTTGACTGTTGGAAGATACTTGACCCTATCGTAAGCCACGCATATGAACAGTGTATTCTCAAGCTATATGTCTATCCATTTTCGGATGGGTTCTTAATTACTAAGTTAGGTTTTATTTGAAGATAGAATGTGTCATCTTGATACTGTGAATAGAAGTTGTTGGCACCAGAATTGGTACATAAAAGAAAATAGAGCATCAACCCAGAACATATGATTGATCTGATAGTAGACAGATTATAGTAGATATTTCATTCAATGTCAAACTTCACAAAAAGTGAAACCCTATAGAACATGGTGAATTGCAAAAGTTTGGCAAGATTATTGCAATTGCCTTGATTCTCAGCTTCATACAACCCAACCACTTCCTCCATGGATTACAGCTCGTTGTTTTTTGCAATGACATTATCTTTGAGGAGATTGCAATGACAAGAGAATCAGATCTTTTGATCTTGACTCACATTTATTGAAAAGTACTATCTTTAAGTGATCAACAAGCACACAGTACTACAAATCTAATGTTGAGGTCGTATCGACAGTCCAGGTCTAACAGGACAGAATTGGTACCAGCCTAAACAAAAGAATGTTTAAGACCAATATGTTCATGAGCAAATTTATTTTTATTTATACAAGTTTTATATGCACTTAGGATTACCGATTCAGAGTTAAGGCTTAATGTGAGAAATCTCCTGATATTAATTTTTCATCATTACACAATAAAAACCAAAAGCTAACTGGTAAAAGTATTATTAAACTAATCAAGATAGAAAAGTGAAAGATATCATTATGTATTTTTATTTATTGCATTAATAATTTCATCCCTTACTGTACCTCGATACATATCAGTATTAATGGCTCAGCAATAATTATGTCTCTTTTAAGGCAACTCAAAAAGAAGAGCGCCTTTTTAGATCCCTCTTGAATAGGATGACTTTCCAATTATGTTTAATAGAAAAATATTACTCGAGCAAATTGAGCGTATGAGTCGGCATTATCCTCTGCATATTCTGTATCTAAAGGAGGACACCCAGCAGTGCCCACCTTGTCGCAATATAGATCGTGCACAGCCCAACCGAGGTGATGGCCTGCTTCATGTATTAGGTGTGCCGCTAGAGCCTGAACTCTAGTATCCATATCATTTATTTCGGGATGAAAAGCACCCTCGCAAATGGTAATTTCATTCCCAAAGAATCCAACAGGAGCATAGGCGGCTGTCGTACTAGCGCACCTTCCTTCTCCTTGTTTACGACATACGTAGGGGTATGTAGGCCCCCCTTTCCATTGTCTGAGGATATCAGAATATGTGCTTTTAATGTGCCAACGATGAGAGAAAGCATCTTTACCGAAATGCCTTATAAAGACGTCTTCCTCTATCGAACCCTTCTCCATTTCTGAGATTTCTCCCATGGCATTTCTGATCATCATTTCCGCCAAGGGGAATGCAATAGCAAGATGTTTTCGTTGGTCTTCAGAACATTCTTCGTTATCTGGTTCCCGCATCCTAATTGTAACAGTTGGCGGCACAGGCTGGGGTACTGGGGACGGGACGGCTTGAGGAAATTGAATAAGTACTGAACGATTCAGGGCTCTACCGCGTTCCGTTGTATTGTCGGTCAGATAATCACTAGTCTTAGCCGCCCCTATCACTCTTATAGTTGGTCCAGATGGGCCGAAAATATGTGATACCCCTTGAGCACGTTTTTCACGAAGGGAGGCGTTATATAGTTCAGATCCAGTACAATCAGAATAACCAATAACTTCAAGCGTGTCGGCTTTCTTGAAAGTGCCAATCCATCTTGTATTTAACTCAGCCTTAGTTGAGGGCCTAAGATCTGGATCTTCTACTACAAAATCTGCTATTACTATCGTATTGGATGGTTTGTCGATTCCAAAGTAACCAGCAAATGCCACATCTACATCCAAAATGCCCTTTTTAGAATGAGATTTAACTACTTCGCCTGGTTCATAATTACAGCTCTTTTCCATAGCACGTTGAACCAATATTCCCATGCGACTCTGCTGTACCACATGTGCTAGCTCATGGGCAACTAACCTGCGCCCTTCATTTGCATGCGGGTTAAATTGTCCTTCGCCAAATACGATCCTATTACCAAATGTGTAGGCTTTAGCATTAATCGATTTTGCTGACTTGTTGGCATAGTGGTCAGTATGAATACGTACGTTACTAAAGTCAAAGCCAAACTTTGTTTCCATTAGCTCCTTAATATCACTATCAAGTGGTGAGCCGCTGCTTGAAGTTACATTGGTAAATTGGCTTATTGCATCACTCGTATTAGCATTTTGTACGGTTGACTGTTTTCGACTAACCTTTAAATTTTTCTCTAGTTTTTCTTCCTTTTCCTCTTCATCTTCTTCTTTCTTCGCCTCACATACAGCACATTTTCGATATACTCCTTCTTCTTGCTTTAATACTGCAATATTAGAATAGGGAAGCCGGATAACCTGCTCCGCTACTTTATCGGCTTCCTGTTCATAAGGATCATCAGGTTTACTGATTTTTAACCCGATTGGGACAGATTTTGCACGGTTGTTGACCCGATTGCATTTGGGGCAGGTACCATCACAAGGACACCAAGAGTCAGAATTAATACTCCGAAATACTGTATTATTATTCAGCTGATGATAAATTGAGCTGATTTCATGAAGATTTTTGCTAGCATATACTTGGTTTCTGTTATCCTGGAGGCTTCTTCCGAGGTTTGACTTGTATTCACTAGCGAACTGCATAACCGTTAGAGAGTTGATGAACTAAGGAATAGATAAGGTTAGCTGCTCATTCATTCATCAAGTCAATTGTTTTCGATCCTTTAACAAGGCATAATTAGTTAATGTTCGTTAGTAATTCTTTATTGAAAATATTCAACTCCTCAACAGATCGGGTCAACAGCTCAAGTACATACTTCATATTCTTTACGATAATAGTTAAGTTGGAATGTTTTATCTAACTATTTCTTTCTTAACTTGTCAGTTTCCTTTTTGGATTTTTCTGTAAGATGAACCATCTTAATGTCATCCTCAGTAAGAACTACTTCAAACTTAATTTGTTGCTGATCTGTTATCTTTATTGGATTGTTAGCTTTGTAAACTAGCGCAGTACCACGGTATACATATCCGAAAATATCATGTTGCTTTACATTATCTACAATAGTTGCAGGCAGAATAATAGAATAATATCCAGAAGCATCGGATTTACTTTTTACGTCCAGGGCTTTGCCCTCAACGACCAAAGAAACTACATAATTTTTTATACCATGGCCGTTTGGTTCGGTTATCCGTCCATGGACAAGTACCTCTCCTTTTTTTAGGCTAGGAACAGATATCTTTCCCATTTCTATCTGAATAGAGGTTGCATTAATCAATGTTTCAGCAGCTTTGATATTTCCTTCAAGCATTTTAATGCGTGGATCAGCATCTGGTTCGGTAGAAAGACCCTGTATTCTTTTGGCCTCGTTGTCAAGCAGCGTGTTACGGAGCTTGAGTAGATCGTTTAGACTAGTCAAGAAATTCTCTCTCGTTTCCCTTACGCTATTCAAAAGCACTATGGCTTGATTGACAGTTTCGTTATTATTCTCATCACTCATATGATCTAAGAACCTCCGATGCTTTAGAAGATATATTCTCGTGTAGCTGTTCGCAACCTAAGGGATTTAACACTTGGTTCCCAGTTTTAACTACTGGAATAGAAGAAGCTGAGCTGCCCAAAGCTACTATGCAGTGATCACCCTGGTTGTTTGAGGTGTTATTCATGTCAATGGCAATTGAATATAGTGATACTGGTGATATCCCTCTTTGTATCATTGTTTCCCTAAGACGGTTATCACAAGCTCTCAGTGTGGCCGAATGCAAAAAAGTGTTGAAGCGAATGGCAGCATTTACGCAATTAACCTGGTTGTGTCCAAAACACAGATCAGATTCAGTGACTATGTAGTGAGATAAAAGTGAAGTATTAGCTTGTCCTAGTCTTGATTGGTTGTTTTCAAATATGGTACCGCCAATCAACGGAGGGACACCAATTGCCATTACCTGTGTTTCTGCATGTGCAACACTAACGTTTGTTACAGGATTGAATATTGACACACATGCCCCCTGAACTCCTTTCAGAGAAGGAAATGATTCACTAATAACAGTAACATCGCTCAATTCACTATTAAAGTAGTTATCTACGACTGAAACCATCCCTTGCGCGCCTAATAGTAGAGCCCTTCCAGCTGGCTGACTTACCACATTGTCATGTACACGTGCGGCATAATTCTCACCAAACAGACCCTCGCTGGAAGCAATATTTCTTCCAGTACTAAAGATTATTACTATACCACCCCTTGGCCCAGCCTTAAGTGATTCGTTTTGTCCTATCGGTCCATTATCAAAAATATAATTTTGTGCTATTCGTGCCTCAGAAACATAAAACACAAAGATACCACAGACTGGATCGACATGCTGTCTTCCATTACTTTCTATTCTGTTATCTTTGATAGTAATTTTCTCGCACCAGCTTAATAAGATACCGCCAAACCCCCTACATGGCATGCCTCGCCAGGATAGAGTGGTCTCTTTTATCATGGTTTCATCAAAAGGCATTCTAAGACAGTTGGAGATGCGGTTCTCACAAATCTGCATATCTAAAATCGGTGTTCCTAGTAAAAGAGTAGAGTCATTTTCAACTTGGCCATTTGGAAGCAATCTGGGAAGTCCTATCCCTGACAAACCCATATCTGAAATTTCGTTATTGTTAATACTAATTTGATAAATGAATGACGAGTTTACACCAGGTTTTATTGGATCACCAATGGTTATCCCATTACCATTGCCTCCTTCAATCTTATTATGCACTATAGAAATATTTGTAGATCCATTTCCAATTTGAAGGCCACCACCAGCGTCGACACTTTTAGTAATAGTACCAACAAGTGAAATTGTGTTCCTTGAAACAAGAATTTCCTTTCCCAGAAGATATATTCCAGTCTCAGCGCCAGCGCCTTCTTGTATAAATAAATTATTATTACATATATCTACGCTTATTCCATTAATTACTTCAATTATAGCCTTAGTTAATTTAGGATTTTCTGTTGACCTTATTGTGTTATCTCGAATCTTTATCTTTTCAACATGAGAAGAAGAGGAATTACCCTGCCCGACAGTTCCTTCTAAACGAATAGCTACCGCTGCCCTAGCTTGAAATTCAATTTCCTCAATCGTAATATTAGTTGAATTAATAATTGTGATGATGGGTGATTTACCTTCGTTGTTTACTAATTTTGTTGTACTTCCACATCCTCTTATCACTAGATCATTATTGTCTTTAATTATTACATTCGCACGATGTTCTCCTGGCAAGAGACATATCTCCCCACCCATTTGTCCTATGCTATTAATAGCATCCTGTAGTAAATTATAGTCACCATGGCTTGATTTTCCGTCTCCGACCAGAATAGAGCGAGCAGCCGCCACTACAGTCTTTACCCGTGATAAGCGGTGGAAACACTATTCTACAATCTTCAATTACTGACGCTGCGGGTGGAGCACCTCCTTGTACATTCCATTGGATTATCGCCAGTGGAACCCTATGATATTTAATTCCATGCGGAGGCAAGTTATCAATTAATATCTCATCATTTTCAAGTCCACCGGCTCTGACCTGAAACATCCAGTAATCTTGTGGTCGGTAATTTGACGTTGTGGGAAGATCAAATTTCAGGCGTATTCCATCGATGAGGGTTGCTGGAGGAGAATCAACGGTAAACGCATCAATATCTCTAATGCCATTCCATAATCTAAAGAATAATCCATTTCCATCCGGATGATCTAGATCTATCTCTTCTGGCGGAGGTGGCACATTGCCAAATACAGGTGTTGATGACAAAATTAATTTACTTCTGTCACTATCAAATGTAGCATTAGTGCCGTGAATCACTTTCCAATGTCCTTCTTCCTTATCATATCTGACAATTTCGAAATAAAATTCTGTTAGTCCCGACCATAGAATAGCCTGTCTGTTATGTGTAATTATTACTTCAGATCTTGATGGGTCAGCATATTTTCCTCTTCCTACAAGACCACCATTAAATTGGGAACATTTGAATTTTGCTGGTCCGCTGTTATTATTAATATCTGCAATTTCTATTCGGTACAGATTATGTGTAAGGCCAGTGTAACCATAATTTTCGTCCACTGGACACTCACCTCCCGTAGTGAAACTTCTTTGCAAAGAAACGGTCAAACGCCCCCTATCTGACAACTTGTCCTCAAGCTTACCTGTTATCGTCGAGCAGTTGTCGTCTTGCGTCAGTCTTAGCAAACGAAAAGCAAAGGAAGTATGCAACATTTCAGTTGTGTCTGGGCCTCCAAGAGCTGGCTCTAATAATTGGTTAGGCAATTGAAATGCATTTACCGCATCCTGAGAAACCTCTAAAATAACTGCGTCTTTTACACCTGTGTCTATTTGTGGTGGTGTAGGCACGTTATAAAATGGGGGACCAAGATATGAAGCTAGTCTTGTGACTTGAGCAGAGTCATTGTCACATAGGTATACTATCATGCCATCAACCCATGCTCTTCCTGATTCAATATCAATAAGTATTCTTTCTTGTTGTTGTTGCTGTGGTTGACTTGTATCTACTGTCGCTGATAACACCTTAAATGAATTGGGCTCATGCGCAGGGATTGGCAGCAACTCCTTTCCCGATAATATCTCCTGCTGCAACATTATGCCAGTCGTTATCAAGCCTTGCATTTGTGGTCCCATCAGCATCGGATAAAACTCTTCCTTGCTGATAGATAACGGCGTTAAAATTGTCACATGGTTTATATTTTATACAGCGAGAGAAATCGCCCATTACCAAATTATTCTCAAGTAACTTGCAGGAGGATAGGTCTTAAACCTACTGGCATAAATTCTCGGTAGCGAATAGATAGGTTACGCCATTTGTGTGCATCAAATAAGAATCCAAATGCACCCATAGCATCATCATTAGGTCCCCGCTCGCGAATTCGAAAATCTGCCAAATTGGATAACTTACCATAAGATGGATTTAAAAAAATCTCACTTTCAAATAACAGCTTGCCTTCATTTCCAGTCAAACATTCGGAGTGCATAGGTAGTCTATCTCCATTGCCAGAAAAGTAGCTAAGTTTTATACATCCGTCCTGATTGTCTAATATTTCCAGGGAATGAACCCAAATCCCTCCCATGGAATCGCCTTCAACTTTTTTTGATCTCGTCCTTCCAAAAACAGTTAAACCCTGAACCTCAATAGGGGAACTCCATGAATGGGACGGGTCTGAACTCCGACCTGATACAGCAAACTTTGACTCGGCCAATATAGGCTCAGGACCAGTTCCTGCCCCTGCGTCTATTATAGTGTTTATGAGTTTAAGAAGGAGATAACCTTGGTCTATAAAGATTGGTCCTGAAATAGTCCTCTCCAAGCTAACTAGAGGTACCTGATTAAACGCATCTTCTTCTGGCAGCATCTGCAAAGCCATATGGAATCTTCAAGTCAATTGATGTCTTGATTGGAGCACGATCTCCATTAAGCATCAAATTTCCTCCTGGCTCAAGAGTACATCCCCTTATCTCCAAACTGTTAATTGCAGCCCGAGCAATTAATGGTTCAGAATCAGGGAAGCTGGCATCTCTAGTGATATACAATCCTTCCAGTATTACAGTAGTGCGAGACATAGATTTATTGAATTCATTCTGCTCATCTGGTGTACCGCCGTTTACATTTGTGGGCCGAAATCTTAGTGGATTAACAAGTTTGATTACAGGTCGTTCGTCATCTGCCGCTCTTATCACAAGCATATCACTCAATCTAAGGTTGTGGCCTCCATCCTCAATTACTGTCCCTAAGACCTGAGTCAAGTCCAAAACGTGGGTCATACTGTCTTGAATTTCTATGATGACTGGTTTGTGAAAATTCTGTATATCATTTAGGCCGAGCTGCAATTCATTAGGATCTCGGTGGTAATTTACTTGTTTGAATTCAACTGTTGTCTGACCAGGATTTCTCCACTCTCTTGGAATAACTGACCTAGATATAGGATGAGCCCCAACCGGTCCTACTGAGCCATATGTGTGTGTTACAAGAAGGTTCTCTAGCAGAGATTGTTGCTTAGCAAGGGTATCGATACCTATTATTGCTTGGCATATAACTGGATCGATTGCAATCTGTCTATTTTTCAGTGGTGGGGTAATCCCTTGCTCCCAAGCGCAGAGATTTTCACCTCTAATTGACCATTGAGTGAAATCCTCACCTGCAAAATCAGATAGTGGAAAGTGGAATTGAAGTCCAACTCTGCTTATTTCAGCTTCAAATGCTGAAATGTCAGCGACACTTTTTTTGTATGTATTCAATGCCACATATTCATTGGGATTACCAGCTGGCGAGCTTTTGCAAAGCCTAGCTCTTGGTATAGGATTAGGGGTTCTGTCCACTTCAGTTACAGTATCTATTGGAAGTAAAGGTTGCCGAGCTTCAAAATTGAATCTATGGGTATTAAACAATACAAGCGGCGCACCTGTTGGACTAATAGTGACTCGGACTATGAATGGTGCATCATCGTTTGATGGATTTGGAATTGGATTTATGGCTGCGGTAAGTAAGGAGGGTTGTGATAGTTTCACTTGATATGCGTGGCAGCGTCCACAGAAATATGGCTAAATTGGGTAGATTATATCTAATCGCACCAAAGGTGTCTGATCTGAAGTCAGGAGAGTATGAAAAGCCATCAAACGGTGATTTAAGCAGGGCAAGAACGGCTGGATCCCTCAGATTGACCGTTCCGCCTCTTATGGGACCACTCGTATAGACAACTGCAGGACCATCAAGATAATTAGGCTCTACATCAGGTCGTTGATGATTGAGATTCTGATGCCAAAGCAGATTCTCTCTTAATTCAACACAATGAACTCCCCATTGAGTCAGGTCGTATGTCAAGCGCTCAATTGCAAGAAGTGTACCCTTATATTTTCTCAAAACTATAGTATCGGCAACGTCTGCACGAAGAGTCCAAGGGTCTCCGCTTAGGTGAGTGGTACCAAGGAGATCGCCAATATATGGAATAACCCAATCGTCGCAAGTGTCAATAAACAGATTATGATAAAGCGACTCTATATCGAAATGGATTTTATCAAATATATTTTCGACTAAACCAAGATAACTCTTAAGCTGCCCCGGCGGTTCCTGCTCTCCGTCTTTTATCCTGTAGATCTCAGGCAGATGATTGTATAGTCTGACTCGCTTATCGTTTGTCAAATAATTTTGCTTCCCTCACAATTATAGACTATGACCAACAAGCTAACTAAGTAACACACTCCTTCTTAATTGAGTCGGCTGGGATATCGTTTAATTTCAGATGCAGGTAGTATAATCTAAGGACTTGGCTCACATTATCACAAGAAACACTTGGATTCAATACTGATGTAGTTGGAACTACTAGATCGTCTGGTTCATCTGTAACCCCTAGAGGATATAGGGCCTTGACCTCAGTCCATATTACACCTTCAACACTTTGTATCGCACCTTCTATTGTAGTAGCATATTCTGCTTGGCCAAATTTTTGTATCTTAACTGAGAACAATCCTTTTCCTGATTCTGTTTCTGTTCCTAATGCTGTTCCTGATCCTCCTCCGGAATCATCTCCTTTTTGTTGCATTCCATCTTTTCTGTATACACCTAATGCATCTTGTATTTGTTGTTCAACTATATCTTTTTGATAGATAGGATCTAACGCATAGACTGCTTCAACATATATGTATTTGAAACTAGCCATTAGAATTTCGATAGGAAATCTCTGCATACCACGACACTTATCATAATCCAGAAGGATTCTTTGAATATCCTCCTGAACAACTGCTTGCTCTTCATCCCCTCCCTGATCTTCACTTTGTAGCACCATGACTACAATTGTGGGAGTTCCCTGTCTTAGTACCAGACTAGCAGATGCTTTAATTACTCCTGCCAGTGATAGCGTTTCAGTCTCATAGTCTCTGAGGCTCACTATTCGACCAAGGCACTGTATTTTGCCTGGAGCCGATTCCTTGGCCTTATCTGCATTCTCACGATCAGTCCCTCCTGAGACCTTATCATATAGATCTATTTCATCGATTAGATCCGTATTTTCAAGAGGCTTTATTGTCGTATCTGATTTTAGTTTTCCACTAGCACCAGCTCCAGTGTTGTACCTTGCCAAAATATTTCCGAGTCCAGTTGGAAGCCTGCGACCTGTATTCCCGTCTCCAAACTGTATCCAACTATTTCCGTTTCTGTCCTGACGGACAACGTAAATGTGATCATCAGATTTCTTGTCAAAAAAAGATGGAACTCGCTTCCATAACAAATTATCAACATATACCTCCAATCTTGGAACCTCTGGAGGTGTATCTTTTGAAGAATTGAAATAAGTTAGAGGAGACTTGGATAGCTTAAAGGTCTGGAACTTCTGTGTTTCATCTCCTGGTTCTAGAATTTCCTCCTGGTGCGCTCCCTGTTCTGCAGCTACAAGATTTCCAAATACTTGTGTTTTAGATTCGGCTTTTTCTTCTTCTGCCTCATCTTCATTTGGAAAATCTGCATACTCCAGTTCCTTATCTAACTCTAAAGAATCTGGAAGCCCAGACACAGGACAAGAAAGTACCTGTAGCGTTTATGGGCCCCTTATCACTAGTAACGATTGTCAGTTTTCTGCCTACAAGCTTACCTACTGTATCTTTATCAATACCATAGAAATAAAATATTGATCCTTTTTCGTCAGGCAACGATTTTCTAGTCGACCTTAGAACTAACTTTGGCCCAGTAACCTCAAAAAACTCAGTACTAGAAATATCAATTTTAGAATAATGCTTTGGCCCAAGTTTGGTGGCTAGTTCTTCATCAAGCATTATAAAATGTGCAGGACCAGTAAATGATCCTCGCGTAGCAGAGCATGGATATGTATCTATGACTTGTCGCATGACAGTCAATCTTACTCGGTTTTCCTGACTAACGAAATTTGAAGCAAAATGTGGAACAGCAGGAAGGGCACCTTCAAACTGATTCGATGTGCCAGCGGCCATAGCATTTATCGCGGGATCATCTTCCTCATCTGGATAGAAAAATCCCTGGACAAGAACTGTGGTCCCAAAAGTCATATCCTCTACATCTGAATCAAGCGGAAAATCTGTTTTTCCCTTTACAGAGTCTATGAATATTGTGTCTTCCTCTGTAACCTGTCCACTAGCATTCACTGTGATACTCTTAGGTGCATTATATCCAAAATGTCTGTATGCGTCATTGATCTTGAATGCCAACATAGAATCCGATTCATTTTTGCGTTTTAATTTACCTTTTATAGTAAATACTAGTCTTCCTCGAATATGTTTTACGACATCTACTAGTATTATTTCAGTATTGCGTACAAGCCGGCGGTCAGAAATAGGATCAGTCTCTAATATATCCCCTATCAGTATCCTATCACCACTTTTAATCTCAGGAACTTCGTTGAGATCTGTTGCTAGAGCGTCGATATAGAATTCAGTTGTATCCTGATTAATTTGCGAAGGCAGCTCTGGATGAAAGAATGGAGACCATAGCTGAAATTTGTTTAAACTTGGATAGCAAATAGATTCATCTGTGGTCTCAAATATAACGGCTTGATCCATTCCCTCTATCTCTGCTTTAATAGGGAGATTAGACGGAAGAATAACTGGGTTGTCACCTTTTACTTGTTACTGCAAAGGTAGCTGAACCGCCCAATCCCGGTGAAAGTTGATATCCTGTCAGGATAACTAAATCTGAGATGCTCTCTTTTTCCTTTGCAGTTCTAAGATATGCCTCATTAGCGTATAGTTGCTGATAAAAAGTCAGTATGTCACTTAGAATGCAAGCTCCTTCTAAAAGAGCAAATGCTGGGTCGTCAGGTGAATGATGAGTCCAGCCTGTAAGTTCCTTACTTCGGTAAAGCCCATTTAATACATATTTTCTAAAGTCAGAGTACCGTCCAATTCGATAGCTGATTTGATCAAGACCAGGGCGATTATAGATCTTCATTGAAAACCTAAATTCCTCATCACAATTTTCTTTGTCCTTTATAATCATATGTTAATCATCACTACCACTACACCATGATCACCAGTGCTATTGACACCATGATCATCACCATTGCAGTTATCGTCATTTCTTCTTGTTATCCCCTTCCTCCTTTAAGTATAAAGTGGATGGAACCTTTCTCCAGGCAATCATGGTCGTTTTCTACCTGTTACTATTTCGTTTGCTTCTATTTTTATGAAATTTTCTGTGCTTTGGACTCGGCCCCATTTTTTCATGATTAATCCAACCACATGATCAATTCCCGTGATGGATTCTACTCTGCCTATTACCTGGCTACGATGTATGCTCTGACCAAAGGTCCACATGTCAGGATTGAAGAACGATGGTCTTCCATCTGGGGTATAGCCTGTTGAGAATTCCTGTTCTACAATATACTTCAAATCTTCAACCCAATGATCTTGATCCACACAACAAATCACTTCAATTTCTAGTGGAACATAATGCGCCTTCCGGATTTCGAAGTCCTCACCAAGGAGCTTTGTTGCATTCAAGTGAGATGCTATTTCTTTTCTTAGTTTGTCATCTAATTCAACACCCCCTTGCGGATCAATACTTACTCTAACTGTTCTCCAACTTCCTGTCCATTGATACTCAGCTGAAGCTTTAGAAACTCCTGAAACTTCTTCAACTCTATCAACATAATCCTGAAGCGTTATTGCTCGCCGCTGATGTGATTTATATGCTTCTGGGACTCGACGTATGATCTGTGAAACGGCTTCCATTTCTCTGCCACTGGTAACATCAAATGGGTTCCAGCAGCCATCAATTTTGCTACCTATTGAATCTTGTTCGTCATAATTTCTTAGCGTATCTGCACCAATATTGCCCGCAATGCCTGATAAGGGCCCTTTCATGTAGGAGCAGATAACGGTGGCACCATCTGGGAGATTCATGCCATTTACACCATTGCCAAATCTTACATTGCTAGTCCCATCCTCATCTGTCTCTACCATATAGTTCTTGTCTAGACTAGTCCTATGAATTAAATCAGGACTCTCTCTCCACCGTTCTTGAACCTTAATGTTGTTAGTGTTATTATCGCCAATCGTAACAACTGTAACATCTGAAAGAGTTGTGATTGCTGGAATCTCTCCCCCTAAAGGAGTTTCCATATAGAGCAGCAGGTCGGGAATCTTGCATATAGTTCCCCAATGGGTCCTTTCGTAATAGAATTCATTTTCACCTAGTTTTGGGTTTGTTTCTTTTTCCTTAAAGGTAACTGGCATTAAATTTGGATCTATTTCTGCATCCCCTATGGTGGGCGTCTTCTCGCCATAGTATACCTGCATTATGTTTCCATGAAACAGGTCAATATTAGTACAAATATTAAAATCTAAATCGTCCTTCCACCATATTCGAAGTACATTCTTCGCGGTTGCAGGATCAAATATGACTTGAGCTTGGATTAAGCTTAATAACTGTCTTTTATCCTTCAATCTGTCACTTTCCTGGTTTTGTGATTGTGGTTGTGATGGATGCCCAGCCTGGATTAATAAGTATGGAGTTAGCCCTTGGTTGATATTATTTTTAAAAGTGTCAGCCTCAGCTTGTGTCAAATCGGTTACACCATCACCTTTTTTTAGTATCAGATCTGCTGACCTTGCACCTGCTTGCAGTCCTGCTACAGAATCGCTCCACGTGTATAGTTTAATGTTGTTAAGTTCAGGGTAGAAATGTGGATTATTGTTGTTGTTTTGATTACCATCTTTATTGTTAAAGAGGATAGATGGAGGACCACTAAACACTATTGAGGATTGATCCCTAGCTGCGCCTCCAGCCCAGACTTTAAAGAGTCCATCTAATTCAAACTCCTGATTCACATTCAAAGCAAGATATGTGTGTGCTTGATTTCCTTGATTAATAAAATAGTTCATAAGTCTGGCATGTCCTGCAAGCGAGACTCTCTTTTTAGCTGTAAGTAGAAAGGCCTCATTCATCACTCTATCTTGGTAATCACTAAGTTGGTCAGCAACCGCGCTTAGCAACTCTAAAATTACCATATCCTGATCAGCTTCGCTGGTCGGCATCCAATTAGGCACTCTCTGCATCATCGAGGCAATCATTGTGTGTTTAAATGAATCGTAGTCCTTGGCAAGATAATCTATTATTGGTTCTTTATCTATCTGTGTTATTGATTCCCATTCTGGTCTGCAATCCATATTAAAACAACTAGGTCTGAACTTGAAGTCGATACGGCTAAATGACAAGTGGGGATCAATATTATTATAATTTACAGATAATTGATAGGTAGAATAATCTCCCACAGGAGACACAACAAGGGTCAAGAAGTTATTTCCAGAACTGCCTTCGACCCCTGTGACCTTCACTTGGCCAGGATTGGGACCAGCCAGAGATCCTGCTACCTCCAGAGATAGGGAATATATTGACTAGATTTTGAGGACTTTCAGTTAGTATATTGTCAAGCTCATTATTGTTATAGAAATGGAGTTCAAGAAATGCTTTTGAAGGAATAGGTGTATCCTCAAGTATTACAATCACAAATTCTATACCGTTAAGTCCTAAATTCTTGAGGCTACGTGCTCTATCTTTTAATTTTTCCTCGTCTATGATAATTGACAATAAAGCTATTCACCCTTGCGTTGAAACATTACTTCTCTTGTATCTTCTGTTCCTGCTATGTGGTAATTGATGATAATATTAAGATTTTCTCCTTGTCCTTCTTGTACTGCTGATACCTCTAAATCCTCAATAACTAACCTGTGACCAAGCCATTTAGAAATTGCCTGCATTAGAGCTGACTTTGCAATGCTCGAAGTAGCGGCATCGACGTTTTTGAAAACAAATGCGCGTGCGCCACCTCCAAATTCAGGCAAAAACAATCTCTCTCCATTGTCAGTAAGAACTAGCTGTATCAATTCCTGTTTTACATGTTCTTCAACTGAGGAAACTTGTTCTATGCATCCTTTTTGTGATATCCTAAACGGAAATGCTAAATGACTGCCTGAACCACTAACCATTTGATATCACTGTCTGTTGAGCAGAAATTATGGCATAATCCTGAGACGGCATACAGATTCCTTTGCTTTCACTCGTAAGTAATGCAACGCCGTTGTATTTTAAAGTCTTGCTGCCTTTTTGTCCAAATGATAAATGTACAAGGAGTATGTAGTGGACAGCCTGGCTGGATAGAATGAATATCTGACTCTAGTAGTAATCTTTTACCGTTGGTAGATATTCTAGTGTTCGTTGAGGTCAAAATTGCTCTTCCACCAGCACCGTGTGGACATCTTACCTCACTTGATGTAGTAAGAATTTCTGCCATAATTCATAGTAACACCACCACTTCTTTTTAGATTTGAATACATGCCCAATATCTCTTTTAAATAGCGATCATTCTCGGTATAGATTTCTATATCGATGTCTATTTCGTTTTCACCTCAAACAATGTATTATTTACATGTAGTCCGTTGTCAGAGATTACCATTTCGGTGTTCCCAACTCTGAAAATAATTTTATCATTGGTTAGATCAATTTCAGGTCCGTTGGCATGAACTAGAGATAATATTTTGTTCTTATCATCCATGATAATTTTATGTCCAAATCTAGACACTATAGAAATGGTATTCCAGTCAAGCGACTTTGGTATCTCATCTTTTGTAAACCAATAGCCTCCTGTCCAGATAGGTTTGCACTGATTTCCTTCTTCGAATTCTATCCATACTCCATCATCTTTTTTTGGAAACGCAGCAAACCCCCAACCATTACCTGCAAACTGGAAAGCTGGGTTGGTCAATGGTATCTCAGCATCATGAAAAACGTCAGGAATTTTTACCGATATAACACCCAGATCATCACGGGTAGATCCAACTTTGGTTACTATGCCTCTGTACCTTCCCATAAAACCTAGATTCTATTGCTTCACTAAGCGAAACAATTTGTTTTTCGGTATCTTGATCTAACATTAAGCAATTATCTCCTCATTGTCAGATTTAGAGGTGTTGGAATAAGCATTACGTATAAGCGTAAAAGATTGTGTGTGGCTGGAAGGCGTTAACTTGTGAGTAGCTTTTGTAATGAAGTATTTCCCACTATGACTGGAATTACCAGCCTTTACTGTAACATATTCATAGGGCATGAGGATATCAGGATATTCGCAAATTTCTATGAGTTCTCCTGTGGCTTCAACCGAATAGCCTGATTTTTTTGTCCGCGCTATTGCTGATTGTTCTGTATTACATAAAAAACCAGAGGTAGGATGAAATAGCCTCTGGGATAGACGAATTACATTAGAAGATATCGTCCTGTCATCCTGAATAATTGGTCTATCTCCTAAAAGCTCTGATGTAGTATAATTGGGAGCATAAACCTGCGATTCTATGTTACTATTCTTGGGATTAATATTGCTATTTTTCTCTTTTGTTGGTTTTAGAGAATTTACTTTCACGTTTAAACTCTCAATGTTTCGTTTCTCACCAAGTAATATCAAGTCAGCTGGAACTATCGGTTGTTGAGTGTTAAAGCAACCTATGCTTTTGCATGGTTCACTGCCCGGCAGGACGTATGCATACATTTCATTTCTTGCAGCCAGCTTGTGCAAGAGTTGCATTGAGGTGCCGCGAAAATTGATCGTATCTACGGGAGCTGTGGTCTTTTCAATTTGATGCCCAGTATTAGCACCAAATGCACGCTCATAGATCTCTTTAGCTATATCGCTATCCTTCTTGTTTGTGAACTGCAGAATTTCTTCGTCTTTGTTGAGTAATATGCTATCGTCGTTAACTACTAGCTTCATGGAGCTCTGTCCTGGCTCCGATCTAAGATCTGTATCACTATAGACTATGGGTCCGTCGATCAATGGTACAAAGGAATTGCTTTTCGACCTAACTTCGATCCTTGCACGAAACTGTGGATCTGTAAAGTCCTTATCATTAATATTCCAAATACCTTCTTCATCCACATTTATTGATAGACTTATTGTTGCTTCCCAAATCATGTCTGCAGCTTGTTCAATAGTGATGTCTGATACTGCATCTAATTCTTCATCGTTAGCTGTTCTATTTCCAAGTATTATCTTGTACTGTTCTACAGAACTGCTCATGGTGGGGGCACTAGAATTTTTATGACTTCTCTTGGTGAACTCTTTACCAATTTGATGGAGTCAAGTTGTGTGTTGGCGTCAGCTATGTACCAGAATCTTGTAGGATCATTGTATTTATCTGATGCAATAATATCCAGACGATCGTTACCGTCTATGGTAGTCAGCTCGCCTTCTATTGTATGAATCCTGCGTATAAAAATCGCACTTACTTTACGTCCATCAGAAAAAGTAGTTTGCATAAGTTTTACTCCGTTGTATCGTGATGATTTTGCAAACATGTTCTAATAATTACTCTGAATATAAAATCGGTCATTGCTATTATAATTATTCATGCACATAATATAATAGTCAAAATGAAACAATGTCAGAGACCTCCTTTGAAAATTCAGCAGAATCAGAAGCTAAATTAATAATAGCCAAAGAATCTTTAACATTGTTTGTCCATGATAGGGCCGCCTTAGCAATCTTATCCATGCTTGCGCTTACTTGCATCACATTTAATGAGATTGTCACGTCGGCTCTAAGAGGATTGAGAAATTTGTCATACCTCTGTTCAGTAATATTTAAGGAAGTAAGTACTACAGGAAGCAATCGTGTCAATCCCCAAACAAGTAATGTGGGAGGATATGAGAGCCTAGGTATTGGAGACGTTGGGCTATCTTTTTTGTTGGGGATCAGAATCTCCAACTGCATCAAGCGCTGCGCCTACCAGCGAGCTCTGCTTGGTTATTGGATATACCAATTTCTCAAGGGCTGCCAATTGCTGTCCTATACCTACTTGCTGGGTCACATTATCACCTTTGTTTAACAGATCACTGGCGTCAAAATGGGCAGTAAACCTTATTGTTTCTACTGGCTCAGTTCCAGCCTGAATTGTTTCAGTTTTCAAATTCTTGGTGGGAATTACAATTTCTCTTATGACGCTTTCGGGCATGAAATGAAAGAAAACCACATTTTTAATAATTGGGATTAACTTATCAAAGCTGTATGCAATTAAGGCTCCCTTCATTTAATAGTTCAATTAAATCTAGCACTAGTATGTGTTATAGACCTTCTTATCATGTTTCTTTTTCTACTTCTGATTCTACTACTAAAGATTTTAGTACCTTATTGGCAATTATCTTTCCTAATTGATTTGGGTGACTTATGTTCTCTTCACGTACATACAGATTACCGGCATCTAATTTGTCTGAGATACTAACTACAATTTCTGAATCGATATTTCTCAATAACTCTGAAGCCTGAAAGGATAGCTCTCTACTAAAGGCTCTGCTGACCTGTCTTACAGTATTTTCTGAGAAACCGGCCATTTTGATTTCTATTCTATCTATCTTAATTTGTAGTGCTACCATTGTGCTCACTTATTGCTGACTGATGTTCTCCACAATGTTTCTGTATTGTCCAAATTGTTCAATTGTTGTCGACTGTTTTAGCTTATCATATTCTCTCTTTATTGCCACTATGATACTTTCCATCGTAATTTTTTTTGTATTGTTAGATGATTTTATATTTGGAGATGAGGCAGGCAGCAGACTGCAAACATGCGTTAAATACAATAGAGCGAATATTTCCTCCAGTTAACTGAAACTGCATAGAGAGAAAATCTATATCGATTTCACTTGAGTCAACAGATCGCGGGATGCATTGTCTCCAAATAGCTGCCCTTTGGGATTTGTTGGGAAATGGAAATTCAATCACGTAACGGAGTCTGCGCAAAAAGGCGTCATCTATATCCTTTAATCTGTTTGTAGCCAGGATGGCTAGACCCTTGTATCTTTCCATTCGCTGTAGCAAATAATTGACTTCTAGATTAGCATATCTGTCATGTGCATCTTTCACCTCAGTTCTGCGGCCAAAAAGAGAATCTGCTTCATCAAAAAACAGCAAGACATCATATAACTCGGCTTTGTCAAATAATTTTTTCAGATTTTTTTCTGTTTCTCCGATATATTTGTTAACAACCTGAGAGAGATCGATTCTGAACATTGGCATTTCCAACTCTCTTGATAAGATCTCTGCAGCCATGGTTTTTCCAACACCAGAAGGCCCTGCAAAAAGTGCGGATATGCCAGCCTCACTCCAGGCAGCTCCTGTCTCCCATTCATAGTGGACTCGTGTGAGAGATCGCATAGCATTTAACAGCTCCTCAAATTGTAATTTTTCTTTGATTGGAAGAACTAGCTCTTCACTATTGAACCTAGGATTAACCTTCTGTGCTAACTCTCCCATGTCAAGATCTGCTTCCATCCAACACGACGAAATAAAGTCTTGAGGACTTGGGGGCCGTCTTAATCCTCTAATGGTTTTACAAACATTTGCTATTTCTTCTTCGTCAAATCTGAATCTGCGGGAACATTCCAGTATAGAATTTTCAAAGCCTTCCCCATAGGAACCCAAGCACTGCCTCCAGAACTGAACCCTCTCAGTATATGATAGATTATAAGCCTCCATTGTTGGGCCTAGTAGAGATCTAGGAATGATTAACAGATCTCTAGTCTCTAAAATGCCAAGGTAGATAGTTATTGGAAGCGACGTAAAAGGGAGCTTGAATTGGTCTACTTCAGTCAAACCTTCAGACTTTCGTCTCGGCAGAAATTCAAGGTCTAGATACAAATCTTCGTCTCTTAGCCAACATAAAGACATTACAGAGCCTAAGTAGTCAAGGTTCTCAAGTAAACGTGTCTGCGCAGCTGTTGTCACAATCTCAACAACTGGTCTACCAGTGTACTTCGACATGTCCTCCACAACGTGCAGGCGCGACGATCTTCTCAAACCCAGGATCGGGATCACCAGCAGTCCCTGATGAGATACATTTTTGATTCTAGATGCGACATAATCCATATCTGATCTGTTTCTTCCGATCCGATCTACTTCGGGCGCTGGTGTTATTGGCCTTAGTACCTGGAGGAAGCTGTGAGTGTCTAGAAAAGATTAAATGATTAGCGACTAGAGGTGGAACTCTTAGGGATATATCAAAGGCATTGCTAACACCACCACTATTGTTTATGTTATTAATCATCGGATTCTCCAAGAGCCCAAATCTAAACAACGTGTGACCAGGATCACTTAACAAGAGAATTTCTTCTGGCTTATCCCAGAGTTTCTGTGCTAGTCCCAGAGTTGCTTCTGTCTTGCTTGGATCAGATAAACATAGTGAAACAACATTTCCCACAGCAGCATCTAAATGACATGCTAAGGCTAGGGACAATAGAAGAATAGAAGCATCATCTAAATCTAATTGGTCAGCAAGCCAATGCATACTTCCTTGAAGGTTATTTTCATTGTCATGATCTGCGACCTCTGGCAGTTTTTGTTCTAATAAGTCCGATAAGTACTTGGCAGTGACATCAGTTTGAAAGAATCTCTGTTTATTTTGCCAATATCGAACTTGACTTAGATCGGATATTCCTTTCTCTAGGAAAGCTGTAGATCCATGCAAACTGTGAGTATCAGGGTCAAGAAGCAATGAGCGTTCCTGTAGTTTCCAGCACATTTCTCTTCTAAGCCTTATCGTAACATTTTGTAACCAGAAAGTTAGAAACTTGTCGTCTATTTTGAGCAAAGGAGAAAAAGTTGTAGAACCAATTTCTTTGTGATGAGACAATTCTATGGTGTGTCAAGCCTTACAAGAGGACTGCTTTTTGCTTGTTCTCCATTTACTGTATAAATTAGTCTATAAGTATCTGGTGTTACCTTGTTTGCGCTTCTAATTGGAAGTCTGACGCTATGCTGTGGCGAGCTAAGAGGTGAAGTTGGATTTACTATAATCTCGGTGAGGACATTAGTTGTTTTTCCATCCTTATATAGCCCAACGATTACGTCATCCTCTATTCTTCCTAAAAGATTTCCTAGCATGTCAATGTTTCCTTCTATTAAGGGATTACCTGTAGATGGATCACTAACTTTGCTAATAGAGTTTGGAGTGGCGGACTCCACTTTAGGAATTAAGGAGCCAATTACCAAATTGCTTGTTCTTCTCTGCAGTATACTTGCCATGTTCTGAACTACATATAACACACGAGAACCAGCCGCAATAGAATTTTCATCAATTATGGGCGTGGCGATATGACATTCTATCATATCTTTTGTTTGCAAGGTAATGACGAGCTCAAATGGATCAAAGTATACAGCTAAACCTGGCGAATCCAAATTCTTGCCATAAATTATAATCGTAGTATCCAATTCGAACTTAGATGTTATTGTAGTTATTGATGAGCGTGGAGGAAGGGCATTAACATCTATCTGAACTCCCTTTTCACCGATCTCAACAATGGGATCCTGTGTATAATCTATACCTACTAGCAAGGAGTAAGAAGGCAATCCTGAAGGAGAGAGCATTATTGGACGTACTTCAAATCCTGCAGACGATCTATATAGCTGATCAGGTCCTTGCATTATTCGACTTATAATCTCCACTCCGACATCTTCTATGGTTAGTATAAGGTCTTCAGGATTCTCGTCAAGCTCAGGCAGAGGAAGTGATCCGTTTTCTATTGGGATCTTATTCAGCGCGGCCAGTATTCTAAGTCCTTCTCCTAAATATCGCAATGCATCTATGCTATCACTTTCACTCGAACTATCAAAGGCTGTCAGAAGATATTTTGCGATAAGCCATAAAGGTGGAGAGCGTGACGTACCTAAAGACATATTTCTCAACAGTGGATCACGTTTTAATTCATAAAGGAAGAGGTTAAGTCGTGCTTGATGAGCAGTGATTGTGCTTTTCTCTGGCCTACCTATTGTAATGGTGGGAATAGGAAGGACAAAAGTTTGCCAGGAATTGATCAAGTATGTTTTTATAAGTTCTGAAACAGCCCCAATAGCCCTTCCAGAAACTGATATGCTCATTGTGCAATTTTCACCTCAATCCACCATAATATCTATAGAGTCGACTGAAGCGTGAGTTCCCATCATCATGATTACTCTCAGGTTGACGTATGAAAATTTGATTTCTAGGGCTGTCGTTATTAGCGTTGGTAACGTTAAGAACTATTGTTCCAATAGAAACAGATACACTATTATCATTATTATTATTATTTTTATCATAGTTGATGCTATGCCTCCTTGTGCTTGAATCAAAGAAAGCTAAGCCACTTAATTTATCATTATTCTCATAATTTGTTGGCTGAGATAGCTCATCATATGGCTTCTCATTTTTAATTATGTTGCTTCTGATCGAATGGATATCCAGCAGATTGTCCAAATAACCCTTAGACGGATGACCTTCTGACATGGCAATCTTCTTCAGCTGGATTTGATATGGAAGATAATAATGATGGCAATACGGAAAGTTTTTCATCAACTTTGAATTCAGAACCATGCAATCGGTCTTTATCTTTATTTCTCATAAAGACACTATTTCGATCTTCAGCTGAATTTCGACTTGACGATCTACTGCTACGTACATCCTTTCCTTTCGTTATAGCCGAGAACAAATTGGCCTCTGAAGTAAACCCATCAACTGCTGTTTCTCTAATGAATGAGTGATTCGGACTAGTATCATTTCTTCTGTTAGTTGAATAATTTGTGGCCATGTTTTTATGCTTCTTGTTTATTTGGGAAAAAGTTTCGTTGTGCAAAGATTGCTTCCTTTTGCTCATACCATAGCCAATTTCATCATCAATTTCTGAATTCTTTTTAACCTGAAATGAGGAAGCAAAATTGTCTTCTTCTTGTTTTTCTTTGATAGGTACACCATTACGTTCTCTCAATAGTGTTGTCGACAAAGTATCAAGTCCATGAGTATTTGGTTTAAGCCCAGACATCTCAGCCAGACGAGTGAAATATCTACTCATTATGATTCTCCTGGCTCCAACATCGAAAGATATAATCTCCTTCTTATGATAGGGAGTGCAAGAATTTCCGCTTCTGTCCAGTGATAAGCTAGAGCAAGTTTATGAATACTTTCCAGCAACTCTTTTTGTATTTTCTCTAATTGCTTAAGCGATAACTCTTCCAGGTTTACCTCATAAAAATTCTTTACTCCACAAAGAGGACAGATGAGTTCGATGCCATAGATTATTAAAGGATCAATCCTTGACATATTCTTTTCGATGTCTTCAATAGTATCATATGAATTCAATTTTATATGCTTACTAGAGTTATTTGTACCATCACACGCAAGGTCGATCAAAATCTGATTGAAAGTGTCAGTTTGATCTTTCGTGGCAGCCTTTATCACCATTATTCTTATCCAATCTTAATTTTAACCAGGACTGTTGGTCTAAGCCTGTTGGCCTTCTGAACTGTATGGTATTTCCATTTATGTTGATAGTACAAGTTTCTTCTTCCGTGCAGAAGGATGTCTGGTCTTTGCCCAAAATATTATCATGTGAAAGACTCAGCTCGAATTTTTCTTTACATCGTTCCTCCTTACACCTTAATATTGTAACCAGACATCGAGGATTATCCGATGTAGCAATTCTTACCAGACACTCGATCCTCTGCCCTACCGCAAGGTTCCAAAAGAAGTCGACATTTGGTACTTTTCTCTGGTTTGATATTGTACAGCTTTGTATAATTGTCGTTACTATCTCGGGTAGCGATTCTGAATCGAAATTAATTTCCAGATCTTGAGCTTCACAACCAAAACGTCTTAGCTGTAAAATAGCATCCTCCACTTGAAACTGGGTTTTGAGATATTTACCCAATCTTGGGAAGGGCTGCAAATCTAATTGTGAGATGGTAGACAAATTGTCTGCAGACCTAAAATTGTTGATTGTTGCTATGATTTTGTCGCCGGCACTTCTTGCTTGTACATCGCATCGAACTGGATGGTTAGAGATTCAATAGCAATTGCATTTGTTTCAGAGTCCAAATCTGGATTAGCTTTGATTTCACTAGGCCAGCAGCCCTCTAAAAGCCACCTATGCTCAACATGGCCTTGACTATTCAATACTTCCAGCATTAAATCCCGCTTGAAACCTTCTTTTTCATATGGATCTTTTGAGGAGAATACTAGATCTGCCCACTCAATAAACCCTTCGTCGCGGGTCAGACCGCGTTCCAAGGTAAGTGACGATATTTTAGTATTTCCTGGCATCTTTACCTCGACACCTGTGGTGGCATCTGTATAAGTGATCGGCGTAGTAGTTCTCTGAAGTGTTCCCACCTTTTTTAATGCCGCTACTGGCTGTCCGTTCATTATTAGTTGAAATCTATTCGTAGCAATAAGAGAGAGTGGTCTTACGCTCAATTAATCAATCACCTCCGTTTAAGCTTCTCCTGCCATTTGCTGTATCGTTATTACTACAAATTCTGCTGGTTTGAGAGTCTGCAAAACCTACTAGAATATTTACTATTCCTTTATTCTGATCATCTGCAGTAGTTGTTTCGCTATCACACTTTACAAAGAAGGCTTGTTCTTCGGTCGTGCCTTGAAATGCCTGGACTCTAAACAGACTTCTCATAAATGTGGTGATGCTGCCTCTCAATTGAGCCCATAATGGTTCATCATTTGGCATAAATACTGCAAATTTCGTGCCTCTGTAAAGAGATTCTTCTAGGAAGAGTGCCAAACGACGAACAGGAACGTATTTCCAATCTGACCCAAAATCATCTGCTCCATCTACAGTTCTAGCACCCCAGCTCACGATTCCTGAGGGAAATTTTCTTAGGCAATTTACACCCGCCTTGTTAAGTGGTCCGTTTTCTGCGTCTGTCAATGATAAATCCAAATCCGAGATTCCGCCACGGATATCAGCAGAGAGTCCAGCCGGAGCTGTCCACACACCGCCTCCACCAGAGGAATCATTACGAGCATACAGACCAGCAATAACTCCTCCCGGTCCCACAGTTTTAAGAACATCTCTATCTCTAATAATCAAATTAGGAAAGTAAACAGCGGCATAATCTTTGTTTAGACCTACACGGAGTGAATTAATACCCACCATAGGATCTAAAACCTTCATAGGACTATCCCAGCTTTCTGGTGGATCGACGATTAAAAATGCTCTATGATCTTTACAATAAGAGCTGGCTGGTCCCCAAAGACTCCTATAATCATCTTCATCAAGGTTCTTATCCTTTGGAATAACCATGAGATTAAACAGATCAACAAGATCGAGTGCGAAAAATCCTGTGTGATCGATCTCATTACCAAGATAGGTTGAGACATCTGGAGGGGAGCCATCTAAACCAGAATCTAATGTGTAAAGTCTTGGATTTATCTTAAAAAATGGCCCAATATCTTCAGCGGCTGGCACGGTCCTGAGCATAGATACAGAATTGGCTGGTCCTGCTCTTTTCTTTATTACAAGTCTTGATCCTGCAAGGTAGGCATCAAAACCGAGATTTGCATTAATTATTGAATTAGATATAATTCTAAATTTTTCTCTTATGCCATCTGTTCCTTCAATACCAGACAGATTACTCTTATACCAAAACCACTCAGTAGTAAGTGGTGGTGTTACGGTTTGCAGACTCGTTCCTAGACTTATGGAGTTGCCATCAAGCATTATCTCATTAACAGCATCCTGTGACTTTGTAGCTAGCTGATCTATGAAGTTGATATCGAAAATGACTCCATTTGAAGCAGGACGGAGAGGTGCATAACTGGATCTTTCTATTCCTCCCTGCTCGGTTCCAAGCATTATTAGTCCAGCAAGGTCGTTTGAGAAGGCTCTTTGAATAACAATACTCTTCTGATCTGGCGTATTGGATGAAAATTTAAGAAGCTGTTTTATTCCTGGTGACGAACTTCCTGGTATATTGATTAGTTCTACATTCACACAATTTACGAGTGAAGTAGGAAGAGCTTTGTTAATTTGCTGTTTGATGTTATTCATAGCTGTTGCGATGGGTTCTCCGACTGCGAAGGCATCATGCAGGTCTACCTCATAGAACGGGCTACCATCTACACTTATCTGGAATTTGAAAGATTTCTGTGAAGATGCAGACGAAATTATATTTGCTAGCTCATCAATCCCTGCCTGTCCAATATCTAGAGGTTTTCTGGAGACGGAATATCCTGGCTTGACTGTGGACTGTCTATAATCGTTGTCAGTTGCACCAGCGTCGACTTCAGGTTTACAATCAACGAGATTAGATTTTTGATTCACTAATTTGCAGACAAATTTTGGGCTATCAATATCAGGAGAGCAGTTTAAGAATTCTTCAATTGTGTTTATAGTTCCGTCATCGTTAATTCTGTAAATATGCAGATTAAACGTTTCTTCTGATTGTAAAGTGTTGTAGTCGACTTCGATTCCTATTTCATTTCCCCATGTGCCAACCTCGTTGGCTTCAAAATTTAGGACTTTATGTCCATTTTCATTCATTAAAATAGCAGTGGCTTTTTTCCCACCATTCACGACTCTGACCACATAACAATCAGAACCTCCGTTTTCGAAAAACAATCGTACTGCGGTTGATAATTCACTATCGGGGTGTGATTTTCCAAATGTCTTCTCAAAACCCAGCGGAGAAAATAATCGGTACGGCCTTATTTGCGGGACCTTCGAGTGTTTGTCCAAAAAATGCAGCAATGGAAGTTGACACACCTGTTATTGTATGTACGCCACTTGGCTTTTCTACAATATAAACTCCTGGATAGCTGACCTGAACTACCATAGTGTTTTATCTACCACTCCTCTTGACAAAAAATTCAATATCACTATTGAACTGACAGAGAAAAAACTGCATCTTGCTCTCATACTACTTTGAATAGGTATCAGAGAAAAAAAGTAATTCATCACAAAAATGACTGTTTCATACTATATTTACTTTTTTAATCAAAATTGAATGGGATATTCACAGAGGTAACGACATTTACAGTGCAGATTTAGACGCAACACTGATTCAACTTAATCTGCTAGTGCCTGTCTGTCTATCTATATGTCTGTCTGTTTTTGTTAGTTTAACAAGAGATCTTCATGAACATGATTGACAAATTTTGCGGTACCGCAAAAAATCCGTAGAAAATAGCATCATTTTCTAACATTTAAGCAGTATAATTTTCAAATCTAGAGTAGCCATTTTGCAAAGCCCGTTTAAATTATTTTTAACTGCTAATTAAGTATGTCTGCTGAATCCAATAAGACTGGGATAGTTGTTATAGCTTTTTCTTTTCTTTGATTAACAAATCAATTTGTGTATGAAGCACGTTCTTGTGCTGCATAAGAATTTCATATATGACCCAGTTATCTTCTACAGACTCCATTATATCTGCAAGTTTAGTCATTGCAATTCTAAATGCAATAATGGATTTATCTAAACATCGCTGTGCAATTTTGTCAAGCTCAGAAATATCATCATCCTTTGAAGAGCCCATGGGAACAATCAGACCATGAGAATCATAAATCGAGTCATCAAGGCCGCTAATCAATTGACGTACTTGTTTAGTTGACATACGCTTCTTCGAGATCAGCTCTGCTAATTTGGATTGCTTACTCTTATCATGTATAGGTATCAGCTCTTCTGCTGCGGCAATATTAATGGATGAAACTAAAACCTTTTCGCGTACCTCTTTTGGTAGATCCAAAAGTCCCAGCCGTCTATCGACATAGCTAACGCTCTTTCCAATTTTTGCAGCCAAATCTGATACTCCACCCCAACCAAACTCGGAAACATAAGTCCTAAAAGCAGTTCCTTCTTCCAAGGCATTCAAAGTTCTTCGTTGTATATTTTCAACTAGGGAAATCTCAAAGGCTTCCTTGTCATCTAGTTCTACGATGTGACACAAGATCTTTCGCCAGCCAAGAGCTTTGCATGCAAGATACCTTCTATTACCAGCAACTATTTCAAAATGTCCTTCCTTTGCTCTGACCGTGATCGGATGTAGCAATCCTTTTTCCTTTATTGACAGAGTAAGTTCATTTATTCGAGAGGCAATAGAAGGATAGAATCCTGGAGAACTTTTTAAATCATAGATGTCGAGGTCCTGAATAATACCTAATATTAGGTTAGAAGTTGACGACAATCCTGACAATTATATATACGGTAAGCTCGACCATATTAAACATTATTGAGAAAGTATCGCGATCATTCACTAAAATGAGATAGTTTTAAGAACGAGGGTCAAATTTATCGTTTACATTTGAGAAGATAATACTCAAGTTACTATAATCATGAATATATGAGCTGAATCTAATCGCGTTCGTATATAATAAGAATACATTACTCGGCTCCGGAGGTAAGCTAAGTCATCGTTTATATGTCAATTGACGTGGTTGATTGGCAACTGTAGAATTTTATTTCAAATTTCATTACAAATTAAATCAATCAGGCATTTCATAATATGATTAGAAAATGTTTTTTCTGGGGTCAAGGTATTATGAAGGCAGATTTGAGTTGCTTTTGTATTACTCATCGGCCTAGTTTATTATATTTATATAGCAGTAGGCTTCATGTCAAAATCCTGGAAAATTATGAAACGATACGTAGATACTACGTTGTATATACATTTGCTAAAATTGCAGAAAGTATAATTTTATGCTTGTAATAGTTTTTCTAGTCGAATTTCTGCGTCCCGATGGTAATTGCTAAAGTTACTGCTTATAAGTTAAATTTACATTTACTCCGATATTCTTAAAATATAATTCATTCTCATCAACAGTTGGAAGCGTACCTAGCTGTCATCCAATAATTTTCCCAGCGAATCATTAAAGAGAATACTGGTAGTTGATGACGAAAGCGATATTACTCTTTTCTTTAAAACGGTATTGAATGACAATGGCTTTTATGTAGATACTTATAACGATCCTGCAAAGGCGTTGGTGAGGTTTAAACCACAATTTTATGATCTTGTATTTGTTGATATGAGAATGCCTCATCTAAATGGTTTTCAATTTTTCAGACGGCTAAGAAAGAAAGATCGTCATGTGAAGGTGTGCTTTATAACAGCCTTTCAATCGGTACTACAATTCCCTCAAAGAAGAACACCCAGGGCTTAATGTTAAATGCTTTATAAGAAAACCAATTAACACTGAGCAATTATTATCAGTAGTAAGAATGGAGATCAAATCAACTGGGTGAAACAAGTAAGGCAGATCATATACACTTATTCGCAATTTTCCGTAGATAGGAGAGATATTATAGTTTGTAACAGATCCACCGTAAATCCAATTACTTAAAATGATCTACAATAACAGCAAACTAAACTATTACTAGAGTTACATTCTTTCGAAAGATAGGTAGTAGACATAGACATAGACATAGACTTGGTGTATCTTTCTATGATTGATTTATGTTGCGGAAGCTCTGTTGCATAAATCATTTTATCTCCTTAGTACATTATCTGTATCTCTCTACATCATGGTAGCAAACATGTTATACAGTGACACTTTTAGAATCAATTCCTTGGCCATGTTCGGAAATTTTCTGGCAGCTACATGTTCACCAAACGTTCTTTTAATTGATGAAAAGACAGTCTCTGCCATCCATCTGTATCCATAGCTTACGCTACGCTTCCATCTTTTGAGATTTGTCTGTTGTCTTGTTACAGACATATTCCTAGCATGACAGTTAGTCGGTCTAACTTTGGAATTGCTTCTTGTCTTTATACCTGGTTTAATATAGTTTTTGATAGGTATCTAAAATTCTTATTACTGTCATACATACCATCTGCTAACGCCCCCTTTACATTGTTATTTTCAGAGGCATTATCTATTAACTTCTTTAGCATCTTGCCATCATGTACTTCTTCACTTGTAACCTCCAAAGAAATAATCTTCTTATTCTTGATGTTTACTGCTACATATATTTTCAGATAACCTCTTCTAACATGCCATTTATGTCGCATCCACTCTCCCCTATTAGCAACTTTGACTCCTGTACTGTCCAATGCTATAATGATGTCGTCATCATTACATACCTCATTTTATTCGTTGATTCGGATATCCTGGATATTAACGCGTCTGTTAATTGTACTGTAGTTTGGAATAGAGGGTATCTTGTTACCAGCATGTGCCATGACTACACCTTCTGCTTGCCGGTATGGCAGATGAAAATATATCCTCATATACCCTAATAGTTGGATAAACTAATCTGGATAGTGGTACTGTGCACCCCTCTTTCCATTATTCATTATGTTCAACTCACTATACCAACTATCTATGACATCAAAATCTAGAATAACCTCACCTTGCCTAACAAGTGATTTGTTATATGAAGGCCAGTCAACCATGTCCAACAATAATCTTATTACATGATAGCTAAATCTCAGTTGGTCAACAAACCCATACTAATATGATAATGATTTATGCAACAAAGCAGTTGCGGATACATTTTCATAAGTGTACTAATATCTGCCAATACCCAGTCGTCATAATCAAATCCTGGCGAAACAGTGCAGCTGATCAATGAATAAGAATTACAATCATTAACAGAGGCTGCAAACCAAGAACCCGATTTTACTACAGCTTGAAATGTCTCCTTACTATCTAAATTTGCTCCTAATTTGACATCATTCAATCTTCCTTGTGTTTTATTATATGCAGAGTTAAACTACTACCATCGTAGAAATGCCACAACACATCTGATTTCAGCATATGAAATGATGAAAAATGGCCATCTGCTAATAAATAATAGATAGCAGTACAAGCATGCATAGAACCACTATATTCTGGCAACCTTACAAATTTTTCTGATTTGTAAGTTTGGACAAAATATCCACCTTCAGGATGTTTCTGAAGGTGAAGTATTTCGATCCAGTATTCAGTGTCTCTGTTCACAATTGATTATATCTTATGTAGAGTAATAAGATGTTAGAAAACTGTTTGTAATCTACTTTTGACATAAAATATAAGACCAGAGCATAATAAATAGATTCTACAACGCACATCTTCTATGTTCTATTTATATAGGACGGAAACTTAATCGGGGTGGTCTCTTCTTTTCGAGTAATCCCAATGACGCAATTGTAGTAATTTCTATTAGTTGGTCTACAGATACTTAATCACGTCATTCCATAGCCAATATTCAGACTAGCTTGTGCAATACTTTATTAAAAAAAGTTACTTGTATATAGCCGCCTCGCCTAGCTATAGTTTTTCTCGTATACTTAAATGGTATCGCAATTATTAGTTATTTAATTTGCCATAACTCTCACAAAATTAATTTTTCTGTTGGCCATAGCAATTCGCTATTTACAATATGAATGCAAATGCTGACATCAGAAAAATGGCGATCACTACAAGCATGTATGACACATTTAAAATCCAAAACCTCATATGTATATGGGATGATAAAATTACTATCTGCGCGGCTATAGCCTTTAATACTTAATCCCTATTTGTGTATTTATTAAATTCATTCTCAAAGAACTCTTTTCCTTTTGAGATTTTGGTTTCTTCGTTTGCTTCGTAGTGGGGTTTAATATCTCCAAACCAGAGAAAGACTTCATCTATTCGATTTACTTAAGTGCATCGTTTCTCTTAAAGAGAAATCTATTGCTCTTCCCCATAAGCTCCAAACTGCCAATATAACAGAAATAATAATAGATATAAAGAAAAGAATCAGAAATGTCTCAGCGAGACTCTTTACCGTTGATATATCCCTTTCTGAACTACCCAGAATCACAAAGGCGCTTATCGTCACAAATCCTAACAGCATTGGATTTATTGAGATCAGCCCACTAGCCCTATGGTCTGCCATTTTATACCATTCTATTAAACCATCGAACATATTTTGTCAATGGTCTAATACTTCCGACTTGGATTCTACAGGATCTGTTACTCGAGTAGAATCTGTCAATGCTATAGCACCTCTTGTTTATCGTCTAATGCTGTTAGCCGCTTGCACATTTCATCTGTTATCCAATACAATGATTTTTCTCTAATAGTAATAAGTGCTTCAAATGCTACAAGTGTTGAGATAGAATTTTCCAACATTTTTGTCACGCCAACTGAAAAATTAGAGAAATCAAGGTTTAAAAGTTTAAGCATTCAATAATCCACAACATATAAGATAGAGATCCTCGAAACTCTTTCCTGTAAGCGACACTAGTTTTGTAGCTGAAAGTGCTCTATAGATGGCATGGAGAACCGGTAACGATTCAATTATGATCTGTCTAGAATCATCAGGAGTTAAACTGATTGGATATATTATAATTACCTTTTCCAGTTCATCCCATGGTCCTCGACCTAGACCCAATATACAGGATATGATATTAGAATGAAATCTCAAATAATCCATAATATGCGTGTATAAAGGAATTATAGCAAACTTTCTAGCTCGCAGTTTCCGGTGAACTACCTGACGATTCAGAGTAAATATTATGGAGTATTAGTCCGCCGATCAAATTTGTAAGCTGTGTTGCAACTTGGTCGACAACTATCTCAGTTGCACATTGCTTCCAATATTCAGCCAACCTTAACGAATCAACAGTGGTCCTAACTGTATTATATAATAGATTAGATCCCGCTCGATTAGACCTATAATCCTACCTACGCTGTCCTGCTTCATGGAATATTGAGGACCTGGAAGTGCGGATATTGTTTTGTAGGATTTTAATCACTGCACAAGGATTTCTTATTCTGTCCCATCGGGCAATATATGATCTCATTATTGCCGCACCGTCACCAATCTTTTCTAAATAGGTAATAGCCTTAGCAATCTCATGGCCAAAAGGAGAAAGGCACAGTTTCAGTGTGGATAGCGCTAGTTTGTCATAATCATTTAAAATTCTGCCCATTCCTATAACTCCTTGTCTATGTAGGAGATCTATCCAAATAGAAGCCATAAACCATTTCACTTTTCTGATACCGATTTCTAATCCTTTTCAAGTTCGGATCTTATTCTACGAAGATTTACAACTATCCTATTAGGAGGTTGAGTAAGATCTGCCAAGTTGGCCAGTTGTCCTTTTGGGTGAACTGTGCGTAGTGAAAATGAATTCTCTGGAGCCATTTATTGGTCAAAAGGTAAGATGTTTTCTTGCATCTTCAGAGACACTGGAAACTGGATTGAGCAGGCTGTTCACAGATATAGTTAGGCTATTAACTGCATTGCATAATAGAAAATAATACATTAGCTTTGTTAGTCTGAAGCGTACGTGGGGTATTTGTTATGGTTTGATACTCATTCCCTTCTTACAAATTGTGTCCGGCTGAAACTGATAAGGAAAATACTACTGATCTGACTATTTTTCTTATTAATGATATGAATTGTAATAGTAAGACCTTAAGGAAAGAGAGTAAAATATTTCACGGAAGCCGGACTGTTAGTTTAATAGTTATTCCTCGGCTACTTTATTTCCTAAAGAGCTAATTCTATGAATAATAGAAGAGATCCTTTACGAGTAGATTCATCAATACGAATGCCAGTAGACAAGCGAGCACAAGCTATATACTATGAGAAAGATCTCAACATATATCGAGATAGATGAACTAGATCTCAGGATAATCGATTTGCTTGTGTCATGATACACTAATAGGGAAATTTTTGAAAAGTAAAAATTCCATTAAGTACAGTATAAAAAAGAACAAGAAAGGTAATTAGAAAGGGTTTGATAGCCATAAGAAAAGAACCCGATTACAAAAAGCTAGGCATGAAGACTGCCTTCATTCATATATACGTTGCCAATGATAATATCTATTCAATAGCAGAAAAATTTTCAAAGATGGATGGAGTTCAATCAGTTTCACTGCATACAGGCAATTCCAATATCCTTTGTTTTTTTCTCTATAAAAATATTAAACAATTGATGGGCATTATATCTGAGATCAAAGGAATAGAGGGAATCCAAAGGATTGCATGGTCAGAGGAGGTATATATTATTTCATCTTCAAAAGATAACCTTCTATCCATGCATTCTGAACTAAGATAAGAGATATATCTTATCTATTACTATACCGTGTCATAACTGATCTAATATCATATATTTTGCTAGATATTAGCTTAGGTATATTAAGACAAGCTTAATGGGTTCAAATATCACAAAACTTGGATGTTATGCTATAGTGAAATATGGGGAGTTAATAAAGTGATTCGTGCCTGCAAAACAGATCAGTCTATCTCATACTATAGCATAAAAATCGTAGATTATTCCAATGTTGGTTTCCAATGTTGGCTCAATTTGAATATTGATTTTCAATGATTAATCGGAAATTAATAATGATGTTCATTCAGTCTGCAATGAATCAGTCTCCGAAATGAATAGAGTATATTTTTGTATACTCTTAGATTTCATTCCTATAAGATCATGGAAATATACTTCTCCTATTCGACTACTTGGGGCCTGCATACTAATGTAAGAAAGTATCCTACCATTAAGTATTAGTTGATTGTCAACAATCCCTAAAAAGGAACAATACTTAATATTGTAGCCTTTAATTTTAATTTTTTTTGAACTTCTTGTTAGTTGGTCTAATCATCCAAACACAATATGATACTGGCTATCTCAGTAAATATATAATCGAGTTATACGGATAAGACTTGAATTCAAAATAATTTCTACAAATTGAAATTGCAAAATAAAGAATCAATTCTATTAAAATACTCTATTGCTATCTACAGCAGACCTAAGTTCATGCCATGACAATTTTGTGCCTTCACGATGTGCATCCAACATTTTCTCTTTAACTAATAGTTCATTTTCTTTATTGATTATACCATCAACATATTCTTTGTAATTGTTAATTTCTGGTTCTAGATTAAGAAGCTCTAATTTCTTATCATAACATTGCATTATTAATGACATTGCCTTCATTCTTTCCTTGTAGTCTGTCTTGGCATCATCAACAATGGTCCATGACTTTTTAACGAGCTCTGATAAGCCAGCTACTGTGTTTCGGAGCTCCAAAAATAATTCATCGCCATGTTTCTTTTGTCGTCTTTTCTTCTCTTGATATAGGTAGTGTATGTCTCTAGATATTGTTGGTTGACTGATACGCAAGGTATTAGAGATTTCATACTGTGAATACCCTCTGATTAGCATTTCCTTTACTTTATTTCTTCTCCACTCTATCTGTTGTCTATACTTTTTTGCTGTAATGTCTGCTCTAGGATTAATAACTTCTTTCAAACTTATGCTGTAATTATGAAGAGCGTTTCAAGGTAATATGGTTAGCTCCACGACCACCGTCTATTGTCTCTATATCCTAATATTGGTCGTATGTTAGCGCATAAATTTTATTCATACTCTTATTCAGATTCGTGCTTATTTTGTATATTCTTTTGAGCATAAAAAAATCTTATTATTAACTCCCCCTGCCCAGTCCATCATATATCGGAATTCATATATTGCAACCGCTTATAGGAAAAACGGTAAATGGAGAAGCGATAAACTGCTGTGCCTGTTAGACTGAGTACAACATTGTCAAAGATATCCTCAATGCCAAATTCCACTAATGCTGATCTGCTGGATGGGCTTTATGCCTTTATGAAGTCAACAGGTGCATCTGAAAGCCACTGTAATAATACCTTGGAGACAGCGATAGCATTTGCACGCTACTTAGGTCCTGACCGATCATTTTATGATATTAGAACAAAGGATAAGATTACTGACTTTCTGGATACAAAGATAAAGGATAATGTTACTGACCCAGACAAGAGATGGATAACAACTTGGAATGATTACCTTGGAGATTTAAAGTATCTGTTTAGATGGTTACACAATTACAAGCTAAGGCTAGACCAGGCCCTAGAACCTAACTCTAGCCCATCAGAATGGGAGACCCCATCATTTGCTCAGATTAGAAAAAAGAAAACTAAGAGACTAAGTCCATATGGGGAGAACGAGATTTGGGAGCTAGATGAACTTCAGACCATCATAAAGTACGAGCCTCATAAGCGGAACAAAGCGGCCCTGGCTTTAATGTGGGATCTAAGTGGGCGCAACCATGAGATAACTCTATTAAGACTAAGACATATCAGACTAAAAGAAAAATATGGAGAAGGTGAAATACCACATCAATCCAAGACTGGATCTGGGCCAGTCATACTAACTTGTTCGTTTCCGTATGTTAGAGATTGGCTTAACGAACATCCATTCAGGAATCAACCTGACTCCAGGTTAATTTGCAATCTTATGACTGGAGCGCCAGTTAAGCCTGAAGCGTTGTGGACAATGATGAAATGCCTTAAAGAAAGGATAGTCCGTCCTCGTGATAGTGGTTGCATTACAGATGCCAAAGAACAACAGAAATTAGATTATCTTCTTATGACAAAAAAGTGGAATCCATATTGTATTCGTCATTCGGCTATTACTTCTGATAGCGACTATCTCCCAGACTATGCTCTAAAGAAAAAGGCAAGATGGAGCATGAATTCAAAGCGAGCCATCTAGATACATTAAGACAAGGATGGGTGATGAGTTAAAACAAAAGATACTTGTACATTCGGGAATCATTATTGAGGATCAAATAAAGAAGAGACGCCAAATCCTTGTCTGTCCACGTTGTGACGATGTAAATGCAATTGATAATAAAGTATGTTCAAAGTGTTCTTATCCACTATCTCCTGAATCTTATGACGAAATTAAATCGGCCGAAGACGCAAAGTTCAAAGTCCTACAAGATGAGTATCAGGAAGGATTAAGGGTATTAGAAGGAAAGATCGAAGAAGAGAAAACAAGGGTAAAAAATCTAAGGGAACAGATGACAGCAATGCAAGAAGCATATAAGGAAATTCTAGATCTGCTAAGAGATCCGATCAGACTCGCAGAAGCCGTGAAAGCACATTAAATCTAATTCTAAGAATGATCACTATTTGGATTACATCGATATGGCTTCGCAGGCGTCATCCATTCTATGTTCTACCTTATGGGAAAGATGTAGGCTATTGTAAAATAGAACTATTTATAGAAACATATATAAACATACATATACCATGTATATGTGACAAATAGAGACTATTCGCAAACTATAAATTCTGAATACTACTACTCTCTATTCGAGATAATATTATATGAAACTGAATGAAATAAGGACCAGAGGCGATATAGGAACGTGGATCAGATGTCCCAGCCAGAGATAAATCCAAGAATAAAACAAAAAGTATAGCATTACCACCGGCTGAGGGTCTACTCAAGATGACACTGGATTCTGTTGTGGATCGTGCTTTTAGAGCTTATGAAGAAACTAGGTGAGGATTAAAACTGAGTGATGAAGAGTTCGCCCTTGACGAGATAATTGCAGACTTAAGATCTCTAATAGATCATATTAATAGTAACTTTGTGCGGGCCAAAACTTTGATACAAGAACTAGCAAGAAGGTTAGATGAGGCAGGCAAGTGCAAGAAAAATGAAATATCCGCAAAGATCAAAAAATTATTGGCAGATAAGATAAGAGATCACAAAATTACTGTAAAGTGGATTGAAGAATGCCTTCCACAAGAATATAAAAGAAGCTACAGGTCCAAAAGCGAACTCAATTAGCTTTTGAAAAAAGTAGAGAATAATAAGGTTCAAGAGAGCAAGGTAATAGACATAGTAGATAATAGAGATGGAAGCGTATTACTAATCAACCGTGACACGGAGAATAATAATTTTTTCTAATACTAATAGAGAAAATATATCGATAGATGTACCAAATTCAAGAGGGTTTGAAAGACAAGGTTATGAAACATCGATTGACAACATAGATCCCGATCATGAATTATATGAGGAAAATAGAGAATTAAAGGAGGCATTAAAGAGGCAAACAGCAATGGTCATGGGCGATCAGATTGCTTCTACCGAAATGGAGTTTAAAATTCCTAAGGAGAGGTATAACGAAATCGAAGAGGCCATGGTTGACAGCAAGTACTTCTGCTACATGATTTTTGATAAGAGTGGGACCATGGTAAGAGTGGTACCGGACAATTTCAAGACAAATTAGTATATGGCTGCTGGTAACGGTTATTCATATCCCCAACTAGGAAAGAGTGTAATACCTGATTACAAATTAAATGTACCAAATCACCAAGTAGCACATGTACCAATAGCTAGCCGACGGGTAACAAGAGACACAATTGAAGACCTCGCTACTGAAAAGTATCGATCTTATGGAAAGGGTGGCTATGTAGAAAACACCATCAATATTACAAGATTAGTCAGTCTATGCATATTGTAGGTGATACATCTAAATGATAACTCTCTGTTCTGCATTCTAGTCAATCTAGACATAAGATTCTCTCCAAATAGTCGTTTTATGACTGATATTATGGTTTCATCTTTGTTTCGTTGATTGTACAGCAATTTGGAGTAACCACGCTTCATCTGCTTTCTGTACTTACCATGTGTTCTCCACATCGGTACATGTTCATATCGAGCAGGAATAATACTGAATGCATGTAAGTCCTCTCTTACGAGAAGGTGATTATCTTCACTATCGTAACCCTTATCAGCTGTAACTACAGATAATGGAAGAATATTTGATGTCCTTGTTATAATTGGCCTGAAATCTACATTATCATGCCTTGTTGGAGCTCGTCTTATCTTAATTGTACATATTATGATTTGTTGTAATACATCTACTCCAATAGATAATTTCGCATATTTTCTTCTCAATTCTGTTCGATCAGTATAATATTGTGATGCATGAGTTATCTTAAATCCTGTTGAATCTATTCCTGCAAAGATATGCGTGGTACCGCTAATCACAATGAATGATGAAATTATCTTTTCAAGCAATGAATTATTAATTCTATCTGTAAACTTTTGCAATGTTGTAAAATGAGGAATACGTGACAACCGTAGAAATGACCTTAGGTAATAGGCTTCAATTAACCACTCGACAAACATTCTATAACTCTTACCTTCATACTGTCGTATAGCAACTAGAACTATGTGCTGCCATATTGTAAATATGTGATTACTTTTCCTGTTAGAAAATAGAGGAATCCTTGCATGCTTCAAAACACGGAACATAGTACCTGCAAGTCTGACGTACATTGATTCTTTCAATAGACTATTGGTATTATACTCTTACAAAGCTTTGACTGTATGAGATGGTTTCTACACAGCCGGAAAGGGTATAACATTTGAAGATCTACTACAAAGGTTTTCACTTAGAAAAAGTCATGCTCAAAGAAGCCTGAAGCATTTTCGTGATGGCTGCATATTATTTACTGCAGGAGATCTCAATTCTCAAGGAATCTACCTTATAGAAAATACCAATCCGCAACAATACTTCCCTTCATGTTTCAAGGCTGATATAATTGAAGATCTCAAGAATAGATCAAGTGTACTAGTTGAACCCACGGTGTCTAACCTATCTAACAGTAACCTATCGAACGTCTCAAACTATGGTAATGCCCTATCCAGCGTTCTTGGATACCAAAAGGCTCAAAGCTTCTTTGATGTATTAATCCAGCTGCCATTTGCACAACTGCACATTCACAGGCTACAACTGATGTTATCCATTGACAAGGATTGCTACCAAAGATTGGCAAACAAAGTCGAACCAATAAACCGAGCTAAACGCCATGAGGAACACATAGGACGAAGGCACGTCACTTATACCTTCTCTCCTAATGGACGAGTTGAAATTGCAGTTCGAAGTAGCGATACACCCTTCAGACTAGAAACGGATGAAGACGAGGCTATATTATTCTCATTCTTTGGACAAGTCAGAGACAGATTGATACATCTTGTAATAGATATTCGAGAAAGAGAAGTTCCAGTAATTACAGACTGGATTCTAAAGGGATGTGATCTTAATAGAGATGTTGAAATAAACGAGAAAGCTCAATTACATCTACCAGATATCCAATTAAAACACGCAGGTCAGGTATTCAGAATGTACATTAAATCGTTGCATGATAGGGCTGTTTGCAGGGGAGAGAAGTCATTGACCCTGGATTTTCCCTTACCCAAAGCATTAGATAGTATAATAATGCCTGTTAGGACGATCAAGGATTTAATGAATATGGTCCTACAGTTAGGACAAAAGATTGATTCGCTGTCAAAACAGTAATTCCAATATTCTTTTTTGTATACTATGATTATAAAACATAAGACATCCGATATAGCCTCTATTCGATTCTTTGTCCGTTGTATTATTATAGTTGTATTCATATTAGATGATGTATTTCGCCGGCGCTTATGCGTTTAATATAATGCACTTCATAAAAACATAGACGTTGGAGACTAAACTCTATACATAGTAGATTGGATATGAGTGCGCACAAATATTCCTTATAATAGTTCATTCACTCTCATCAGTATCATCATCATATCGTGTTCTATGAAGCCAGTAGTAGTTGATCATGGAGGTCTTATCGGATTGTCAAATATCCTGACATCAGGTCAGGGAAAATATCAGATCTAGTAACAGGCTGCCCACATACAACATGCCAACCATCACCTAGTTGTATCACAAACCACAACTCTTGGATTGTTACAATGTGGCATTTCGGCAAGATTCTCTTGTCGAATATGCCGGCAAGGAATTTGAAGTTGCTTGGGAAGATGGAGAAAATGCTCTAATGCGCATATACACAAAAGATTTGAAAGATGGAAAAGGAATCAGAATTAGGACCGAACGTCAAGAATATTCAAATAAAAGATTTGAAGCCATTGAAGAGAAGCTAAATGCTTTAGGCTCATCATAATCATGACGAAGGAAATATGTTGTTCGCCGGCCTTGTGTGTCTCCATGTCCTATTGTTATATAATGAAGTCTAACATGGAGAACAACTTTGTTGTACCTCGAGTACGCCGCGATGTGATCAGTCTGCCTACACGAAGCTGACGAGATGATGATTCATATTCGCCGGCAACAAATGTTTAAGGGATCATAATCAGTTAATATTCTTTTTTATATACTAAAATTCCTACTGACAATCGATGCGCATTTCGCCGGCGAACTACACACTCTAGGTTACAAGAACTAGATTCATAATGAAAGACGGTTTAACAGAATATACTTATGCCAGATAACCTATGAAAATATCTGAATTCATATGATGATTCGTATTCGAGTGCATTGTTTCTTGGATCAAATTAAAGAGACTCTACGAACTCATCTCAAAAATAGATAGACATATAGCTTGAGGCTGTCCTGCTCATAAGTGTGGTCTACGATAAAGTCAAGTATCTTTCAACTGTCAAAAGAATCCCTGATGAATTATCGGATGAAATAAGATAGATAGTAGAACCATGCAAAACAAAACAAAATAAAAGAAAAAGCAAGGCAAGGCAAACATTAATCTTAAACGGCACCTTTTCTTTACGTAATAACAAAAGAGGCGATAAATATTCAAACATGCAATGTCCAAAATGTTCAACTCAAATGCAGCTAATGCAAAGGTACGGGGCGTTTGTTGATTACTGTCCTTCTTGCAAAGGAGTGTGGTTAGACAGAGGGGAGATAGACAAGATAGCCCAAATCCAAAGTAGCTACGAAGACGAACATTATAACAATTACCATTATAGAAATGGAGAGTATGTTGATGACTATTATGATAACAGAAGAAGAAGCAGAGGATTTTTTGGTGACTTGTTTAACTTTTAAGACATCAGCGATAATATGACATATGTAGCTGACATTGCAACTAGATATGGGCGGATTTACTGGTTCAATTCCTCGACAGCATCCTGAAGTGAATCAGTTGTTTAACTTGGTATCTGAGATAATCTAATATTGTCAATCCAAGATTTCAAGAATTGATCATATGCATTTATCCATGCAATACTATGGGCTTACCAAAATTTTATTCCTGAGATGAACGGGTTATAAATATCATTATTTGAAGAACTAGATTGTAATACTTTATTCTCGCTATCATAAATCGTAGCTGATTCTTCTAAATAATCTCGGTCGGTTGAGTCACTCTGAACTTCAGAAACTTCGGATGTCGCATTCTGTTTTGGGCTTATATTATATTGTTATGATTTTGAGCCAGGATCTCTCTCCTGTAAGGTAGGCTCCACCATCTGTGAGAACTAGTGGGGTCAGAATCGGCTTTTTTAATAATATCATTGATACTTGTAGTTAAAGGATCAAGACGTTGATTTCCATCTACATCTAGAAATACCTTAGTTATCTCATCTGGTCCCATGTCTGCTACTTTTTTCATTTCTGACATCGCATTATCACTAGACGAATCAAATACTTCTAATTGAAGCGGCCGTGATGATATGACATCTTCTTTTGGCAAAGATGGTTTTTCTTCCTTTTGATCCTTCGTCTTAGACCTTGATTTTTTCTCTTCTCCCAGCCCTATGCTCATATCTATATTTCTATTATTCTTCTTATTATCAGTTTGATTATCGTAATTATATTTCTGATAGTTATTAGTGCCTAGATTTATCGGTTTATAAGCAGCGCAAGTTGCAGTTCGTTTATCCCTCCTACTAATGGTATTTCATGTAAAGATTCAAGAATCGAATGGGCTAGCAAATGTACTAGCTAAGGTTGTAATAAAAAAGGAAAATAGGGATAAGGATAAGATAGTTGTTTTAGGCATACCACGAGGTGAAGTAGTAACTGCAGACATTTATTACACGAAAGCTTAATGGAATCCTTTGATATTGTAATTCGAAGAAAAATAGCAGTACATCACAACGAAGAACTAGCTATAGGTGCGGCAATGGAAGATGGCACTACATATTTGAATGACAAAACGTATCAGAGTACTGAATGTTTCTTCAGAATATATAGATGAGGCTAAATCCGGACAGATTGAGGAAATAAAACAGAGACATTCACTTTATCGAAGTAATAGTAGTAAGGACAATTCCAGTTCTATATACAATATTATAATTAAAGGTAAAACCGCAGTCTTGGCAGACGATGGAGCTTCTTCAGGCGCAGCGCTCATAGCTCCAGCATGATGGTTAAATGCTCTACTTTTCATTTACTAACATTACCGGAGCAAGAATGACTTGTCACAGGCTCACGCAAAATGTATCCAAGGACCGACACAAGTTAACAATGGTCAAGGCTGGACAGTAATGGAAATAACATAAGATCTTAACAAGTGAACTCCGCACAAGATCAAGCGCATGAGTTGGATTGCAGATAGGCAGATACATATTGAACACCTGTCTGCATCGCTTATTAATTTCTAAACCAATCTGAATACTGACGACAAATAATTATTTTGACTAATGATTTATTAATAAGTATCATTTTACGTAGTCATCGATTTGTGCATATATTTCGAATCCGAATATTCTTTTAATATTTATCAAACTTGTCGTAGTTGTCTATCAATTGACTGACTTAGAATGGATACCGAAAGAAAGGGTTTAATTTTTAGTAAGGGACGGCTTGAGACGCTTACAGACGGAGTATTTGCAATCCTTATGACAATATTAGTGTTTAATATTAGCGTACCTGAACTCATATTATTCGCAGAGGGACAGCACGCTCAAGAGAGACTTTCTCATAGATTTGCTAGTTTATGGCCGGATATCTTAGCTTACATAATTAGCTTTACAACCCTTGGAGTTTTCTGGATTACACATCATAGAATTTTTCGCTGGATACTCTATGTAGACCGTCCTTTGATTTGGATAAATATCTCATTCCTAATGACTATTGGGTTTATACCTTTTTCAACTACTTTACTTACACAATATTTAGGCCAGCAAATTTCGATCTTTGTGTATTCATTCAATGCGGTTCTTGCTGGCGCAATAGTATATGCACTATACTATTATACTAAACAGAATCCAGAATTACTTGACAAGACAGTACCTGTTTTGATTGGGAAAAGATCTGGTAGACGGATAGTAGCCACAACATTAACGTACTCAGTAGCAATAATATTTTCATTCATATATCTACCCGTTAGTTGGTTTCTTTTGTTACTAGTTCTAATTCCAGAGCTCGTCCCAGACAGATATTTTGCAAGAGATACTTCTCTGTAGAAAAAATTTGAACAAAAGTTAGGAGAATGTCTAGGTTTGGAAATGGCCGCGCAAAATGCAGTGCAAGAATTATCCTCAATGGGATTACTAGATAAAAGAGGGATGTTATCGAAGCTTAAGAATATGCAAAAGGAAGCAGGAAATCATCAATCAAAGCTTGAGCAGCTGGTTCAGAAATTATCCGGATCACTAAATTCTGCAACAATACAAGAAGCAGCTCAAGAAACAGAACAGAAAGCATCTGAGATGATGAAAACTTATCTTAGCCAGGATCCTGATTCATCTGAAGCAATAGAATTCTTGTGTCTTGCAGAAGGTGGCGAAGTGACACACTATGAGGCTCTGAGTGCCTTAGCATTAAAAAAGGTCAAAAACAAACAATTTTCAAATACAGTTAATTCAATTCTCAGAGAAGAAAAAAGACATCTACAATTGTGTACAAGATTGGCTAAACAGATTGCAGTATCATAAGAATTTGATTTAAATTGTTATCGACGTACACATTTTTTCCGGGTCGCTAACCAATAACCGTAGACCTTTTTTATTGCCCAGTGTGGTTTTAGCTCCGGCTTTCGATGACCATCTCACTATGACGAAAAACTGTTATATTAAAAAAAGTCCAAAGGATAATCGCACGACAGTGATAGTCTAGAAATGGTAGTGAAAAAATGGCTATTGTACACAGCATTTAAGACTGTTGCAGCAGTTGCTACGGCGCTGATTATCCGTCAGATTAAGAAAAAGTATTAGATGAATCTGGCCCTCTTATTTTGATACTACTGCGTGTTTAAAAAGAGCACAATGATGTCAAGTTTGGTTAGCGTCAGGTCTATGCACTATAATCCTAGCGATAGTGTTATAGCAAAAGAACATTTGAAAAGCAGATGGGGCCTTATGCCTTGTTCTCTGTCAACCAAATTCATAATCTAATATCCAACTTACTCTTAGTATGATTTCATTCCCGCGTGGCACCTGCAATCATAGTAAAAACAATCGTATATTGTAGAATGTAGCATTTGTATATCCCGAAGTTTCGCGGAATTTGATAAGTAAAATGAGTAAAATAAAGAATAAATGGTTATTGGATAAAACGGCTATCGCTAAAATAAGAAGTCGACCATACTAGAACTGCATCTATACCTTTACCAACAAGATTGATGCGGAACGAGTGCATGTTCGGCTGTTGTCGATGCTCGTTGCCGTTTGCCTGACAATTGGCATCAATACCATAACAGTGCGTACAGATACGAATAGCCAGTATATATTATGAGATCAAATATCACTTTAAGTACCATCACGATCTTCTATCTGCTTTTTTCTGATCCTGCTGGTTCTTTACGTATTCTTCATAATCAAACAAGATCTTTTCTTGATCTTTTGACTGAATCGATTCTCCTCTAATCCTACTTAATCTACCGATAGCCTTATCTGCAGTCATATCATTCTCTTTTTTGATGTGGTATGCAGCAAGTATAGTGCCTGTTCTTCCTTTCCCTGCTGAACAATGTACCATAACTGGTCTTGTTCTATCAATTTGCTGACTAATATAATTAACTACATAGTCTAACTCCTTTAATGATGGAGTGCCATAGTCTTGTACACTTATATGCAAATAGTCAATCTTTCTGTCGCTATCACCAGTATTTGCCCCATTGTTATAGTTAAGCCATTCTTGCGATAAAGGCTTTTCTTTTATGGTAACAATGGTTCTGATACCTTGCGTATTAATTAACCATCTTGCTTCTCTTTTAGACATTGGTACTCCACTTCCAGCTAATTTCCTTTCAATAATCCAATTAAAATTAGTAGGTCTGCCTCTTATCAGACCGTACAACCACCGGTAAATATCGCTAATTTTTGCCATAGAATACCCTTGTGTGCGTGCTATGATTATGAATAATTATGATCAAACTACAGTACAAGTTACTATTCTGAAGGGCTGCAATAAATAAACAAGATAAAAATTTAAAGGCTGCTTCTATTTTTATCGTTCTTCGTCTTCTCTATTGGTACCTTTTACTCTAACTTCTTCACTAGTTACTTGATCACTTACTATTTTAGTCTCTGTCACTGGTTCTTTCTTGATAGCTACCTCCTCCTTTACATATGGCTGCTTTGTTACCTGCACTTGTTCTTGCTTTAATGGAACTCTAATTTCTTGTTCAGATTCTACAGGTCTATCTGATGCTGCTGTTGTTCCGCTAGCAGGTCTTCTTTCTACGGAGACTTCTTCATGTGTTACTGGCACTTCCACAGTCTTTGTCTCGGTAACAGGTGTTTTTGTAATTGTTGCTTCCTTTGTAGATTGACTTTTTGATACACCCCGTCTTTCTTCTGTTACCGGAACAGTCGTTTCCTCTACTCTGGATTTATCAGTAGCAGTATTCTGTGTTTTACCTGTAAGTGACGACGGTGGATATTCTCCCATATATTTTGATTTCATCTCTGTTTCAGATATTCTAAATCGTAGTGTATCACCATCGTAGCTTTCCACCTGGTCCTTTGGAATATAGAATTTCTCTTTGTTTAAGAATCCTTTCTGTACTAAGACATAATTTGGACCAACTTCTTGCACTTCTCCCAAATCTTCATCTCCGCTACCTCGTGCCTCTTTTTTATTACATCATCCCAATCTATGTTGCTAGTAGATATTGCTACTACTTAAGATATTAATACCTTATAATAATTATAGAAGTTTTTGTATAATATTATTAACCTTATTATTCTATAAAATCTATGTAAAAATAATGAGCGATATTGCCAAAAAGGTTAAAGACAAAATTGTAGATGTTAAAGATAAGGCTGTAGGATCCGACAATAAAGAAAGAGAAGTGAGTTATACTAGTTCAACAAAAAGCGATCCAACTATGGAATATGAAGCAAATGAACCAATGTCGCCAGCCAAGATAAAGGAACACGAACCAACTGCAGTAAGAAGACAAGATGATACCTCAAGTTCTGGTTCTTCTTCAGGTCAAGATCCTAAAGAAAGACTAAGGAGAAGTGGAATGACAGAAGGAACGGCTGGCTCTACTGAAACTGGTGACGATTACGAACAAGGAGCGGCAGGGACAAACAGCTAAGGGTTATTATTGGACAGCTAACAGCTAACAGATAACAGATAACAGATAACAATTGCGGTTCGAAAGAATAAGATAACTTTTGGTTTATTTCTATTGCTTTATTTATTTTAAATCTCTAATTTTACAATTTTCTATAATCTTTATTCTTTCTTCAAAGCCGGGGCTATATTCACCTTTCTGGCCTGAAGGCGAGCTCTTAAAGGACTCGAAACCTTTTGCATATTCGACTCCTCTAGGTGACTCATCTCCATATACATGCTTTGAATGAACTTCTTCCTCGTTTATCAACAGCCACAGATGCTTGCCATCATACGCATCAGCAGTATATTTTGTAATCCAAAACTTATTTTTCTTTATTGTGCCCTTTTCTAAACGAATGTAATTATCAGATATATCCTTTATTTCTCCAATATCCTTTCCGTCATTTGTTACCACTTTTTTACCTTTAAGCATGCTCCATAAAATGGTAGGACCTATCCTATTGTTATCAGCATTATTAGAAGACATATAGATGCATATAGATACATATATAATTAAAATCTAATTAATGAACGTTCTATCTATACAAAATGAGCTATGACATTATAGAAGATGTGATAGCATCGGTCTACCATCTGCTAGATAAGCCTTTCTGATAGATTCTATATGCTGCTGACAATATTTGAACAGCCATCTTGTCCGATATAATTTCATTGGATAAAGCTATTGACAAAAAAAGTCAAGTCTAAAGACGATAAGGATCTGGGTAAAATTCAATCTAACCAATGAATATATTCAGACAAAGGATGGAACAATAAGTAAGAATTATTATTTTATTCCAAAATACTATATCCAAGGATACGATGGACACAAGTTATGGGTTTCACTAACAAAAGATGAAATTAAACACAAGTATGAAAGAGAAAATCCTCCACTAGAATCAGAGTTTGAAACATCAGAATATCTAGAACATAAACGACAGATGGATACCCAATATCCTCAATTCTTACATGGTATCCCATGGATGGCCAAAGAACCTGGAGTGGCATTACAGACACCTGTTACACATGAGCCGCTACACATAGCCTGGGAACAGGTGGTACACAAGCGTGTCATGACAAGTGATACTATTGATATAGGTGATGTTGACCAAGTTGGAAATGGATTCATTGTAGTAAGACAGGGAGTAGCAAAGTCAACTCTATACTATATCCCTAAATCCTATATTGACAACTACGATGGGAGTTGCTTGGACGTAGCGGTACCAAGTGGATTAGTTGCTGCCAAGTTTGCAAGAGATACTGACCCTACACCAGAAGAGTTGGAAAGATTAGGACAAGAAAAGCCTGGTAAATCTACTGCTGGAAGTAGTGTATAGGGTGATGATATGTATAGTCCTATGACATATCAATGAAATACAAGTTAATCGATGAATGAGTGAATATCGAAGTGATCATCATTTATGATCAATTACTGCCTCGCTTTAGCATTAAAATCTCGATACTCTTAAAAAGAATTTTATATTATATCGTATATGCAAATATAGGATTAATATTTGGTGAAAATACGTAAAAGTGAATTTAGGCTAATACAAATTATAGGCTTGCCACTGTTGATTACAGCAGTACTGCTGTTTTCAGCATACGCTCCAGCAGCTGCGTCAGCTCAAAATCTATTTCCTTTGAATAATAGCAATAACAGTAAAACTACCACTCTAAACCCATCTAATAAGACAATAACAATTCCACAAGGTAGTAAGGCAACGGTAACAACAGCAAATCTTGGAGCCGCTGGTCAGACCAACAATTCACAAGGTAATAATCGAACTGGATTTGCTAATATTTCAAACCTGATGATCAAAGACAAGACATTTCCGATTAAATATAACATAACAAATGGAAAACTTTTAGGAATAATTGGTGACAAAGATAAGACGACGTTGGTTCTTTTACTTGGCTCAAGCGCAGATAATGGTAAACTAACAGTTGAACTTCCAAGAACTGTAATAGATTCTAAGGGTCAAGGAAATACTGACACCAAATTTAATATCAAGATCGATAACAAGGATGTGGATTATAAAGAAGTAGGAACTAACCTCAATGCTAGGATATTACAAATCGACTTTGCCAAAAACGACAGAATGATGGAAATAACAGGTACCGAAATGACATCTTGACTACATAATGCTCGTCCTATCGGTATGCCATCAATACAATATTTAAAATGGAAAAATAGCAACAATTCAGAAATGGTCCATCTTGAAATTGAAATCTGAATTGTTAGATCATTTTAACCTGAGCCAATGATATATTTTATCTAATATATGGAACCGCCTTATTAGTTCTGTAGTGTAATATCATTGCATTACAAAACATACCTGATCTGAAAATAAAATAGACGAGATCTTATCATACATTCTTTAATAAATATGATATATTTATGTAGTTTTAAGTCTATTGAGTGTAAGGAAATGAAATTTAACTTCTTCCGGAAGAATTTTAAATGTATCTCCTGTGGAGAAAAATTCAAGACTGAAGAAGATCTCAAACAACATAAGCAAATCGAGCATAAAAAATAACAGTGGAAAGTTTGCCTCAACCTAGTGGTTGTTTTTATATGTATGAATATTTCATGAAAATATCTAACTTGTAAAATGGAAATTTCAGTAGTGTATATTTATCTCGGTTTAGTTTGAATTAATGAATTTGCATTCTAAATTAATACTGAAATCCAAGTAGCAAGGAATATACAATTGTTAACTATCATGACAAACTTTCTTTAATATCTGAAATGTCGATAAATCCTGATATTGAAATGACTATAATGAAATGACTGGTGCCAGTTTAGAAGGTATAGACAGATTAGATAAAATAGTACAAAGAGAACAAATATCCCGATTTACCCTGACCTCTGTGCATTAGAAGAAATTTATTCACATTACTGTGATATTTCATTGAAAAGCAATGAATTGGTATTGATACTCACGTACTATCAGACAGCAGAGTGTATCTGGCAAACTTTGAAAGAGCTCGATATGGATGTAGAAAAGTATGAAAAGGAAAATGACTTGATTATATTAGAGGATAGCATTGAGAAACACTCTGGCTATACTAAGGATTTTCTGTCTTTACTAAAACTCTTGATAAACTACAAGAGAAACGAGGTAAAAATGGATTATCTGTTATTGCAGATACGGGTGTATTTTTTCATTTTCAAAATAGTAAATATGCCTTAATAGATTTTGAATCATTATTACTCCCCAAATTGGATATGAATGTGAAAAGAATTTTGTACCTTATCATAATGGAGATTTGACAGATTTGAAAAACATGAAAAAGATAAATTGATAGAGCATCATCATCTACCGATAAATGTTAAGTCTAAACTTGTTAGCAAAGATAATTCTGCTACCTCCATACTATCTTGATTTTTGATTTTTACGAATGTTGCTATACAACTAGGAACATAATTCAATTGTCTAGTACTATATGATGTACTAACCTATAACTGACCGGTCCTGTATTCTTTATAATTTTCATTGAAATTTCAAAGTTGACGTTGCCAGATTGAGGAATCAGCCTGTCTTATCTGATACCACTAAAGACTTTTGTATGCATTAATCCTTTGCGTACTGAATAGTGGTAATTGTAGTAGTATCTGTGGCTCTAATTACTGCTATGATAGTGTATGCTGTAGCTGTTATCTATGCACAAAATAAAACAACCATGCCAGCAACAAATTATATCTCTATAACGAAGCCGTCGATAGCAGGTCTGAACGCAATGACGATTATTAATACCATAAATGCTAAAGTTAAACTAACCTATGACGAGAAATTATAACGCAATGAAACCGAGTAAATAACCCAGAAAATGTATGATAAGACAATATTTAGAGCGAACTGGTAATATCTTACTATCTATCTCTGGTTAACTGATTAGTCATTAATGAATAATCCAAATCTCTTTAAAAGTCATGGTAGACCTGCGCCATATAATCTTCAAAAAAAATTAAGGTCATCCTATTTTGGAATCTGGCGAGGTGACGACACCAAAATATTTACCTCTTATGCAAAAAGGAATGCAGGTCTACCAATCGACAACTAATTGTGTCTATTTACAATAACTAAGGTAATCATTCTCATAAATGCCACAGTGTGAACATTAGACAAGGCGCAAAGAATCTCATGCAAACGACAGCCCCCAATTTAATCTCTGGATTCTTAGGTCTATTATATCATAATCAAGTCTAATTTGATACCGAGCCTTAGAATGCTTTATAAATATGTAAATGAGAATTAAAATAACTCTGGACAAAGCCGAAGTAGAATATGAAGACAATATTTCTGTGCAAGTTCAGAGTCAACGTTTCTACTAAATTCGTTCCAATGCTTTTCTATCCCATTTGGCGCAAATTGCTGCCGCTTCATATGTGGCTTGGAGGAAAGTCAATAAACCTTATTCGGGGAATTGAAGTACATATTATGTTAAAGGCCTCTTCTGCTTCACAGAAAAATTGTTGGGACTTTATCGTGCTCAAATGAAGTTCGATCAGGTACTTTTACCGGTGTAATCCAGATGGTTAAAGATATTCCAAGAAATATTTTCACACTTAATTAGTTCAGTTTCAACTGTCGTTTCTGTTCAGCAATATATTCTTCTGCATGCTTCAATACTTTCTGTTCACTTTTAGACAGATTTGTACCTGTTATCATTTCCTTAAATTGCAATGCATTTACGACAGCATTTCCACCGTAATGATTATTAAAATATATTCTTAGAATTTTGGTTTGATTTCTAATTTGGTTAATCTTATCAACCCAGGGATCGAGTTCTTGTTGTGAATACAAATAATTATACCAATAATGGTCTTTAATATTTCTACCATGAAATCTCACAAATGAATGATCTGCAGTTATTATAATATCAGATAAGAATTGCAGATTTTCTTTTGAAGGTGAATCCGTAATTACTGCGGCAATATTATATTGCTTTAACATTTCCCAAGGTCCTTCAGTCTTCCATGATGGATGTCTGAATTCAATGGCATATTGATAATTGTGGTGATTATCGGAGTTAAGCTTAGGCAATCTTTCGAGAAAAGATTCTATGTTTCTAAATTCATTAACCGTAAAGCTTGGTGGGAGCTGGATTAGGTACTGCACCAAGTTTATTTGCGTCCTTTAATGGTGATATTTTATCTAAGAACTCCTCAAGATCTGTTATTGCACCCTTATCGATGTTTAATCTCTTGTCATGAGTTACTGTTTCAGGTACCTTTATCGAAAACTGGAATTTCTCTGGGGTAGCTTTTACCATTCCAACAAAAGTGCCTTTAGTCATTTTGGAATAGAATCTGTTATAAAAGGTAGAATCCATTTCTGCAGTATCAAAGAATTGAGAGTAGTAACGTAGTCTTTTTGTAGATTTATCAGGGTAAAAAATCTCAGTCCATCCTCCACCCTTATCAGGAGTATCAGGATAATTCCATCCAGAACAACCCAATACAATATTTCCTTGCATGTCTATTATATGCAAATTGCTGTTGTATACTAGTTATATCAATTATTCATTTATAGTAATTAAAAGACGATAAAAGCTTCATAATCTTTATCCAAAACAGTAGTGTTTTAGTATAACGTCATACACTTGCAATACCATATTGGCTGCTCTGGATGGAGTTATTCAGCATGGCAAGGACCATTTTATCCTCCTAGTCTAGATAATTCCAGATGGTTAGGCTATTATTCTCACGTGTTTGACTTTGTCGAGATAGATTCTTCTTTTTACAGGACGCCTAATGCATTTATGGTAAAGAACTGGTGCAAAAAGACTCCAGCACATTTTAGATTTACCGCTAAATTTCCAAAAGTTATAACTCATGATAAACGACTAAAAGATGTAGGAAAAGAGCTAGAGTTATTCTTTTCTTCCATGATTTACCTTGAAGACAAGGTTTTAGCATTATTGATACAGTTACCACCTTCGATGGGTATAGTTGAAGGTATGAATGGTCTAAGAGATATTATACCTGAATTAGATAAGAGATTTAGATATGCAGTAGAAGTTAGAGACAGCTCATGGTTTCAAAGATTTTGCTTACAGTTTTTTTGCAAATAACAATATGTGTATGGTCTGGAGTCAACTTGCTGGTATAAGAACTCCTCCAATAGTTACAACAGATTTTCTGTATATTAGATTCATTGGAGATAGGACCATACAAGAAAAAGATTTTGGCAAGATACAAAAAGATAGAGTTTCAGAGATGATGAAATGGGCTAGATTTCTGAAAAGAGCCAGAGAAGAGCAACGGGATAGACTAAACCTTGCAATTGTAGGCAGCAAACAATCATTATGCCGGATTCGGTCCAGGAACTGTTAACACATTCAGGAAAATGTTGGATTTATCAGAAGTGGCATGGGACAATGTTGAGATTCCAGATACCGGAGTGAGAACATCTGGTAACACAAAACAAACTAGTCTATCAGATTTTTTAAAATGAATAGACTAACCTAGCAATCAGTTAGGCAATTTAGATATTCTTCTTTGTTTTGCTCCTTAACTCTGCTTGTGTCCATAACGTTTCAAATATAGAAGCATATGACAATATCGTTGACTCGCTGTTGGAATAAGTTGCTAGTCCTAGCACTTCAATAGATGCATCATTTTCATCTTCATAATCGCTAGTATCCCTTACTTCTACCGTTAAGCATAGTTCCTTATCTACTATTGCAGTTATGATTTTATTTTGGTGATGGGATTTGAGAACATGAATTTTCACTACATCCGAGTTATTCTCAGCTATTAGTGATTTCATATCTTGGTTTTCATCTGTGGATTGCCCATCCAGAAGCCAGAATCTCTACACCTCTTGACGCTGCATTTCTTAGTAGTGGCAGCAGATATTCGTGCACATAACGATATACTGCATCGCTTTTAGCAGTAGCTTTAGTTGGAAGTGAAATTAGAATTTCCTCATTTGCAGACTTTAATATATCACTAAAAGTCTTTTGCGTCTCGTAAGGGTCTTTGTATAGTTTCAATAAATTCTCTTTTCAGGCCTTGCTCGATTTCTTTTATTCTCTGTTTTGCAGGAATTGCCTTATGCCATAACATATCAAATATGAATTGTTGCTGGTCCACAAATGCCCTAGCAGTACTTAAAACACTTTCACTAGGTGGATCTCCTTCGTTAACAGCTGCTGTAGCTTGATAGTCTCTTCCATCCACTATAGAAAAATTCCCCTTTATACCGTCCATATGGCGGAATTCTGCAGTCAACATCAAACTTTTACAATATGGAATGTTTTGTTTAGTGATTTCTGAAATGTATCTAATCTTGATACCAATTTCTTTAAGTCTTAGTGTTTCCTTAAAAATGGGTTCTGCTTTAACAGTTCCCTCTACTGCTGCTGATGATATGCAAACATCTATCTTATTTACAGCAGCGGAAAGTCTTTGTAATGTTCCCTTAATAATGTTCGGAGTTCCATAAATTATTTCTGTTCTGGCATTGCTTCCTTCCAAGCCTAAGACTAAGTTTACTGTGGGTAAGTTATTTATGTTTATAAATGAAACTAAGCAGCCACTCTTCCACACGTTGGCTTTAGCAGATCACAGATACGTTGTTAGAATTAGATTCATTAATATACGAAGCTTTCTATCCTACTATTCTAAATCTGCCGATAATCTTTTAATTAAATATTTTATTGATACTGGCTTTTCAATAAGACATCCAAAGCTTACATTCGGGCATACTTTTCTTAGAGCATGGATATTTACTTCTAATGCAGACATAAAACATAATCTAATTCCAATAGCCTTTCACATAACTGGAACCCCATTCATGTTTGGCATATAAATCTCTACTCTCGCCATACAGCGATTCGCAGCAGGTCTACCCAAAGATCGATTAATGACAACCCTTCTATTATCGGCTAGTGTATTTGAATGCCGCCAATAAAGAAAAACTGGTATATGAAAGCAATATGAGGTGACCGCGTCAGTCGAGGTAATGACTACTTCTACTCAACATCATAATTTATCATGTCTCAATTCATTCTACTTAGAAAACCAAAATCCAATAGGATTTAATAAAAACATATAGCTCTGATCTTGATAGACCTAACTATTGGCTGCAGTTATTCATGGTAATTCATCTATGCATAGTAATTCAGGTGCAGTTCGCCGGCGAAATAAAGTACTCTCTACCAAAGTATCTGCAGGCCTTCATGACAGATTCAACTTATTGGCTGAATATCTCTTTGATAGTTAAATTTGACTCAAATTGTTAATGTTTTGAATTTAGAAAAGTAAAAAGTAATATAGCTATAATATAGAAAGCAAATAGAGCATATGTCTAATAATGATAATAATGATACCGAGGAAGAGCAATCTTTCCGGGAAAGATATGCACAGGAGTTGCAAAAGAAAAAAAGCAGCCAGGCACTGGTGGCCATTTTCAAGGTGATGAGATGTCTGAAGAAAGAAGAAAGGTAAGTCATCAACAAGGGAAAACACCAGGACGTAGAGGAGAGCAAATAAAACAGGAAGAAATCGACAAGGAAATTGTCAGACGCAATAGAGTAGAGCAGTAGAATAAGAAGAATGGAAATTAAGAATAGAAGAGGATGGGTTTATCATATCGCTTATCGTGTCATTTTGCTCGAGCAGTTAATCTATTCCAGAAAATCATTTCTACCACCAATCTGGCCATAGTACAGTATAAATGTGGATTAACTACAAATTGCACAATAATAATTACAGGCAGGCAACTAATTGCCTTTGTATGGATTTAATCAAACAGCAGGCGCGTCATCAATCTTTTTCTTTTCTTTTCTTTGGCTTTATTCTTGATAGTGGCCCACCTTCTTTCTGTTTAGTTGGTACTGTGGATGTATTTTCATCATCATTATCTTTTTCTTCAAGCACTTCAGTTTCAAAATCTTGTCCGATTGGTAACGGTTCTTCAGGCTGTTTATTTTTAACTAATAGTGACTCTTTTTCTTCTCCCTTGCGTGGTGGAAGATTGTCATCATTATTATTATTATTATTATTATTATTATTATTATTATTATTATTATTATTATTATTATTCGATAGTCTCACTACGCATATATCTTCAAATTATAAAGATCATCTTTGTAGCTCATAAGGATTACCTTGTTCCATCAGAAATATTTATGTTATATAATAAACGATAAAGACAAAGACAAGAATGAATCCCTGGTCTGATAAGTGGATGTTCAGAAACTAATAGCGTAACAAGATATCCATAGACCATTTACGATCGCCATGTGGTCTGCTTCTGGTTTGTAGCCACTTTAGATTGCACTTTGTTAAATAAAGTCTATTTTCTTATTTATTTATTTATTATTCTACATTATATCTTATGGTGTGACCCGATTATTATAAGCTAGCATCAGCTCTTTCATTCTGGCTTTCATGAACCTTGTCTTATTCTGCAAAGATAATTTCGGGCCAAATGTTGTAATAGCATATGTAGCAGCTAATCCTGCTGCTATCATAAATAGACTCATCAAGGAGATACCGCCGCACATTTTTTGGTGGCTAGGTTAAAGCTTCTTTTTATATAAACATTAATAATAAATCATGAAAGGATTGTCTAAACACTGATCTGGTTGGAACATTTTTGGCAAGAAACGACACGAGCGTTATGATGAAACTAATCGGATAGTTTCGAGAAAATATCTAATGCTTACTATTTTAGGCTATATCTCGGTCAGTTGGCACATAACATTCATCAATACCCAGCTTTGTTATATTGATTAACCTCCGATCTGAACCTGATGGCCTTACGCCTATCTTTACTAATCCTATTAATTCTAATTGAGACAGATAACGGTAAGCTTCCTCTTTTGGTAAGCTGCTCTCCTCAACAATAGCATTATCAAATACACTATTGTCCGTCTTAAAATTTGAATTCTTCGCTATGATTTCAAGAATATGCTTCAATCTGTCATCTATTGGCATTTGCACTAGGATGCGTCAATAAACTACCTTAAGCCTTCAGCCGAGCATAGTGACTAATGCATTAGAATACCGTCAGCGGAGACGATGATAATGCGAATGACAGCAGCCAATTTCGTGCACATGAGGTACGGAACCAATTTGTATAATATGATGACTACGGTTGTAGGACGAACGGTCTACCAGTAGAACAATACCAAATAAAACTTTGTAAAAACCTTATGGCTCTGATCTTGTTAGACATATTATTGGCTGCAGTTATTCATGGTAATTCATCTACGCATAGCGATTCACAAGCAGTTTGTCGGGGGAACTACATACTCATTACCAGAAACCAGATTCATAATGAAAGACTATCTGATATAATATATCGATGCAAGAGAACTAATGAAAATATCTGAATTCATATGACGATTCGTATTCGAGCGTATTCTTTTCTGATCAAATGAAAGAGAGATTCTGAGAGTTAGCGATAACTACATTCACTATACTTTTGATCCCTTGTGTATTTATAAACTGTACTCTATATATTATTGCGAGTATGCAGAAAATAACTCCATGCTTGTGGTTCGATTATAAAGCAGAGGAGGCAGCAAAGTTTTATGCCTCCATTTTCAAAAATTCAAAGATTGGTGACGTTACCCACTATGGGAAAGAGTGATACAAGATTCATGGAGGAAAAGAAGGTTCAGTTTTGACTATGGAATTCGAAATTGAAGGACAAAAGTTTGTAGCACTCAATGGTGGCCCAGTATTTAAGTTCAACGAAGCCATTTCATTTCAGATTCATTGTGAGACTCAAGGAGAAGTGGACTATTATTGGAAGAAACTTTCTGAGGGTGGCGATGAAAAAGCGCAGCAGTGTGGTTGGCTCAAGGATAAATATGGAGTCTCGTGGCAAATTGTTCCAACAGCTTTGATCCAGATGCTAAAGGACAAAGACACTGAGAAATCAGAGAGAGTCATGAAGGTAATGCTTCAGATGCATAAGCTCGACATAAAAACTCTAAAGCAAGCATATGAAGGAAATTAGTAATCCAAATAACAACCATGACAGGTACTCCTCCACCCATCAATGTGCAAGTTAGATTGCTATCATGGTCGTGTTCCAACAATACATATTGATTCATTATCCATTTTTATAACTCCGTTAGCAGTTCCGTAACTGCGCGTTGCTTCTTCTGCCACTTTTCTCCAGATCTCTTCTCTTCTATCTTCAGTTTCTTTAGATAACACAATATGAGCAGATGCACTAACTGCTTGACAGTAACGACAATAATCATCACCTGACGCAAATTCAAATGTTACAATTACCTTTTCAATATGAATATCTCAATCCTGCTCTGGCTAGAGAATTTTCAAGCTTATTTGTATCAGCTAGGCTAAACGGGTTTGGAGTTCCTGGAAGCCTAGACATTTGCACTTGACTGCCTATAATTCTGGTAGCCAAGCTAATAATTGGGACTTTAGGCGCATCAGCCCAAACTGCAGCTGCAAATCGCCCACCTGATACTAGCGAACTATATATTTTTCCTATCGCAGCATCTAGATTTGGCAATAGCATTAGTCCCCAGCGACATAGTGCTGCATCAAACGATGAGTTTGCCAGGTCTAAATTCTCGGCATCACTTTCTTTAAACTCAATTATGTCCTGCAATCTCAGCAATGCAGCTCTTTCTTTTGCAATGGCTAGCATTTGTCTTGAAATGTCTGTAGCCAAAACATAACCGCTGGTTCCGACAACTTTTGCTGCCTGTAATTGATGGTTCTCCGATGCCGGTTGCTATATCCAATATTCTTTGTCCGGATTTAATTTCAGCAAGTTCGATTAATCGCTGGCTGAGCTTTTGAGCTCCTTTCTCAATAGGCTGCCACCACTCTTTCCACCCTTCTGCAACACAATTCCAGCCTTCACGTTGATCCATTTTAAACTGATTAGAATCAAAGGTCGAAGAAGCCATTTGATTACCATCATACTTCGACATATAAAGTTGCTATTATCAACGCTGTCTCACTTGGATGTGGACTTATGCTAGGTGTAGGCTGTTCTAATAATCCTTGGACTACTCGTAGCTGTCCATTTTTCAATGGCTAAAACGATCTCTCTTTATAGTAAAGTAAACTCCTAGGACACGAAACAGTGGTATAATGAAGTGATTTATATTATTAATTGTTAATTGATTCTAGAGGCCGAATTTGTAGGACCGATCGAGTCCACTAATCGGTACTCTACTTAATATACCAAATGTGCCGCATGAAAACTTAACTATATAATAATGCATATTAATCGATAACTCTTATTCACAGTTCGTCTCTTATGATCTGCCGAATAAGACGAAACGATATTTTTGGAATCGAAAACCTACATAATATGGTTCTGTCTTCCATTGTTGTAAACCATAAAGATTTTTACCTTCTGCCGATTTCGTAATAACTCCATCGGCAAAGTAAAACGATATATTTATCTATTTAGGGTCTTTTTCATCGAAATGCATACGCATAGTACGACGTTGATCGGGAATTATCTTAAACTATGTTGACATAATATTGCAATTGAATTTAGTTTCACATAGAGTAATGACTAATAAAGCTAGAGCCTTTTATGTAGTAACGTATATAGCTAGTATTTATTCTAAATTATACTGATAAAGTATGGAAACGGTACAAAATAGAGGTAATAAAGTAGTACTGAAAGACGAATTTGATGAACAAACTAAACTGCAGTTAAAGTCACTACTTGAGGATATCGATAGAAATCAACAATCATCATATCAAAATATGACATCAGAAGGTAAACAAAAATATATCATATTTGAATCTGACGCTTATGTGATTCTGTTTATAGTAAGATTAATTGAGTATCAGAATTAATGACAATCTCCTCATTTGCCTTGTTTTGCTATTTCATTTATCGATGATATTAACATATTATTCTCAGTCATTCCCCATCTGTAAACAAACTGGGACCACATTGTAGTGCTTCTGACATGGATAGGAGGCTAGCCTATCCATTTAGATAAGAGTCCAGATTATTCTCACAGACATGTAGAAACGGTTATTCCTAATCTGCCGGCTATGAGAGCCCCGATCATAGCAACCAATTTCTTTACGATTATATAGGCAGCATAATAGGATGCTGCATAGGGATCGTGAAAGGCCAACATGTCGTCTTCCAACGCTATACTCTCTTCTGTCGTATTCGTGTGATTCTACATCATAAGCCGATTTGATTAATACTGGTCATAATTAGAAATCACTATAACCTAATTCAATGCGTGTCAGAAAGAGAATCATGAGACTAATTGATGACTGTATCTTAGTAAATCTTCAAAAGTCAACGACTACCGGAAAACCTACAACCGGCAGTAAAGGAATACTACTAAATGATCTATTAAAGTCATTAACAACTCCATCAAAGACTCAGAGATCAAAGAAATCGGATAATAAGAAACCAAGAAATACTAATAATGATAAACCCGCAGCACCGGCAGCACTAAAGCCAGAGTTGTGATGCAATTGATCTTGGATTATTCAAGCTCCAGAACCCTATATGCAGTTTAAAGAATTTACTAGGACTTAGACCGGCGGGAACATGGAAGATGCGGCTAGTGTGCCAAAACCAGAGATTGCGACAGAAGGGTTAAAAATTCCGGTAATAACACCATAAGTTAAAAAAGAAAAAGAAGTTAGTCTTCGCCGTTATCAAATTGGTTTTGATATGCATGCTTATAGTTGGAACAGAATGCGCTCGAATGTCCTGAAGGACATGAATCATCATATCCATGACCATTTAGACCATTCGTGTCTCTAAATGCATCAATTGCCCCTCTTTCTAGCGAATTTCCCTTACTATGATGTTTCTTTGCCATTACCGTTGCCGTCGCTACCGTTGCCGTTGCTATACCTGCTACCATTACTATGAGTATGGTTAACGTAATTAGATTTTTCATCTTGTTACTATATCTATTATAGACTCATATTATTGGACATTCAGTTACATTTTTCTAGGAGAAGATTCTAGTTGCAGTCGATTGGAAACGAAATGTCATTTATTTATCCAGCCCTGTAACTATGGTGTGGAACATAGTCGGACAACGTTTCACAATATGGTCCCTGTTCAAAGTCATATTCGGCATTATATACGTAGCTTTCTGCCAGCTAAACAAACATCATTTTATTGTGCTATCGTAGTCAGCATGGTCGGAGCCGTTACGCTTTCATGATAACCAAGGCCTTTGCTGCCAAAATGCAGCATACAATCATAACATTGACCAATCTTCATATTATTTGAGCAGGCTAGATTGATACTGATATAATCGGACCCAATTATTCTTAGTTTAACTGCTCTTTATTAATGTCTCAAGATTAGCCTGTATATCGACCCATTGGAGAGTTACAATGAGACGGTTAGGAAACCAGGAAGGAAAAACAATTACATACTACTAATAGTGATACAAGTAATGAATCTATAGTTACTGACTGAGTGACTGACTGAATACCAATCGAACTAACTAATTGCTCTTGTTTTGACCCCAGGTTACTAAATAAGTTGGTGTGACCCTCCATCATCGATATGGTTGTTGCCGGCGAACACTACATGCCACTTATTGCTGTACTGCTGGCACCAAAGATCATCTGGAGACAAAGTATATGTCGCTAATTCCGGTGATAATACTATCTCCGTAATTGATGAAGCAACGACAAACCCGCATGCAGGTCGTGTGTGGTGTTGTTAGCTACGGGATTTACTTATTAATTCCACCGGAAGTGCTGTTCAGCCTTACTAAATTCGCGAAAGTATTCCCACCGTCACTACTTGTCCTCATTACGGGATTAAGTGCTCCTGTTGCGTTTGTCCACCACGTCACGACTACGTTACTACCTGACGCGCTTATACTTACGTTCCCATATACAACATCTATCTTTGGATTTGTGTTAGGGGGGCTGAGAACCATTGTCTTTGCAAACGTTTTTCCACCATCATTACTCTTTGTGAAGAATATGGCAACGCCATGGAGAGCAGCACTAGCATTATTCCATGCTGCATAGATATTATTACCGGATACTGCTACTGGCAGTAACAGCGATCGGCTTAATATCTCTTGAAAGTACTTCTGGGGTAAAGCTGAAGCCACAGGAACCGAAATCATCATTGCAGCAATTACCGCAATTGCGCTAATCGTTATTGCGGATTGGTAATTGATCATTGCTAATCAATACTAAAGGTACGTGTATATATGCATATTCTTCCGGTCTAAACCGGTAGAAATAACCTTTTTCGGCTTCATCCAATCGTCAACTTTGTTCTCTTGCCTAGCCTTTGCGATAGGGGATGGAGAAGGCTCTAGAGGTGTCTCCGTTCTCTACAAGTGTCGCAAGTGTCGCAGATAAGCATAATGAGAATAGAAAGATCCACCAAACTACAAAACCGGATCTAGATAAGAAGAACAAAACTGAGGCAATGAGGCTGCCCTCGCTACCTTGCGTCTGGTGTGATTATAAAGACCTATTGAATTCGATCTTCGTAATCATCTTCTCGCAACTCATAGGCAGGAGTTAATAAAACTGCCTATCGGCAAAGCTCCCATGGTGACTTAAGCGATAATTGACCATACTATGTACATTGCTTTATACTATTTCACGCACAGGTGTAAATCTGAAATCTCTCAACGTCTTAATTCTCTGTTGCGAGAATAATCCATTGGCAAACACCAGAGCTCAAGTGTTGCAGCGCAGCATTATTCGTCTCGTCTTGGTAGGCTTTAACGTAGCCATAGCATTGCAAAAAAGACAATGCATATATCGTTCCCATGAGCCAACAACCGACAAGTTACTGTACTATAATACATCATATCTAAGCTATATATATAGCGCCAAGAGGGTGAATGACATGGCTTATTCATAAGCTCTTACAAGTACTTAGATCTTCGCCGGCAAACAGGCTAATAACAAAATAAAACAGCGGCTGTCAGGTACATGATAGGCGATAAGAAAGCAAAGCAAGTATGCAGATGCAGATGCAGATACATCCATAGAACATGTGTCTCATCGAAAGACATTGACAGTAGATAAGAATCCGGTGATTAGTAGTATTGGAATAGAAATAGAAAAAGGAAATGAAGCAGAAATGTGAAATTATCACCTGCGTCATAGATGTCATGCCCCCACAGTCATGTTCGGCATTGTTCATTTCACTTTTCTGCCCGCAATATTATCATCCATTGGATGCACTTGCATAGACAATGGGTCATTGGACTAAGACATATCACTTCATTAACTTATTTCAATCATTATGTAACTACCTTAATCCATGTCAAAAAAGTTAGAGAACAGAGTCGCTGTCATTACCGGAGCTACGAGTGGGATGGCCCTTGCTACCACTAAATTATTTGTCGAGGAAGGTGCTTATGTCTTCATCACTGGCCGCAGCCAAGAAAGGCTCGATAAAGCAATCAAAGAAATCGGTAAGAATGTCACAGGCATTCGGGGCGATGCCGGCAATCTTTCCGACCTAGATCGGCTATTTGAGATAGTCAAAAAGGAGAAGGGCCGTCTCGACATCCTCTTTGCGAGTGCTGGCGTTGCCGAGCTCAGCAAGCCGTTTGGCTCCATTACCGAGAAGAGTTTTGATGATACGTTTAACGTCAACGTTCGTGGCACTCTATTTACCGTACAAAAGGCTATATGCCGCTCATGAAGGATGGCGGGTCAATCATTCTGAATAGTTCTATTGCCGGAGTGAAGGGATATCCAGGCACCACCGTCTACAGCGCCAGCAAAGCAGCCATACGTTCTTTCGCCCGAACTTGGACTGCCGAGCTCAAAGGAAAGATTAGGATCAATGTCATCAGTCCAGGTCCAATAGATACGGCGATATTCGACGGCGCTTATCAAGAAATCAAGGATGGTTTAGCCTCCATTGTCCCGATGGGTCGAATGGGTCAACCGCCAGAGATTGCAACTGCTGCGCTCTTTTTGGCATCTGATGATTCCAGCTTTGTTACCGGAATTGAGCTATGCGTCGACGGCGGCGCAGCGCAGGTCTAATTTAAAGCACCAATAACACACAATCATTATCTATCAGAGACCTTGTGTTCTAAAAGTTTCACCTTTCATAATTTGTTTCTGTAACATGATATGATAGAATGCAAAAAAGATCATACATCGATTAGACATGTAACACATAGAAGGCTGTTTGCCTGGTGGGTGGACCGTTAATATGTCACACCTAGAATGTCATACGTAGATGGAGTTGACGACGGTGTATGCTATGGTGATATTTATTACAAGACGACCATTAATCTAGGCGTGGTTGGCTGGCGAGAGCAATATATGTGAGGGCAAATGATTCGTTATATTAGAACCGCTTTGCAAGTTGATTTAAACCATCGTACTTACAACAATCTATACAATTTGATATACAGCAAGCATATTAGACTATAGAACCATATCACAGAATCGATGATATCTATATCCCTTGTCGCTATGGAATATGATAGAAAGTTTCTAGCGATGATTTGCGAAGAGCAATCGTACAGGAAACTACTTCTATGAGCAATGCACGAAGAGGACTTCCTCTAACCAGCTCTCGTATTGAGAAGATATTTCCGAAATTAACTCCAGCTCAGATTGATCGCATTGCAGTGCATGGACATGTAAGTTCGGTGCAGTCTGGCGAAGTAATAATAGAACAGGGGGATACATCGGTCCCGTTCTTTATCGTAACCACAGGCGAAGTCGAGATTGTAAGTCCCTTAGGGGCCCAGGAGACCCTTATTACTGTCCATGGTCCTGGTGAATTCACAGGAGAGGTTAACATGTTCTCTGGTCGACGGTCTTTAGTTCGGGCACGTGTTCCCAAGCCAGGTGAGGTAATTGAACTGGATCCTCAACAAATGCTCGGATTGGTACAGACTGATGCTGAGCTCCTCGATCTATTTGATGAGGGCTTTTATTCTTCGTAGGGTAGAGCTAATATCTGCTGGCGTTGGAGATATTGTCCTTGTTGGGTCAGCATATTCTGCAGGTACGTTACGGATCAAAGAGTTTCTTATGCGCAATGGACATCCATACTCCTACATAGATTTAGAACGCGACCCTGACGTACAGAATCTGTTGGATAGTTTCCAAATTTCTGCCAGTGAAATACCAGTATTAATCTGTCGAGGCCAGCTTGCACTTCGGAATCCAATAACCAAGAGATTGCAGACTGCCTTGGCTTTAATGAGTCTATTGACCAAACCCATGTTCGAGATTCTTGTCATCATCGGAGCTGGTCCCTCAGGATGGACCGCATATATGGCGCTTCAGAAGGACTAGATGTCCTAATGCTGGAGACAAGTTCCCCTGGTGGTCAAGCAGGTTCAAGCTCAAGGATCGAAAATTACTTGGGATTTCCTACAGGTATTTCTGGCCAGGAACTGGCAGCTAGAGCATATAATCAGGCACAGAAGTTTGGTGCACGAATTTCGTTATATTTCATGAAAATACAACGTTTGTAAGAATATTAAAATTTCGCAAGCTCATGGGTTTAGCTTTGATTTAATCTCCTCTACTAACTCCTCAGTATTTATTGGCTTTCTGATAAACCAATCAACATTTAATCCAAGATAATTTTTCTTCAATGTTTCATAAGATACTCCATATGTGGTTATAAGACAGTATTTGACCTTGAAAAGTCTATACTAAGGATCATGTATAAGGCAATGGTGTTGACGCAGCTGGCTATTGTTATTATTTTGATAATAATTCTAATTGAAATAAACTTCACGCTTTCATATTTAGTAAATTCGAACTCTTCACTTATGTGTAATTTTCTCTAGGTTGCCAATTTGTATTATAGTAATATATTACTATAACCCTTCTATAAGGATAACGTAATGAACAAAAATATACTTATGATACTGCTAGTCGTAGGAACAATTACAGGAATTCTGATAGGAAATGTATCATATACCAATGCAGCATATGCAAGCACTTTCCAACAGCGGCAGGCATGTGCCGATAAATACCTTCCTCAGAATACTACAAAATATGATATTTGCATTGGAGGAATGGGGCCAAATGATAATGGTTCAAGAATACACCTTAATCATAGGTTATAGACCCCTATTTTTCCACATATATTATGCCAAAGTTTTCTCTGAGAATATAATCTTAACTTCGTGAACTATATTGGCTGTCAATTGCAAAACCTTCAATCTTTGAGTCTGAAATTGTTTAATTAATGAGCTTTGTTATCATTATGATAATACTTATGGTATCAATATTATTACTATTGGAATCTCCTGACGAGTAAATATTTTTAGTAGCAACGGTACTAACTGTTTCTATCTTTTCAGAGGAAATCAATTTGTGGTTAGAAAAGATCTTGAAGATCTTTTTCAATTAGAATAATAAATGTGCATTATCGTCATGCACTACAAGCAGTGCGTGAATATTCGTGATAGGCGTTGTGACTACAGCGGCAGGTAGAATCAATGGTCCTGTTGAAGCTAACTTTACTTTTCATACTGCAGTAACGGCTTATAACAATGAATGATATGGATTAGTTGAAATAGGAATCTCAGTTATATCATGCGTACATACAACATTTTTTAAGTAGTGAATTACTCAAAATAAATCATCATGCAAAAATGCTCCCGGAGTAACTTTTGTCATAAAAGAGATGATAAAGCACCTTGCTAACTTGCTATTTGTCAATGCTCTATTCATATTCCTTGTTCGCAAAAGAACAAAATCAGGAGCGGGGTATAATATCAAGTTAATTGGACAGCCGACTAAATACTTTAAATTTAGCGCCGCCGTAATCGGCATATCGTTTGCGGTTATTGCAATTATGATTGTAATGGTATTCACTCAAAACATAATGATAATAATTGCTGCCTGTATTCATTTCTCTTGGGACTGGGCGGCAAATCTTTGCCTCGGCACTGGATGTCGTAACAACGAACCTGAACACCTTCATTTCATCTTGGGCATCAACTCTCCTATTGCTTGCAAAAAATAGGCCGAGGGTGTCGACGACAGATTGGAATTCCATAGAAACTCGAGCCGAGATGATAATCTTTAGCAGAAGGCTTGAGTATAATTTGCCTGTTAAACTTGATGGGGTAACGCCAGAATCTCAGCAAATATTGTTAGAGTATTTGGATGAGCACAAATGGGAGTTAGAGTGTCAACAGGCTATTACAGATGATGATTCTAGCTCCCATGCATTTTTCCAATACGCAACTATAAAGATGAAAGAGAGGGTGCAGATATATGATGAACTGGAAGATCTACAGGAAAGAAGTGGAGGCGTTAACGCAGTAATCCTGATAGCATTAGGAACATTGATTTGGTTAATTTCATAGTTTTGAACTGCTACTATTATTATGTATACATTAATTGAACAATAAAATCCCTGAAACTGTTTAGAGTATTGTTACTGATTAAATCAGCACAATATAATCGGCCTGATTATAATTCCTCTATTCCTCTATTGTTTAGCATCAAATCATTTGCTGCGCTATAGCAAATAAGCATAAAGTAAAAGCCACTGCTAGACCCAGTCACATCTGCACCTGTGACCGCCATTACCGATTTGGACAAAGCTTCCTCAAGGATTGGGCCACAGACCAATAACTCCGGATCAAGCCATATAATAGAAATACATCATGAGAGGGACTCGCGCGCCTTCTCTGTAACTCTCTTTTTTCTTGTCCTAATGTGAGAGGTATTTCCCCCACAGTTCATTTATTCTTAGTCATGAGCGGTACTTTCATTTCTTCTGGAAATACCAAGCGGCTTATTCCCCTCTCTGCCGGCCGACCATTAGATCTGGATATAAGTAGCCCCGCTCCTTAGCAGGCTTATCTTCCTCAATCTGAACCCGGTGAGCCTTAGCCCAAGGATCCTTGCGAATACCTGTAACCTGCCAGGAGACTTTCATATCTGAAGTACCGCCTGTAATCCTGAAACTACTATGATTATGGCTGTCATTGTTATCATTATTGTCAACAGTATCAATGTTATCTGTACTCGATTCATTTATTTCCTTTGAAATGTAGAGATTGATTTCGATTAAATCAATGCAAATGCAATTAGTTGGCTGCCTATAATTATTATTGTGCAATTTGTAGTTAATCTATATTTATACTGCACTATGGCCAAATTGATGGTAGAAATGATTTTCTGGAATAAATTAACTGCTCGAACAAATAACACGGTAAGCGATATGACAAACCCAACCTCTTCTATTCTTAATTTCCATTCTTCTCATTCTCCTGCTGTAATCTGTTGCGTCTGATAATTTCCTTGTCGATTTCTTGCTGTTTTATTTGTTCTCCTCTACGTCCTGGTGTTTTTCCTTGCTGCCTGACTCACATTTCTTCTTTCTTCAGACATCTTCATCATCTTTAGAATGGCTACCAGTGCCTGGCTGCTTTTTTTCTTTTGCAGCTCCTGTGCATATCTTTCCCGGAAAGATCGCTCTTCCTCAGTATCATTATTAGACATATGCTCTATTTGCTTTCTATATTATGACTATATTATTTTTTACTTTCTAAATTCAAAAAATTACAACTTGAGTCAAAATTTGTCTTGGATTCCATCGAACCGATGACAACGCTTCTCTCTCTCCCCCCATATATTATTGTTATATCCTTGCTTAATGAATTTTCTAAAGTAGATGAACCCCTCTACCAGCAGGATGTAATATCCAATTGTTCGATCTCTTGGCGCTATATCTATAGCTGAGTAATAATATATTATTATACTATCGCAAATTGCCAAATATTGACTCATGGGAAAGATATGTGTATTGTCTTTTCTGTAATGCTATGGCTACATTAAAGCCTACCAAGACTAGACGTATAATGCTGCGATGCAACACTTGCGGAGCTCTAGTCTTTGCCAACGGAATTATTCTCGCAACAAAGAATTAGAACATTGCGGGACTTCAGATTTACACCTCTACGTTGATAATATGAGGTAAAACAGAAAGCGTACGGTACGTGTCTTTTTTTACAAGTAATATCGATCTGATATTATAATCATGTTGTCTCACATATACGGATCTTGTCTTGCATGGTTGTCGGATCTGATTTGATCTCTTATAGAGAACCTTTATGAGGTTGAGTATGCCGGCAATAATGACTATCATAAATATGCTATATCGAGCATAAGAGATTGGACAAGTCATTGATATGAAAGCGTTGGAGTTTCCTATCAACAATACCGCGGAGATTGAATGTAGCGGTTTCATAAAGAAAATAGAGATAAATTATAGATAATGACAGTAAAGTTATTAACTTGAATAATTGTATTCTATAACGTATAATATTGATAAATGCATACTAACTATTCAGTTATGCACACGGACGTTAAATGAATTCAGTGTATGTCATAGGTAGGATGTGGATCCCCTAAGACTGCTGAATTCTATAACGGCCAGCCTTCTGTCTATGATATTCTATGTGGCCTAACTGCCTGAAGTATAAGGTCTATCCAGACCAGCTATATTGGCAGGCGGATTAATGAATCAGGTTAGTTATATCAGGCTATTCCAACATCATAGACAGGATTATTATTTTGCTATCTAGATAAGTATAGTAACGATATTTTTAACTTATATGCAATCCCCTGAACTAAGTAGTCTATGGATATGCTTTGTTGCATAAATCATTATCATATTAGTATGGGTTTGTTGACCAACTGAGAGTTAGCTATCATGTAATAAGATTATTGTTGGACATGGTTAATGGCCTTCATATAACAAATCACTTGTTAGGCGAGGTGGCTTTTAGATTTTTGATGTCATAGATAGTTGGTATAGTGAATTGGACAGTATGAAACTAATAATGGAAAGAGGGGTGCACAGTACGAATATGGAATTCATTTATCGGAACTACTAGGGTACATAGGGTATATCCTATCTGCCATACAGGCAAGCAGAGGTGTAGTCCTTTTAATCCCTCATGTCATACAAATATCCTCATCAGTAAGGTAATTCTACTTTTCCGATATGTTTTCCTTTCCTTTCTAATTAGATTGTAACGAATAAGTATTCTTCTATTTATTCCTATTAACAAGCCGACAGAAATCATTAATAGCAAATCAAATACTATGGTTGCAAGTACTGCTGTTGAATTATCAATGTAAATTAATCCCCGTCGACTAGGTGTAAACAAACTGCCAATAAACAAGACTGATATTATAATGCGTGATGTTGTTCCTATCACATATGCAAGATGAATGTGTGTTCAGCCCTTTACATAAATAGAACCAGACTTTGATTCCTTCCAGAACGACATAAGCCGATTTGAGTGTAAATAAGAATAATATGTTAAACCAAGAAACAATATTAAATAAGGAATAAGATATAAAATTGGAATGCCAACATCATAAAATGAATCGAAGGCAACAATAGAACTTAATACTAAAAAAGAAAATATACTCTGCTATAATTTTTGACTTCGTTACTCTTCTTCCATGTTTGGCCCATCTGAGTCTGGTAACGATTACAATTACGATTACGATGCTATACAGTATTATCCTACCTATATTGGCTCCATATGGTGATATCGATTTTTGTGCATCTGATAGATGGAGTTTCGAAGGATCGATATTGTTAGACGCAGGCGCATGTGCAGTTTGTATTGATGAGGAGAGTATAATGAAAATAGTGATTATAGGTACTACGAGGATTGGCTTCGAATCTTCTCTATAGACGTTACATCGCTTTCTTATTTTTCTATTACACCATAGTCAAGACTATTATCACTCAATTTGGAGTTTCGACTTATTCTCTGTTTAGGCCGGGTACATATCTTCGTTGAAACTAGATGACTGTCTTGTAGGTCTCGCAGAAGTATAAATAGAGATAAAAGATCAAACTCGGAATCAAACAAACTGTGGATAAGGGTAAAAGTATATAGTAATTATACTATGAGTTTCATCGAAGACGCATAAGTAGGGATAAAAACAGTATAATTCAATGAGCAAGCACAATTATAACAAACGGCTCTTTCACGCAGACCTAGACTGTCAGGACCGGGATTCTCGTGATTATATTAGTTTATTTCGTGGGAAACTAGATTCAATATTTAATGACGAATACATAGATACAAACTCTGATCAAGTTTACATAAAGAATTGAGTTAACTACTAGCCGTAGCACTCTGCCGTGTGGGTATGACTCCCTGTCTAGATAGATACCCTGGACTTATAGTAATCCAGCAACTAACATAACTGAATTGTCAGAATTAACAGGCGACGAGATAAAGGCGATGTTGTGGATGGATAGGGAGATGTTACGATATACCACTGGACTCCAAAATTAAGATATCGATTAATAGTACTGGAGATTATGTAAAGTAACATTAATGATCCAAAATCTCTCTCCAAATAACGCTGAGTATAGGATGTTCAGGACGTTGTCAAGGATTTTCATTCTAGTCTGGATGTACAATTATCCAAATATTTTACAATCCCATGAAGATTTGCCGTTTGTCAGTATTACTCTTGGTGTTACTTCCACTATTATCGCTAGCTCATAGTATTTGGCCAATAGTACAAATCGCAGATGCTGAACTTATCAGTTTTGATAACTGCAGCATGAATATATTAGTTAAGTTTGATGATTTGTTTGGCCTTTTCAAAGGCAATACTTTAAACTTTCAAAATCCATTTGAACATCAGATAGAAATCGATGCGAAACAGATTTTTCCAAATGAAACTCTTAAGCACGAAATAATTAGCAAGTCAGGACCCTCAGAATTCACAATGCCTTATCTGAAGTATAATCTATTAGGCTTTAATATATCAGCAACAGATATTAGAGTAAAGGCAAATGCTACGCAAATAGGTGGCGGTGAAAGCAATCAAAGCAAAAAAACTAGAATTGACTTTCCAGTTATGTTAGCTAATAATGTAAATGTAAGTAATAAGGCAACCAGTCAGAGTTATCACAATGTAGATTTATCGTCAATCTATGCTATTTACGATTCAAAGACAGACAAGTTCACATTTCATGTTCCTTTTAGTATAGCAGCTAAATATTTGCTAAAAAGTTCGTAGTAATAATAATATCAAATTGTAAGTATTAGTAGAGGTAACAGTCTAATGCATTCGGATACTCTGCTTATAAGAGAACTATGCTGTAACTTTGCCGATAATACTTCCGAAATAGATGCATTGCGAAGTATAAATTCAAATGTGACTAGACGCTCAGGCCATAAGGAGTCATGAGGTATAACTATTCTTACATGCTTAAGAATAATCGCGTTTTCATATGCTGAAAACTCTTCAGACAGTAGACTGTACTGTTTGAGACTAGCTAATTTTTCAGGCTCTTTGGTAATATCTTCTTTAGGCCCTTGCGATTGAGTTGCTGTATGATATGCTTGTATTTGTGCTGCTCATGCTGCTTGTGCGGGGCTGAGCAGCCTGAGCTTGGCTTGGTTTAACTACGACTATCTGACTTGGCCTCGTTGCATGCGTTGAAATTGCTTTTTTGCAACATGATGGCCTACAATAGCGGCTGTAGCGACTGTAGTTCCTCCCGCGATCATTCCACCTACGACAACTCTTCTTCCTAACATAATTTAGATATACCTTGGATTACTATATATTTTTACCTAGCCACAGATTCCACGGAATGCATCTTTGCATGTCACTAAGGAAATACTTATGACTGATCGTCATGGTGCAGACAAAGCTGCCTAACGGAAAATGATACTCAGTATATCTCGACAAACTTCACAAGATGTTATAATATGTTCTTACGAAGCTTTTGAAATTTCTGATAAGGGAGAGCGTGTGTACTTGGTTACTTAAACATCGATTGTATCAGACCGAATGCCTCTAGAACAATTAACATTATGTGCTTGCGTCATTTCCTTCTCAGTAGAAAAGTTAAATTAAAACTTCCAGTAAATATCCATATGTCTTCTACAGAACACAAACGGATTGTTCACGAATTTCTTGATGAAACTTACAACAAAGGGAATCTGAAAAATACAGATAGATATGTCACTTCTGATTTCATATACCACGCTCGTGGCCAGGATATAGAAGGAATCGAAGCTTATAATGAATGGATTTCCTCAGATCGTAGCATATTTCCAGATATCCAAGTTACAATCGTAGATAGCATAGAAGAATCTGGTAAAGTTGCTTCAGCTTTTATTGTAGAAGGTACTCAAGAAAAGGAATTTCGTGGCATTCCGGCTACTAATAAGAAATTTGAAACTGTAGGAATGAACATTTTCCATTTTCAAGATAACAAGATCAAGGAGGGATGGGTTGTAGTTGACGCACTTACTGCAGCAATACAACTTGGTGCGGTCAAGTCAACATATGCTGAAACAGACTAGACCAAATCAAAAACTTAATGTAATATCAACATATAGGGCTTAGCTACAATTTGGCGCTGGTTTAGTACCTAACAATGACTGTTTGAACAGTAATTGACATATACATTTTTTGCAAATAACAATATGTGTATGGTCTGTAGTCAACTCGCTGAAATTTAGACCATAAATAGACAGATGGTCAAGTCTTTAAGAGTTTTTGCTACAACTTAACTTGGACAGTCCTGCTAGATTCAGCAAGTCGGTCGGTATAACACCAGGAACCTTGGCCTAAAGCCGGCGAGCATCAAATACAACAAGGTGACCAGCGTTATCCTTGTTATCGGTATTACAACAAATTATATCGGAATCTCCTTATCAGCGTTATAACTTAGGCTAACCTCGTTTGAATTACGAAGAACAGATGCCATCAATTGATACCATTCAACATGACCAATTGGAGGGCTTCTTGCTTATATCCGATGATAGCGTGTCCCACACTTTTAGCTGCTCTACCTCTGTATCTCGATTGTTAGACAGAAATCATGGTGTTAACACACTCCACCTATCTGAGTTCCTTCTTGTGCGGTAGTTCTAGGAAATATTTGGCATACTTCTTTCAGAATCGCATAGGACTATCTCGCTGGATTTCGCCGGCTTCCTGACAATGAAGTGAAGAGCATAACTGCAGTCAGAATACCGACATTTATTGAAGTCATAACAAGCAAGCGATGACACTAGAATTAGTGAATGCTTGTACTGCAGCTAGATTCAAGGAAAGTTGGAATAACTGATGGTGTATGTCTATTATGTTCGCCGGCAATTATCGGACATCGTGTAGATATCTAGAAAGATTTACGCTGGCCGGGCGATCTATAGCTACTATAGTGGTAAAGGTGCAATATTTTCATTTAGTAAAACACAAATCTTGAGAATGCAGGTATTACAATGGACACAAGCAATCAATCGAGATGCATAACCCCTTGATGTGCTTATTGTCATCAATACTTTTGTCATCAATACTTTCTTGATAGCGAACTTTGTAGATCACATTGTCCCGTGGGCATTATCAGGTGAATCAACAGTTAGAAATATGCGGCGATTGTGCCATCCATGTCACAGAATTAAGGAGCGAGCCGTCTACCAAGTAGACACAGATGAATATATGTATAATTAAACTAAGTATACTTAATTTTTAGTTACCAAAGCCAGTGCCATCTACCAAGAATCTACCATTGCCTCCATTTCCATCTAGAGCAATACTGCCCAGCAGTAAATTACTACGCTACGGTCATTGTATCCTATATCGTTAACCTCGCCGGCTTCTATTGCATTTTCATACCATTTGTGCCGACGGAAAACAACAACTCTTCTAATCCGCTTCCTTTTCTTTATTATTCTAAGCTATAGCTTTGGCATCCTGGCATGTCTTTGGACCAACAAGAGGTAACATACTTTGTATAGGTTCTAGCTCAAAGGTAGTAGAAATGTGAGCTAGAGAAAGTCAAATAGAAATAGCACGAGAGCTGCCAAGTTTCAAATCAATCAATCAATCAATTCTGATGTGCAATATTTCGCTGCAGGCTGAGTCTATCAAAGGGTATGTCGCAGATCATTTATCAGAACGGTACCAGATTTGTCTTGTTACACTTGACTCAATAATAAATCGTGCATTTGATATCTTGGAAACCCTCACCTGATAACAGAGAAAAGCTTCCAAGTGGAGTTATTCAAGAATTCGAAATTAGTGAGAGCTGGAATTATTATTCAATGCGCCTACTAGAGATGCTATCTTTTAAATAGAAGTAATAGAATCTGAAAAATACCTTGAAAGTAGGTATCACACTACCACAAGCTGGCCAGCAGGCTACAAGAGAAAATGTAATACATATGGCACAGAATGCTGAAAGTGAAGGCTTTGATTCATTATGGGTCTTTGAAAGACTTCTTTGGCCTATAAATCCACAAACACCATATCCTGCCACACCAGACGGAAGCCTTCCTAATGAATATCAAATAATACTAGATCCATTAGAGACACTCACCTATGTAGCTGCAAAAACAAACAAAATCGCATTAGGAACGTCTGTAATGGATATACTCTTTCATAGTCCTGTTATATTGGCAAGAAGATTTGCTACACTTGATCTCTTATCAGAAGGAAGAGCTATAGCAGGACTTGGTATTGGATGGTCAAAGGATGAATACCAAGCATCTAATATGCCCTTTAAAGACAAAGGTGAGAGAGCCAATGAGTTTCTTCAAGTACTAAAAAGAATATGGACAGATGATGTCGTTGAGTTTAAAGGCAAATATTACAATATACCTGCATCAAAAATAGGACCTAAACCTGTCCAAAAGCCACATCCTCCAATTTATATGGGAGGATTTAGCCCAAACACATACTCTAGAATTGTAAATTACGACACAAATGGCTGGCTGGGTCTTATTGGCGGACCTCTTGAATACCTTGATAATACTATAAAGACTATACAGAATATAGCAAATAAAGCAAACAAGGATCCAAATAGGTTTAGAGTAATTCTTCTAACATATCCTAACGTAGACATTAATTCAAAAAACCAATCAGGGACAACAAGTCAAGGCCAAAGATTCCCATTAACTGGAACAATTGATCAGGTAGGAAGTGATATTGAGAGAATAAAACAGATTGGAGTGGATCATATCGTATTTGGATATAACTTTATTCCTACAGGAAGAGATCTTGACAATATGTTAGATATAACAAAACAGCTTGCCAGGCTTGCTAGATAATAAACATATGGATATGTATTGGATATTAATTAACCATTTACTTTATCGTTCTTCCAAGCTATCACTTTTTGTGGCATAATCATTATAACATGTTCCCCAACACCGATTTTCTTGGTACTGAGGATATTTATTGCGCAATGATTTGTGAGCTTTTTTTAAAAATGACATTTCATTTTGATCTAATTTTTTTTTACCTCCTATTATAGAAGCTTTTCCTTGAATCATAATGAAATAAAGTTTTGTCCAGTCCTCATTGTATTCATCTATCAATAATGCAACATTTGGATTTTCTTTTATGTTCCTTACTCTTTTTAGATTTTCAGGTCTGGATCGCTTAGTCTTCTCATCTATTGGTATAAAGTAAAAATCATGATCATTATCATATACAAATACAACTGGTACCAGATGTGGTTTGCATTCTAAATCGACCGTTGCTAGCCTAGCTACTCTAGCTGTATTGATTATAGTTTTAGGATATGTATCATCAGTCATCAATCTTGTTTGTTTACATCTCTATATGCAGTATGGCCACTATTTAAAAAAACATGTCAAATTTGCCTTATGTACTCCATAATACCAATGTTTCGTGTCGGGTAATCACGCTTTGTTCTAGTGAAAAGAGATCGTTTCAACAGTTCAAAAAAGTAGGGTTTGTAAGACTCACTAGAATCAAACAGGCTCGCTAGCCATCTAGTCAATGAATCCCTACCAGTAGATGCAGATGATGGTGTTGATGCCGTTATTGATGTTGCATTTGAAGTTGTGGGTTTTGGTTTTGGTGCTACCTGTAGGGACATTATATGACCGTCAAAGTCGTAAATGAGGCCACTATAGTCAGGTGTAGTAAGTATGCCCTGTGACACAGGAGAGAAGCAGGAGGATTCTGCAAGTGTCTTGCCTGTGGCTGCCCAGAAATTGAACCACCAGTACAACCATTGTCTTTGCTATTGCAACTTTCACATTCGGATACTTTGGCTATCAATTTTTTAGTAATTTTTATTAATTACCGTGATCAAGTCTCGAGGCATCGCCTAAATCTGAAAGTGTATTATCCGCTTGACAAAAATTACAAGATAGTAATTGTTTTAATAATTTGTTGTAAATGATATAAAGACATGTATGAAGAACATGCAATAAAGTGTTCATCATGTGGCAAATTGTTTACATCAAAGGAAAATGAGACTGTTTGTAATGAGTGTTACAAAGAGCTTGAGAATATAAAATTGTGAATCTAATTATACAAACGTAACAACATATTATGAGTCTCAACTTTTGAGCGTAAGCAGTTATTTGTTTATTCTGTGTTCCATGCCCAAGTTTATTCTACACCTACATTACTATGAAATTTCATACCAACGTTAGAGCATGTTAACGCGTTGCTGGAGGACCAGTAAATGACTGCTGCCTCCCACTATCCACTTGTTCAATAGTGGATTCTGTGCGGCCGGTGGTGGTGGTGGTAGTGACGGAGACCAAGCAACGTTTAGCTGTCCATAATCTTTTTTTATTTTATTTACTTAATTTAGGCTGATAAAGGTATCAGTTTTGGAGATAGTGTCGGGTTTAGTATAGGACTACCGGAGAGACCATGGATTTTATCTCCTAGGCATAGTAGTCCTAGAAATCCACAATGTTTTTTCTTGGTTTTGGCGTATTAAGTTCAAGTTTTACCTACATGCAGTATCACACTTTCTATCGATTTTATATCTGAAATCCATTGCTTAGCCAATATTGGATAGCGCAGTTCATGGGAGTTGGTATCTCTCTTGGCTTACTAGCCAGCGTAGACTGGGACCAGAATCAATTTCGACTACTAGTGCAGGATGAAAATGGAATAATTCCCTGAAGTTAGACTAGTGCTTTCTATTTCAAATTAGACCTGCGCTGCGCCGCCGTCGACGCATAGCTCAATTCCGGTAACAAAGCTGGAATCATCAGATGCCAAAAAGAGCGCAGCAGTTGCAATCTCTGGCGGTTGACCCATTCGACCCATCGGGACAATGGAGGCTAAACCATCCTTGATTTCTTGATAAGCGCCGTCGAATATCGCCGTATCTATTGGACCTGGACTGATGACATTGATCCTAATCTTTCCTTTGAGCTCGGCAGTCCAAGTTCGGGCGAAAGAACGTATGGCCGCTTTGCTGGCGCTGTAGACGGTGGTGCCTGGATATCCCTTCACTCCGGCAATAGAACTATTCAGAATGATTGACCCGCCATCCTTCATGAGCGGCATATAGCCTTTTGCACGGTAAATAGAGTGCCACGAACGTTGACGTTAAACGTATCATCAAAACTCTTCTCGGTAATGGAGCCAAACGGCTTGCTGAGCTCGGCAACGCCAGCACTCGCAAAGAGGATGTCGAGACGGCCCTTCTCCTTTTTGACTATCTCAAATAGCAGATCGAGGTCGGAAAGATTGCCGGCATCGCCCCGAATGCCTGTGACATTCTTGCCGATTTCTTTGATTGCTTTATCGAGCCTTTCTTGGCTGCGGCCAGTGACGAAGACATAAGCACCTTCCTCGACGAATAATTTAGCGGTAGCAAGCGCCATACCGCTGGTAGCTCCGGTAATGACAGCGACTCTGTTCTCTAATTTTTTTGACATGGATAAAGGTAGATACATCATGATTGAAATAAAGATAATGAAATGTGATATGTCGGAGTCCAATGAACATACCATATGATTACACAACCAGCAGCAGATGATTATTTAGCCGGCCAAAACCACGATACGTATTGCCGAATATGACTTTGAATATGATCCTGATAAACGTTGACTATAACTTCATTATTTCATTTTTCTTTATTTCTTCTATTTCTATTCGAATGCTGCTTGATTGCCGGATTTTGGTCCCGTTGTCCATGTCTTTCGCACGGAAATTTACTCATTTGAACAATACATTCATGAAATTCCTTAGGCTTCTTCTTTGCTTTGTATGTACCTTCAGGTGGCGGTCATCTATTTTTTATTTTATCGTTTGCCGGAAAACTGGCGAATATCTCATGCAGCCATAAAACCGGCAACCAAACCAAACTGTTTAAAATTCTCTTGGCGCTATATATAGCTTAGATATAATATACTATACATCAGTAAATTGTCTGTTATTGACTTCTGGGAACGAACGGTATATTGTCTTTTTTACAAGTAATATCGATTTGATATTATAATCATGTTGTCTCACATATACGGATCTTGTCTTGCATGGTTGTCGGATCTGATTTGATCTCTTATAGAGAACCTTTATGAGGTTGAGTATGCCGGCAATAATGACTATCATAAATATGCTATATCGAGCATAAGAGATTGGACAAGTCATTGATATGAAAGCGTTGGAGTTTCCTATCAACAATACCGCGGAGATTGAATGTAGCGGTATTTTCATAAAGAAAATAGAGATAAATTATAGATAATGACAGTACATTATTAACTTGAATAATTGTATTCTATAACGTATAATATTGATAAATGCATACTAACTATTCAGTTATGCACACGGACGTTAAATGAATTCAGTGTATGTCATAGGTAGGATGTGGATCCCCTAAGACTGCTGAATTCTATAACGGCCGGCCTTCTGTCTATGATATTCTATGTGGCCTAACTGCCTGAAGTATAAGGTCTATCCAGACCAGCTATATTGGCAGGCGGATTAATGAATCAGGTTAGTTATATCAGGCTATTCCAACATCATAGACAGGATTATTATTTGCCTATGCAGATAAATATAGCAACAATATTTTTAACTTGTATGCAATTCCCATAAACTAAGATAGTCTATGGATACGTAAAGCCATGTTCGCTATTGTATACTGGTAGGACATATACTCTAAAGTCTTTACATAACACTTGGAGTGGATTAGGATAATCACAATGAGGCTCATTGCGATTACTGCCATAAGTAAGGTTGCATTATTGCTCATCCGGTTCATATAGAGAAAAAACTGCACCAAATATCTTATAGACAATAATTACAGATCAAGAAGTTGTAATTTATGTTCATAATCTTAGTATACTCAAATCTATTATACATTGCGTAGATATGAATCTAAGTCATGTTATATCAGGAATAGCAATAGCGACAATAGCTCTAGGACTAATTACTACAACAATGTCAGATCAGCAGTCCGTGTTCGCACACAGAAACCATCACCACTACAACTACGGTCATCATAATAATAATAATAAACATCATCATGGTAGTCATGGCGCAGCCGCAGCAGCAGCGCAGCTGGCGATAGCGCAGCATCATCTGTAACAGCCGGTGGCAGTGGCAGCATCATCTGCAGGCAGCCGGTGGCAGTGCAGCAGCAGCGGCAGCGAGCTGGCGATAGCGCAGCAGTCATCTGCAAGCCAGCCGGTGGCAGTGCAGACAGCGGCAGGAGCCGGTGGCAGATGATTGGTTGGTGTTTGTGAGCAGGATTAGGAATAGTATGGAAAGATACAATCATATTTTTTCAAATCAACTAATTTTAAAGAGATAGATGAGTATGTATAAACGTGTATATAATAAAGAAGGTAGTGGATATATGAAAAGGGAATCTAAATTTATCATTATTATTGTCTACTTGTAGTCTTGACTATAACATCACCTTCGGTATTATTATCTAATTATTCAATACTTCCTGCAATTTCATCATCATCACCACTATCACTCTTACCTACTATCATTCAAACTGCCAGAGCTGATGTGGATATTGATACTTCTGGAAATGGAAAAGCAGCCTGCCTTTGATGGTAAAAATAGTATATCCTCAGATGGAAAGGGCTTTTGTAATACTGTTGATAATATTGCTGGAGGAAAGTTTGCACCTCTGTTTAGTGGAATAGTTAACTGCAAGTCTTCAAATAACCCAAATCACTATAGTATCGATTATTCAGTAATAAAAGACCCTGTAAAAGTAGGTGATACAACTTACATGAGTGTAACTGTTAGAGATAAATATACGGATCAACCTGTCTCCGATGTACTTGTTCTACTGACCATAGAACCACCGAATTTCAATCCATCCATAGACAAAACAACAACAACAACTACTCAAACGGCATATACGGATAAGGATGGACACACGACATTTACTGTACAAATAGGACCTCGATCAAACAGTGGAATTTATAATACCAATCTAGAAATCAAAAAAGACAATTACGATTCAAAGTTACAAAAAGCCTTCAATGTAGTGTAGGCAAATCCTTTATTTGTTTGGTTATTTATTTGACTTGATTACTTTGGATTAGTGCATGAATCTAGTAATTGACCACTGACCACCATTATGAGATGATTTACGAGGCTTCAATATTTCTTGATTTGTTCGCCGGCTAGGATACTCTTGTTAGATTCATTTTTAGTAAGCTGACCGCTGTAACATCAGAAGTCTAGGTCAAAGCCAGCGGGCATCGAATACAATATTCAAGTGACCTACATTATCTTTATTATAGGTGTTACCGCAAATTATATTGAAATTTCTTCTGGTAGCGTTACGATTTATGCTAACCCCTCGGTTTGAATTACGAAGAATAGATTGCCATCCATCGATACCTTTCAACATTGACAAATAGGAAGCTTCTTGCTTATATCCGGTGATAGCATGTAGACCAACTTTAATTGGCTCTCGATTTCTGTCTCTCGAATGCTAGGTAGAAAACAAGCTGTTAACACACTCCACTTCCCTTATCAATTCCTTCTTTTGAAGTGATCCAAGATATATTGGTATGCTCCTTTCAGAATCAAGCAGAATGGCCCAGCTGCATTCGCCGGCTTCCTGACAATATAGTGAACAGCCGATATTTATGTCAGTTCTCCTGGATCATTATCGGATCCTCAAGGAATCAGTAGGTAAATTAGATAATAAGTAGCAGATAGGTGGCATAGTGTATAGGTAGCTAGCAAGATAGCAAATTTCTACATAACAGTAACGGGTTGCTTATAGCAGAGTTATATTCAGGATAGCTAGAATAACCTAGGGGTATGTCTATATGTTCGCCGGCATTTCGCGGACAGCATATGGATATCTGGAAAGATTTAGGCTCCCGGTATCTATTATATTTCATATCATTCACCTCGGTGGAAAACAACCTCTTTTTCTTTCTTTATTCTTCGACGCTTCGGCTCCGATGCAATGAGAACGCAACGTTCAAAACACCGTAATCTACCTTAGTATGCCAGACTTTCGAATGACTCTGATCGGTGACTCTGTCGAAGAATGAAATTTATAAAAATGATGTCCAACTATTGGATTGTTTTTGGAGTAGTATCAGCTCTAATTGTTTGCCTTATTCTTGAAGTGTCTATTGTGAGTGTGTCAGGATTTTCAAATCCCCACAATTCTGCTACCGATATCCAGATTTTTTCTGCATTAGGTGTATTAAGTATCATTTCGCAGCTTATCATTCTTGAACTTTGTTTACACAAGAAGTGTTCCTTTTGAAAAGCCCATTTTTCATAATTTTTGCTTTGTAATACAGTAATATTGATGATTCATTGCTGCGATTACCGTCTTCTACCCAACTGCATGTTCATAAATGGCTTTATATCATATCACACTGAGACTGCCATGACAACCACGCAATTTAGCTCTGAAGAATGTAGTCGGTATAAAGCGAAGACTTATGCTGCTGCAAATGCTAAATCGCCACTTGCCCCAATCACCATTCCACGACGCGCTACGACTAGGTGCAGATGAGGTGGTTATTTCGCGAAATACCGATCAGATGAGCAAGCATGAAGGCAGCTTTGACTTCATTCTCGATGCTGTTTCAGCCGAACACGACATTAACTCATACCTACGATTACTCTGCCGCGATGGTAACATGACTCTCGTTGGCGCACCAGACAAGCCTCATGCAGTAGCGGCCTTTAGTCTGATATTGAAGCGTCTGCAGCCTCTCGGGCTCGAACATCGGGGGTATTGCCGAAACGCAGGAGATGCTTGACTTTTGCGGCAAAAATAACATCACCGCTGATGTGGAAGTTATTCCAATCGAGAAGGTCAACGATGCTTATGAGAGACTTTCCCATGCGGATGTAAAGTATCGCTTTTCTATTGATATGGCTTCGCTCAAATCACATTAACTAGGCATGACAAACGATGGCTATTCAGGAACAACCCTGTGGCTATGTGGCAGACTGGATGGAAAAGGTTAACGACGAGCAATGCAGGATAACCAAAATCAATTATAAAAACGTAGGAAAGTGAGATTATGAAGAGTAATAACTTCGAAGGAAAGTTGCATTTGTGACCGGAGCAGCAAGTGGCATTGGTAGAGCCACTGCGGTTGCTTTTGCACGTGGAGGCGCTAGCGTTGTTGTCGCCGATATTTCAGAGCAAGGGAACCACGAAACGACCCGGATGGTCAAAGAGGCAAGCGGACGGGCGCTCGCAGTCAAGTGTGATGTTAACACAAACAGAAGATGTGAAGAACTGTCTTGGACAGGCCATCGAAACCTTCGGGCGACTTGACTTCGCCTTCAATAATGCAGGTGTAGAACAGAAGCTGGCACTGACAGCGGAACTTGCAGTCGAAGAGTGGGATCGTGTGGTCGATACTGACCTGCGCGGCGTATTCCTGTGCTTAAAACACGAAATTCCGCTAATGCTCAAGCAAGGAGGCGGCGCCATCGTAAATACCTCTTCTGGCGCCGGTGTCAAAGGATTCAAGGAGGAGGCCGCATACGGTGCCGCCAAGCACGGTGTGATCGGCCTGACCAAGGCAGCTGCCCTCGACTACGCCCAGTCAAATATTCGCATCAACGCCGTGGCCCCCGGGATGATTGACACCCAGATGATCCAACGCTTCAGCGGGGGCTTTCCTGAAGGCCGCCAAGCAATGATCTCACAGGAACCGGTTGGAAGGATGGGTCAGCCCGAAGAGATCGCCCCAGCAGTCATCTGGTTATGTTCGGATGTGGCTTCCTTCGTCACCGGACATACCATGATCGTTGATGGAGGCCAGACGGTGTGATGATGTCATCATGATATTCTTTTTTTGTTAACTTTATTTTCCTTTATTGGTTAAGCGTCAAAAATATTCAGAATCACAGACATATGACTGAACAACATAATTCACAACCTAAGAGGTTTCTGATAAGAGCTGTCAGAGCAAAACCTCAACTGTCACATCAAATTTACTATAATACTTTTTTACCTCCCCTTCGCCATATTTAGACCTGAATTTCTGAATAACATCATCAACCCTATCACTGTCTGTCATTCGTTTACCTCCCACAGATATTTCTACGCCATTTACAGAAATCTTCAATGTTGGATCGACTAGCAGATTCTTGTACCATTTGGTTTCAGAGCCCTGAACTGGAAGCAAATACAGAGTGTTACCCTCATGCACAAACCAGACTGGGCGAGGAATATCTCTGCCGGATTTTCTACCTTTAACACTGAGTGTTATTTCATTTGCACTATCCAGCCTATGGTGAAGATCGGCTTTAGACATGACACTATTCTATGCTGCACATGTCAGTTATAGGTTTCGCGGATCTTGCCATGTATATCTGAATGCTCCTCTACACTAGTTAACTACTACTAGTACTATTGGAAAAACCAACTATCAACTCACCTTGCAGCTTATTACAGACTTGGTATAACTTTGTAGATTATTCCATCATTGATTGATAAAACATATAGAAAGCCATCTGTTGGTCCGATCTTTATATCACTAATTCCACCAAAACCAGTACCAAATGTTACTGCAGATTGTTGGTTATCATTGTCTACTACCAAACCAGACAATCCAATCTTCTTTTGGTTGATATCAAGATTTATTCCTGTTCTGGTACCTGTTGACTTCAAAATAATATAAATTACCGTTATTATAATCACCAACAAAAATATTATTTTTGTATTTCTCTCCCAGCACTGATGATTTCATAAATTCTACATCTGTAACTGCAACAGGATTTTTCCAGCTAAATACAGGATCCGCATAATGAGAGCGTGGAAAATTAACCAATTGGCCCATCTTAAAACCTGTATTTCCTGAAAGAGGTCCTATAACTTGGGTCCACCCACTATTAAAGCCTGGTTTTACTACATTAATTTCATCATATACATCAGGCCCGTTTTCTGTCTGCCACAAATTACCAGTTATGGGATCAAACGTAATTCCAAAGCCATTTCGTATTCCATAGGCATAGTATTTGTGTATTGCAATATTAGCGTCCTTTATGAATGGATTGTCCTTGACAGCTGAACCATCGTTAGGATTAACTCTGAATATAACTGAAGTATCATCAGGATCAGGTCCATCATTAATATTCTGAAGCTTACCTCTGTGGTTAAGGTCTCCTATTACTGCATAAAGATAATGGTCTGGACCAATAACTAGTTTCCCTCCATCATGATTAGGACCTGGAAGAGCGGGAAGGTCTAATATCAGAGTAGGGTTGACAAGTTTTTGGTTTTGTCCATTCCATTCATATCTGTAAATCCTATTTCTAAGATCTCCACCTTTCGATTCAGTATAGTACAGGTATACAAACTTGCTGTTATTAGCAACTTTAGTCTTTGTATCATTCATAATAGCAATTCCAAGCAGACCACGTTCACTTTCTGTATCAACGGATACTTGCAAGACTGGCTTATCCTCTAGTACTCCATTTGACACGAGACGTCCTTGCCCACCTTTCTCTAAGACCAGTATGTTGTTAGTATCAATAAATGCCATGCTGGTAGGGGGAGGAAAGACCCTTAGCTAGAGTCTCAACTTTCAGCTTTGCACTTTTGGTTATAGAAGGAGCTGCCGAAGCAGTAGAAGAGTTATGAATCAAATATATGACTGGAATTATGATGGCCAACGATGCGATAACCACAGTCACTAAAGTTCTTCTCTTAAATGATTTTGCTCGGTTGACCATTTATTATAGTAGCTGATTGAAATAATATAAACTCACTTGGCTAAAGGATACTACAGAGAGAATTTCTAATTGGTCATATTGTCGAAATCAAGCCAAATCAAATGAAGTACTTTATAATTTGAACGGTAATGACTTTACTATCCTTACTGTTTAACTGAATAAATCAGAATAGCGAATAATAAACTGGAATATAACTACTAAAGAGGAACGAAAGACTAAATCATTTGCCAGATGAATCCATTGTTAGACATAGTCCTGCTAAAACGAACTAATTTTAAGCTAATTGGACTGATCCAGATAACTGTCACCTATACATAACAAAGCCTGGTAAGGGCTTTAATGATCACTCACCAGAGTTTAACAAGAACTACATAAAGGGTTGGTGTGACAAAGCGCCAAATACAGGAAGTGACGCAGATTAAGCAACATTTGACTGCCCGTAACTAATTTTCCTTTTTCATTTAATCTATCCCACCGATATTAGATACTTTTACTCCTAGAGATGGATTTACTGTAGAGCTGCCGAAGAGACTTTGCAATTTATCTACGAGGCATAGTAGTCCTAGGAATCCACAATGTTTTTCCGCCGGCTCACTCGCCTTAGGCAGATTTGCCTTCCTCCAAGGATGGTGTGTAGCCAAACTTTGATTAGCCACTTCTCATGCCTCTAGGTTGCTTGGTAGAACCAAAGTGTTAACGCACTCCACTCCATTATCTGTTCCTTATTGTTATGTGGTTCAAGATACATTTTGGTATGCTTCTTTGAGAATCCTGTAGCACCATACAGCCGCATTTTGCCGGCTTTCTGGCAATGCAGTGAAGAACCTGCCAGCCATCAGATTACTAACATTTATTGAGCTTATAATGTGGATAGATCCAAGGATAGTTCGCATAACTACTGGCGCATCCTGGGATTAATAGTCGCCATAAACATGAACCAATACCAAACCAAGATCACAAAGAGTAGAACTCGGAATGAGGCAGAAAAATAAAATAGTAGTTTATTTGGAAATAAAGTTTAGAAACCTTTTGTTTACGAAAAGTGTTTCACATATTATGAACAAAATCGTCTCGGTAAGTGTGGTTATCCTCGCAGGCTTGGTACTGTTGGGCGTTCTGACACATGGTAACACAGTGTACGCAAACGAAAGCGAAAAAAGGCATTGCTCAGACAAATATCTGCCTCAAGATGAGACTAGATTTCATATACTACCCTGTGACGATATGGGAACTCCGAATAATGACGAAGGACAGTAGAATCTAGACTTGTACAAATAGAAAAATAAAATAGTAGTATTTTTAGAAATAAGAATATCTTTTTCTCTGCTACATAATCATTCCTATGACTAGTGAGATATTGAAGAGTACTGTTGAAGCGGGATGATTATCTAGCCGGCGAAAATCGAGTTGGAATATTAAATATGACTTTGAATATAATTCGATGACGCCGGCGTTAACTTCATGTCTCATTTTCCTTTTCTTTAGTTTTTCTATCTTATACTGCTCGCCGGATTTTTTCTCTTGCCATGTCTTTAGACAGAATCTTACCTGTTCTATCAAGATATTCGCACATATGTTTTTGCATCCATTTTGCATAGCGTATTCTCGCAGGCCATTTGTGCTATCATGTAGTAAACCGGTCTGCCGGCGAAGATTTTATAATGCAGTCGAAAAACCGGCGAACAAACCAAACTGTCTGGCGAAATTCTCTTGGCGCTATATATAGCCTAGGTATGATATACTGTACATTAGTAAATTATCTGTTATCAACCTATGGGAACGATATGTGTATTGCTTGTTCTGTAATTCTATGTCTGTGCTCAAGCCTACCAAGACTAGACGTATTATGCTAAGGTGCAATACGTGTAATGCTTTAGTATTTGCCAATGGAATACTATCACAACAAAGAATCCAAAGATTGCGGGATTTTATATTTACACCTGGACGTCGACCTAGTCTGATCCAAGATCTATAGTATAATTAGACAAAAATCTCCGGCATTTTTTGTGTCTTATTTACAAAGGCTCCGATCACAGTTGGTGGGCCCTTGTGTAAGAAGTATTTCTTGGTATATTCGCCGGCTTTGACTGTCTTGTTAGATTTCGATTTCGGTAAGCCGGCTACTCTATTCTCTGATTTTTGACGTGGACAATGGCATTCCGTATTCTCTATCCTGGAGGTTATCCATTTTATTTTATACATATTTTAAATCGTTCCTGTTTTATCACAGAAGTATCTCTTGTGGAAAACTGCACACGACCAAACCCCACACAATGGGAAGTAGTTAGATAATATGCAAGCGTAGTACAGTATCCTTTGCTTTTTAGTAATGATAGGATAACCTGGGCTTTGATCTTAATCATGGTCTGGGAACAGCACATAAGGTATAGTTGGATCATCATAAGAGCCGGCTATAGAGCCGATAGACTCTGGATGTAAGAAGTATATTATCTTGAAATTGTACTTTTTAGTTAACTTGTGTGTCTTTATATCAGACTCAAAATTATCTACTCTTTGGGATGAGGCATTCCATGATTCTTGAGGCCGTGTGTTATGTATAGTATCCTCCTTTAATAAGATTAGATGTTACTTCAATATGCAGAAATCCATGACGATTATCACAATAGTTTTCCAATGTCAGGTTATAGCTTGGCAAATTTGTTGGAACGTCTAGTCTGTCATCGGGTTCTTGTTCAGGTACATTGTAAATTAGGCAAACCACTAGTACGCTCCATACAAGTCAAATTAGGATAACCGCCAGCACCGGCTACAATATATGGGACTTGATGACCATTTGCTTCGTAAGTGAATCGTTGATAGTTATGAACATGTCCAGAAAGAACCATGTCTGCCATTCGGCCAGATTTGTTAAATGCATTTTCAAGATTATCCTTAATTGCCACACTTCCAGAAGTGAAATTATCCAGGGAGTATGCCGGATGATGCACTGCTACTATTAGTGCTTTGTCAATAGGTGCAGAACCAAGCTGCATTGACAAACCAATCAAATTGTTCTTGATTTATTCCTCCACCTTCAGGAACGTTAGAATATAGACCAATAATATTTACAAAAGGCGTTTCCAGTGTCCAATAAACATTTGGCTGAGTCATGGCATCTCTATCAACATCAGCTGCTTCAGGAGTGATTGTGGGAGTCTTGTTGCAAAAATTATTAACAAATGCTTCTAACGATGTGGGACGAATATTTTCAGGAGTTCTATAATTTACGTCACCATCATGATTACCGGGTATAGCAAAGATCGATGCGGGATAATGAGTGTAAGGTCGATAAAATTGCTCAGAGTAATTGTCTGCCTCACCATAGTCAGTACACCACATCTCCTAAATGATAAAAAAATGAAGGGCTTGATTGAAAATTGGTTGCATCAAAATCGCTTTCCATATGCATTTCCACAATATGCTGAGGTACCTCGAATCCAATTCCTCCGGTATCTCCAACAGTATGAAATATGATTCTACCAGTATTCCAAATTTTATCCATGATTTCTGTCGATAAAATGTTATCTAGTTTGAGATGATAGGGTGGGGATCCTGATGGTGATGGCAAATTCTGAAATTTTTGATTACCGTGTTGTTTTTGAACCTTTGTTGAACTAAATCAATTGATTGAGCTCTTGGCCGTGGTTGATAGATGATTCTGCCTGACAAACCTTTATGCCTGTCAATTATGGATTGACTTTTCTTATGTTCACTAATATCAGTCATATGCTAACCAAATATAGAATGTCATAATTAGATAATAATATGACTATCAATATAATATAACTGTGGCTCTACGGTCGATCAGAACAAAGCCCCCACCACTCAGGCTCGTCTGAGTATACGATCAGTTTGGCCCCTAATAATGTCGCCTTTCTTATCATTTATTGGCTTGATATGCTTCCATTCATATAGTTAATAACCCAACCCTTATTCCTGTCGATACTGACAATAATATAATTAGCTTGATCCCCCGATTTAGGATATTGGATCAGTTTTCTTATCTCTTCGACGCTAGGTATCCTATCGTTAGAATACTGTTTCACCTTCCGAAGATAGTGTGCTATAATCCTAATTTATCTGAATACGAGTCATCCTACAGAATAACTTGATCGCTTTAACGTAATTTCCAAATGTACCTGCAGTTATCTCCTTTCTCACAATTCTTTCTTTTTACGATAACACAAATCGGATAATAACATCTTCAACATCATCTCGAGATCTGTTTTAGTAAGACAAAAGAATTCTAGCGATCTTAATGTTACTATAATTATGGAACTAAATTACTATGCATTCAATCCAAGCCAGTTGATACGATTTCAGGTATAAATTAATAGTAATAATCATTGCCTCCAGAGCCAATAAGTTAGCGTTTATAATTTCTATTCTTATATACCATAACTTTAACAATTATAAATTTATGGCGAGTTCGGCGGGATGTAATACACCAGCGTATATAATCGAAGTTATTATGTCATTTAAGCCTGTGGGTATGCGGGTTCCGATACCTGTTAATAAAGCGCCACGATCTTGGCAGGACGAGGAGCAAGGTTTTGTCTAATGTGTCAATATGTATTACAATTATCTATTAAGATAGCTTTTCAATTACGTTAGCTCGCTTCAGCCGTTGAAAATGCTTTGAGTGTTTCAGGACGTATATTGCCTCGCCTTCCTGTTACCTGAATAACACTGATGCTACTGCCTCATCATTTGGAGCCTCGATTACCGATACCATATCATATCTTCCAATCGTATAATAGAAGCCGAGAGATTTACAACCTACTTTTTCTAATGCACTTCCAAAAGATTTAGCTCGTTTTACAGTATCTTTAACATTCTTTATCCCTTATTTGTCGAGTTCACCAATATGATATAATTTGGCATTGTTATTGTTCAGCAACTAAGAAAGTTAGTATGGATATATATAGATACACTAAATTTATTATGGTTGTAATCACTAAATACTATTTTGAACTGGATGGTCCTTGCTAAATTATTCGTCCAAGGATAGGTGCTTACGTCTTCATCACTGGCCGCAGTCAACAGAAGATCGACTAAGCAATCAAAGAAATCAGCAAGAACGTCATTGGTGCGGGCATGCCGGCAGTCTTACCGTCCTTGATCCTCTGTTCGAGATGGTCAAAAAGGATAAGGATCGCATCGACGGCATCTATGCTAGCACGGTTTACTATACCACGCCCTTGTGCTAGTGTATAACGAATAATGCACAATTAAAAGGGCTATATATATCAGAGTCTTCTATAGAAGAATGGTACATAAAATTGATAATAGAATGCCAACACTGTCATGCGCTCACCGATAATGAAAGATTGAATATGGACTTGATTGAAAATTGTCCTTATTGCGGGGGACTTTTGCTTAATGCATCCTCTATTTGATTTCATAATTTTACTCTGTCATGAATAAATTGCTCGTCTGAGCGCCGACGTTGGCGAGCTCAGTAAGCCACTTGGCTCAATTACCGAGAAGGGCTGACTATATGTTCAACGTCAACGTTCGCGGTACCTTGTTTACCGTTCAAAAGACTCTGTCACCTATGAAAGATGGCGGTTCAATCATTCTAAATAGTTCTATTGCCGGCTTGAAAGGATTTGCTGGCACTATCGTTTACAGCGCCAGCAAAGCGGCCATCCGTCCTTTCGTTTGAACTTGGACAGCCGAGTCCCGATCTGATGCCCCGTCTACGCCGGAGTACTCTGATCGAAAACCTGAGTAAAAAAGAGGATTACATACACCTGTGTATTGCATCCCACCGAACCCGAATCAAACCAGCATAGTTGTTGAGTAGTAATCCATCTCCATTTAAGACAGAAGATCCAACGTCATCTTCAGATCTGCTATTTCTTTTTCTATGATCTGTCTATCGTTCTCCTCTGAGGTGTACTTTAACAGCCTTTCACATGCGATTAATTCAGACTCTATAATGTCTTTCTTGTCTAGACAAAGGCTATGGTAAGAGTCGATAAGTGCGTATGTAATTTTACGTCTATTTATTTGAGCACATCCACATGTTTTTGCAACCATTGTAAGAGGAGACTCTGACTCTATGATATTCATTTAGTTGTGTTTCTCACCTCCCTATTATCCTTATTTTGCGTAATTCCATCCTATGAATCAAAAAGAATTCGACTAATATCATGGCTTACGATCACATCAAATCTTTGAATTTCGCCATCGGCGATCGGTATCCTTTCTACTTTACTATTATCACAAGAAGGACATCTGAGGGGTGCATTCAACCCGATACAAGAGGCACACCAGTCAAAAAGAGCCGCATATTAAGAAATAGATTGCTTGTTTGCAGGAATTCTCATAAGTGCTATCACTGTTGTTATAGTTATACCTATTTCTGTCTTGGTCAATTTCTATGCGAGTTTGAAGGATACTTACAATATCCACTGCATCCTCCTCAAGAGTGATTGCTCTTTGATAAAGGATGCCCTCTCATTTAATTGAGGAAAAAAAGACAACAGGAACACGAACACACTGTCTTAGCGTCTATCATCTCATACTATAGAATATTGTACTATATAACTTCTCTACATTCATTCTACAAGTATGATAATGCATGTTAATAACATGGAATCTAAAAATTTAATTGTTTATAGCGTAAGTTTAACTTCCTCATCTATTGAGACGTTGGATCGTTGTGTCGCTTTCAGACACCCTAATCCAAGACACCCCAGAGATAGATATATTCTGACTGCTGAAAATGGTTAACTTATGATATACAAATCATTATTTTATCAATGGCCTTAAAATCGTTTATGATTTCTCACCCTTAATTTTTTCCAAATCCTTCGCTAAATCTTCTCGGTATATCGTGTACCCCAATTCACAAAATCTTTTTGTTTCTTGTTTAGTATAACGGCTTGCATAAACTGTTCTTTTGACGCTTTAAATTGTTCAGGCAGTTTATCTATGACGTGGACAATCTCATTGAATAATGTCATATTGAATGCAGACAGTTCGTATAATTCAGATAGCCCGTTTAATGAAACATGAGTTAAGAGAGCAAGACTTTCTCTATCATTCGATTGAAAGTGAATATTTTAATTCTGATTCTATCCTTTCGCTACATTCTTTAATCGTCTTTCCAACTCTTTCAGTTCGCTTAATAAGTTCTTTATCAAATTCATCAGATTCGACCATATTAAAAATCACTTGCAGATTTTCGTTTCTGTTTCATACTGTAACCAGCAAGTTCTACCGAACCCATATGAACAGGTTTCTTTGTGACAATCGCAGTACGTTCATTATTATGCGTATCCATTTTCCATTCCAATTTGTCACCTGCTTTAATATCCAAGAACTCGGTTATTCCTTCTGGGACTGTAGTCCTTAACGAATTAGTGCCGACTTTAGCGACACCTACTGTACTCTCTAATCCCATATTCATTTACCGTATTAACGATATATAAGTATGCCGTCTTAACGGTAGATTAAGTTAAATATCAGGGGTAGATATGACGGCAACTGACAACCTACACGAAGTGAAGGGAGAAGTCGTTGCTAATATCAAGAGGGGTTGTAAAGAGATAGTGACTATCGATATGTAGTCAATTCACAATCTAGTACGGTCAGGTACAAAGTCAGAAAATACAACGTGAACTAACTCTCTAGATTTCGGGTTAATGTCTTTTCTCGGCTCTAATATTTTCATTAACCCCATCAACAGACCCTTCCCAGCCGAGTATCACTTCTTGTATTGCTGGATATGGTTGGTCTACTGTGGATATATTTTGGTCTTTTCTTTTTCTTTATCTTCTAACTTAAGGAATTCGCTATAACTGCACATTCTTTCCTCTTTCCTCTTTCTCCTCCTTTAGGTTATTTGGGACTTCAGCATTGTCTCCTTATTTGTCAGTGCTATTACGTACGTTATTAATACACTTCATTCACTTAACTCTTAGGATAGTTATGGCCATTGTCTATAGTTGTAGTAAAGGCTAGACTCTGGTCCCACTTTTCTTATTATGTAGACAGAACTCGCTATATCCACAGGTTTTGCAAGAGCTGAATTTAAAGACAAAATTTGCGTCCTGATTTCTATGTTTATCTTTCCTACGTTATTCGTATCATCGGGTGATGAACTCAAAGGCATTGATACTAAAGAAGGATGTCGTATCATATCCGACGAGCATTTAGGACATTTGCTTTTAGCGTCATTAGGAATTGCAAAACCACTAGCAAACCTGCTTATCTTTGATGGGACAATCTTCCTGCTCTTCTTATCTTTTGCACGTTTAAAACTTCCTTGGTCTTGAGTTTTCCTTCTACTTCTCCCCATTATTGTCATTGATTAATAATATGTAAATTAACTGTTGCAATGATAAGTCAACATGGTTTAGGATTTATGAAATCATATGCTGTTCCGAAGTGATTCTGAAACACTAGATTATATCGTCCTTACCTCAATTGACCGGGTTTTGATCATTGAAATAAGGCAATACTCTTTTGCCGAAATCCTGGATAAACTTTATTTCATCTGGACTAGTGCTATGAGGATAAAGCGTTGTATAACCTGCGTTGAAGTATTCTTCTAATGGCTTAATACAATCTTCTATTGACGTAACTATTAGAGTTGATTGTCTTAACTTTTCATCTGATACTTCATCTTTTGCCTTTTGCTCGAGTTTCCTTGGATCACTTATGTCTAGATTAAATGCGTCTTCTAGAAGAGAGGCTCTCCAAAATTCTGTGACCTTTAGAGCTTTATCATAATCCTCAGAATATGATATTTTTGGTTTTGCTATTTTCTTCAAAGAGCCAGTATTTTTTCCTTCCTTAATTGCAGATTTATCGAATATCCCAAATGTTTCATTTGCTTTATCTGGTTTTGCCAACGTAATTAAACCATCCGTATATTTTGGAGCAGTTTCTATTGCTTGTTCTCCTATTGCTGCCATGTATAATGGTATTTTTCCTGTGGGTGGTGTGTATAATTTTGCGTTTTTAACTTTAAAGTAGTTGCCATAAAATTCTACAAATCCATTATGATCTTTCGTTATTATCTTCTCCTTTTAGTGTAGTTGTTCTTCCCTGCTTCCATAATCTGCTTATGATTCTAATAGATTCAGTAGTCCTCGCAAGTCTAATATCAGCTGATGGCCAATCAAAACCTGCGGGAACTTCATTCATAGCTTCCCCAGAACCTATACCAAGGCCTATCCTACCAGGATAAAGTACATCAAGAGATGCAAATGCTTGAGCAATGATAACAGGATTGTAGCGATAAACAGCAGATGTAACTCCTGTTGTAAATTGCATCTTCTTAGTATGCTCAGGAGGAGGAGCCATCCAAATCCAAGTAAAATTTCCATATCCATTGTCATGCCACCAAGGATGGAAATGGTCACTTGTCAAACAGCTGCTGAAGCCGCCCCTTTCAGCCTCAAACACAAAGTTGAGCAAATCGTGCATTGAGTATTGTTCCTGAGATGCCCAATACCCTATAGTGTTATTCTTATTATTATTACTCAAATTCTTGCACTTGATATGTGATTTACTGTCCCTTGCTTAACGCATCTCTGCTTTATTTGGCTCCCATAGTGCACATATTCCATGTGATGCTATTTCGCCAGAGCTTTTATCGTATACATCTACTCCTTCATCTGTTACTATGGCGCAATGATTTGTTGTTTCATAAAGTAAATGCAATTATAACAGAAATATCCTGTATGATGATCGGAGTCTTTGAATTCTTCCATTTCCATATATCTAGTGTCGTTTTGGATAACTTCTTGAGTTTTGTTGCTTCTTGTGGTATATTTTGAGTAGAGTTATTTGACATACCTATATTGATCACATCTTATATTAAAGAGGTTAGTATTCCAAACCCATTATACTAATTTAGAAAACCTACCTTGTGAAATTGTTTATCTATATATGCAATATGACAATGTAGCAAAAATAATGTACCTGTTAACAAATGTCCTAGCCTCCCTGAATGATTTATAATCCAACACGGATTATATACCCGTATATATAACCTATACGTATTGTTAGCACGTATTACTTCCATTAGAAGATAGTATAAAAAATAAATTTTATGTGCCATTGACTGAAATTTAGACGGAATTTATTCATAAAATTTGATAGCTAGTGATATCTGCCCATTATCGCTTTATGTGAATAGCATGCGGAGTATTTATGAGTCTGATAAGGTTTTTCTATCGTAGATTTTGCATTTCAATGATAATGTATTTCCAATACCATAATCTCCTGATGCATAGTTAACCATGTTCATGAAAAAGTGCCAACTATATTGCCCATTTGAAGTATTCTAATAATCGCATCGGAACGATTCTTTGATGGATGAATAAAAGAGTTGGAACAAGTATGTAGTTACCGACTTATAGAAGTATTTATTTCCGATTCGATATCCTCGCAGTTAATTAGAAGGTTATATTTTTAGGTTTATAAAATCTTATTCTCTCTATGCAAGCTTGTGAGAAATAGAAGGTGAATCCGCTCCGATAAGCGGATATAGTAACATTTTAAGACTAAAGTAAATACTATGTCAAGATCTTCATATCCCTACTTTTACTCGTCGATTACCGTATATGGTTAGCATATAGACAACTCGTGATGCATTTGCAATGTTATTGTCTCCAATCTAGCGATTCTAATACATTCTCTGTATTTGAGCTCAATTTATCGAATACTAATTTGGCTATAAATTTAGCAACATCATTCCCAGTCCCTTCGTCTCTATTGAACACATTAACAGCAATTTCTACAAATTCCTCTTCAGTGTATGATTTGAGATGAATGACTGTAAACCTTGTTATTAGTGGAGTTAACAATTTGTCTGCGTCATTAGAGCTAGCAAAAACCCATGTCTTTAACAGGGTCGTTCTCTGTTGTCTGTGCTTTAATTCAGATAGCAAGCCAGATTCCATTAGACCAAGTAAACTAGCTTGATCCCTTTTACTAATCCTCCCAATCTCATCTATTATGAAGTATGCAGGTCGGTGTTCAAACAAATAATCGAATATCCCTGAATTTGTTGAGGTGCTACCTACTGCATAATAAGATCGTTACAGCTTGGTAAGGCAATTCATAACTAGCGATTTAGCAGATGCGGGAGGTCCACCTAGCAGAATATGAACAGGTTTGTCTGCATTTATAGATAGTTGAAATATCTCTTTTATGTCATCAAATCCAAAAAATTGGATCAAATAATCTGTCAGTCTTTTTGAATAGTTTTTAGTGAAGTTATTTTTTGGGACCGAAATTTTCCCAAATACATTCCCCAATATACCAAGATTCAAATTGATTTCAACCTCTCAAAAATCCGGCTATTCCACCGATTGCCA